>CAUOXL010000001.1:0-250052 GCA_963508575.1 uncultured Rhodoferax sp.
CCTGAGCCTCAATGTGCCCTTGTTCGCCGGTTTTGCGACCCAGAACCGCATCAAGGAAACCCTGGCGCTGGAAGACAAAGCCCGCACCGACCTGGAAGCCAGCCGCCGCACCATCGCCCAGGCCACCCGCACGGCCTACTTTGGCGTGCAAAGCGGCCAGGCCCAGGTCAAGGCCTATGAAGCGGCCGAAGCCTCCAGCCAAAGCGCGCTGGACGCCAACAAACTGGGCTACCAGGTGGGGGTGCGCATCAACATCGATGTGCTCAACAGCCAGAGCCAGCTCTACAGCACCAAGGCCACCCTGGCCAAGGCGCGCTACGACGTGCTGGTGGGCGGCTTGAAGCTCAAGCAGGCCGCCGGCACCCTGAAGGCCGAGGACCTGGCGCCTATCAACAGCCAGCTGGTGCCGTGATGGCGGGCCCTATGATGATCCGTTGGTTGGACCGCCTCCCTGTGCACTGGCTGCTGCTGTTCGCCCTGGGGTTGGGGCTTGCGCCCTTCACCCCGGAGCCGCACCTGGTCGAAAAACTCCGCATGCTGGCCCAAGGCACATTGGTGCGTCCGTTGGACATCTGGGACCTGTGCATGCACAGTGCCCCGCTGCTCGTGTTGGCGGCCAAGCTGGGGCGCATCGGCTGGCTGCGCTTCAATCGGCCTTGAGGCAGTTGGGGCGGCCCTGATCGCAGCCTCAGCGCCCCGGCTCAGTGCGCGTGCTGGTGGTGCGCGTCCGGGTAATGCGGGTGGCTGTGGCGCATGGGTGCGTGGTGGTGCGCATGCGTGTGCACTTCGCCGGGTGCCAGCGCCAGCCCGGGTTGGTCGGGGTGATCGTGCTGGTGGTGCAGGTCGTGGCTGTGCGGGTGGCTGTGGTCCATGGCTTCATGCACATGGGGGTGCGCATGGCGTTCGGTCAGGTGCAGCCACAGCCCGAGGCCCATGAGAGCCGCCGCTGCTGCTAGCTGCAAGGTCAGTGGCTCGCCATAGTCCAGACCCAGCGCTGCGCCGAAGAAGGGCGCTAGCGAAAAATACGCACCGGTGCGTGCCGTGCCCAGCTCTCGCAGGCCCACCACAAACAGCACTAGGCTCAGGCCATAGGCCAGCAGGCCCACCAGCAAGGCAGCCCCCAGGGCGGGTAGCGCCGGCAGGGCGTTGCCCAGCGCGAGTGCCAACACCAGGTTCACACTGCCCGCCACCTGGCCTTTGACGCAGGCAATCCAGCTCGCATCGTGCAGCGACACCTTGCGCGTCAGGTTGTTGTCCAGCGCCCAGGCCAGGCAGGCACCCAGAATGCACAGCGCCGGCCATGCACCCGCAAACCCCGGTTGCGAGGGCCAGCTCAGCACCAGCGCACCAGCGGCAATGGCGGCCATGCCGAGCGCAATGCGCCGGTCCACGTTCTCGCGGAAAGCCACCCACGCCAACACGGCGGTAAACACGCCTTCGGCATTCAGCAGCAGCGACGCGCCGGACGCGGGCATGCCGCTCAAACCCACCATCAGCAACACCGGGCCCACCACGCCCCCGCTGGCTATCGCACCCAGCAGCCAGCGCCACTCGCCGGGGGCGAGCTGCACCGGTGCCGCACCACGGAGACGGCGGAACAGGCCCAAGCCCAGCCCGGAGCCCAGGTACAGCAAACCGGCCAGCATCCAGGGTTGCACATCGCCCATCAGCCACTTGGCCAGGGGCGTGCCGGCGCCGAAGAGCAGAGCCGCCAGCAAGGCGGCGCTGATGCCACGGGGGGTGAGACGGTGCAGCAGACGCTTCATGGGACTTATGGGGCGGCTTCGAGACGGGTGACGATGTACTTGCCGCCCTCCTGGACGACATCGAAGCGGATTTTGTCACCCGCCTTGACGCTCTCCAGCAAGGCCGCGTCCTTGACGCCGAACACCATGGTCATGGGCGGCATCTGGATGGAGGGGATGTCGCCATGCTTGATGGTGATCTTGGCCGCAGCCTTGTCGATCTTGCGAATCTCGCCATGGGCCAAGTCGGCAGCGAAGGACGGACCGCAAGCCAACAGAAGAGAGGCCGCTGTCAGCAGGGCACCGAGCGAAGCCATAGAGGTACGGCGCGTGCGCATCATTTGGCAGTCCCCACTTTCACAGCGCCTTTCATACCGGCCTCATAGTGGCCGGGGTGCAGGCAGGCAAAGTGCACGGTGCCCGCTTTGGTGAACTGCCAGATCACCTCGCCCGTTTTGCCGGGTTCCACGCTGGCGATGTGGGGTTCGTCGTGCTCCATCTCCGGGAACTTCTTCATCAGCTCGTAGTGGGCCTTCAAGTCTTTTTCGGTGCCAAGGTTGAACTCGTGTTTGAGCTGTCCGGAGTTTTTGACGACGAAGCGCACCGTCTCGCCTTTGCGCACCGTCACGGTGGAGGGGGTGAAGCGCATGTTGTCGGTCATGTCGATCTGCACCGTGCGGCTCACCTTGGCGGCGACACCGGGTTTGCCGATGGCCTCGGTACCGTGGCCGTGGCCTCCGGCATGGCTTCCAGCAGCAAAAGAGCCATTAGCGCCCGCCAATATTGCGCAAGCAGCTATGAATTTGATAGTGTTTTTCATGGTGTTGAGAGGTTTGTGAAAGAGCAAAGGCTTAGTGATTCATGTGGCCCGTGGGCTTGCGCACCTGGACCTGGGTGTCGTGGTGGGGCGGCTGGGCCAGGGGCATGCTGCCCTTGCCCTCCGCCTGAAAGCGTGCGGGTTCGGGCAGGGCGCCGGTCCATTCAAAGGCGCGGGTGCCGGGCGGCTGGGTGTACCAACCGGGGTCTTTGTAATCCCCTGGCTTCTGGTCTTTGCGCACCTTGAGGATGCTAAACATGCCGCCCATCTCCACCCCGCCATAAGGGCCGCTACCCGTCATCATGGGGGCGGTGTTGTCGGGCAGGGGCATTTCCATCTCGCCCATGTCGGCCATGCCGCGCTCGCCCATCACCATGTAGTCCGGCATGGCTTTTTGCAATTTGCCCACCAGCCCGCGGTGGTCCACGCCGATCATGGTGGGCACGTTGTGGCCCATGGCATTCATGGTGTGGTGGCTCTTGTGGCAGTGGAAGGCCCAGTCGCCCTCTTCGTCGGCCACAAACTCCAACTGCCGCATCTGCCCCACCGCAATGTCGGTGGTGATTTCGGGCACCCGCGCCGCCAGCGGCCAGGGGCCGCCGTCGCTGCCTGTCACCATGAACTCGTGGCCGTGCAGGTGGATGGGGTGGTTGGTCATGGTCAGGTTGCCCACGCGGATGCGCACCTTGTCCATGTGGCGCACATTGAGCGTGTCAATGCCGGGGAAGACCCGGCTGTTCCAGCTCCAAATATTGAAGTCCAGCATGGTCATGATTTTGGGGGTCATGCTGCCGGGGTCAATGTCGTAGGCATTGAGCAGAAAGCAAAAGTCCCGGTCCACCTCGCTGATGAGCGGGTTTTTTGTTTTGGGGTGGGTGACCCAGAAGCCCATCATGCCCATGGCCATTTGCGTCATCTCGTCCGCATGGGGGTGGTACATGAATGTGCCGGGGCGGCGTGCCACAAACTCGTACACAAAGGTTTTGCCCACCGGAATGGGCGCCTGGTTCAGGCCCGACACGCCGTCCATGCCGTTGGGCAGGCGCTGGCCGTGCCAGTGCACGCTGGTGTGCTCGGGCAGCTTGTTGGTCACAAACACGCGCACCCGGTCGCCCTCCACCACCTCGATGGTGGGGCCGGGGCTCTGGCCGTTGTAGCCCCACATGTTGGCTTTGAAGCCGGGTGCCATCTCGCGCACCACTGGCTCCGCCACCAGGTGGAATTCCTTCACGCCCTGGTTCATGCGCCAGGGCAGGGTCCAGCCGTTGAGGGTGACCACCGGGTTGTAAGGCCGTCCGCTGGCGGGCACCAGGGGCGGCATGGTGGCGGGCGAGCTTTGCAGCACCGGTTCAGGCAATGCGGCCATGGCCACGCGGCTGACCGAGGCGGCGGCCACGGCGCCCATGGCGGTGGCTGCGGCACCGTTGAAAAAGTGACGTCGGTTCATACAGATCCTTGAATGGGGGCGCGATCAATGCGCGGGCTTGGCTTCGGCGCCGGCAGCAGCACCCGTGCGGGCGGGGGCGCTGCCCTCGGGCGACACACCGGCCAGTACCGCCTGCACATCGGCAAAGGCCAGCCAGTAGTCACGCAGCGCTTCTGCGGCGGCGAGGCTGCTGAGCGTGCGGGTGCGGCTGTCGGCCATCACCTCCAACACGCTGGTCAGCATGCCGTTGTAGCGCAGGGTCAGCTCGTCGTGGATGAACTGGCGCAGCGGCAGCACCTCGGTCTGCAGGTGGTGGGTGATGTCCCACTGGGTGCGCAGGTTAAAAGCGGCTTCGCGTGCCTCGCTGCGCACAAGCACTGCTTGTGCCCGGACTTTGGCGGCGTCGCCCAGCGCATCCCAACGCTCGTCAATGCTGCTTGGCACCGCTCTGGCTTGTTTGGCTTGCCAATTCAAACGCTCGGCTTGCAGGCTGCTGCGGGCGGCAACAGCGCGTGCTTCCAAATCAGCGGTGTCCGTGGGGCTGGCGGGCAATGTGGGTAGGGCAGTCGCCAAGGTAAAGCCGGTTTGCGCACCCCACAGGCCCAGCACCCGGATGAGCTGCTCGCGCGCGGCAAACGCCGCTTGCTCGCCCCGCGCCAGCGCAACTGCGGCGTCTGACAGCGTGGCCTGGCTTTGGGCTTGGGTCAGGCGGCTCACATTGCCGGCGCGCACCATGCGGCGGGTGAGTTCGTCAGCGGTTTCGGCCGTGGTTTTGGCTTCGCGCAGCAGCTGGGCGCTGCGTTCTGCGGCCACCGCGTTCAACCAGGCCTTGTAGGCGCGCAGGACCAAGCGGGTGGCCTCGTCGCGGGCGCGCAGCCGGGCCGGAAAGCCGGGGCCTTGCCTGTCGGTGATGTTGCTGCCCTCGGCACCTAGCGCCATCTGCAGCTCGGGGTTGTGGAGCAGGGCGATGCGCATGGCAGCAGGCCCATCGATAGGGGCTTGCAGCAGCTGGGCCAGCTCGTCAGCGCCTGCAACGTTCGGGCTGGCGATGCGCAGGGGCGTGGCGGACGGGCCCAGCAGGCCGCTCAGCCGGGCTTGCACCTCGGTTTGCAGGCCTTGCACACCGCCATCGGGCAGGGCGGCATGGGCCTGAGAGAGCAGCAGCGCCACAGCGAACACGCGCACCACGGTGCGTGCGTGCCGGTGTGCAACGGAGTGCATGCCCTGCGGTGTACACAGTGCGGCGGGTAGGCGCTTCATGGCTTTTCCTTAGGCGCCGCAGCGCGAGCTTTTTCCCATTGCAACAGGTCAATGTGGCCGCGCGGAAACTCGGCAACCGCCTGGTTGGCGGCCTTCCAGTCGGTGCTGCCTGCTTCGACGCCCTTGGGCAGGTCGGCAAACACCGAACGGTAGGGCAGCGCGGGCACGGGGCTGGCGGCGTCACTGGCTTGCAGGGTGCGCGCAGGTTCGGTCAGAACGGGCGCTGCTGGCTGGGCGTGCGCGGGGGCGGCCAGCCAAAGCGCGAAGCAAAGTGTCCGAGCGACGCTCAGGGCCAAGGCGCGGGAGTGCCGCAAATGCGGAGGCAAAAAATACATGGATGGTTTCCTGATTCAAGGTGCAAACACCCCGCCCGCAGGCTGCGCACGGCAGCAGGTGGGCGGACTACAGACCCACTACGGGCCTTGGAATCAGGAAATGGGTGGTTTTTGGGCCAATGCCGGCAAGGCGCTGGCAAAGCGGTCGGCGTGCGCCGGCATCCGCATCTGCGGGCCGAACACCGGCAGCGCCACCCGCAAATCAGCGGGCATGGCGGTTGCGGCACACATCTGGCAGAGGGAGCAGTTTTCGCAGCCGTCGTGCGACGCCATGGTGGCCGCAGGACTCGTGTGGTGCGTGGGTGCTGCATCTGCCGCAGTGGTCGGGTGTTCGGGCATGGCGCTGGCGGCCATGTCGTCGCAGTGGTGGCCACCTGCCTGCGCAACAGCCGGTGTGCCTTGGTGTGCGGCCGTCGCTACGCTGGCGGTCAGCGCAGCGGCCATGCGGGTCGCCATCAGCTCATTGGCCATGCCGCGCAGGGGCGCCAGGGCGATCAGCAGGATGAGGAGGACAACACGCATGCGTGGATGATACGCCGCAGCTTCCGGAAGTTCCTGATGCCCGGCCTTTGGATGCCAAATCGGCCAGTGGCGCTCGTGGAATGTGCGCAAATAGCTATGAAATTTATAGCGCAACGGCTCAAAGTGGCCAGTGCACCCAAGCCGCAATCGCGGCGATCACCAGCGCCATGATGCCGCCCAGCCAGCGCTGGATGGTGCGGGTCTGCACGCAGTCCTTGCAGATGCGGCCATGCTTGTCGGTGGTGTGGGGTACCGCGCCGCAGCTGTAGCACAGGCCCGCACGCACCCACTTTTCGCGGCGTTTGCCTCGCCACACAAACACCACCACCAGCACCAGCAGCACCACGACCAGAAAGTTGAATCCGAGCTTGAGCATGGCTTCAGCGCTTCGCCATCACTTTGCGGATGCGCTCAATCGTCTCGGGCATGCGCGCCTTGCGCGACACATCCAACCCCAGCTCGCGCGCAATGTGGTTCACCACCGCCACGTTCAGCGGCACGCCCCCGGCGTCCACGGCGCGTAGCAGCTCACGGGCGCGCTGCTCGGCGGTCAGGGGTTTGGGGCGAAAAAGGGAAGAAAGAGCGGTAAACCAGTTCATGCGTGTCCTGCGGGTTGGCAGGACTGTAGCGCGTCTGCAGCTCCTGGCGCCTGAGGTGCGCCATCATTCTTAGACGCTGCAACGCACCTCCGAAAAGGCAACCGAGGGGAAGCGGCTTGCAATGGCCAAGCCGGTTTGCAAGGTCTCCGTGATGAGGGTGTTCACTGCATCATCGATACGCTGGCCAATATCCGCGCTGACCTGGTAGCTGCCGCTTTCGTTAACCGTGACTTGCGAGTCAGTGGCGTAGATGCCAGGCAGGATGTGTTTGGCACCTAGCGACTGCAGCACCGGGCGCAAGGAATAGTCCAAGGCCAGCATGTGGTGCGGGCTGCCACCGGTAGCGAGTGGCAGCACGACCTTGCCCTTGAAGCCGTCTTGCGGCAGCAAGTCCAAAAAGACTTTGAGTACACCGCTGTATGCGGCCTTGTAGACCGGGGTAGCCACGATGATGACGTCAGCGTCTGCAACCCGTCCGGTGGCTTGGCTGATAGAGGGGTGACCGAAGTCAGCCAGCAACAGCGCTTGGGGCGACAGGTCGCGTACGCGCAAGCGGTCAACGAGTACGCCGCGTGCCTCCAGACGCTGGCCCGCGGCCTCCAAAAGGGCTGCAGTGCGTGAACGCTCTGAGGGGCTACCGGCAATGAGTAAGACAGACATGGTGAGCTCTACGTGGTGATATGAATGCGTCCATTGTGGGAGCTCCCTCCCACTGCAGGAAGCGATGTTTTGTCATGTCCTTATTACCTTTTTGGATCTGCCTGGAACGGGTAGTGACGCTCAGCACCCGCACCAGATTGATAAGGATGAAGTCGTCACACGAATGGGGATTCAAGGTGCGCATGGTGTGAGTTCTCAAATCATCTTCACCGGCAGCAGCCAGAGGTTCACGATCAGGGCAACCGCCCCCACACCTGCGAGCGCATAGCCAAGTGACAGCGCCAACTCACGGAGGGTGAAGGGGCTGTCGATGTCGTATGTGGAATGCTTGTCTTGCATTGTTTCTCTCCTGCGGCACATGCCGCTTACATAAGGAGTTCATTCTGCGAAGACCTTGCGCACAAGAGAAGGAATGAAACGTCAGCTACAACTGCGCAAATCGAATAAGGGCGGGCCATTGCAGCCCGTCCTGTGCACTCACGCTTCGTGGTCGCTGGCTTCGGCCAAAGTCTGCGCCACCACAGCCTTGTTCAGCGTCGGCACAAACGTCTCAATGAAGCTGTAGGCATAGCCCCGAAGCCATACCCCTTTGCGCAAACCCAGTCGGGTCACGTTCACCTGAAAGAGGTGGCCCGCATCCAGGATGCGCAGGTTGTAGACGCGCGCCCGTATTTAGCTTTGCCATGACGAATAAATAACTTATTTGCATGCAATGTGCATAATATGGATTTATTTCTTAATTTAAGTGTAACTTCAATGCTAATCGAGTTTCGCGTTAAGAATTTCCGTAGCCTGCGCGATGAGCAAGTGCTCAGCCTTGTCGCATCCTCGGACACGAGCTTGTTGGACACCCATGCGCTGGCTACTGGACTGAAGGCTGCCCCACATTTGCTGAAAAGCACGGTGGTATATGGTGCCAATGCCAGCGGCAAGTCCAACCTGATTAAGGCCTTGCAGTACATGCGTGGCGTGGTTCTGGAATCTGCCGCTCTGCCGCCAGGACAGACTTTTGACCGACTGCACCCCTTCAAATTAGACGTCACATCGGGCAAGCAGCCAACGGAATTCGAGGTTACTTTTCTCCTGGCTGGTGTGCGTTACCAGTACGGTTTTGCCATGAATGCCCAGCGCATCGTGAGTGAGCAACTTTTGGTTTACAAAGCGTTCAAGCCGCAACGCTGGTTCGCGCGCCATTTCGATGCCGAAAGCGGCAAGGATGTTTATGAGTTCAGCAGCAGTCTGAAAGGTACCAAGAATCTGTGGGAGGGAGCGACCCGACCCAATGCCTTGTTCCTGGCCGTGGCCGTGCAACTCAACAGCGATGCATTGCGCCCGGTGTTTGACTGGTTCGCAAACCGGCTGGTGATTTTCAATGAGCAATCGCCACTGTCCCCACAGTTCTCGGTACAAATGCTCAAGCGAGAAGAACAATGCAAAGCCATTTGTGAGTTCCTGCGTGCCGCCGACATTAGTATTTCGGATATTGAGGTGGCCACGAAACAGGCTATGGTGCACACGATTAATTTCGATCTAACTTCTGGCAAACGCGAGGAGTCTGCTGTCGAGCAGGCGGTGGACGAAGTGAAGTTTCACCACCTTACTGAGCACGGTAAAGCCGTTTTTGACCTGATGGATGAATCGAGTGGCACTCGCAATCTGTTGTTTCTCACCGGGCCTATCCTGGATATTCTCAGCAAGGGGCAAACGCTCCTGGTGGATGAACTGGATACCAGCTTGCACACTTTGCTGGTTCAGGCTCTGGTGCGTTTGTTTCATCGCCCTGAAATCAACACCGGCGGTGCGCAACTGATCTTCACCACGCACGACACCTCGCTCCTCGATGCGTATGGTTTGTTTCGACGCGATCAAATCTGGTTTGTCGAAAAGCACCAGGATCAAAGCTCTACGCTGTATCCGTTGATTGACTTCAGCCCCCGGAAGAATGAGGCCTTAGAGCGCGGCTATTTGCAGGGGCGCTACGGCGCGCTCCCCCTCTTGCGTAATGAGTCCTTGGGAGTTCAGCACTGATGGGGCGCGACAACCAGGCCAAAGACCGGCAGTTGCGTCGCAAAGTAGCCAAGGAGGGGCTGCGTGCCAGTTATGCCCGTATCCTGATCGTTACCGAGGGCAGCAAAACCGAACCGCTGTATCTGGAAGAGATACGTGCTGCGTACCATCTGCATTCCGCCAATGTGGCTGTCCAGCCGGGTCAATATGGCACCGCGCCTATTCAGGTGGTGCGATACGCCCAGCAATTGTTTGAAGCAGGTGATCTCCGCAAAGGCATCCGCCCGAAAAGTTTTGACTTGGTCTATGCGGTGTTTGACCGCGACGACCACCATAGCTATGTCAATGCTTTGGAGTTGGCCAATTCGCTGGATGGCAAGTTGCGCAATGACGACAGGCGGCCCGTCAGCTTCAAGGCCATTGCTTCGATCCCTAGTTTCGAACTGTGGTTGTTGCTGCATTACGAGGATATTCAAGCGCCAATTCACCGTGCTGAAGTGATGGACCGCCTGAAACAGCACATCCCCGGATATGACAAAGGCGCTGGGGGTGTATTTGCCATCACCCTTGGTCGATTGGAAACGGCAATGCAGAGGGCTCGGGCACTGGCAGTGAAGTTCAATGCTTACACTGACCCTGAGCCTTTCACTGGGTTGCACGAGCTGGTCACGCTGTTGACCACGTTACGCGACTAAAGAGAAGACATGTTCTTGGCCGGCAAATCCCGGAGCAGGCTCAAGTTTCCCCCTCCATCCCACTATTCAACGCCTTCGCAACCACAGCCTTGTTCAGCGTCGGCACAAAGGTCTCAATAAAGCTGTAGGCATAGCCCCGAAGCCACACGCCTTTGCGCAAACCCAGTCGGGTCACGTTCACCTGAAAGAGGTGGCCCGCATCCAGGATGCGCAGGTTGCGGTCGCGCTCCGCATCCAGCGCCACCGAGGCAACGATGCCCACGCCCATGCCGAGTTCCACATAGGTCTTGATCACGTCCGCATCCATGGCCGTCAGCACGACATTGGGGTGCAGGTTCTCTGCCGTAAAGGCGTTGTCGATATGGGCCCGGCCGGTGTAGCCCAGCTCATACGTGATGATGGGGTAGTGCGCCAGTTGCTGCAGCGTGACGGGCTCCGTCTGCCCCAGCAGCGGGTGGCCCGGAGGCACCACGATGCTGTGCGTCCAGCGGTAGCAGGGTAGGGTGACCAGCTGCGCGTAGTCGGCCAGTGCCTCGGTGGCCACACCAATGTCAGCCTCACCGGAGAGCAGCATGGCGGCTACCTGCTTGGGCGAGCCCTGGTGCAGGTGCAGCGTGACTTTCGGAAACTTGTCGCGGAAGTCTTTCACCACATGGGGCAGGGCGTAACGCGCTTGCGAGTGCGTGGCAGCGATGGACAGCTGGCCTTCCAGTTGCGCGCTGTAATCCTGCCCTGCACGCTTGAGGTTTTCGGCATCCAGTAACAAGCGCTCGACGATGGGCAGCAGGTCTTTGCCGGGAGGCGTGAGACCCGTGAGGCGCTTGCCGGCGCGGTTGAAAATCTCCACCCCCAGCTCTTCTTCCAGCTCGCGAATTTGGCGACTCACGCCCGGCTGCGAGGTGTGCAACATGCTGGCCACTTCGGTCAGGTTGTAGCCGCAGCGCACGGCCTCACGCACGGACTTGAGCTGCTGGAAGTTCATGCCGTCTTACACCGCTGCCAGTGCTTGGTCCAGGTCGGCCAGCAGGTCGTCAATGTGCTCAATGCCTACCGACAAGCGCACGGCATCTACGGGCACACCGGCCTTGACCAGCTCTTCCGGCGACAGTTGGCGGTGTGTGGTGGAAGCCGGGTGGGTGGCCAGGGACTTGGCGTCGCCAATGTTGACGAGGCGGGTGAACACCTGCAGCGCGTCCAGGAAACGGGCGCCGGCTTCACGGCCCTGGCCTTCCGCCGACTTCACACCAAAGGTCAGCAAGCCGGAGGCTTTGCCGCCCAGGTACTTTTGCGCCAAGGCATGGTCAGGGTGGCCAGGCAGGGCGGCAAAGTTCACCCACGACACTTTGGGGTGCTGTTGCAGGTGTTGTGCCACCTTGAGCGCGTTGTCGGTGATGCGCTCCATGCGCAGGGCCAGCGTCTCGATGCCTTGCAGGATCAGGAAGGCATTGAAGGGCGAAATGGCGGCACCGGTATTGCGCAGTGGCACCACGCGGGCACGGCCGATGTAGGCGGCTGCGCCCAAGGCTTCGGTGTAGACCACGCCGTGGTAGCTGGGGTCGGGCTCGTTCAGGCGCTTGAAGCGGGCTTTGTGCTCAGCCCAGGGGAACTTGCCGCTGTCCACAATCGCGCCACCGATGGTGGTGCCGTGGCCGCCCAAATACTTGGTGAGCGAGTGCACCACGATGTCGGCCCCATGCTCGATGGGGCGCAGCAGGTAGGGCGTGGCTACCGTGTTGTCCACGATCAACGGAATGCCGTGGGCGTGGGCAATGTCGGCAATGCGGCGGATGTCTGTCACATTGCCCTGGGGGTTGCCCAAGGACTCCACGAAGATCGCCTTGGTGCGCTCGTCAATCAGCGGGGCAAAGCTGTCGGGGTTTCTGTGATCGGCAAAGCGGGTAGTAATGCCGAATTGCGGCAGCGTGTGGGCCAACAGGTTGTAGGTGCCGCCGTAGAGCGCAGTGCTGGAGACGATGTTGTCGCCCGCTTCGGTGATGGTCTGGATGGCGTAGGTCACCGCCGCTTGGCCGGAGGCCAGGGCCAAAGCTGCGAGGCCGCCTTCGAGGGCCGCGACGCGCTTTTCCAGCACGTCCTGGGTGGGGTTCATGATGCGTGTGTAAATGTTGCCTGGCACCTTCAGGTCGAACAGGTCCGCGCCGTGCTGGGCGCTGTCAAAAGCGTAAGCCGCCGTCTGGTAAATCGGCACGGCCACGGCCTTGGTGGTCGGGTCGGGGCTGTAACCGGCGTGGACGGACTTGGTTTCAAATTTCCAGTTCTCTGACATGGTGCTTCTCCTTGGTATGTAAATAGTTGCTATCAAATAGTGAGCTGTTTGCGCATATTCCATATGCGCTGGAGGCCGATTTTGCATGTAAACGCAGGAACGGGGCCATGGACAGCGTTGATGGGAGACGACTGTAATCAGCAGTAATCAAAACTCAAACGAATAAAAAGTTAATTCTTTAAGCCGAAATCATCTGAGGCGAGTTGCGCGCCCGGACACTGTTCCAGGCCAGCCACGCAAACAGCGGAACAAAAACCAAGAACATGGCCTGCAGCCCGATCACGGCGCCCGCAGTGCCGCCTATGAGGCCGCCCAGAAATCCGCCCGAGGGTCCAGCCAATGCGCTCAGGCCCGACACCCGGCCGCGGCCCAGCTTGGCCCCCCACACCGCAAACTGGCTCAGGGTGTGGATTTGCAGCACACCCAGGCCCAGGCCCAAAAGCGCACCGCCGGCCCACAGCCCACCTATGCTGCGGGCGCTGGCCAGTAGCACCATGGCCAGTGCTGCAGCCACCGCGCCGCCCACTACCGTGCACAAGGGCCCCAGGCGTGCAGCCCACCGCCCCAAAAAAAACAGCGAGACGATGAAGGCACTCCCTTGCACCGCCACCAGCGTGCCGGCCCCCAGCGCGGGCAGGCCGAGCTGCTGCACCGCAATCACCACGATGTAGAAGGCGTAATACATGTGCGCCGCCTGCACTACAAATTCCAGGCTGGCCAGGGTGCGCACCGCAGGCTCCGCCCACAGCGCCCGCACCGAGGGGAAGATGCCCACGCGCGCACCGGCTGCAGGCGGGGTGTGCGGCTGCGCGCGCAGCACCGGCCCGGCCAACAGTGCCGTGAGCACAAACATGCCGGCAATCAACCAATAGCTGCCCGCATGACCGCCCCAATGGATCACGCTGGCAGCCGCTACGGGCCCGAGCAAAAACATGCCCGACATGTGCGCGCCGCGCTGCCAGCCCGCCTGCGCGTGGCCGATGCGGTCCAGCGCCGCCATGAACACGGTGTTGAGCGACACGAAGCGAAGTGGCATCAGAAAGCTGATGCTGGCGGTGACTGCCAGCAAGAAGAAGGCATGGGGAACCGCAGGAATCAAGGCATACAGCGCCCCCATAAGCCAACTGCCCGCAATGAACAGCCGCGCCGGCCCGAAGCGCTCCACCCAGAAACCCACGGGCAAACTCATGAACAGAATGCCCACCGATTGCGCGCCCGCCATGGCCGCCAACAACCAGCCCTGAGCGCCCAGCTCCAGCGCATATAGGGTGGTGGTGAACTTGGCCAGGCCCACGCTGGTCCCCATAAAGGAAGACAGCAGGGCAAAGCGCAACAAAAAGGCGTGGCGGGTAAAGAACCCGCGCATCAGGCGGTGTGCGTGGCCGCGTTGCCTACCGCAAAGCTGCGGCGGCCATCCACAGCCACCGGCACCTCACCGCGCACGGTGACGCGGCGTACCACGCGGTGTTGCTTGCCGTAGTCGTTGATGGCGTAGTGCTGGGTGGCGCGGTTGTCCCAGATGGCGACGTCACCCGTCGTCCATTGCCAACGCACGGTGTTTTCCAGGCGGGTGATGTGGTGCTGGAAGATCTCGAACAGGCGGTCCGAATCGTGCGTGTTGTAGCCGGCAAATCGCTTGACGAAGTGGCCCGCCACCAGCGTGCGTTCGCCGGTTTCGGGGTGCACGCGCACCAGCGGGTGCTGCGCCTCGATCAAGCGGGCGCGGAACACCTCACGGTAGTGCTGGGCACCGGCATCGTCGGGCTCTACGCGGGTGGCGGCGTAGTCGTAGTCATTGCTGTGTATGGCCCACAGTCGATCAGCGAGCGCGCGCAGCTCTTCAGGCAGCTCGTCGTAAGCGGCAGCCGTGTTGGACCAGACCGTGTCGCCGCCGGATTCGGGGATGGTGACACCGCGCAGCACCGAGACCTTGGGGTAGTCCACATCAAAGGTCACGTCGGTGTGCCACGAGTTGGCGCGCCCGCCATGCTGGGAGTCCAGCTCCAGGATTTGCGTGCCATTGCGGGAGGGCACGGTGGGGTGGGCCACCACATCACCCCACAGCGATGCAAACGCTTGCTGCGAAGCGTCGTCCAGGTGGTGCTGGCCCCGGAAGAAAACGACCTTGTGTTTGAGCAGCGCCTGATGGATGGCTGCAAAGGTTTCGGGTGCGAGATCGCCGGAGAGGCGCACGCCTTCAATGAGGGCGCCAACACGGCCCGCCAGTGGCGTGACCACCAGGGACGCAGGGGCGGTGGCAAGAGGGCTTTGCAAAACAGCAGACATAAAAACTCCTTGGTGTGACAGCGTGAAAACAGAGAAGAGGCCTGCATCCTAGGAAGCCCAAGCCCTTCTGCGAAGCGCGCATTTCGCATGAACACATCTGCTTTTTGTTGCGGTGTTTGCTTGTTCGTTTTTCTTCGTTGTCGCTGTGGCGCTGCGTCTCTACGCTGACACCCCATGAACAACCAACGAGGGAAACCCATGCAAAAAATCATCAAGCTTTTCGCCACTGCCTGGCTGGCGTGGAGCGCCATCAGCCCCGCCGCAGCCCAAGAGGCCCTGGAGGTCACCGACATCCGCTACCAAGGCAGTGTGGGCACTGTGGTCTGGATAGAACTGGCCGAACACCTGGGCTATCTGGCCCCGCTGAAGGCCAAGTGGGTGGGCAACACCATCAGCGGGCCGCAGGATGTGCAAGCGGTGGTAACGAACGACATCGACATTGGCGGCGCGTTCAACGGTGCGCTGGTCAAGTTGATCGTCAAAAAAGCCCCCGTCAAGGCGGTGATCGGCTACTACGGGGTGGACGACAACACCTGGACCGGCTACTACGTCAAGAACGACAGCCCGATCAAGACAGCCCGTGACTTGTTGGGTAAGAAGGTGGCCATGAACACCTTGGGCGCGCACCACGATTTCATGGTGCGTGAGTACCTGGAGCGCAGCAAGGTGACGGACGAAGAGGCCAAGCAGGTCACTTTTGTGATCACTCCGCCCGTCACAGGCGAGCAGGCGCTGCGCCAGGGCCAAGTGGAAGTGAGCACGCTGGGCGGCATCTTGCGGGACAAGGCGCTGGAACGCGGCGGCATTCGCCCGCTGTTTACCGACCGTGATTTGTTCGGCAATTTCACTGCGGGCTCCTATGTGCTGCGCACCAAGTTCATCGAGCAAAACCCTAAGGCCTCCAAGCACCTGGTGGGTGCGATTGCCAAGGCGATTGAATGGGCGCGTGTGACACCACCCGCCCAGGTGCGCAGCACCTTCGAAGGGATCATCAAGGCCCGTGGCCGTGCCGAGAGTGCGGATGCCATTCAGTTCTGGAAAAGCACCGGCATTCCCTCCGTGGGCGGTGTGGTGCTGGACAAGGATTTGCAGGTCTGGATCGACTGGCTGGTGAAGGAACAAATCGTGAAGCCGGGGCAGGTCAAGCCTGCGGATCTCTACACGAACGCCTTCAATCCGTATGCCAATAGTGCAAAGGTGGCAGCGAAATGAGCACGCCCAAAATCCGGTTCGAAAACGTCAGCAAGACCTTTGCCGTGCGGTCTGAAGATGGCACACCCGCCCAGCGCTTTGTGGCGCTGGACAAGGTGAGCCTGGACGTGCGCGCAGGCGAGTTTCTGGTGCTGGTAGGCCCCAGTGGCTGCGGCAAGTCCACGCTGTTGGACTTGTTGGCCGGTCTGGCGCAACCCAGCAGTGGCCGGGTGCTGATCGATGGCAAGCCCATCACCGGCCCGGCGCGGGATCGCGGGGTGGTCTTCCAGCAATACGCGCTGTTCCCTTGGCTTACGGCCTTGGACAACGTGGCCTTCGGGCTGGAGATTGCAGGGCTGGGCCGCAGTGAGCGCCGCGCCAAGGCGGCTGCTTATCTGGAGCTGGTGGGCCTGAGCGCCTTTGCCAAGCACTACCCCCACGAAATGTCGGGCGGCATGAAGCAGCGTGTGGCTATTGCCCGCAGCTTGGCGTATGAGCCCGAGGTGCTGCTGATGGACGAGCCCTTTGCTGCGCTGGACGCCCAAACCCGCGAGACCTTGCAGGAGGAGCTGGTGGACATCTGGCACCGCACCGGCAAGACCATTGTGTTCATCACCCACGGCATTGACGAAGCCGTGGTGCTGGGCCAGCGCGTGGCGGTGATGACCTCGCGCCCAGGGCGTATCAAAGAGATCGTGGACATCCCGGACACGCTGCGTGCCGACACGCCCGATGTGCGCTCGCTGCCCCTGTTTGGCGAACTGCGCCACCAAATCTGGTCCCTGTTGCACGACGAGGTGGCCGAAGCGCGCCAGCAGCGCCGTGCCCGTATTGCCACCCTGCCTGCCCGTAAGGAGAGTTTCCATGTCTGATGTGTCGTTGACTGCGGGCAGCGTCCCGCTGGTGTTGAGTGCCCCCTCCGTCGGGTTGCGGGTGTTGCGTAGCCTGCTGCATTGGGGCTGGCGCTCTGCGCTGGTGCTGGCATTGGCGGCGTGGTGGGAGCTGGCCCCGCGCCTCGGGCTAACCGACCCGGCATTTTTCCCGCCACTGAGCGAGGTGCTGGCTGCCGGCTGGGCCTTGGCCTTGAATGGCCAGCTCTGGCAGCACACGTCGGCCAGCGTGGGCCGTGCGCTGGGGGGCTTTGGCATTGCCGTGTTGTATGCCGTGCCTTTGGGCCTGGCCATTGGCTGGTACCGCAGCTTGGGGGAGTTTCTCAACCCGCTGATTGAGCTGCTGCGCAACACGGCGGCACTGGCCTTGTTGCCGGTGTTCATCCTCCTGCTGGGCATTGGCGAGGTGTCCAAGGTCGCCATGGTGGTCTACGCCTGCTCCTGGCCTTTGCTGCTCAACACCATTGCGGCTGTGAAACAGGTGGACCCGCTGCTCATCAAGTCGGCACGCACCATGGGGGCCAGCGCGCGGCAGCTGTTCATCAAGGTCATCTTGCCCGCCTCGGTGCCCACGATTTTTGTGGGTATCCGCCTGGCCAGTGCCACCTCCATTCTGGTGTTGGTGGCGGCTGAGATGGTCGGTGCCAAGTCCGGCTTGGGCTACCTGATCATTTACGGGCAATACAGCTTTTTGATTGCCGACATGTACTTCGGAATCATCGCCATCACGTTCATTGGTGTGGTTTTTAACGCCTTGCTACAGGTGGCCGAGCGCCGCCTGACTGCCTGGAATCCGGGCGCAGGTAACACCTGATCTTTCACACCAATTTTTATTCGCACAAAGGAGCTGTCATGTCACAACGCAAACTGCGCTTGGGCGCTTTCATCATGGCCACCGGCCACCACATTGCCGCCTGGCGCCACCCCGGATCACAAGTGGATTCAGGCACCAATATCGACCACTACATCGAGGTCGCTAAAACCGCCGAGCGCGGCCTGTTCGACCAGGTGTTTGTGGCCGATAGCCCCGGCTTGTGGTTTGAAGGCAGCGATGAAGCCTTCAGCCGCCAGGGCCGTGTCTCTCACTTCGAGCCGGTGACCTTGTGGGCCGCGCTGGCCACCGCCACCAAGCACATTGGCTTTGTGGCTACCGCTTCGACCACCTATGAAGACCCGTATCTGCTGGCGCGCAAGTTCGCATCCCTGGACCACATCAGCAAGGGCCGTGCGGCCTGGAACGTGGTGACCACGGGCGCGGAGAACGTGTACGGCAACTTCGGCTTGGACAAGCACCCCGATCCAGAGACGCGCTATGAAATCGCACACGAGTTTGTGGATGTGGTCAAAGGCCTGTGGGACAGCTATGAAGACGATGCCTTCAGCCGCGATCCGGTCAGTGGCGTGTACTTTGACCCCGCCAAGCTGCACACCCTGAACCATGTGGGCAAGCACCTCAAGGTGAAAGGCCCGCTCAACATCGAGCGCTCGCCCCAGGGCTATCCGGTGATCGTGCAAGCAGGCTCGTCTGAGCCGGGCAAGGAACTGGCGGCTGCGACTGCCGAGGCCATCTTTACCGCCTGGACCAGCCTGGCAGAGGCGCAGGCCTTTTATGCGGATGTGAAAGGCCGTCTGGCCAAATACGGCCGCCGCCCTGAGCAGTTGCTGGTGTTGCCCGGCATCTCGCCAGTGGTGGGGCGCACGCAAGAAGAAGCCGAGGCCAAGTGGGCCGAGTTGCAAAAGCTCATTCACCCCTCGGTGGGCTTAAGCACGATTGCCCCGTTCTGGCCGGGCGAAGACTTGACCAAGTGGGACTTGGACGCACCACCGCCCTACATTCCCCAGCCGCCCTTGGGCCGTAACAGCCGCGCGCATGTGGTGCTGGAATTGGCCCGCCGCGACAAGCTCACCGTGCGCCAGTTGTACGAGTACCTGGCGGGTGCGCGGGGGCACTGGGTGGTGGTGGGTACACCCGAGAAGATTGCCGACGAGATTCAGAACTGGTTCGAGAACGGCGCAGCCGACGGCTTCAATGTGATGCCACCGGTATTGCCTGAATCGCTGGACGACTTTGTGGCGCTGGTGATTCCGGAACTACAACGCCGGGGCCTGTTCCGCACCGAGTACGAAGGCACCACCTTGCGCGAAAACCTGGGGCTGGAGCGCCCGGCCAACCAGTTCACTGTGCGCAAACAGAAAGCCGCGTAGTCACAGGCGTGGCCGGGTAGATGCCCGGCCCGTATTGTGTGTGTGGCGCTTTCAGGCCGCTACGGCGGTGCTGGGTAGGGGCAGCAGCGATTGCAGCAGCGCACTGCCCAGCGGCCAGGGGCCGAAGCCGGCTTCTACGTTGATGTGGCCGGCGTCAGGCAGGCGCACAAACTCACTCTTCCACGCCCGCGCATAGGCGCCTGCAGTGCGCACCGGGCAAAACGGGTCGTTGGTGCTGGCCACCACGATGCTGCGGTAGGGCAGGGGCTGGTAGGGCACAGGGGCAAAGTCCGCCAGAATGCCGCGCCGCTCGGGGTCGGCCGGAGCCACCAGCAGGGCGCCCACAATGCGCTCAGCCGCTTCGGGCGGCAAGTGGCTGGTGGCAATGCAGCCCAGGCTGTGCGCAGCGATAACCACCGGGCCATCAATCTCCAGAATGTGGCGCGTGATGGACGCGACCCATGCGGTGCGCGTAGGGGTGATCCAGTCGTCCTGGTGCACGCGCACGGCGTTGGGCAGCTGCTCAGCCCACAGGGTTTGCCAATGGCCGGGTCCGGAATCACGCCATCCGGGAACAATCAACACAGTAGACATGGACGCACCTTCAAAACTAGCGAGGGGCCATTCTGCGCAAGCGATGTGCGAAACCCAACGAATACTTTGTAGTTTGCTTATGCATGGGAGGTGCGCTGGCGCGCAAATGAAAAAGCCCGGGGCCGGAAGGCCGCGGGCTATGCGTGCGGTGAGGCGGGTGGTCAGAGCTTGGCGATGGACACTTCGGTGGACTTCACCAGCGCGACCACGTCCGACCCGATGGCGAGTTGCAGGTCGTCCACCGAGCGGGTGGTGATGACAGAGGTGACGATGCCCCAAGGGGTTTCGACGTCAATTTCCGAGACCACGTCACCGCGGATGATTTCACGTACCTTGCCTTTGAACTGGTTGCGCACGTTGATGGCTTGAATGGACATGGCGGTTTTCCCTTGATGTGAGTTGCTATATTTTTAATAGCTGCTTGCGCACATTCCATAAGCGATAGCAGCCGATTTCATTACTTTTTGCTGTAGATCTGGTCAAAACTGGCGCCGTCGGCAAAATGCGCTTTGTCCGCCTTGTCCCAGCCGCCGAAGGCCTGGTCGATGGTGAACAGGTTGATCTTGGGGAATTGCTTGGCGTACTTGGCCTGGGCTTTGGTGGAAACAGCCGGGCGGTAGAAATGTTTACCGGCAAGGTCCTGGCCTTCTTCGCTGTACAGGTACTTCAGGTATTCCTCGGCCACGGCACGGGTGCCTTTTTTGTCTACGTTCTTGTCCACCACGGAGACGGCAGGCTCGGCCAGGATGGACAGGGAGGGTGCCACCACGTCGAACTTAGCGCCGAACTCTTTCTCCAGCAGGTAGGCCTCGTTTTCCCAGGCAATCAGCACGTCACCCTGGTTGCGCTGGGCAAAGG
This sequence comes from uncultured Rhodoferax sp., assembly GCA_963508575.1. Taxonomy (GTDB): domain Bacteria; phylum Pseudomonadota; class Gammaproteobacteria; order Burkholderiales; family Burkholderiaceae_C; genus Allorhodoferax. The sequence goes on from CAUOXL010000001.1 coordinate 20,375, forward strand.
TGATGGTGGAGCCACGGGCACCGGTGTCCAGAATCGGCACATTGCCGTACAGCTTGGCGACGAACTCTTTGGCCTTGGCATCGCTGCCGAACTTGCGTTTGGCAAATTCCCAGGCAGCCAGGTAGTTCCAGCGGGCGCCGCCGCTGGTCTTGGGGTTGGGGGTGATGACCTTGATATCCGGGCGAATCAGGTCATCCCAGTCTTTGATGCCTTTGGGGTTGCCTTCACGCACCGCCAGCACGATGGTAGAGGTGTAGGGTGAGGCATTGTGGGGCAGGCGCTTTTGCCAGTCGGCGTTGATCCAGCCGCCGTTCCTGGCGATGGCATCGGTGTCACCGGCCAGGGCCAGGGTCACTACGTCAGCGTCCAGCCCGTCGATCACGGAGCGGGCCTGTTTGCCCGAGCCGCCGTGGCTTTGCTTGACGGTCACCGTCTGGCCGGTTTTGGCCTTCCAGAACTTGGAAAACGCGGCATTGAATTCCACGTACAGCTCGCGGGTCGGGTCGTAGGACACGTTGAGCAGGGTGATGCTTTGTTGCGCAAAGGCCTGGCCTGTGGAGGCTGCGATGGCGCCAGCGAGTACCAGCGTGCCGAAGCTGCGGCGGGTGAGGGAGGCGCTTTGAGGCGCGGTGGCAATAGATGCAAAGGGCATATCAACTCCAGAAATCAACGCGTTAATGCGATAAGGAGGATTCTGAAAGCCCATGGTTAAAACTGGAACGACGGAATTCTCAGTTCTAAATTACAAAAACATCCGTAGAAGCCCAAGAACGGCTGTGTTTACCGGTCTCCGAACCGCTTGCGCGCTCAGAGGGGCTGACCGGACTTCTCTGGCCAAACTATGCAAAAATTTCCAGAGCTCAATACGTTATCGCATGTGTGTGGGAAAACCCTAGTTCTGTAGCGCATCAAAATACATGCAATCGTCCCGAAAGTATCAACCCCGCTGGGGGGCGACTTCTACTATTCAGCCCTGTCGATGCACGGTTGGCATTGGCTGAACACCACGAAATTAACAACAGGAGACAGTTTCATGAAACTCAAAGCTTCTCTGGCTTTGGCCTTCGGTTTGATGGCAGGCGTGTCTTTCGCCGCTGACACCGAGCTGGTTATCGCCACCGTGAACAACGGCCACATGATCGAAATGCAGAAGCTCAGCAAGAACTTCGAGCAGGCCAACCCCGACATCAAGCTCAAGTGGGTGACCCTGGAAGAAGGCGTGCTGCGCCAGCGTGTGACTACCGACATCGCCACCAAGGGCGGCCAGTTTGACGTGATGACCATCGGTATGTACGAAACCCCGATCTGGGGCAAAAAAGGCTGGCTGCAGGAACTGAAGACCGATGCCAAGTACGACGCGGACGACATCCTGCCCGCCATGCGAAATGGTTTGTCCGTAGACGGCAAGATGTACGCGGTGCCTTTTTATGGCGAATCCTCCATGCTGATGTACCGTAAGGACTTGGCTGACAAGGCCGGCATCAAAGTGGCCGACAAGCCCACCTGGACCGACATCAAGGCCTTGGCTGCCAAGATCCATGATCCCAAGAACGGCGTGTACGGCATCTGCCTGCGCGGCAAACCGGGCTGGGGCGACAACATGGCCTTCCTGACCACGCTGGTAAACACCAACGGCGGCCAGTGGTTTGACATGCAGTGGAAGCCTCAGCTGGAAAGCAAGCCCTGGAAGGACTCCATCAACTTCTACGTGGATCTGCTGAAGAACTACGGCCCTCCCGGCTCGTCTGCCAACAGCTTCAACGAAATTCTGGCGCTGTACAACGAGGGCAAGTGCGGCATGTGGATCGACGCGACCATTGCAGCGTCTTTCATCACCGACCCCAAGCAGTCCAAAGTGGCTGACAAGGTGGCATTTGCGCAAGCACCAACCGCTGTAACCCCCAAGGGTGCCAACTGGTTGTGGGCATGGGCACTGGCCATTCCATCGGGCTCCAAGAAAGTGGATGCCGCTACCAAGTTCGTGACCTGGGCAACTTCCAAGGAATACATCGAGCTGGTGGCCAAGACCAATGGCTGGGCCCACGTGCCCACCGGTACCCGCAAGAGCACCTATGCCAACGCCGAGTTCATGAAGGCAGCCAAGTTTGCTGCGGCTGAAAAGGCGGCGATTGACTCCGCCAACCCGAACGACAGCACTTTGCCCAAGAGCCCGTATGTCGGCGTGCAGTTTGCGGCGATTCCTGAGTTCCAGGCCATCGGCGCCACCGTGGGTCAGGAAATGAGTGCCGCACTGGCTGGCAAGAAATCGGTAGACGCAGCCCTGAAGGCTTCTCAAGTCGCGGCAGAGCGCGAAATGAAGAAGGCTGGCTACTACAAGTAAGCATCTCTCCGGTAGGTTGACTTTAGGCGCGCGGGGGAACCTGCGCGCCCTTTTATGTCGCGTTTCCCGCCGCTGTCTGCGCCTGTGTGGACCGGCCACTCTCACTGAGAGACATCTTCATGAACCGATTTATCCCCCGCGCACTCATGGCGCCGGCAGTGATCACCCTCTTTCTGTGGATGATCGTGCCCCTGGTCATGACCATCTACTTCTCGCTGATCCGCTACAACCTGATGCAGCCGGACCAGACGGGTTTCATCGGCCTGGAGAATTTCGAATACTTTGTGACCGATCCGTCCTTTGGCACGGCCGTCATGAACACCCTCTTGCTGCTGGGCAGCGTGATTCTCATCACCGTGGTGCTGGGCACGCTGATTGCACTGCTGATTGACGAGCCCTTTCCCGGGCGCGGTCTGGTGCGCATCCTGCTGATCTCGCCCTTCTTCGTCATGCCCACGGTGAATGCGCTGTTGTGGAAGCACATGATGATGAACCCCATCTACGGCGTGCTCGCGCAGGTGTGGATTTTCTTTGGTGGCACGCCGGTGGACTGGCTCACCGACTTCCCGCTGTTCAGCGTCATCGTTATCGTCTCCTGGCAGTGGCTGCCGTTTGCCACGCTGATCTTCATCACCTCGCTGCAAAGCATGAACCGCGAGCAGCTGGAGGCCTCGCGCATGGACGGCGCCAACTACCTGCAGCAGCTGCGTTACCTGTACCTGCCGCACCTGGCGCGCTCGGTGGCCATCGTGGTGATGATTGAGATGATCTTCCTGCTCAGCGTGTTTGCCGAGATCTACACCACCACCGGTGGCGGCCCGGGTGACGCGAGCACCAACGTGGCCTTCCTGATCTTCAAGCAGGCGCTGTTGAACTTCGATGCCGGCGTGGCCTCGGCCGGAGCGCTGTTTGCGGTGGTGCTGGCCAATATCGCGGCGGTTTTCCTGATCCGCATGGTCGGCAAGAACCTGGACAAGTGAGCTGCACATGACACAAACCAAATCTTTCCGTTGGCTGCATTGGCTGCGCACGCTGGTTGCATGGCTGGTGACTCTGGTGTTGTTTTTCCCGCTGGGTTGGCTGGTGCTCACCGCCTTCAAGACGGAGCTGCAAGCCATTTCGGTGCCGCCCCTGATGTTCTTCCCCCCTACGCTGGAGAACTTTCAGATCGTGCAAGAGCGTAGCGACTACATGCTCTACGCCACCAACTCGCTCATCACCAGTGTGGCTTCCACCATTCTGGGCTTGATGCTGGCTTTCCCCGCGGCGTATGCCATGGCCTTCTTCAAGGGCAAGTACACCAAGGACATCCTGATGTGGATGCTCTCCACCAAGATGATGCCTGCCGTGGGTGCCTTGGTGCCGGTGTATGTGATGGCACAAACCAGTGGTCTGTTGGACACCCGAACCGCTCTGGTGATTGTGTTCACCTTGTCCAACCTGCCCATCATGGTGTGGATGCTGTATTCCTACCTGAAGGAGATTCCGAACGAGATTCTGGAAGCCTCCCGCATGGACGGCGCCACGCTGTGGAGCGAGTTCCGCTACGTGCTGCTGCCCCTCACCATGGGCGGTCTGGCGTCCACCGGTTTGCTGACCCTGGTGCTGAGCTGGAACGAGGCGTTCTGGTCGCTGAACTTGAGCGCTGCCAAGGCCGGCACGCTGGCCACCTTGATTGCCAGCTACTCCAGCCCGGAGGGACTGTTTTGGGCCAAGTTGTCGGCTGCCTCTTTCATGGCCATCGGCCCCATCGTGGTCTTCGGCTGGTTCAGCCAGAAGCAGCTCGTCCAAGGCCTGACCTTCGGCGCCGTCAAGTAACAAATAAAGATCAGATCAGGAGACCTCTTTCATGTCTTACCTCCAACTCAGCGGCGTTGAAAAGCTGTTCGGCGAACACCGTGTCATCAAGGGCATTGACCTGGCCATCCAGCAAGGCGAATTCGTGGTGTTTGTGGGCCCGTCCGGCTGCGGCAAGTCTACGCTCTTGCGCCTGATTGCCGGCCTGGAAACCATCGACGGCGGCAGCTTGCAGCTCGATGGCCGCGACATCACCCACCAGCCTTCCAGCAAGCGCGACCTGGCCATGGTGTTCCAGAGCTATGCGCTCTACCCGCACATGAGCGTGTTCGAAAACATGAGCTTTGCATTGAAGCTGGCCAATGTGGACCCCGCCATCATCAAAGACAAGGTAGACCGCGCCGCCAAGATTCTGAACCTCACCAACTACCTGCAGCGCACACCCAAAGAGTTGTCCGGCGGGCAGCGCCAACGTGTGGCGATCGGCCGCGCCATCGTGCGGGCCCCCAAAGTGTTTTTGTTTGACGAGCCGCTCTCCAATCTGGATGCAGCCCTGCGTGGCCAGACGCGTATCGAGATCGCCAAGCTGCACCGCGACCTGGGCGCCACCACCATTTATGTGACGCACGACCAAGTGGAAGCCATGACCCTGGCCGACCGCGTGGTGGTGCTGCGTGACGGCAACATTGAGCAAGTGGGCACGCCGCTGGAGCTGTACGACCGCCCGGCCAACCAGTTTGTGGCCCAGTTCATCGGCACCCCGCAAATGAACGTGGTCGAAGCCGCCAAGCTGCCCTCGGTGACCACCGTGGCCGGTGTGCCAGTGCCTGCGCTGGGTTCTATCGGCTTGCGACCGGAGAGCATCTCCTTGGTTGCAGCCGGTCAGGGCGGTGTGCAAGCCAAGGTAGAGCTGATCGAGGCTCTTGGCGCCGAGACCCTGATCTACGTGACCACCCAAAGCGGCGCTCAGCTGGTGGCCCGCTTGAACACCCGCACCGAGCTGCATGTGGGCGCTGACGTAGGCGTACACATCGATGCCGATGCCGCCCACCTGTTTGATGCCAACGGCCGTGTAGTCGCCGCGGGCGCACGTTGATGTCCGCCGTTATGACATCTCACCCGCTGCATCCCTTTCAAGGCCAGGTGGCCGCTGTCACCGGTGCCGCCTCGGGTATCGGCTTTGCCAGTGCGAGCGCCATGGTTCAAGCGGGTGCCCGCGTGGTGCTGATCGACCGTGATCGCACTGCACTGGACAAAGCCTGCGCAACCCTCGGGTCTCAAGCTGTGCCCCTGGTGCTGGACCTGTTGGATCGCGACCAGTGCGCCAGCTTGCTCACTCAAGTGCTGGCACTGGAAGGGCGCTTGGATGTGTTCCACGCCAACGCCGGCCTGTATGTGGGGGGCGACCTGGTCGACAGCGATCCGGATGCCATCGACCGCATGCTCAACCTGAACATCAATGTGGTGATGAAGAACGTGCACAACGTGCTGCCGCACATGATCGCGCGGGGTTCAGGCGACATCATCGTGACCAGCTCACTGGCAGCACACTTCCCGACCCCGTGGGAGCCCGTGTATGCGTCGTCCAAGTGGGCTATCGACTGCTTTGTGCAGACGGTGCGCCGCCAAGTGTTCAAACACGGCCTGCGGGTCGGCTCGATTTCCCCAGGGCCGGTCATTACCTCTTTGCTGTCCGATTGGCCTGCCGACAAGCTGGCAGAAGCCAAGGCCAAAGGCAGCTTGCTGGAGGCCTCGGAAGTCGCTGACGTGGTGATTTTCATGCTGACCCGTCCGCGCGGCATGACCATCCGCGACGTGGTGATGATGCCCACCCAGTTTGATCTTTAAGCGATTTCCCAGCGAACCCTGATCCACTTTTTTCACGCCTGACCATGACCACGATTCTTCACCTCGGACTGGGCTCGTTCCACCGCGCACACCAGGCGCTTTACATCCACGAACTGCGACAGCGTGGCGATACCGAATGGTCCATCAGCGGCGGCAATCTGCGCCCGGACATGCTGGCCACCATGGAGGCACTCCAGGCCCAAGGCGGCGCGTACACGCTGGAAACCGTCACTCCCCAAGGTGAGCGCAGTTATGTCCGCATTGAGTCGATCCAGAAAGTAATTCCTTATCAGGATGACCTGGCCCCGCTGATCGCAGCCGGAGCTGAGGCTGCGACACGCATCATTTCGTTCACGGTGACCGAAGCCGGTTACTACTTGGACGCGAAAAATCAGCTGGACTGGGCCACTTTTGCTGACCTGCGGGCTGAACTGGAGGCGGTAAAGGCAGGCCGCGCCGGCCACACCATCTACGGCGGCTTGGTCAGCATCTTGCGGGCCCGCATGCACGGCGGCGCCGGTGCGGTGACCCTGATGAACTGCGACAACCTGCGCCACAACGGCGAGCGCTCGCGCGCCGGCTTGCTGCAGTTCATTGACGCACTTGGCGACACCGCGCTCAAGGCATGGGTAGAGCAGAACACCAGTAGCCCCAATGCCATGGTGGACCGCATTACTCCGCGCCCCACGCCGGATGTGGTCGAGCGCGTCAAGGCGGCCACCGGCTGGGACGACCAAGCCGCCATCATGGGCGAGAGCTTTATCCAGTGGGTTATTGAAGACAACTTCATTGCCGGCCGCCCCGCCTGGGAACAGGTGGGCGTGGAGATGGTGCAGTCGGTTGACGCCTATGAAGAAGCCAAGATCCGTTTGCTCAATGCCACCCACAGCTGCATCGCTTGGGCCGGCACCCTGGTGGGCTATCAGTACATCCACGAGGGAACGCATGACTCTGTCATCCGCCGCATTGCGTTTGACTATGTGACGGACGACACCATTCCTGTGCTGGACACGCCCGAGAAGCCTAGCCCTTTGGACCTGCGCGCCTACCGCGACGTAGTGCTGGATCGCTTCGGCAACCCGGCCATTTGCGACACCAATCAGCGCGTCGCCATGGACGGCTATTCGAAAATCCCGGGCTTCATCGCCCCCACCATTCGCGAGCGTCTGGCCCGCGGTGAGTCCATTGCCGGTGTGGCCATGCTCCCGGCACTATTTCTGGCGTACCTGCAACGCTGGCACCGGGGGGAGATTGCCTACACTTACCAGGACCAGGCCATGGACCCGGCTGCAGCGCACGCCATGTGTGAATCTGCCGACCCGGTTGCGGCCTTTGTGGCAGACCCGGTGCTCTGGGGCCCGCTGGCTTCCAACCCGCAGCTCTTGGGGGCATTGCGCGTGGCGCATGAGCGGGTGGGCCTGTTTGTAAAGAACCACCTGGGCTGAAAGTCCCTGGCGAATGCTGGTAATGTGATGTGCTGACGTTTTTCTAAGGGAAGTTGCCATGGTCGCTACCCACGCATCGATCTTGCCCCTGAGTGCACAGGCCGCCGGTCGCCGCAAGGCGCCGGAGCTGGAGGCCGACTACAACCGCAATCCGTCGCTGGGCTACGAGCCTACCGACGAAGTTGGCTTCATCCGTTGTCTGGACCACGGCTACCCCACGCCGCTGGCGCGTTGGCATTGCCATGACGAGTACGAGTTGCACCTGATCACCGCTACCACAGGCAAAGCCTTTGTCGGCGACTGGATAGGCCCGTTTGCGGCTGGCCAATTGGTGCTGTGTGGACCGCGGCTGCCCCATAACTGGATTTCGCTGGATGTACCGGAAGAGGGCGTGGCCCGGCGTGACCTGGTGATCCAGTTCCGCCACGAGCCGCTGGAGCTGGCCTGCAAAGCGATTCCTGAGTTTCAGGAAATCATGCCGCTACTGGAGCGCGCACGTCACGGTATCGAGTTCTTCGGTTGGACAGACAAGGCGGAGCCGCATTGGCAGGCCGTCAAGAGTGCACGCGGGCTGAAACGCCTGGCCGCTTTCTGCCATTTCATGACGGACCTGGCCCGGTGGAGTGACTATCGCCTGCTGTCCAACGTGCAGATGCGTGGCGTAGAAAACGACACCGAATTGGACCAGATCAACACCATCGTCAACCGCATCACCGAGAACCCTTCGCATTCCCAGTCGGCGGCTGAGGTGGCGGCCGAATTGGCCATGAGCGAGAGCCGGTTTTCTCGCTTCTTCCGCAGGGCGACCGGCAATACGTATACCGACTTTGTGAACCGGGTGCGCATTAATCGCGCCTGCCAGCTGCTGATGACCTCGGACCGCTATGTCACCAACATCTGCTACGACGTGGGCTTCAACAACGTGGCCAATTTCAACCGGCGCTTTCTGGAACTCAAGGGCATGACACCTTCTGAGTTCCGAAAGCAAGCCGAGAGCCGTTTCGGCGGCGCCCCTGTGGGCGCTTGAGTCGCTGCAGAACATCACTGGCGTGGGTAGGATGGGCACGCTTGTCGGCGAACGCGTAAGGCTTGTTAGTTTTCACTACATCAAGGGAAGCGGTCAACCCAATAATCACCCCATTCAATCAATCTGGGGTGTTATGGATACGCGCAAGGCAATCGATGGGCAGGCCATCGTGGTGATGGTGGCGCTGTGCGCCACCTGGGGGATGCAGCAGGTCGTGCTGAAGGCTACGGCGGCTGAGATTGCGCCCGTGATGCAGATCGCCCTGCGCTCCGGCATGGCCGCGTGTCTGGTGGCTCTGGTGATGCACCTGCGGGGCGAGCGCATGGCTTTGCGCGACGGCACGCTGTTGCCGGGGCTGGCCGTGGGGGTGTTGTTTGCCCTGGAGTTCTTGTTGGTGGCCGAGGGCCTGCGCCACACCAGTGCCTCGCATATGGTGGTGTTTCTGTATACCGCGCCCATCTTCGCGGCGCTGGGCTTGCACTGGCGCCTGCCTGCAGAACGCTTGGGGCTATTGCAGTGGTCGGGCATTGCCTTGGCGTTTGCCGGCATCGCCATGACCTTTCTGGGGCGCGGTCACGCAGGCGCATCGGATGCCTCGTCCATTCTCTGGGGTGATTTTCTGGGCGTGCTGGCAGCCATCTGTTGGGCGGCCACTACGGTGGTGGTGCGCTGTTCCGTGTTGTCCACCGCGACACCGGCCAAGACCCTGCAGTACCAGCTGGTGATGGCTTGTGTGCTTTTGTTCGCCGGAGCCGTGGCGACCGGCCAGAGCCATGTGAACTGGATACCCACTGTGTGGGCGAGCCTGGCGTTTCACGGGGTCATCGTGTCGTTCGCCAGTTTTCTGGCCTGGTTCTGGATGCTGCGCACTTATCTGGCATCCCGCCTGGGGGTGTTCTCGTTCATGACGCCCTTGTTCGGCATGCTCTTCGGTAGCTGGTTGCTGGGCGAGCCCCTGGAAGCCGGTTTTCTGATCGGTGCCATTCCGGTGTTGGGCGGCATCGTGCTGGTGAGTGCGGGCCCGTGGTTGGGGCAGGTTTTGAAAGTGCGCAAGGCTACCAAGGCGCCCTGAACACGCAGGGGCCGGGCCGGAAAATCTGTCTTGGTGCTGCCATGGGGAGGCGGTAGACTCATCAGACATCTCCCCTCTCTATCACTTGTCGTTGCTCCGCCCATGAATATTTACCGTGCCACCGCCGCGCTGGCGTGTTCCGCCTTGCCCTTGTTCATGCTGGGGTGCTCCGGCAAAACGGAGTCCGCGCCGGCTGTCGCCGCTTCGGGCGCTGCCAGCCCGGCGGCCACACCGGCCAGCGGCGCAGCCAGCGCGCCCGCCGGTGCGCCTGCTTCGGTGTCCACGGTAAAGGCGCTCAAGAAAGACCTCAACGTCACGCTCAAGACCACCGGCACCGTGGTGCCCCTGAATGTGGTGGATGTGCGCACCCAGGTCAGCAGCACCATCAAGGCGGTGCATTTCAAGGAAGGCCAGTTCGTCAAGGCGGGTCAGTTGCTGTTCACCCTGGATGCACGCATGGAGGAGGCCAACGTCGCCAAAGCCGCCGCACAGCTGGCCAAAGACAATGTGTCGCTGGCAGATGCCAAGCGCCAATTCGAACGTGCCAAGCAGCTGTTCGCCCAGAACTTCATTTCCCAGGGCTCGGTGGACACGGCCCAGACCGTGGTGGAAAGCGCACAGGTCACCATCAACGCCGACCAGGCGGCGTTGGAGGCTGCCAAGGTGGCGTTGTCCTACTCCCGCATCGTGGCACCAGCCTCAGGGCGTGCCGGTGCCGTCAATGTGTTTGTGGGCAGTGCCGTGCAAGCCAATGTGAGCAGCCTGGTCACCATCACCCAGCTGGACCCGGTGGGCATCCAGTTCAGCATTCCCCAGCGCAACCTCAGTGATGCGCTGCAAGCCTTGAAAGAAGGCGCATCCGTCAAGGCCACGCTGGCCGATGGCGGCGGAACTTTCAAAGGCAAGTTGCAGTTTGTAGATAGCGCGGTGGATGCCAGCTCGGGTGCTGTGAAGGCCAAGGCGGTGTTCCCCAACAAAGACAACAAGCTCTGGCCCGGTGCCTTTGCCGAAGTGCAGCAAACCGTCAGCACCCTTTCTGATGCCGTGGTGATTCCTGTTGCCTCCATCGTGCAAGGGGCGCGCGGCACCATCGTCTATGTGGTGGAAGACGGCAAGGCCGTGCTCAAGCCCATCAAGCTGGTGTATTCGGAAGCGGGCGAAGCGGCGGTCACCGGCATCCAACCCGGCGACGCGGTGGTGCAGGACGGCAAGCAGAACCTGCGCCCCAACGTGCCTGTGGTGGAGCGTGCCAGGGACAGCAAGGAGGGCGGCAAAGACAAGCCCAAAGACGGCGATGCCAAGGCAGCCGACCGCAAGTCCGCTTCCAGTGACGCTGCCAAGTCATGAACATCTCCGAACACTTTATCCGCCGTCCGGTGATGACGGTGCTGCTGAACCTGGCCATCGTCATGGCCGGGGTGATCGGTTTCCGCAGCATTCCGGTTGCTGCATTGCCCAGCTACGACACGCCGGTCATCAATGTCTCGGCGTCTTTGCCGGGGGCCAGCCCGGAAACCATGGCGTCCTCGGTGGCGCTTCCGCTGGAAAAGCAGTTTCAGACGGTTCCCAGCCTGAAGACTATCAGCTCCACCAGCACCGTGGGGCAAACCTCGCTGACGCTGGAGTTCGAGGAGTCCCGCAACATCGATGCGGCCGCAGTGGATGTGCAAGCCGCCTTGCTGCGTGCCCAGCGTGCCCTGCCCTCCGACATGGGCAACCCGCCGTCGTACCGCAAGGTGAACCCGGCCGATGGGCCGGTGTTGTTGGTGGCCCTGCAATCGCCCTCACTCTCGCCCGCTGAGTTGCAGGACTACGCGGAGCACCTGATCGTGCCCACCTTGTCCACGGTGAATGGGGTGGCCCAGGTCAATGTGTTTGGCGCCAAGCGCTATGCGGTGCGCGTGCGGGTGCAGCCCCAGGCGCTGGCAGCGCGCAACATCGGCCTCGATGAAGTCAGCGCCGCTTTGCGCGCGGCAAACGTCAACACGCCGGTGGGCACGCTCGAAGGGCCCAAGCAAACCCTGGTGCTGCAGGCCAACAAACAACTGCGCAATGCCGCCGAATTCGCGGACCTGATTGTCAGCACCAAGGGTGGCAACCCGGTGCGCTTGCGCGATGTGGCCTTGGTGGAAGACAGCCTGGAGTCGCTCAAGAGCTGGGCGACTTTCAATGGCGAACCCTCCATCACCCTGGCCGTGCTGCGCCAGCCCGGTGCCAATACAGTGCAGGTGGTGGATTCCATCCGCGCGGCTTTGCCCACCTTGCAAAGCCAGATGCCGGCCTCCGTGAAGATGACCCCGATGAACGACCGATCCCTGTCGGTGCGTGAAGCTTTGCATGATGTGACCTTGACGCTGATCGGCACCATTGCGCTGGTGGTGTTGGTGATCTTCCTGTTCCTGCGCCGCTTTGTGGCGACCGTGATTCCCACCCTGTCGCTGCCCGTGTCGCTGGTCGGTGCGGTGGCCTTGCTCTGGGGGCTGAATTACAGCCTGGACAATATTTCGCTCTTGGGCCTGACGCTGGCGGTGGGCCTGGTGGTGGACGATGCCATCGTGGTGCTGGAAAACATCATCCGCCATGTGGAGAAGGGGGAGAACGCCTTTCAGGCCGCCTTGCGCGGTGCCCGCGAAGTGGGCTTCACCATCATCTCGATTTCGGTGTCGCTGATTGCGGTGTTCATCCCCATCTTTTTCATGCCCGGTGTGATCGGCCTCCTGTTCCACGAGTTTGCGGTGGTGGTGGCCTTGTCTATCGTGGTGTCGGCCTTTGTGTCCCTGACTCTGGTGCCCATGTTGGCCAGCCGTTTCTTGAAGGACGAGGCCCACATGAAACCACCGGGCACGGTGGTGCGCAGCTTTGAGCGTGCCTTCAACGCCACCCTGGCCGGGTACACCCGTATGCTGGACCTGGCCTTGGCACACCGCTATGTGATTTTGGGTGTGGCTATTTCCACTTTTGTAGCAACTGCATGGTTGTTGCATGTCATCCCCAAAGGGTTTTTTCCGGAAGAAGACATAGGCCAGATCCAGGTGACCACAGAAGCTGCGGAGGACACCTCCTTTGCCGCTATGGTCGTGCTGCAGGAACGTGCTGCCGACATCATCCGCAAGGACCCGAATGTGGCCATGGTCAGTTCCTTCAATGGCGGAAATGGCGCGCAAAACACCGGCCGCATGTTTGTGACCCTCAAGCCGCAAAGTGAACGCGAGCCCATGAAGAAGGTGGTGGAAGGCCTGCGCAAGAAGTTGCGTGCTGTGGCCGGCATCAATGTGTTCATGCGTCCCACCCAGAACCTGCAGCTCGGCGGTCGCCAGAGCAAGGCGCAGTACCAGTACATCCTGCAAAGTATCAAGGCCGATGAGCTCAGCACCTGGGCCCAGAAGCTGCAGGAAAAGTTGCGTGCAGACCCTATGTTCCGGGACGTGACCAGCGATTCGCAACTGCGCGGCTTGCAGGCCCAGCTCAAGATCGACCGCGACCGGGCCAACTCCCTGGGTGTGTCGGTGGACAGCATACGCACGGCCCTGTTCAGCGCTTTTGGGGAACGCCAGGTCTCCACCATTTACCTGCCCGCCGACACCTACCAGGTCATCATGGAAGTGGCGCCCGAGGCGCGGCAGGACGAATCAGCGGTGAACAGCATTTATGTGCGCTCCAGCAACGGTGGCCTGGTCCCCTTGAGCAGCTTCACTACCGTGGAACGCACGGTGGGGCCCACCTCCATCAACCACGTGGGCCAGTTGCAGGCGGTGACGGTGTCCTTCAACCTCGCACCGGGTGTGGCCCTGGGCGATGCCACGGCCAAGATCGATGCAGCGCGTGAAGCTATCCAGATGCCGGTGTCCATCATCAGCTCCTACGGGGGGGACGCAGCGGTGTTCCAGAACTCACAGGGCAGCCAGGCCATTCTGGTGGTGGCGGCCTTGCTGGTGATTTATGTGCTGTTGGGCGTGCTGTACGAGAGCTATATCCACCCCATCACCATCTTGGCGGGCCTGCCCTCGGCTGCTACGGGCGCCTTGGCGACCTTGATGCTCTTTGACCAGGACTTGACGCTGATTGCCACCATCGGCTTGGTGCTGCTGATCGGTATCGTGAAAAAGAACGCGATCATGATGATCGACTTCGCGCTCGATGCCCAGCGCCACCAGGGCATGACGCCCGCCGAGGCGATCCGCGAGGCCTGCATCTTGCGCTTCCGGCCCATCATGATGACCACGCTGGCGGCCTTGATGGGGGCCTTGCCGATTGCCTTGGGCCTGGGCGCCGGTGCTGAGCTGCGCCAGCCGCTGGGCCTGGCAGTGGTGGGGGGCCTGATCTTCTCGCAGGCCATCACCCTGTTCATCACGCCGGTGCTCTACCTGATGCTGGAGCGCTTCAGTGGCACCGGCCCCATTCAGACGCCGGAGAACGCGCAGGTCGAGGTTTAAGAACCGTTCAGGGCCTTGCGTTTGGCGCGGGCCCGGATGTTCAAGGCTTCTACGGCTAGCGAAAACGCCATGGCCGCGTAGATGTAGCCCTTGGGGATTTCCTCGTCAAACGCTTCGGCGGTGAGCGCCATGCCCACCATGACCAGGAAGGCCAGTGCCAGCACCTTCACCGAAGGGTGGCGGTCCACAAACTCCCCGATGGGCTTGGCCGCCACCAGCATCACGCCGACAGACACCACCACGGCGGCCACCATCACGCTGATCTGGTCCACCATGCCTACCGCCGTGATCACCGAGTCCAGTGAAAACACGATGTCGATGATGGCGATCTGCCCGATGATGGACCAGAACAGTTTGGCTCCCGCTGCCTTCATCACCGCGTCTTCTGTGGCGGCCGGGGCATGCTCCTCGCGGGCCTCCACTTCCACAAAAATTTCGTGGGATGCTTTGTAGAGCAGAAACAGGCCTCCGGCCAGCAACACCAAGTCCCGGCCACTGAAGCCCTTGCCTGCCACGTTGAACAGGTCTGCGGTCAGGCCCATGACCCAGCTGAGCGAAAACAGCAGCAGCAGGCGCGAGATCATCGCAAAGCCCAGGCCCAGCCGGCGCGCTTTGTCGCGCAACTCAGGCGGCAGGCGGCCCACCAGAATCGAGATGAAGATGATGTTGTCAATGCCCAGCACGATTTCCAGTGCGGTCAGCATGGCAAAGGCTATCCAGACGTTCGGGTCGCTCAAAAATTCCATGGTCTTGTCCTTGAAAGTTGAAAGGTTGTTCTGGCCGCCATCCTAGCCGCTTGATGTGACCGTGCGCCACGGGGTGGACCATTACACTTTCAGCGCCATGCCCCGATTCGCCGCCAACCTCTCCCTGCTCTACAACGAGCACCCCTTTCTGGACCGCTTTGCCGCCGCTGCGCACGATGGTTTCACGGCGGTGGAGTTTTTGTTTCCCTACGCGTTTGCGCCCGCAGACATCGCCGCGCAACTGCATGCCCATGGCTTGCAACAGGTGTTGATGAATGCCCCGCCGGGCGACTGGGATGCCGGCGAGCGTGGTATCGCCTGCCTGCCGGGGCGCGAGGCCGAGTTCCGCAGCGGCTTTGCCCGCGCACTGGACTACGCCGGGGTGCTGGAGTGCCCGCGCATCCACGTGCTGGCCGGCCTGGTGCCGCAGGGTGCGGACCCGGCGGCGCTGGAGGCGGTGTACTGCGCCAACCTGGCCTGGGCAGCCGGCCAAGCAGCCGCAACGGGCCGGCAGGTGTTGATTGAGCCCATCAACACCCGCGACTTTCCCGGCTACTTGTTGCAGCGCCAGGACCAGGCCCATGCCATCGTGCAGGCCGTGGGGGCGCCCAACCTGAAGGTGCAGTTTGACCTCTACCACTGCCAGATCATGGAAGGCGATGTGGCCACCAAAATCCGCCACTACCTGCCCACCGGCCGCGTCGGCCACATCCAGATCGCCGGTGTGCCGGGCCGCCATGAGCCGGATGTGGGCGAGCTGAACTACCCGTACTTGTTGGGGGTGATCGACGAGGTATCTGCCGCCTGCGGCTGGGAGGGCTGGGTGGGCTGCGAATACCGCCCCCGGCGCGGCGTGGTGCCGGGGGCCACGCGGGACGGTTTGGGCTGGCTGCACGCCCTGTGAAGGGCCGGCTCAGCGTCGATGGTGGTGGCCACGCGGACCGTCATCCCAACCCCAGAAGTACGGGAAGTACACCCTGGGAACCACCACCGGAGTGTCCATGACCACCGGCTGCACGATGACCGGGGTGGATGTGATGACCGCCGGGCTGGCCGGTGTTGCCGTGGTGCTGCCCACCGGCGTCACTTGCAAGGCAATGGTCGGGCCGGGGTCCTGGGGCAGTTGCACGCTGTACTGCTTGCCGCCGTATTCATACACGACGTTGTAGGCCACGGTGCGGTTCTCGTAGACGTTCTGGATCTGGCAGTTCTGTACGGTTTTGACTTGGGTGTCCGGCGTGCCTTCCACCTTGTCACCCAGGATGGCACCCGCGACGGCGCCCACGGCCGTGGCGGCCGCCTGGCCCGGGCCCCGTCCTCCGGCAGCGCTGCCGACCACGGCGCCGGTGATGGCGCCTATAGCCGCCCCCGCGCCGGATTTGGGGGGCTGCACTTCGACCTGCTGGGTGCTGCAGACCTGACGCGGCACCGCCACTTGCTGAATGACGGCTTGGCTGGAAATCACCCGGCCCACTTCCTGGGCCCCGCTTGCGACGCTGCCCAGTGCCGCTGCACACAGTAGCACTGCCTGAAGATGGGGACGTTTGACCATGACTCTCCTATGCTTGTCGGGATAGGAATGCATTCTGGTAGCGCTGTGTGTACCGATGGACACCTGTGTGTAAAGCTTTGTGTCGCCCTGCAGGAGTGGAGTGAAGTCGCTATAAAAAACATAGCGTATTGCGCATGTCCTGTGAGCGCCAGGGCCTGATTTCATTAAAATCGGGGGATGACTGAAGCCTCCACCACCCTGATCGCCACGCACAGTGGCACCTTCCACGCCGATGACGTCTTTGGCGTGGGCATTTTGATGGGGGTCTTTCCCTCGCACCGCCTGATCCGCACCCGCAAGCAAGAGCTGATTGACACCGCCGATTTCGTGGTCGATGTGGGTGGCGTGTGGGACGCTGCCACGGGCCGCTTTGACCACCACCAGCGCGGCTTTGACGGCGCCCGCCCGGCCACCGAGGTGGACGGCTCCACTGTACCCGGCGTGGGCTACGCGAGTGCGGGCCTGGTCTGGTCGGCTTTTGGCACGGCCTATGTGCAGGCCTGGTGCCAGGCCCAGGGCCATGCCTTGGACGATGCAGCCGTGGCTGACATCGTGCGCTCCATCGACCATTCGCTGGTGCAGTACCTCGACATCGTGGACACCGGCCAGGGCGATGTGTCGCCCGGCATCTTCGGCCTCTCCAGCCTGATTGCGCAGCTCAACACCCACTGGCTGGAAGAAAAAGGCCTGGACCAGGCCGCCAAGGCCCAGCTGCTGGAAACCCGCTTCCGCGAGGCAATTGCCATCACCCGCAAGTTTCTGGACCACGCCATCAGCAAAAAAGTGGCCCAGCTGCGCGCCATGGACACCGTGCGCCAGGCGCCGCGCCTGCTGGGTGGCCGGGTGCTGCACCTGCAAGAGGGCGGCATGCCCTGGACGCATGTGGTGCTGAACGAAATGCCCGAAGTGGTGTTCGTCATCTACCCCGATTCGGACGGCAACCAGTACCAGATCAAGACCGTGCCGGTCGAAGCCGGCTCTTTCACCGCCCGCATGGACCTGCCCGACGCCTGGGCCGGCCTGCGCGATGGCGAGTTGGCCGCAGTGAACGGTGTGGCGGACAGCGTGTTCTGCCACCTCAACCTGTTCATAGGTGGAGCGCGCAGCTTTGAAGGCGCGGTGAAGATGGCCGAACTGGCCCTGGCTGTCGCTGCCGCTGCCGCTGCGGCTGCCGCCGCATGACGGCGCTGTCCACCCCGTCCGCCCTGCAACAAGTGCGCGCGGCCCTGCGCGCCAACGCGCTGCCCGGCCTGCTGCTGTGGTGCGGTCTGGCCCTGCTGTTGCTGGCCTATGCCACCGTGCCCGCCTTTGAGCAGGGCCTGGCGCGCTGGGGCGAAGTGAAAGCGGCCTGGGGCCTGTCGTTCGCGTTCGTGTCCTATGTGGTGTTTGCCGTGCTGGTGCCCGAGGGCCTGAGCGTGGCCCTGGGCCGCCAGCGCTGGACGCGCAAGACCAGTCGCGACGTGCTCTACGCCGCGCTGGTCTTCGGCAGCATAGGCCTGACGGTGGACCTGCTGTACAGCGTGCAGGTGCAGCTGTTCGGCGCGCAAAGCGATGCGCGCACGCTGCTCAAGAAGATGCTGTTTGACCAGTTCGTGTACTCACCGGTGTCCAACTTTGTGGTCGTGGCGCTGTTTGCATGGCGCGAGGGCGGCTTCACGCGCCAGACGCTGCGGCATCTCTTGTCGGCCGACTTCCTGACCCGCCAGTACCTGCCGGTGCTGATTGCCATGTGGTGCGTCTGGATCCCCGGCGTGCTGGTGATTTACTTCATGCCCACGGCGCTGCAGTTCCCGGTGGCTTCGCTGATCCTGGTGTTCTGGATCCTGATTTTCAAGTTCGTCCGCAAGGGCTGATTGCTACAAAATCAATAGCTGCTTGCGCTTGCTCTACGGGCGCTGAAGGCTTATTTGGCATGTAATTCATCTCGCGGGCCACAAACGCATCAAAGGCTGCCAGCAGCGGCTGCCAGCGTTCTGTGTTGCGCTCCAGTTGCGCCAACGCCGCGCACGTGGCCTCCAGGGTGGAGAGCTGGCCCGGCGCATGCGCCTTGCGGATGGCGTAGCGGCCCTCCGGCACCGCGTCCAGGGCCAGGCGCGGCAGGCGCTGCAGGCCGGGGCTGTGGTGCAGCATCTTGCGGCTCTTGCGCCAGGTGGCGTCCAGCACCACCAGGCGTAGCTTTTCGGGGGCGGCAAGTTTCGCACTCTCCAACTGTGCGGGGACAGCGTGCCCCTCGAAGGCCGTGGGCGGGTACAGCAGCACGGTGTATTTGTCATCGGGCATCAGCCCCTGCAGTACTGCGTCGTCAAAGGCCTCACCCACTACCATGCGGCTACCGGGCACGCTCAGGTGCAAGAGGCGCGCACTGTTTTTGGCGTGCTGCACTTCCAGCGGGTGCTGCAGGATGAGCAACTCGCAGGGGCTGGTGGTGGGCACGGCCAGATGGCAGATGCAGGTGCGCTGCGGGTGCAGGCAGCGGGGGCATGTGGCGCGGCGCGGGAGGTGGGGAGTCATGGGGTGTGCGCCCATGGTACAGAAATTGATCCAAGTCACTTGTGGCGCCCAAAGGCCCCACGTACACTGGCCTCAACCCATCCTATGGACGCCAAGAGATGCCACCACAGCCCTTGGAGATGCGCCCCGCTGCGCCCCCCCTTCCCGGTCGCCGACGCTGGCTGTCCGGGGGCATGGCCATGGCACTCGCGCCCTGTTTGCCGGCCTGCAGCAAGCCGGTGCCGGTGCTGCGGGTGGGGGCGATTGTGTTCGCCGGCTATGAATTGATGTTTCTGGCCCGTGAGCGGGGCCTGCTGGATCCCCGCAAAGTCCGCCTGGTGGAAATGCTGGTGAACACCGACACCCTGCGCGCCCTGGCGGCCGGCCAGCTGGAAGCCGCAGCCCTCACCCTGGACGAAATGATGAGTGCCCGCGCCGAAGGGGTGGACTTGCGGGCGGTGATGGTGATGGACATTTCACTCGGGGCCGATGTGGTCGTGGCCCGCCGCGGCATCACCCTGGACACCCTGCGGGGCAAACGCATTGCCGTGGAGCCGGGGCCTATGGGCTCGGTCATGTTCAACGCCTTGTTGCGGGCCGCGCAGCTGCAGGCCGATGAGGTCCGCAAAGTCCCCGTGTCACTGGACGGCACGGTGGCCACTTTCCAAAGCGGCACGGTGGACGCCGTGGTGACGGCCGAACCCTGGGCCACCCAGCTCGAAGCGCAAGGTGCCCGGCGCATTTTCGACAGCGCCCGCATTCCCGGGCGGATTGTGGATGTGCTCGCGGTGCATGCCAACGCCCTGCAGCCCCAGGCCGACGCTATCCGCACCCTGGTGGCCGCGCATTTCCAGGCGCGCAGCTTTTTTCTGGCGCAACCGCAAGAGGCCTCATCCCTCATGGCAGCCCGTTTGCTGGCACCGGCGGCGGAGGTGCCGGCCGCCTACCGGGGCTTGCACCTGCCCGATGTGGCAGACAACCGCAGGCTTCTGGGGCCTGAAGGCACCGTCCTGCAGAGCGCCATGGAGCTGCAGCGGGTGATGATGGAAGCCGGTACGATGCGCCGCCGCTCCCCTCCCGAAGAACTGGTAGATACCCGCTTTCTGCCAATCTAAGCCGCATGCCTGTGCATCACTTTTCCCTGCGTGTGGCCTTGCCTGCCGGGTTGGCGGTGACCGTGGTGTCGATGTTGCTGATTTCCTTCTTTACCGGGATCGTCAATGACCGGGCTGCGCTGGTTAGCCACCAGTCCCACCTGGCCCTGCTGGTGGCCGAGCACATGGCCCGCAATGCAGAGCGCGGCCTGGCGCACCAGCGCAGCCAGGTCGCTGCGGATCTGGCGGTCGCGTCCACCGACCGTGCGGTCACAGCTATCGTGGTGCTGGACGGGGAAGCTCAGGTGGATCTGGCGCATCGCCTGGGCTGGAGCGGGCTGCCGGTGCACGGGCTGATCCCCGGCTTTGACATGGGGCGCTTCCAGCGCGCAGCGGCAGGTAGCCTGCCCGATATCGAGGTTTCCGAGTCGCAGGCGCGCATCACCGTGTATGCGCCCTACCACCGTGTGGCGGGAGACGAATGGGGGCGGGGCGAGCGCTACGGGGTGATCTACCTGGAGTACGACATCCAGCCCGACCTGGAGCTGGTGCTCTGGCACGCGCAAAACCGCTTGTGGCCGCAGTTGGTGCTGGCTTTGGCCCTGATCGCCGGCCTGTCGGTGATTTTGAAGCGCCATGTCATACGGCCCATCCGGCAGCTGGAGGACGCGGCCGAACAGTTCACCCTGGGCGGGAGCCTGCACGAAGCGGCACTGGAAGGGGGGCCGCGCGAGATCCGGCGTCTGTCGCACAGTTTCAACGACATGCTGGCGCGGGTGGTCCAGGCGCAGCAGAACGTAGCCTCCAGCCGGGCCCGCATGGAGGGCATTGTGGATGCGGCCATGGATGCCATCATCACGGTGGACCGGCAGCACCGTATCGTGGTGATGAACCGGGCGGCACTGGAGCTCTTCGGCTACACCCTCCAAGAGGTGCTGGGCCGGGAGGTGGACATGCTGATTCCCCAGGCGGTGCGTCACGGCCATGCCAGCGACATGGATCTGTTCGCCCGCACAGGCCGGACCCGGCGCCGTTTGAGTGGCCAATCCTTGGTGCGTGGGCTGCGCCGTGACGGCTCGGAGTTCCCCGCAGAGGCGTCCATTTCCCATCTGGTGCTCGAAGGGCAGGACCTGCTTACCGTCATCATGCGGGACGTGACGGACCGGCTGCGTGCCGAGCAGGAAATCCGCAGCCTCAATGCCAACCTGGAGGACCAGGTCGCCCAGCGCACCGCCAGCCTGGAGCGCACGCTGGAGGCACTCTCGGATGAAAAGCAAAAGTTGTCGCTGGCCCACGCCGAGCAGCGCGCCATTTTTGAGATGGCGACGGTGGGCATTGTGCTCATGGTCGATCGCGTGGTGGTGCAGTGCAACCGCAATCTGGAAGAGCTGTTCGGCTACGCGCCCGGTGGGCTTCTCGGCCAAGCGACCCGCAGTTGGTACCCCACCGAGGAAAGCTACGAGGCTATGGGCCAAGCAGTCCAGGGCCTGAGTGCTGGCGGGCAATTGCAGAACATGGAGCTCCAGATGGTGCGCAAGGACGGCAGCCTGTTCTGGGCCCGCGCATCGGCCCGGGTGTTTGACACCCCGGACCACCGCAATGCCGTGTTGGGGGTGCTGGAAGACATTACCCCCGCGCATGAGGCCCGCGAGGCCATCGAGCATGCCCACCGCCAAGCGGAAGAAGCCAACCGTGCCAAGAGCAGCTTTCTGGCCAACATGAGCCATGAAATACGCACGCCCATGAACGCCATCATGGGCATGTCCTACCTGGTCCAGAAGACCGGGCTCACGGAGCGCCAGCGGGGCTACCTGAACAAGATCCAGTCCTCCAGCCAGCATCTGTTGGGCATCATCAACGACATCCTGGACTACTCCAAGATCGAGGCCGGCAAGCTGAAGATCGAGCACATTGAGTTCGAGCTGGACAAGGTGTTGGACAACCTTGCGGCCTTGGTGGGCGACAAAGCCGCCTCCAAGGGGCTGGAGCTGGTGTTTGATGTGGACAAGCAGGTGCCCCTGCACCTGGTCGGTGACCCCTTGCGCCTGGGGCAGGTGTTGGTGAATTACGCCAACAATGCAGTGAAGTTCACCGAGCAGGGCGAGATTGACATCCGGGTGCAGGTCCGGGAGGAAAGTGACACGCACGTGCTCTTGCACTTTGCGGTGCGCGACTCCGGCATCGGCATCCGGGAAGACCAGATGCCCCTTTTGTTCCAGAGCTTCCAGCAGGCCGATGCCTCCACCACCCGCCGCTTCGGTGGCACCGGATTGGGGCTGGCCATCTCCCGCCAGCTGACCCGGATGATGGAGGGCGAGGTCGGGGTGGAAAGCACGTTCGGCCAAGGCAGCACCTTCTGGTTCACCGCACGCTTGCAAAAGGGCAGCAGCACCGGTCGGGCCCGGGTGTTGCGCAGCGAGCTGTACGGCAAGCGGGTGTTGGTGGTCGATGACAACGACAGTGCGCGCAGCCAGCTGCAGGGCATGCTGCAGGATTTGAGCCTGGTCGCCGACGCCGTGGATGGTGGCCCTGCGGCCCTGGAGGCTGTTTACAAGGCGGCGCACACCGCGCAACCCTATGACATCGTTTTCATGGACTGGCAGATGCCGGGCATGAACGGCGTGGAACTGGCCCAGCGCCTGCGTGCCCTGCCCTTGGAGGTGCAAGCCCATCTGGTGCTGGTCACGGGCTACGGCCGGGAAGAGGTGCTCAACAGCGCAGAGGCCGCAGGCATCCAAACGGTGCTGGTCAAGCCGGTAAGCGCCTCCGTGTTGTTTGATAGCGTGGCGCGTGAGCTGAGCGAGGCCCCCGGCCTCTCCCGCATCCGGGGCACCTTGGCAGATGACGAGGCCATGAACCGCTTGCGCGGTGCCAGGGTGCTGCTGGTGGAAGACAATGAACTCAACCAAGAAGTGGCGACCGAGCTGTTGCAAGGGGTCGGCGTGCAGGTCAGCGTGGCACGCAACGGCCAAGAGGCGCTGGCACAGGTGCAGCCCGGCCGGTTTGACCTGGTACTCATGGACATGCAGATGCCGGTGATGGACGGACTGACCGCCGCCCGCATGCTCCGCCAGAACGAGGCTTTGAACGCCTTGCCCATCATTGCCATGACCGCCAATGCCATGGCGTCTGACCGCGACGCCTGCCTGGCCGCCGGCATGAATGACCATCTGCCCAAGCCCATAGAGCCAGAACACCTGTTTGCCAGACTGCTGCATTGGCTGGGCGACCGGGAGCCGGTGGCGCCGGGGCACGACGCGCGCCCCGCGCAAGCCCATGCAGGCCCGGCCCCCGGGCTTCCCGAGATCGACGGCTTGGACACGGCAGCCGGCCTGCGCCGCGTATTGGGCAAGCGCGATGTGTACCTCTCCCTGTTGCACAGGTTTGTGCAAGGGCAGGCCCAGGCCATCCCGCAACTGCGCCATGCACTGGAGGCCGGGGACGCAGACCAGCTGGGGCAGATCGCCCACACCCTGAAGTCTGTGGCCGGCCATATCGGATTCACGGAGATACAGCAGCGTGCAGCCACGCTGGAGCAGGCGGGTGACGACCCGGTGGCACAACAGTCTGCATGGGAAGCGCTGGCCGCTGTTCTGGAGCCCCAATGGCAGGCCCTGCAGGCTGCCTTGGCATCCCTGCCCTTGCCGGCGGACATGCTGGCGAGCGACACGGGCAGCCTGCAGCTGGCCGGTGCCCGGCTGCTCAGTCTGCTGGAAGACGACGACATGGAAGCAACGGAAGTCTTCCGGCGGCACGCGGCGTGGTGGTGCGCCGCCCACCCGGACCGTTTTGATGCCCTGCAGGCCAGCCTGCAGCGCTTCGACTTTGAAACTGCCGCCGTCATCGTGCGGGATGTCATGGAAGGAAACACCGATGCCGGTTAACCCCGCTGCTTTGCCAGGTCGCCCCACTGTGTTGGTGGTGGACGACTCCCCCGAGAACCTGATGCTCATGCAGTCCTTGTTGCGGGACGCATACAAAGTCAAGGGCGCTAACAACGGAGAGCGAGCCCTCAAGATCGTTACCGGGGAGGCCCCGCCCGACCTGATCCTGCTCGACATCATGATGCCGGGCATGGACGGCTATGAAGTCTGCCGCCGCCTCAAGGCGGACCCGGCGGTGCAGCACATCCCGGTGATTTTTCTGACTGCCAAGGTGCAGACGGAAGATGAGGCCTACGGCCTCTCCCTGGGGGCGGCGGATTACATCACCAAGCCCATCAGCCCGCCTATCGTGCTGGCGCGGGTGCGCAACCAGCTGGCGGTGAAAGCGTCGGCCGACTTTCTGCGCGACCAGAACGAGTACCTCGAAGCCGAGGTGGTCCAACGCACGCGTGAAGTGTCGGCCATCCAGGACGTCACCATTTTGGCCATGGCTTCGCTGGCGGAAACGCGTGATTCAGACACCGGCAACCACATCCGGCGCACCCAGCATTACGTGCAGTCCCTGGCGCGCAAGCTCGCCGAGCACCCCAGGTTCAGCGCCTACCTCACCCCGGCCACCATTGACATGCTGTACAAGTCTGCGCCCTTGCATGACATCGGTAAAGTGGGCATCCCCGACCGCATCCTGCTCAAGCCGGGCAAGCTCACCCCCGAGGAATTTGAGATCATGAAAACCCACACCACTCTGGGCCGGGACGCCATTGCCCATGCCGAACGGGAGCTGGGCACCGAGGTGGCGTTTCTCACCATGGCCAAAGAAATTGCCTATGGCCACCAGGAAAAATGGGATGGCAGCGGCTACCCCCAAGGCTTGGCGGGCGATGCCATTCCGGTGTCGGCCCGCCTGATGGCCGTGGCCGACGTGTATGACGCACTGATCAGCCACCGCGTTTACAAAGCGCCCTTGCCGCACACGCAAGCGGTGGACATCATCGCCCAGGGCTGCGGCCGCCACTTCGACCCGGACATGGTGGATGCCTTTCTGGCGGTGCAAGACCAGTTCCAGGCCATTGCAAGCATCTACCGCGATAGCCATGAAGACTTGCAGCTCAAGGCGGTGTATGCTGAGGCGGCTGGCTTACCGTATCAATAACAGCGCACGCGCGCACCGCCAGGCGTTGGCAATGTCCGCACCCGAAAAATTCAAGAGGCCGGTGTCTTGCCCTCAAAGTCACTGGCGTCGTGGCGTTCGTGCACTTGCTCTGAAGGCTCACCACTGGTGCGGTTGACCATGCGGCCGCGCTTGACGGCCGGGCGACTGTAAAGCTGGTCTGCCCAGCGCTGCACATGGCGGTATTCGTGCACGCTCAAGAACTCGGCAGCGCCATAGGCCCAGCCTTTGACCAGCCCGCCGTACCAGGGGAAGACCGCCATGTCGGCAATGGTGTAGGCGCTGCCCGCCAGGTATTCGTTGTCGGCCAGGCGCCGGTCCAGCACATCGAGCTCGCGCTTGACTTCCATGGCGAAGCGGTCAATGGCGTACTCGATCTTGGTGGGCGCATAGGCATAAAAGTGCCCGAAGCCGCCGCCCAGGTAGGGCGCGCTGCCCATCTGCCAGAACAACCAGTTCAGCGTCTCGGTGCGGCCCGCAATGTCTTTGGGCAAGAACGCACCAAACTTTTCGGCCAGGTACAGCAGGATGGAGCCGGACTCGAACACGCGCAAAGGTTCGGGCCCGCTGCGGTCCAGCAAGGCCGGAATTTTGGAATTGGGGTTCACGCCGACAAAGCCGGAGCCGAACTGGTCGCCATCGCGGATGTTGATGAGCCACGCGTCGTACTCGGCGCCGGTGTGGCCCAGCGCCAGCAGCTCTTCGAGCAGGATGGTCACTTTCACGCCATTGGGAGTGCCCAGCGAATACAGCTGCAACGGGTGCTTGCCCACGGGCAATTCTTTGTCATGCGTGGGGCCGGCAATGGGCCGGTTGATGCTGGCGAAGGCGCCGCCATTGTCTTTGTCCCAGGTCCAAACCTTGGGCGGCACGTAGGGGGTGGAGTCGGTCATGGGGGTTCCGGAAAGTGGGTTATCTGTGGACGCCATGATATGCGCGATGGGGCTGTTTGGTTGCTCCTGATTTAGGAGCTGCTTGCGCAATAAGCATGGGCGCTACAGGCCGATTTCATCATAAATCACCCTCCGGATGCATGCTGCAGTTGCTGCAATGCAGACATCGCGCGGGCGGCTGCATCAGGGCGAGCAAGGTTGAAAGGTTGGAGAGGGGGTGTGGTCATGGGATGGAATGGGGCAAGCGGATGAGATCGTCAGTCAGCGCTTATCTGCACCGTCCACCATCCAGGCTGGGATGTCACGTTTCATGTGGAGCACGCGCCAAACGTCGATGTGGTCCGCTTGTTCCAGGTAAAAAATCAAGTAGGGATACTTGCTCAAAGGCCAAGAACGGAGTTCTGGAATGCTCAGCTCATGCGCATAGCGCGGCGACCCGGTGGTCGGGTGTTTGCTGATGTGGGAATACGCACGCTCCAGCGCATCTACAAAACCAAGTGCTGAGGCCTCTGCATCTTGTTCTACGTAGTGTGCGATGGCTTGGTCCACGTCACTCAGTGCCAGCGTGCGCTGAACTACTGCTTTGGACTTCACTTGGATTTCTTACTGGTGATGCGCTTGCGTAGGCTGTCGAAGTAGGCCGCATTGACTGGCGCAGTGGGAGCCGACTGGGCGCCTGCCAGCAGCAGAGCGCGCAACTGCTGGCGATCCTGATCCTTGCGGATCAACTCACGGACGTACTCGCTGCTGGTGCCAAAGCCACGCGAACCGACTTGTGCATCAACGAATTCCTTGAGGCCCTCGGGCAGGGAAATGTTCATGGTGCTCATGGCCGAAATTCTAGGTGGATTGGCAAATTTTGCCAATCCACCGGGAGTCAACCGTAAGTTTGCGCGCGGGGGCAGTGCATGGGGGGAGGCCACCGCCTCCATGTAGATTACTTCTTGCTTTGCAAGGCCACAAAATGCTCGGAGACGGTTTTGAGTTCCCGGGCAATCGCCTCTGCCCGTGCTGGATCGGCGGGCTCAGGTTTGTCCGGTCCCGCCGGAAAAACGGACTCCATTGCCAGTGATTCCAACATAAGCTCCGACATGCGCGTGGCATCCACCAGCATGGGCTGGCGCGGATCGGATGGCGCAAGGTTCGCCCGTGCGAGTTCAGCCAGCACATCGCGCATCATGGGGGCGAACACCGTTCGGCTTCTTTCGTCGGATTCCCTTAGGGTCATCGTGCCAGCCTTGACCTGCTCTGCTTCCCGTTCGAGCGACTGAAATGCCTCCGACATTGCGCGCAAGCCTTTGGTGAAATGCTGGACTCCACGTTGGTCTATGCGCGCTTGCGGCGCAGCAGTGGCAAGTCCTGCGGCCGCCGCCAAAACAATCGTCAATGCCACCAACGATTTGCGCCGGACTGTGCGCCCATAGCGCTCCAGGTCGAGTTGCTCGGGAAGCAGGTAGGCAAGAATGCTGCCCGCCAGTAGCCCACCGATGTGGGCTGCGTTATCAATGCCTTGCTGGGCGAAGCCTTGTGCGAGCGAGTAGACAATGAATATGCCGGCACTTACCAGTGTCTGTTTGCTGATGGAGCGAGGGAGCTGGCGGCGGTGCTCCCATATGCCAACAACCAAGGCACCTGCAATACCGAAGACCGCGCCCGACGCGCCCACCGAAACCGCTCCTTGCGCTGCGAAGTGCAGACTCAAAGCACTGCCCACCAATCCGGAACCGAGATAAATGAGCGCGAACAGGCGGGGACCATAGATGCGCTCTACCGTGATACCTACGCTGTACAAGCCCAGCATGTTGAGCGCAAGGTGCATCAAGCCGTTGTGAAGGAACATGGCGCTTGCCATCCTCCACCACTCTCCCCGTTGTACCTCGGAGGTGGCGTTTCCGCCCCATTGCAATAGCAGGTCAGCGGGTGTCCCTGCGACCGAGCCACCTTGGACCAGCGTGGCGAACCAGAGCAGAATGTTGGCGGCCATCAAACCGTAAGTGACCCAGGGCGTCGGAGTCAAGGCTTTGAGCCGGTCAGCAAATGCCTTTTCCTCTGCAATTTCGTTGTTGATCTTGGCTGGCGCAAAGAACACATCGTGCGCTTGGCGTTGCTTTTGGATCTCTTCCAGCAACTGCGCTTGCGAAGCTTCGTCCAAGGCCGATAAGGGCAGTGTAGGTTTTGAGGGGTTCAGCCCTGTCCAGAAGCTTTTCTTATCGGGCTGCCCAATTGAGGGGCTGAGAACCAGTTGAAGGGTAGGGACATTCTGCAGCCGGGTGAGCGTGATTTCAGACACGGATCGCCACTCGTAGCGCTTGATCTTCCCGTTGAATACCGGTGATGAAATGCCATCCGCATCGACGCTGATGAGAATTTTCCCAGTGTGTTGCTGCTTTCGGATGAACCAGTCCAGCAATGCTACAAAAACCAGCATGAAGAGGGCGACAGGCCAGATGCTGGCGCCTTTGCCGGACAGCGCAGGCAATGCAATACCTATGGCCGCTCCACACCAAAGGCCCCAGCGTGTCAGGGTCAGTGCGTTCTTCTTGGACGCGTAGAAATCCCTGACCCCTTGGGTTGACGCTGTGCTTGATTCCATTTCATTCCCTGTCGTTGGTGCTGATGACGCTGTGAGGCAGCGCGAGTCTATCGTCCAACATCACCGGCAGGTATCCCCCAAACGGGTGAAAGTCTAAAGATCCTCCGAGGTGGTGCTTCTGATTTAGGAGCTTCTTACGCAATGAATACGGGCGCTAGAGGCTGATTTGCCTCGTAGCGCCCGTAGATTTAGCTTGAAATCTGGTCGGCGTCAAACCACCTTCGCCCGCTCCAACATCGCATGCAGCAACACATTGCACCCTGCGGTAATGTGCTCGGGCTTCGCATCTTCAATCTCGTTGTGGCTGATGCCGTCCTTGCAGGGGATGAAGATCATGCCGCTGGGAGCCAGCTTGGCCATGTAGACGGCATCGTGGCCGGCGCCTGAGACGGCAGGCATGTTGCTGTAGCCCAGCATTTTGGCTGCGCGGCTCACGGCGTCCACGCAGTCGTCGTGAAAGGCAATCGCGTTGTAGCTGGAGACCATTTCAATCTTCACGTCCACGCCGTGCTCTTGCGCCACTTTGGCGGCAAAGGCTTTTACCTCGTCGGCCATTTGGTCCACCAGCGCGTCGGTGCTGTTGCGCAGGTCGATGCTGAACTTCACCCGGCCCGGAATCACGTTGCGGCTGTTGGGGAACACTTGCACCATGCCCACGGTGCCGCGGCCATGCGGCGGGTGGCGGTGGGCGGCGGCCACCACGTCTTGCATGATGCGGGTGGCGGCCAGCATCGCATCTTTGCGCAGGGCCATGGGCGTGGGGCCGGCGTGGGCTTCCATGCCGGTCACGGTGCAGTCAAACCAGCGGATGCCCAGCACGCCGCTGACCACGCCGATGGTCACGTCGTTGTCTTCCAACACCGGGCCTTGCTCGATATGGGTCTCGAAGTACGCGCCAATCGGGTGGTCGCCCGGCTCCTGCGTGCCGATGTAGCCGATGCGCTCCAGCTCGCCCTTGACGGTCTTGCCTTCGGTGTCGGTGGCCGCATAGGCATGCTCCAGCGTGAAGGCTTTGGCGAACACGCCTGAGCCCATCATCACCGGCACAAAGCGGGAGCCTTCTTCGTTGGTCCAGAAGGCCACTTCAATGGGCGCATCGGTTTCAATGCCCAGGTCGTTCAGGGTGCGCACCACTTCGATGCCCGCCAACACGCCGTAGTTGCCATCGAACTTGCCGCCGGTGGGCTGGGTGTCGATGTGGCTGCCGGTCATGATGGGCGGCAGGCTGTTGTTGCGCCCGGCGCGGCGCATGAAGCCGTTGCCTATCTTGTCGATGGTGATGGTCATGCCGGCCTCACGCGCCCAGCCCAGCACCAGGTCGCGGCCTTGCTTGTCCAGGTCGGTCAAGGTGAGGCGGCACACGCCGCCTTTGGGCGTGGCACCGATCTGCGCCAGCTCCATGAGTGAGGCCCAGAGGCGTTTGCCGTTGACGCGGATTTTGGAAATGTCGAGCACGGTGTCGATGTGGGTGTCGGTGGTCATGGTGCTTCCTTTAGCGCTGGACGGCTGTGGGGGCCAGCGTGTCGGCCCGCAATTTGTTGGCGGCAAAGTTGGCGCTGAAGGGTGCGCGCTTGATGTAGCGGCCTTTGCCCCGCACGGCGCGCAAATCGCCTTGCACATAGACCAGCTCACCCTGGCTCACGGTGTGGCTGGGGATACCTTTGACGGTGCGGCCCTCAAAGATGTTGAAGTCCCCCTTGCTGAACTGCGTCTTCGCCGACAGGGTTTTGGTGCCCGCAGGGTCCCAGACCACCAGATCGGCATCGGCGCCCACACTGACGCTGCCCTTTTGTGGGTAGATGTTAAACAGCTTGGCGGTGTTGGCAGAAGTGACCGCCACAAACTCGCTGGGCGTCAGGCGGCCGGTGTTCACGCCTTCGTCCCAGATCACCGCCAGGCGTTCCTCGATGCCGCCGCAGCCGTTGGGGATTTTGGTGAAGTCGTCCTTGCCCGCAGCCTTTTGCGCGGCGCAAAAGGTGCAGTGGTCGGTGGCGGTGGTGTGCAGGTTGCCGCTTTGCAGGCCGCGCCACAAGAACTCGCTGTTGCCTTTAGGGCGGAAGGGCGGGCTCATGACGTGGGCTGCAGCGGTCGCAAAGTCGGGGTGGCGGTAGACGCTGTCGTCCAGCACCAGGTGGCCGGCCAGCACTTCGCCATACACGCGCTGGCCGCGTGCGCGTGCGCGGGCAATGGCCTCGGCCGCTTCCACGCAGCTCACGTGCACCACGTAAATGGGCACGTTCAGCACATCGGCAATGGCAATTGCGCGGTTGGCGGCTTCGGCTTCCACCATGGGCGGGCGTGACAGCGGGTGGCCTTCTGGCCCCTTGATGCCCATCTCGGAGACGGTCTTTTGCAGCAGGTAAACCAGCTCGCCGTTTTCGGCGTGTACGGTGGGCATGGCGCCCAATTCGAGGGAGCGCTTGAAGCTGTTCACCAGCGTTTCGTCGTCGCACATGATGGCGTTTTTGTAGGCCATGAAGTGCTTGAAGCTGTTCACGCCTTCCTGCTGCACCAAGGTGCCCATGTCGCGCTTGACCGTTTCATCCCACCAGGTGATGGCGACGTGAAAGCTGTAGTCGGAGGCTGACTTCTCGGACCAGCCGCGCCACTTTTTGTAGGCGTCAAGGATGTTCTCTTGCGGGTCGGGGATGACGAAGTCGATGATGCTGGTGTTGCCCCCCGCCAGACCGGCTGCGGTGCCGGTGAAGAAGTCGTCCATGGTCACCGTGCCCATGAACGGCAGCTGCATGTGGGTGTGTGGGTCGATGCCTCCGGGCATGACGTATTGGCCGCCCGCGTCCACCACCGTTGCGCCCGCAGGGGCACTCAGGTTTTCGCCCACGGCGATGATCTTGCCGTCTTGGGTGATGACGTCGGCCTTGAACTCGCGGTCCGCGTTGACCACGGTGCCGCCACGGAGAAACAGAGTCGTCATGAAGTGCTCCTAAAACAATAGCTATTTGCGCAATAGGTACGGGGGCTAAAGATCATTTTGATGCCTAAGTGCTGCCTTTACAAGCCCGTTCAGGCAGCGGCCCGCATGGGGTTGTTGGGGTGGGTGGTCCAGTCGGCGTGCACCGGGCTCACGGGTTTGCCGGTGCGCTGGTCCATATCGCCCACGGGCACATCACGCAGGCTGATGGTGTGGGGTACCGGGCACACGGTCACGCACAGGTTGCAGCCCACGCATTCGTCTTCCTTGACCTCGAAATGGCGCTTGCCGTCTTTCTCAAAAGTGATGGCCTGGTGGCTGGTGTCTTCGCAGGCAATGTGGCAGCGGCCGCACTGGATGCAGCTGTCCTGGTTGATGACGGCCTTGCTGATGTGGTTGAGGTTCAGGTAGCGCCAGTCCGACACGGTGGGCACTGCTTTGCCCACAATCTGGTCCACGCTGGTGAAGCCCATCTCGTCCATGTAGTTCGACAGACCGCTTTCCATCTCCTGCACGATCTTGAAGCCGTACACCATGGCCGCAGTACACACCTGCACCGTGCCGGAGCCCAGGGCGATGAAGTCCAGCGCGTCGCGCCAGGTGCCTATGCCGCCTATGCCGCTGATGGGCAGGCCGGCGGTGGCGGGGTCACGCGCGATCTCCGCCACCATGTTCAGCGCAATCGGCTTGACGGCCGGACCGCAGTAGCCGCCGTGGCTGCCCTTGCCGCCGGTGCTGGGCGACATGGTCAGGGTGTAGGGGTCCACGCCCATGATGGAGTTGATGGTGTTGATGAGGCTCACGGCATCGGCCCCGCCGCGTTTGGCCGCTTGGGCGGGCTTGCGGATGTCGGTGATGTTGGGCGTGAGCTTCACGATCACGGGCAGCTTGCTGTACTGCTTGCACCAAGCGGTAACCATCTCGATGTATTCGGGCACCTGGCCCACGGCGGCGCCCATGCCGCGCTCGCTCATGCCGTGGGGGCAGCCAAAGTTCAGCTCAATGCCGTCCGCACCCGTGTCTTCCACACGCGGCAGGATGGCCTTCCAGCTCTTCTCTTCGCAGGGCACCATGAGCGACACCACCATGGCGCGGTCTTGCCAGTTGCGTTTGACCTCGGTGATCTCTTTGAGGTTGAGTTCCAGGTCGCGGTCGGTGATCAGCTCGATGTTGTTGAAGCCCATGAGGCGGCGGTCTGGGGAGAGCAGGGCGCCGTAGCGCGGGCCGTTCACGTTGACTACGGGCGGGCCGGCTTCGCCCAGCGTCTTCCAGACGACGCCGCCCCAGCCTGCTTCAAACGCACGGTTGACGTTGTAGGCCTTGTCGGTAGGTGGGGCGGAGGCGAGCCAGAAGGGGTTGGGGCTTTGGATGCCGACGAAACGGGTTGCGAGATTGGCCATGGTGTGACTCCGGTGTTCTTGGGGTTGTGAGGTCGTGATGTCTCGTGACGGAGGGGCCGATCAGGCCTTGAGGTACGCGTGGATGGCCTTGGCAGCCAGCTTGCCGTGTTCCACGGCCTCCACGGTCAGGTCCAACCCGCCGGCACGGCAGTCGCCGCCGGCCCATACGCCTTTCAGGTTGGTGGTGCCGGCTTCGTCAGTGGCAATCTTTCCGCCCGAGAGCGTCAGGCCTGCCTCGGCCAACACGGGGTTGCCCAGCTTCTGGCCAATGGCCTTGAGCACCATGTCGGCCGCCAGGGTGGTGGTTTCACCGGTGGGGGTGAGCTTGCCGTCCACCATCGCCTGGTGTGCAAAGGTGATGCCACTCACATGGCCGCTGTGGCCCAGCACCTCCACGGGCGCCAGCCAGTGGTGGATGGTGACGCCGTGGGTTTGCGCCCATTCCTGCTCGGCGGTGGAGGCCGACAGGCTCTCGGGGCCGCGGCGGTAGACCATGTGCACTTCTTCGGCGCCCAGCAGCTTGCTTTGCACGGCGGCGTCCACCGCCGTCATGCCGCCACCAATTACCACTACGCGGCGGCCCACGGGCAGGGTGGACAGGTCTTCGGTCTGGCGCAGGGTGGCGATGAAGTCCACTGCATCTTGCACGCCTTGCAGGGTTTCGCCCACCACCCCCAGTGGCTGGGTGGTGGCCAGGCCTAGCCCCAAGAACACGGCCGCGTAGTCCTTGCGCAGCGTCTCCAGCTGGGCCACGGTTTCCAGCTTCCAGCCGTTCTGGATGGTGATGCCGCCAATGTCCAGCAGCCATTGCACTTCGCGCTGGGCAAAGTCGCCAGGCGTTTTGTAGCTGGCCAGGCCATATTCGTTCAGGCCGCCGGCCTTGGGCTTGGCGTCGAAGATGAGGACGTCATGGCCTTCACGCGCCAGCGTGTAGGCACAGGCCAAACCTGCAGGGCCGGCGCCGACCACAGCCACTTTTTTGCTAGTGGCGGGGGCGCGGGTAAAGATCTGGGGCTTGGCACTCTCCATCAGGGTGTCCACCGCGTGGCGCTGCAGGCGGCCAATCGCCACGGGCCGGTCTTCCTGGGTGTTGCGCACACAGACGGCTTCGCACAGGTTCTCGGTGGGGCAGACGCGGGCACACATGCCGCCCAAGGGGTTGCTGTCCAGAATGGTGTGCGCTGCGCCGCGCAGGTTGCTATCGGCAATGCGCTTGATGAAGGAGGGCACATCGATGCTGGTGGGGCAGGCCGTGGCGCAGGGCGCGTCATAACAGTAGAGGCAGCGTTCCGCCTCCAGCAGGGCTTGCGATTCGGTGAAGCGCGGGGTGGCGTCGGCAAAGCGTTGGACGTAGTCCTCGCTGGCCAGGCGGCCTGCACGAACGTCGATGGGAGAAGAAGAGGGGGTAGACACGCTGGCAACTCCTTTAAAAACTGACCGTTTGGTCAAGTCATGAGTTGCATGCTAGCAATCCACGTGCCACGCTGTAACTAGGGGTTTGTCCCTGTGGAAAGTGGCAGGACCGCTGGCGGTCCCGGGCCGTGGTGGCTGGATGGGCGCTGTCTTGGTGCATATGTGAAGGGCTTGGCACCAAGCAGAGGCTTTCCCCATGTGTGCCATGCACGTTTGCCGGACTGGGTGATGCCGCACTACCATAGCCACCGTCTGCACGTACCTTTCACTACAGCCACCACACGATGACCCACGCCGCCTTCCACTGGCAAGACCCCTTTTTGCTGGACCGCCAACTGACCGACGATGAGCGCATGGTGCGCGATGCCGCTGCTGCGTACTGCCAGGGCCGGCTGCTGCCCCGTGTAACCCAGGCGTTCCGTGAGGGCAGCACCGATCCGGCGATCTTTCGTGAGATGGGTGCGCTGGGCCTGCTGGGCCCCACACTCCCGGAAGCCTATGGAGGCCCCGGTCTGAACTACGTCGCGTATGGCCTGATCGCCCGTGAAGTCGAGCGGGTGGACAGCGGCTACCGCAGCATGATGAGTGTGCAGAGCAGCTTGGTGATGGTGCCCATTTTTGAATTTGGCACCGAGGCCCAGAGACAAAAGTACCTGCCCAAGTTGGCCACTGGCGAATACATCGGCTGCTTCGGTCTGACCGAACCCGACCACGGTTCTGACCCCCAAAGCATGGCCACCCGCGCCCATAAAGTGCCCGGCGGTTACCGGCTCAGTGGCAGCAAAATGTGGATCAGCAACAGCCCGATTGCCGATGTGTTCGTGGTCTGGGCCAAGGAAGTGAGCGCGGCGGGGGCGGTCGGCCCCATCCGTGGCTTTGTACTGGAAAAAGGCATGGCCGGTCTGTCGGCGCCGGCTATCCACGGCAAAGTGGGCCTGCGCGCCAGCATCACTGGAGAGATCGTGATGGACGGCGTGTTCGTGCCTGAAGAAAACGCTTTCCCCGAGATCCGTGGCCTCAAGGGCCCTTTCACCTGTCTCAACAGCGCCCGCTATGGCATCGCATGGGGGGCCCTGGGCGCCGCTGAAGACTGTTGGATCCGCTCCCGCCATTACGTCTTGGAGCGCCAGCAGTTCGGTCGGCCTTTGGCCGCCAACCAGTTGATCCAGAAAAAGCTCGCGGACATGCAAACCGAAATTGCCCTGGGCTTGCAGGGCTGCCTGCGCCTGGGCCGGATGAAGGAGGAGGGCAGCGCCGCAGTCGAGATCACCTCCCTCCTCAAGCGCAACTCCTGTGGCAAGGCCTTGGACATTGCCCGCATGGCCCGCGACATGATGGGGGGCAACGGCATCAGCGATGAGTTCGGGGTGGCCCGCCATCTGGTGAACCTGGAGGTGGTCAACACCTATGAAGGAACCCATGACATTCACGCCCTGATTCTGGGCCGCGCGCAAACGGGCATTGCGGCCTTCGCGAACTGATGGGCGGTGCCGGCCCGGGCCTGCAAGGGGTGGCGGAGTGGGCATCGCATAAACTCCGGCGGGTCTGAACTGCCTGCCTGAAACTGCATGACCACCGCCATTGCCCTTCCTTCCAGCAACACCGAGCCGGTGACGCTGTTGGACGTGGCCCGCGTGGCTGGGGTCTCGCCGAGTACGGTCTCCCGCATTTTGAATGGCACCGCCCGGGTGGCCCCGGCCAAACGCGAGGCGGTAGAAGCGGCGATTGCCCAGCTGCAGTTCCGCCCCAACATTTTTGCCCGCAGCCTGAAGACTGGCATCACCATGACGGTGGGCGTGCTCACCCAGTCGATTGAGAGCCAGTTCTACGCACGCGCGCTCAAAGGCATCGAGGTGGGGCTGGAGGCCAGCGGCCATTCGCCCCTCATCGTGAGCGGCCACTGGAATGCCCGCACCGACGTGGCCAGTCTCAAGCTGCTGACCTCGCGCCGGGTAGATGGCGTCATCATCCTGACCAGCGACATTGCCGATGCCGATGTTCTTGCGGTTGCCAAACAACAGCCGGTGGTCATCACGGAGCGGGCGCTGGAAGGCCCCAACCTGCGTTCGATTCATGTGGACCAGAAGTTCGGTGGCTACCTGGCCACGCAGCATTTGCTGGCCCTCGGCCACACACGCATCGCCCATATTGCCGGGGTGGACAAGCGCTCGGATGCCCAGGACCGCTACCAGGGCTATCTCCAAGCCCATGCCGAGGCGGGGCTTGAGCCCGATGCACGCTTGCTGGTGCGGGGTGACTTCACCGATCAGGGCGGGCATGCCGCAGCGCAGCAGCTGATGGACAGTGGCGTTCCGTTTAGCGCTATTTTTTGTGCGAATGACGATACGGCCCAGGGGGCCCGGCTGGCGCTCTACCAGCGCGGTCTGCGGGTGCCCGAAGACGTGTCACTGGTCGGCTTCGATGACATGCCGACTTCCAGGTTCATGACCCCGCCGCTGACCAGCGTGCGACAGCCGGTGTATCAAGTAGGTTTGTATGCAGCGCGCATGTTGCTGGAGATGATGGGATACCCTGCAGAGACACCGCAGCTGCCTCCGCTGGAACTCATGGTGCGCGAGACGACCGCGAAGCCATGACGCCATCCCCGATGCCTGAATTGACGTGTGGCATCCGATTACCGGATACTGCCCCGATCATGAATCTGGCATCCCCGCAGGATATAGAACTGGTGTGCACCGGCTTGGACAGGGCGTGGCGCTTCTTAAGCGGGACGGAACGCACATTTGTGTTCTCTCCGGAGCTGGAGCCGGTGCCCGCACTCACCGAGTATTGTTATTTCATGCCCCTGCAGGTTCGTGCGGAGAAACGGCGCATCTGTATCGGCGTGTTTTTGCAGCGCAGTGATGCGCTGGCCGTCGCTGCGCACATGTTCGGAACGGAGATCGCCGCGCTCCAAGACGCCGATTTGCATGATGCCTGTGCGGAAGCGTGCAATGTGCTGTCCGACTGCATGGCCCTGCATATCGGTGGTAGCGAGGATGTACATATCGAACTTCCATTTCTGGCCGGTCCCGCAGAATACGCGCAGATCGCCTCCGAGTGCACCCCCACGGCGCTTTACATAGGCGGTTCTTCCCACCCTCCGCTGTGCATCGTCGTCTACCAATCTTCCCGCCAAACCCATTGAAGCACCATGTCTACAGTTCCCATTCAATTGCCCTCTGCGCTGCGCTTTCTGGTGGTGGATGACAGCCGTGCGATTCAGGCCATCATCCGGCGTGCGGTGCAGAACTGCGGTTACACACCCATAGAGATCGAGACCGCGATGGATGGTGAGCAGGCCCTCGATTTGATTGAGACCTTCAAGCCCGACCTGGTCATCACGGATTGGCACATGCCCAAGGTGTCGGGGCTGGAGATGGTGCAGGCACTGCGCCAGCTGGGGCACCAGGACGTCCGGGTCGGATTTGTTACCACCGAGCGGACACCGGCCTTGCTGGAGGAGGCCGTCAGCAACGGGGCCTTGTTTATTCTGCACAAGCCCTTCAATGATGCGGAATTGGTGGCGGTGGTTGCCAATGCCGTCAAGGATCTTGTGGGGGCTGCGCACCCGCAGGCCGGTGCCGGCATGGGAGAACCGGGGGAGGCTGCGGCCCTGGATCCGGCGTCCGGCGTTCGCCCCCGCGCTGGGGAACCCATCAACCATACCGCCATGCAGAAGCTGCTGCTCAATCATCTGGGAAGCATTCCTTTCCGGCTGATTCCCCATGAGCCCATGACGGTCGCCGCCCTCACCCCCAATAACCTGCTGGGTCTGTACGCCGCCCCGGAGCGCAAGGGGGTGTATGCCATTGGCATCATGGATGCCAATGCGGTGTGCATGGTGGGCGGAGGCGCTTCGCGGATGTCACCCCAGGAGGTGCGCGCCGCCATCGCAAGCGGGCAGCCCGGCACCGCCATGATGGAGCGGGCGCACGCCTTCATGAAGGAGCTGGCGCAAAGCCTGAACGAGACAGCCGCTGCGCCGGTGACCGCGGTGTCCCTGGCGAAAGCCAGTGTGGTGAAAAACACCTTCGCCAAGTTGACCGAGGTGTTGGCCCAGCCGGGGCAACGCTCGGACTTTCGCCTGGCTATTCCCGGCTATGGGGAAGGGCGTATGGCATTTTTTGTGATGGCATCATGAACTGGCTCAACCTCGCTTACGGCTTTCTTTTTGTCACCAATCTGGTGTTTATGGCAGGCTCGGCCTACCTGCTCTATCGCGTGCTGGCTGTCACGTCGCAGTCCCGCTTGGATCTGCTCAAAGCAGCGGGCCTGACGGTGGAGGCGGGCAAACACCTGAAGCTGGCCGCGCAACGGACCGTGACCGAGCTGGAGCGTGTCCGGGAAGCGCACCAGCGCGGCGACAACGCTGCCAGCCGCGCGATCAACGCCTTGTCCTTCAAGGTGCAGAATCTCGCGGATAACCTGGAGCAGAACTCGTATGGGGGCGCCGGCCCGCGTCCCGCCGGAATCAGCAGTGAAGAGCAACAGCAGGTGGACGACATGCGTGCCAAGCTGCAAGCGGAGCTCAATACGGCCTTGTCCAAGAACCATGTCCTGCAGGAGCAGATCGAGGAAATCCGCTTCCGTATGGAAGATGCGTCCAGGCGTAACGGGGAACTGAGCGGCGAGATCAGGGAGTTGCAGGGGGTGAAGCAGTCGGTTGTGGATGGCCTGTTGCAGCAAACCGAGATACTGGAGGCGCAGTTGCAGGAGGCGCGCGAGCGCGCGCAGGCCGCCGAACGCCAGGCCGAAGAAAATGCCTTGCAACTGGATGAAATCCGTTCCCGCATCAATGATCAGGTGCAGACCCCTGCAATGACTCCGGATGCGCCCGCTGCCGGGGTGGATCAGTCTGCCCTGATTGATGACCAGCAGGCGCAGATCGATATGCTGGCGAGCCGCGAAAAGGCCTTGCTCTCCCGGATTGAGCAGATCGAATTGGAGTTTCAGCGGCAAAAGACCGAGAAGGCCTTTATTGAGGACCGCTTCTTGCAGCTGGAGTCTGCCAATCCTGTGGTGGAGCCCTCCGCAGACCGGCCCCGGGAGACGCCGGCGCCTTAGCGTCGCTGGCCTGCGATAAATGCCCGATAGCGCAGGGCACTGTCTTTCAGGGTGCGCTGCTGGGTGGTGTAGTCCACGTGCACCAGCCCGAAACGCTTGTCGTAGCCACTGGCCCACTCAAAGTTGTCCATCAGGCTCCAGTAGAAGAAACCGCGTACATCCACGCCTGCGGCCATGGCCTCATGCAGCGCCTGCAAGTGGGTCTGCATATAGGCCTGGCGGCCGGGGTCGTTCACGCAACCATCGACCACCGTGTCGGCTTCGGCAAATCCGTTTTCCGTGATGTAAATGGGGGGCAGGGTGTAGTCGCGGTGAATGCCTTGCAGCAGGTCCGAGAGGCCTTGCGCGTAGTTTTCCCAGCCCATGTCGGACACGCCATCCTTGTTGGGCGCGGGCATTGGTGGTGTGCTGGTGCTGGCCCAGATGCGGGTGTAGTAGTTGATGCCCAGAAAGTCCAGAGGCTGGGCAATGATGTCGAAGTCACCGGCCTGGATGTTGTCGGGCTGCGCCAGCTCCAGGCCTTGCGGGTAGGCCTTGCGGAAGAGGGGGTCCATGTACCAGCGCACAAAGCGGTCGTACTCGCGCCGGGCGCGGGCCTGGTCGGCCGGGCTGTCGGTCGCCGCAGTGGTGGGTGACTGGTTCAGCACGATGCCCAGCGGCGCTTTCACGCCGGCGGCGCGCATGGCCTGCAGTGCCAGTCCGTGCGAGAGCAGCAGGTGGTGCGACACGCGCAGCATGGCGGGCACGTCTTTTTTGCCGGGGGCAAAGATGCCCTGGTCGTAGCCCAGGGTGGCCGTGCACCAGGGTTCGTTGTGGGTGGCAATGCTGGCTACACGGTCGCCCAGCAGATGGCCCATGCGCTGGGCGTAGTCGGCAAAACGGTAGGCGGTATCGCGGGCTTCCCAGCCCTGCTGCAAGTCTTGCAGGCCTTGTGGCAAGTCCCAGTGGTACAGGGTAGCGAAGGGGGCGATGCCGCGCTTCAACAAACCGTCGACCAGGCGCTCGTAAAAATCCAGGCCTTGCAGGTTCCAAGCGCCGTAGCCACGCGGTTGTACGCGCGACCAGGCAATCGAGAAACGGTAGCTGTCCACGCCCAGGCTCTGGATCATGTCCAAGTCGGACTCCAGGCGGTTGTAGTGGTCGCAGGCCACATCGCCGGTGTCGCCATTGACCACCTTGCCGGGTGTTTTGGAGAATGTGTCCCAGATGGAGGGGCCGCGCCCGTCCTGGGCGGCTGCGCCTTCAATCTGGTACGAACTGGTGGCTACGCCCCAGCGGAAATCCGAAGGAAAGGGGGGCAGGGGAAAAGGCTCAGGAGAAGTCACCGCGTGTCCTTGCTTTGCGCTTGTATGAAATCGTTTTCAGCGGCGGATTTTACGGACGAATTCGGCCCTGTCAAACAGGCGTCAGAGCGCTACGATGGCGCATTCCATGCATTCAAGCCGGTATGCCATACGCTCCCACCTCCCCAAGCGCACTTTCTCACCTCAAGGTGCTGGACCTCTCGCGGGTACTGGCTGGCCCCTGGTGCACCCAGGTGCTGGCCGACATGGGGGCCGATGTGATCAAGGTTGAGCGCCCGGTGGCCGGTGATGACACCCGCCACTGGGGGCCTCCCTTCATGCCGGATACAGACGGCAACCCCACGCGGGATGCCACTTATTTCACCGCCTGCAACCGCAACAAGCGCTCCATCACCATCGACATGGCGCAGCCGGAAGGGCAGGCATTGATCCGCCAGATGGCCGCACACAGCGACATCCTGGTGGAGAACTTCAAGGTAGGGGGCCTTGCGCAGTACGGTCTGGACTACGCCAGCCTCCGCACCCTGAACCCACGCCTGATTTATTGCTCGATCACCGGCTTCGGCCAGACAGGGCCCTACGCCGGGCGGGCGGGTTATGACCTGATGATCCAGGCCCTGAGCGGCATGATGAGCATCACCGGCCGGGCGGACGGCGAGCCCGGCGGTGGCCCGCAGCGGGCCGGGGTGGCGATCACCGACATGTTCACCGGCATGTATGCCGCCACCG
Organism: uncultured Rhodoferax sp.; assembly: GCA_963508575.1. GTDB lineage: Bacteria > Pseudomonadota > Gammaproteobacteria > Burkholderiales > Burkholderiaceae_C > Allorhodoferax. The sequence continues at coordinate 61,606 of CAUOXL010000001.1, forward strand.
CCATCCTCGCGGCGGTGGAAATGCGCCACCGCACCGGCCAGGGCCAGCACATCGATATGGCGCTGCTGGATGTAGGTATGGCCATCCTGGCCAACCAAGGCGCGGCGTATCTCAATACCGGTGTGGAGCCGGGCCGCACCGGCAACGCCCACCCCAGCCTGGTGCCTTACCAGGACTTCCCTACGCTTGACGGCGCCATGCTCCTGTCCATCGGCAATGACGGGCAGTTCGCCCGCTTTTGCGAAGCCGCCGGCTGCCCCGAATGGGCGCAGGACGCGCGCTTTGCCACCAATGCCCGGCGTGTGGAGCACCGCACCGTGTTGATCCCGCTGATGAGGGAGCGCACCCGCACCCGCAGCACGGAAGGGTGGATGGCCTTGCTGGAGGACAAAGCGGTGCCCTGTGGCCCGATCAACACCCTGGCGCGCGCTTTTGCGGACCCCCAGGTACAGGCAAGAGGTTTGGTGCTCAATCAGGGTGTAGCCCGTGCTGAATATGCGCAAGATGCTCCTGAAACCATAGCGCCAACGGGGTATGACTGCATACGCACTGTGGCCAGTCCAATCCGCCTGTCCGCAGCGCCGGCCCAGTGGCGCTACCCGCCGCCGGCGTTGGGCGAACACACGCAGGCGGTACTGTCGGAACTGGGGCTGGACGCGGGCCAGATACAAGACCTGCAGGCCCGTGGCATCGTGTGATGTTGCGTGGCCCGTTACAGTAGTGCGGCGAAACTACCGATAACAAGCTATCGCGGAGTCCACATGCAATATCGTCGCCAATACCTGTCTTTCGCTGCCGCTGCCCTGGTCTTTGGAGCCGCAGCACCCTCCTTCGCGCAGGAGGCACCGGTCTACCGCTTCTCCCCGGTGAATCAGTACGGCCTGGAACTCACGGCCCGCTACTGGAACCCCATCATGGAATACATCACCGCCAAGAGCGGGGTGAAGCTACAGCTGAAGATAGGCCGCACCTCGGCCGACACCACCGCCTATGTGCTGGCTAATGAGGTGGAGTTTGTGTTCTCCAACCACCTGTTCAGCCCGGACCGGGATCAACTGGGTTGGAAAGTTTTCGGGCGCCGGCAGACCCCACCCATTCACAGCCAGATCGTGGTTCTGGCGGAGTCGCCGTACCAGAAGCTGGAGCAACTGGCGAACCAGCCGGTGGCCTTTCCCGGGCCGGAAGCGCTGGTGGCCTACAAGTTCAGCTACGCCCAGTTGCTCAACCGCAATATCCCGGTTGACGTGGTGTTTGGCGGCAATATGGATGGCGCGTTTGCCCAGCTGGCCAGCGGGCGCGCCAAGGCCGTGGGCGCCAACTCCCAGCTCACCGAGGGCTGGGTCAAACGCGAGGGCAAAAAGATCCGCGTGCTCTGGCAGTCTGCCCCCCTGTATGACCTGGCACTGATGGCTTCCAAAAATGTACCGGAGCAAGACCTGAAGGCGGTGCGCAAGGCCTTTGTGGAAATGGGCAAAGACGTGCAGGGTGTGAAAATTCTGGCGGCTTCTGGCAATCTGGTCGGGCTGTTGCCCGATGCCAGCTTTGTAGCGTCTAATGGCAGCGAATACGTCAGCTATCGCAACTTTTACAAGACAGCGCCCCCCACATTGCGCTGATCGTTTCACGGGGCGCCAGAGCACTGCTTTTTACCCATGACTGCACGACTTCTGGACCGCATCACCCCCGCAACCCTGACCAACCGCGTCTTTGCGATCTACACCGCCACGCTTCTGCTCTTCGTGGCAGGTGGCTTGGCGGCGTTCATCAGCTATGAGTTCCGCAAACAGATTGAGGAAACGCAGGCCTCCTCCGTCATGTTGATCGAAGTCGTGGCGCAATCGGTCCAGGACAGTGTGCTGATCGGCGACTACGACACCGTACTGCGCATCCTAGACAAGGGGGTGCAGGGGTCGGTGTTTGCCACGGCCATGTTCAAAGACAGCAGTGGGGCTGCGGTCGTGGCCAAAAGCCGGGTAGCAACCGCGGGAGGCGCTCCTGCGTTCATTGCGGAGTGGGTCAAACTCCGCCTGGACGATGTGACGCGGCCGCTCTCGGTGGGCGGCAAAGACTATGGCGTCCTGCGCCTGGAATACGACGCTGAACAGGTAGCAGAGGACTTGTGGTCCATCAGCGTGCTGGTGCTGGGTGTGGGGCTGGCCAGCCTGGTCGTGGGCTTGCTGTTGATACGCCGGGCATTGAACCATTGGCTGGGGGGGCTCCAGAAGCTGCGCGAGGTGGTCCAGACTTTGGGCACCGGAAGTGGAGAAACCGACAAGTTGGTCATCGACGGAGCCCCCGCCGAAATCCAGAGTCTGGTGGCCATGTTCAACCAGACGGCCATGTTGGTGCGCGAGCGTGAAAGCAGCCGCGCGGCCCTGGAGCAGGCCAAACTGGTGGCTGACAAGGCCCGCCTTGCGGCGGAACAGGCCAGCCTGGCCAAGAGCCAGTTTCTGGCCAATATGAGCCACGAGCTGCGCACCCCCATGAATGCGATTCTGGGGATGTTGCAGTTGCTGGAAGGCACCGAGCTCACCGACAAACAGCGTGGCTACACCCAGAACACTGCCAGCGCTGCGCGCTCTCTGCTGAGCCTGCTCAACGACATTCTGGACTTCTCCAAGGTCGAGGCGGGCAAGATGACGCTGGATCCGCGCCCCTTCCGCACCGATCAACTGCTGCGCGACCTGTCCGTCATTCTGTCCGCCAATGTGGGGGCCAAGACCATCGAGGTCTTGTTTGATGTGGGCCCGGACGTGCCCAATGCGCTGGTGGGCGACGACATGCGGCTGCAGCAGGTGCTCATCAACCTTGGCGGCAATGCGGTGAAATTCACCGAGCAGGGGGAGGTCGTCATCCGATTGCGCCTCAAAGCCACCAATGGCGCCAAAGCCTTCGTGGAGTTCGCCGTGTCAGACACCGGCATCGGCATCGCCACCGAAAACCAGGCCCACATCTTCAGCGGCTTTTCGCAGGCCGAAGCCTCCACCACCCGGCGCTTCGGGGGCACCGGGCTGGGGCTGGCCATCTGCCAGCGCCTGGTGGGCCTGATGGGCGGCACCCTCAATGTCAACAGCGTGCCGGGTGAGGGCAGCCATTTCCACTTCACCATTCCTCTGCAAATTGAGGCACCGGTCAGTGACGCGGTCTCCATGGTGCAACGCCACCCTTTGGCAGCACAGCGCGCGCTGGTGGTGGACGACAACCCGGTCGCCCGCACGCTCCTGGCTAGCATGACCCGCTCGCTGGGCTGGGACGTGGAGGTGGCAGACGGCGGCCCGCAAGCGCTGGAGCGGGTGCATGCCGCACTGCGCGACGGCAAGCCTTACCAGGTGATCTTCATGGACTGGCGCATGCCCGAGTGGGACGGCTGGGAGAGCACCCGCCGCATCCGCGAAGCCATGCGCGGCCACGCCCCGTTGATCTTGATGGTGAGTGCCAATGGGCGCGCCATGATGGCCGAGCGCACGGCGGATGAACAGGCCTTGCTGAACGGCTTTCTGGTCAAGCCGGTCACGGCGTCCATGCTGCTGGATGCGGTCATGGATGCGCAGGCAGCGAGTGCCAAGGCGGCCACCGGGCTCAACCCCGCCGCGCCACAAGCGCTCGACAAACCCAAACGTCTGGATGGCATGCGCTTGCTGGTGGTGGAGGACAACAAGATCAACCAGTTGGTCGCCAAGGGTTTGCTCAAGCAGGAGGGGGCCGAGGTCACACTGGCCGACAACGGGCAGCTGGCCGTGGAGCTGCTCGCCGCCCAGCCGGATGCCTTTGACGCGGTACTGATGGATGTGCAGATGCCGGTGATGGACGGTTACGAAGCGACCCGCGCCTTGCGCGCCATGCCGGCCTTTAACGCATTACCGGTGATTGCCATGACCGCCAACGCCATGGCCTCAGACCGCGAGGCCTGCCTGGCCGCCGGCATGAATGAGCACGTGGGCAAGCCGTTTGAGATTGACCACCTGGTGCGCACCCTGCTGCACTTCACCGGGCGGTCCGGGCTTTAAGCCGGCTTGCCCAGCACCTCCCAGCGCTCCAGCGCTGCCATCAATTCCTCGTCGATCTGAGCGTTGCGGGCCGTCAAAGCCAGCGCACGGACGTTGTCTTTGGCAAACAGGCTGCCGTCTGCCAGGGCATCGGCAATGTCCTTTTGCTCGGCTTCCAGGGCTGCGATGGCGGCAGGCAGGCCATCGAGCTCACGTTGTTCTTTGAAGCTCAGCTTGCGCCCTTTGGCGGGGGCTGGTGCCGCCGGGGCGGAGGCGTTCACCTTGGCGCTGGCTTGCTCCTGTTTTTGTAGCTGCTCGCGCTCATAGTTAAAGGGCTTGGCCGTGGTTTTGCCTTGTGCTGCGGCAATGTCGTTGGCGCGCTTGGTCTGGATCAGCCAGTCGCTCACGCCGCCTTCGTACTCGCGCCACTTGGCATCGCCCTCGTAGGCAATGGTGCTGGTGACCACGTTGTCCAGGAAGGTCCGGTCGTGGCTGACCAGGAAGACGGTGCCGTCATAGCTTTGCAGCAGATCTTCCAGCAGCTCCAGGGTGTCGATGTCCAGGTCGTTGGTGGGTTCGTCCAGCACCAGCACGTTGGCCGGGCGGGCAAACAGGCGCGCCAGCAGCAGGCGGTTGCGCTCGCCACCCGACAAAGAGCGCACCGGGGAAGTGGCGCGGGCCGGGGAGAACAAAAAGTCGCCCAGGTAGCTCTTGACGTGCTTCTTCTGGTTGCCGATCTCGATCCACTCCGAGCCGGGGCTGATGAAGTCCTCCAGCGTCGCATCCAGGTCCAGCGCGTTGCGCATCTGGTCGAAGTAGGCGACGGTGACGTTGGCACCCAGGCGCACCGTGCCCCAGGGGCTGTGGCCGGGTTCGGGCTTGGGCGCATTGGCCGGTGCCGGATCCGGCTTGTGCTCGCCCAGAATGAGCTTGAGCAGGGTGGTCTTGCCCGCGCCGTTCGGACCCAGCAGGCCGATCTTGTCGCCGCGCAGAATGGTGGCGCTGAAGTCCTTCACGATCATGCGGTCGCCGAAGGTCTTGCTCACATGCACCATCTCGGAGACCAGCTTGCCGCTCTTGTCGCCGCTGTTGACGTCCATGTTGACGCTGCCCACCACCTCGCGGCGGGCTTCCCGGCTGGCGCGCAGCTCTTGTAGGCGGTTGATGCGGGCGGTGGCGCGGGTGCGGCGGGCTTCCACGCCCTTGCGGATCCACACTTCTTCCTGCGCCAGCAGCTTGTCGGCCTTGGCGTTGATGACGGCCTCTTGCGCCAGCTGCTCTTCCTTTTGGGTCAGGTAGGCGGCGAAGTTGCCGGGGTAGCTCATCAGCTTGCCGCGATCCAGCTCGACGATGCGGGTGGCCACGTTGTCCAGGAAGGAGCGGTCGTGGGTGATGGTGATGATGGAGCCCTTGAATTCCTTGAGCAGGCCTTCCAGCCATTCAATCGAGTCGAGGTCCAGGTGGTTGGTGGGTTCGTCGAGCAGCAGCACATCGGGCTGGGCGACCAGCGCCTGGGCCAGGGCCACGCGCTTCTTGGTACCGCCGGAGAGCGCACTCACGATGGCCTCGGGGTTCAGATGCAGGCGTTGCAGGGTTTCGTTAACGCGTTGCTCCCAGTTCCAGCCGTCCAGGGTCTCGATTTCGCTTTGCATAGCGTCCAGGTCGCCTTCGCCCGCGCAATACTGCTCAATCAGGCCTATGACGCGCTCCAGACCTGCGCGGACCGCTACGAAAACGGTAGCGTCTGCATCGAGTTGCGGTTCCTGCGCCACATAGGAAATGCGGGTGCCGGTCTGCACCTGCAGGGTGCCGTCGTCGGGTTTTTCCATGCCGCCCAGAATTTTGAGCATGGACGATTTGCCGGCGCCATTGCGGCCGATGAGGCCGACGCGCTCCTGCGTCTCTAAGGAGAAATCAGCGTGGTCGAGGAGGGGGACGTGCCCGAATGCCAGCTGCGCGTCAAGAAGGGTAATAAGTGCCATAGGGTTCCGGTGAAGACCTCGATTATCCCCTGCGGCGTTTGCGGGGCAGCGGGTGTGCGCTGCCCCGTGGGGCGCAAGCTCAGATCAGCGCGTCGCCGGTGAGCGTCTTGGCGGGCTTGCGGAACAGGTTGGCGTACACCAGGCCGAGCACAAACACGATGAAGGGGAACAGGACCAGCAACCAGCCCAGGTTGTTCAAGCCCCACTGTGTGGTGGTGGGGTCCACCCCTTCCGCGACTGCCCCGGACAGCAGGCCGAAGCGGGACATCAGCAGGTACTGTCCGACGATCAGGCCGAGGGCTGCAAGCAGGGGGGCAATCTTGGCGGTAAAGATGTTTTCTTCTCCGGGGTGGCGGTGGAAGAACGCGAGGACGGCGAAGCACACCAGAATTTCAATCAGCACGATGGCCACCACCGCCATGCCGCTGAACCAGTAGAACATGTTGAGCACCGGGTCCATGCCGTTGCTGGCAAACAGGAAGATCACCAGACCCGCCAGGGCGGATGTCAGCAGCGCAGCGTTCCCTGGGGCCCCGAATTTGTTGACACGGGACAGGGCTTGGGGGAGTTCTCCGCCACGGCTCAGTGCGAAGAAATAACGGGCGGCAGAATTCTGGAATGCCAATATGCCGGCAAACAGGCTGGAGAGCACGAGGATGCTCATGGCAGTGGCCATCCAGGGGCCGACGTACTGGGTGGCCAGATGCAGCAGCACTGCCGCCGGATCAGTCAGGGGCACGTTGTTGACGGTGGTGAGTTCCAGGGCTTTTTCCACCGCTTTGGATGCCCCGAGTCCGGTGACGACCGCAAATGATGTCAATGCGAACAAGATGGTGATGACGCAAACGGACCAATAGGTGGCACGTGGCACCACGGTCTTGGGGTTTTTGGACTCTTCGCCATAGATGGCGGTGGCTTCAAAGCCGATGAACGAAGCAAATCCGAACGCCAAGGCAATGCCGGCAGAGCCGGTCAATCCGCCGGCAAAGATGGCGGAAGGCGAAAAGGACGCGCTCAGCTGCAGGCCTTCGGGGCCGCCGCTGATCAGGATGGCGACCGCCGTCACCAGCAGACACAGGACCTCCAGCAACATCAGCGCGCCCAACACCTTGGCGCCCACGTCCACCTGGCACAAGGACAGCATCGTCACCAGTGCCCAAGCACCGGCGCTCCAAGCCCACCACGGCAGCAGTCCGACCTGCCCGGCCATAAGTCCGCCGAAGAATCCGTAGATCGAGAGCTGGATCGCGAGGTACGCAAGAATGGAAACAAATGCCGAAGCCACCCCGAACTTCGCGCCCAGGCCACGGCCGATATAGGCAAAGAATGCACCGGCATTGGTGACCTGGTGGCTCATGGCGGCATAGCCCACGCTAAACAGCAGCAGCGTCAGGCCCACCACCAAATAGGCGCCCGGTGCAGCCGCTCCGCTACCCAGGACGATGGAAGGTGGCAATGCACCTGTCATCCCGACCAGTGGGGCCGCCGCCGCCACCACAAAAAATACGATTTCTGCGACGCCCAGTTTTCCTGCGCGTAGAGATTTGTTGGATTCCTGCGCGGCACCGGGGCCGCTGTTCGGGGTATTGCGCTGGTTCATGGGAGATTCCTGCAATGGGTGGATGAGCCAACGGTGTCGCTTCCCCTTCAGGGGGGGAAATGCGTCACGTTGAGTTGAACATCCATTGGAATGCAAGCCCATCACCAGGTCTTGCCGATTCCTGCCAGCCGACTTGATTGTGTATGCCAAGCGCGAAACCCAGGGCAAGCGCCCATGGGGCTTATTGCAGGGTTTGCGCCCGGTAGTCGCGCGGCGCCACCTCAAATTGCTTTTTGAATGAGCGGCTGAAGTGCGCAGAATCCGTGAAGCCCCAGGTGTAGGCAATTTCGGTGACGGACTTTTCGCGGAGCTGGAAGTTACCCAGATCCATGGCGGCCCCACGCAGCCGGGCCTGCTGGATGTAGCGGCTCACACTGCCGTCTTGGGCTTCAAACAAGCGGTACAGGCGGCGCAGGGAGATGTTCAGCCGCTTGGCCACTTTGAGTGGCGACAAACAGGGGTCCGCCAGCGATGCTTCAATGTACTTTTTGGCCTGCTCCAGGAGGCACTTTTCCAGGCGCGGATCGTGAACAAGATCGCTTCGCTCATCAGCTTGCTCCAAGGCAGGGCCTAGGAGGGCAATGAGCGCATCTTCGATGGCCGCGCCATCGCCGCAACTCGCGGGGCGGGACAGCTCCGCAGTGCAAATCTGCCCGACCAGCATGTGCAGCAAGCGCCCGCTGGTGCTGTTCCGGCTGAGTTTGCCGATGTGGTGCAATTTTTCGGGTAACAGCCGCTGCACTTGCTGGCGATCCAGATGGATGGAGACATGCTCCATCAGACCCACGGGAATGATTTCACAATCGTCCGACGCATCCATGTAGGCGATTTCGCCGGGAGACAGGTCGATGCTGATGCCGGACTGGACCAGTCTGGAGCGCCCGCTTTGTTGCAGGACCAGGAAGCAATGGGAGTCGTTTCGTGCATCTGTACTGTGGTGTTGCCGCAGTCCGGGGCACATCATGTGACCCGCATTGGTACGTATGCGGGTGAGCCCCAGCCCATCCAGGTCCTGACGCACGACATCCCCGACAAATATGGACTGATTGTGGGCCGGGCTGGCTTCTATCTGCCCGCAGGCTTGCCGCAGCCGGCTGTACCAGTCGTCAAAATCACGTAAATAGCTGTTCATAAGGCCCTTGCACCAAAGTCATTTCACGCTCTTAAAGCATTGACTGTTTTAGCGCAGGGAATGCAAATTGTGTGCCGAGGAAACCCGCAGAGTTCTGCATTCCCGGGACACGACCTATGCGGGGGGATACCCCTCTTCCCGCATGGGTCTGTGTCCGTACGCGGCGAACCTACTTTTTGATGCTGATGACTTGCGGCACGGTGACGGCTTTGAGCCCTTCCAGCCCGAATTCGACGCCATAGCCCGAGCCTTTGACGCCACCGAAGGGAACCATGGGATGCACCGCACCGTGCTGGTTGATCCACACCGTGCCGGCTTGCAATTGCAGGGCCACGTTGCGCACTTGCTGCGCATCCGAACCCCAGACAGACGCGCCCAGTGCTGCATCCAGGCGGTTGGCATGGTGAATAGCCTCTTGCACGTCGTCATAGGCAATGATGGGAAGCACAGGGCCAAACTGCTCTTCGTCCACCAGGCGGCTGCCGTCTTTGATGTCGGCGACCAGGGTGATGGGGTAGAACAAGCCTTCTCCCAAGGGAGCGCCGCCGGTGACGATGCGGGCACCGGTGGCCTTGGCGTCCTCGACCAAGGCGCAGACCTTGTCGAATTGCATGCGGTTTTGCACCGGTCCCATCACCATACCTTCCTTCATGCCATCGCCCATGGGCATGCGCAACACCACGTCCTTGAGCGCCTGGATGACGGCTTCATATTGGCTGCGGTGTACATAGAGGCGTTTGGCGCAGGCACATGTCTGGCCCATGTTGATGAAGGCGCCCCAGAACAGGCCTTCTGCGATGGCCTGCGGATCGCTGCCCGGCAGCACGATGGCCGCATCATTGCCACCCAATTCGAGTGTGAGGCGCGCCATGTTCCCGGCAGAGGCTTCAATGATTTTGCGTCCGGTAGCGCTGGAACCCGTGAACATGATTTTTTTGATGTCCGGATGGCGGGTCAGGGCATCCCCGACTTTGCCGTCGCCGCTGACGGTATTGAGAACACCGGGGGGCAGGATTTCATTGATGAGACGCACCATCTCCAGGGTGCCCAGCGGGGTGTATTCCGAGGGTTTCAGTACCACGGTGTTGCCGGCGCGCAAGGAAGGCATGATTTGCCAGATGGCAATCATCAGCGGCCAGTTCCAGGGAGCAATCGCCGCGACCACGCCCATGGGCTTGCGGTGCAGCTCATCGCGCCGCGTCTCGTCCTCAAACACCACCTCCATCGGCAGATCCAGCATGGTGCTCACCTGCGTCCAGCCGACGCAGGCTTGCATTTCAAACATCGATCCGGGGCCTGCCAAGGGTTTACCTTGTTCCCGGGTGATCCACTCTGCGAGATAAGTGCTTTGCTGCGTCAGCATATCGGCCACGCGGCTGAGGTAGTTCTTGCGAACGGCATCATCGAGTGCGGCCCAGGCAGGTTGTGCCGCACGGGCTGCCGCTACAGCCAGTTGGACCTGAGCAGGGGTAGACCGGGGGGCATAGCCGAGCAGCTCCTGGTTGGCGGGGTTGTGAATGGCAAAGCTTCCGTTGTCGCCGGCTACGTTGACTCCGTTGATGGACAGGGTGTACTGCTGTGTCATGTGGTTTATCTCCTCGTTGTAAAAATTCTGAATTGCAGAACTAATTCTATATATCTAAATTCTGCTTGACCAGCACTGTTTAAGATCTATGGCAACGCATAGTCCATGCGGAGCACTTGAGGAGGACATATGAGCAAAGATTCCGAAGGCCAGCATGGCGTTCAGTCATTGGAGATCGGCATTCGCATTCTGCGGGCAATCAGCAGCGGACACCGCTCCATGATGCTCAAAGATATTGCGGCGAATGCAGACATGCCGGCGTCCAAGGTTCATCGCTATATGGTGAGCCTGATGCGTTCGGGGCTGGTGGAGCAGGATCCCCTGTCGTCGCGCTATGACTTGGGGCCCTTTGCCCTGACCCTGGGCCTGGTCGCGGTGGATCGCCTGGATCGCATCGGTTTGGGGGTTTCGGCGATTGCGGAGCTGCGCGATGACATCAATGAAACAACGGCACTTGCTGTCTGGAGTGACAAGGGGCCCGTGATCGTCCGCTCCGAGCGCCCCTTTCGCCCCATCACAGTCAATGTGGTCACCGGGACAGCGCTCAATACGCTCACCTCCGCCAGTGGACGGGTGTTTGCCGCATGGTTGCCGGAGGCGGCAGTGCAGCCGCTGATTGTCGAGGAACTGAAAAGCCCCAGCTTGCCTTCGGAAGCGAAAACGGCCAAAGCGTTCGCCAGTCTGCTGGCTTCTGTGCGCCAGCAGGGGGTTGCCGCGGTGACGGACTACCACCTAGTGCCTGGCGTGGCAGCGGTCGCTGCGCCTGTGTTCAATGCCAAGGGGGAAGTGTCTCTTTCGGTGTTGGCCATCGGGGTGAAAGGCATGATCGACATGAGTGCCGAGGGAAGAGTCGTCTCGGCACTCAAGCGCTCGGCGCACGCACTTTCGTTGCGCCTGGGTTACCAGGGCAACGCCTAGTCCGACCTCTTTGCATGCCTGGGCCACGCGCGCTATTGGGGCCTGTCCGGCGCGCTTGCGGGAATTTCGTTTGACAGAATATATTCTGTATTTCAGAATCCGTGGCAGCGCCGCGCATCTCCGGAAGATCGCGCCAGATTTCACTCCAAGGAACCCCATGACCAAAAAATTTGCATCCCAGGCGGATCTCGACGCCAAGAAAACCACGTTTGAACAACTCTCTGCGCATTGCTGGGCCTATACCGCCGAGGGGGACCCGAATACCGGGGTCATCATTGGTGATGATGCGGTGTTGATTTGCGATGCGCTGGCTACGCCGGTCATGGCCCAGGGCCTGATCGCCGAGATCCGCAAGGTCACCGACAAACCTATCAAATACGTGGTTCTTTCGCACTACCACGCAGTGCGTGTGCTGGGTGCCTCGGGCTACAAGTCCGCTGGAATGCAGGAAATCATTGCCAGTCGCGGAACCTACGAGATGATTGTGGAGCGGGGTGCACAAGACATGCAGTCTGAGTATGAGCGCTTCCCGCGCTTGTTTGACGCTTTTGATTCAGTGCCGGGACTGACATGGCCCACATTGGTCTTCGAAAAAGAAATGACCCTTTGGCTGGGCAAGCTGGAAGTCAAGATCATGCACGTGGGTGCAGGCCATACCAAAGGCGACAGCATTGTGTGGGTGCCGTCCGAGAAGGTGCTCTTCTCCGGTGACCTCGTGGAAGCCGATGCGGCGTGCTACACCGGCGATGCCCAGCTGGAAGAGTGGCCCGCCACCTTGGACGCACTGGCAGCCTTGCAGCCGGAAAAAATGGTTCCCGGGCGCGGACCTGCATTGGTCGGTCCCGAGCGCGTCCGATCCGGCCTGGACTACACGCGTGATTTCGTGAGCACATTGCTGTCGTCGGCCAAAGAGGCCGTTGCCCAGGGAATGAATCTCAATGAAGCCATGGTCCATTGCCGCAAGGCTATGGATCCGAAATTCGGCCATGTGTTCATCTATGAGCATTGCCTGCCTTTTGACGTGACGCGTGCTGTCGATGAGGCAAGTGGCATCAAGCACCCCCGCATCTGGACGGCAGAGCGCGACAAGGAAATGTGGCACGCATTGCAAGATGCCAGCTGAGTGCTGTCGCCTCTGACGGACATGCCTCGCTTCGAGAGACAGGATGTCACAGGGCATCTTTGCACCTTGGCGCATCGGGGGATGCGCCAACGAGTTTTTGGTTGATACCCACCGTGATTTGACAGACGCCAACAGCCTGTCCGGTGGCATCGAGCAAACCACCCGCACTACAGTGAGTAAGCAATGATGGAACTCTATAGCTACTTTCGCAGCTCGGCTGCTTACCGTGTACGTATCGCCCTGAATCTGAAGAAGGTTCCATGGACATTGGTCCCCGTGCATCTGTTGCGGGGTGGTGGGGAGCAGCATAGTCCGGAGTACAAGCTCAAGAACCCGCTGGGGGTGGTGCCGAGTCTGGCCACCGACTCTGCGGTTTTGACCCAATCTCTGGCGATCATCGAATGGCTGGAGGAAACCTATCCCGAGCATCCGCTTCTACCGGCGAGTCCGGATGCCAGGGCCTATGTGCGCGCCATTGCACAAACCATTGCGTGTGACATCCACCCGCTTAACAATTTGCGGGTGTTGCACTACTTGACGCACACGTTGGGCGTGAGCGATGCACAAAAAAACGAATGGTATCGGCACTGGATTCGGGAGGGCCTGGGTGCGGTCGAAAAACTAATTGCAGACCATGGGTCCAGTGGAACCTGCTGCTATGGCGACACACCTTCCATGGCGGATTGCTGTCTCATACCTCAAATCTTCAATGCCAAGCGTTTTGATTGTCCGCTGTCGGACTATCCCCATATCCAGCGCATTGCCGCCTTCTGTGACGCTCTGGAGCCCTTTGCGCTGGCATCGCCGGGACGCCAGTTGGATGCCGAAGGGAGTCGTTGAGGGTCTTTCTACTCCGTCGCATGACCGGTTTCTGTTGGCACCCCCAGTCAAATAATCCGGCACAAATTGGCAAGACAGACCCGCTCCACACGGAATCCAATACGCCAAGCCATTAACTAGGATCTACCGCCATGATCAACATTGAAACCCCCACCTACTACACCGCCACCAAGAAGTACAACTTGAGTTTTCCTTCGTTGGAGCAGGACATCGACGCCGATGTCGTCGTGATTGGCGGGGGCTTCTCCGGTATCAACACCGCCTTGGAGTTGGCCGAAAAGGGCATGACCAATATTGTGGTGTTGGAAGGGCGCTACCTGGGCTTTGGCGGCACGGGGCGCAATGGCGGCCAGATCATGGCAGGTATCGGTCATGACCTGGAAAAAATCCGGCGCGATGTGGGGGAAGACGGCATCCGCACCATTTTCGAGATCAGCGATCAGGGCGCCGAGATCATCAAGGCACGCATTCAAAAGTACAACATTGATGCGGATTTCTGCCATGGCTATGGCTACCTGGGTTTCAACGGCCGCCAGGAAAAAACCCTCCGCACCTGGGAAAAAGAATTCAAGTCTTTGAATGGGCGCCATGAAATCCGCTTCCTTGGAGGTTCGGAGGTCAAGCAGATCATCGGCTCCGATGTCTATAGCAGTGCCTTGCTGCACATGGGGGGCGGTCATGTGCACTCGCTCAACCTGTTGTTGGGCGAGGCCCAGGCCTTGGCCAGCCACGGCGTCCGCATTTTCGAGAACAGCCCGGCGGTGGAGGTGAGCTATGGTGAGCGTGTCACCGTGCGGACTGCCAAAGGCAGTGTCCGGGCCAGCAAACTGTTGTGGGCCTGTGACAGCTTTCTGAATCGCATGGAGCCCGAGCTCCACAAAACCACCATCAATACCTATGCGTTTCAAATAGTGACCGAGCCACTATCGGATGAGCTGATCAAGCGCATCAGTCCCATTCGCGGGGCCTACAGCGACATCCGCCCGGTGATTGACTACTACCGCGTGACCAATGAAAACCGCTTGCTGTTCGGGTCGGCCACGCCCCTGATTGAACATATCCCCGGCGATCTCAAGGCCTGGAACCGTCAGCTCATGCTCAAAGTCTTTCCATACCTCAAGGATGTGAAGATCGACCTGGCCTGGGGTGGCCCGATGGCATGCAGCCCGAACCTGTTTCCCCAAATCGGCTCGCTGCCGGGCCGCCCCAATGTGTTCTATGCCCAAGGCTATACCGGCTTTGGTGTGACCCCCAGCCACATCATCTGCAAGGTGCTGGCCGAGGGCATGAGCGAAGGGTCGGCGCGTTACGACCTCATCAGCTCCATCAAACGGACGCAGGTGTATGGAAAAGACCAATTCCGGCCCTTGATCGTCTCGGCCGGCAAGATGTACCACCAACTCTCCGGCTACTGGACAGGTCGCCGCTGAACGCAAGACAACCGATTTACCCACCCTTTGAAGGAACTTTCATGAGCTTATTGCCGCTAATCTCCAACATCACCCTCGACGACATGATGCCCATCGGCACGGTCGCTGACTTGGGATCTACCATTCTGGAAGGTGAAGTCCGTGCGTACGCCAAAGGCACTTTCGGTGGGCCGACGGATGCCGTCAGCGCCGGCTACTTCGGTGCCACCCAAGGCAAATTCCGCATGGTGTACCCCTTCAATGAGCAAGCCACCGTGGTGCTGGGCGAGGTGACTTTGACGGATGAGTCCACCGGGCAGACTACGCACTACAAGGCCGGCGACAGCTGGTTTGTGACCAAAGGGACCCCCATTTTGTGGACTATCACGTCCCCCGCCTTTATCAAGCATTACCTTGCCGCAGTGTGAAGGCAGGTGAAGCGCAGGGCCGACACCACAGGCGCTGCATCGCTTCCTTGACGGATACCAGAATGGTTTCATAACGGGTGCTTCACCCGTTCAAAGCACCGCCCGGAAGGTCGGTGCTTTTTTCTTGGTGGTCCCCGCTTACATCACGCGGTTGCGCCCACGCTGTTTGGCCAGGTACAGGGCCTTGTCGGCCTCGGTGTACAGGCTGTCGAAGCTTCTGTTTTCGTTGGCGGTGGTTCCGGCCAGGCCGATGCTGGAGGTCACTGCGATGCGTGTGCCTTCCCAACGCATATCACTGAGTTCCAGGCGTTGACGGATCTTCTCGGCAATCTTCCGGCCGGCCTCAGGCGCGGTGTGTGGCAACAGCACAATGAATTCTTCGCCTCCCAGCCGGCCGACCAAGTCGGTGCTGCGCACCGAGTTCACCATGGTCTGGGCCACATGCCGCAATACAGCGTCACCGGCCGGATGGCCCCAGGTGTCATTGATGCGTTTGAAGTGGTCCAGGTCCATCAGCAGGATGGTGGTCGCACTGCCTTGGCGCTTGGCCCGGTTGAGCTCATTCACACTCAGTTCCACGAAGGTGTTGCGGTTAAACAGACCGGTCAGGCCATCCTGACGGGTTAACCGTTCCAGTTCACGTTGTTTGCTTTGCAGCTCGGCATTGGTGCGCTCCAGCTGCTGCTGCTGCAAAGTCATCAAGGTGAACTTGCGCCAAAGCAAGATCGAGAGAAACCAATTGATGACACAGACTGCCAAGCCATTGATGCGGTGGGACAGCAGGATCTCCGGACTACTCTGGGTTTCCCCCAGCAGCAGGCAAAACAGCAGCCAGGCGCCGGTGAACATCAGGGCCGCCACACCGGGTCGCAGGTACAGGGCCAGGCTGGCGACGGTGCAGGTCAGGAAGAAGGGCGTGATATTGGCGCTCACCCACTGGTCAACCACCGCCATGGACACCGAGAAGCCGATGCCGAGCACTGCGGTGGCGACAGGAAGCCAGCGTCCGGCCCAGGACCGGTGGCGATGTTCCAGCGCACGACTGCCGGCCGCACATGCCAGCAGCATGAGCCCCATGCCGGCCTGGTTCAGAAATTGCCCCCACTTCCAGTGATAGACCGGGTCACCTTCAGGTGAAGCGAGTACCAACCAGAGAAACACCAAGGCAAAAAAACCGTTCAGGCTGGCGATCAGGGGGCTGAAAACTCGCGTGCGGTGCAGATTGCTGGCGTGTGCTTCGTCCAGCACCAGCTTGTATTCGGCATTCCAGCGCTCTAGCGTGTGGCGCAAATGGGTAATGATAGTCATGGTCAATCAGAGCACTGTAGCAGAGCGTCCAACCTGCGTAGCGTGCCGGCCCCAATTGCTGTTCGGGCAGAATACCCAGCGCCTTAATCGCTGCCCGTCAGTACTTGTTGGAGCTTGCCCATGACGCCCGCAATTCTTCCCCGCACCCACGACCTGGGCGGCGGCTTCACCGTGCGCCGCGTGCTGCCCTCTGTGCAGCGCCAGGCCATAGGTCCATTTGTGTTTTTTGATCACTTCGGCCCCGTCACAGCCCACCCGGGCGACAACCATGACGTGCGCCCCCACCCCCATATCGGGCTGGCGACGGTGACCTATCTGTTGGAAGGCGCCATGATGCACCGCGATTCGACCGGCGTGGTGCAGCGCATCGAGCCCGGCGCCATCAACTGGATGACCGCCGGACGGGGCATCGTGCATTCCGAGCGCACCCCCCATGACCTGCGGGACGTGAGCCGCACTAGCCACGGCTTTCAGCTCTGGGCCGCTCTCCCGGCAGAGCATGAGGAAGATGCGCCCGCCTTTTCGCACACCCCGGCCAGCGCCATTCCGGTGGTGACTTTGCCGGGTGTCACCGTGCGGGTGCTGGTGGGCAGCGCGTTCGGGGTAAGTTCACCCGTTGCGACCCTGTCACCGACTTTGTATCTGGCCATCGAGCTAGAGGCCGGTGCTTCAGTCACGGTGCCTGCCGCCGCCGTGGAGCGGGGCATTTACAGCGTGGACGCGGACGTGTCGGCGGACGGCGTGTCGTTGCCCAGCGGGCACATGCTGGTGTTGGACGAAGGCGCGGAGCCGGTTATTCATGCCGCGCAAGCTACGCGGTTGATGGTCTTGGGCGGCACGCCACTGGGGCACCGCTTCATGGTCTGGAACTTCGTGTCCAGCCGCAAAGAGCGCATTCTGCAGGCCCAAGACGATTGGGAGGCACAGCGCTTCCCCACTGTGCCGGGCGAAACCGAGTTCATCCCATTGCCGGTGCGGCGTCCCTGACTCTCGCGCTGTCTTCGGCTGCGCGGCGTATGGCGTGCGCCGCAATGTCCAGGGAACGCAGGCGCAGGGCGGGGTCGTAGATATCGCAGACCAGCATCAGCTCGTCGGCCTGGGTCGCGTCTGCCATCGCCAGCAGGCCTTGTTGCACGGTGTCCGGCCCGCCGATCACGGCCTCACCCAGAAAGTCGCGGATAGCGGCCTGTGCATCGGGCGGACACTGCTGCAGGAACTGCGGCTTGGGCGGAGGCAGGGCCCCGCGTTGCCCCGTCAGGATGCCGAGCACCCGTTGGTAAATGCTGCTGGCGAGCAGCTCGGCCTCTTCGTCCGTTTCTGCCGCGACCAGTGGCACCCCCACCATCACATGCGGTTGGGCCAGCGAGGCTGAGGGTTTGAACAGACTGCGGTACATCGCAATCGCCTGGTGCAGATAACGCGGTGCGAAGTGGGATGCGAACGCATAAGGCAGCCCCAAGTGGCCGGCCAGCTGGGCCGAATACAGGCTGGAGCCCAGCAGCCAGATGGGAACCTGCGTGCCAGCGCCGGGCATGGCGACCAGTTTTTGCCCCGGTTGCAGCGGGGCCAGCAGCGCCTGCAGCTCGGCCACGTCGCGCGGGAAATCGTCTTCGTGCTCCACCTTGTTGCGGCGCAGGGCCCGCATGGTGGCCTGGTCGGTGCCGGGGGCGCGACCCAGGCCGAGGTCGATGCGATCCGGGTACAACTCGGCCAAGGTACCAAAGGCTTCGGCCACTACCAGAGGCGCATGGTTGGGCAGCATGATGCCGCCTGACCCGACACGGATGCGCTCGGTACCGCCGGCCATGTGGCCTACCAGTACGGCGGTGGCGGAACTCGCGATGCCGGGCATGTTGTGGTGTTCTGCCAGCCAGTAGCGCGTAAAGCCCAGCCCCTCTGCATGCTGCGCAGTCCGCAGAGCGATGTGCAAGGCCTGCCCGACGGTGCCGCCTTCGCGGACGGCAACCAGATCAAGCATGGAGAGGCGAGGGAGTAGCGGCGTAGTCATGGGTGAGATTGTCCGGAGGTTTCAAAGTCCCTGCCGGTGCTGCAGTGAATAAAAAAGGCTTGCCAGATGGCAAGCCCTGTGTCGACGCCAGCACCGCTTGCAGATGGAAGCAAGCGAGCTGGCGGCCTCATATTGGTTAGCGGCTGCTGGGGAAGCTGAACACCGCGCCTTCACGCACCCCGGCACTTGGCCAGCGTTGGGTGATGGTTTTGCGCTTGGTGTAGAAGCGCACCGCGTCGGGGCCGTAGGCGTGCAGGTCGCCGAACAGGCTGCGCTTCCAGCCGCCGAAGGAGTGGTAGGCCACCGGAACCGGCAGCGGCACGTTCACGCCCACCATGCCGACCAGAATGTTGTCGGTGAAGTAGCGGGCGGCCTCGCCGTCGCGGGTGAAGATGCAGGTGCCGTTGCCGTACTCGTGGGCGTCAATCATGTCCATGGCTTCCTGCAGGCTCTTCACGCGCACCACGCCCAGCACGGGGCCGAAGATCTCTTCCTGGTAAATCACCATGCCGGGTTTGACGTTGTCAAACAGGCAGGGGCCGAGGTAGTAGCCGTCTTCATGGCCAGCGACTTTCAGGCCGCGGCCGTCCACCACCAGCGTGGCGCCTTCTTTCACGCCCTGGTCCACATAGCCCTTCACCTTTTCGAAGTGCGGCTTGGTCACCAGCGGGCCCATGTCCATGCCGGGCGTGGTGCCGGGGCCGACCTTCATCTTGGCGATCTCGGCCTTCAGGCCTTCAATCACGGCGTCGGCGGTGGCGTCGCCCACGGCGACCACCAGTGGAATGGCCATGCAGCGCTCGCCGCAGGAGCCATAGGCCGCGCCCATGAGCGCGCTCACGGCATTGGCCACATCGGCATCGGGCATCACCACCGCGTGGTTCTTGGCGCCGCCCAGGGCTTGCACGCGTTTGCCGTGCTTGCAGCCTTCGGCGTAGATGTATTCAGCAATCGGGGTGGAGCCCACAAAGCTCACGGCCTTGACGCGTGGGTCTTGCAAGAGCGTGTCCACGGCTTCCTTGTCGCCATTGACCACGTTGAGCACGCCGGGTGGCAGGCCGGCTTCGAGCGCCAACTCAGCCACACGCAAGGTAGAGCTGGGGTCGCGCTCGGAGGGCTTGAGCACAAAGGTGTTGCCGCAGGCCACGGCCATGGGCCACATCCACAGCGGCACCATGGCCGGGAAGTTGAAGGGGGTGATGCCGGCCGTGACGCCCAGCGCTTGGAACTCGGACCAGCTGTCGATGGCAGGGCCCACGTTTTTGCTGTGCTCGCCTTTGAGCAGCTCGGGCGCGTACGACGCGTATTCCACGTTCTCAATGCCGCGCTGCAGTTCGCCCAGCGCGTCGGAAAGCACCTTGCCGTGTTCGGCGGTGATCAGGGTGCAGAGTTCTTCGGCGTGCTTTTCCAGCAAGACTTTGAGGTTGCTCATCACGCGGGCGCGCTTGAGCGGCGGCGTGTTGCGCCAGGCCGGGAAGGCCGCTTGTGCGTTGGCAATGGCTTCTTCCACGGTGGCTTGGGGGGCCAGCAGCACGCGCTTCTCGGCTTTGCCGGTGGCGGGGTTAAAGACGTCTTGAGAACGGGCGTGAGGATCGCCGGAAGTGACGATCTTGCCGCCAATGAGGTGGCCGACGGTAGGGAGTTGGGACATGGGAGGTATTTAAGAGTCAAAAGTGCTGCTAGCGCACAGGGAATATGCGCAAGCAGCTATCAAAAAAATAGCGAAGAGTCGTTGAAATCGGTGCTTTCCGTATTACGCCGTCGCGTTGATGGCCTCACCCAGCGCGTTCACCAGACTGTCAATTTCGGCCTCGGTGGTAATGAAGGGCGGCGCCAGCGCAATGCAGTCACCCGCGTAGCGCACGTAGAAGCCTTTGTCCAGGCAACGCATGGCCACCTCGTAAGGGCGCTTGGCAGGCTCGCCGGGCACAGCGGCCAGGGTAAAGCCGGCCGCCAGGCCCAGGTTGCGGATGTCGGTGATGTGCTTGGCGCCGCGCAGGCTGTGCACCGCTTTTTCGAAGTAAGGCGCCAGAGCCGCCACGCGCTCCACCATGTTTTCCTTGACCAAAATGTCCAGCGCCGCAATGCCGGCCGCGCAGGCCACGGGGTGCGCGGAGTAGGTGTAGCCGTGGGGGAATTCCAGCATGTAGTCCGGGCCACCCTGTGCCATGAAGGTGTCGTAAATCTCCTTCTTGGCCACCACCACGCCCAAGGGCTGAGCACCGTTGGTGATTTGCTTGGCCGCGTTCAGGATGTCCGGCACCACGCCGAAATAGCCCGCACCGGTGTAAGCGCCCAGGCGGCCGAAGCCGGTAATGACCTCGTCAAAAATCAGCAGGATGTTGTTCTGCGTGCAGATCTCGCGCAGACGCTGCAGGTAGCCCACGGGCGGCACCACCACACCGGCCGAGCCGGACATGGGTTCCACGATGACGGCAGCAATATTGGACGCGTCGTGCAGGTTGATCAGGCGCAGCAGTTCGTCGGCCATATCGCCCCCTTTTTCGGGCAGGCCCTTGCTGAACGCGTTGGAGGCCAGCTGGGTGTGGGCGAGGTGGTCGGCCTCAATGCCTTGGCCGAAGGCCTTGCGGTTGGCGGGCAGGCCGCCAACCGAAATACCGCCGAAGTTCACGCCGTGGTAACCCTTCTCGCGGCCGATCAGACGGGTTTTGCTGCCCATACCCTTGGCGCGCCAGTAAGCGCGCGCCATCTTGAGCGCGGTGTCAGCCGACTCGGAGCCGGAGCCGGTGTAGAACACATGGTCCAAGCCCTCGGGGGTGAGTTCGACGATCTTGTTGGCCAATTCAAACGAAAGCGGGTGGCCGAACTGGAAGGCGGGCGAAAAGTCCAGGGTGCCTATCTGTTGGCTCACAGCCTCGGTAATCTCGCGGCGGCCGTGGCCCAAGCCTGAACACCACAGGCCGGAGAGGCCGTCGAAAATTCGTCTGCCGTTGGAGTCGGTGAAGTAGGCGCCTTGGGCACTCACCATCATGCGCGGCTTGGCTTTGAAATCGCGGTTACCGGTAAAGGCCATCCAGTGCGATTCCATCCACTCGCGGGACATGGGGAAGGGGGATGCGCTGGTCACTGCCTCGCCAGTGGCGGGGCTGCTGGTGTCATTGAGCTTCATGGGAACTCCGGTGAGAAGTGGATGGGCCTTTTACGGCGATGGTGCATTGTGGGTGGGTCTGTTACTCTCATATAGAAACAAATATCACTATTTACTTCGCAAACTATGAAAGTAACTTTCGCCCCCACGCTCCCCCATTGCATGTGGGTCGCTGCCCCCCGAGGGGGCGCCTTTGGCAAAACCCCAAATCCTCATCTTGGGGCGGCCCGGCGATGAAAGCTTCCCCCACAAAAGCCAAGGCCGTTCTCGGCCAGATCAGCGACATGGATTTGCGCCTGTTGCGCGTCTTCAAGGCGGTGGTGGACTGCGGGGGCATGGCGGCGGCCGAGCTGGAGCTGAACATCGGCACGTCCACGGTCAGCCGCCATATCAAGGACCTGGAAACCCGCTTGGGCCTGACCCTGTGCCGCCGTGGCCGGGCTGGTTTTGCGCTGACTGCGGAGGGCGAAAAAATCTACGCCCAGACCACCCAGCTGCTGGCTGCGACTGACGCGTTCCGCAGCAGCGTGGACGAAATCCACCAGCGCATGGGCGGGCAGTTGCAGGTGGCGGTGTTCGACAAAACGGCCAGTAATCCGGCCAGCCACATTGCCGAAGCCATCGCTCACTTTCACGCGGAAGCCCCCGACGTCGGGCTGAACCTGCATGTGGCTACCCTCACTGCCATCGAGCGCGGAGTGCTGGACGGTCAGTTCCATGTGGGCATCATCCCCGGTCACCGCGCGTCGGATGTGCTGGACTACACCCCCTTGTTCGACGAGCACATGCTGCTGTACTGCGGCACCCGCCATGCGCTGTGGAACGCGGACCAGAGTGGCTTGAATTGGGAGACTTTGCCCGGCCACGAGTTTGCGGGCTTGGGCTACCACTCGCCGAATATGGAATTGAGCCAGCGCATGCGCCTGCCCCGCCGTGCCACGGGATTTGACCAGGAGTCGATCGCCACGCTGATTCTCTCGGGCCAGTTTTTGGGCTTTCTGCCCAACCACTATGCCGAGAGCTTTGTACGCTGCGGGCTGATGCAAGCCGTGCGGCCCGATCTGCTGCACTACGCCTGCCAGTTTTTTGCCATCACGCGCAAGTCACCTCAGCCGAGCCGGGCGACGTTGGCGTTTCAGGCTTGCTTGGTACAGGCGCACGAGGGGTAATTGCATCGATTGTTTTCGCGCCCGCGTGGGGTGGGGGTGTGCGCTTACGCTCGTGTCCCCCGCCCGGGGCTGCGCCCCGTGCTCCTCCTTGACCTCGCTTCAGCGTACACCCCCGCCCCACGCGAGAGGGTTTGCATTCGTCAGGGCAGGCACACCACATCCGCTCAGGAGCTGGCGGGGTAGGTGTTCTGCGCAGGTCAAGGAGGAGGCCGCAAAGCGGCCGGGGGACACGGAGCAGAACGCCTATCCCGCTAGCTCCTCACCAACACGGTTGGCAAACCACAGACCGAAAAACGCCAAGGTCAGGCCCGCTCGCCGTAAAACCTGAAGTTCATCTCCGGCCTCTTTCCGTGGATCAGCTCGGCCATCGCCTTGCCTGAACCCGCACCATGGGTCCACCCCAGAGTGCCGTGACCGGCGTTGACCCACACGCCCTTGACCGGCGACTGGCCAATGTACGGAATGTTGGTGGGCGTGGCCGGGCGCAGGCCGGTCCAATAGTTGGGCTGGCCGCCTTGTTCTTCAGTGCGGGTGTCGCACACGCCGGGCAACACTTCTTCAATCCGGCGGGACAGCATGTGGCAGCGGGCCTTGGCCACGGGCGAATCCAGCGTCAGGTCAAAGCCGCCGACCTCGATGGTGCCGGCCACGCGCAGCTCGTCGCCCAGGCGGCTGATGGCCACCTTCTTGGCATCGTCAATCGTGGAGACCAGCGGCGCCAGCTTGGGCTTCAAGATTTTGAAAGTGGCGCTGTAGCCCTTGCCGGGGTAAATCGGCAGGTTCACCCCCACGGTGCGCAACAGCGGCGCGGTGTACGAGCCGGTGGCGACCACGACGTGGTCCGCTTGGAGCACTTTGATCGATCCAGGCACATTTTGGCCCTTAGCGCCCGAGGATAGTGCGCGGACAGCTACTGAATTGATAGCGCTGCCGTCGGTGTTGAGCTGCTCCACGCTGTGCTCATACAAGAACTCGGCGCCACGGGCGGCGCACAGCTTGGCCAGCTCCTGGGTGAACACGCGGCAGTCGCCGGACTCGTCGCTGGGGGTGATGGTGCCGCCCACGATCTGGTGCGCGAAGGGGCGGTAGGCCGGCTCGATTTTCAAGAACTCTTCTTTGCTGATGACCTGGCGGTTCACGCCGTACTTGCGCATCAGCGCAGCGGCGTCGCCCGCGGTGTCAAACGACTTCTGGTCGCAGTAGTAGTGCGCAATGCCGCGCTCCAAACGGTTGTACTGGATGCCGGTGCTGGCCACTACTTCCTTCAGCGCGGCGTGGCTGTAGGCGCCCAGGGCCACGAGCTGCTGCACATTGCGTTCAAAGGCCGCGTCGTTGCAGTTCGCCAGGAACTGCAAGCCCCAGGTGTACTGGTGCAGGCCGGGGCCAAAGGGGTTCTGGGGGCGGAACAGCAGGGGTGCTTCCTTGCTGAGCATCCACTTCAGGGCCTTGAGCGGCGCCTCTTTGTTGGCCCAGGGTTCGCAATAGCTCACCGAGATTTGCGCACCGTTGGCGAAGCTGGTTTCCAGGGCGGCGTCGGCCTGACGCTCCACCACCGTGACGTCGTGGCCGAGTTCCAGCAAATGCCACGCTGTGCAAATGCCGATGGTGCCTGCGCCTAGAACAATGATTTTCATCCGCGCAGTGTCAGCCAAGCCAGTCCCGAGTAAAAGTAAAATTAACTGGTTTGCGAAAACATTAGCTGCATTAATAAAAAACACCATGCGAACTTTCGACTCGGACGCCCTGGAATGTCTGGCCGCCATCGTGGAAGAAGGCGGCTTTGAACGCGCTGCGGTGCGCCTGTCCATCACCCAATCCGCCGTCTCGCAGCGCCTGCGCGCGCTGGAGGCGCAGGTGGGCACGGTGCTGCTGGTGCGCAGCCGGCCGGTGAAAGCGACCTCGGCCGGGCGCTTGCTCATCAAACATGCGGTGCAGATGCGCCTCTTGCGTGCCGACCTGGAAACCGACCTCAAGGAGCTGGCCCCCAGCACCGGTGCCGTGCGGGAGGACGAGCGCATCTCGATTGCGGTGAATGCCGACAGCATCGCCACCTGGGCCCTGCCGGCGCTGGACCCGCTGGTCCATGCCGGGCTGCCGCTGGAAATCATCACCGACGACCAGGACTTCACCCACGAATGGCTGCGCGAAGGCCAGGTGCTGGGCTGTGTCACTACCCTCAAGCAGGCGCTGCGGGGGTGCAAGGTGCAGTCATTGGGCGCCATGCAGTATGTGGCGGTGGCCAGCGCCGAGTACGCCCAGGCGCATTGCCCCCAGGGTCTCACACCGCACAACTTCCGCAGCATTCCCTTTGTGGCCTTCAACCGCAAGGACGACCTGCCCACCGAATTCGTGAGCCGGGCGCTCAACCTGCGCCGCGTGTCCTTGAGCCAGCGCTTTGTGCCCAGCTCCGAGGGGCAGGTGCGTGCCGTGCTGGCCGGTTGGGGCGCGAGCATCGTGCCGGAGCTGCTGGTGCAGGGACTGCTGGAAAGCGGCCGGCTCGTGAATCTGGCGCCCGACATGCGCCTTCCGGTCAACCTGTACTGGCACTGCTGGAATCTGGACTCCGAAGTGATTGACCGGCTGACCCAGGCCCTGTCCGGCGCAGCGGTCCGATTGCTGGGCGCAAAAACCAAGTAGTCACAAAGTAGGCGAACCCTCCACATTCCGACGATGGAGGAATAAGATACCCGCATGAATGATTCACCCGCCGTCCAGGCCGCCCCCGTGGTACCCGCCAAAGTCTCCTTCAAGAAGCAGATGTTGCAGGCCCGGGAGGACGCCATCATCCGCTCGGTCAACCTGCTGCTGGCCGAAAAAGGCTTTGAGGCCATGACCGTGGACGAAGTGGCCGCCAGCGTGGGCATTGCCAAAGCCAGCCTGTACAAGCACTTTCCCAGCAAGGAAGACCTGGCCGCTGCCGCCATGGCCCACCTGATGGGGCAGGCCCAGGCCTTTCTGGACACCTTGCCGGACGACATGCCGCCCCTGCAGCGCCTGCGCGCGGTGGTGCGCTGGACCATGGCGCTTAAGCTGGCCGGCGAGATGCCCTCTCTACCCAGTCAGAACAGTACCTTGCGCGCCACGTTGATGAGCCACAAGGCCTACATGGACGGCCTCATGGATGTGAGCGACCGCTTGGGCGCATGGATCGAAGCGGCCCAGGCGCAAGGCCTGATCAACCCAGCGCTGCCGGCCATTGCGGTGCTCTATACCCTCTACGCCCGCGCCTGCGACCCGGTGCTGGAGTTCCTGCGCATGGGCGGCCAGCATACCGACGCGCAAATCATCGAGCTGGTGCTGTCTACCTGCTTTGATGGTCTGAATAGCCGCTAGCGCCCGTCAGTCGTGCGCTGATAGCTATTGATTCAGTAGCAAATATCGCTACGGAGTGAGTGGCTCCAACCGCCATTCCACGGCCTGGCGCAGCGTCTGGCCGGTTTGCAGCACCTGCATGCCGGGGCGACCCTCCATGTGGAACGCGTCAATCGGGTGGGTCACCGGTTCAAAACAAAAATGAGCGCCCTCTGCGGGGCGGTAAAGCAGGCAAAAGCCGTCGTTCCGGCCACCTGCCACGACGGCCGGGTCGCGCATGTGCAAGCGCAGCGCATGTTCCGGCCAGTCGATGTGGGCTTGGCCGCTCCAACCGGCATAGGCGTTGTCGATCAGGCCGCCATGCACCTCCATGCCGTCGCGCGGGTCCCATCCTGCCGGGAACTGGGTCGTGTAGCCCGTGGGCATGGGGTCTGCGCCACTGAGCCAGACGCCGGCCACCTGCGCGTACAAGCGCGTCAGAGGGCTGCGCAAGAAAGCCGGGTGCTGCCCCAGACCGTAGGGCAGGCTGCCCGCGCCCAGGTGCGTGACTTCCAGTAGCTGGTCCATGCCGTCCTCCCGCAGCACAAAGCGCTGCAGGGCCCGGTAGTGATAAGGGTTGCCATCGAAGTGGCGGGATTCGAGGTGCAGTTCCAGCGTGTCGTGGCGCGGCTGGCGTATCTCCCAGGGCTGCAACCAGCCATCACCGTGGATAGGGTAGGGCTCACCCGTACGGTTGGGGCGCATGGGGTAGCGCGTGCCGGCATGGCTGAAACCGCCCGCACCGATGCGGTTGGACCAGGGCACCAGGGGGAAGGACGCCGTGGTGTACAGGTCCGCCACGCCGGCCCAGGGGCGCCAGAGGTCAACCCGGCCCTGTCCGGCATCCCGTTGCCAGGCAGCGACGCTGCCCCCCAGGCAGGGAATCAGGCCCAGGTGTTGGCCGGCATGGTGCAGCCAATGGACTGCATGTGGAGAGGGGGAAGAAGGGTGCATGGGGGCTGGGGTTCCGTGCGTTTGGCGGATGAGGTGGCGCATGCTAGCCCCGGGCATCCGCCAAGGAAAATCACATTTCAGGTATGTGATATATGCAAATTGCAATACCAAAATAGCGGGTACCGACGGGGTTGTGCGGCCGTGCAGAGTCAATGCAGGCGCAGATTCAGGGTAAACCTGAATCATTCGATTGGTATCTGACCTCTGTAAATCAATATTAGTTCGATATATTTTTGATTCATATGATGACCCTACCTCTTCCAGGGTAGATGGTTTGCGTGTGCTGTCAGCGTGAAAGGGGTGCACAGGTGGTCGAAGGCGGGCGGCTACTTGGCCACTTCATGCCCCGCATCTACAACGAAAGAGGAGACACCATGAACCACAATCGCCGGACCGTACTGGCTTCCGCCTTGGCAGCATCCATTGCAGTGGCTGCGCCCATGACCGCATTGGCCCAAAAGAAGATCGTGATGGGCTTTAGCCAGATTGGTGCCGAAAGTGAGTGGCGCACGGCCAACACCAACTCCATGAAATCTGCTGCGGCTGCAGCAGGCATCGAACTCAAGTTCTCCGATGCGCAACAAAAGCAGGAAAACCAGATCAAGGCCCTGCGCTCCTTCATCGCCCAAAAGGTGGACGTGATTGCGCTGACCCCGGTGGTGGAGTCCGGCTGGGACACCGTGCTCAAGGAAATCAAAGACGCTAAGATCCCCCTGATCCTGATGGACCGCTCGGTGGACTCCAAAGACACCTCCCTGTACGTCACCCACATCGGCTTTGACTTTGTGAAGCAAGGCGAGATGGCAGGCCAGTGGTTGGCCGACCGCGCCAAGACCATGAAGGGCGACATCAATGTCGTGGAGCTGCAAGGCACCGTGGGCTCTGCCCCCGCCATCGACCGCAAGAAGGGTTTTGAGACTGCGATCAAGGGCAACCCCAATATCAAGATCATCCGCTCCCAGACCGGGGACTTCACCCGTGCCAAGGGCAAGGAAGTCATGGAAGCCTTCCTGAAGGCCGAGGGCAAGAAGATCAATGTGCTCTACGCACACAACGACGACATGGCCATCGGGGCCATTCAGGCGATCGAAGAAGCCGGCCTCAAGCCCGCCAAGGACATCCTGGTGATCTCGGTGGACGGCGTGAAGGGTGCGTTTGAGGCCATGATCGCCGGCAAATTGAACGTCAGCGTGGAATGCAGCCCGCTGCTGGGCCCGCTGGTCATGGCGACTGCCAAAGACATCGTTGCCGGCAAGACCGTGGCGCGCCGCATCATCGGCAAAGACGGTGTGTACCCCATGGAAACGGCGGCCAAAGAGTTCCCCAGCCGCCAATATTGATCTCCTGGTAGTTCGTTTCGGTCATTTGTTGTGGCCTGTGGCTTTGGCTGCAGGCCTTTTTTCACGTACCCCATGAGACACACACTACCAACGGAGCGGGCTGCGGCACCGGTGCTGGAACTCTCCGGCATTGCCAAGCAGTTCGGCCCCGTTCGGGCACTTTCGGGCGTGGGACTGCGGCTGTATGCCGGTGAAGTCCATGCGCTGATGGGCCAGAACGGTGCGGGCAAATCCACGCTCATCAAAGTGCTCACCGGCGTCTACCAGGCCGATGAAGGTGACATGCAGCTCCATGGCCGCTCCATACGCGCCACCTCCACCCTGGAGGCTCAGCGCCTGGGCATCAGCACGGTCTACCAGGAAGTCAACCTCTGTCCCAACTTGTCGGTCGCCGAAAACATATTTGCCGGCCGCTACCCGCGCAAGGGGCTCAGCGGCGCATGGGCGATTGACTGGCCCGCCATGCACCGCGACGCGCGGGCCTTGCTGGCACGCTTGAACCTGGACATTGACGTGACCCAGACGCTGGCGAGCTACTCGGTCGCCGTGCAGCAGATGGTGGCCATCGCGCGGGGCTTGAGCATCTCGGCGCAGGTGCTGATATTGGATGAACCCACCTCCAGCCTGGATGATGACGAGGTGGAGCGCCTATACGTGGTGCTGCGCCAGCTGCGCGACCAGGGCATGGCCATCTTGTTTGTGACCCACTTTTTGGACCAGGTGTATGCGCTGTGCGACCGCATTACCGTGCTGCGCAACGGCGAGCTGGTGGGCGAGTACCCCGCTGCGGAACTGGGCCACAACGCCCTGATTGCCGCCATGGTGGGGCGCGAACTCGCCGCAGCCTCGACGACAGGCACCTCCGGTGATGCAAGCAGGGCCCAATCGCCGGAATGGCTGCAAACCAAAGCGCTCAATCGCCGTGGCCATGTGAAAGCCATGGACCTTGGTATACGCCGGGGCGAGGTGGTGGGCCTGGGCGGCCTGCTGGGCTCGGGCCGCACCGAGCTGGCGCGCTTGCTCTTCGGGCTGGACCGCAGCGATGCAGGTGAAATCACGCTGGACGGCAAAACCGTACGCATGGACTCGCCCGTCACCGCCATCCAGCTGGGGCTGGGCCTGTGCCCGGAAGACCGCAAGGCCGAGGGCATCATCGCCGAGCTCTCGGTGCGCGAAAACATTGTGCTGGCCTTGCAGGCCCGCCAAGGCCTGTGGCCCGCCATAGGCCGGGTGCAGCAGACCTCGCTGGCAGAAGGCTATGTGAAGGCCTTGGGCATCAAGACCGCCGATGTGGACACACCCATAGGGCAGCTCTCTGGCGGCAACCAGCAAAAAGCCGTCTTGGCCCGCTGGCTGGCCACGCAACCCAGCTTGTTGATATTGGACGAACCCACCCGCGGCATCGACATTGCCGCCAAACAGGAAATCATGAACGAGATACTGGCCTTGGCCAAACAGGGGATGGCGGTGCTGTTCATCTCCTCCGAGATGGAAGAAGTGGTGCGTGTCTCGGACCGCATCGTGGTGCTGCGCGACCGCGCCAAAGTGGGCGAACTGCCCGGTGGGACCGAAGAGCAGGCGGTCTACGCCATGATTGCGGGGCAGGCATGAGCACGACCAGGACGCCTTCTTTGTGGAAACGGGTGCAGTCGCACCATCTGCTCTGGCCCGTGCTCACGCTGGTGCTGATCCTCATGGTCAATGCCAGTTTGAATCCCGGCTTCTGGGTGCTGCAGTGGCGCGATGGCCACTTGTACGGCAGCGTCATCGACATCCTGAACCGTGCAGCGCCGCTGATGCTGGTGTCGCTGGGGATGACGCTGGTGATTGCCACGCGCGGCATCGACATCTCCGTGGGTGCCACCGTGGCCATCAGTGCGGCGGTGGCCGCCTTGATGGTGGGCGGCAAGCTGGTCATCACCGACGGCGTGCCGCAGCATGTGAGCCGCTTCCCCATGTCGGTGGCCATCCTCTGCGCGCTGGCCACGGCCTTGGTGTGCGGGCTTTGGAACGGCTTGTTGGTTGCCAAAATCGGCCTGCAGCCCATCATCGCCACCCTGATCCTGATGGTGGCGGGGCGCGGTGTGGCGCAGTTGCTCACTGACGGGCAGATTGTCACGGTCTACTACCCGCCGTACTTCTACATCGGCAGTGGTTATCTGTGGGGCTTGCCCTTTGCGCTGTTCATTGCAGGCTTTGTTTATCTGCTGATGCATCTGGCGGTGACGCGCACCGCGCTGGGCTTGTTCATCCAGGCCATAGGCATCAACCCCGCAGCAGCCCGTGTGGCCGGCGTGCGGGAGCGGCTCATCAGCATTTGTGTGTACGCCTTTTGCGGCCTGACGGCGGGTATAGCCGGGCTCATCATCAGCTCCAACGTCAAGAGTGCAGATGGCAACAACGCCGGCAACCTGCTGGAGCTGGATGCCATTCTGGCGGTCACACTGGGCGGCACCTTGCTCACCGGCGGGCGTTTTAGCCTGGCAGGCAGCATGATTGGCGCGCTGATTATCCAGACGCTGACCTCCACCATCTATTCCATCGGTGTGCCCCCGGAGATCAATCTCGTGGTCAAGGCCGCTGTGGTGTTTGTGGTCATGCTGATGCAGTCGGCCGAGTTCCGCCGCGCCGTGCGCGGCTGGGTGGTGCGCCCCAGGGCCGGGAGCCGCGCATGAAACTCCAGAGCAAATTCATTCCGCTGGCGGCCACGATGTCGCTGTTCGCTGCCATGTCGGTATACGGCGGTGTGTCGTACACCGGCTTCTTCTCGGCCCAGGTGTTCCTGAACCTGTTGATCGACAACGCCTTTCTGGTCATCGTGGCGGTGGGCATGACCTTCGTCATCCTGTCCGGCGGCATCGATCTGTCGGTGGGCTCGGTGGCGGCTTTGAGCACCATCGTGCTGGCCAAGCTGGTGCAGCACCTGCACTGGGACCTGATGGTGGCCATTCCGCTGGTGCTGTGCATGGGTACGTTGTTCGGCGCCTTCATGGGCTGGCTGATTCAGCGCTTCCGGTTGCAGCCGTTTATCGTCACGCTGGCGGGCATGTTTTTGGCGCGCGGGCTGTGTTACCTGATCAGCATCGACTCCATCAGCATCACCGATGAGGCCTACACCGTGCTGGCGCAAACCCGGCTGCACCTGTGGGCGGACGGGCCCATGGTGTCCATCAGCGCGGTGCTGGCGCTGGTGGTGCTGGCGGCTGCGGTGTTCGTGGCACACGGTACCGAGTTCGGCCGCACGGTGTACGCCATGGGCGGCTCCGAGCATTCGGCGGTGCTCATGGGCCTGCCGGTAGCGCGCACCAATGTGCTGGTGTATGCCCTGAGCGGCTTTTGTGCCGCCCTGGGCGGGGTGGTGTTCACCTTCTACATGCTCTCGGGCTACGGCTTGCACGCCGTGGGGCTGGAGCTGGATGCGATTGCCGCCGTGGTCATAGGCGGCACGCTGCTCAGCGGCGGGGTGGGCTATGTGGTGGGCACGCTGTTTGGCGTGCTCACGCTGGGTGTGATCCAGACCCTCATCATGTTCGACGGCTCTTTGAGCTCGTGGTGGACCCGCATTGTGATCGGGGCCCTGCTGTTTGTGTTCTGTGTGCTGCAGCGGGTGTTTGAAGCCGGCCGCAAGCCAGGAGCTTGAGCTTCAGAGCAAAACAGGCTGCTTGCGCCCGCAGAATGTACGCAAGCAGCTCCTGAATTGATAGCAATCTGCAGCGCTGCTGGCCTGAATGCCGGGCATGCTGCGCGGCGCGCGTGCTGCACTAGCGCACCAGCAGCACCGGCGTCTTGCAGTGGGCCAGCACCTGGGTGGTGACCGAGCCCATCACCAGATTGCCCAGGGCGCTGTGGCCGTGGGAACCCATGACCAGCAAGTCAAACTTGCCGGTCTCGGCCAGCTTGCCGATCAGGGCGCCGGCAGAGCCTACTTTCCAATCCAGCGTCGCCGCAATGCCATGCCGTTGGAGGAACTTGGCCACTGGGGCCAACACTTTGTCCGCTTCCTCGGTGTGGTACTGGTCTACCGTGGATTTTCCCAGGGCAGCCCTGGCACGCGGGGGCAGGGCCGGCTGTGCGTGGAACACGGTGTATTCGTGGCCGGTTGCGAGCAGGGCCTCGTGTGTGCTTAAGTAAGCCAACATCTTTTTGCTGTAGCTGCTTCCATCGACGGCGAGCAAGATCTTCATGAGGGTCTCCGGTTGTGTGGCTTCAGTATGAACCCGCGCCGCTACACTGTCTTGAGCCAAGTCAAGACATGTCCACGCACCTGCAGGAGCCTACCCATGACACAGCCACCCGCACAAGATCGTCGCTTATGCCTTCACGGTCTGGGCGCTGTCGCACTGAGTGGTCTGTTACCGGCCCCATCGGCATGGGCTGCAGATGGGGCCCAGCGCCCACTCTTGATGCTGGCAGGCGAGTACCGCGAAGGGTTTAGGCTGGCCGATGTGATGGTGAGTGAAAAGTTCGACGGCGTGCGCGGCTACTGGGACGGCCGGCGGCTGATCACCCGGGGCGGCAACCCTATCGCCGCCCCTGCATGGTTTACAGCCGGTTGGCCTGCACACCCCCTCGACGGTGAACTCTGGGCCGGCCGCGGCCGCTTTGCGGATGCCGTATCCACCGTGCGCCAACAGGTGCCCGACGATGCCGCATGGCGTGGCCTGCGCTTCATGGTGTTTGACCTGCCTTCGCATGGCGGGCGTTTTGAGGAGCGCTACGCAGCTTTGCAAATCGCCGTAAGCGCGCTCGGTCAGCCTTGGGTGCAAGCGGTAGCGCAACCCCCCGCGCCGGATGTTGCCGGCTTGCGCAGCCTGCTGGATCGCACCGTGGCCGGCGGTGGCGAGGGGCTGGTGTTGCACCGGGCCAGCGCGCTCTATGTGCCGGGCCGTTCAGCGGAGTTGGTGAAGTTCAAACCGTTTCAGGATGCCGAGGCGCGGGTGCTGGGCCATGTGCCCGGACAAGGCCGCTTGCAGGGCAGCACCGGTGCCTTGTGGGTGGAGTGGCCGGGCGCAGAGGGTGGCCAGCCGCAGCGCTTCAAGCTCGGCAGCGGCTTCTCAGACGCGGACCGCCGCAATCCGCCGGCGGTGGGGAGCTGGGTGACCTTCCGCTTTCGCGGGCTGACCGCGCAAGGTGTTCCGCGCTTTGCCAGCTACTTGCGGCTAGCCGGGGAGCCAGGCTCCTAATAAGCAGGAAATTTGCTATGTTTTTGATAGCTGTTCGCGCACTATCTACGAGCGCCAGAGGCTATTTCGATCAGTAAGTCTGGCTGATAGCCCCGCTGCTCGTTCTTCCGCACATAGCCCAGCGGGTTGGCCACCACGCGGCACCTGCCCAGCCGGTAGTCGCTGGGCGCATGCAAATGGCCGTGCAGCCACAGGTCGGCCAGCGACATCAGTTCATCCAGCGCATTGCAAAAGCCGGCCGTGCCGGGCACCAGACCGTAGCGCGGGTCGGCACTGTGCAGGCTGGGGGCAAAGTGGGTCACCACCACCGTGGGGCCATCGTGCGGCTGCGCCAAGGCGTCGCGCAGCCAGGCTTGGCAGACCAGCGCCTGTTCTCGCAAACCGTCCGCCAGCCAGGGCTGGCCCGCACGGGTGGTGAGTGTTTTTTTCAGGTAGTAGTTGGCGGCGCGGTAGGCCTTGTCGCGGGCTTTGAGCTGGCGTTCGGGCGGCTCTTGGGCGGCGAGCGCGTCAAAGTCGGTCCACAAAGTGGTGCCTACAAAACGCACGCCTTGCAGCACCACCGCTTCACGTTCCAACCACTGGATGCCCAGGCGCTCACAGGTGGCACGCAGCCGGGCGTGGGCCAGGTCAAAGTCCAGCGTGTCGTACTCATGGTTGCCCGGCACAAACAGCACCGGCACCGGCCAGCCGTGCAGAGGGGAAAAGCGTTCCAGGCCGAAGTCGTCGCCCGCCAGCTGCGAGCCGGCTTGGTAGGAACCGATGTCGCCCGCCAGCACCAGCACATCGGCCCCCGGCAAAGGCGTTGCCTGCCATTGGGGATGGGCCTCCAGGTGAAGGTCGGACAAGAGCTGAATTTTCATGCGGAAAAAAGGGTTTGGCCCAGGGAGGCCACTTGCGTGCGCAGCCAGGCGTGGGGGCTGGCGCCGTCCAGCCGCTGGTGCCAGAGGGCATCGACCTGGATGGGAGGCACGGTAAACGGCAGCTCGCGGATGACCAGCTGGTTGGCAAAGCCGGTCACGTTCACAAAATGGCGGGGCAGCACGGTCAGCAGGTCAGACTGCACCACCACTTTGCCAGCGGTAAAGAACTGGTTCACGGTGAGCACGACCCGGCGGGTGCGCTTGAGGCTGAGTAGCGACTCGTCAATGAAGCCGAAGGCCCGTCCCGAAAAACTCACCAGCATGTGGGACGCTTCACAAAAGCGGTCCAGGGTGAATTCACCCACGGTGAGCGGGTGGTCTTTGCGCATTACGCACACGTAGTCGCCCACAAACAGGCGGTGGTGCAAAAAAGTTTCCGCTGCACCGGCTTGGGCGCGGGCCGTCAGGTCGGCCAGCACCGCCGGGAAGTGGCCGATGGCCAAGTCTGCTGCGCCTTCTTCCAGCACTTTGCGCGGGTCGCGCGTGGTCAGGGGCACCACGCGCAAGGAGACGCCAGGGGCATCCCGTGCCAGCACTTTCACCAAGCCGGGCATCAGCTCGGCGGCGGTGGCATCGGCCATGGTGAGCACAAAGGTGTGGGTGGCCAAGGCTGGTTCAAACACGCTGGGTGCCAGCGAAGCCTGCAGCTTCTGCAAGGTTTCGCGCACGGCGGGCCACAGCTCCTGCCCGCGCGCGGTGGGCTCCAGGTTGCGCCCCTTGCGCACCAGCAGCTCGTCATCCAGCGCTTCTCGCAGGCGGCGCAAGGCGTTGCTGACGGCGGGTTGGGTGAGATGCAGCTCGGTGGCAGCGCGCGTGAGGCTGCGCTCGGACATGATCACATCGAAGACCTTGAGCAGGTTCAAGTCGAAGGTCCGGAGGTTGATGCGGCTACTGGACATGAAGGCTATTAGTTTTGTGAATACCAAGCATCACCAACATAAAGTTGAACGACACTAGGGGAAACCCTATGATTCATAGCATCTTAGAATTTTTTATCCAGTGAGCATCAACCTTTCCAAGGAGTTTGCCATGACCCAAGTGACCCACAGCCCGTGTTTATCGAGTTCCTCTGCGGAAGTACATGTCCCCCGTCCCCATCGCCAAAAAGTGGAAGATGCACGCGCTTTGTCCGGCATGTTGCTGGCTGCCGTGTTGTCAGCCTTGTTGGTGGTGGCTGAGCAGGTGATTGACACCTGGATTGATGGTCATATGTTGGCCGCGTGGGTTGCTCTTTGGACCGTGACCTTTGCGGCTTTGGCTTTGCTTGCATCCCCTTTGCGCAAAATGTCTTCCGGTCTGGCCGGCATGATTGCGGCCGCAGTGCAGTCGTACAAAGCACGCCGCATGGAAGAAAAGATGTGGGAATACGCCCACCACGATCCGCGCATCATGGCCGAGCTGCAACATGCCTGGTTGCGCAGTCAGAGTCAGATCTAAGTAGCTTCAGCCCTGATCACAACCCACGCTCACGGGGCGTGAAAACAAAAATGCCACCGCAAGGTGGCATTTTTTTTGGTCGGTGGATAGCAGCCTTGTGTGCTGCGACCCGCCTGGTCCGGCTGTGGCGGTGTGCGCCGCGCCGGACTCTGGGTATCACCCTCAGGCGGCGAGTCGCTGGGCCAGTCGTGATTGGGTCTCTTCGAGTTCCTTGGGCAAGTGGTAGGCCAGCTGGGTGAACAGTTCGGTGTGCAAAGCGATTTCGGCCTTCCAGTCATCCTTGTTCAGGCTGGTAACGGAGTCGAATTGGGCCTGGCTGAAGTCCAATCCGGTCCAGTTGATTTCGTTGTAGGTGGGCGCCACGCCGAAGCCGGTCTCGGTACCAGTGGCCTTGCCTTCGATGCGGTCGATCATCCACTTCAGCACGCGCATGTTTTCGCCATAGCCGGGCCAGACGAACTTGCCGTCGTCGCCCTTGCGGAACCAGTTGGTGGTGAAGATCTTGGGCTGCTTGGCGCCGGACTTTGCCAGCTTGTCGCCCATGTTGAGCCAGTGCTGGAAGTAGTCGCTCATGTTGTAGCCCATGAAAGGCAGCATCGCAAACGGGTCGCGGCGCACCACACCTTGTTGGCCTACCGCAGCCGCAGTGGTCTCGGAGCCCATGGTCGCAGCCATGTACACACCTTCGGTCCAGTTGCGGGCCTCGGTCACCAGGGGCACGGTCGTGGATCGGCGGCCACCGAAGATAAAGGCGTCAATGGCCACTCCGTTGGCGTCATCCCACTGGCTGTCCAGTGCCGGGTTGTTACCGGCAGCGACCGTAAAGCGGGCGTTGGGGTGGGCGGCTTTGGCACCGGTTTCCTTGGCGATGGCTGGTGTCCAGTCCTTGCCTTGCCAGTCGATCAAATGCTCGGGCATGCCACCGGTGTCTTTTTCCATGCCTTCCCACCAGACGTCGCCGTCATCGGTCAAGGCCACGTTCGTGAAAATCACGTTTTTGTCCAGGCTGGCCATGCAGTTGGGGTTGGTGTGGAAGTTGGTGCCGGGCGCAACACCAAAGTAACCGGCTTCGGGGTTGATGGCGTACAACTTGCCGTCCGCGCCCGGCTTGATCCAGGCAATGTCGTCGCCGATGGTGGTGACTTTCCAGCCTTCAAAACCGCTAGGCGGAACCAGCATGGAGAAATTGGTTTTGCCGCAAGCACTGGGGAAGGCCGCTGCGACGTGG
Source organism: uncultured Rhodoferax sp. (assembly GCA_963508575.1). Classification (GTDB taxonomy): domain Bacteria; phylum Pseudomonadota; class Gammaproteobacteria; order Burkholderiales; family Burkholderiaceae_C; genus Allorhodoferax. The sequence continues at coordinate 98,616 of CAUOXL010000001.1, forward strand.
TACTTCTTCCCTTCGGGGTTTGTCACGCCCAAAATGAGCATGTGCTCGGCCAACCAGCCCTGGTCACGGCCCATGTTGGAAGCGATGCGCAGCGCAAAGCACTTTTTGCCCAGCAGCGCGTTGCCGCCGTAGCCAGAGCCGTAGGACCAGATTTCGCGGGTCTCGGGGTAATGCACGATGTACTTGGTTTTGTTGCAAGGCCATTTCACGTCGGCCTGGCCTTCTGCCAAGGGGGCGCCCACGGTGTGCACGCAAGGCACAAAAGCGCCGTCTACGCCCAACACGTCATAGACGGCCTTGCCCATGCGGGTCATGATGCGCTGGTTCACCGCCACGTAGGCGCTGTCGGACAATTCGATGCCGATGTGCGCGATGTGGGAGCCCAATGGGCCCATGGAGAAGGGCACCACGTACATGGTGCGGCCCTTCATGCAGCCATCAAACAGCGCTGGTGTGCCGTCCGCCTGGCCGCTTTCCAGAATCTGGCGCATCTCGGCGGGTGCCATCCAGTTGTTGGTAGGGCCGGCGTTTTCTTTTTTCTCGGCGCAGATGTAAGTGCGGTCTTCCACGCGGGCCACATCGCTGGGGTCCGAGCAGGCGAGGAAACTGTTGGGACGCTTGGCGGGGTTGAGTTTCTTGAAAGTGCCGGCATCGACCAATTGCTGGCACAGGCGCTGGTATTCCTCTTCGGATCCATCGCACCAGTACACGTCTTTGGGTTTGCACAGGGCGACCATGTCGGCGACCCAGGCAATGAGGCGTGGGTTTTTGACGTAATTGGGAGTGTTGAGGGTCAGGCCCTGCATCACGGGTGCGTTCATGAAAAGCTCCTAAGTTTGAAAATCGTCTTTTCAAAATCGGGTGCAACCTACAGGACACCACCATGAACTTTGAGAAACCGGCTTTCCACGTCAATTGCAGTCGAGCATTCGGCGCGATGGAGCTGATTTTATGGAGGGGTACTCAAGTTACCAAGCGATTACATCCAAACTTTATGCATAATTGGCATTTAAATATGCATAGAACTATGCTCGGTTTCCGCGCGATGAGCGCCCTGGGTAAGCCTGATTGCAAGTTGTAGCGGAGCGGCGCCGGGCCAGGTGTGCCCGGGCATTGCGCCAAAGAAAAAGCGGCCGAAGCCGCTTTGAATCCCGCCCTTCCTGTGCAAGACAGGGGGCTGTTTACGGGGTGCCTATAGCGACAGATCAAGCCATGGACACGGCAATAAAGGCCAGCAAAAACATCAGCACTGCACCCACCAGAGGTAGCACCACAGGCATCAAGGGGACTATTTCGTCGACCGGATCCGCAGTGTGGTTGAGATCAGCGTGAGAGGGTGCGGACATGGTGGTTCCTCGGTGAGTTGGTGGGATGCGGCGAATTCTAGCGGGACACCCCAGGTCACGCCATGCTGAAAAACCCAAGGGGGTGATTTCAGGAGGGTACTTCCCTCTTTCCAAAGACTGCGCTATCGTGATTCCAGCACACCACTGTGCTGGAGGCGTTGGATGGCCAAGCGTTCGCTTTTCTTGCCCCAGGGCGGGCATCTCGTTCCCTCACCGGGACTGGAGCGTGCGCCTGTCCTGGATTTGATGTGCTCGCACTTTGTGCTCACACTGGCAGCCCGCCATGGCGCAAGTTTTAATGTACGCCGGGACTTCAACGGCGTAGTCGGATTGGCAGGACGGCATCTGGTCTGGCCGGTGTCCGTCCTGACCCGATTGCGCGAGTTCTTGGCGCGCCGTTGTGTCGGCAATGAATTGTGGCGTGGCCACGAGTCGCTCAATGCCACTGAATTTATGGCCAGGCATGGGGTTTGGTGCGGCCCCTATGACGAAGCCACGTTTTTCTTCTTTCTGGATGAATACGCCAAGGACCAACCCAAAGACTTGATTTCAGTGCTCGCCGTCACCGGAGAATGGTTGCAACAAGCCTTGAAGAAGCAGTCCACCTTGGTGGAGAAAAACATCAATGCGCTCGCCGGACTCCTGCAACTGAACAAGGCAGAACGGGCCCTGTTGCTGTACGGGACTTTGGCGCGCTATCAGAGGGACATGCGCAGCATTCTGGTGGAGTTCAAGGTCAACAACGCGGCGGAAGCCTATGCCGCCATTGCGGAGGTCGCCCATGTGAGTGCCCAGGACTTGGGTGAAGCACTGCGCGCGGGCTCCAGGTTAGAGCGCATTGGCCTGGTGGAAAACCTGATCTCTGAGCACAACATCACCGACCTCGCAGATTTGATGAAGGTGAGCGAAAAGCTCCCGCCGGTATTGATGCGCCACTACCGAGACCATGCCGAACTCATGGCGGTGTTCACCCGACTCTCCTCCAAGACCCTTCTGAGATTGGAGGACTTTGCATTTGTGGCTGAAGACGCCCAGATGCTCTGCCGCATGCTGCAACATGCGGTGGCCCGCAAAGAGGCCGGCGTGAACATTTTGTTATACGGCCCGCCGGGCACCGGGAAAACGGAGCTTGCCAAGGTGATCGCACAGCATGTTGGACTGGAGTTGTTTGAGGTTGAGTACGCAGACCGCGATGGAAACTCCCTGAGCGGGCGGGACCGATACCGATCCCTCCAGATCGCCCAGGTTTTTTTAAAAGGAAGTGCCCAGGCAGCCTTGCTGTTCGATGAAGTGGAAGACGTATTCCCGCCATTGAATAGTGAGACTGCAAGCTATATCGCCAGGGCCGATGCACATGCTGTCCCGGTAGGGGTGAGCGTGAGTGTGAGTGGCAAGGCTTGGGTCAATCAAATCCTCGAGTCAAATGCCGTCCCCACCATCTGGGTGACGAACCGGATTGAGCAAATAGATCCAGCATTCAGACGCCGCTTTGCGTACCACCTGGAGCTGAAGTCTCCGCCCCCCGGCGCCCGCGAAGGCGTGGTGCGAAAAACCTTGGAGGGCATTTCTGTCAGCGAGGCGTTTGTCGCACGGCTCAGCGGTCGCAAGGGTTTGACACCGGCACAAATCAGAACCGCAGCGCGTTTCGCACGCTTGAGCACGCCGGAAGACGGGGTGAGCGACAGTGACCTCATGGAAACCTTGATTGACCGGCAGCTCAGGAACGCGGACTTGGCATTGGGAAACCCTGCTGCTATCACCGGACGCCCGCAGGCCTTGAGCCGGTACGACCTGAGTTACCTGAACGTGGAGGCCCGCTACCCGCTGCAGCGCGTGGTGGACGCCCTGTCGGCAAGGGGGCATGGAACCTTGTGTTTCTATGGCCCACCAGGAACCGGCAAGACCGCCTTGGCCGAACACATCGCCGGCTCACTCGGGCGCCCACTGATCGTCCGCAGGGCCAGTGACCTGATGAGCAAGTATGTGGGAGAAACCGAACAGAACATGGCGGCCATGTTCCGTGAAGCGGAAGCGGAGAGTGCTGTCTTGTTGTTGGACGAGGCAGACAGTTTTCTGCAAGACCGGCGTGGCGCCCAGCGCAATTACGAAGTCAGCGAAGTCAATGAGATGCTGCAGGGGATGGAGCGCCATCCCGGGGTGTTTATCTGCACCACCAACCTCATGGAGCGCTTGGACGAGGCCGCCTTGCGCCGCTTCACGTTCAAGATCCGGTTTTTGCCATTGCAACCGGCTCAGCGAGAGCAGCTCTTTGTTCAAGAAGCATGCGGGGGAAATGCTGCCGCATTGGATCTGCCCAGCCAAAGTACCCTAAAGCAGCTCGATCAGCTCTGTTTGGGGGATTTCGCTGCTGTTAAACGGCAACTGGAGATTCTAGGTACGGAACTGACGCCAGCGGAGTTTCTGGAACAGTTGCTGGCGGAGCATCGCATCAAACCAGGGGTGCGTGAGCGCAGGGCCATGGGCTTCACCCCCTGAGTGGGGCGCTTGCTCGCCTGTCTGGTGCTTGGGTAACTCTTTGCAACTTATTTCGGGGCCGTGTCAACCAGTTCTGTTACTGGTGCGTGATATGCCCATGCGGGTGCATTCAGTCCGGTTCGTTGGAACCCAGTTGGAGCCGGAAAAGCACTCATTTTTGGGCCATCACGCGGTAAATATGCAAAAAAACACGATTCAAGTGCCGGAAAAGGGAACTTACAAGTGGCAGCTGTTTGACTATTGGTCCGGCGAATACCGTCAGACCCATGCTGCTCACAACGCCTACATTGCACTGAATTTCGCTGGCGCATTGGACGCCTGCAAATCCAAGTTCCAGGCCTTAGTCCAACAACATCGTGCCAAAGCTGCCGATGCAGCTACCGGTGCCCGCCACGTGCGAGCCATAGAGCGCTTGCAAAACACCATGTCCGGCGCAGCGGTCGCGTACGAAAGTGGCTTTCACCGCCACTAAGCGGCCCTCACGCATTTACTGGAGCGCGACGACCTTCAACACGTCGTCGGCATAGGCCTCCAGTTTCTTGGCGCCGATGCCGCTAATGCCTTGCAAGTCGGCAATCGATTGAGGCGCACGTTGCGCAATGGCCGCCAAGGTCGCATCATGAAAAATCACATAGGCCGGCAGATTGTGCTGCTGCGCCACCTCCGCACGCCAAGCCTTCAGGGCGGAATAGCGTAGCAAACCCTCACTGTCCAGGTTGATCGGCGCCTTTACCACTGCGCCCAAGCGCGCATTGCGGCGTGGCTTGCGATCTGCCGGTGCAGAAGCGGACTCGCGCAACCTCACGGCCACTTCACCCTTGAGCACCGCGCGGGACTCGGCGGTCAGCTGCAAGGTGTTGAATGCCTGCGCATCCACCGCCACGGCACCCATGGCGATCAGCTGGCGCAGCACACCGCGCAATTGCAACTCGGTGAAGTCTTTGCCGATGCCGAAAGTGCTCAGGCCCTCGTGGCCATACTGGGTGACTTTCTCGGTCGTCTTGCCGCGCACGATGTCCATCAGGTGGCCGGCGCCGAAACTCACCCCGCTCATTTGCTGAATCCGGTAGATGGTGCTCAGCAGTTTGCGGGCTGCATCCGTACCGTCCCACACCTCGGGCGGATGCAGGCAGTTATCGCAATTGCCACATCGCCCCCACGCTCCGCCGCTTTGCGGGTCGCTGCCCCCTGAGGGGGCTAATTCCCCTTGGGGCGGCCCGGCGGGGAATTGTGGCCCGCGCCCGTATACCTCACCAAAATAGCCCAGCAAGCGCACACGGCGGCAATCGGTGGCTTCGGCCAGGCCGAGCAATGCGTCGAGCTTGCCGCGCATGACATGCTTGAATTCTTCGCTGGCCGGGCTCTCGTCAATCATGCGGCGCTGGTTCACCACATCTTGCAGGCCATAGGCCATCCAGGCATCGGCGGGCAGCCCGTCGCGTCCGGCGCGGCCGGTTTCCTGGTAATAGCCCTCGATGTTTTTGGGCATGTCGCGGTGGGCGACAAAGCGCACATCCGGCTTGTCGATACCCATGCCGAAGGCAATGGTGGCCACCATGACGATGCCTTCTTCGCGCAAAAACCGGTCCTGGTTCTGTTGACGAACCTTGGCGTCCAGCCCTGCGTGGTAGGGCAGGGCCTTGATGCCCGCGTCCACCAGGGTTTGCGCCATGTCTTCCACTTTTTTGCGACTCTGGCAGTAGACGATGCCGGCCTCCCCCTCATGCTCACGCTCAATGAAGCGCAGCAGTTGGGTGGTGGAGTCTTTCTTTTCGACAATCGTGTAGCGGATGTTGGGCCGGTCGAAACTGCTGACGAAGGCGCGTGCCTCTTCGAGTTGCAAGCGCTCAAGTATGTCGGCGCGGGTCAGGTCGTCTGCTGTAGCCGTCAGGGCGATGCGCGGCACGCCGGGGTAGCGCTCGTGCAACACCGTGAGGTTGCGGTAGTCGGGCCGGAAGTCGTGGCCCCACTGGCTCACGCAGTGGGCTTCATCGATGGCAAACAAGCTCAGCTTGCCGCGCTCAAAAAGTGAATCCAACAAGGCCAGAAAGCGCGCGTTGCTGACCCGCTCGGGCGCGGCGTACAGCATCGTGATCTCGCCGCGCAGCAGTTGCTGCTCGATCTGGTACGCCTCGTCGCTGCTGAGGGTGGAGTTCAAAAAGGCGGCGCTCACCCCCGCTTCATGCAGCGCGCCTACCTGGTCGTGCATGAGTGCAATCAGCGGGGAAATGACGAGGGTGGCACCCAAACCCGCCTGCTGGCGGGCAATGGCCGGCACCTGGTAACACAAGCTTTTGCCGCCGCCGGTGGGCATGAGCACCAGGGCATCGCCGCCCGCAATCACGTGCTCCACGATGGCCTCTTGGGGCCCGCGGAAGGCCTGGTAGCCGAATATGTCGTGAAGAATCTGCAGGTGGGGCACTTAAAACGCTATCAAATCAGGAGCTACTCGCGCTTATTGCATGGGCGCAAAGTGGCAAAAAGGCATAAAAGAAATGGCGCCGGCTGCATGCAGCCGGCCTAGGGCCAAGCGGCTATTGTCGGGCAAGCGGGCGGCCTCCCGTGTTGCAGAGGGTCCGGGCCATCCGGGCTTGCCGCTGGGGCGGTCCGGGGCGCCTTCTCTTGTCGCTTAAAATCTGCCAACCCAAGGGGCGCTGCAGCCGGATCGTGTGAAACCACCGAACCGGTCAGGCTTGGGGACCCCAACTGCGCTCACTTGTTTCAATCCACACAGTGAGCCGCACCATGAAGCCCATCACCTACACCCGCGCCCAAGCACTCCCCGGCATTCTGGCCAGCCGCATCGCCATTCTGGATGGTGCCATGGGTACCATGATCCAGCGCTTCAAGCTGGGCGAAGCCCAGTACCGAGGCCAAGGCTATACCGGCCCCGGCAACCAGGGCGACCGGTTCAAAGATTTCCCCAAAGACGTCAAAGGCAACAACGAGCTGCTGAGCCTCACGCGCCCGGACGTGATCACCGACATCCACGAGGCTTACTTGGCCGCCGGTGCGGACATGATCGAGACCAACACCTTTGGAGCCACCACCGTGGCCCAGGCGGACTACGACATGGCGGACCTGGCCATCGAGATGAACTATGTGTCTGCCAAGCTAGCGCGCGCCGCCTGCGACAAGTACAGCACGCCCGAGAAGCCGCGTTTTGTGTGCGGTGCCCTCGGCCCCACACCCAAAACCGCCAGCATCAGTCCCGATGTGAACGACCCCGGCGCTCGCAATGTGACATTTGAAGAACTGCGCGCCGCTTATTACGACCAAACCAAGGCGCTGGTGGAGGGGGGCGCGGACGTAATCTTGGTGGAAACCATTTTTGACACCCTCAACGCCAAAGCCGCCTTGTTCGCGGTGGATGAGTACTTTGAAGCCAGCGGCGAGCGCCTGCCCATCCTCATCAGCGGCACGGTGACGGATGCGTCCGGCCGTATCCTGAGCGGCCAAACGGTGACGGCCTTCTGGCACAGCGTGCGCCATGCGCAGCCGCTCGCCATTGGCCTGAACTGCGCGCTGGGTGCGGCCCTCATGCGCCCCTACATCCAGGAGCTCAACAAGGTCGCCACCGACACTTTCATCAGCTGCTACCCGAACGCGGGTCTGCCCAACCCCATGAGCGACACCGGCTTTGACGAAACCCCCGAGGTGACCAGCCGCTTGGTTCGTGAGTTTGCGGAAGAAGGCTTGGTGAACATCGTGGGCGGCTGTTGCGGCACCACGCCAGACCATATTGGCGCCATCGCACAAGCGGTGTCGCCCTTGGCGACTCGCAGCGTGCAGCGGGGTTACTTTTATAAAGAGGCTGCGTGAGGGCACATAGCCCGTCACGCAGCCCTTAGCGGCCAGGTCTGGCGCCGCGACCTTGCCAGACCGACACACATAACTAGGGAGAGAATTTATGAGATCCATCGCCATTGCAGCGATTGCCATTGCCATTACCAGCAGCGCCGCAGCACAAAGCCGAGATACGAGCCTGCCGTCGGCGTCTCCTTGGCAGTTTTTTGCCTCTTTGGGATCTAACTTTGGTGATGGAAGCGAAGAAATCGTAAAAGGCAACTACGTTGATACCTCCGGTAACAAGGTGGGTGAATTTTCTATCAAGGCTGGCAATGGACTTGCTGTTGCCGCTGGTGCGAGTTATTCGATTACCGATAAAGCTGACGTTCAGTTTTCCATTGGGCACGAGCGCGCTTCCACGCACGGAAGCGACGGTGACCTCACCTTTACTCGTGTACCCGTAGAGCTGCTAGGTTTTTACAACGTGGGCGATCACTGGCGATTGGGTGGCGGTTTTCGTTTGGCAACATCTGCGCGCTTTGAGTCTTATGGAGTCGCTTCGAGGTTAGGAAATTACGATTTCACACCTCGACTAGGTTATGTCCTGGAAGCCCAATACATGACCAAACGAAATGCAAATCCGTTAGGTCGGTTTGGTGTTGCATTCAAGCTGGTGGATGAAACATTCGAATACGCTCCGTCAAACTACCTCGCACGTGGTCACCACCTCGGCATATCTTTGATCTACTACCGTTAAACCCACTGCGAAAGACCCGCCTGCCATGAACCAAGTCCGCTGGGGCGTGCTCAGCACCGCCAAAATCGGGATGGAGAAAGTCACGCCTGCGCTGCAGCGCAGCCAGTGGTGTGACGTCCAGGCCATTGCCTCGCGCTCCTTGGCGAATGCGCAGGCAGCGGCGGGCAAGTTGGGTATTCCCAAAGCCTACGGCTCTTACGAGGAGTTGTTGGCGGACCCCACGATTGAGGCGATCTACAACCCCCTGCCGAATGACCAGCATGTGCCCTGGACGCTGGCAGCCGCCCGCGCGGGCAAGCATGTGTTGTGCGAAAAACCTATCGCCCTGAACGCCAATGAGGCGGCGCAGCTGCGCGAGGTGGCGGGCAAGGTGCACATCATGGAAGCCTTCATGGTGCGCTTTCACCCGCAGTGGCTGCGCACGCGCGAGCTGGTGCAGAGCGGCGCGTTGGGCGATCTGCGTGCGGTGCAGGTGTGGTTTTCGTACTTCAACCGCAGTGCCACCAATATCCGCAACGACGCCAGCAAGGGCGGCGGCGCGCTGATGGACATTGGCTGCTACCCCATCGTGGCCGGGCGCTTTTTGTTTGGCGCGGAGCCGGTGCGGGTGATGGCGTTGGCGGACATGGACCCGGACTTTGGCGTGGACCGCAGCTTCAGCGCCTTGTTGGATTTCGGGAATGGCCGCCGCTTGGATTTCACCGTGTCCATGCAAACCACGCCCTACCAACGGGTGCAGGTGGTCGGCACGGAGAAGCGCGTGGAAGTTGAAATCCCGTTCAACGCCCCCCAAGGCCGGGAAACCCGCATTTTTATCGACGATGGCAAGGTGCCGGGTGGCCGCGAGGCCGTGGTGGAAACCTTTGCGGCCTGCGACCAGTACAGCCTGGAGGGCGATGCGTTCTCGCTCGCCATTCGTGGCCAACAGCCCTTGCCATACGGCGTGGAAGACGCCATCCAAAACATGCGCATCATTGACGCGCTGTTCGAGTCGCAACGCCGTGGTGCTTGGGTCGCAGTAGCGGCCTGAGGGACACCTGGTGACGGGCCGCTGCAGGCGGTTAAAATTGCGCCCTCCAAGGAGCGTTGCAGCAGGCCCGCGCGGTCTGTCAGGCTTGGACCGGGTGCTTGCACCCTCGCAACGACGCTCACCTGTGACCCCATTTTTCAGGTGAGTTTATGACCCTAGCCCCCGTAGAATCTGCGCAAGCCGCTATCGTTTCAGTAGCACCCATGCTGCTCTCCGGCCTGGAGCCCATCACCATCGACAGCAGCAGCCTGTTTGTGAACGTAGGTGAGCGCACCAACGTGACCGGCTCCAAGGCCTTTGCCCGCATGATTTTGAACGGCCAGTTTGAAGAAGCCCTGGCCGTGGCCCGCCAGCAGGTGGAAAACGGGGCGCAGATCATCGACATCAACATGGATGAGGCCATGCTGGACAGCCAGGCCGCCATGGTGCGCTTCCTGAACCTGATTGCGTCCGAGCCCGATATATCCCGCGTGCCCATCATGATTGACAGCTCCAAGTGGAGCGTGATCGAAGCGGGCTTGCGTTGCGTGCAGGGCAAGGCGGTGGTGAACTCCATCAGCATGAAAGAGGGGCTGGACGAGTTCAAACGCCAGGCCAAGCTGCTGCGCCGCTACGGTGCCGCCGCCGTGGTGATGGCCTTTGACGAAAAAGGCCAGGCGGATACCTACGCCCGCAAGATCGAGATTTGCGAGCGCGCCTACCGCGTGCTGGTGGACGAGGTGGACTTTCCGCCGGAAGACATCATTTTCGACCCCAACATCTTTGCCATTGCCACTGGCATTGAAGAGCACAACAACTACGCAGTGGACTTCATCGAGGCCACCCGCTGGATCAAGCAGAACCTGCCGGGCGCCAAGGTGAGCGGCGGTGTGTCCAACGTGTCGTTCAGCTTCCGGGGCAACGACCCGGTGCGCGAGGCCATCCACACCGTCTTCCTGTACCACGCCATCCAGGCCGGCATGGACATGGGCATCGTGAACGCGGGCATGGTCGGCGTGTATGACGACCTGGAACCCGTGCTGCGCGAGCGCGTGGAAGACGTGGTGCTGAACCGCCGGGAAGACGCGGGCGAGCGCCTGGTGGAGATTGCCGAAACCGCCAAGAGCGGCGCCAAGGACGAGAGCAAAAAACTCGAATGGCGCGGCACGCCCGAGGCGCCGGTGGCGGTGGCCCAGCGTCTGAGCCACGCGCTGGTGCACGGCATTACTGACTTCATCACCGAAGACACCGAAGAGGCTTACCGCGAGGTGCTGGCCAAGGGCGGCCGCCCGCTGCATGTGATCGAAGGCCCGCTCATGGACGGCATGAACGTGGTGGGGGACCTGTTCGGCCAGGGCAAGATGTTTTTGCCGCAGGTGGTAAAGAGTGCCCGCGTGATGAAGAGCGCGGTGGCACACTTGCTGCCCTACATCGAGGCTGAAAAGCTCGCCATGGTGGAAGCCGGGGGCGAAGCCAAAGCCAAGGGCAAGATCGTGATTGCCACCGTCAAAGGCGATGTGCACGACATCGGCAAAAACATCGTGACCGTGGTGCTTCAGTGCAACAACTTCGACGTGGTCAACATGGGCGTCATGGTGCCCTGCCACGAGATCCTGGCCAAGGCCAAGGAAGAGGGCGCGGACATCATCGGCCTCTCCGGCCTGATCACCCCCAGCCTGGAAGAGATGCAATACGTCGCGGGCGAGATGCAGAAGGACGAGTACTTCCGCTCCAGGAACATACCGCTGCTCATTGGCGGCGCCACCTGCAGCCGCGTGCACACCGCCGTCAAGATTGCGCCCAACTACGAAGGCCCGGTGGTGTATGTGCCCGATGCCTCCCGCAGCGTCAGCGTGGCCCAGAGCCTGCTGGGCGATGGCGTGGCGCAATACATTGCCGAGCTCCATGCCGACTACGACAAGGTGCGCCAGCAGCACGCCAACAAAAAGCAAACGCCGCTGTGGCCGCTGGCCAAAGCGCGTGCCAACAAGACGCCCATAGCCTGGGGTGACTACCAGCCCACCGTGCCCAAGTTCATTGGCCGCCGTGTGTTCAAGAACTTTGACCTGACCGAGTTGGCCCAGTACATCGACTGGGGCCCCTTCTTCCAGACCTGGGATTTGGCCGGGCCCTATCCGGCCATTCTGCAAGACGAGGTGGTGGGTGAGCAGGCAAAGCGCGTGTTGGCAGATGGCCAGGCCTTGCTCAAGAAAATCATCGACGGGCGCTGGCTCACGGCCAACGCCGTGGTGGCCCTGTACCCGGCCAACACGGTGAACGACGATGACATCGAGTTCTACACCGACGAGAGCCGCACCGAGCTTGCCATGACCTGGTACGGCCTGCGCCAGCAGACCGAGAAGCAGGAGATTGATGGCGTCATGCGCCCCAGCCGTTGCCTGGCGGACTTTGTGGCACCGCGAATTGCTACAAATTCAGGAGCTGCTCGCGCAGATACCACGGGCGCTACAGGTCAAAATGACTCACAAGTGAGGGACTACGCCGGCATGTTTGCCGTGACCGCTGGGATTGGCGCCGACAAACGGGCGGAAGCCTTTGAAGCCGCGCATGATGACTACAACGCCATCATGCTCAAGTCGATTGCCGACCGTCTGGCCGAGGCCTTTGCCGAATGCCTGCACAAGAAGGTGCGCACCGACCTCTGGGGTTACGCCGCTGGCGAATCGCTGAGCAATGAAGACCTGATTGCCGAAAAGTACCAAGGCATTCGCCCCGCGCCCGGCTACCCGGCCTGCCCGGACCACAGCGTCAAGAAAGACATGTTCGCGCTTTTGCAGTGCGACGAGGTGGGCATGACCGTAACCGAGAGCCTGGCCATGACTCCGGCGGCCAGTGTGAGCGGCTTCTACATCGCGCACCCCGAGGCGACCTACTTCAACGTCGGCAAGATCGGCGAGGACCAGGTGCAGGACCTGGCCGAGCGCCGCCAGTTCGACCGCAAGGCGCTGGAGCGCTTGCTGGCGCCTAACCTGTAAGCGCTTCTTGCAGCTCGCCACAGCCGTCATTGCGGCTGGGCTGGGCCGCTTACCCGGTGTTACAAAACAGATCCTTCCTCGCCGGGTAGCTTGTGTGCCTTCGCGCACGGTGGAGCGTTAGCTCTATAGCTGTGGGTTACCCCATAAAGTGAGATTTCAACCACATAAAGTGGAACTTTCCACCCCATAAAGTGGCACCACTTAGGTCCAAGCTTAAATAGTGAAAAGCCCCTCTGCTAAACCAGAGGGGCTTTTTTTCAGCCGAACCAAAAAAGACTGCGTCTAGATGAAAGAGGAAACGAAACTAGAACATGAATCGGAAGCCAGAAGCCCTCCCCTACAGAGGAGCCAGAGCACTATCCTCCGACGCAGGCGCTGGACATCTGGCGATAAGTGCGGGCTACAAAGCGAGGAGTAAGGCGATTTCTTTTTCATCGACAAAACAACCAATGCTGGATTCGGCACCGCTGCGCTTCGACAATTGCCCCGGAATCAATTAACAGGTCTACTGCGTAACTTCCGCTCACGATTCGCGAGGCGAACCGCATGGCTAATCTCTGTGATTCCGTACACGTTCTCTTCGTAGCGTCTTGAATCGCTGCTGTCAGATCGGCTGCCTTTTGGGAAACTTCGTGCCTAGCGTGCATGTACAACTCCGTGGTGGTGTTCCAGAAGCTTTTGACTTCCATTCTTCGCCCATCTTGAACACTGATTTATCCTATATATCGCATAGTCCATGACCACTGAAGTACCCGGAACCCTAGGATATGGTGCGAATGCTATTTCTCTGGCCAACCAGTATGAAAGCATAACTTTCGTCGACGTCTATGGCGACCTAATTCACTTTATCCCCAGGTCGCGTGTTACGGCGCTAGACATTGGGGCTGGCTCTGGCCGTGATGCGGCAGCACTGGCGCGACTTGGTCACAAAGTCGTTGCTGTAGAACCTACAGGCGAGCTACGGAGGGAGGGCCAGCGCCGCCACGGCGGGCTAACAATCGATTGGGTTGACGACCACTTACCAGCGCTGAAGCTACTCCGTAAAGCAAAATGCCGATTCGACTTAGTTTTTGTCACCGCCGTGTGGATGCACCTAGACTTCTCCGAGCGCGAAGAAGCCATGGAGTCCGTTGCCGAATTGGTGGCGGATGGTGGTCATGTTTTCTTTTCACTTAGACACGGACCAATTCCAAAAGGGAGGAGAATGTTTGATGTTTCTAGCAACGAAACGGCATGCTTAGCAGCAAAGCATGGTCTGCATTGTCACCATCGCAGTGAGCGCGAAGATATGCTTGGACGAGATGACGTGAAGTGGAGTTTTCTCGTAATGCGCCCCATCGCTCGTGGGCGCTAAGAGGGGCCAATTCAGACCAGAGACTGCCTGAGTGCATCATCGATGCTACGTTAGCCGCGCTTCTTCAAGATGAACACGTCTGGCACCAGTACCGAACGACTATTGGCTACACCTCCTTGGAGACCTCAAGTCATTTATTCCCGGGGCCTTCATACAAGAAGTAAGAATGTTGAAGCCCGATTTGGGCTTAAAGTAACTATCTAGCCATAGAACACAAATATCAAGATTCTGTATCAACAGGGAGGGGGGCAGGTTGAGCAACATATCACTCGCAGAGGTGCGGAAGTTTTTTACACCAGCTATTAGCGCTTGGGTTTCCTCGACGACCCTCGGGGAAAGAATTTCATATGGCGCCATCTGATACTTCAGAGAATTTACCGTCCTCTGGGCCTTCTCATGGGGCCGAGACGTCCAAACTAGCCGAGCACCTTGCCAAAAACGAAGCGTCCGCACTTACCGCCATATTAGGTCCCTCGATCATGGGATTCCTTGGTCAGGTTGGCACAGACGTAACTAGTCCGGGGGCGCTGGCCTACTTTATTGTTAGCGTGCACGGCGATCGAGGCGCATTGCGCGTGCGGGAAATTCGGAAACTTCTGCTCTCCCAACTGAGCCTACCAGAGGCGACCAATCTATGCCAACTGCTTCAGTTACCGGCGATCGCCCCTCACAGAACATTAAGTAGTATCGACTTCGACACGCCACGCTACCTGGAGCTACTTAGTACATGGTACGGCGTGGCGACTGATGAGCAAGAGGCCCCTCTTCAACTATCAGAGGGATCCACGAAAGCGGTTGCCTCCCACAAGCTCCATCCGCATCAACTTAACGCATTTCGCGCACTTCGCCAAGCGATCGCCCGCCCACCAACATCCGCCCTTGTGCACATGCCGTTCGGCGCTGGAAAGCTCCGGGTCGTTGTCACCGCCGCGCTTGATCTCTTTCGCTCGGAAGCTGACGACAGGTCAATCATCTGGCTGGCACCGGGTGCGGCAATGTGCGAAGAAGCCTTCCTCGAGCTACAGGAGGTGTGGAAACAACTGGGGTCACGCGATGCCACCCTACTCCAGCTCTATGGGAACCATCCCGTACGAGACTTGGATCAACTCGGGGGAGCAATTGCGGTCATTGACCTACTCCGAGTTAGTAAAGATGATCCGAAGCTAGAGAAGCTCGGCGCAGTCACATCGGTGGTCATATTTGCAGACGCAGAAAGTCTTGTTCACCCTGTAGGGGCCGAAATCGTCCGAAAAATGTCATTGGGCGGACCATTCAGCGTGGTAGGGATACTGGCCTCATCAGGAGCAGCCATTCCACTTGGACATGCGCGGAGTGCTTTGAAGTCGACCTTTACTGGGGCTTGCATCACAGTCGCTGCAGATGAAGAGTTGGAGTCGCTTCGTCACGTGGGCCACTTCATGGAAGTCGCAGGCTCGATAGTCCATCTCACAAGCACGCAATCTGTATTTACCTCGACAGACACCACATCCGAAAGAGGCGACAGTAACTCGCTTGACTTCGATCAAGCCTACATAAGCGATCTCGCTGACAACGTCGAACGCAACGGGCGCCTCCTGGCACTCCTTAAAGATGAGGCCCAAAAAGAGGGACGGATAGTTTTTTACGCGACAACCGCAGCGAACGCGCGGCTGTTTTCTGGCCTTTTACCTGTCCTAGGTGTACCGGCAAGATCAATTACCTCGGAGGAGTCCTCAGCAGCACGTGCACTTGCTCTTCAGAAATTCGTCGCCAGAGAGGAAAAAGTCTTGTGTGTCCACGGTTTCCTGCTTGCGGGAAACACCATCCCAGATATCGCCTTGTGCGTGATGGCGTCGCCCGGTAAGTCGAAGGCAGCGTTTCTTTCAACAATCGGGCGGCTCGTGCAGGCTCGAAACATCAATCTTCCAACGTTCAGAATCATTGTTGCAGCCGACTCACAGGCCGATGCCGACCTGGTCGCTTCGTTGGGCACTTGGTCAACGTTGGAGTCTTAGGAGAACACATGTCATTCCCCATCATTCCCCAGAATCTATCAATTTCCGCGATGCGAAGCTCTGGCTATCGTGACACCGCTCACGCGCTCGCAGAGCTCATTGACAACGCAATTCAGGCGGGAGAAGACACAGGATTCCGTACCGAAGTCGAAGTCATTTGCATGGATGAAACGCAGAACGGCGGGCGGCACCAAATCTCCCGAATTGCGGTCTATGACAATGCTTGTGGCATGGATGCCTCTCTATTGAGGAAATCTCTTCAGTTCGGCAATGGATCACGCCTTGAAAAGGCGCAGCAAAAGGGAATCGGTAAATTTGGGATGGGTTTGCCTAACTCCTCGATTTCTCAATGCAAGAGAGTGGATGTCTGGACTTGGCAAAAAGGATTGGTTAATCATGCATACCTGGATGTGCAGGAAGTCCAAGATGGAAAGATGACAGATGTACCAGAGCCGCAACCATCAGAACTGCCCTCCGAGTGGCGATCATTGATAGCAGGCAAGATCGAGGAACATGGAACCTTGGTTGTCTGGAGTAAGCTAGACCGCATCTCATGGAAACAAAGTTCGACTCTCCTGCGACACACCGAATTCATTAGTGGCCGCGTGTACCGGCACTTCATCAACGAAAAGTCTGTTCGAATTCGTCTTGCGGCCTATGAGAGCAAGACAAAAGCTAGCGTCTTTGAAAGTTTCGTGCGACCAAACGATCCGCTCTATCTGATGTCAGGAACGAGTGCGCCCGCTCCTTTCGATCAGAAGCCTGCCTTCGTGTCGTTCGGACAACCCGTGGTCCTCTCAGTGGCGCACGGCGGGGTGGAACACCCTGTGACAATCATTGCTTCGATCTGCAAGCCTGAGGCACGGCATGTAGGAGGATCAAAACTAATTGGTCAGCACGCGCAAAAGAATCAGGGCATTTCCGTCGTGAGATCGCGGCGAGAACTCGAACTCAACCTTAGTTTCACAAACTCCTATGACACGCGCGAAAGATGGTGGGGAATCGAAGTGCAGTTTGATCCAGGCTTGGATGACGTCTTTGGTGTAACCAACAACAAGCAATCTGCAACAGGATTCAATCGTCTAGATATGGATGAAGATGCGCGGGATGAGGGACTCAGCGTGAAGGATTACCAGGAGACACTCGAACAAGAGCGGGATCCTCGACTGCCCATGTATCGCATTAGTCGCGAAATTGAAAAACTACTGATTTCTATTCGTACGCAAGTGGCCAAAATGCGAGAGGGCGAACGCATCCAATCCACTATTGAGCGAGCTGAGAGCAAGGCCGAAAAGGCGGCGACAGACTCTGTAATGAGACGCAGAGAACGGATTGGGGATACCGGCAGGAGCGATAGAGAGGAGCATGCTTCGTCCAGCGATCGCGCTTCAGCGCTCACCGCAGACATTGTGCAGGACGGCGTGGGGGAAGAGAAGGCGCACGACCTAGCTGTGGACTATGTCACCAAGAAGATCAAGTTTCGCTTTAGGCACACTGACCTGACGGGTTTCAACTTCTTTGAAGTGTCTACCGTCGGGGGCGTTATCTTGGTCACATTAAATAGTCGTCACCCAGTGCACTCACGCATTTTCGAAGCACTTCAAGGAGAGGACGGACCAGAGGCTCAGTACGCTAGAGAGGTCCTGTCACTTATCGCTGCGTGGGCTCGGATGGAGGATGAAGCACCAAGTGAGAAGGTGCGGTTAGGCTTTGAGGAAACCCGTTTACAGTGGGGTCGGATGGCCATGGATTTTTTCGAACTCGAGAACTAATCATGGGCGGACGTGAAGCGATCCGCGGTTTTGCGGTTCAAACCCTCATCTGCATGCTGGACTCGCTCTGGACGAAGAAACAATGGAAGGCTGTCACGCTTGAGCCTGACTCCGCCAACGACAAGGTAGACATCTACTGGGAGTATGCCGATGATTCGACCTGCGCTCAACAGGTCAAGTCGTCCAAGAATCAGATCGGAAAAGGCGCAGTAGTGACTTGGTGCAAGGAACTCAAAGCGTCCCAATCTGCAGACAGCTACGAACTAATCCTAGCCGGGCCGATCGCGGCTGCGGTGCTGGATGATGCGCCATTTGACGGCGTTGATGTTCCAACGCCTACCTCAATGGACACATTGGCCTTGCTAGACCAGGCCATTACGAAGGTAGATCGCTACCTGACCGCAAAGTCCATAGACCCACTTCCACTTCCTCTTCGCGAGTCATTGATCTACGAACTTGTCGCTCGCATGATGCAGGCAGCGATAAACGGCAAACGCATGTTGCACGAGGAATTTGATGGGTGGCTTCTCCGCGCGATCACAGCTGCCTATCCGCATGCCGTCAGTCAGCGCTTGACAGCAAACTGCGCGGTCCTGTGGAGCGTAGTCGAGATCGCAGGTCCGGTAATAGTCTCGAACCGGGCTTTTGAGTTGGTGCTCCCTCTTACAGTCGTCAATGGCGGGGCCTCAACAGCCGTCGTTGAGATGTTTCTGCTACGTGTGTCGTCTGGCACACGGGAGATGCGCTACCGCCCCGAGCATATTGTCCCCGAGAGATCATTGGAGGAATATGCAACGCGACGACAACGCGGACACCCGTTCGGAGATTTTGCAATCCCCCCTCACACCTCGATTCAAACAGTCATTTTGTTTGTTCCAGTTCAACAACCTGGATATGACGCAGATGAGTGGCCAGCTGGCGACTACCAAGTCGAACTGTTCGTGAAGTACGCGACCCAAGTAGCCCTTTACTCGGTCAAGAAAATTACGATCACCATCGGATTGGACGAATCCTCAGTCCTGAACTCCGGTCAGACTCGGTTTATCTCGGTCTCAAATTTGGACAAATACCTCAGCCTGCTTTGACCTACTTGTGGCAGACGGCGCAAGATCCGTTGCCTTCATCCACTCCGTAGACATCGTCGATGTCCTCGGGACAAGCTTTCACAGGTCGCAGGGGATTGATGGGGATGCTTTTGCGTATGCGCGCACGGCGGGTTGCGTACTCCGCCTCAATTTCTGCCACCCGCGCGGGATCCTCCATATCGGACAGCGATTCACCCTTCGACCAGGTAAAGGGCGAGCCATGCTCTAGAGCATCCTTTTCCAAAGCCTTGGCAGCTTCATAGGCCTCCGGGTGCTGCTCACGCAGCCTGACCCATTCGATCTTCTGCTGGAAAAAGCAAAACGTGCACCCACTGCGCGAGCGCCACTCGTAATACTTCGGATAGCCAACGCCGGAATTCTGCAGGATGTCGATCACGCCGACTTTATCAACACCTGCTTCACGGAAGGGCAATTTCACGATTAGATTTTCGTTCTTTGCCGTATAGCCTTCGCGATAGTCTTCGTCGGCGCGAATAGCAACATAGGATGTCACCTTGTCCCCCGCAGCTAGCATCGGCTTAACCCAGTCCTCGAAGGGGGCGAGTTTCAATTTACGGGTACACCAGCGTGTATTTGGGCTGGGTAGAAAATGATTGAATTGCCGCAACCAAAAGAGAAAGTCGCGTCCAGGATTCAAGCGGAGAATAGTTTTTCCAAGCCGCCCTTCGAGCTTGCCGAGGAACTCATAAACCTCGGGCAACTCCTCTCCTGTGTCAGTGAAGAAGTATTCGATGTCCAATTCAGGGTGGTGCTCGCGCATGTAGACTGCCAACGCCGCGCTATCCTTGCCGCCGGATATACCAAGAACGTGTCGTTCAGCCATTTTCCGCTTCCTTATCGAAGAACGCCAATTTCATGCCTGCCTTGGCCAAGATCGCCAGCAATACGTCGGCCCCGAATCCATGGCCCTCAAGCATCGACACAACCTCATCGGCTTTGGCTTCCACCGTCAAGCGATGACGGTCCGAAATCGCGAACGAGCGCGAGATCGTCCTAGTGTCCGAGCCAGCACCGATTACAACAGCGATGGCTTCACTATGCACTTTGCGACCTTGCACGGAGACGAATGCCTCTGCCTCACGGAAGCGGCGGGCAAACTTTGTTAGTTCCAAAATCGCACCGTCAATGTGACGATCCACCCAATCACGTGGAGGAGTCTCAACTGCCATACTTAGAATGCCTTCGAGAGAGGCTCGAGAGCCATCGAAGTTCGCCAGGCGGGTGGCAAAACCATCGAGTTGCAGATCACCAGAGATACCAGCTACCGATCTCGCTCGCTCGCGCAAACCTTCCAGATCGTCGCGGCTCGCGTCCAAAGCTACCAGCATCTTGGCTTCCACCCCCGTGAGCATCTTGCCGTACGCGCCAACCAGTTCCTGCAGCGGCACACGCAAGGCCTCTATATAAGCCGCTCCATCGGTGGCACCGAGCAGCGAGGTCAAGTCCACAAACAGGACCTTGTGCGGGTCACTGGCTTTCAGGAGCATGTCGCGCATATCTTTTGCCACCGCCCCCAACCTTGAGGTTCGCCGGGCCCATTCAGGGAGATTAAAGACCATCGCCACCAAACCACGGGCAGCCTCAAGCGGATCAGCAGCCCCAACGTTCTCACCGATTTCGGTCAAAAGCGTGGAGATGCCTTCGAGAATATAGTTCTTATTCTCGTCGAGGGTCACCCAACGTAGAGAGAAGCGATCGGGGGTTTGCAAACACTCATCGATATCAAAGTCCGTGAGCCGGGGAATGAACATTCCGTCCTTGTAAACGGCAACATTCGCCTTGTGAGCAAGCAAAAATGCTGTAAAAATCACTGGTTGAATTCCCAGCTTCATGCCGAAGGGGGGAGCGCTCCACAATTCATAAATCTCATGCGCACCGACGCGAGCATTGGCATCCGAGAAGAGTGCGCGCGTCGCATTCCATAGCGGCACGAAGCCTTCAGCGAATCCATTGCCAGGAGGCATGCAGGACCAGGCTCCGGCTGGGTCACGGCGGTGCAGTTCCGTACGACTCAGCAGAGTTTCGTAGAGTCCGCGTTCAGCCGGAAAGCCTTCGAAACCGAAAACCTCTTGGCCTTCGGCATTGATCATCGCATGTAGGAGTTCGCGGCGAGCCTTCACACTGCTACTCGACAAACTATCACGATTGACCAACTCACTCCACACTGGCGGTGAATCAACAAATAGCTTTTCAGCGAGACTGGACGCGACCGGCGAGAGGTGAGAACCAGGTTCAACAACCTGATCCGTTCCATCGTGCCACTTCGCCAGCGACACTGCGGCTTGCAGTTGATCCTCTAGGTCTGCTCGGGTCGCAGCCAAGCGCGCATAAACCTCACGACGAGCCACTGCGTCCCCAGAGAGTTCGTGGCGCTCCTTGACTTGTTCCAAAGCCACGAGCTGTGCCGCGAGTTCTGTAATGCGGGCATGGTTGGTGGGAATCCCCACCAATACGGGCCATGGACGGAGTTTGGAGCAGGTCTGTGCACGAATACGCGCCGCCCGCGGGCTCATGCCCTTGCTCGGCAACGCAAGAATAAATGCACCAAATGCACCCCTCTTCGGTTCGAAGTTGACTGCAACTTTCTCAGCCTGCTCAATGCTGCATAGCACGAGCTCCATCCAACGCATAGTGCCGCTCTCATGATAGTGCCGCTTGGCCACTACGGGATGCAGGCCCATAATTTGGGCGAGGTGGGCGTAATCGATGCCAACTGAGAGGCTCAAGGCTTGGGTAATGGCTGCATCAATGTCAAAGTCGCTGCCTTCGAACACCGACCAAGCATTGGTGTAGCTTTTGAAAAGAGCAACCTTGAGAGAGCTGAGCTGTTTCAGTGCAGCATCAATTTCCTCAGGAGGTCTTGGATAGAAGAGTGAAGCGATCACCGCGAAATCGGCAGCCAGTCCCGACCCGTTGCGGAACATGTCAATGACAGCGATGTTTTTGATCATCGCCACGAGCAGTGCATCGCCCGTTTTGGCTTCAGCCCGCTCCACTGCTTCGACGGCCTGCGACCAGCGATGTCCGTCAGAAGAAGCGAGGATCGCAGGCTCCAGGTTCGAACGCAGATAGTCCCAGTAATCGCTCGGACGATACCAAGTCGCTTCGTTTCTAAGTGTCGAATTGAGATAGGAGCGAAAGCCATGCGGCTCAACTGACGACAGGAAACCGAAGGTGCTGCGCTCATTCTGGCCAAATTGCCGCTTAGAAATTGGGCCCAATAGGGCCGCCATAGCAGGATGCAGTGGCCAGCACGCCTCCAAGGCCTTGGCGAAGTTCTGGCCCACTGCGGGCCGGCGCAAGCGGATTGCATCAGCAATGGCCCGAGACTCACTGGGCATCCAAGGTGGGATTTCTTGGGCTTCAATCGCGCGGCCAATGAGCTCAACGACTTCGTCACTGGCGGCCACAAAAGGTAAGTCGATGTAACGACCTTGCACCTTACTCCAATCGTCGCGAGTCTCTATGCCCAAGCGTGCCGAATACTGTGCGAATGATTGATGCAATACGCCCACCACAACCAGCTTGCCTTCGGAGCGGGCTGCAGCTTCGGCAAGTTCTTGGAAGAAATAGACATCATCCCCAAAGCCAAGGGCTGAAGCCTCCAAGAACTTACCCATCTCGTCGATGAGAACCAACACACCGTCATGTGGATGATGCTTCGCCTCTTCCAGTAGCTCGGCGATCAGCGATAGAGCATTTGGCTTGCTGCGGCCGTCGATCGTTCGCCCTTGCGCACGGCGCAGGGCTCCGTACAACTCGACAACGACGCTACCGCGCCGCCCCACAGTTGGAACGATCAGCCACCCCTTGCGGACTGGAAAAGCTTTATCAAAGTTAGGCTTAGATTCCAGTTGCAAGGTCTTGCGCGCTTTTGCCCTAAGGCTCTTGTCAGGGTGCAGCGCGCTCGCCAACGCTACAGCCAGGGAGCTCTTGCCGCCACCGAATGGGCCTGTCCAAGTGAAGCAACGCTGATTGGTGTTTGCGAGCTGCTTGCACATGCCATCCACAACAGCGCTAGCAGTTGCATGGCAGATGTAGCCGGACAGGGCGTCAGGACGACCGATATCGGCATCGACCCGGATAGAGCGTTGATATTGACGCGAGATTTGGACGATGTCCGACAGCGATTGTTGCTTCTTGTCAGTCATAGGCGCGCCTGATCATGTGCTTGATTTCATCCTTGGACATTTCTTTTCGGTGAACCTGTCTTAGGCCAGCTGAGTCAGACCATTCAAGCTTGCACGCCGTGAAATCCGAGAGAGAAATTAGTCGCTGAGCGATTGACTCTTCATCAAGCTTAAAAACTCGACCCGGCGAGCCTTCTGCATAAGCAACAGTCTCAAAAGCCAAGGAACTCTGACCTTGTGCCTCGCGATTCCAAAAATCGACAAGGGCATAAGCGAAGACACCAAGGTGAAGCGAAGCTTTCGGCCCTCGGCGGAATGCGTATTGGCCTTTGTGAACCTCCTGCAACAGGCCCAACTCGCCAAGAAGAGGCTCGGCGAAATCTTCGGGAGATCCGCCCGTCGCTCGAGGAGCATAGCTTCGAAGGCAAGTCTCCAAGTCGCGTGAAATAGTCGAAGCAGATAGGCGATGCTTAGGATCAAGTTCGCGGGCGTGTCGAGCCAAAGGCTCTTCAAGCTCATGGCGAGTGAACGTTGGGGCTGTCACATGGTTGAATAGCCAATGCCATGTTGTGGAACGATAACCGCGACCGGCAAGATGCCAATGTGCAAGCCATGCGGTAGTGGAGTTCTCGGCGTAAGGATCTAGTCCACCGTTTCGCAAAATCTCGGCAGCAAAACTCTTTACGCGATAGTCCCCTTTTTCTTCAAACATCACGCCGCAGGCCAATGCCCAATGACGGATCGAAGACACCATATTTTTCCCAACACCGAACGCAGCGATTGCAGAATCGTCGGAGAAGGTTGACTTAAGAATAAGGTCTCCATCGATTGCCTTATCAAATGCCTTCTTAAGCCACATTTGGCGCAACGGAAAAGTCTCATGCCCCGAAAAATGTGCTGGTATTCCTCCGGTGGTTTTGTTCGTTTTCGGCATGCGTACTATTGTATGCCTGTTGACTCGGCGAGACTGGAGAGATTCACCAGTTCGATAAAGTACTTTGCGTATTTTTGCACCTAAGCACCTCAAGCTCGGACCCCAATATCCGACCTAGAGCCGCATATGGCAGACCCAACAAGCCAAACGCCGAACTCGTTCAGCTTCTTGCAATCTAGAATTTAGACGAAAATCTGTCTATATATACAGCGCATGTACGCCAATGATCTTGGCCGCAATTGGATTCTGAAGGATCGCGTGTAGCGCCGGGCCGCCTCTAATCTAATGTGGAATGCGAAGAAAAGTGGAAGGCCTTGATTGCATCCACTGATGCCGGCAGCGGCTTTGTCAGCATTCCCTGCCGATGGTTTCACTGCAGGACCATCGACATGCACTCAGAGCAATCCCGCTGACGTTTTTCTCCCGATGGATGTAGGTGCGACCAATGGCCTACATTCACTACTCATGGTTTCGCTTTTTCTCCACCGGCAGCCCTCTGCTTCAGCATGTTGATAGCCTCGCGCTGTTCGGCCTGCAGCTTTTGCTCATTGGCCTGCATCTGCTCTTGGAGTGAGGGTTCCGGTTTGCAGCCACCAAGTGCCACCAACAGACTAGCAACCATGGGCAGATAAATGGTGTTCTTCATAAATACTCCCTTGCTTTTTGGATCAATGGTTTGCATCGAATGCATCTCAAATGAGAAGCAAACTCCGTAGATGCAAATATACCAAATGAAGATGCTTAAGGGGTGTCAGCCAAACCCACCCCACCCAAGAACAAACCTGACAACAGCGACTCACGCGCTGTGCTGGCGTACCACGTCAGGTCATTGCGGGTGAAAAAGGGATGGTCCCAGGAGCGCCTGGCCTTGGAGTGCGAGTTGGACCGGACCTATGTGTCAGCCATTGAGCGGGAACGCTGGAACGTCTCACTTTCCAACATTGACCGGCTGTCCTCAGCATTGGAAGTTGCTGCATGGGAACTTCTGAAACCCGTGGAAGCGGATTAGCAATTCGACAACCCGCCTCCACGGGCGAGTGCGATTAATCGAGAAGCTCAGCCTTTTTCTGGCGTCGCGCCCACTTTTTCCTTTCAGCATGGTCCTTTGGTTCGTCGTCCCAGGTCGCGCGCAAGACTTCAACTGAACTGTTGTCTACAAAAGAGGCTCGCGAACCACTTCGGGTAGTGATCGAAATCACAGGAAAACCACTCTGCAGACAACGTCGAAGCAACAGGGCGGAAGTGGTTCCTACCTCGTTGGCTAAGACAGCTAATGATGTATGCCTGCCGGCGAAACTTTCTACAGACTCAGGAGTGATACGTGGCCCCGCTCTGGTCTCCACCTTGACAAGCAAGCCTTGGGAAATCAATCCATTGACTGCCATCTCATCTGTTCCGAGGATTCGGGCAACATTCCGCTGGGTCATGGCACCATCGGCTACCTGACGGCGGCTCGCGGTAAGGTATTCGAGCAGGTCAGACTTCCTGAATTGGATGTCAGCCACGGCATCTCCAGTCCTCCCAGGAGAAATGCAACGGCCATTGAGGTAGGCCACGACAAACTCCGCTTTACTCGCATGGCTATGAAACCGCGAATTGCGCAGTGCATGCCCAAGGCCAACAAGTTCGGTTGCACCTGGTGTCAGGGAAAGATCAGCGACCAGCGGGCTCAATTCCAGAAGACGTTTGCGGAACAGGTCCAAATCATCCGTGGTGTAGCCATTTTTGTGGCGGAGCATATGGAGTTTCTGGAAGTGCCCTTCCTTGTCCAGATGCGACAAGACGCGTACGGGTATCCCTAGATAAGCCGCGGCAGCCCGTTGCACCAGAATCGGTCCATCGGATTGCAGGGGTACTTTCAGATCAATAGCCGCCAGGTCTGCGATGTAACGCGGACTGGTGGAAGACGTAGGCCTGGTTTTAAGCGGAATGTGTCCCTTCTTGGCCCAGTTGCCAACGGTCACAATGCTGACGCCCAGATGCCGCGCCAACTCCGCTTTGGTGACGAAACGACGATTGGCCCTTTTACCCACCAGTAACTTGTTGTCCACGATCGACTCACCCCACTCTTCTAGACCAAAGCGCAGGAACTCGGCACGCAACCAACCGCAATCCCTGTTCGTCTTTTTGTTGGACGCGAACTTGGCGTAGAAATGCTCAAAGCGTTTCCGAAAACCCGTCCCGGTCGTTTTCTCCACGCCACCAATGCGGTGCAACAGCGCACGAAAGTTGCGAGGCCAGTCAGACAACGTCTCGGCGGCGCCTTGAAGTAGGGTCCCGATGTCATTTCCCTCCCCTGCCGATGGGAGACTGAAACGTCCCAACTCCAAAAGCTTGAGCGTCAACGTCTGCAGTGGCATACCCATCAGCCCCTCCAACGGTAGATCAGCCCACAGTGCTGCCTTGTTGACGGACTGCCTATGAACCTTGGCCCAGATGACGGCCATCAAATCGACCAGCGCCGGAGATACTTCAGATGTCGTCGATGTAGCGAGGGATGCACCACATTTGCATGTCAGCAACCCAGGTCGAAATACCTTGAGCGGCTGAGCGCAAGCTGAACAGAAAGTTATGGGCGCGCAGCGATGGATTGGGCAGGCGACTGCAATGCGTAGATCCCAGAAGGCATCGATATAGCCATGGTCAGCCACGCATTGCGGACAAAAGGCCGGATTGGTACGTCGCAATGGTCCGCCGACTAAACTGCCCCCCAGAGAGTGCCCCAGGAGGCGGTACTCAATTGCGCCTTGGGCATCACGGACACTGTACGCAATGTGCTGCAGATCGGCGGGGGTTTTTCCGAGCACGCTTGCCAGCGCTTTGATCGGAAGTGTCACGCTGGTCATTCCCCGTTGAGAAATTCCAGCATGCGACAGTATCTGCCAGGGGGACTCATAGCCATTGCTTTCTGCCACGCGCAGGACATAGCCGAACAGACTCTCGGTGTCGGCTGGTGAGGGAGTGCGTATGAGTAACGTCATTTTGTGAACACCGAACTCAGGCTAGGTTTGTCGTCATTGCCACGTCGATTGCGCCCTCTGGGTCGCGGCTCGGGCTCCCTAGCTAATCCTATGCTTTTGACCTTTTCGACCAACCCATCCCGGGCTTGCCCGATAGGAAACTGCTTGGAAAAAGGACTGGGAAACTCCTGCAAGCCATGATCGCGCCAGACTGCCTCCTCATGTGCCCGGAGCATGTCCTCAAGGGTGATCGTCTTGGTATTCGCGTCCCAAGCGTTCCACACCATTTGTCTCAAGAACTTGGTGACATAGCCCACAAGGCCACCGCTACCGCAATAGCAGCGAAATGCCATCTCTGGACCCATTAGGTCTGGCATGTCGAACTCGCGACGCAGGGAAAGATGCAGTGACTCCAGAATGCCAACAAACTCTATACGGTCTGCTTCTTTTTCCCAATCAAAACGAGGCATTACATGGGGTGATAGAAACCGCCCTCGCAGTTGTTCGTTCTGCTCCAGCACAGCACTGCAGGTTGGCAAGCCCGCAACGACCAATGCAACCTTGCAATCGTCGACCAGCGTTTTAAGCCAATCGGCGACATGGTGCATAACCTTGAGCGACCCCTTGTCCACAAAGTGCTGAAACTCATCAATCACCACCATTCGGGTGCGAGCTTCACGCATGAGCTTTACAAGACGCCGGGTCTTTGCGATTTCTGTCCCCTTGTCGAATTTGGGGTCCTCCATCGCACCCAGCATCAACTCTGCCAAGCCTTTGACCGTAGGTTTTGAGGGGGTCGTTACCCGCAAGATAGGCACGACGAGTCCATCGGTATCTCGCTGGCTCGGATGTCTGAAATTGCACTCCTCAAGAACGCGGCTTTTTCCGGTTCTTGACTCGCCAAACAGCGCAAAGCAAATAGGTTCCTGGGTACCACGTGCATAGTGGAAGCACTGCTCAAGCCTGCGCGTGGCCTCCTCATAGGCCGTGTGTGGAACCAGTGTGTCTTCAACAATGTGTCTAGAGTTATGCATGATCAGATTCCCCAGTTTGGCCAGCGGCGCGGTTGCGAATTACTGGTTGGAAATGTTTGGTGGGCATAGGAAAACTGACGGGAGTCGAAACATCGTCAGGTAGCAAGGGGGTCGTAGGGGCCCGAGGAGGGGTAGGTTCCGGTTGAGGAACTGGCTTCGGTGTTGGCGCAGTGGATGTGTCTTCGGGGATAGCGGAGAGCGTCCCGTTGTCCCCTTTGTAGCGTGCCACTCGGGCGCGTGTTTTGCGTTTTCCGAAACGGAGTTCTTCAGCGATGAGATGTGCAATCGTTTGCTTGGCAGCGATCCAACCCTCCGTGTCGTAGCGCTTCATCTGATTTGCCGCATAGCGCTTGCACACTTTGTGCTGCCAGGCGGAAAGCCCCTGGGCGTAGGCAACGTTGACTGCAGGTACTGTGAAGATGCGCTTTTTGTCCGGGGACAGAACGAAGATCCGACCGATGTTGGTGTCATCAATGCGGATGGACACATCCAGCACATCGCCTAACTGGCGGCGCAATGTGGTCAATTCGGGCGAGTTGTAAAAGAGACCTTCAAACTCAATGCCTTTGTGCGTCAATCGACGCTCTTCACTGCGTCCCATGATCGCGTCAAAAACTGCTGGGTCGTCAGGAAGATGAATGTCATCAGCAGAAATGCTGGATTTCCACATGGCAATCGGCGGTGCCTTGAGGGTGCGATGGACCCGTTCGTGGTACACATCGACAACCCATATGTGAACGACTTCCCGTAGCGTACTGAGACGGACGACTGCGTGCTTCAGAGGATCGTAGTCCTCCTTTTCAAGGATATTGCTGAACGTGGTACCGGGGATGCCGTGAGCGACCTCACGATTGAGAGTGCCCTGAAAGCGTTCAATTTTCCCCTTGAACCAAGGATTCTTTCGGGGTGAGTATTGCAGCTCAATGCCCAGCGAATAGCAGGCGTTTTCCAAGCTAACACTGTGGAACTCGGGTCCGTTATCCACCACCAGGATAGCCATGATCCCATGCGCAATCCACTCACCGATGATGCTGGGATATCGTTCCCTCAAGTAGTTTTTCGGAAGGAACGCGTGCTTGAGACAGTGCGCTACCGTCAGGTAACTCGGTGGCTCAAAGCCAATATAGATCCCCAGCACGCAGCGACTGTAGTCATCGATACACACGGTGACATAGGGACGTCCAAGCGGTAAGCCCGACTCGTCATCAATGACCATGAGATCAAGCAGCGTGTGATCCATCTCTGCTCGCCGCAATGGTGCTTCTGTGACACGATGTCCAACTACTGCACGAAACTGCTTGTTGGCTGCCTCCCGACCATAGCGTGCAACACAACGATCGTAGGCGGGAATCTCAAAAATCATGCGCTCGATCAGCCTGCGGGTCGGGCGTTTCAGGCGCAAGGACTTTGGCCGTTGCTTATTTTCCTCATCCACCGATGCCCATGCTGCGTCAACCACATCCTGCAATGTCTGGCGCTCCTCTGTGAGATACACGGAGTCAATGGCACTGTTCACCAACTCCAACACCTCTGCCGGGTAGCGCTTCAGACGGTTACCTCTTTTTGCACAGCGCTTGACCAGACTGACCAAGTCGCTGCCGGACTGCACATACTTGAGCCGCCAGCGTAGGACGCTGGTAACACCGGGAGGAGGTTTCTCCTGGCTTTCCAAGGACTTCCAAGTTTCCTCTATTTGAAGCTTCAGCTGGCGCCGCGTGCATTTATGTCCCAGTATCGCCAGAACATAGCTGCGACAAATTTTGGCGTCGCTCCACTGCTTGTCACTGATATCGTCAAAAGGCTTTCCCGGATTCCGTGCCTTAATGCCGCTGGTCTTGCCTCCGTTGAAAACCAGCTCGCCTTTGCCATACAAGTCACGAAGTTGGGTGCCGGTGTACTCATGAATTCGCTTGTTACGCTCCTCCTCAAGCTGCCACAGGTCTGCGTCTAGCTTTCGCAGTAAGAGGTAGGTTTTGCCGCTGATGTCGACTTCAACACCGGCTTTAAAAACAGACTTGCCCATTTAGAGTACCTCCCCAGCCAAGGCCGTCGTGCACCAAGTGACCTGGGTACTCCGCTCCATGGGTTTGTTCAGATCAATCGACAGACGTCCTTCCAATATGAGCCTGCAGACATGCCGCACTCCGTCGCCCCCCAAGGCACCGTCCAGGACGTCTCCCCAATAGACAGCGGGGTTTCGGACAAAGGCTTGACGTACCTGCTCCCACGCCCAAAGAGGTACTGGGCTTCGTCCACCTTTAAGGAGGTACATAGCATTGGACAGCCTGGGAGCTTTGGCCAGCTCTTCTGCCAACGCCAAACGGTAGGAGTAACCTAGACGGGGAAGTAACTGCTCCATCAGGCGACTGCGCGCAGCCACTTCCTCTTGAGACGCATCAGCAGAGGTTTTGACCTCCCAGAATTCGCGCTTGTACTGGTACTGCACCAGAATGTCGGGGAAATGTTTGTGCACGCCTCCGTTTAGGCGGTAGGTGATTACTGCCGGTTGCTCCTGAAAGGCAATCACTCCAGCATTGACGTCCAACAAGTGAAATGCGTTCCGCTCATGGAGCGACTCCCACTGCATCATGCGCTTCATCTTCCAACTTGGGTGTTTGCCAGTTGGCCGTGCTCGGGAGCGGGTGACGACTTTGCGCGCACGTGCGCCATCAGTCGGGAACTCGATTGCGAGGATTTGGTTCGAATGGTTCATGTCAAATAGTTAAAAGACGTGACAAGGCACTTGACCGCGCATCCCAATGCACGGAATTCGTGCAGTACAGACGTAAGCGGTTCAAGGAAGGAAATAGGAACGGCCACCGAACGGCAACGTGGTGTGCCGCTTGTGCAATTGGGGTGGCGTGTGGTGTACCGACGGTTCGCCGGGTTTTGTCAATCGCGGACAAAGCTCGTCCCGCGCCTCCTTGTGCAAGGAAGTTGACAACGCAAGTCTCGGGGTGGATACTCTGCGTGCGAAGTGGCCGCCAAGCTCTTGCACGAAGATCCAAGCCCAGATCCTGTGTTGTGCAGGAGCTGGGCTTTGTTCTTTTCCCCGGTCAGTTTGGGGATCAGTCAGGCGGTTTCATGGCTATTCTCTTTCTGCGGCACATCTGCACCGCTATGCATAGGGAAGTTTCTTGGGCTGTAGATCAGTGGCAGTGGAAGGCACCAATTTAGGCTGCCCCTGGCCGCTCTTTGACACCGGATGCGACCAGCAGTCGCGCAACCTCACGGGTTGCCGCTACTTTGCGACTGCCAACCTTGCTCAATTCGATTTCCAGCTTTCCGCGCAATACGGCGCGTTTGAGCGCCAAAGCACTGGGGTACCTCAGTAGCTCTGCCAACTCATTGAGTTCTATCAGTTCTCCGAACTGCTGGATAAGTCGTTCTTCCAAAGTTGGAGCTAGGGGTACGTTTTCGGACATAAGTGGACATTTCGCGGTTTGCGCCGACTGTGTCAGTAAACTCCCAAATGGGAAAGAATCCATTTCAAGCCAATAGCCACCCTTGACAAACAGAAAAAAATCTACACTGGACCTTGACCGGACTATGACGTGGGCCCGCCTCTTTGCCGTCAACATGGACGTGCGTGATGGGAAAAGTTTGGAAATGAAACTGGCCCTACTGACGAACACGGAGAAATATGAGGCCACCGGAATTTGGCAGAAATACGTGGATGGACTCGCGCGCCCCTTTAGGAAATGGGTGCCCTATCCGAAAGCACCGCTTGTAGGCATTACTGCAGCCATCTGGCCTGAAGTAAGAGCGTGGTTTTACACACCAGCTTGGTATTTGCTGGAGAAAAAGGAATATTTGCCGAGCCAGATCGCGGCCTGTATTGCTTTGCTGCCTCGGAGTTATCGCGAGATTCTGATCCCAGACCCTGATAAACACTCACCAGCGGGGCTCGTCCTGCGCGAATTGTGGCCAGACCTCATCTATGAACTGGCCTACCCCGTGACACCATGGGCCTTAGGTGCGTTGGCTTGCGCTTTTCGTCGGGCGGAACTGGCAGGGCAACTTGCGGTGTACCGACGAGCAGCCGTTGGGATCGTTTGGGTGCTGGACCAGCTTATGCCGACTTTGGATCCGTGGGTCCAGGAGCCATTGCTACGCCTGCGAAGCAGGGTAGTTCAAATGATTGACGCTGCCGTGTACCCAGGCGGACTGATGCTGCGGTTTTCCACGGCAGATCTTAAAAGTTTCTCACGTGGCGTGGACGAAGTCAGAAAACGTAGAAAGGCTCCGTTTAACTTGGACGCGGAACTGGAAAAAATAAAGGCAGATAACACAAAATAAGCACCGGAGGCAGCTGTAAATCGGTGTGCGCAGCCAACGGAGCGCCAACGACAACCTCATCAGCATGAAGCAAAGATGTAGGGCATCTACTTCTTGGAAGCGCGAGCTCGCTGGCGCGTACCTCCTGCCTTAGGCATATTCAACGGGCTGATGGTGGCCATCGGGGCAACGTTGCGCAGCCAGTCGTCACGCCCCAGTGTCCGGACAATCGCAATCAGGGTACGCAATGTGGATCCATTCCCGGATTCCAGATTTTTCAGAGCGCTGACGCTACAACCTGCACGCGAAGCCAAGGTGGTTCGTTCGATGTTCTGTCTGAGCCGCAGAGACTTGATCTGGTCTCCAAGATCGATTTCGAGCTCCTCAATGGTATTTGCAGTCATTTTTAAGGGCTTTAAATTAATCCATTAAACCGAAAAATACCGAGTTATGGCTTTATTTGCAACCCTTATGAAAACTGACTGGAACAGTCGTTGGCATGACTAGGCGGCGCCTGGCTCATCGTCAAACAGATTGATGTTCGATGTGATGAGCATACTTGTTACGAATGTAGGCCCTGACTGAGGTACGGTGTGGGCATTGCGTTGGTTTCCGCCGATATCTGACACGGTGGAATTGCGGCATAGTCGGTTCAATTTTTACGCTCCCCCCCGCACTGTCAAGATTCCATCGGCGCCAACAAGCCTGGACAAGGATCCTACTAAGGGCAGTTCGGAGTTCGCTGGGACACTGCACAGCCCACGAAAGTAGACGTGCCAGCTTTGGTCAAGTCCAACACTGGCGAAGAGGCTGACTGCATTCGCGCGCCACTGACCAACACCTTACCGTCCTTATCGACCACATAAAAAAGAACCTCAACATGCGCAGCGGCCAGAATCTTCTGCTCCGTCCAGGCAGAAGTCTTGGTGATCTGCACATCTTGCGCAGAGATGGTCAACTGCAGGCGAGGGTGGTTCTGCCACTTGCTTTCAAAGTTTGTCCAAACTAATGCCTCCAGCACCTGCGCCTCGCGTGTCTTCAGGGACTCGAGGAACGCTTTCACCCGTTTCGCTGCTGGCTCCACGATTTGTAACTGCCGAGCCATGGATTGCAGGCCCTTTAGGGTACTTTCCGATTGTTCAATAGCTGGCACTGACCGATCCTCTTTCGGTTTGGCCTTTTCAGCCAACAGTTTCTCTCTGGCTTCTGCGATCTGCGAGGTCAATACTGCACTCTTTCCGTCGTATTGGTCAGCAAAAGTAATCAACGCAGTCAACGCTTCCGATAGTGAACTGGTGCCGACGCCCAAACGAAGCGATGTCTCAAGCTCTGTATTAACCAACTGTTCAGGGCATCCGGCGGCAATAGATTTTTCAATCAGATTCGCGCGTGAGGTATTGGCAGCAATCCCGTAGCCATAGTCAGGTCTCAGCGCTTTGGAAAGTTCCTGCGCGCCACCTAATAGATAGCGCGCAACATTCAGTCCGGCAACGATGCCAGCTGCTGAGGCGAGTTGCACCCCATTGAGCTCTTCCTTCACGTTATCAGCGTATCTCTTGATGGACTCCACCTCTGAAAAGAATAACTTGGTGCGTACAACCTTTTCATCGAAGCCGACCGGAGCAATGTAGGCGCCTGTCACGCCAGCTGCCTTCAAATCTGAACACACCTGTTTAGCGATCTGCATTGCTGCCCAGGCGCTACCAGAGCGTGTTGCCAAAAGCTGGGTTGTTCCGCCGTCACTGATAGTCACGGCGCCTTCCTTTCCAATCTTGGGTACGTCGCCGAAGGCTCCCTTCAGCGCCGTCACTAGCTGCAAGTCCTTGCCGATATCCGAAGCAGAAAGGGCATTCGCGGCCTGTTGGTCCAGCAATTTTTCTGCGTCATTCTGGCGCGCGATCAGTCGACGCGCGGCTTCTTCCTTCTGAGTTTGCTCCAACGCTTTGATCTCGGCGTCTTTAAGATTCTGCTCTGCCTGGCGAAGCTTGTACTGCAACTCCTTAAGTTTGATCTCGGCTTCAAGCGCTGCGGTGTCGGGAGCAGCAGGGGTCTGTGCTCCGACTTGCAGCGCGCAGCTCATCAGAAGCAGGGTCCCGCACAACTGGAGGGTAATCGGCCGTTTCATCGTCTTCTCCCTTTTTGAACAAAATCAGTTGACCGGAACACCCAGCAGCTTCTGCCAAGTCACATTGAAGCGCATGCTGCTATGCGCGCTGGCATTGCGCAAGGTCTTGATACGCGTCTTCTGGCGCGCCTGCCATAGCGAGCGTTCGGCATCTGTGATAGGAGGACTGGCGAGGTAAGCCTCACGCGCAGCCAGCAACCAAGCTACGCGGGGATTAGAAAAGCTACTGCCACACAGTTTGGCACCATTGACTTCTCCCGGATAGCCAACGCCCAGCACTTCGACGTCTTCGGCCTGCGTGAATCGACTCGATGAACAAAGGTACTTTGCGCTATCACTGTTCTCCACTGCGATTACGTCGCCAGGGTTGGTGCTGCGATATGCGAACTGCACTCGCCTCTCGTGCACGTCCACGGAATCGTTGTTGCCGGCTGCGGCCAGCATCAGGCCGTAGCTATATTCAGGAAAGTAGATCTGCCAACTCAGTTCCCGCGCCGTCCATGACATGGAGAGAAAGTGAGGCGCCCGGGTTGCGTCGGAATACAGTCGCAGAAAAAAAGCTAGCTGCTCTATGAGCGCCTGGTCGGTCACCAAGCTAGTGGCGGCACCCGGCTTAAAGGGACTGAGGAACGGCGAAATTCTTCCTTTTTCTGCCGCAAAGGCCTTGCTGGAGAAGCTACGCGCAGTGTCGATTTGATCTTTCAATGGCGGCGCCCAGACCAGTTCTGAATTGAAGTTGTTGGACTTAATCCGGGCCAGGTAGGCTAAGTAAAGTATCTCCCGCAGCAGGGGCAACGCACCATCTTGCGCAGTGCCCATGGGAAGATAGATCACGTTCACGCCTCGCCCTGTGTTGTGGCAGTTGAAATCTCGCAGACTGGTCTTGATCGCTGCCGCATGTGTCTGCACTGCAGGGTAAGGTGCGATGCCGGAGGGGAACGAGGTACTCGTCATCGTTCTGAGCGCATCTACGTCGCCTGTTGCAGGCGTGGCGCCGTCCAACTTAAATTGGGAGCGAATCAACTTCGATGCATTGACAATGAAATCGCGCGCTTTCAGAAACTCGGTGTTGTCAGGCCATGCATCGTCCAACACCACTACAGTAGCTTGGACGCGTGGCTGCCCGGACAAGATGGCCGCCAGCGCTGGTTCGATCTGCGGACAATCTTCGACGGCAGGCGTCCCAACAACCTCAGCGCTAAGTTCCGCCGTGAGGGGTACACGCAAGGCGGCATAGCGAAACTGAGTGGGTACGTTTTCGTCAGAGGGGGCAGCATAAATCTGAGCCTCTGATAGAGGCATCTCGCGGACCTGCATTACTAGATTTGAGCCAGGTCTACCGGTGTCAGAAATCATGGGCGTTCCCACTAACGCTTTCTTTCTCACGTCCCACGACTTCTCGTCGAAGTCAAGGACGGATATCTTTGGAAATGCATTCAGTTTGTTGCTGGCCGAAGGCCTGCTCTTGCCTGTACGAGGAAGATCTGGCACTGTCAGTGAGCCGGGCTTCAGGTCAGAGTCGCTGGTCAAACTGTTAGCCTGCTTGATCTGCTGAACTAGAGCATCGTAGACGGCGGGCGTCCAGCTTTGACTAGCGTTGAAATTTCGCTGTGTTGCTGGAACCATATCCGTGCCGCGGTTGGAAGCATTACTGTGCCGTTTGCATCATTTCTAATCTTAACGCTGAGAAGCCGCAATGAGACCCGTGCAATTAACTTTCTCCATGGTGTACGGCTTCAAACACATCGATGCCCGCTTCTGGCGTAGAGTTCGCCGAGTTCAAGCTTAGAGGTTACCCGAACTGGAGTGAACTTCTCGGGTTGGGCGAGTGAGGTCAAATGTTAGGTGCAAGAGTGGGCATGATGGGGTTGGTCCCTGGAGACTGTGCCCGGCACGTCAAACTTGTGTAAACCTGATGTGCACTATCCGGTTATGCCAATACCGTGCGAACGGCGGAAACGAAACCAACCACCACCAGCCCCGCCAACGTGAGCGGCAATAGCTGCCCTTCACCCAGTCATTAAGCAAATTGATGCCTTTCCAGGCTGTCAGTTCCTTTCCGGATTCGATCCCCCAGTAGAGCTTCGCACTTTTGAATTTGTCGGTGGCGTCTCGATGATTGCGAGCGACTATCAAGCTTGTTGTCGTTTGAAGCAGCATCTCTGCGCCAGGGAAGGTGCGAGCGAGCTTTTCCAAAAGCTGTCTAACCTGTACCTCGGAAAAATAAGGCAGAACTCCTTCCGCAATGAACAGTAGCGGACCACCCCGATAGTCGATAGCCTCAAACCACCGGTCATCGAAGACGGAGCATTCGATCATTCGGTTGCGTTCGCTGTCTTCAAAGAAACGGCGTCGCACAGTGATCGTTTCATGAACGTCCAAGTCTATCCAGCGGACGCGCTGGTTGTCCAGTCGAGCGAACCGAGTGTCAAGGCCTGCACCGATATTCACGACCAAACTCGTGGGATGCCGGGCGAGAAAGTCTTGTACGGCGCGATCTAGCAGGCTCGTTCGGATAGCTACCTTGAGCTGCAGGCGCCAATTGCCATTGAATTTGGAGAAGTCGTAGTCGAAGCACTTAACCATTTCTACTGAGCGCGGATCGCGGAAGAGGCCATCCGGCATGGCCGTCTCCGCCGCCCGAGCCCACAAGGGCATGACCAAGGTTTCAGGGATTCCCGTGAGTTTCATACGTGTCTTTCATCCTGATCTTGGGCCGCGATTGTCGCCAGCATCCCCATGGCGACTTGAATTGCCTTACGAGGATCACCACCAACACTAATCTGTCGCACCGCTCTCATTATGGTTGTTGCCATGGCTTCCCACGCCGGGTGCGCTACCAACGTCGTGTGAGAGTTCCGCAAGGACGCCTGCGCAACCTTGTGAAGTTCGGGGTTCAGCGCGCGGGTGTAATTCGAGTTTTGCCAAGTTGAGCGCCGCATTGCGCCGGCAGTGTACTTGCTGATCCGCTCATCGGCGTCCTTGCCGCTCATGTGCTCAATGTATCTCCAAGCGGCGTTCTTGTGAGCCGAGTTTCTGGCGAGCAACCAACCCAGCTCCCAGTGCCCCGTCCAAGACGGTCCACCGCACTCGACCGGAGGCAGGAGAGCATACCCAGTCTGACCAGCGACTTCCGAGTCCGCGGCCTCGAAGTACACGGTGAACTGAGTTGCATCAATGAAGAAGAGCGCCTTACCTTGCTGGAACAACTCCGCCGCACGATCCCAGTTGATCCGCAGCGCATCTGGTGGCCCGCATTGCAACAACTCAGCGTATTGCACCAGACCTTGCATCGTGGCCGGATTATCGAGGCTCGGTCGACTCCAGGCGCCGTCGAACCAGACATTGCCGGGCTGCGCACCGCCCTTGGCACCCATGGCGTTGTAGACCACGCCGGCGACGGTATCGATGGGACCCGCGCTTTCCACGCCACGCAACACTGCACCGTAAACATCGCCACGGCTTGTGTCGGTCACGTACTGTGCAACATCGATTAGCTCTTGCATCGTCTGTGGCAACCGGCCACCAAGGTAACGAGCGAGCAGCTTCTTGTTGTAGATGAGGATATACGATTCGAAGAGCAGCGGAATTCCGTAGGACTTGCCGCTGAATCGCGCTGATTGCATGAGCGCCGGATCGATGTCATCAAAGTCGTAGCTGGGTTCACGCTGCAGAGTGTCCGCGATGTATGGATCAAGGCATTCGAGTAGCCCTTCAGTGAATAGCGCATAACTACTGTGGTTGAAGGGCTGCAACCAGACGTCGATGGGGCTCGGGTGCTGCTTGATCGCTGACGCGATCAATAGTGGGGCGTCACTCGCATCAATCCGCATAAGATGAACCTTGATGCCGCACTCTCGCTCGAATTCCTCCGAGAGCGCCTCGACCCCCTGGAATATCTCAAATAGCGGGTAACGTGGGACGGCGACCGTGATCTCTTGCATGATCACGTTCTACCCGACCTACTGGGAGCAATTACCACAGGCTGCAGGCTCGGGATGAGGAAGTCGACCCCCTCGTGCGCAACGTTGGCCAAGAAAGCGGCGATCGTGATCCGATCCCATGGCTCGTAGGGCACGTCGCATTCGTCGAGGAGTGCAAAGAGCTCGCGCCAACTCGCTACCTCCTCGCGTCGGATGCGATCAATGAGGTTCGCAATACGCTCACGTCTGGGTTGCGAAACGCTACCGGCTGTGCCAACAGCGTCTTCAACTCGCGTCAACGCCTCCCTCAAGTCAAGCTGACGATGAGGCACTTGGTCGTAGAGATGGGAAACCAAGTTGGCCACTTCACGGGCAGGGATCGCATCACCCTGCATCATCCGTTGGGCTACTTTCCTCCGCTCGGCGCTAGGAAGCAGGATGGCGAGTTCCCTTGCTACGTCGGACGGTTCGTCGGCGGAGTGCACGAAGTTCAGCAGATGGGTCGGGGTCCCGAGCCGCGCGCGCAAGTCACCGGGGCGTTGGAGCGCTGCATCGGCTGGCCCCTTTAATTGCGCGAACCGCTGTGCTGCGGTTAGGTGCACATCCTGCAGGGAACGAATGATCAGCAGGATGGAGGGCGCAGCGGCCAGCAGCGCGTCCAAGGCTTCTTTGCGATCGCGTCGCGCTGTATTCCACTGATACCGCCATAGCGCACGGGTCTGGTGGCTCGACACCTCGACGCTCATGCAATCGATGATCGAAAAGCCGTTTACCTCTAGCCATTGGAGGATCGTTTCGATTTTACGAGTGCAGAGCGCATCGGGCTTCAGCAGCACCAACGAATGCGTGGACAGCAACGCCTTAGCTGAATCCCCTGCGATGCGAACTAGATCTTCCCAGCCCTCCCAAAAGTAGGTCTCGATTGCGTACAGCACGGCCTTTTGAGGCATCTGCGTGAGGCCAGCCGGCATGGCGGGCCCATAACTTTCGTCAAGTAACATTGGAACCCCTTGCTAAGCTACAAAGTGTTTCGTTAAGTTCGCGCCCGATCTGCGTCAGCGCATGGCCCTCCATACGCTGATGCACGGCTTTTAGGATGGCGCTTGCCATTGCGTTCCAGCAAGGGTGGAACACAGTGGTCGAGGTTGAGGTCTCAAGAGCAATGGTGATGCTGCGGACAAAGTCGTCGGCAAACCTGACACGAAGCCCTGGCTCCGCCCACAGACTCCGTCGGGCCGGACCACCATGGTCCAGCGCCAGGCGGAGGGCTTGCTTTCGATGGGTCAGCCATTGGATAAGGAACCAGGCTGCGGACACATTCTTTGCACGCGTGGGTATGCCCAGCCCCAACATCCAATGACCAGTGCGACTCGCAGTCTCGATGCCCGCTGCGGGGAGGGGCACACAACCCACACCGCCGGGAAACTTCGAAATCGCGTCACCCTCGAGATCCGTGACCATCAGGCTTGCGTCCATGAAAAATGCGCTTCGCCCCTCCATGAAAACGTTGCGGGCGGCAACGCAACCTAGGCTTTCATAGGAAGCGGGGCCAGTGACTAGTAACTGCGCATACCAGTCAATTGCCTGGAGTATCCGAGGATCATCCGCCCGCGGGCGCGACCAACTTCCGTTGAACCAAATGTTCCCCGGAAGCTCTCCAGAGGGGCCATCGCAGGCGTTGATCGCCATCGCCGTAAGGACATCGATGTTCGCCGGGGAGATCGCACTCCTAAGGACGGTGCCGTGAAGCTGTCCTAGACTGTCTTCGACAATCCGTTTGGAACTCCGCACCCAATCGCACATCGTCCGGGGAGGCAGAATTCCATGTTGCGCCAGGATATCTTTGTTATAGAACAAGATGTACGCCTCAACGGCGAAAGGAATCCCGAGGACAATCGGCCTCCCTTGCGCAGACACTACAGTAGCGGCATCCATGCACGGTGCGAGGCCGGCAAGGTCAAAGTCTTTACACACCATCTCCGGGCAGTTGAGGAGTGGCGTGAGGTCAAGAGACCACCCATCTCGATGATCCATATACGACGACACATCAAGCTCTTGCAAGTACACGTCCGGCGCGTCTGCGTCACCTGACTTGGCCTGCGACAGCCGATTGCGATATTCGGTCGCCGGCAACGCCTCGAAAGTCACTTCGATCCCAGTTTCGGCCATGAACTCGGGCAGCAACGCGGGAATGCTCTTTAAGATACCGAAGTCGATCGACAAAAAATGAATCTGCGAGCCTTGGAGATCGCGCCAAGAGAATTTTGAAGATCGCTGCGCCATCGACTCACGCGTTTACACGCTTCTCCAATACCTTTTCCGCCAACCAGAAATCGAAGGGCTCGTCGATGTCGATGTTCTGTTCGCGATCAATTTCCATTCGCTCGAGCTTCTGTCCGAAACGGTCGCCGCGCCGGACCAAATCCGCCTTGTTTATGTAGATATTGCCGTCATCGTAGAAAAAGCCGGCGTAGTCTTGGCGGCGGGTCGACTTGGTTCCGTATTCTTTGTACTTGCAAGTGAACCCGGTTGCCAATGAATCGGCGTCCGTGTCGATGAAGCGCTGGATTGCACTATCGATCAAGTCGTGGTCACGTATGGGACAAGTGCATTGGAGTAGGACGATGAGGGATGCCTCAGGAAAAGCTTCTAGCGCGTGACACATCACATCATCGGTACTTGCGACGTCGGTCGCCAGTTCGGCTGGGCGGTCCAAGACCTGGGCGCCGAACTTGCGTGCAACTGCAGCGATCTCGATATCGTCGGTGGACACTACGCAATGATCGATCAATTTAGACGCGAGGGCTGCTTCGATCGACCATGCGATAAGGGGTTTACCGGCGATCAGTCGGACGTTTTTGCGAGGGATTCCTTTGCTGCCGCCGCGGGCGGGGATAAGTGCCAGTCTCATAAGTTGATGGGAAATAGTTCCAGTTGAATGAATATGTGTCTACAGAACTCAAGGCACGTCAGAGTCAGGTCGGCCAAAAGTCTCGCAGGATGTGAAAAGCTTCTGCAGCGTGGCAGCCCACCTCCATGCCTCGCTTTTGTGCGATTATCTCTAGCGCCTTAACGGACCGAGGATGAGGGAATTGCCGCAGTTCGCGCTCGTAAGCGGACAGTGCCTCACACTTTTGTTCAAGGGTATCCGCAATGTCCACATAAAAGTTGGGCTGAAAAAAATACTCGGGCAGGGCCGGGGCCTGCTCAGTCGACGAAGGAACCTCGTAGGAGAGCAGACGGCGCACGGGCTTAGCCGCAAGAGAGCGACAGGCAATAAAAGACGCTTGGGCCACTGCGCGATGATCCTGATTGAGATCCCCTCGATGATGTGTGTAGACAACTGTGGGGCCGATCTGATCGATGACTCCTTCTAGGGGAACAATGATGTCGATGAGGCATTGATCGAGTCGTTCATCGGGCAGGTTGAGAAAGTACAGGTCCGTATATCCAAGGATGTCACAGGCCTTGCGACAGGCCTGCTGTTCCTGTCGAATCCACTCATCGTTGTAAACATGCCCATACGCCCTATTCGCGACGATGCAACAGTAGACCTCATCACCGGCACGCACATGACGCGCAACCGTCCCCCCAGGTCCAAGTGTCTCGTCGTCCATGTGTGCAGCGATCACCAGTATCTTCACCATTAGTTGCGCATTCTATTCACAGCATCACGATTAGAAGCCGCTTGAGGTTGTTTAACATATTCGGCAATTGCGCGCGCATCCGTTCATCCACACGCGCCTTGGCCGCCATCCACATTAACATGCAAAGGCGCCTTGCCAACATGAACCTGTCGAGCGTCTCGAGAAGTTTGACTGGTAACGGAGCGACTGAAGAATACCCCTTCAAGAGCGCCGTCAGTAGATCAGACCACTCTTCGCTTTCGCGATACAAGTGCAAGACCGTCGCGATGTCGTAGTGAGGTAAGCCCATGCCGCAGTCGTCAAAATCGATCACAGTCGGCACCCCGCCTTCGAAGACGAGATTGTTCATGTGGAAGTCGCCGTGTATCGGTATCGGTTCGCCGCCCTGATCCCGAATGATCGCGAAGGCCTCCGCAATCAGCGGAATGGCTAGGTCCCGGTTCAGCGAGTATTCCGCTGGAAGTTTGTCCAGAGGATTCGGGCCATACCCCAACCCACCACGTTCACCCACGAGCCAATCGAAATCAAGCTGTGGACGGATGAAGAGGGACAACGGCTCATTGCCGTAGCGGTGCAAGCTCGCGAGAAGACCCCCCACCTTCTCCATGTTTTGCGTTGAAGCTAGGAGAGCCTCACCAGGCATCCACGTCAGCATGGAGCAGATGCGTGCCTTTGCTGAATCTTCATCAGCGATCCAAGCAGCGCAATCGCCATCTAGACTCAAGCGCGGCCTGGGAACCCGAAGCCCTTTTTGGCTCAGGAACTCCAGCCAGCGGAGTTCAGCGCTAATCGTGTCAACGGTCCGGCCGTGCACGGGATGCAGGCGGAGGACAAATGCTCCATGATCCGAATCGAAACGATACACCGTGTTTTCCCAGTGCGCGACGAGCGTCAGTCGATCTCGCCCTGTCAGCGCACTCTTAGCTTGCGAAAAGCCATAAATGGCCAGCGCCCTGATCGCGAGATCATGAGCAGCCACCAAATCGTTATTTTGTTCTGCATTTCCCATCGGCAGTTACGTCTTTTTATACCCAAGAATATCCCTGTGCGGAGGACTATGCCGCATTCAGTACTTATATGCACGATGTTGTTTTGCCGCGATTTCAGTAAAGACACCCGCTCGAAATTAGAATTTTTCCATGTTAGAGTGGGCACCAATAAAACATGTAGAAACATGTAAAACATGAGGAGGCGGATTGAAAAATTGCGTGAATCTTCTAGACGGCAAGTACGGGCCACCGATGCCACGTGGGTTGACCGTAATGCCAGAAAAAGAGGCCCTCTACGCAACCGACGCGTACTTTTGGGAAGGCTGGGAGGATCTGGTCGAGGTCGCACAGGAATCTGCGCTAGCGGTCCTGCAAACTCACTCTTTTATCTTGGTAAGGCCAGACGCGATTGTCTCGCGCAAAATTGAACCAATTCTTGAATGGTTACGACTGAACGACTACTCGGTGGTAGGCGCCGCAGCCCTGCAGACTGATCGCCACCAAGTTCGATCGCTTTGGCAGTTTCAATGGAATGCCGCACTCCCAGAACGCAAGGCCGCCTGCGACATCTTGATGGGTGCAGGCCCTTCCTTGATGTTATTGATCCGGACGGCGTCCGGCGAAGATGAGGTCGCCACACATCGCTTCGCAAAGCAAAAAGGTCCCGCCGATCCGAAGGTGAGCCAGCAAGGTGGCTTGCGGGCGTCACTGGGGCATAAGTCGATCATGCTGAGCTTGATCCACTCCCCGGATGAACCTGCCGACTTGATCCGGGAAATCGGGATTCTCTTGCCTGAGAAGACGCGAAAGTCTTTTCTCCGGCGAATGCTGTCCAATGCAACATTGGGCGCAGGCGAATTGTCGAGACTCGTTGGAGAACTTTACGCATGTGCGCCTAAACATGAGCTTGAGTTCGCACAATCACTCCTAAGAGTGGAGGCGGCTGCCAAGAGACACATGGACGCTCAAAGCCAAGCTTCAAGAGAAGCCGTCAAATTGATCGAAGACATGCAGCGTCACGTCTGGGCTGACTGGCGTGACCTCTTCGACCTGCTGGATGAGAGTGGAACACCCTATGACGAGTGGGATTGCATCACAGTGGCTGGACATGTCATCGCAATGAATCACGACAACGTGAAGCTACTCATTTCTCGGCCGTCAAAAGAAACTGCGCAACTACTCACCGTCATCTGAGGTTTAGGGCAGACAGGCGAGGCGCGCCGCCCAAATTCGAATATTAAAAAGAGGGAGGATCAACTTGAAGGTACCTATATTGCGGCTTCCGATCACGGAAGAAGATACTCAAATTCTATGCGACCGATTCAAATCGGTGCTGCTGTCTGGCAGTCTCACAATGGGAC
This sequence comes from uncultured Rhodoferax sp., assembly GCA_963508575.1. Classification (GTDB taxonomy): domain Bacteria; phylum Pseudomonadota; class Gammaproteobacteria; order Burkholderiales; family Burkholderiaceae_C; genus Allorhodoferax. The sequence goes on from CAUOXL010000001.1 coordinate 142,616, forward strand.
CGCAGACGCGCAAGTTCGAAGAAATGTTCGCGCATTTTTCCGCAGCGAAACACGCTATCTCCAACGCCAGCGGCACCGCCGCGCTTGAGCTCATTATCCGGGCCTTGGGGATCGCACAACGCTCAATCATAGTGCCGACCAACACCTTCGCCGCCACGGCGTTCGCGGTCGTGAATACGAAGAACCGCGTTATTTTCGCAGATGCCGACCCAAACACGCTGTGTTTAGATCCAGACGATGTCGCTCGGCGGATCCAGGATGACACGGCCGCTGTCATTCTTGTCCACATCGGTGGGGTCATCACCCCGGCAGTCGAGAGACTCAAGCGCATATGTCAGGATCGCAACATCGCCTTGATTGAGGACTGCGCTCATGCGCATGGTTGTAGTCTAAATGGTGTCCAGGCAGGCAGTATCGGGTGCGCAGGAGCGTTCTCGTTTTTCCCGACAAAGACACTCACGACCGGTGAGGGGGGAATGGTTGTGACGAATAGTGACGAGATCGCAGAGAAGGTGCGAATCCTCCGAAACCACGGAAAGAACCCGGCACTACGCAACAAGATGAGTGAGCCCGGCAACAACTACCGCATCAGTGAGTTGACTGCTGCATTTGGTGTCTGGCAGATGGAAAAGGCCGCAGTATGGATTGCTCAACGCCAGAAGATCGCGGCCTTTTACGACCTGAACCTTGCCGGCGTTGCGGGCGTGCACGCGCTGAAGTTGCCTGAGGGCCAAATCTCCAGCTACTACAAATACATTGCTTTCCTAGACGACGATCTAGATCGTGGTGACCTGAAAAAATTGATGTTGGAGCGCTACGAAGTTTCACTAACAGGCGAGGTCTATGCAGACCTGTGCCATACAGAACCGGTATGGGAGGGGTACACCTACTGTGGTATGCGCCGCGGTAGCGGAGATGCTGTTCGGCATAGCTGGGAGGGGTGTGCTTGCGAACATCCATCATCGGACGAGTTTCCTGGCGCGACTTCCGTCGCCCGCCGACACATCTGTTTGCCACTGTATCCCGACATGTCCGTTGAGGAATGCAGTCACGTGGTCAATTCTTTAACTAAATCAATTCGAGAAATCAGGGGGAACACATGAAAGTATTAGTGACCGGCGGTTCAGGTTTTGTTGGATCACACATCGTTGACAAGTTCAGGGACCAGGGCGCACAGGTATGCGTCTTTGACTTGTGCGAACCCACGAATCGCAAGGATGTTGATTTTGTCCAGGGATCGGTGCTCGACCTCGACACGCTCACCAAGGTCGCGTCCGGCGTCGACTACATTATCCACACAGCTGCCGTGGCGGATGTCAAGGACGTCCTGGCGGACCCGGTCAAAGCCGACGCCGTCAATGTCCGTGGAACCGTGCATGTGCTGGAGGCCGCTAGGCACTCTAAGCAAGTAAAACGTGTCGTGTTTTCCAGCACCACGTGGGTATATAGCGACGCCATCCCAAGCGAGGTCACGGAAGAAACGGCACTCGGAGCCCCGAGTCACTTTTACACAGCAACCAAGATCGCCGGGGAGCACTACTGCAACTCGTACAGCAAACTGTACGGACTCGACGTCACAATCCTGCGCTACGGTATACCTTACGGCCCCCGAGCTCGCCCCGGCGCCGTCGTGCCGATATTCGTCGATAAGGCGCTGCGCAAACAGCCTATCACCTTGGAAGGCGATGGCATGCAGTTCCGCAAGTTCGTCTATGTCGAGGATCTTGCCGAAGGCCACATTGCGGCGCTCAACCCGGTGGCGGCCAACAAGATCTACAACCTTGACGGTGTGGAGAGAATTTCAATCAAGCAGATTGCTGAATCGGTCAGCGGGCACTTCGGAGATGTCGTTATTGAATACAAACCCGCGCGCCCCGGCGATTTCTCCGGAAAGGACGTCTCGAGCCTCCTAGCGCACGAAGAGTTGGGATGGAGCGCGACCACACCCTTCGAGACCGGACTGGGTCGCTACATTGATTGGTACAAGGATCAACAAAAATACCAGCCGTATCAGTGAGTGGTTAGTAAACAAGACGGTCAAGGAGGCGAGGCGATGAAAATCAACAAGGCAGATAAGCCTGCGAGCGGTCTGCTGCGGCGGGTTCGCTTCCATTTCACGCGTGGTAAAGGTCACCTTTTCGCATATACGCGAAGTAGACTGCGTTGGTTCCTCTATCCGCAGTTGCGTTTTGCTGGCTCTTATCCGGACCACGTCGACCTCGAATTGTCCTCGGCTTGCAACATGAAGTGCCCCATGTGCTACACGACAACAGAGGCCTTCAAAAAACAAGTGCCTCACGAGAACCTAGACTTCGAATTGTTTACCCGGATCATCGACCAGTTGGTCGACAACAAGGTTTTCTCCATTCGCTTAAGTTGGCGCGGGGAACCGACGTTGAACAAGAACTTCCTGAAATGCGTCAGTTACGCCAAGGAAAGGGGCATCAAGGAAGTCAGCACGTTGACCAATGCCCTGAAGCTTTCTTCCGAAATGTTTGAGGCGCTAGTCGATCTGCAACTGGACTGGCTAACAATTTCCTTCGATGGAACCGGGGATATCTACGAACAAATTCGCAAGCCCGCCAAGTACAACCCGATGGTGGAGAAAATCATGGGATACGCCGAAACCAAGCGGCGCAAAGGCAGTGTTAAGCCGGCGATCCGGATTCAAGGCATCTGGCCAGCGATTCAACCCAACCCGGACGCTTATTTCGAGACCTTTGATCCGATCGCCGACGAAGTCAGTGTCAACAGCCTCCTCGACTACCTGCACAAGGACGGCGATATTCAGTACATCAAGGACTTCACATGCCCTGTGCCGTTCCAGCGGTTGGTCATCGGCTCGGATGGTCGCGCGTTCATGTGCATTAACGATGAATTGGGACAGGTTCCTGTCGGCGACACGCGGACGCAGACCATTGCTGAAATATGGAACGGTGCGCCAATGCAGCGGGTGCGCGAGGTTCACAAGCGAGGGGATGGCACAAAAGAGTTCGCGCCTTGCAAGGTTTGCTACCAGCCACGGCAAACGCAGCAGGTGCCGGTCCAGGCGGGCCGTCGTGTCATCATGCTCCAAGAGTTGGTGGGACGGACTCAGGAAATCGGGAAATAGGGCGGAACGGTACTTCATGATTATAACGATCCACCAGCCGGAGTTCCTGCCTTGGCTGGGTTTTCTCGACAAGGCGGCACAGACGGATATGTTCGTACTACTCGACCACGTGCCAATTCGTAAGCGGTATTTCCACAATAGGAACCAGATACGGACTGCAGATGGGACAGGATGGGTGGTCGTACCTGTTCACTCGAGTGGATGGCCACCGATCAACGAGGTTCTTATCTCCAATGAGGTCCAAGGCAAATGGGGCCACAAAGTATGGTCAACAATTAAGCAGAACTACGGGCGGTCCGCTTACTTTGAACCGTACGCTGGTCGCCTGCAGGTACTGCTTGAAGCGCGGTGGGAGAAGCTCGTCGATCTTAACGAAGCGCTTATCTGCTATCTCTTCGACGCCTATGGCATTGGAACGAAACTGGTTAAGTCGTCTGAATTCGGTTTGAAATCGCGCAAGGGCGAACTGATACGCGACTTAAGTATCGCAACTGGAGCGAGTACCTACCTCTCCGGCGTATCCGGACGAGACTATCTAGATATCCCCTCATTCGAAAGCGCAGGGATCGATGTGCGATTTCAAGAATTCTTCCACCCGATCTACCCACAGAGCTATCAACCCTTCCTACCTTGTATGTCCTGCATCGACCTTCTCTTTCAGGCAGGTCCTGCTAGCCTAGAGATCCTTCGTGGCAAGGACACGGCAAGGCTGCAATACATCTTCAATTAAAGAGTAGACATGGCCATCCCTTTCAAAATCGGCGACAAGACAATTGGCATGAACCACCCGGTGTTCGTGCTGGCAGAGATCGGCTACAACTTCAACACCTTGGCGCAAGCCCGCGAGTCAATCGACGCCGCCGTCGAATGCGGAGTGGACGCGATCAAGTTCCAGACATTTCGCGCCGAGACAATCACGACTCGGTCTTGCGCGTTTCCAGCCGAAGCCGGTGGCGTCAACCAGTTCGACGAGTTCAAACGATATGAACTCGACGAAGCAGCGCATCGCGAATTGTTCGCATATGCCGCGTCCAGAGGCACATTGGCGTTTTCGTCACCGAGCTACTACGACGACGCGACCTTACTTGATCGTTTGGGCGTTCCTGCGTTCAAACTCGGCTCGGACGATCTGACGAATCTCCCCTTCATTGACCATGTAGCGAAGCTAGGTAAACCGCTGATCTTCTCGACTGGAATGGGGTCACTAGGGGAGATCGTGGAAGCCTACGAAACTGTGACTGCAACCGGAAAACGCGATGTCGCCATCCTTCACTGCTTGTCCAATTACCCCATCCTCGACCTCACACATTTAAACCTGCGGGCGATATCTCTCTTCCGTAGCATGTTCGACGTGCAGATAGGTTATTCGGACCACACCGTGGGCATCGTTGCGGCGCTGGGTGCGGTCGCCCTCGGAGCAACTGTAATCGAGAAGCACTTCACACTCGACAAGAACATGGATGCACCTGATGCGTTCTTTTCTGCCGACCCGGTCGAAATGAAAGCGTTGGTCAATGGCATTCGAGAGCTCGAGATCGCGATGGGCGAACCAGTCAAACGACCCGCCCCTTCTGAGCTTGAGATGCGAATGGAAACTCGCAAGAGCGTGGTCGCCCGAGTAAGGATTTGTGAGGGGGAGCTGATCACTCAGGAAAAAATGATTATCAAGCGACCCGGTCACGGCGTCCCCCCAAAAGCCGCGCATCTACTCGTGGGCCGGTACGCGAAAATCGAGATCGCGCCCGATGAAGTCATTTCATGGGACATGGTGGCCTAGATGCGTTTCGTGTTCCGAACAGATGGTGGATTCCTGCAGGGCATGGGGGACGTCTGGGCTGCGATTGCCATCGCCGAGGCCTTGCCGGCTTCGGCGAACTTCGAATTCGTCGTCTCGCGCGAAGAGGACGGTGCTGCTCTCCTGCGCATGCGTGGCCATTGCGTGGCGGTGAAAACATCCTGGGATCAGGAGCAGTGCTTCTACAAGGCCTCCAAACCCGATGCAATCGTGTTGAGTCGATTGCAGAACCCGCCTGAGACCATGCTCTGGCTGCGAAACACAGGAGCCTTGCTGATCACACTAGACGATGCGGGACCGGGGGCGCCTCTGGCAGACCTACGTATTAACCCGCTTTATTGGGTTGAGGATGCGCTGACCGATCTACATTTCATCATGCTACGGCAAGAGTTTCGTGAAGCGTGGTCGTTGCCGCTTCGGATCGATGACGAAACCAAAACCTTGCTACTGATGCAGGGGGGGGCGGACACCCACGGGTTCTTGAAGAAGATCTTGCGGGCACTAAAGCCGCTTAGAGGTCAACTCAAAGTGGTGCTTTTGAAGGGGCCCGCTTTCACAAAGGACTTGGCACTTACCCAGGAGATCGCATGCTGGGGTACAGATCTGCAGGTCCATGTGAATTGCAACCGAATGGCGATGCTGATGCAATCTGCTGATCTGGCCATCACAGGTGCTGGCTTGACGCTCATGGAGTGCCTGTGCGTCGGCTTGCCTACTTTGGTTGTGAGTGCCGAACCATGGGAAGCGGAGACGGCGATGCGTGTCGCTGACCTCGGTGCCACGGTCAACATGGGTTTCGGTGCGGATATCAACGAGGCCGATCTGCTAGAAACCGTGCAAGCGATCCGCAAAGATCCTGTACGCCGCCGTCAAATGGCCATGCGCGGCCGCAGTCTCGTGGATGGCCGCGGTAGCGAAAGGATCGTTGCCACAGTTGAGAGGTTGTTGCGCGATACCCGGACGCGCGCCGAAGCGCCATCTTGTGCGGAGCGATGAGAACATGGCAATCATGAAAACCCCTATTCGGAAAATTCTTCTTGCGCAGTTCCTATCGAGCGCTGGCACATGGGCACAAAATTTCGCCGTCGCGTGGCTGGTGTACCGCATCACCGATTCGGCCCTCTTGCTGGGGGTTGTCGCCTGCCTTAATCAATTGCCCGCTCTGCTGGTTGGCCGCTATGCAGGTAGGTGCGTAGATCTTCATCTGTCCAAGAAATTCATTCTCATACTCCAGGTGGCACTCATAGGGCAATGTGTTCTGCTAATCACTGCCACCCAGTTCTTTTTCTCCATCCCCATGCTCATGGTTCTCTGTGTCCTCCAGGGTACGCTGTTCGCCTTCGAGGTGCCCGCGTTGCAGACGTGTATCGCAAGCATGGTCGCGGATACCGAGTCCAAGGGCCGCATCGCTACATGGAACTCGCTGTCGGTCAACGCTGGACGACTTGTCGGCCCAGCCCTTGCAGGGTATCTCATGCCGCAGTTCGGGGAAATCGCCTGTTTCGTATTCAACGGGATCAGCTACCTGCCGTTGATCGCCTTTCTGATGCTTTTTAGGGGAAATATTCGTCCAGCGTTTATTCGCCAGGCGGACTCTAGATCGGAATCAGACTCTCGCGAAGTCTCCAGTCACATTGCCGTCAATGGCGCCCTTCGAGAGCCTTTGATCGCCGCGGCAGCGATGTTTGGGTTAACAATGCCGTTCCTTGCTTTCCTCCCGGCGATCACCACCCTTCAACTCGAAGGCCATGCAAGCGTTTATGGGAGCATGGCTGTCGCGGTCGGCGTGGGCGCCGCGGCCGCGTCTGTGTGGGCCGCCAGACTCAAGGAGTTCTCCAAAGTACCTCAATTCGTGCCGGCCGCCATCATCGCAAGCGGGTTGGTTTTGGGCGCCGCCACCGTCTCCACGAATGCCTACGTCACCGGTCTGCTGTTTCTCCTCATCGGATTTTTCTTGAATATCTCTGGAACATTGATTAATGCTTGGTTGCATCTGAATGCGCCAGAGCAGTGGCGCGGCTCGGTCATCTCTCGCTACAACATGGCGAGCGCCCTCTACCCAATCGGAAGTATCGTAGTCGGGACCGCATCTCTGATGTTCCCCGTCATGCGGGTGTTGATGGTGATGGGCTTTGCTTGCGCGCTCTTCGTGCTGGTAAGGAGATATTTACTTTCGAACGGCAAGTGGGCCAACCTGCAAGCTGGCCAAATGATATGAATCCTTATCTTCAAAATATTCTGATCGGATCCTTGATCCTCGGTTACGCGACAATGGAGCTCGTCTCACGTCGTTATCGAACAACGGTGAATGCCTCGAGCAACGACACCAAGCTTGAACTGGTGATGTTCATTGCGCTGGTGGCCGTAGCCCAACCCATCGCCGTTCTTACCACCAATTTTTTGTGCAACAAATTCATACCGGAAGCCCGAGGCGCACTTAGTGATCTGCCATGGTGGACGAAGGCGATCATCCTGTTAGTCGCCGATGACATGGTTCAGTATTGGTATCACAGGATTTCTCACAGGCCGCTCCTGTGGCCCTTGCATCGGGCGCATCATTCGGCCCGATACATGAGCATTCGCATGGCCTATCGCGGGAATCTTTTTTATTTTCTGCTGATGCCGGGCCTATGGATTAGTGGGGCGCTCGTTTTCCTAGGATTCGGCAAAGTCTTCATGGTCTACGTGGTGATCAAACAGGCGGTTAGTCTGGGCGCGCACAGCGCGTGGCGTTGGGACGAATCGCTCTATCGCATCCGTGCCCTGCGGCCTCTCATGTGGGTGCTCGAACGCACGATCTCGACCCCAGCCACCCATTGGGCGCACCACGCCGTGACTAACAAGGATGGCGTAGGCAACTACACAGGCAACTTTAGCAACCTGCTCTTCATCTGGGATGTGATTTTTGGAACAGCCCGGATCACGCGCAAATATCCCAATGAGGTTGGCTTGAAAGACGACTACTTGTTTGGAGAGGAAAAATGGACAAATCAAATCCTTTATCCCCTATCGCGATCAGATCGCGAACACTCCGCCCTTCGTCCGGGCGGAGCACCCTATACAGATGACTAGCGGCCCGGGAGTCCCATTTGAACCAAAACTTGCGCGATCTGCACAGCATTGAGAGCGGCGCCCTTGCGCAGGTTGTCGCCACTCACGAACATCGCAAGTCCATTGTCGACTGTCGGGTCATTGCGGACACGGCCCACGAAAACAGGGTCTTGACCGGCCGCACCCAGAGGATTGGGTACTTCGGTCACCACCACTCCAGGAGCCAGACTCAGCGCTTCCAGCGCCGCTTGTGGCGACAAAGGGCGCTCGAATTCAGCATTGATGGACAGGGAATGTCCCGTGAAGACGGGTACGCGAACACAGGTTCCCGAAACACGCAGTTCCGGGATGCCGAGAATTTTTCGACTCTCGTCTCGCAGCTTCAACTCTTCGTCCGTATAGCCGTCCTCAACGACGCGGTAGTTGAATGGGACCACATTGAAGGCGATTGGGACAGCCCACTTTTTGGGCTGCGGGAACGCCACGCTATCACCCCGTTGCACCAGCTTTGTCGCGTGGACACCTGCGGCTTGGATCTGTCCATACAACTCGTTCACGCCGGCAACGCCGCCTCCGGATACGGCTTGATAAGTGCTGACGATCAGCCGTCTCAGACCCGCGAGATCGTGCAGGGGCTTCAAGACGGGCATGGCTGCCATGGTCGTGCAATTCGGGTTTGCGACGATGCCTTTAGGGATATTTTGCAACGCGTACGGATTTACCTCAGCGACCACCAGGGGGACATCAGGGTCCGAACGCCACGCGGACGAGTTGTCGATAACGATTGCGCCAGTCGCTGCCACGACTGGCGCAAGGACGCGAGATGTATCTCCTCCTGCGGAAAAGAAGACGATGTCGAGGCCCGAATAATCAGCTGTCGCAGCATCTTCCACGACAATATCTTTTTCCTTCCACGCCAAGTGCTTGCCGGCGGAGCGTGCGGATGCGAACAAACGCAACGAGCGCACAGGGAAATTGCATTCGGCCAAGCAAGCAAGCAAGAACTCGCCCACCAGTCCGGTTGCGCCCACGATCCCGATCCTCATGCTTCCAGGATGTGCGTGCGAAGCTGCAGTCATAAGAACCTTTCAAAAAAAGCGGGGAAGTTAACGTGGGCACCCTGCATGTATATGTGTGTGCCCAAAACGAGGCTTAATTCTAATGCCCGCTTCCTGGCATACCCATAGGAAACTCAGCATCCAATCTTAATCATGAATAATTCGCTCGACAGTGTTCAACCTTTCCATTCGAAAAGCCTGGATGTCTTCGCAAGCATCCCCTCCCATATTCTCGAATTGGGTCGGGTCGGATCATGCGCCGCAGACGAAATGGCACGCCCGCGCAAACTCAGTGGCCGTGACATCGTTCCGATCTCCGGTTCGCCGCGGCGTGCCCCACCAATGCATGTGGTCGCCGCTGCGGAGGCAGCTTTGCGGGACACCGGGTATGCACCGGGCCGAGGCGCATCGGTCCTGAGGAGCGCGATCACCGCGCACGTAGAGACCAACACCGGAATCCGTGCCGATCCCGAGACCCAGGTCGTGGTAACCAATGGCGCTATGCAGGCCTTGCACGTGATCATGTCCACAATACTGGCACCAGGTGATGAGGTCATCATTCCGTCGCCGTGCTTTTCATACGACGGTCTCGTGAAGCTGGCGGGCGCACAACCCGTCTATATCCCTATGCGAGCGGACACCGATTACGCATGGGACTTTGACCGCATTGAGGCGGCCATAACGCCACGCACAAAGTTGCTCATCATTAACACGCCAATGAACCCCACCGGCCGAGTGTTGAGCCGGACGGAATTGATAAAGTTGGCCGACATTGCGCACGCACACAACCTCCTAGTGGTGTCGGATGAAGCGTATGACCGGTTGGTCTACGATGGCCGTGAGCACACGAGCATCTATGGCGTGGCAGGGATGGCTGAGCGCACGTTGCTCGTGCAGAGCGCAACCAAGTCTTTTGCAATGGGTGCGTGGAGGGTGGGCTGGATCGTGGCACCGCCGGCCTTCACGACGGTCTTTGCGAAGATCGCCGAATGGATGGTACTAGCAGTCAATCATGTCGCGCAGGCCGCCGTTGCCGCAGCACTCAGAGGATCGCACGACTGGTTGCGAGATCTATCCACCGAATTTGAGTCCAACCGCGACGTCGCGCTCGACTTGCTTCGCCGAATTGAAGGAATGACATTCGTCGTGCCCGAGGGCGGACCATTCTTGCTGCCAGATGTGTCAGCGCTAGGCGTTAGCGGTGATGCATTCGCCGAGACACTAATTACTCAGCACGGACTGAGAGTCAGCGGAGGTAGCTATTACAACGCCCCAGAGTGCATTCGCATCCCCTTCGGGGGAACTCACGAGGCAATCAGGGAAACATTCGCCCGCATCGAGCTCGCCGTGCGCGACCTCCAGGCGCGGGCGTAACCTCCACAGCGGCTATTTCCCCATCAACGGAGTCCAATGGTCAAGCTACCTTTCAGCATCGTCGAGCGCATGCAACAGCCAGCACTCAGCCGCCAAGACACCGAAGCAATCGAGCAAATCCTTTCTTGGCAGGTCCAACCTCGGTTCTTCAAGCCCGGGCGCACCGCCTGGTACGTTTTGCAGGACCCGGTTCGAGCGACTCCGGGAGGGCCGCTACTACTGGCGGCCAAATTGAAGGGCGTCGGTGCCTGGAACCCGGCAGATCCCACGATCCGCTCTGGAATCAAGGGCACGCACCCGATAGGCGTTCTACCACCTTCGGTGGCCGAATACGAGGAAACGGCACGTACCGTTCACTTCGGCATCGACGAAATGGGTGAGTTCAGGGGATTACGTAGTGAGTCGGCACCGTTCGGAGCGATTCTTCAGCGCAGGGCACGTCAGGAATACGAAAATGCAGACACTTTGCACCGCGCAGGTGTCCCCTCGATCGTCCCTTTCTCACTCGGACGCTACGAATGCGAGCCGTTCAAGGGAGAACCCATTGGTGTGGTGGTCTCGTTGGCACCCGACGCGAGTCCCCACTCGATCGACTTCCTCTACCAGAGGATAGTTGACCCGACGGCTGAGCGCCTGTCCCATATGCAGGCTGTAATGGGCGCCCTCGGGGTCGAGGGCTGTCTGGATGAATCCGCACGGGCAACGGCGCAATCAAAGGCAGCATTCCTGATCGGCAGGGCGATGCGCAAGTTCGCACAGGCGGGCCTGTATCGTTATTCCGCAGTCTGGGATAACTTCTACGTCAATAAGAATGACAAGGATATCTACCTCACCGACCTTGACTCAAGCCGGCGTCTGACCGAACTGCCTCCGGAGATCGGCGGCATGCAAGTCCTGCGAGACCTAGCTGGAGCCCTGTGGCGACTACCCAAGCAACTCAGCGAACACGACGCTATTGGGGGATTTCAACTGAAGCACCTGATCGAAGTAGATGCGCTGGCCAGCATGGTCTGTGGGTACTTCGAAGTCGACAAGGCCGAGGGCAAAAGCTTGGCCGAGCCGCTGTGGGCGTATTTTCTGCCGCATTGGTTCCTCTTGAAGCGCCATGGAACCGAAGCGAACTCGTGGAACAAAGACAAGCGCAATTCATACCGACTCGACAAGAATACTTTCCACTGCTTGGCCATTCTGGTGATGGCACAGGTCTATCGGAAAAAGCAAGTCAAACTCGGTCTACCTCCTCTGCCCGGAAACTCTGAACTGCGGCAACGCGTCCGAACCTTCCTCGGGGAGCAGATGGACTTTGTCGACTGGCTCGCTTCGCGCCCTGGTTCATGAGCACGTCGACATCTGGGCCGACTAGCCCACTATTTTCGCCCTGGCCCAATACCCGCCATCTGTTGGAACCGCAGGTCTGGGATCGGTTGGACGGATTGGGACGCCAGGGCAATGATTTCGTGGAAAGTGCACTCGACGTCCTGGGGCAGGCGGGCTATTTCGGCGTCGCGATTCCACGAGATTTTGGCGGCGGTGGCGGTTCCACGCTCGAATGCTGCGCCGTCCAGGCGCGCCTAGCGCAAGTCGACGCGGGGTTGGCTATCGGACTGAACATGCACCTGTTCTCCACAGGGGTCATTCTCGAGGAGTGGCGGCTGAAGAAAGATCTTTCCTGGGCCTTGCTTGAGGCGGTCGCCACGCAGAAACGCCTCATCGCGTCAGCCTTCGCCGAGCCCGGCTTAGGCGGAAGTCTGCTGCGATCAACCTGCCATGCGCGGCGGGTCGACGGCGGTTACGTGGTAAGCGGCATCAAAGCGCCGTGCTCGATCATCAAGCGCAGCGACCTGATTTGCCTACAGATGCTGGCCAGCGATACAGCGAACAACCTACTGGTAGCACTTATACCGACAAACTCCCAGGGCGTGTCTGTGACGCCCACCTGGTCCGCAATGGGAATGTCGCACTCAGAGTCGGATACGCTGAAGCTTGAGAACGTATTTGTTCCCGACGACCTCGTGTTCTATCGGACCCGCGCCGGCAAAGACAACGACCCCGTCTTTGCATGGAGCTTGTGCTGGTTCGCCGTGACTGCTGTGGCCGTCTACCTCGGCCTGGCCAGTAAGGCCCTCGGCCAAACTTGTGAGCATATGGCGAAAGCCAAATATGCAGGCGGCAATCAGGTCCGCGCCTCTTACCCCGAGTTTCAAACCAGCCTCGGCTCTGCCGTCGATCGCTACCTATTGCTTGTGAATGCATGCAAGAGCGTGGCGCGCGCGATGGACGACCGCGTGGAGTCGTCCGAGGCGGTGCTGGCTTCGGCACTTTCCCTTCGAGCATCTGCGGTCGAGATCGCACGCATGCTGGTGGACCTTTCAGAACTTTGCGGAGGTAGTTCCTACGGTGCTGGCGCTCCCCTCGCAGGCCTTTGGCGGGATGCACAGGCCATCTTGTATCACCCGCCAACGCGAATGGTCTGTCATCAGATGCTGGGCAGGCTTGCGCTTCAAAAGCCGATGTATTTCGAACTGGTGGGCGGCGATGAAACCTCAGGCTAACGACATGGATTTCGAAACGACACTCGACCTCGTGCGGCGTCACCAATCTAGGGGTCGGGCCCTGCTCTATGGCATCGCGGGCGTCCGCGAATGTGAGGTGAGGGCGCAAGGCTGCTGGGTGGAATCGGCAGACGGTGGACGCTACCTCGATTTCGGCTCTTTTTCGGTCTTCCTGCTCGGACACCGGCCTCCCGAAGTCATCGAAGCGGTGAGTCAACAACTGCAGTGCTTGCCGTTGTCCAGCCGCACCTTGCCGTCGCCCGTGCAGGCTGCAGCGTGCGCCAAGTTGGCCGAGTTCGCCCCCGATGGCCTTTCGAAAGTGATGCTACTGAACTCTGGCACGGAAGCCGTCGAAGCGGCGCTCAAATTGGCCAGGGCACGAACCGGTCGGCGCAAGATCATCTACCTAGAGAAGTCCTACCACGGCAAGACATTGGGCGCGTTGTCTGTCACCGATGCCGCACTCTTCCGACGTAACTTCATTGACGAGCCGTCCACATTCATTCGGGCCAGCCGCAGCTGTGCTCGGTCAGTGTGCGATCTAATCCTTCGGGAGAAGCCAGCGGCAGTCATCTTAGAACCGATTCAGGGCGAGGGGGGTATCTACGAAATACCGGCAGCATTCCGCAGCGCTGTGCGCTCTGCCTGCACGCAAGCTGGCGCTCTCCTGATCCATGACGAGATTCAGTGTGGCCTCGGACGCTCAGGCGAACGTTGGGCCTCGCTTGACGCCGATGACGCACAGCCCGACATCCTGCTGGGCGGCAAGGGCTTGGGCGGAGGTGTCATGCCCGTGTCGGCGCTCATGGCCACCGTGGACGCCTTCATACCTTTCGACCGCGATCCTATCCTCCACAGCTCGACCTTCGGCGGCAATCCACTGGCCTGCGCGGCCATGGCCGCTACTCTCCATATCTTGCAGAAAAACGATTTATGGAACCGAGCGCGGTCACAGGGACTGCTAGCCAAACAGCGCCTGTCGGAGCTGGTGGAGCGTAATCCGACACTGTTCTCGCATGTGAGCGGCAGAGGCCTCCTGCTGGGCCTGCATTGCCGTTCCGGTGAGGTTGCCGCGTATTTCATCCGGCATTGCTTGCAGCAGTACCTACTGCTCACCCCCTGTCTCACGACCCCAGAGGTCATCCGCTTCACACCGCCCTTGATCGCAATGGAGAGCGACATTGATTTCGCGTGCGAGGCGATGGGGGTGGCATCGCGTTTTGTTCATATGGACTTGGTTTGAAGGAGTTACTGGAATGCCATTGATTGTCGTCAAAGAACGAATCGAAGAACCCATCGCAAAAGTGTGGGAGCTTGTGAAGAACATCGAGGACTACCCGAAGTTCATGAAGCCTGTGCGCGAAGTCAAGGTGCTGTCCCGCAAGGGAGACATTACCGAGGCCGAGTGGGAGATCGAACTCAAGGGCAGTCTGCTGCGCTGGTCCGAACGCGAAACCTGTCTGCCTGGCGACTACCGCATAGAATTCGCGCAAATCGAGGGCGATCTCGAGAAATTCGAAGGTCATTGGGACTTGAAGTCAGTGTCCCCCGGAGCCACGGAAGTCGAGCTCCAAGTCGAATTCGAAATCGGGATCCCGATGTTGCGTGACATGCTGAATCCGGTTGCTGAAAAAGCCCTACGGGAGAATGCGATCACGATGTTGCGATCATTTCACACGCCCAGCGTGGCCGACCTCGCATGAAACGCATCGATGACGTCTCCGATTGGGCGATCTGGCGCTGCCACGGCACATTCCGGTATCTATATCATCTGCAGGCCGCAGTCGATGACCTCATAGGTGCAGCCAAGGCCCAGCAATGGGAAGTGGCCGTCTACGCGCTGAGGGAGGCAACGCTGTTGGCGGTCTCTATTCGCCGTATGCCAAGGCGTGGCGACATCGTTCCAGACGTCGGCGACGGCTTCTCGGGGTTGCTCGGCGCCTTCGGCCTGACGGATGAGCCTGAGCTCGAAGCCCTCTGGCAGGCCGTCAATCGCGCAGCCAACTCGCCGACGGCGCAAAGTGTCGAGGCGGCCTTGTCCTTGCTCGAGCACTATGCCCGCGAGACCGAGTCGATGCTCGGCTACAGCTATGAAATCCCAGAACTTCGCTCCGCCAGGGGCACGTCCATGCTGCTGCGCCTATTTCGCGAAGCGGATCAGTTCGGGCAAGCACTGGGCCTGCCATCAGCGGTCCCATCCGACTGGGCCACGAAGCAGAGCGCATGAGCAGAAGTGCAAGTCTACAGGCGGAGATGGACCGCCATGGCCTAGCAGACAAGGACCTGCTCGGCGAAGTGTTGTCCGTTGCTCCGACTGCGAGCGCGGTCATCGTAACCGGCTCCCTGGCAGCGGACTTCGGGAACCAACACAGTGACATCGACTTGGTCTGCATCATGGTCGACGGACATTTCTCGAAACTGCCCATCATGATCTATAAGGGCGACGCGAAGATAGACTGCGAGTACTGGACCTTGCCCGATCTCGTTGACGCCACGGTCCTCGTTACTCGAGAGCGCATTCTAGAGGCCACTGGGGACTTGCATCGTTGGAAGAAGCTAACACGCGCGCTGCTGTCGCTGACCAAGCTGAATATCGCACACGTACTCCATGCCAGCGAGGAGATCAGGCCGCTGCTTGACTACGTCCGTTCGGCGGCCTTTGCAGAGTCAGTCCGCTTGCGGTGGGGACTTGAGGCACTGAGATTGCTGGCGGCCGCTCGCCACGTTCTGCCGATGGCGCCACGGCTCGCCAACAGTTTGTATTCCGAGTCTGCGTTCGCCGCCTTGTCATCGCAGGCGACGAGGCAGAGCCTTTTGTTCGGCAAGAAGTGGCTGGGTGAGAAGCTGCGTCGACTGCAAGACCAGCGAGGGCTGGAGCTCTATCACTTGGCACTAATGTTGCCAGGTGAGGCCGAGCATGAAATTCGAGCGCGCTGCCAATTGCTCGACGACGCAATTGCAAAGACTCCTGCAATAGCTCCCTGGCTGTCCCATCGCGTGGAGCTTTCATGGTGGCTGAGTCCGAGCGTACGTCTGAACAAGTTTACAGACTGTGTACTACTTTGGCAGGGAAAGACCGGCTATGAATTCCCTCGAGGGCATGCCGTCGAGACATGGAAGCCAGGTCAGGCAATCGGCAATCTGCAAGGCGCAGATCACTCAGAGCATCTTGCCGGCTCGCTGTTCAAGGATGGAATGACATGGCCAGGGATGGCATTGTCGAAGGGAGAATCTGAATGAACCGCCATGTCCTAGTCACCGGCGCGACTGGCGCCCTGGGCCAGGGCGTGATGGTGAGCCTGCTTGACGCGATGCCAGACACGCGCTTCACAGTGCTCACCCGTCGCCCAGGTCAAGGCTTGGCGCATCCGCGCGTCGAAGAGTTGCACTGTAACCTCATGATCGACGGGTGGATGCAAGTGTTGCCGCAGCGTCAGGCCAAGACGCTCACAGCGGTATTACACATGGCAGCCGACGTGCGTTGGAACGTAAGCTCCGAGGATGCATTGAACATGAACACTCGGGTTTGCGCCCAGTTGGCGGACTGGGCGAGAGACAACTGTCCCAAACTAGAGCAGTTTTGCTATGTATCGACGGCTTATGTCGAAGCACCGTCGCACGTAAGGAGCGCGCCGGGGTTTTTACAGCACGATGGCCGAATCTTCAACAATTCGTATGAATATTCCAAGAGCATGGGCGAGCGCGAGGTGCTGACACGCGACCTTCCTTCGGTAATTGTGCGCCCCAGTCTGATCGTGGGCAACTCACACACCGGTGAGATAGGCGCCTTCAATGGCTTGTACACGATGTTGAGGTTCGCTTCCCAAGGGCTGTTGCCAATAATGGCCGGTAATCGTCAAGCCTACGTCGATATCGTAACGATTGATACCGTTATCACGGCTGTCCTGCTGGCTATGAGCCGGCCGGCCGATCCAACAGGCCGCGTTGTCTGGGCTATTAGTGGCGACACGCCGCCGAGAGTCGAAGACCTTGTGAATATTTCCATGCACGAGATCAACAAGTTTCGCTGCTTGCGAGCCGCCTCTGCGGTCGATATGCCAACAATCGTGTCGTATGACACATATCAACGGCTGTACAAGCCGTGGTTCGAACAGCAAGCCTCAGCGATACAAAAAAGGATGATGGAATATATCGATGTGTATACGCCCTATTTCAGTATGACGGACGTTTTTCGACCCGAGGAGAACCACACGGTGGTGCAATCGCCCGATTGGCGATCAGTCTTGCCGAGAGTCGTTAAGCACTGGTGTGAAGCCAACGAAGTCACTGCCTTGAAACCTCCGCGTAAATGGATGATATCCAAATCTTCAAAACCGAGATGACACCTTTCATCATGGCTGTTGGCGCCGATTGAATCTTGACCACTTGGGGGTGCGGCGTAAAACTTGGACTGGTTTATGCCGCACCCCCAGCTGGTCAATTTTCGGTCGGCGCCAACACGTGGAGATCTGGGAGAAGCCGAGCTGGACTGGATCATGGCCAAGTTGCGTGCCCGGGTCTCGCCAAAAGGCTGAGATTGGAAGACTTCTTCCGAGGATTGAGTATTCGCACCAAAGCCAAATTGGATGGGTGAGTCCCACGGACTGAGTATTTGCGCAGCGGCACCTTGAACGGCGCGGAGCAGAGTTGGCATTGCAACGCCTTTGAACTGACTTTCTCTATGAGCGAAGCAAATCCGTGCCGCAATACCCATAAGCGTGCCGCCTTGAAAAATCCAATTGGCAGAATCTGCGCCAATTGTGCAGCTCCTAGCGCTCGACTGCTCTTTTTAGGCTTAAATTAAGAGGTTGTCTGAAATCTGCGCGAGAAGCATATGCGTGCCACCCCTGAAATGGAAGCATAAGCATGCCGAAGCGGCACGCTTATGCTTCCAGGGACACGCTGGACGACTGTCGAAAGCGTGTCATTAGGTTTGACCTCCACACTCCGTGGCAGCGATTTGGCCATGAGCGCATCAAAGGTCTCGGCTGGAAATGTGGGATCGTGGAGATTAGAAGGAACCACCCGCCACAGCAGGATGTCGCCACTATCATCCGGTTGTGCTTCTACCCCGGATGCAGCGCACAGCGCAATCACTAGGAGCCTTCGACTGCAACCGCTTGCCAGAGGAGCTATCCTGGCGCGTAAATTCTTTTGAACGAAGCGGCCAAAACAGTACACGCATGCGCCAAAGGCGGCACTAAACTGACCGCCATCCCTCGAATTGAAAAAGTTAGGGTCAATGTGCCTGAGAGGCTGCTGCTTGGCCAACCAAAATGAATGCAAACTGCGCGTATTGTTTGCGACTGAATCTTTTTGACTCTCTGTCAACCCTGGCGCAGAAGTAGCTCGGGCTGGCGCCGCCGACCAATCATCGAGCTTGTACAGGCTGCCGACCTTGTTCCATGAGGACCGGATTGGATGTTCGTTAGAACATCCGTTGATAGCGTCTTTCGTCATCCTACCCCCCTGCTTTTTTTAAACAGTGTGACACAGGACACTTATTCGCGCCATATCTAGCTGCGTGTATACACTTCTAAAATTTGATCTGTACCCGCCAATGGCCCATCACAAAAAAATGGCGGCCATGTAGAGACGTTGCCCACTCGGAGGCTAGACAACGTAAGTGGCGCGCTGGAGTATGGTCTTGGCGAATTTCAGATTTTCTGGGGTGAGCGGAAGTTTGCGAATCCACCGGATATCCAGTCCGATGTAGCGAGCCCAACTGACGCCCCTCTGAAATTCCTGGTGCGTTCCGCACTTCGCCGCCATCTCTACGTATTGGTTGACGATTTCGTACTGGCCCTTGCCCGCGCGATATTTGGCAGCCTTGTAAGCAAGCGTGATTGCCGCCCATGCGGCAGGGTAGTCTTCTCGTCGATAGGCCTGCTGAAATCGCAGCCAAGCAGGCATCCAGCTAAGTGCATCTGCCAAACCGTGTGTGCGCAGAAACGCATCAAACGCATTAACCTCCTCGGAGGTGGTTTCCCGCGAACCATGCAGGCGGCGCCACGCACTGTAGGCATTCAGGAAACAATCGGGGACCTCGTGCAAACGACCTGAACGCAGCGGAACTGCTAGTGCCTCCACAGGTAGGGAGCCGTACTTGTTGATGAGTTGCAAATACTGCGCCTCGGTGGGGAGGTTGCCTGCGACAGTGATGGCATTGAGCTCACCGCTCACAGCGTTTGACCTAGCGGCCATGTCCCGACCCCACTGACGTAGGAGCTCATTTCGTAGCTGAGGATTCGTACGCAAGACTCCGGCGTCAATCGACAGGGCTACGAGTTCCCTTTCTAGCGCCCCCAGTTCCCCGACTAGCATCCGCCACAGCTGACCAAATTGAGTGCGCACGTCCTTGGCGAATGTCTCGCCATATTCGTCTACGACCGCCTTCCAGATCGCGGTGGACATGCGAGCAAGAAGTAGTACCGCCTCGGCGCTCATGAGCCTACGGGGATTGTTCAGAGAAGCAATCGGCTCCTCCCTGCCATCCAGTGCGTTGTGAAGGCTTGCGTGCAAAGCTGCTGCCGATGGGAGATTGCGACCGCTCACCCAGTTTTGCGCGTTCTCCAACTGACGCTGCTTCTCCATGTCGGACTCCGCCACATCTCGGTTTGGATAATGAAATTGTGTCTGCGACAGCCCTGCAGTTGCGTAGAGCCATTCCAGCGCCTTTCGCATTGGCCAGATGACGCCCTGATCGGTAAAGTCCGGGAGAAACCAATCTTGGGCGGCAGGACGAAACGGAAGCAGCATCGAGGGCTTCCATTTCCCTACGCTGCGAGCCAGTGAAAAAGCTGTGCTCGCAACCCATCGGTCCCGGATCAGCCACCGAACCGTGGATTGACGGTCAAGATAAGTTCCTTCTTCGATGAGCAGGTCGCGATAGCCATCAATGAAGTCGTTGAACACGTCCCCAATAAGCATGTGCACTGGAAGCCAGGCAGCATACCCGGCAACCATCCCGCTCAATTGTTGCAGTAGCTCTCCGAAGTTTTCTTCCAGCTTGCCTTCTTCTTGTGCCAGTCGAGCGATTGCCTTGCGGACGCTATCGCGTGTACTGCCGCGGGACACGACAGGGTCGTGCTTTTCTGGCAGTACACCGGAGACGCGATAGGCGAATCGAATTAACTCGCCTTGCGTCGGAAAACCAGGTGCGTCACCCATGCTTGGGTTTGACCATCGCGTTTGGTGGAGGTTGAATAGCGGTAGCGCCTTGATTCGGGTTCAGCTGCTTGCCGCGATTGCCGTGGACCATGGCATTAGTTTTGTTTGTTCCGGATGTACCGCGGTTGCTGTTCATCGATTTGGCTCGGTGATTGATCTGCACTTGCCGAATAGAGGTGTTGCTAGTCATTTTGAGGACTCCATTAAAAGTTGAGAAGCCCATATCTTCGTTTTCTGAGTCGCCGTGGCATACCTGAAAATTTTGGACGAACCACCCGTACCTTTCAAGCCGCATATTGACTTTTGATTGCAAAAGAGTAAGCCTGTGGACCACAGTCGTCATTTCGCGCAACTCAGCCCAGTCGAATGCCATGAGGACTCCCGGACCTGAGCCGGCCTGGGTTTCGTCGTTCGGCTCGATACTAATGTCGGGCAAGTTGATGAGCTGGTCGTATAGGAAGGACACGAATGTGCTCTGACCGCGAACCAGCTCGGCGCCACTCATAGCGATTAGTACTCTTTTTACTCTTTCAGAACCTTGCTCAGGATATGGAGTCGGTCCAAGTATTGGGTCGCGTCTACCCGAGAATGCCAAGGCAGGCATCCATCATTGAACAGGAAGCCTTTGCTTGACCCCTGGGCAGTGAACCCCGAACGCAAATCATCCGGGAACCGTGCTTGCAGATGCGGGAATTCCGCGTAGTTCGCCCATTCTTGGTTCACTTGGCCGACCGGTTTATAGCTGCGGTTCAATAGTATGTGCACTCCCACTTCGAGCGAGTGGCAGGAATAGGGTAGCCACGACCGCATCTCCCAGTAGGCCGGGGCTGCCGAATAAAGTTTGAAGCGTGGTACGGTCAATAGGCACGTCACGTACTCAATTGCGTACTCGACTGCATTTTGCGGTGATACGAAGGCTGCAGAGAGATCCTCGACCTGCTGCTGCGCGCGATCGCTTCTGGTCGACTGACCCCAGCCACGAGTGTCAGGCACCTTCAGCAGAGCAGAGCGCATGAGATCCGACGTACGAACAAACAGAAATGGCGCGCGCGCAGGCTTCGTTTTGGCAGGGTCGTGTGTATCGCTGTGCTTCGCGAGCAGTGACCAATTGCCAAAGCCATTGGCATTCGCAATCTGGTCAAGCGCGTGGCTGTGGGAAATTGAGGTTGTGCGACGAAGCTGCTTTGCTTCGCGCTTGAAATGCTCAATCTGAGCAAAAGTAAATGAGGTCGTCACATTGGTTCCTTGGTTATGCCATGCGACATCAATGCGCCCACACATTGAGTCTGCATGGCAGTGCAAGGCTGCCAAGGAGGCCGTTCCGCAGCTATTGCGGAACACGTTGCCGATACGGCTTCGCCAGTGTGAGCGGGCTGGCCGACGCGCGGCCTGTGCATCAGTATATCGAAGCCGATGCTCCCTATGCAAGGAGTGGAGGTGCGGAGTTGTCACGCTGTTTTTATACTCACCGGCCGCCGACGCAACTGTAGTCTTCACCAGTACATAGGGGACTCAGAACAACTCACTATTCGGACTTTTGCATATGCAGGCGAGTGAGTATTCCCAGCTAAATGCTCCCTAAATCCACCAGCAATTTGCCGAGAAAAACCTCCGGCAATTCAGAATTCGTATTCGTCACCAACACTCCGGACGCTGGCACATTCAAACCAGCCACTCTCGGCCCAATGCAAAAACTGCAGACTCAAGGTCACACCGACTTGCGGGCATTGGCGTAACTCAGGCCAACGCCCAAGTTATGCTTGCTAGACAACGTCAGAATGGAGATGGAGCGTACATGATCAAATTTGCTACTCTCATTGAAAATTTGAAGGGGCTTTTCGTGCCGTGCAAACTGCCTCAGCGCCCTCACATATGGGTATTGGTTGAAGCCGGGGTCGACCACTACCACTACAAATGCTCGCGCCCGGGATGCGGCAAACGTGTCCAAGTAGGTGCGGGATTTTCGCCTGGTCCCGAGGAAGACTAAACCGAAAGAAATGGGCAGCCGTTTCTGTTTGAAGGCATCAAAATATGTAAGCTCGGCCCTAGCTAGGATGTGAACCGTAGTGCCGCTGCAGGAGCTTGTACTCGTCATGCTGACGAATGAAAGGCAAAAGTGCATCTTGCAGAAATTGTTTGTCTTTCGGCGGCAGAGTATCCCCGGCCGGCCCCAAGAGTTCGAGGATTGCGCGCAGTGCGTAGTCCACCACAACTGAACTAGCAACCACTTTGCCGCTTTGCACATGCCTGCGAATCGAATTAGCCAATTCGGCATGATTGTTGGGGTCATCTTTGAGGCTTAGGCTGCCGCGGACGTAGTTGACGTTTCCACACTTCACGCCTGCGACTTGTGCAGCCGCTAAAAACAAGGTCTCTACGTCCCGCTGTCGCAAGTAAAGTGAGGGTGTTCTGGACTTGGAAAAAAAACGCTGGAGTGCCCCGATCTTCGCCAAAAGTCCTTCGGCGGTGTTCTCAACATGCTGTAGGCCAGGTTCCCGAATGTCTCTTGCGAAGACCACTACCTCAAGCAGATCGGCAAACCGCCTAGCCTGGACAGAACGAAATAGGCGCTTCCACCCATTGCCGAACTCTCGTTGAAATATCCAGTCTTTAACTTGTGGAAGAAGCTCTCGATTCAGCCATTGATACGCGTATTCACATGGCCACCACCCCCGTGGTGACACAGCGGTCTCGTATTCATCCGACGGCGGTTGCCATAGCATGACGACTTCCCCTGACCTGGATAAATTTGGGATGTGCACAGCTTCGAAAGAGCCATGAATACCGTTGTCAAAGCGGTTGGCATGCCTTGCCGGGTCTGCGGTGACAACCCTAAAAAGGTAGTGCGTGGCATCGAACATGTGCCACGTTGTATCGCCTGTATCGACATCGTGCGCTCGCGCAAAACGCAATACTTCACGCCAAACGTCTTCGCGCAAGATAGCTAGGGCAACTTTCTGTCCCCCTCGGTTTACAAAGACAAAATCGCGAGCCGCCCACCCCTGCTCGCGATTGATGAGAATTCCATGAAATTCGGCAGTGAGAGCGTCAGCGGCCTTGGCCAATAAACGCACGCCTTGGTCCTGCATTGTCAGACGGCAAGAGCCTAGATCAATTACCTGATCCTTGTCACTATTCCATGACGGACCGACGATGAATCCTCGATATTCATGTGTCGCAGGCGCTCCAGTCGCATAGAGCATTCGACTCATCATCCAATCGTGGGGCAACCCAATACTTACTCCCTGCATATCAGGTTGGTGGAGAGACATCATCGTTGCAAGATGCTGTGCACCGGGCCCTGGCAGGATCACGTTCAGAGTGAACCACAGACTCTTATAGGTCAAATTGTTGCCAATGCGGGTGATCTCAAGACCATTGATGTCATTGACATTACTCACCTTCTCCGAGTCGCTCATGGAGCTATAGGAAGCCAGTTTTTGAGCCCATTCGGCAACATGTTTCCGGGGATCAAAAATCCCACGCTGCAACTCGGAGATGAACGCCGTTCGCTGCATCCACTGATTGCCGAAATATGGGATGTCATATGTTGGGAAAAATTTTGAAAGAATATCCGGATGAGCCTGTGCACGCTCTGTCAATTCGTGCGCAGTCCAAACGTCCGCGACGATCCCCTTTTCTCTCAGGCGGTTTTTCTGTTCGACCCAGGTTTTCCCGAGTGGGCCTTCCAAGGAAACTATGGCCAACATCAAGACAAAAGTGTCCGAACGAGCGATCCACTCACCCTCGATGAATTTGTTGACGGCATCTTTCAGATCACCAGATTTGAATCCCTTACCGCTTTTGCATTCAAAAACGATGAGCCTTTCGGGGTCGTGCGCTTCACTAGCGAAGATATCAATGCCGCCTTGCTCGTAGCCAGTCCCTCCCAATCGTTTGCAGCCGTGGAGCGTTTTCCCCTCCTTTTGCAACAGCCACCAGCAAAACTGCTCAAAACGCTCCGGGCCCAGTGCAGGTAAGTCCAGCAGGTCTCTGCCTGTTGGTGGGGTCACATTTAGTGGGGTAATCGTGGCCTCGTTGGAGAGATGATCTGGCCACTCGGCTGGAAAAATTGTGTTGTTGAGCATCGATAAATGTGTCAGCTACTGGGTCGGGTCTTTCTCTGGCACAGTCGCGCAAAGTTGGAAGCGGAGGAGCGGTAGAGAATTGCAATTTTCACTTGATCAGCTGCAGCGCATCGTTCACCTGGTGGGTCAGCCCAGCCTTTTGCATGTTGGCAATGCAGTGGGGCAGTGAGCCCCAGTTCTGCCCGTTGCGGTACTCAAAGAGCGGTGCCGGGCGGTCGATAAAGTGGACCACAACATGGGCCACCTCGGTTCGGCCCTCGTATCGCTCAAGTCCGGGGTCAATTTCGGTGATGAACGACAGATCTGCTCTGCGGGTACCGTGCACCAGAATGTCCAGCTGCGGGGAACTGGTGGCGTCCAGTGCCGGCAGATGGTGCAGTGCCCCCATGAGGCCGCCTACCGCCAGATCCTCTCGCTGCAGGCGGGCCAGTTCCTTGGCCAGCCTGGTTGCGCTGCGCGGGGAGCCCGAGCGGTCGATGAAATACACGCTGGAGAGCTGGTTGGTCCGCTGGATCCAGTAGAGCCAGTCGTTCTGGGCAAAGTAGCGCAGGCGAAGGGTCTTGTCTTCCGGATTCTTGTCGATGCAATGCGCATATGCCTTGAGCACCATGTAGATGGTGGGCACGCTGGCTTGCGTTTCGGCCGCTATGGTGCTGATGCTGACCCCTGGCAGGGATTGCAAGTGGCGCTGCAGCAGGTAGGCAACCACGGCTTCCTGGCTGGCTGTGGTCGGCTTTCTGGTGGTGTCGCTGACCAGCAGCGGCCTGGCCATGACCCCCTGCTCTGATTGCCGCATAGATCTGGCGTCATGGACCAGGATTCGGCCTGCGACGTGTGGATGGGCAATGCTTTTGAACTGTTCAACTTCCATTTCCACCCGCTTTTTGGCGAGTGTGCAGTCCATCAGGTAGACGTGGACGTCGACCAGATCCGGTTGGGCCTGGAGCTCGTAGGCGGCTTCCAGCAGCAGGGTGCGCAGGTCACGGGTGTTTTTGAGGTCGTGGGACTGCAGCTGCAGGTGGCGGCCCTGGGAGTCCGTCATTTCACTGTGGGCGTCAGGCCTGCGGCGGCCAGAGCGGTACTGGGATTGGTTGGGCATTTGATGTGCGCGTACAAATATCTGCGCGCATTTATTTTAATGCGCGCAGATATTCTGCGAAATATTTGGTTCCACTTTATGCGTACATGGAGGTGCTAAATCTCACTTTATGCGTGTATTTGGTTCCACTTTTTGATGTACGCGTGCGCGCTAAAGTATTGATTTGATTGGAAAGTTGGTGTCAGTTTATGGTGCACCCCACAATAGCGGGGCCATGCGGGTTACCCGTTTGCTTGTTTGAAGGAGATGTATGTCGACTGTGTTGTCTAACTCGGGCGCCCTTGCCGGCGGTAACAAGGTTTTGTGGAGTGCTATTGGTGTGCTGGGCGTCAGTACCCTCGCATTAGGGGCCATCGTTCTGCGCCAGCAGATGGGCCCGGCCCAGCCGGAAGCGCCCCCCGAAAAGGTGGCCATCCATACACCGGCGCTGCCTGAACCCGTGGCAGCCGTCCAAGCCCCTTTGGCGGCTGTAGCGCCTGCGACTAGCCCTGCGGCTTTGGATCAAAAAGTGCCCGCAGCGCAGACTAAATCTGCGCAAGCAGCTCCTAAATCAGTAGCAAGCCATGGCGCGACAAAGGTGCATGCCCCGGCAGCAAGCCCCGGGCCTGTTGCCCAAGTAGCCGCCCATGCACCGGTGCTCATGCCGCCTGTGCCGGTACCGGCTCCTGCCTCGGCCCCCGTGCAACTCCCCGCCAAAATCGTGTGCGCCACCTGTGGCGTGGTCGAAAGTGTCACACCTGTCCAGCGTGAAAGTGCCAACCCTAGCGGAGCCGGCGCGGTGGCCGGTGCGGTGCTGGGTGGTTTGGTGGGCAACCAGTTCGGCGGCGGGGACGGCAAAGCCCTGGCCACCATTGCCGGTGTGTTGGGCGGCAGTTGGGCCGGCAACACGGTGGAAAAGCGCCTGAAGAAAGACACGGTCTATAGGGTCGAAGTGCGCATGGAGGATGGCAGTGTGCGCACCATTGAGCAGGCGGCCAGCGCCAGCGTCGGCCAGCATGTGACCGTGGAAGGCAACAGCATCACCCCAGCGCGCAACCCCTCTGAACGGAATCCCGCCCCCTTGAACAGCGCTACCTAAAAGGTCCGCATGCGGCTACTTTTGTAAACCGCAAAAGGAATAGCGCATGAACATGGCAAGGGCGGCGCCCGGTGCGCCGGACGGTCTTCGTCCCCTCTCGGGCCGCCCTGAGAAACCGCGTTCGGGCTTGGCTGGCCCGGTGAATCTGGGCAGGGTGTCGCACGGAGCGACAAGCTCTGAATGGACTGCCCAGCGCGAATTGACGGATGAATCCTTGCTTAGCCTGCCGCCTTCAGCACCCGCCGGTACTGCATGGCTTCGGCCACATGGGCCAGTTGGGTGCTGTCCGCCCCCGCGAGGTCGGCGATAGTGCGGGCGATTTTGAGCGTGCGGTGGGTGCTGCGGGCCGACCAGCCCAACTGCGCTGCAGCCGTTTGCAAAAACTTGGATGCCGCCGGCTCCAGCGCCACAAACTGGTCAAGCGCCTGGCCTGCGAGGGCGTGGTTGCTGCTGCCTTGGCGCCGTACGGCTCTCTCGCGCGCCAAGCCGCTGCGCTCGCGGATAGTCGCACTGCATTCCCCGGGCGGGCTGTTGAGCAGGTCTTCCGGTGGCAAGGCCGGCACTTCCACGTGCAGATCGATACGGTCCATCAGGGGGCCGCTGAGTTTGCCTTGGTAGCGCGACACCTGATCCGGCGTGCAGCGGCAGGCGCGGATGCTGGAGCCCAGGTAGCCGCAAGGGCAGGGGTTCATGGCCGCGATCAGCTGAAAGCGCGCGGGGAATTCGGCGCGCCGGGCCGCCCGCGCGATGGTGATGGTGCCGGTCTCCAGCGGCTCGCGCAGTGCTTCCAGCGCCGGGCGGGGAAACTCCGGCAGCTCATCCAAAAACAAGACGCCGTGGTGCGCCAGCGAGATTTCACCGGGCCGGGGCGGGGAGCCGCCGCCTACCAGTGCTACCGCGCTCGCGGAGTGGTGCGGGCTGCACGTGGGCCGCTGCCCCCAGCGTTGCATATCGAAGCGCCCGCATAGGCTGCCGATGGCCGCGCTCTCCAGGGCTTGGTCCGTGTCCAGGTCCGGCAACAGATTGGCAAAGCGCTGGGCCAACATGGACTTTCCGGAGCCGGGCGGGCCGACCAACAAGAGGCTGTGCCCCCCGGCCGCCGCGATTTCCAGGGCCCGCTTGGCGGCTACTTGCCCTTTGACATCCGCGAGGTCCGGGCCCTGGGTGGCGCGCTGGGGCGCAGCCGCCTCTACCCGTACCCATCCGTCGGGGTCTTGTTCTAAGGGGTTGCCATCGGCATCTTTGGCCTGGCCTCCCGGTGCAAAGTGGTGCACCACATCCAGCAAATGCCGCGCGCGGATCACCCGCGATTTCGGCACCAGCGCGGCCTCTTCGGCATTGCCGGGTGGCAGCACCAGTTGGGGGCGTGCCGTGGTCTTGCGCAAGGCCAGGGCCATGGCCAGTGCGCCCCGCACGGCGCGCAACTCGCCGGAGAGTGATAACTCCCCCGCAAATTCAAAACCGGCCAATGCACCGGCATCCACCTGCCCGCTGGCCGCCAGAATGCCCAAGGCAATCGGCAAATCCAGCCGCCCTGAATCTTTGGGCAGGTCAGCCGGGGCGAGGTTGACGGTGATGCGTTTGTTGTTCGGGAACTCCAGCCCGCTGTTCTGGATGGCGCAGCGCACCCGTTCGCGCGCCTCTTTGACCTCCACATCGGCCAGACCGACCAGGGTGAAGCTCGGTAAACCGTTCGCCAGATGCACTTCAACCGTCACTTGCACTGCTTCCAGCCCCAATAAGGCGCGGCTTTGCACCAAAGACAAGCTCATAACCCTGGGTTCCCAAAAAGGTGCGCAATAACTCGGTGCATTGCGCGGTTCCGCACTAAAGCTGTGCGTGCTGTGGTTTTATACAGTTATCTTAGCGTAAGCCTGCGCATTCGTCGGGGATTTTTTGCAGTGCACGTTTGCGCCAACTTGGCACGGCTTCTGCTTTAACAACCTCAGCTCCCGAAACCTGGCACGCCATGCCACCAGGCCCGGACTCTGTAATCAACTATCAAGCTGAGGTGAACACATGAAACTCGTGACGGCCATCATTAAACCGTTCAAGCTCGATGAGGTGCGCGAAGCCTTGTCCGGCATGGGTGTGCAGGGCATAACCGTGACCGAAGTGAAAGGCTTCGGCCGTCAAAAAGGCCACACAGAGCTGTACCGCGGTGCAGAGTACGTGGTGGACTTTCTTCCCAAGGTCAAGATTGAAGCCGCGATTGACGATGCGCTGGTGGAGCGCGTGATTGAGGCTGTGGAGGGTGCAGCCCGCACCGGCAAGATCGGTGACGGCAAGATTTTTGTGTACGACCTGGAACAAGTGGTGCGTATCCGTACCGGTGAAACCGGCAAAGAAGCGCTGTAAAAAGAAAGAGAGCATGACCATGAAAAAACTTCTCGCTACGCTGGCGCTCGGCATGAGCCTGCTGACTGCAGGCAGCTTCGCGGTGGCCCAAACCGCCGCGCCTGCCGCTGATGCGCCTGCAGTCACCGCCTCCGCTCCTGAAGCTGCGGCCCCTGCCGCCGCTCCCGCCCCCGCAGCTGCTCCAGCCGCTGCAGAAGCGGCACCTGCTGCAGCCCCCGCACCCGTACCCAACAAAGGCGACACGGCCTGGATGACCATCGCCACGGCCTTGGTGCTCTTCATGACCGTGCCCGGTCTGGCTTTGTTCTACGGCGGCCTGGTCCGCAGCAAGAACATGCTGTCTGTGCTGATGCAAGTGTTTGTCGTGACCGCACTCATCTATGTGCTGTGGGCTATCTACGGCTACACCCTGGCCTTCGGTGGTGATGGTGCCTTCTTCGGCACATTCGACAAGCTGTTCCTCAAGGGGGTGACGACCGAGTCCATTGCTGCGACCTTCAGCAAAGGCGTGGTGATTCCTGAGTTGACCTTCATTGCCTTCCAGGCCACGTTTGCCGCCATTACCTGCGCCCTGATCGTCGGTGCCTTCGCCGAGCGCATCAAGTTTGCCGCCGTGCTGGCTTTCTGCGTGATCTGGTTCACCTTCAGCTACCTGCCCATGGCCCACATGGTCTGGTACTGGGCCGGCCCGGACGCCATTACGGACGCCGCTTCCCTGGCGAAGGTGCAAGCTGCTGCCGGTTACCTGTGGACCAAGGGTGCGCTGGACTTTGCAGGCGGCACCGTGGTGCACATCAACGCAGCAGTTGCCGGTTTGGTCGGTGCCTATGTGGTTGGCAAACGTATCGGTTATGGCAAAGAGCCTATGGCGCCTCATAGCCTGACATTGACCATGGTGGGTGCAGCCATGCTGTGGTTCGGCTGGTTCGGCTTCAATGCCGGCTCCAACCTGGAAGCCAACGGCCTGACCGCGCTGGCCTTCATCAACACCATGTTGGCAACGGCTGCCGCGACGCTGGCCTGGATTACCGGTGAAGCCCTGTCCCGTGGCAAAGCCTCCATGTTGGGTGCTGCATCCGGTGCAGTAGCTGGCTTGGTTGCCATCACTCCTGCTTGCGGTTTCGTGGGCCCCATGGGTTCCATCGTCATCGGCCTGATCGGCGGTTTTGCCTGCTTGTGGGGTGTGAACGGTCTGAAGCGCCTGCTGGGTGCGGATGATTCCCTGGATGTGTTCGGCGTGCACGGCGTGGGCGGTATCGTCGGTGCCTTGTTGACCGGCGTGTTTGCGGCCCCTTCCCTGGGTGGAACCGGTGTGTACGACTACGTGGCCAATGCGGTGGGTGCTGAGTACTCTATCGCCAGCCAAGTGTGGATCCAGTTGGAAGGCGTGTTGATCACCATCGTGTGGTCGGGCGTGGTGTCCTTCATCGCCTTCAAGCTGGTGGATCTGGTGATCGGTCTGCGCGTCTCTGAAGAAGAAGAGCGCGAAGGTCTGGACATCTCCAGCCACGGCGAAACCGCATACAACCGCTAAGCCTTGGGTGCAGCGCATGGCGCTGCAGTTACGAAGCAGGTTCTTCTTGAGACTTGAGCCCGGTCGCCGCGAGGTTGCCGGGCTTTTTTGTGTCCGCGCGGTGCACAATGCCACGCAGTTGTCATCCATCCCACAAAACGGAATCCCCTCTATGAGTACGCCCCTGACACTGCGCCATGGCCCCCTGCGCTGCGACCTCTGCCCCGAACTCGGCGGCTCCATGGCCGGCATGTGGATGCATGAGCTTCCTGTCATGCGTTCTACCCCGGGCGCTGAACTGACGAGCGTGCGCCAGTCAGCGAGCTTTCCGCTGGTGCCGTTTTCCAACCGCATCGGATACGGGCAGTTGCAGTGGTCCGGCACCAGCCACCCCTTGGTGAAAAACTTTGAGCCTGAGCCCCACGCCATCCATGGCATCGGCTGGGAGAGGCCCTGGACCGTGCTGGAGAGCACGGACAGCTTCGCTTTGCTGGCTATGGAGCACAAGGCAGATGCTGCGTGGCCTTTTGACTTTGACTGTTCGCAAGCCTTCAAACTCGAAGACGGTGCACTCGACATGAGCCTGAGCGTGACCAACCAAAGCAAGACGCCCGCACCGGTGGGCTTGGGTTGGCACCCGTATTTCGTCAAACGTGCCGACGCCACAGTGCGGTTCAGCGCCAGTGGTCGCTGGGAAATGGCGGCTGACAAACTGCCTACCCACCGCGAGCCGCATGCCGGCCTGAACCAAGCCACCGCCGCGCTGACGGTGGACCACTGCTTTGACGGATGGGGCGGCGTGCTCACGCTGACGGACAGCCAACTCCAGGTCACGGTGCGCTCGGCCTTGAGCCGCCTGGTGGTGTTCACCAAGCCTGAGCGCGACAACATCGCTGTCGAGCCGGTGAGCCATGTGAACAACGCCCTGAACCTGATGGCCAGCACGGGTGCCAGCGCAGAGAGTCTGGGCGTCATTATCTTGCAGCCGGGGGAAAGCTTCAGCTGCAGCATGCGGGTGGAAGTGCGTGTAGCGAAGGACGTGCAGGCATGAGCTGGCAGGCCCTGAGTGACGACGTGTTTGAACTGGGGGAGTCCCCGTTCTGGCACCCGGCGGAGCAGCAGCTCTACTGGGTCGATATTCCGGGCAAGGCCATTTTGCGGGCCAACATTTACATGGGCACCGTGCAGCGCTGGGACATGCCCAGCGAGCCGGGGTGTATGGCACCGGCGGCCCAGGGGGGGCTGGTCATCGCCTTGCGCGATGGGGTGTTCCGCGCGCAGGAATGGGGCGGGGCGCTTGAGCGCATCGCCACGCTGCCCTACGACACCGCCGTGATTCGCGCCAACGATGGCAAGTGCGACGCGCTCGGCCGCTTCTGGATAGGCACCATCGACGAACCCAAGGCCGGCCGGGCCGCGGAACTCTTTTCGGTGGACTGCCGCAGCGGCAGCGCCGTGGTGCAGCGCCATGCCGGGGACGCGCTCACCGCCAACGGCTTGGCCTGGAGCCCGGACAACCGCACCGTCTACTGGTCCGACACCCCCAATCACCTCACCCACGCCTGGGACTTTGAGCTCGCCTCCAACACCTTGAGCGCGCACCGCGTATGGCGCAGCTACGACCCCAAACCGGCGGGGTGGACCTTCGAGAACACGGCCTACGCCGGTCGCCCCGACGGTGCCGCCGTGGATGTGGAGGGCAACTACTACGCGGCCATGTTCGAGGGGCGTCGCATCTGCAAATTCGCCCCCGACGGTCGCTTGCTCGCCAGCTGGGACACACCGGCCCAGTGCCCCACCATGCCCTGCTTTGGGGGGGAAGATTTGAAAACGCTCTACATCACCACCGCGCGCCATGGACGCAGTGCGGCCGAGCTGGCGCAGTTTCCCTTGTCGGGCGCGGTGTTCTTTATGCGCATGGATGTCGCTGGATTGCCGGTGCGGTTTTTCGCGGATTGAGCGGCTGGCAAGTCGTGCTCTGCCAACGCGGGGCGCAAATTTCCGGCGCTTTTGCGTTCAAAAAATTCACACAAGGCGCCAAGGCGGCCGCTTACCATTGCCGCCATGCCTCTAGCGCCCGACGCCCTCCAGCCCTTTATGGACCAGATCCGCCACGCCGCAGCGCAGCGCACGCCGCTGCAAATCCGTGGTGGCGGCAGCAAAGACTTTTATGGCGGCCAGCAACCAGCTGCCCTGTTGGATACCCGCAGCCTGAGCGGCGTGGTGGACTACGCTCCTAGCGAGCTGGTGGTCACCGTGGCTGCTGGCACGCCCCTGGCGGAGCTGGAGACTCTGTTGGCCACCCAAGGGCAATGCCTGCCTTTTGAGCCGCCACATTTCGGCTGGTCGGGCACTTCCAGGCACGCCACGGTTGGGGGCATGGTGGCCAGCGGGCTGGCCGGCCCAGCCCGCGCCAGCGTGGGCAGTGTGCGCGACTACGTGCTGGGTTTGAAGCTCATCAACGGCAAAGGCGACCTGCTCACCTTCGGCGGCCAGGTCATGAAGAACGTGGCTGGTTACGACGTGTCGCGCCTCATGGCGGGCGCCATGGGCACGCTGGGCTTGATCACCGAAGTCTCCCTCAAGGTGCTGCCGATTGCACCCGCAGAGGCGACCTTGGTGTTCCCCCTGCTGCAAGCGGACGCGCTGGAACAGCTGCACCGCTGGGGTGCGCAGCCCTTGCCATTGAATGCCAGCTGCTGGGTGCATGACGCATCTGCCGGACAGGCGGGGCGGGATCTGCTGTTCGTGCGCTTGCGCGGTGCGGTGGCGGCTGTGGAGGCAGCATGCGGCCGCATGCTGGCAGAGGTGCCCGGCGAACGCATGGACACCGCCCAAGCCGCCGCCGACTGGGCCTTGTGCCGGGACCAAAAGCTTCCGTTCTTCACCGAAGGCGGGCAGGACGACCAGGTGCTGTGGCGCCTGTCGGTCGCCCAGACGGCGCCGGTGCTGGACCTGCCGTGGCCGCAATTGGTGGAGTGGCACGGCGGCCTGCGTTGGCTCTGGGCGCCCTTGCAAGCCGGTGCGCGCCTGCAGGCAGCCGCCCGCGCTGCGGGTGGCAGTGCTACTGTTTTTGTAGCTTCTCGCGCATATGCTGCGGGCGCCAAGTGCCAAAATCATTCGCAATCTGCGGGGCAGGGTGCGCTGCTCCAGCGCTTGAAGGCGGCGTTCGACCCGGCCGGCATTTTCAACCCCGGCCGCCTCTACGCCGACTTCTGACCATGCAAACCCAGCTCGCCCCCGAATACCAGCACACCGCCGATGGGCAGGCCGCAGAAGCCATCCTGCGCAAATGTGTGCACTGCGGCTTTTGCACCGCGACCTGCCCCACCTACCAGTTGCTCGGTGACGAGCTGGACGGACCGCGCGG
This sequence comes from uncultured Rhodoferax sp., assembly GCA_963508575.1. Lineage (GTDB taxonomy): Bacteria > Pseudomonadota > Gammaproteobacteria > Burkholderiales > Burkholderiaceae_C > Allorhodoferax. The sequence goes on from CAUOXL010000001.1 coordinate 176,234, forward strand.
CCGCATCTACCTGATGAAACAGGTGCTGGAAGGGCAGGAACCCACCCGGGCGACCCAGAGGCACCTGGACCGTTGCCTGACCTGCCGCAACTGCGAGAGCACCTGCCCCAGCGGCGTGGACTACGGCCATCTGGTGGACATAGGCCGCAAACTGGTGGATGCCAAAGTGCCCCGCCCCGTGGGCGAAAAAGCGCTGCGCTGGGCCCTCAAAGAAGGCCTGCCTTCGCCCCTGTTCGGGCCGGCCATGAAGCTGGGCCAATGGGTGCGTCCGCTCTTGCCCCGGTCCCTGAAAAACAAGGTGCCGGTGCCTCACGATGCAGGCGCCTGGCCCACGCGCGCCCATGCGCGCAAAGCACTGCTGCTGGCAGGCTGCGTGCAACCCGCCATGGCACCCAACATCAACAGCGCCACGGCCCGCGTGCTGGATGCGGCAGGTATTCAGGCTGTCGTGGCGCCTGCCGCAGGTTGCTGCGGCGCCGTCAAGTTCCACCTGAATGACCAGGACGGCGGCAAAGCCCAGATGCGCGCCAACATCGATGCCTGGTGGCCGCACATTGAGCAGGGTGTGGACACTTTGGTGATGAACGCTTCGGGATGCGGCGCCACCGTGAAAGACTACGGCCACATCCTGCGCGATGACCCCGCCTACGCCGAGAAGGCTGCGCGCATCAGCGCCTTGACCCAAGATGTGAGCGAGCTATTGCCCGAGCTGGTTCCGGTTCTGAAGCCGCGATTGCGGCTGGGTGCAGATACTCCAGCGCTGGTGTTCCACCCACCCTGCACCTTGCAGCACGGCCAGAAGCTCAGGGGTGGGGTTGAGGCGCACATGGCCGCACTGGGCTTTGCGGTGCGCTTGGCGGCCAACGAGGCGCACCTGTGCTGCGGATCGGCCGGCACCTATTCAGTGTTGAACCCCGAGATCGCTTACCCGCTGCGCGACCGCAAGCTGGGCCACCTGGCACCTGCGCCCCATGAAGTCATCATCAGCGCCAACATCGGCTGCATCACCCACCTGCAGAGCGGCACGGACACCGCCGTCAGGCACTGGGTGGAGGTGGTGGACGCCGCACTGGGCGCCGTACGCTAAGCGTGGCGCAGGCCGCTAGCGGGTCTCAGGCCAAGGCGGCTTCTATGTCCTTGGCCAGGCTGGCTGGTGTATCGGTAGGCGCATAGCGCTTGAGGACCTGCCCGTCCTTGCCAACCAGAAACTTGGTGAAATTCCATTTGATGGCTTTGGTACCCAAAAGCCCCGGGGCTTCTTGGACGAGCCACTGGTACAGCGGATGGGCACCGCTGCCGTTGACCTCAATCTTGGCCATCATGGGAAAGCTCACGCCGTAGTTGCGCTGGCAGAAGGAGGCTATCTCGTCATTACTGCCCTTGTCCTGCGCGCCGAACTGGTTGCACGGAAAGCCCAGCACCACCAATCCACGGTCGCCATATTCTTTGTGCAGGCTCTCCAGCCCGGCGAACTGCGGGGTGAAACCGCAGGCGCTGGCCGTGTTGACGATCAGCAGGGCCCGGCCTTTGAAATCCTTCAGTGAAACTGTTTTTCCCTGAATGGTCAGGGCTTCAAAGTCGTAAACAGTGGTCATACCCATCCTTATGGAGAGAAGTCGAAGCCGCCAGGGCCATCGAGCACACCGTTGGCCTGGGCCAGGTGCTCAGCCGTGCAGGTTGTCGTTGCGGGCAATGTCCAGCAAATGGTTCACTTCGGACGCATGGTTGCGGCAGTTGCGTTCATGCCAGCGCTTGATGAGCCACATGCAGCCCGCGACCACGATGCCGAACGCGCTGATCGCGCCAAACGCAGAGAGCCCCAGGCTAGTCGACAATGCGTACATCCCGCCCAAGCCCAGAATGCAGGCCTGCTCGTTGAAGTTTTGCACCGCAATGGAGCGACCGGCGCCCATCAGGTTGTGGCCCCGGTGTTGCAGCAGGGCATTCATGGGCACCACCAGAAAACCACCCAGCCCGCCCAGCAGAATCAAGAACGGTGCTGCGACCCAGACGTTGTCAATGAAGTTCAACAAGATCACCAGCAAGCCCATGCCGATCCCCAGCGGGATGACGCTGACTGCATGCTCCAGTCGCATCCGCACCGAAGCCACCACGGCACCGACAGCCGTGCCGATGGCCACTACCCCGACCAGCGCCGAGGCCTGGGTCACGCTGTAGCCCAGGGCTGCTGCCGCCCAGGCCAGCACGATGTAACGCAAATTGCCGCTCACGCCCCAGAACAGGGTGGTGGTCCCCAGGGAAATCTGGCCCAGCTTGTCGTTCCAGAGTTTGGTGTTGCAGGCCCAGAAGTCCGGCAACAGGCTGAGCAGGTTCTTGGGCATGGCGCGCATGCTGACGCCGGTTTCCGGAATGCGGGTGTTGAACCACGCGGCCACCATGTACACAAAAATCAAGATGCCGATAGCGGCTTCCGGCGCGGTATCCACACTCGTGGTCATGAACGGAAAATCAAATGACAGCAGCGCGCCCGAGATCATGGGGCTCACCAGTTGGCCACCCAGCAGCACGCCCAGAATGATGGAGGCAATCGTCAGCCCCTCAATCCAGCCATTGGCCTTGACCAGTTGGGAGGCCGGCAGCAGCTCGGTCAGGATGCCGTACTTGGCCGGCGAGTACGCGGCGGCCCCCAGTCCCACGATGGCATACGCCATGAGCGGGTGGGTACCGAACAGCATCATCAAGCAGCCCACCACCTTGATGCTGTTGCTGATGAACATCACCTTGCCTTTGGGCATGGCATCCGCAAACGCGCCCACAAAAGGCGCCAACACGACGTAAAACAAGGCAAACATGGGAACCAGTGCCGCTTGCTGCCATTCCGGCGCACCGGAGCTGCGCAGCAGCTGGACGGCTCCCACAAACAAGGCATTGTCGGCCAGCGAGCTGAAGAACTGCGCTGACATGATGGTGTAGAAGCCGCGTTTCATGGGTAGGTTCTGGGTGCATTAGCAGTGCTAATGCACCGGATATTGTGGTGAGTCTCCAAACGTGCGCCGGTTATAGCACGGCAGGGAATGTCAAAATCTTTGCAGTCCCTTCTTGCAACCCCGCCCATGCCACGTCCCATCCACGCCACCATCCATACCCAGGCCCTGCGCCACAACCTCGAAGTCTGCCGCCGTGCCGCGCCGGATGCCCGCATCTGGGCGGTGGTCAAAGCCAATGCCTATGGCCACGGCATTGAGCGCGTGTTCGAGGGCTTGCGGGGCGCCGACGGCATTGCGCTGTTGGACCTGGATGAGGCCCAGCGCGTGCGCAACCTGGGCTGGCGCGGGCCCATTCTGTTGCTCGAAGGCGTGTTTGAGCAGCGCGACCTGGAGCTGTGCTCCCGCCTGGGGCTGTGGCACACGGTGCACTGCCAGGAGCAGATCGATATGCTGGCCATCCACAAAACCAATGAGCCGCACCGCGTATTCCTCAAAGTCAACTCTGGCATGAACCGCCTGGGCTTCCAGCCCGAACAGGTGCGCTCCGCCTGGACCCGCCTGAATGCGCTACCCCAGGTGGATGAGATTTCGCTCATGACCCACTTCAGCGATGCGGATGGCCCCAAGGGCATTGCCGGCCAGATGGCGGTGTTCAAGCAGGCCACGGACGACCTGCCCGGTGAGCGCACGGTGAGCAACAGCGCGGCCACCTTGCGCCATTCCGGCTCCGGCCTGGTGTCCGACTGGGTGCGCGCCGGCATTGCCACCTACGGCAGCGCACCGGACTACCCCGAGCACGACATCGCCCACTGGGGACTGCAGCCCACCATGACACTTGCTGCAAAAATCATAGCTACTCGCGCACTATCGGCGGGCGATACGGTCGGATATGGCTCGAATTTCACGGCGGACAAGCCCATGCGCATCGGCGTGGTGGCTTGCGGCTATGCCGACGGCTACCCCCGCATTTGCCCCACCGGCACCCCGGTGCTCATCAACGGCGTACGCAGCCGCGTGGTGGGCCGCGTCAGCATGGACATGATCACCGTCGATCTGGGCCCGGTGCCCCAGGCCGGTATGGGGGCTGAAGTCACACTGTGGGGGCGCGCGGCCAACGGCGCGGTGCTCCCAATTGACGAAATTGCCGCTGCCGCCGGCACCGTGGGCTACGAGTTGATGTGTGCGCTGGCCCCACGGGTGCCGGTGGTCGTGGCAGACTAGCTCCCCATGAAATACGTGCCCATCCCGATCGCCATGCTCGAAGTGGGCCGGCCTTTGCCCATTGATATCTGGAGCGATACCGGCCAGCTGCTGCTGAAAAAGGGCCAGCCCGTCGTGTCCGAGCAGCACCGGGACAAGCTGCACGCCTTCAACGCCAGCTCCACGCCGGGCGACGCCATGGCCTGGCAGCGCGCCTACGAGCGCATGGTGCACGAGATGCTGCGCGACGGCGTCGATGTGCAAACCATTGCCAGGGCTCCCATGCCCTCGCGTATCCGCGAGGTGGACTACGTGGTGGGTACCCCGCTGAGCGGGGGCTGGTTGGATGTGCAGGACGTGTTGCGCGGCATTCTTTACCAGGGCGGCCTGGCCATCAACCCGCGCGCCCGACTGGACGGCATTGCCCGCACCATGCTCAAGATGCTGGCGGCCGATGCGGACGACGCCTTGTTCCGCCTGTTCCAGATGCTGGGCGATAACAGCCTGGGCTACTGCGCCACCCATGCGCTGCTCACCGCCTGCATCAGCCTGCTGACCGCCGAGAAGCTGGGCCTGGACCCCAGCCTGCGCCGCAGCCTGCTGGACGCCGCCCTGGCCCAGAACATCGGCATGGCGCGGGACCAGGACAGCCTCTCCCGCCAGAACACCGCGCCCACGGAGTGGCAACGCAGCTTGATTGCCGAGCACCCCGCCCTGGGGGCCGACACCCTGCGTACCCTGGGTGTGGAGGATGAAGACACCCTGGACATCGTGCGCTGGCACCACCAACCCCAACATGCAGATGCCTTGCCGCGCAACCGCATGGCGCGGCGCATCCTGGCCACGGCCGATGTGTTTGTCGCCAAAATGGCGGCCCGCAAAACCCGCTCGCCCTTGCCGCCCATTGCGGCCGCCAAGTCCATTTTTGCCGGAACCGAAGGAGATGCCGCCAACGTAGGTGCCGCCATGGCCACCAGCACGGGCTTCTATCCGCCCGGCACCTTTGTGTTGCTGGCCAATGGCGACACGGCAGTCGTCGCCCAGCGTGGCACGCGGGCCAACGCGCCCTGGGTGGTGCCGGTGATGGACAAACACAGCATGCCCGTGGTGCAGTACCTGTGCCGCGACACCAACGACACGGCCTGGGCCTTGGTGACGCCCCTGAACTTCCAGTCAGTCAAAATCGCCGTCAGCGCCGACCGGGTGCAGCGCGCCCGCAGTCGCTTGCCCAAAGCCTGATCAGGGGTTTGGCAGACGCGGGCGCTGCCGGCCCGCCCATTTCAGTGCCGCGCAGGCCATCCACGTGAGCGCGACCAAGGCTGCGCACACGGCCCATTGCGCGGCATCCAGCGCCGCAAAGGCGGCCAATTGCTGGACCCATGGCAGGTATACCAGGGCCAACAGCAGCCCCAAGGCCACGGCGCACACGCCCCACAACACGCGGTTGGGCCGCAGCAGCCAGGCGCGCGGGTGCAGCTGGGCGCTGCGGTTCATGAAGATCAGGCTCAGGTTGACCAGCAGCAGGGTGGCAAACGCCAGCGTGCGCGCATGCTCGGGGCTGGCGTGGGCCAGGCCCCAGGCCATGGCGCCCATGACCGCGAGCAGGCCCACCACGCCTTGAGCCAGGGCCTGCCAGAGCGCGCTGCGCTGGAGCAGCGCGGCCTTCACATCACGCGGGGGCTGTTGCATACCGTCCTGCTCGGCGGGCTCGTTTTCAAACACCATGGAGCAGGCCGGGTCAATCACCAGTTCCAGAAAAGCAATGTGCAGCGGGTACAGGGCGGTGGGCCAGCCCAGCAGCACCGGCAGCAGCGCCATGCCGGCCACCGGCACATGCACGGCCAGCACATAGGCCATGGACTTGCGCACGTTGTCGAAGATGCGCCGACCCAGGCGCACGGCGGCGGTAATCGACGCAAAGTTGTCATCCAGCAGCACCAGGCCGGCGGACTCCCGCGCCACATCGGTGCCGCGCCGACCCATGGCAATGCCCACATGGGCGGCTTTGAGGGCGGGGGCGTCGTTCACGCCATCACCCGTCATGGCCACAATCTGCCCTTCGGCCTGCAAGGCCTGCACGATGCGCAGCTTTTGCACCGGCGCCACCCGGGCGCACACCCGTGTGTGGCGCATGCGCGCGCGCAGGGCTGCGTCGTCCAGCGTGTCGATGTCGTCGCCATTCAGCACTTCATTGGTGGAAGTGCTTGTCCGCTTTGTGGGTGATGTGAGGATGCCCGCGTGCCGCGCAATGGCGGTGGCGGTGCCGGGGTGGTCGCCGGTGATCATGACCACCCGGATGCCCGCGCGCCGGCATTCCGCCACGGAGGCTGCAATGCCGGCGCGCAGCGGGTCCTCCAGCCCGATGAGGCCGAGCAAGGTGAAGTCGAAATCGTGCTCCTGCCCCGGCAGGGTGATGGTGCCCGCCGCACCCGGCACCCGGCTGGTGGCCACGCCCAGCACCCGCAAGCCCTGGTCCGCGAGGGCCGTGGCGGCTGCATGGGCACGGGCCAGTTCGGTGGGTGGCAGGTGGCACAGGTCGAACACCGCTTCGGGCGCGCCCTTGGCGGCCACGATGTGGGCATCGCCGTCCTCGGCCGTCCACACATGCGACATGGCCCGTAGCTGCGGGCTCAGGCCGTACTCGCGCACCAGCGTCCAGTCGCGGTGCAGGTGCTCGGTGTCTTGCAGGGTCTGGGCGCCTAGCCGGTGGAAGGCCTGTTCCATCGGGTCAAACGGCTCTTCCACACTGGCCAAAATGGCGTACTCGGCCACGCGGTGAAAGGCTTCCGGCAGGGCGTGCGGCTCGCCGTCAGGGAGGGCTAGGGTTTGATCTGCTGCCGTGCCGCCATAGGTAAACAAGGCCGCCACCCGCATGCGGTTTTCGGTCAGGGTTCCGGTCTTGTCCACACACAGCACTGAGGTCGCGCCCAGGGTTTCAATGGCGGCCAGGCGGCGGGTCAGCACCTGTTGCTTGGCGAGCCGCCAGGCCCCCAGCGCCGGCAGCACGGTGAGGATGACGGTGAACTCCTGCGGCAGCAAGGCCATGGCCAGCGCGATGCCTGAGAGCAGGGCGGCGGTCCAGTCGCCATGCATGAGCCCGCTGGCCAGAAACAGCAGCAGGCTGGCAGCCAAGGCCCCCACTGCCAGGCGTTGGACCAACACGGTCGTTTGCTGTTTGAGCGGCGAGTCTTCCGGGCCCAAGCCGTCCAGCGCACTGCCGATGCGCCCCATGGCCGACGCCGCGCCGGTGTGCGTCACCCGCGCCAGCCCGTGGCCGCGCACCAGCAGCGTGCCGCCGAAGAGCGCGGCATCGCCCCCTGTGGCGGCCTTTTCCACCGGCACGGATTCGCCGCTGAGCATGGATTCATCAGTCATCACATTGCTGCTCAGCAGTGTGGCATCGGCGGCCACCCGGTCGCCCTCGGCCAGCACCAGCACATCGCCGGGGACCACCGTGCTGCCCGGCACGGCTTGGGCAATGCCGTCGCGCAGCACCTGGGCCTGTGGGCTGGCGAGTTGGCGCAGGGCCTGCATGGCGTGTTCGGTTTTGCCTTCCTGGTAGAGCGTGAGCGCCAGCACCACGACCACCAGCCCGAGCAGAATGCCGCCCTCCTGCCAGTCGCCCAGCAGGCCGTAGAGCACCGCAGCCCCCAGCAGCAGCAAAAACATGGGCTCGGTCAGGGTGTCACGGGCGATGGCGGTCCAGCGCCGTGAGCCGGCGCCGGGCAGGGTATTGGGGCCGTGGGTGGCCAGCAGGTCGGCGGCTTGGGCCTTGCTCAGGCCTTGGGGGGCCGCATTGTCGGCAGCATGTGCCGTAGTTTTGGGTGAAATTGGCATGTAGCCCTTGTGGAATGTGCGCGAGCAGCTCCTGATTTCATAGCAATCTGGGTTGCGCTTTCTTCCATGCTAGGGGGCGGGGGCTATTCGGTCTGTGATCTGGCGCATGGTCTGCGCAGTTTGATATCTGTGGTTTTGTACAGTATTATTCCCGCCATGGCCAAAGATAAAACCATCTACACCTGCAATGAGTGCGGCGGAACCAGCCCCAAGTGGCTAGGCAAGTGCCCGCACTGCAACGCCTGGAACACGCTGATCGAGTCGGTCGCCAGCAGCGAGGGCCCGGCCAAAAATCGCTTTGCGTCACTGGCCAAAACGGCCGAGGTCACGCTGCTTTCCGACATCGAGGCGCAGGACGTGGAGCGCACCCCCACCGGTCACGAGGAGCTGGACCGTGTGCTGGGCGGTGGCATGGTCGAAGGTGGTGTGGTGCTGATCGGCGGGGACCCCGGCATCGGCAAGTCCACGCTCTTGTTGCAGGCGCTCGATTCGCTGCAGCGCTCGGGCAAGTCCACGCTCTACGTGACGGGTGAAGAGAGTGGGGCGCAGGTCGCCTTGCGCTCGCGCCGCTTGGGGCTGGACCACTCGCAGGTGAAGGTGCTGGCCGAGATTCAGCTCGAAAAAATCCTCGCCACCCTGGAAGCCCAGCGCCCGGATGTGGCAGTGATCGACTCCATCCAGACGGTGTATTCCGAGCAGCTCACCAGCGCACCGGGCTCCGTCGCCCAGGTGCGCGAATGCGCGGCCCACCTGACCCGCGCGGCCAAGGCCAGCGGCACGGCCATCGTGCTGGTCGGCCATGTGACCAAAGAGGGCGCCCTGGCCGGGCCGCGCGTGCTGGAGCACATGGTGGACACGGTGCTGTACTTTGAGGGCGACACCCACAGCCAGTTCCGCTTGGTGCGCGCCATCAAAAACCGCTTTGGAGCGGTCAACGAGATCGGCGTGTTTGCCATGACCGAAAAAGGCCTCAAGGGGGTGAGCAACCCGAGCGCCATCTTTCTGAGCCAACACGCGGAGCCGGTGCCCGGCAGTTGCGTGATGGTCACACTGGAAGGTACGCGCCCGCTGCTGGTGGAAATTCAGGCACTGGTGGACATGGGCGGCCCGTCCCCTCGCCGCTTGAGCGTGGGGCTGGACAAAGACCGCTTGGCCATGCTGCTGGCCGTGTTGCACCGCCACGCGGGCGTGGCCTGTATGGATCAGGATGTGTTCATCAACGCGGTGGGCGGTGTGCGCATCGGCGAGCCGGCGGCGGATTTGGCGGTCATGCTGTCTATCACCTCCAGCCTGCGCGGCAAGCCGCTGCCCAAAGGCTTTATTGCCTTCGGCGAAGTGGGGCTGGCGGGCGAGGTGCGCCCGGCCCCTCGCGGGCAAGAGCGCCTGAAGGAAGCAGCCAAGCTGGGCTTCACCATGGCCGTCGTGCCCAAGGCGAATGCACCCAAAAAGCCCATCGAGGGCATGACCATCCACGCGGTGGAGCGGGTGGAAGAGGCCATGAACGTGGTGCGTGGGCTGACCTGAAGCCCGCTGCGCCCCTCCCCGGCGGGGCTGCGGTGCGGGCTGGTTTATTCCTGCGCGGCTGGTGCTGTGGTGGCGGGCGTGCAGGCCTGCAGTTCGGGGCAGCCGTGCAGCACCGCATTCCGTTGCAGCCGCAGGGCAGCGCTTGCGGATGCCGGGCGTGCGGCAATCAAGGCATCCAACACGCGCAGCTCCAGCGCTTTGGCGCCTTGCCCGGTGGCCAGGGCCAGGGCTTGGTCCAGGCAGTCCAGGCCTTCTTTCTGCTGGCCCAGCTGCAGCAAAGACAGGCCTTGCAGGCGCAGGAACTCGGGTTGGAAATACAGGTCGTTGTAGCGGTGGCTGTTGGCAATGGTGATCTGGGCCAGCTCGGCGCACGCACGGTAGTCCTGCAAGTGCCACAGGGCATCGACCTGGAATGCCATAAAGGTGGTTTCCACGGCCAGCATGGCCTGCCGCGCCGCCTGCACACACTGCGCGAGCCCTTCCAGAGCCTGCCTCTGCCCTCTGCGGGCGTCGGCCCATCCAGCCACGGCGCTGCCCGCCACCTGCCAAAGCAGGAGATGGTGTTCCCGAGCGTGCGCCAGCAGCTCTTGGGCAAGTGCGGAAGACGCGTCGGGCTGGTCCAGAAAGCGGTGCAGGACGGCGGCGAACGTCAGTGCAAAGCCCAGGGTGTGGGCGTGCTGCAGGGCCCGGGCTTGGGCCACGGCGGTGCGGGCCGTCTGGATGGCAGTGGCCGGACGCCCTTGCAACCAATGGATCCAGGCACAAAACGACAGGGAGGAGATGGCAGTGTCTTCCCCGTACAGGCGGATGCGGCGGGCCGCAGGCAGGTCGCGGCCCAAGCGAATGGCCTGGTCCAGGCGGGACATGGCTTCCGGATAGCGTCCCATCCAGAACAGGTTGTTACCAAAGGCGTAATGCATTTGCATGGCCTGTTCGGGGTCGCCGGAGGCGGTGGCGATCTGCTCCAGGCGCTCCGCCAGTTCCAGCGGGTAGGCCTCGGGTGTGCAGGAGCGTCCGCCCAGCCACATGCCCCACATCACCGGAAACAGCTCCACCTTGTCGCCGGCCTGGCGGCTCAGTTCCAGGGCGCGGGTGAAGCAGGCTTTGGCGTCAAGGGTCCCATAGCCTTGGATGGCCATGAGGGTGGTGCCCAGTGCGGCCTGCAGCGCCAATTCTGTGCTGATGGCGCTGCTGGCGTTCTCGGGTGCCAGGCTGCGCAGCTGCGCCAGACCGGACTCGAAGTGGAAGCAGGCATCCTGGTTGGCCGAACGGCTGGCCGCCAGGCGGCCAGCGTCCAGCCAGGCGGCCGCCGCCGCAAGGGGTTCGCCGGCCAGCGCCAGGTGCTGGGCCAAGCGTTCCGGTGCATTGCTAAGGCGCTCCCGGTAGGGGCCCTGGTACAAGAGCGCCAGACGGCCATGGATGCGCTGGCGCTCGGCCAGCGCCAGGGTCTGGTAGGCCGCGTCCTGGACCAAGGCATGGCTGAAGCGGTAATGCTCAGGGTTCAGCGCCTGGAGCAGCCCCGCTTGCGCCAGGTGCGCCAGGTACACGGGTAGATCGCCGGGCTCACCATCCCAGACGTCGCTCAGCAGTCCGGTGTCAAAGTCACGCCCCAGACAGGCCGCTTGCCGGGCCAGCCGGCTGGCGGGTCCTACGCTCTCCAGACGTGCGGCCAGTAAATGACCGATGTTGCCCGGCAGGCCGTTGGTCGCGTGGTCCAGTCCGGACTGCACGGTACGCACCATTTCCTCGATATACAGGGGGATGCCGTCACAGCGCTGCAACACACGATGGTGCGAGGGCGCATCCAGTTGCTCGGTTCCCAGCATCTGGCGGATGAACTGTTCGGACTGCCGCGTGGAGAGTGGGCGCAGCGGCAACGTCCGGAGCTGGGGCCAGGGGGCCTGGGGGTCCCGGCTGCTCAGCAGCAGGAGCACGGGAGCGGTCAGTGTCTTCAGGCACAGTTGCAGCCACTCCAGGGTGGATGCGTCGGCCCAGTGCAGGTCCTCGACCACCAGCATCAGAGGATGCTGGCGGGCCAGTGCGCACACCAGCTCCAGCAGCGCCGCTTGGGTGGCTTGTTGCAGGTCGGCGGGAGGCACATTCAGCGTATCGGGCTGGAACAGCAGGGCGGACACGGCGGGTGCGTGTTCGGCAAGCGCCGGCTGCCGCGTCAATTGGTCTATCCAGGGGTAGTAGGGGGTGTGCAGGAACTCGGGCTGGCACTGCAATACCAGCACGTGACCGCCACGGTCCAGGGCGTGTTCCTGCAGGGCGTGCAGCAGGCGGGACTTGCCGATGCCGGCCTCGCCAGACAGCCATCGCGCAATGCATTCCCCCCGGCGTGTCTGCTCCCACAGCAGGCGCAGCTGGCGTTGTTCCACGACCCGGCCGATGAAGGGGGTCAGCCCCCCGGAGGCGGCCTGCAGGCGCGTGACGGATGCCGTGCGTTGCAACAGGCGCATGCCGGGCCATGCGGAACCGGGGGGCAGAGGCTGCACCTGGAAGTAGCCCTCGACCTGGTGGGCCAGTTCGGGGCTGATGGCGATCTCTCCCCAGTCGACGCTCTGTGCCAGTGCCTGTGTGTGGCGGGTGAGTTGCCCGGTGGCGTCCGGCAGGTGTACCCGGGGGTCCACCATGATCCAGCCGCTGTGGGCCCCCATGCGGATGGACAGGCCGTGCTCCGGCGCGGTGCGCTGCGCCAGCTCCAGCGCGGCCTCAAGCGCCTTGCGGGGCGCATGTTCCTGGGCTTTGGGGTAGCCGAAGTACGCCAGCACCAGGCCCGCTTGGGGGGCGATGCCGTGGCCGCCCCGGGTTGTCAGCACGTCCAGGCAAGCACCCAGGCTTTCGGCCAGTGCTGTGGTTTCCAGTTCTACCGCGGAATGCGGCCTTGCCCGCAGTTCGCAGGCCAGTATGCAGACCTGGTGGCGCAGTACCGGTGTTCTGGCCGGAGGGGGGCGACTGCCGGCAGGGTGCCGGAGTTCGCCACGCCGGATGGCCAGGGCCAGGGCCTGGGTTGCGGGCTCGGGTTCAATGCCCAACTCACGCTGCAGCAGGGCCTTGCAGGTCTCGTACTGCTCCATGGCCGCACTGGTGCGCTGTTGCTTGGCCAGCAGGCGCATGGTGTGCCGGTGCGTCTCTTCCTGCCAGGGGTCGAGGGTGATGGCCTGCTGCAGGAGCTGTAAAGCTCGCTCGGGCTGTCCGAGGGATTCATGCGCGTGGGCCAGGCGGATCGTCAGCTGCTGGGCCTGCTGGCGCAAGGCTTGGCGCTGGGTATCGACCCAGGTTTCAAACTCCGGCGATTGCGCCAACTGCAAGCCGGACAGGAAATCGCCTCGATAGAGGGCGAGTTGCTGCTCCAGTTGCTCGACCGTGGTGTCCGGCCCGGCCGGCGCCGTGAAGGCATCCACGTCCAGGTGGTAACAGCTGGACGGATTCCAGCCCAGCTGGTGTTTGCTGCTGAGCAGGAAGTCCGGCGCTGGAGCATCGGGCAGGCAGCCGGACGGTGTCAGGAAGGTACGCAGTTCGTGCAGGGCGCGCCGCAGGTTGCTGCGGGCCCTGTCGCCGGCCAGGTCGGGCCACAGTAATTCCGCCAGAGGCTCACGGCCATGCAGTTGGCGGCTGTGGACGATCAGGTAGGCCAGTAAGGCCCGGGGCTTGTCGTAACGCAAAGGGCCCAAAGCCTGGTCTTGCCATCGGACCTCCCACGCCCCCAGCAATTGCACCTGAAGGACACCCGTGCTGAGGGCCACTGTGTTGCAAGTCTGCATGGTGCTTGATTCTGTGAACGATTTTTAAACGCTAGGTCAATAGGCTGCCGCAATCTGCTGGAGGAGACGGGCGGAGGGGTCAAGCATAAGCCACCGGAGTGTGGCGGCAGGGTGTCCTGCATGCGGATAGAGCCTCAACCCCATGCGGAACTACGCCGCGCTTTCATTGACCCGACAAGGAATCTCTTTTGCCATTGCTTGCCAGGCTGGCGTCCCGCCTGCCCGCTTCCACGCCGCGCCGGCGTCCGTTTGAACTGATCTACGCCTCCGATGAGCTGCCTCCCCTGGGCGCCTTGGGGGTGCTGGCCCTGCAGCATGCCGCGACAGTGCTGGCCTTTGTGGCGTATGTGCTGGCGGCAGCGAAGATCGCCGGCTTGTCCGTGCCCCAAACCAGTTCCGTGGTTGCGCTGACCTTGTTGGCCATGGGCACCATCACAGTGCTGCAAGCCTGGGGCGGGCGTTGGGGCAGCGGCAGCCTGCTGGTGTTTCAGCCGGACCCCATGATGATCACCATTGCCGGTGCCGCCATTGCGGCCAGCGGCGTGGGTGCGCTGGTGGAGGTGACCTTGATCGTGGCGGTCGTGACCATGGTGGCGGGCCCGCTGATAGGCAAACTGCGCCCGCTCTTTCCCCCGACGGTCGTGGGCACGGTGGTCTGCATGGCCGGGCTGGGCCTGATTGAGCAGGCGGTGACCCACTCTTTGGGTTTGGATGCCCAGAAGCAAATCAATGGCACCAGTGCATTGATCTCCGGCGCGGCCTTGGCCAGCATCGTCGCCTGTTCTGTGTGGGGCGGGCGCAGGCTCAAGCTGCTGGGGATGTTGGCAGGCATTGCGGTGGGCATGCTGATCGCCATCGTGAGCCGGCAGCTTGTGGGCTTGGAGTGGGTACAGGTCGCGCCTGTGCTGGCCTTGCCGGAGCGCATTGCGCCCAGCTTTACTTTGTCGCCCTCCATGGTGGGTGCCATTGCCTTAATCACCCTGCTCAATCAGCTGGACAACATCGGTTGTCTGAGCATGATGGAACGCAGCGACAACGCGGATTGGCGTCGTGCGGACATGGGGGTGATCAGCCGGGGCATCCGTGCCAATGGACTGGGGGATCTGCTGGCGGGGATGTTTGGCAGCTTCCCGACGGCGCCGTGCTCGGCCAATATCGCGCTGGCCCACGCAACACGTTCTACCTCGCGCTATATCGGCCTTGCGACGGGGGCACTGTTGTTGTTGATTGCCATGAGTCCCAAGCTGACCATGGCCTTGACGCTGATCCCCACTGCCGTGCTGGGTGCGGTGGAGGTGTATGCCGCAGCCTATCTGCTGGTGTCGGGCATTGAAATGATCGCCTCCCGGGCATTGGACAGCCGGGGGATCTTCATGGTGGGCCTGTCATTGTGTGCGGGCCTGGCCACCATGCTGATGCCAGAGTTGGGGCGTCAGGCGCCTTACGGACTGCATGTTCTGCTCACCGATGGCTTTGTGGTGACCGGCGCAACGGTGGTGGTGTTGAACTTGGTCTTCCGCCTGGGGGTGCGCCAGCACGCTGCGTCTGTGCTGGACGGGGGGCATGGCGCCGTGAACCAGCAGATCACCGATTTCGTAGATGCTCAGGGGGCGGCCTGGTCGGCCCGCAGCGAGGTGGTGCGTCGGGCCGCATCCGCCGCCTTGGAGGCCACCGAAGCCATTGCCGCTGCCGGGTGCGGCAAGCCCTTGGAGGTGCGCGGGAACTTCGATGAGTTCAACTTTGTGCTGGAGCTGGTGCATGCCGGCGATCCTTTGGTGTTGGCTGCGGATGAACCGCTGGCGGAGATGTCGGCCGAGGCGCTGTGGGAGGCGGATGACCAGGCGTGGGAGGCGGCCGTGGCCCATGCTTCCAGCCGCTTGATCTTTCATCTGGCGGATCGGGTCAGCAGTGCCCGTTGTGCGGATGGGCGGGCGTTGTTGCGCTTGCATTTTGAACATTGAACGCGCCGTCCGCTGTCCACACTGTTGTAAAGCTGCATGCAGGCCGCCTTGCCCAACGTTTATTTAACGCTGGTCGCATACCGTCCTGCCTGTTGGTCAGTGCTGTGCATATGCAGTGCCCAGCTGGGTGGGACGGAAATGCGCCACTGCCACCCAACAAACACAGGCCTTGGCAGGCCGGGAACAGGGGTGAACCATGCGGCAATCTGTGATCAAGGAAAAAGAAGATTGCCATGACGCAGTGTCCATGGCGATGTATTTGATTTACCAGCGTGCCCTGAGCGTGACGGAAGGCGCATTGGCCGACTACATCCCGGAGCTGGCAGGTGTGCAGCCGGACCAGTTTGGCATGGCCCTGATGACTGTGGGGGGGCGGCTGTATGAGATTGGGGACACGCAGACCGAGTTCACCATCCAGTCGGTGTCCAAGGTATTTTCCTATTGCATGGCGCTGGAGGCCCTGGGACGTGAGCAGGTGATGGCGCGTGTGGGTGTGGAGCCCAGTGGCGATGCGTTCAATTCCATCGAATTTGATTCGGTGACCCGCCGGCCCTACAACCCCATGGTGACTGCAGGCGCCATCACGGTGGCGGGCATGCTGCGTGACGCCTACGGACCGGATTCGGTGGAGAAGGCACTGGCGACCGTGCTGCACCGTTTCAGCCTCGCAGCAGGGCGCGAGTTGGCGGTGGATGAGGCGGTGTACCGCTCCGAGGCCGCCACGGGCCACCGCAACCGGGCCATTGCGCATTTGCTGTGCGGCTCCGGGGTGCTGCAGGAACCCGTGGAGACCGCGCTGGATTTGTATTTCCGCTTGTGCTCCATCCGTGTCACTGCGCGCGACCTGGCCATGATGGGGGCCACGCTGGCCCATATGGGGCAAAACCCCGTGACTGACATCGAGGTCTTTGACATCGCGGCGGTGCGGGAGACCCTGTCGGTGATGTTCTCTTGCGGCATGTATGACTACTCGGGCAGCTGGATCTGCGATGTGGGGGTTCCCGCCAAAAGCGGAGTGGGCGGGGGCGTGGTGGGCGTGGTCAACCGGCAGCTGGGAGTGGGGACATTTGCGCCGCGCCTGGATGCCAAGGGCAATTCGGTACAGGGCGTTTACGCCCTGAGCACCTTGGCCAACGAGCTGGGCTTGCATGCATTTGACTGCACCAATACCGGGTCGTCATTTGTGGAAAAGCTGATTCAGTCCTGAAGGATAAAAAGGGGATGTGATGCAAGGAAAAAACAGAGTGTTGACATGGCTTTGTACGCTGGGCGTGTGCCTGGTTCCAGCGGCAGTGGGGGCTCAAACGGGGGAGGACAGCAGTGCACTGCGCCTTTCGGGCTTTGGCACCTTGGGTGTCGTGCACAACGACAACAGCGATGCCGGGGTGGTCTATTCCAGTGCACAGAAAAACCCGGCCCACGGGGGGTGGAGCGGCAACCTGGACACTGTGCTGGGTGTGCAGGCGGACTGGCAGTTGAGTTCTTCCACGTCGCTGGTCGCTCAGGCCGTGGCACGCGCCGGTGATGAGGGCGAGGCAAAAATGCGAATGGCGTATGTCCGCCAGCAGTGGGGCAACGACATGGCGGTGCGTGTGGGGCGCATGCGCAGCCCCTTGTTCTTTGACTCGGATGTGAGCGAGATCGGCTACGCCTATTTGCCCATGCGTGCTTCCATGCCGGTCTACAGCCCGATCAACAGTGTGGACCATCTGGATGGTGCGGATCTGCAGTGGCGCCATGGGCTGGGGGATGCCGTCCTGATGGTGCAGGCTTACTACGGCAGCAGCGATTACAAGCATCGCTTTTACAACCTCAAGCCGGTGCAGGATGCGGATGTGCAGCTCAAGGACATCGGTGGGGCCGCGCTCAGTGTGACCTGGCCGTCGGTGACGATGCGCATTTCGCACACCACGACCGGGGCCTACCAGTTGCGTTCCGCGCAGACCTCTCAGCTCAATGCGGGACTGGCACAAATTGCCACCGCCTTGAATGGCATGGGGGCGAGCGCGCAGGCCGCCAAGGTGACGGCCATGCAGAACATGTTTGACTCGCGTCCCACCTACACCAGCATCGGCATGGATGCCTACCGGGATGCCTGGCGCTTCATGGCAGAAGTCACCCAACTGGACACGCAGGCCGAACTGACGGGACGCTATGCGGGCTACCAGCTGACCCTGGGCCGCAGCCTGGGCAGCTTCACCCCCTATGTGGCGTATGGCCGCCTGATGCGCAATACCGCTTTGTTCGATACCCGAGCGCTCAGCGGGGTGGGGGCGGATACGCTGAAAGCCCAGCTCGATGGCGCTGCCCGTTTTGCGGACCTGTCCATGAGCACCGCCAGCATCGGTGTGCGCTGGGATGTGGCTGCCAATGTGGACTTCAAAGTGCAGTTGGATCACATCGAGACGCCCGACAAGAACATTCCGGGCTACCTGACCACCACCACATTGCCGTTCAATAACCGGGTCCGCTTGTTGTCAGCGACCATGGATTTCGTTTTTTAAGGAGTCACCATGAACAAGTTGTACTTGGGCCTGCTCCTTCTGGGCGTCGTCAGTCTGCATGCTTCTGCACAGGTGGTGGTGATTGCCAACAAGGATGCGCCCGTCGAGAAAATCGAACGTGACCAGGCCACCCAGATCTTTCTCAAGCAGGTGCAGTCCTGGCCCGATGGCAGCCCCATCCTGCCGGTGGATATCCGCGAAGGTGCCCCCTTGCGGGCGGAGTTCTATAGCAAGATCACCGGGCGCAGTGTGGCCCAGGTGCGCTCCTACTGGGCGCGCCAGGCCTTCACCGGAATGGGTTTTCCCCCCAAGCAGGTGGCCTCGGCGGAGGAGGTGAGCAAGGCGGTGCAAAGCACGCCCGGCTCCATTGGCTATGTGGCCCGCAAAGAGGGGGAGACGGGTGTGAAGATATTGCTTGAGGTCAGCAAGTAAGCCATGCGCTGGCTGCTGCTGCCCACCATCTGGCTGTCGGCGCGTTTGAGCTTTTCGCGCAAGTACGCACTCATTGGCATCTTGGTGCTGATTGCCTTGTCGCTGCTGAGCTGGCCGCTGCTGCGGCAGGTGCGTGCAGAGATCCAGCTGGCCCAGCTGGAGCGCAGCGGCCTGGACGGCGTTGGCAAGCAATGGTCTGGACTGGCTGCCCTGGTGGCCTTGCGCACCGACCTCATTCTGAGCGGGGGTGCCACCGGGCCGGAGTTGCAGTCGCATAGGCAGGCGCTGGACATTACCGCGTTGCAAAGCCAGGCCCATGCCATAGGGCAATCCCCGTTGCAACAAAGGCTGCAGCAGGCGTGGCTGCAGGTCCAGCAACTTGACGACGGGGCTGACACCCAGCGCAGCTTTGCGGTGCTGACAGGTACCGTCAATGCCGTGATGGCTCTGATGCGCGAGTCGGCACGGCATTACCGGCTCAATGTGGATGCCGAACTGGACGCGACCTTTGATCTCCTGAGCCAGCGTTTGCCGCAGGCCTATGACACCCTGGGCAAGCAGCATGACGCCTTGCGCATCCACAACGATGAGATGTCGTCCTATGCCCTGGGGGCCCAGGTCGTGTTGAGTGAGGCGGTTCCGGCGGTGAAAGCCGGGGTGATGCAGCTGCCCCCGGATCCCGCGGCCGCTGCCGGACTGGAGCAGTTGGTGTCCAGCCTGGTCGCCGGTATCGGGGAGCAGCAGGATGCGGCAGAGCTGGCCTTGAGCGGTACGGATGGGGCCGAGGCGCTGCACAGCGTGATGCAGCGTAACCAGCAGGTGGCGCGCCAACTGTTTTCGCAGGTGTTGGCCCGGGCCGATACGACGCTGGAGCAGCGCATCGTGCGCTTGCAAGGGGTGCAAGCAGTGGTCTTTGCCATTTTGGCCGGCATGATGCTGGTGTTGGCCTATCTCTTTGCCGGCATCTATCTCTCGACGCAGCGCACCTTGCGTACTTTGGCGCATGGAACGCGCGATTTCTGCAGCGGCAAGCTCGACACGCGCATCGTCCTGGAAAGTCGGGATGAGCTGGTGCTGGTGGCCGACAACTTCAACACCATTGCGGCAGAGTTTTCGCGTTTGCTGGACGTGATCCATGAGCAGAACGAGTCGCGCCAGCGGGAGCTGGAGACGCTGGTGCGGGCCCGCACCCAGGAGCTGGCCGAGAAGAACGAGCAGCTGCAGACGGTGAATGTCCGCGTGCAGGAGGAAATCAACCTGGCGCGCAATGTGCAGCTGGCCATCCTGCCGCAGAGCTTTCCGCAGGAGGCATCCTGGTCCGTGTACGCCTGCATGCACCCGGCCCGTGAGCTGGGGGGCGACTTTTACGACTGCTTTGCCCTTCCCAAGGGGCGCTATGGCATTTTGGTGGCCGACGTGTCCGGCAAAGGCGTGGGGGCTGCGTTCTTCATGGCCGTTTCGCGCACGGTGTTGCTGAATCTGGCGCTGACCAACGGCTCACCGAGCGAGGTGCTGGCCCAGGCCAATGAGTTGCTGTGCGAGCGCAATCCGATGGAGCTGTTTGTCACGGTTTGCTACGGGGTCTATGACCCGTTGGACGGCAGCCTGGTCTACGCCAGTGCCGGGCACCATGCGCCAGTGGTGCGCAAGGCGGATGGCCGGGTACTGGAGTTGCCTACTGCCAACGATGTGGCCTTGGCGGTGATGCCGGGCATGGCCTACCAGGACCAGTGGACCCGGCTGGACGCAGGGGACCGTTTGTTGCTCTACACCGACGGGGTGACTGAAGCATTTTCGCCCGAGGGCGAGGAGTACGGTCAGCAGCGCTTGCGCCAATGGTTTGCCCATGCGACCCCGCAACACCATGCCCGGGCGCTGATCGAAGACCTGGTACGCGATGTGCATGCCTTTGTCCGGGACGCACCAGCTTCCGATGATCTGACCTGCCTGATCGTTTGTCGACAACAAGGAGAGACCAGCATGCAACAGACGCCCGTACTGCAGAACAAAGTGTTGCTGCTCGATACCTCGATCGCCTCCCGCCTGGAATGCATTGCCGAGCTGGCTGCGCAGGTGGATGGCGTGTTGCCGCAACGGCCGGACCTGGCGTTCACCGCCAATCTCTGCCTGGAAGAGCTCATCACCAACACCATTCAGCACGGCCTGAGCGGAATGCCGGACCGCCGCATCCATGTGCGCATCAGCATGAGTGAAGAGTGGCTGGAGATCATCCTGAAAGATGACGCCCCGCCCTTTGACCCCTTTGCCGAAGCACCCCTCCCCGACACCGGCCTGGATGTAGAGCAGCGCCCCATAGGCGGCCTGGGGGTGCACCTGGTCAAAACCATGATGGATGAGGCCCGGGCCTACTACGACGGCAGCGGCAACCTGATCGTGCTGCTCAAGGCCCTTGCGCAACCCAACCCTGAAGGAAAGTGAGAAAACCACCATGTCATTTGCAATTGAATTCAATGCCTCCGAAGGCAACGCAGTCCAGTGGATGGGCTTGTCAGGCCGGCTCGACAGCGCCACCGCCGGCGATCTGGAGAAAACGGTCGCCAGCCAGTTTCAGGCCCAAGGCGACAAGCTGGTGATGGACTTCGCCGGCCTGAGCTATGTGTCCAGTGCCGGCCTGCGTGTCATTCTCATGGCAGCCAAGCGTGCCCGCCAGGTGCAGGGCACCTTGATTCTGTGTGGCATGCAGCCCCATGTGCGTGAGGTGTTTCACATCAGTGGCTTCCTCAAGATCCTGCATGTGGTGGACAGCCGCGACCAAGCCGCGCAAGCCTTGCAGGCCCTGGCTTCCTGATGGATATTCTGAGCAACCTCCTGGCGGGGTTGGGGTTGTTCTTTATCGGCATACGCCTGATCAGCAAGAATGTGCGCCAGTTGATGGGCATACGCCTGCGCAACTGGATAGGCAAGGTGGTGGCCGGCCAGGGAACGCTGCCCCTGTTCGGTCTGGCCGCCGGGGCCTTGGTGCAGAGTGTGAATGCGATCATTCACATCCTGGTGGCGATGGTCACGGCGCGTGCCATGGCCATGCGCCAGGGCTTTGCCATTGTGCGCTGGGCCAATGTAGGTACCTCGGCGCTGGTCTTGCTGGCGACCATCAACATGCACGCCTTCATCCTCTGCCTGCTGGGTGTGACGGGGGTGGCTTATTACCGCAACCTGGACGACTCCACCCGCTACCGCCATCTGGTGGCCGCACTGCTGGGCCTGGGTTTGCTGTTTCTGGGGGTGGACTTCATCAAAGGGGCCTCGGGCTTGCTGAAGAAGGAGCCCTTGCTCATTGAGTTTCTGGCCACCGCATCCCGCTTCCCGTGGTTGGGCTTTCTGGCCGGCACGCTGGTGGCCAGCGTGGTGCAGTCTTCCACCACCGTGAGTGTGGTCGCCATGGCCATGGCGGCGGCCGGATTGCTGGATTTTTCCACCGGGGCCTGGATCGTGGTGGGCGCCAGCCAGGGGGCCGCCATTGCGACCTGGCTGACCGGGCAGACGGTCGAAGGCAGCACGCGCCAGTTGGTGCTCTACCAGATTGCTTTCAAAACGGTGGGCGTGCTCCTGGTCGGCGCTGTGTTGATCGTGGACGCGGCCCTGCCTGCGAGCCGTATCGCTGCTGCGTTCGCCTATTTCCGGGTGGACCTGCCGACGCAACTGGCGCTGATGTACTGCGCGCTGCAGATCGCGTCGGACGTAGGCATGCGGGGGCTGGCCCCGTGGGTGCTGCCGTGGCTGGCGCGTGTGGCACCACAGTCCGTCGGGGAACAGGCCGGGCAACCGGTCTATCTGCACGACCAGGCACTGGACGAGGCGGAAACCGCATTGATGCTGCTCGACCTGGAGCAGCAGCGCCTGCTCACGGGATTGTTGGTCTATCTCGATGCCGTCCGTGAGGAGTCGCTGCAGACGCCCCCCCGGCTGGAGGCCTTCCATCAAGGGGCGTGCAACGTGACCCGCTTGTGCCAGCAATTTGTGACTGAGGTGGTGGACCGGCATCACAGCCGCAACGTCCTGGAGCGCTCGCTGACCTTGCGGGACCGCAATGAATTGCTGGGTGCTTTGCAGGCTTCGCTGATGGAGTTGCGCCTCCCCCTGACACGGCTGCAGGCTGCAGCGGAGACGCGGGGCCTGATGCACAGCTTGGCGGAAAGCCTGCACCTGATGCTCGGTACCTTGGCCGAGGCGGCGCAGCGTTACGACGCAGACGATGTGGCCATGCTGCGCATGCTCACCCATGACCGCTCGGAGCTGATGGATTCCATCCGGCGTCGCAGCCAAGTGGAGGAACTGGAGGCATCCCAACAGGACGACCTCTACCAGGCCACGACCTTGTTTGAGCGCATTGTCTGGCTGCTCAGGCGCTATGTATTGGCCCTGGACAGTGCTGCAGGCGGAAGGGCGCCCGTTTAAGCCATCCTTAATCCTGGCTGCCTAGTATCGGCACACAGGAGGTGAGTGATGCGAAGCAAACGGAAAACGCCCAGGGTTGCCATACTGCGGACGATTCCGCTCGCCCTGCTCATGGCATGGAGCAGCCAGGCGCCGGCCGGCACCCCCCAAGAGCAGCTCAGTGCCCTGAGCGCCCAAGCCGGCCGCAGCCCGAACGCGGCGCAGGGCCAGCAGTTCTTCAACGCCCAACATGGCCGCGAATGGAGCTGCGCCTCCTGCCACAACGCACAGCCCACGGGCGAGGGTAAGCACGCCAACACCGGCAAAAGCATCGCCGCGCTGGCACCGGCCTTCAACCCCCAGCGTTTTACCGACCCCGCCAAAAGCGAGAAGTGGTTCCGCCGCAACTGCAATGACGTGCTCGCCCGCGAATGCACGGCCGCCGAGAAAGCCGATGTGCTGGCCTGGCTGATGAGCCTCAAGCGCTAGTTTGCGCACCGATGGAAAGGATTTATATGAAAAGTATGCCTCTAGCGCACGTCCTGTCTGCGCAAGCAGCTATGAAATGGATAGCAATCGTTTTGCTGGCTAGCGCTGGGACGGCGCACTCAGACAGTCCGCAGCGCGTCACGCCCTTGCCCAAGTACCAGCAGGAGTGCGCCGCCTGCCACCTGGCGTACCCGCCCGGCATGCTGCCCGCTGCGTCGTGGAAGCGGCTGATGGGATCGCTGGACAAACACTACGGCACCGATGCTGCGCTGGACGAAGCCAGCGTGCGCGAGATCAGTGTCTGGCTGCACACCCATGCAGGCACGTACAAGCGCGTGACTGAGGAGCCACCGCAAGACCGCATCACCCGCTCGCCATGGTTTGTGCGCGAGCACCGCGAGCTAGACCCGCAAATCTGGAAACAAGCCGTCGTCAAAAGCGCTGCCAACTGCGCGGCCTGCCACTCCGGCGCGGACAAGGGCAGCTTCCGCGAATCTGAAATCCAATTTCCCAAAGGCCTGGATGCGCGCTTTCGCCGCAACGGGTCTGATTGATGGAAAGGTAACACCATGGCCACCACCTCCATCCCCGGCACCCCGGCTGCTGGCAACCCTGACGGCAAGGCCCTGCCCGTGCGCAGCCGCCGTATCGTGGACGCGCCCACGCGGGCCTTCCACGCCCTGTTCGCCCTGAGTTTTTTGGGCGCCTACCTCACGGCCGAGGGCGAGTCCATGCGCCTCTTGCACGTCACGCTGGGCTATACCGTGGCAGGCTTGCTGGTCTTTAGGGTGGTGTATGGCCTCATCGGCCCGCGTCAGGCCCGCCTGCCCCAGCTATGGCGCAAGCTGCAAACGGCGCCGCAGTGGCTGGGGTCTGCCTGGCAGGCTCTGGCCGGCAGGTCCGGCGTGGGGGTGAACTGGAACCAGGGGCAAAACCTGTTGTTGGCTTTGGCCGTGGCTGCGCTTTTGCTGATGGTGGTGCCGGTCACCCTCACGGGCTATGGCAGCTACCACGAGTGGGGCGACTGGCTGGAAGATGTGCATGGCGCCTTTGGCGATGCCTTTCTGGTTCTGGTGCTGGCCCATATTGCGTTGATCGCAGTGGTCAGCGTGTTACGCCGCAAAAACATGGCCATGCAGATGGTGCACGGCCGCACCGACGGCTCCGGCCCGGACCTGGTCAAGCGCAACCACGCGTGGCTGGCGGTCTTGATGCTGGTGGCGGTGCTGGGCTACTGGAGCTGGGAGTGGCAGCAGTCTCCGAATGGCTTGATCTCTGCGCAGGCTGTTAGCGACTTGCTGAACGGGCGGGAGTCCGGCGATTCTGATTGAGCAGCACGCGAGTGATACCCGCAGGGGGGCGCGTGCACAATGACACAGCGCACTCCTTGCGCCACCCCCTGAGTTTGGATGGAATGCCCCATGCGTATCCTGCTGGCTGAAGACGACTCCATGCTGGGCGACGGCCTGCGTGCCGGACTGCGACAGATGGGTTTCCAGGTGGACTGGGTGCGCGACGGGGTGGCCGCCGAGCGCGAGCTGCGTGCCGTGGACTACGCCGCCGCCGTGCTGGACCTGGGCCTGCCCGGCAAAGATGGCATGGAGGTGCTGCAGGCCCTGCGCGCTGCACGCAACACCACCCCGGTGCTGGTGCTGACGGCCCGCGATGCAGTGCCCGACCGCATCCGGGGGCTGGACGCCGGTGCCGACGACTATGTGCTCAAACCGGTGGACCTGCACGAACTGGCCGCACGGCTGCGTTCCCTGGTACGCCGCTCGCATGGCGTGGCCCAAGACATCTTGCAGACCGGAGCCCTGAGCCTGGACCCATCTGCCCGGCAGGTCATGTGGAGGGGCGAGGCCGTCCCCCTCTCTACCCGCGAGTTTGATTTGCTGCATACCTTGATGTGCAGCGCCGGCCGCGTGCTGACGCGGGAACAGCTGGAACAACAGATGTACAGCTGGGGCTTGGAGGTCGAGAGCAATACCATAGAGGTCCACATCCACCACCTGCGCCGCAAGTTGCAGGCCGATGTCATCCAGACCGTGCGCGGTGTGGGCTACCTGCTCAACCCCAAGGCGGGCTTGTGATGCCGCGCCTGCATTCCATGCAGCTACGCCTGCTGGCCTACTTGTCGGCCGGCGTGGTGCTGGTGTGGCTGGCCGCAGCCGCCTGGACCTGGGTGGATGCCCGGCATGAACTTGATGAGCTGCTCGATAGCCACCTCACTCAAGCGGCCGCTTTGCTGGTGGTGCAGCAGTCCCATGTGGACGAGGAGGGCGGCGATGAGGACGGGGAAGATGCGCCGGTGCTGCACAAATACGCGCCGCGAGTAGCGTTTCAGGTCTTTCACGAAGGTGTGTTGGTCGCCCGTTCGGGGAACATCGGGACAATGCCCATGAGCCGCGAAACCCGCGGTTTCGACACGGTGAGCCTGGAGAACGGCGAGCGCTGGCGCGTGTTTGCCACACGGGGCAGCCAGCGCGATATTCAGGTGTATGTGGGCGAGCAACTCGATTCGCGCAATGGCATCCTCAAGGCCGTGTTGCGCGGCATGTTGCTGCCCTCGGTGCTGGCCCTGCCGCTGCTGGCGGCCCTCATGTGGTGGGCCGTGCGCAAAGCCATGGCACCCTTGGATGCCCTGGGCCTGAGCCTGCGCCGCCGCGCCCCCGAGAGCACGGTGCCGGTGTCCCGCGACGACCTGCCGACCGAGATGCGCCCCATGGTCGATGAGCTCAATGCCTTGCTGCAACGCATTGAGGGCATGGTGGCCTCAGAGCGCCGCTTTACGGCCGATGCGGCCCATGAGCTGCGCACGCCGATTGCCGCCATCCGCGCCCAAGCCCAGGTGGCCATGGGCGCGGTGGAGGATGCGGACGAACGCCGCCATGCCCTGCAAAACACCCTGGCCGCTTGCGACCGTGCCGCCCGGCTGGTGGATCAACTCCTGACCCTGGCGCGTCTGGATGCGCCGCAGTCCGGCACCGCCCCAGGGCGTACCGATCTGAGCGCCGTGGCCCGCAGTGTGGCGGCCGACATCGCCCCCCAGGCCTTGGCCCAAGGACAGGATCTGGAGCTGCAAGCCCCGACGCCCTGCATGGTGGCCGCCGATGAAGCCCTGCTGCGCATGTTGCTGCGCAACCTGCTGGACAACGCCAGCCGCTACTCCGGCCTTGGGGCGAGCATCTGGCTGGAATTGCTGGTGGCCGATGGCATGGTGCACCTCACGGTGCAGGACAGCGGACCCGGATTGACCGATGCCGAAATGGCCCGCCTGGGCGAGCGCTTCTTCCGGGTGCTTGGTACGGCCCAGACCGGGAGCGGCCTGGGCTGGTCCATCGTGCGGCGCATTGCACAGGCCACGGGGGGGCGCGTGCAACTGGGCCGTTCGGGCACGCTGGGGGGGCTGCACGTCCAGGTGCGCTGGCCGTTGGCGGGCAGTGCCTGAACAAAAGCCCCGCTGTGTGGCAGGGCGTCGCCGGGCAAGGGCTCTGCGCCTGCCAAAATGACGCATGTTTTTTCAAAAATTCCAACGAATCGTGATCCCGCTGGCTGCGCTGGCGGCGTTGATCTTGAGCTATCGCCACTACAGCTGGCCCGGCGTGGCCCTGGTGGGCGGTGGCCTGGTGATGTGGCAGTTGCTGCACTTCACCCGCATGCTGCAAGTGCTTAAGCGGGCGGCCAACCGGCCCATCGGGCATGTGGACAGCGCCGTCATGCTGCACGCCAAGCTGCGGCCCGGCGTGCCTCTGCTGCATGTGGTGGCCATGACCCGTGCGCTGGGCCAGCTGGAGTCTCCGCAGGACACGCAGCCCGAGCGATTCCGCTGGACTGACACCTCCGGCAGCAGCGTGCTGTGTGTGTTTTTCGGCGGCAAGTTGCAAAGCTGGGAGTTGTTCCGGCCGGCGCTGCCTGCTTCTGGGGACGCTGCCGCAACCCCGCAGGCCGCCGCAGCGGACGCGGCCCCGTAAAATCCTCTTTTTTGCAAAACCTGCAACCGATTGACTTCAAGGACACCCCGATGAGCGTACTCCCTCCCTCCATGTCTGATCGCGACGGCAAAATCTGGATGGATGGCCAGATGGTGGACTGGCGTGACGCCAAGATCCATGTGCTGAGCCACACGCTGCACTACGGCTGCGGCGCCTTTGAAGGCGTGCGCGCCTACAACACCGTGAACGGCCCGGCCATCTTCCGCCTGCAGGAGCACACCGAGCGCCTGTTCAACAGCGCCAAGATTTTGCGCATGGCCATTCCCTTCACCCAAGAGCAGGTCAACGACGCCCAGTGCGCCGTGATCCGCGAAAACAAGCTGGAATCCGGCTACCTGCGCCCGCTCACCTGGATTGGCGACAAAAAGCTGGGTGTGTCCCCCAAGGGCAACACCATCCACCTGATGGTGGCGGCCTGGGCCTGGGGTGCGTACCTGGGCGAAGAGGGCATGAAGCGCGGCATCCGCGTCAAGACCAGCAGCTACACCCGCCACCACGTCAACATCACCATGACGCAGGCCAAGGCGGTGAGCAACTACACCAATTCCATCTTGGCCAATATGGAAGCCACCGATGACGGCTACGACGAAGCCCTGCTGCTCGACAGCTCCGGCTTCGTGTCCGAAGGCGCGGGCGAAAACATCTTCGTGATCAAGAACGGCGTGATCTACACCCCCGACTTGTCCGCTGGCGCCCTGAACGGCATCACCCGCAACACCGTGTTCCACATCGCCAAAGATTTGGGCTTGGAGATTGTGCAAAAGCGCATCACCCGCGACGAGGTGTACATCGCTGACGAAGCTTTCTTCACCGGCACCGCCGCTGAAGTGACCCCCATCCGCGAGCTGGACCGCATTGCGGTGGGCAAGGGTGACTACGTGGGCAGCCGTGGACCGATCACCGAAAAAATCCAAACCGCGTTCTTTGACATCGTCAACGGCCGCAATCCGAAATACGCCCACTGGCTCACGAAAGTCTGATCATGTCCCAAGCTGCTGTTGAACTCCTGGCCAAAGACCTGAACCACCAGGGCGGCGTGTTCTGCCCCAGTCCGGTGGCAGGCATGCAAACCTGGAACACCCACCCCAAGGTGTACCTCGATGTGGGCCGTACCGGCGAAGCTAAGTGCCCTTATTGCGGCACGGTGTACAAGCTGAAGGACGGCGAGCATTTCGACGGACATCATTGAGCGTGCAGATGGCCCCGGGCCAGGCCGCCGCGGAGCCGGCTGTGCCGGGCCGCCAGCGGCGCCCCCTTGAGGGGGAGGCGGCGAAAGGCCGCTTCGGGGGGGAGTCATTGGTCATCGCGCCCCAATGGATAGGGGACGCGGTGATGACAGAGCCGCTCTTGCGCCGTCTGGCGGCGCGGGGCGAACGCATCACGGTGGCGGCGGTGCCCTGGGTGGCGCCGGTCTACCGTGCCATGCCCCAGGTGGCTGAGGTGTTGGTACTGCCTTTTGCGCGCGGGGGTGTGCAGTGGGTGGCCCGCCGGGCTTATGCCACAGCCTTGCGCGGCCAATTTGCCAAGGCTTACGTCTGCCCGAATTCCCTGAAAAGCGCGCTGATTCCGTTCTGGGCGGGCATTCCGGAGCGCATCGGCTACACCGGTGAGCTGCGGTTCGGGCTGCTGAACCAGCGCCTGCCCAACCCGCCCGAAGGCAGCCGGCCGCCCATGGTGGCGTTTTACTCCGCCCTGAGTGGCGAAACGGGCGTAGACACTGACCGGCCTGCATTGCAGGTGGCAGCGGGTGTCATTGCCGCCGTGCTGGCGCCGCGTGGCTTGCAGGCGCAAGGCTTTTATGTGGTGGCACCCGGTGCCGAGTACGGCCCCGCCAAGCGCTGGCCGGCCGCCCATTTCGCCGCCATGGCCACCCGGTTGGAGAAGCGTGTGTTGTTGCTGGGCTCCGCCAAGGATGACGCGGTGTGCAATGAAATCGCGGAGGCGGTGAACGCTGTTCGCCCCGGCCATTGTGTGAATCTTGCCGGACGCACCAGCCTGGACGAAGCCGTGGCGCTGATTGCCGGCTCGCATGCCATGGTGAGCAACGATTCCGGCTTGATGCATGTGGCGGCGGCGTTCGGGGTGCCGCAGGTCGCGATCTTCGGCTCTTCCAGCCCGCTGCACACGCCACCGCTGAACCCGGCGGCCACCATCCTGTGGCTGAAGAACGACCCCGCGTATGGGCCTGCTCTGGATTGTGCGCCCTGCTTCAAGCGGGACTGCCCGCTGGGTCACACCCGGTGCCTGAACGACATCACCCCGGACAGAGTGCTATCGGTTTTGTAGCTGCCTGCGCATATTCCACGAGCGCAAAAGCCTGATTTGGTACAAAAAAAAGCCACCCGAGGGTGGCTTTGTAAAGTCCCCGGAGGGACGTCGTTGGAACCTTTTGAAGGAGGCCTATGTGTGACCTTCTCTTCTATCCTTGTGAACTGTGACAGCAGCTGGGATGTATTGTCATGCGGCACTGCACAAAGCGGTATCCCCCATTCGGGTGAGATTGGGTACTTTTGTAAAGATTTTTCGTTGTTTCAGGATTTTTCAGGTCGTGTTCTGGAGCCGCTGGGGCTCGCACGCGGACACCAGCCAGTCTGCCCGGTGCCGGCTTGCCGCAATGCGCACTGCGTTGGGTTCGTCGGTGTCACGTATCCAGTCGCGGGCCGCCTGTTCGCTGCGTCCATAGTGCATGTGCCGCTCCAGTAAGCGCCGGTAGCGTTCCGCAGGGCCCGGGTCCAGGTACCACGCCTCGTCGAGCAAAGCGCGCACCCCCGCCCACGGCCCCTCGTCCAGGAGCAGGTAGTTGCCCTCGGTGATCAGCAAGGGCTTGTCCGCGTGCAGTGCAATGCTGCCGGCAATGGATTCCTCCAGGCGGCGGTCGAAGTCGGGGGCGTAGATGGTTGTTCCGGCGGGCTGCTTGCGCAATCGGTGGAGCAGCTCCACAAAACCGGCACTGTCAAAGGTTTGCGGAGCGCCTTTGCAATGGCTTAACCCCAAGCGAGCGAGTTCGCGGTTGGAAAGATGGAATCCGTCCATGGGCAGGTATTGGCTGTCAGCGGCAAAGTGGCGCTGCAATGCCTGGGCCAATGTGGACTTGCCGGCACCCGGTGCCGCTGCGATGCCGAGGATGACCCGGCGCCGCTGGGCTAGCAAGCCCTCTATGCGTGCCACTGCTTCGTGGGGAATAGGCCATGCGGCTGGGGTGCTGACGCCCGGAGGGGATGCCATGCGGATGTGCTTAGGGTTTTCCATAATTAAAGTAACTTGATTTAATAACGGCACGCGAACTATAGTCCGAGCACGCCGAAACCAGTGCGTAGTTCCCCGGGCCCATCCCCGGGGTTGATGACCCCCAGTGTCGTACCGACCGAGGAGACTTGAATGCAAAAATCCACCAGCCTGGCCCTCACAGCCCTCGCCTTCGCCGCATCTGCCGCCACGTCGGCATTCGCCGCAGAACCAGTGATCGGCCTGATCACCAAAACCGAAAGCAATCCCTTCTTCGTGAAAATGAAGGAAGGCGCCGAAGCCGAAGCCAAGAAACTGGGCGCCAAGTTGTTGAGCGCTGCCGGCAAGCAAGATGGCGACACCGCTGGCCAGATTGCCGCGATGGAAAACATGGTGGCTGCAGGCGCCAAGACCATTCTGATCACCTCTTCCGGCGACGCGATCGTCCCCACTATTAAGAAAATTAAGGCCCAAGGCGTGCAAGTGATTGCCTTGGACAGCCCGGTTGCCGAAGCCGACGCCTTGTTCGCCACCAACAACTACAAGGCTGGTGAACTGATCGGTGCCTATGCCAAGGCGGTGTTGGGTGGCAAGAAGCCCGTGATCGCTACCATGGATCTGTTCCCCGGCCACCCCGTGGGCGCACAGCGCCACAACGGCTTCCTGGCGGGTTATGGCTTGAAGTCCCTCGATGCCAAGAGCAACGAGCTGGCACAACCAGCGGAAGTGGTCTGCATGGCCGACAGCTACGGCGACGCCGCCAAGGGCCAGACCGGCATGGAAAACTGCCTGCAGAAGAACAGCAATATCAACGTGGTGTACGCCATCAATGAACCCGCTGCTGCGGGTGCCTACAAAGCACTGAAAGCTGCAGGCAAAGAAAAGGACGTGGTGATCCTGGGTGTGGATGGCATGTGCTCCAACGGGGTGGGCAACGTCGAGAAGGGCGTGATCGCGGCGACCAGCATGCAGTACCCCCTGAAGATGGCTGCAATGGGAGTGGCTGCTGGCGTGAAGTTTGCCAAGGACGGCAAGCGCCAGACCGGCTACACCGACACCGGTGTGGACTTGGTGGTGGGCAAGCCGGTGGCCGGCATCAAGAGCATTGACACCAAGACCGCACGGGCTCAGTGCTGGGGTGATTGATTGGCCCTGTCTGCTGAATGGGCCCGCAGCCTGATTCGGCAAGGGGTGGCAGCAAACGGCCCCCCACTGAAAGCCCCTCGCGAGGGGGCTTTCGACTCCTTAATCAACTGTGCATCAAACCCAGGCAAGGCCTGCCGCTAGCCCAGAGCAAACAAAGCTGACTGTCATGAACACGCTTAAAGCCCAACTTCCCCCCATGGGAACCTTAGGTCCGGCTATTGCCCTCGTGCTGGCCTGCACCTTCTTTTCTTTCCAGCATGAGAACTTCCTCACGCTGCGTAACTTTTCCCTGATCCTGCAGCAAGTCATGGTGGTCGGCACGATCGCGATCGGGCAGACCCTGATCATCCTGACGGCGGGTATCGACCTGTCCTGCGGCATGGTGATGGCACTGGGTTCCATCGTCATGACCAAGTTCGCCGCCGACTACGGGCTGAGCGCGCCGGTAGCCATCCTGTGCGGCATCGCGGCCACCACCTTGTTCGGGCTCCTCAACGGACTGCTGGTGACCAAGGTCAAGCTCCCTCCTTTCATCGTGACCCTGGGAACATTGAACATTGCTTTTGCAATCACCCAGTTGTATTCCCGCGCACAAACCGTGACCAACATTCCTGAGGGCATGAACCTGCTGGGCGAAACTTTCACGCTGGGCGCCGCCCGCGTGCCTTTCGGCGTGGTGCTCATGCTGACGTTGTATGTGGCCGTGTGGGTCTGGCTGCGAGACACCGCCCAAGGGCGCCATGTCTACGCTGTGGGCAACAGCCCTGAAGCCACCCGACTGACCGGTATCTCCACAGAAAAAGTGCTGTTGGGTGTGTACGTGCTCGCAGGGGTGTTCTACGGTATCGCGTCCACATTGGCCGTAGCCCGCACCGGTGCGGGCGACCCGAACGCCGGTCAGACGGAAAACCTCGACGCCATCACCGCCGTGGTGCTGGGCGGCACCAGCCTGTTCGGAGGCCGGGGCATCATCATCGGCACGCTGATCGGCGCCTTGATTGTGGGTGTGTTCCGCAACGGGCTCACGCTCATGGGCGTGTCCTCGGTGTACCAGATTCTGGTGACCGGCATCCTGGTGATTCTGGCGGTTGCCACGGATCAAATGTCTCGCAAAGGAGCACGTTAATGAGCGCCCCGCACATCGTGATGCAGGCCAAGGGCCTGGTCAAACGTTATGGTCAAGTGACTGCTCTGGATGGCGCCGACTTTGAACTCCGTGCCGGTGAAATTCTGGCCGTGATCGGTGACAACGGCGCAGGCAAATCTTCGCTGATCAAGTGCCTGTCGGGGGCCACGATTCCTGACGAGGGCGAAATCTTCCTTGACGGAAAAGTGATTCATTTCAAAAGCCCCATCGACGCCCGCATGTCCGGCATTGAAACGGTGTACCAGGACCTCGCCGTGGCACCTGCCATGACGATTTCGGAAAACCTGTTTCTGGGCCGCGAGCTGCGTCGCCCGGGGTTGCTGGGCAAGCTCGGCTTCATCGACAAAAAACGCATGCTCACCGAGAGCATCACCCGCATGAACGACCTCAAGGTCGGGATCCGCTCTATGACGCAAGCGGTGGAAACGCTGTCCGGTGGCCAGCGCCAGTGCGTCGCGGTGGGGCGTGCGGCTGCGTTTGCACAGCATGTGGTCATCATGGATGAGCCCACGGCTGCTTTGGGTGTCAAAGAAGGCAACATGGTGCTCGAACTCATTCGGAGGGTGCGGGACAAGGGCTTGCCTGTGGTCCTGATTTCGCACAACATGCCGCATGTGTTTGAAGTGGCCGACCGCATCCACATCGCCAGATTGGGCAAGCGCGCAGCGGTGGTGAACCCCAAGAAAATCAGCATGAGTGATACCGTGGCGGTAATGACCGGTGCCAAATCGGTAGACGACCTGCCCGAAGACGCTCTCGCTTACTAAGAAAGAGGCCATACAGTGCTCAAGGGAATCGATCCGGTCCTGACTCCGGAATTGCTCAAAGTGATGATGGAAATGGGGCATGACGATGCCATCGTTCTGGCCGACGCCAACTTCACCGCCGTGCGCTATGCCAACGGCAAACCATTGATCCGTTTGCCTGCTATCGGCATGGCACGGGCTGTCGCAGCAGTGACATCCCTGATGCCTCTGGTTGCCGACGAGCGGCATCCGGTGGCTTTCATGCATGTGAGCGGGCAGCCCCAGGGCTACCGTTCAGCGCTTCAGCGGGAAGTGTTGGAAACCTTGGAGCCCGGCTTTCTGCAAGGGCAAACGGCCGAAGCCATGGAGCGCTATGCCTTCTATGAACGCGCGGCCGCCGCCTTCGCCATTGTCCTGACGGGCGAAATGCAGCCCTTTGGAAACTTCTTGTTGCGAAAGGGAGTGATCGCAGACAATCTGCGACCATGAACCTCGCCGATTCCTTGCCGAACGCCAGCGCTGATCCCCTGATCCCACCCGCCGTGGTGGCGCCGCCGGTGTTACGCCCGCGCGGCTCCAACCATGTGGGCATGCGCCAGTTCAATGAGCGGGTGGTGCTGCAGGCCGTTCGACTGAACGGAAGTCTGCCCAAGGCCGATCTGGCCCGTTTGACCGGCTTGACGGCCCAAACCATTGGCTTGATCACCACCCGTCTGGAAGACGACGGGCTCTTGCTGCGCCAGGACCGCGTCCGGGGCCGCATCGGTCAGCCTTCAGTGCCCCTGGCATTGAACCCAGATGGGGCATTCTCCTTGGGCATCAAAATCGGCCGGCGTAGTGCCGACTGGCTGTTGATGGATTTCACCGGCGCGGTGCGCGCACGTGAAACCCTGTCCTATGACTTTCCCGACGCTGAAGCGCTGTTGCCGGAAGTGCAAAAGCGCATGCGTGCCATTCAGGATGGACTGGGCCCCTTGGCACAGCGCATTGTGGGGGCGGGTGTTGCCGCGCCCTTCAATCTGGGCGGTTGGCACAAGATGCTGGGCCTGTCCGAGGCCGTGTCTCACCAATGGAACCACATTGATTTGGCAGCCCAGGTACAGGCCATGACCGATGTGCCGGTGAGCTTTGCCAAAGACACGCAGGCCGCGTGTGTGGCGGAACTGGTGTCCGGGCGTGGCCGCGATCTGAAAAGTTTTTTGTACTTGTTTGTTGACACCTTTGTGGGCGGTGGCCTGGTGTTGAACTCGCATTTGCACGGCGGTATCCATGGCAATGCCGGTGCGGTGGCGTCCTTGCCGCTGCAGGTGGCCGGAGGCGGCGCCATGCCAGCGCAATTGCTGGCCCAGGCCTCCCTGTGGGAGCTGGAGCAGCACTACAAGGAAAAAGGCCTGGACAGCACAGCGGCCTACGACGACCGCGCGCTCGAGGGGGCCTATGCGCCATTGACTGACGCTTGGATTGCCAGTGCGGCCCAGGGGCTGGCGCAATGTGTGGTGAGCGGCACGGCCTTTCTGGATCTGGATGCAGTGGTCATTGACGGGTCCTTCACCCGCGCCATGCTCAAACGCCTGATTGAGCAGACCACACTGGCGCTGCGCAATTACAACTGGGAAGGCCTGTGGCCTGCCAAAGTCATTGCCGGCAGCATCGGCTCCGATGCCCGTGCGCTGGGCGGGGCCTTGTTGCCATTGCATGCCAACTTTGCGCCCGATCGTGACCTATTCCTGAAGGTCACATCCTGATGCGACTAGCCCATGTGCATGGGCAGACGGATTTCAAAACAGGCGCCGCCGCCCGGGCGGTTGCTGCAGCTCACGCTACCGCCATGGCGTTCGGCTATCGACTTCACCAATGCCAAGCCCAGGCCTACACCCCCCTCCCGTTCCGAGGCGCCAGGTAAACGGAAGAAGGGCTCAAAGATGCGCTGTTGCTGCTCCGCTGGAACGCCCGGCCCGGCATCACACACTTGCAGTACCGCCCACTTACCGTCCTGGCGCAGGCCCAGGTGCACGTCCCCGGCGCCATAGCGGCTGGCGTTTTCCAGCAGGTTGCGCACGGCGCGACGCAGCAATTTGGCTACGCCGGGTACCGCCAGCTCTGTCACCTGGACATCCAGCTGGGCTTGATTGCGTGCACATTCCTCGGCTGCCAGACCGATCAGTTCAACTTGCTCAATCGTGCCCAGGTCGGCCTCTTTGGCGTCCAGGCGGCTGGCCAACAGGATCTCTTCGATCAGCTGGTCCAGCTCACTGATGTTGCGGGAAATTTCCTGCTTGAAGGCCGGGCTGGGTGCGTTGCCCATCAACTCCAGCCCCATGCGGATGCGTGCCAGCGGCGAGCGGAGCTCATGGGAGGCATTGGCCAGCAAGGACTTCTGGGAGGCGAGCAAGGTGTCCCGTGACTTCACCAAGGTCTCGATCTGTTCAGCCGCGTGGTTGAATCGTGACGCCAAAAAGCCCACCTCGTCATTGCCTTCCATGGCCACTCGCGCACTCAAATCGCCGTTGCCCCAGCGTTCCACACTATGTTGCAGGCATTCGAGGCGGCGGGTCAGTCGCCGGATGATGGGATACGTTCCCAGCGCGACCGCACAAGCCACCAGCGAGAGTGTCCAGGCAAAACCGAAGGGCGCACGCCAACTGTGGTTGGGCGGGCGGGGCAGATGCAGATGAATGGTTTGTCCATCTTGCATGCGTACCAGAAACTCAGGCCCCCGTCCGAATCGACCAGGCCTGTCTTCATCCCGGCTGTCCGCACTGTCTTCCTGTGCGCCAGGCGGGGCACCCATACCCAGCCCGGCCATGGGGGGAGGCGGAGGACTCAGTCGGGTGCGGCCGCTGCCTATGACATCGCCATACTCATTGCGCACAACCACTTCGCGCAAGGGCGGTTCACTGCTCATGCGCCAGGCCCAACCGGCCAGCAAGGTCAGCACCAACACCGTCAGAACGACGGCCAGCCAGATGCGGACGTAGAGCCGGTGCAAAAACATGGTCAGTCCTGCTGGCGCGCGAACACGTAGCCGACGCCGCGCACGGTCAGAATGCGCTTGGGGTCTTTGGCATCGACTTCAATGGCCGCGCGGATGCGGCCCATGTGGACGTCAATAGAACGGTCAAAGGCTTCCAGCTCACGGCCCCGCACGGCTTCCATGATCTGGTCGCGGGTCAACACACGGCCTGCACGTTCGGCCAGCGCTACCAGCAAGTCAAACTGGTAGGAGGTGAGCTCGCAGGGTTTGCTACCTACGGTGACGGTGCGTGCGTCCCGGTCAATCTCCAGGGTACCGAAGCGCAGGGTTTTGTGATTCGTCGCGGGGGCCTCGCCTTTGCGCCGCAGGATGGCGCGTATGCGGGCCAGTAACTCGCGCGGCTCGAAAGGTTTGGGGAGGTAGTCGTCGGCCCCGATTTCCAGGCCGATGATGCGGTCCATGGCATCGCCCTTGGCCGTCAGCATGAGCACCGGCACCTGGCCTGTGGTGCCGGGCAGAGCCCGGATGCGGCGGCAGATTTCTAGCCCATCCATGTCCGGCAGCATCAGGTCCAGAATGACGAGGTCAGGGGCTTCCATTCCGGCATCCGGTTCCAGGCGCGCGAGACCGCTCTGTCCGTCGCCGGCATGGGCCACGGTGAATCCGGATTGGTCCAGATACTCGGCCACCATGGAGGCAAGCCGGGCATCGTCTTCGATCATGAGCAGGTGATGGCGCATGGTGTCAGTCTAGCCCCGGGCATCCAGTAGGGGATGCTCCGGGTCTAAAGTTTCCGTAAAGTTGGGTAAACAATGCTATCAAATGTATAGCGTATTGCGCCCATCTAATGGGCGCTGGAGTCAGATTTTATTCGGGATGCAAGAGCAATCAGCACCAGCACAGGCATCCCCAGGCAGGCCGTGCCGACAAAGAACTGGGTGTACCCGAATGCGTTGACAAAGTCGCCCGAGAAACCGGCCAGAAACTTGGGCAGCAGCACCATCATGGAGCTGAACAGGGCATATTGGGTGGCCGAGTAGCGCACGTTGGTCAGAGAGGAGAGGTAGGCCACGAAGGCAGCGGTGGCGATCCCGCTGGAGAAGTTGTCCGCCGAAATGACTGCGATCAGGGCATGCAGATCGTGCCCGCGGCTGCCCAGCCAGGCAAACAGCAGATTGCTGCCAGCACTCAGCACAGCGCCCAGCATGAGCACCCGCAACACTCCCAAGCGCATGGCGAGTGCGCCGCCCACAAACGCACCCACCAGCGTCATGATGACCCCATAGACCTTGGTAACTGAAGCAACCTCGCCCTTGGTATAGCCCATGTCCACGTAAAAAGGGTTGGCCATGATGCCCATGACCACGTCGCTGATGCGGTAGCTGGCGATCAGTGCGAGGATCAAAGCGGCATGCCAGCGGTGTCGTTCAAAGAATTCGGCAAAGGGCTCCACCAATGCACTTTGCAGCCATTCCGCTGCATTGCGTGCGGGGGCCATGGGGCGCGGTGCAGGCTCGCGCGAAAAAATCACGGTGAGCATGCCGGGAACCATGCTGAGCGCCATGACCAGGTAGGCGGTCCGCCAGGCGGCGTATTGGTAAAGCTCCGCATTGGGCGTCTCGCTGGCGGCCGCAATCCAGAGGGCACCGGCACCGGCCCAGATCATGGCCAAGCGGTAGCCGGCCATGTAGGCGGCAGACAAGGCCGCTTGGTGCTGGCTGTCGCCCGACTCAATGCGGAAGGCATCCAGCGCGATGTCCTGCGTGGCGGAAGCAAACGCCAATGCAATCGCACACCACACCACGGGTGCCAGCGCCTGCTTGGGATCGGTGAGGGCCATGGTGCACAAGGCCAGCAGGATGGCGCTTTGGGCCAGGATGAGCCAGCTGCGGCGGCGTCCCAGCAAGGCGGTCAAAACCGGAATGGGTAGGCGGTCCACCAGCGGAGCCCAGGCCCACTTGAAGCCGAAGGCGATGCCCACCCAACTCATGTGGCCGATGGTGCTGCGGTCCACCCCCGCCTCCCGCAGCCAGAAACTCAGGGTGCCAAATACCAGCAAGAAGGGCAGGCCCGCTGAAAAACCCAGCGAGAGCATGCGCAAAGAGGCCGGCTCTGCATAGACCTTGAGGGTGTCC
The DNA here is from genome assembly GCA_963508575.1 of uncultured Rhodoferax sp. Taxonomy (GTDB): domain Bacteria; phylum Pseudomonadota; class Gammaproteobacteria; order Burkholderiales; family Burkholderiaceae_C; genus Allorhodoferax. Next base: position 214,656 of record CAUOXL010000001.1, read on the forward strand.
CGCCAGTGGGGTTTGTCATCAGGGCGCGGGGTGTCGGGCGTTACAGGGCTCATCGGGGAATAATACCTGTCCACCCAGGAGTCTTTGCCAGCCATGCCGACCGCTCTCGTTGAATCGCAAACTACCCGTCGTCCTTTTAGCCGTTGTGCAGTCGCCCTGGCCTTGGCTGTCATAGCGCTGGGGCCTCTTTCTGCCGTTGCGCGTGAGGGGGTGGACGTGGGCGGTAACTCGGCCTTCAGCAAGCTGGTGCCTGCTGAGGAAATAGAACAATCGGCCGCCCAGCAGTACGCGCAGATGTTGGCCAAGGCCGATCAGCAGCGGGCCTTGGCCGGCAAAGAGCACCCGCAATTGCAACGTCTGCGCGCGATTGCGCGCCGCATCATCCCCTATGCGAATGAATGGAACCCGCGTGCCAAGCACTGGCAGTGGGAGGTCAACCTGATCGGTTCCAAGCAGATCAATGCGTTTTGTATGCCGGGAGGAAAAATCGCCTTCTACACCGGCATCCTGGACACCCTCAAACTCACGGATGACGAGGTCGCGATGGTGATGGGCCATGAAATCGCCCATGCCCTTAGGGAACACGCCCGCGAGCGCATGGGCAAGACAGCGGCTACCGGCTTGGGCGCGAACTTGTTGAGTCAGGTGTTGGGTTTGGGGCAGGTCGGGCAAACCGTGACCCAGTACGGCGCGCAGCTATTGACTTTGAAATTCAGCCGCGAAGACGAATCTGAGGCGGACCTTGTGGGGCTGGAGCTGGCCGCCCGGGCAGGCTATGACCCGCGTGCCGGCATCAGCCTGTGGCGCAAGATGTCGGCCGCCAACAAGAACGCCCCGCCGCAGTGGCTTTCCACGCACCCCGCCGGCGACACCCGCATTGCCGACATGCAGGCTGCCATGCCCCAGGTGGTGCCGCTGTACAACAAGGCGCAAAAGCCGTCTACCAAGTGAAGTCGTAGCCCACCGTAATGGGCGCGTGGTCCGAGAACTTCTCTGCCTTGTAGATGGCAACCTCTTTGGCCGTGGCGGCCACGGCCGGTGTGGCCAGGTGGTAGTCCAGACGCCAGCCCACATTCTTGGCATAGGCCTGTCCGCGATTGCTCCACCAGGTGTAGCAATCGTCCGTGGCGGTAGGTTCCAGCTGGCGATACACGTCGACCAAGCCGCCTTCGCTGAGGGCCTTGCTCATCCAGGCACGCTCTTCCGGTAGAAAGCCGGAGTTTTTCTTGTTGCCCTTCCAGTTCTTCAGGTCGATCTCCTGGTGCGCAATGTTCAGGTCGCCGCACAACACGAATTCCCGCTCCGCCCTGAGTTGTTGGAGATGCGGGTAGAACTCGGCCAGAAAGCGGAACTTGGCCGCTTGCCGCTCTTCTCCCGAGGACCCGCTGGGAAAGTATGCGCTGATGATGGAGAACTTGCGCGAAGGCGTGTCGAACCGCAACTCGACATAGCGGCCTTCGGCGTCAAATTCGGCGGAACCGTAGCCGATGCGCACGTCGCTGGGGGCTTGTCTGGTGTACACCGCGACGCCCGAGTAACCTTTTTTTTCGGCAAAGTGAAAGTGCCCCTGGAGATCTCCAAAGGACTCGAAGCGTCCGGCCACGTCTGGGGCCTGGGCTTTGACTTCTTGTACGCAAATACAATCAGGCTGTGCCTGCGTGAGCCAGGCTTCCAGGCCTTTGCTGGTGGCGGAACGGATGCCGTTGAGGTTGAGGCTGGTTAATTTAAACAAGGAATTCCCCATGTCGGATAAAGACCCGTTGGCCCAAGAGTTTGTGCAGTTTGCGATCGAGTGCGGGGTGCTGCGGTTCGGCGAATTCAAGACCAAGGCCGGCCGCATGAGCCCCTATTTTTTCAATGCCGGGCTGTTTGACGACGGGGCCAAACTCGGACGACTCGCCGGATTCTATGCGCAGCGTTTGCTGGGCAGCGGCATCGAGTTCGACATGGTGTTCGGCCCTGCCTACAAGGGCATTCCCTTGGGTGCTGCGGTTGCGATCGAGCTGGCGCGTCTTGGCCGCAATGTGCCTTTTGCCTACAACCGCAAAGAAGCCAAAGACCATGGCGAAGGCGGCACCTTGGTAGGGGCACCGCTCCAAGGCCGCGTGCTGATCATCGATGACGTGATGTCTGCTGGAACCGCGGCACGGGAGTCCATCGCCATCATTCAGGCCGCAGGTGCGACCCCCCATGCTGTCTGCATCGCTCTGGACCGCCAGGAAATGGCGATGGAGAACGGCCAGGATGTGCCTTACAGTGCAGTGCAGTACGTGCGCGAGCAGTTGGGTCTGAAGGTCTGTGCAATTGCGAAGCTGGGGGATTTGATGCAGTATCTGGACCAAAGCGCGGGCGCCACCCAAGATGCCCAGCGCGTGTTGGCCTATCGCCAGCGTTACGGGGTTGAAGAGAGATAAGTCATGAACAAGGCAATGATCGCAGTCCACCTGGCGCTGGCGGCATGGGGCGGCGGAAGTCCTTCTCTGCTCTTGGCACAAGCGGCTGCGCCCTCCGTGGGCGGGGTCTATACCTGCGTAGATGCCAAAGGACGAAAGCTCACTGCCGACAGGCCCATCGTGGATTGCATTGACCGCGAACAGAAAATTCTGAATCCCAGCGGTACCGTTCGGTCCAAAGTAGGTCCCAGTTTGACGGCCAGGGAGTTGGCTGATATGGAGGCCAAGGAAAAGCGTGACGCCGAAGAGCGAAGCCGCGCCGCCGAGGAAAGGCGTCGAAGCCGCGCATTGTTTACGCGCTATCCCACCAAGGCCATCCACGACCAGGAGCGCGCAGAGGCATTGGCACAAATTGCTGTGGTTGTGAAGGCCGCCACCCAGCGGCTTGAGGAGTTGGGTAAACAGCGCCGGGCAATCGACGAGGAAATGGAGTTCTACAAAAAAGACCCTGCGAAAGCGCCGGCGTATGTGCGCCGGCAGCTTGAAGAAAACAAGCAGAGTCAGACCGTGCAGCGGCGCTTCATTGGCGAGCAGGAAGCGGAAGCGAAGCGGGTCAGTGAGCGATTTGATGAAGAGCTTGTGCGGCTCAGGCCTCTTTGGTCTGAAGCCGCCATGTCTCCTCCCTAGCGCTCAGTTGGCAAGCTTGCTGCGCAGCAGGTCGTTGACCTGTTGCGGGTTCGCCTTGCCTTTGCTGGCCTTCATGATCTGACCCACCAAACCGTTCAGCGCCTTTTCGTTGCCGGCCTTGAATTCGGCGACGTTCTTGGCATTAGCGGCAATCACCCCATCGACGATGGCTTCCAGCGCGCCGGCGTCGTTCATCTGTTTGAGGCCCTTGGCTTCGATGACGGCGTCCACATCAGTGCTGCCATCCCACAGGGCATCAAACACTTGTTTGGCTGCGCTGTTGGAAATGGTGTTGTCGGCAATGCGCCCCACCAGCTTGGCCAAGGTTGCAGCGGTGACCGGCGATTGCTCAATAGACAAGTCTTGCCCATTCAGGCGGCGTGCTAATTCACCCGTAATCCAGTTGCTGGAGAGTTTGGCCTGTCCACTGGCTTTCGCCGCAGTTTCAAAGTAGGTGGCCAATGCCAAGCTTTGCGTGAGTTGCGTCGCGTCGTATTCACCCAGACCGTAATCCGACTGGAAGCGTGCTGCCATGTTGCGAGGCAATTCGGCCATTTGCGCGCGTACTGTCTCGATCCATTGCTCCGAAATGCATAGCGGTGGCAAATCCGGGTCGGGGAAGTAGCGGTAGTCGGCGGCATCTTCCTTGGTGCGCATGGCGCGGGTTTCGCCGGTATCGGGATTGAAGAGCACGGTGGCTTGTTGAATCTCGTGGCCATCCTCAATTTGCTCGATCTGCCAGCGCACCTCGTAGTCGATGGCTTGTTGCATGAACTTGAAGCTGTTCAGGTTCTTGATCTCTCGGCGGGTGCCCAGGGGCTGGCCGGGTTTGCGCACCGACACGTTGGCGTCGCAGCGGAAGGAGCCCTCTTGCATGTTGCCATCGCAGATGCCGATCCAGGTCACGATCTTGTGCAGTTCTTTGGCGTAGGCCACGGCCTCGGCACTGGAGCGCATGTCGGGCTCCGTCACGATTTCCAGCAGGGGGGTGCCTGCGCGGTTCAGGTCGATACCGCTTTGCCCGATGAAGTCTTCGTGCAGCGACTTGCCGGCGTCTTCTTCGAGGTGGGCGCGCACCAGACGCACGGTTTTCTTCTCGTCTCCGAGAAAGAACTCCACCGCGCCGCCTTGCACCACCGGTATCTCGAACTGGCTGATCTGGTAGCCCTTGGGCAGGTCCGGATAGAAGTAGTTCTTGCGGGCAAAGATGCTGCGCGGGGCAATGTGCGAGCCGATGGCCAGACCGAACTGGATGGCACGCTCGACCGCACCTTTGTTCATCACGGGCAAGGTGCCGGGCAGGGCCAAGTCCACCGCGCAGGCCTGCGTGTTGGGCTCCGCGCCGAAGGCTGTGCTGGCGCGCGAAAAAATTTTCGATTGGGTTGAAAGTTGGGCGTGGGTTTCAAAGCCGATGATGACTTCGTAGCCATGCACCAGCGGACCGGTGGGGCGGCCTTGTTGTTGCGCTTCGAAGGTGTTCACTGTCTCACTCATGTTCAGAATCCTGCGGGCTTGGCCAGGTGGTAATCGGTGGCTTGTTGGAAGCGGTGGGCTGCATTGAGCAGGCGCGCTTCGTCGAGGTAATTGCCCAGCAACTGCATGCCTATGGGCAGGCCTTTGTCTGCGTCGGACTTTGCAAAGCCCACGGGGATGCTCATGCCCGGCAGGCCGGCGAGTGAGCCGGACAGGGTGAAGACGTCGGCCAGGTAGTTGGCGACAGGGTCATCCGATTTTTCACCGATCTTCCATGCGACCGTAGGCGCTACCGGGCCCGCAATGACATCGCATTCCTTGAAGGCGTTCTGGAAATCGTCCGCAATCATGCGACGGATCTTTTGCGCTTGCAGGTAATAGGCGTCGTAGTAGCCGTGGCTCAGCACATAGGTGCCAATCATGATGCGGCGTTTGACCTCGTCGCCAAAGCCTTCGGCGCGCGTTTTTTTGTACATGTCGGCCAGGTCGCCGTAGTCCTTGGCGCGGTGGCCGAACTTCACGCCGTCAAAGCGGCTCAGGTTGCTCGATGCTTCTGCGGGCGCAATGATGTAGTACACCGGGATGGACAGCTCGGTACGCGGCAAGGCAATAGGCACCAGCTTGGCGCCGAGTTGTTCGTATTGCTTGAGTGCTGCATCCACGGCACTGCGCACATCATCGGACAGCCCTTCGCCGAAAAATTCTTTGGGTATGCCGATGCGCAGGCCTTCGATGCTGTCATTGAGTTTGCGCGAGAAATTCTCTGCAGGCACTTCCAGCGAAGTGGAGTCACGGTCCGCGTCCGGGCCGCACATGGCAGACAACAGCAAGGCGCAATCTTCGGCACTGCGGGCCATGGGGCCGGCCTGGTCCAAGCTGGAGGCAAAGGCCACCATGCCGTAGCGTGACGCACGGCCATAGGTGGGCTTGATGCCGGTGATGCCGCAAAACGCGGCGGGCTGGCGGATGGAGCCACCGGTGTCGGTGCCGGTCGCAGCGGGCGCCAGGCGGGCGGCCACCACAGCCGCGCTGCCGCCGGAAGATCCGCCCGGAATGCGCGTGGTATCCCATGGGTTGCGTACCGGCGCGACGGTGTCGCTACCCACTGCCGCAACCGCTGTGTTTTCGTTGCTGGAGCCCATGGCGAACTCGTCGCAGTTCACTTTGCCAAGGTTTACGGCGCCGGCTTCGGCCAGCTTGCTCACCACGGTGGCATCAAACGGTGAGCGGTAGCCCTTGAGCATGCGGGAGCCGGCGGTGGTGGCGAAATCGCGGGTTACAAAAATGTCTTTGTGGGCCAGCGGGAGGCCTTCCAGTGCGCCCGCAGTGCCGGCCGCAATGCGGGCGTCGGCCGCCTTTGCTTGGGCCAGGGTGGCTTCTTCGTTGATATCTACGAATGCCGCTAGGCTGGCGTGGGCTTGGCTGCGGGCTAGAAAGTGCTGGGCCAACTCGGTGGCCGAAACATGTTTGTCTGCAAGCGCTTGCACCAGTTCCTGAACACTCAGGTCGTGCGGCGCGCGGGTGGAGAGAGGATTCGTCATGTCTTTAATTGGCTTTACTCAATGACTTTGGGGACCAGGAACAGACCGCGTTCCACGGCCGGAGCGCTGCGCTGGTTGGCGTCGCGGTTGTCGGGCTCGGAGGCCACGTCGTCCCGCAAGCGCAAGCTGATGTCCTGGATGGCGGCGACCGGATGCGCCAGAGGCTGAACTCCTGTCGTGTCCACAGCCCGCATGGCCTCGACGATGCCGAAAAAACCATTGAGTTGCGTGAGCATGCGCTCACTTTCTTCGGGCTGGAGTTCAAGCCGCGCCAGATTGGCGATGCGGGCGATGTCGGAAGATGTCAGTGACATGGATGTAGAAGAGTTGAAACCAAGGGTAATTCGTGTGAAACCACGCGATCCATGGGGAGTTATTCACAGGCGATGGGTTATTATCCTGCCTTTGGCCGAGAGTCCGGAAAACCCCGGACTTTGACGCCAAGCTTACGATTTCAAATTGTTAAAACCGGTGATGCAGCGCCGAAGCGCGCTGTGTGCCTGAGAGGATATGTAATGTTTGGAGCTTTCCGTCAGTACTTTTCTACTGACCTGGCGATCGACCTTGGCACTGCCAACACCCTGATTTTTGTGCGTGACAAGGGCATTGTTCTTGACGAACCCTCCGTCGTCGCCATCCGCCACGAAGGCGGCCCCCAAGGCAAGAAAACCATCCAGGCTGTAGGCCGCGAAGCCAAGGCCATGTTGGGCAAGGTGCCCGGCAATATCGAAGCCATCCGCCCCATGAAAGACGGTGTGATTGCCGACTTCACGGTGACAGAGCAGATGCTCAAGCAGTTCATCAAGATGGTGCACCCCCGCGGCGTGTTCAAGCCCAGCCCCCGCATCATCATCTGTGTGCCTTGCGGCTCCACCCAGGTAGAGCGCCGCGCGATCCGTGAGTCCGCGCTAGGCGCAGGTGCCAGCGATGTGTACCTGATCGAAGAACCCATGGCCGCAGCCATCGGTGCCGGTTTGCCGGTGGCTGAAGCCAGCGGCTCCATGGTGGTGGACATCGGTGGTGGTACTACCGAAGTGGGTGTGATCTCCTTGGGCGGTATGGTCTACAAGGGCTCGGTCCGCGTGGGCGGCGACAAGTTTGACGAAGCCATCATCAACTACATCCGCCGTAACTACGGCATGTTGATCGGCGAGCCCACTGCAGAAGCCATCAAGAAGCAAATCGGCTCTGCATTCCCCGGCTCTGAAGTCAAGGAAATGGAAGTCCGTGGTCGTAACCTGTCAGAAGGCGTGCCCCGCAGCTTCACCATCTCTTCCAATGAAATCCTGGAAGCGTTGACCGACCCCTTGAACAACATCGTGTCCGCCGTCAAGAACGCCTTGGAGCAAACCCCGCCTGAATTGGGTGCCGACATTGCCGACCGCGGCATGATGCTGACAGGCGGTGGCGCCTTGTTGCGCGATCTGGACCGTTTGCTGGCCGAAGAAACCGGTTTGCCGGTGTTGGTCGCTGAAGACCCGCTGACCTGCGTGGTGCGCGGTTGCGGAATTGCCCTGGAGCAGATGGAACGTCTGGGCTCCATTTTCACCAGCGAATAAGCGCTTCGATTCACTGAACGCCGGACGCAGCGATGCCACTCGGTACGCTGGACAGAGATCCTCCCCCCTTCTTCCGCCAGGGCCCTTCGGCCCTGTCTAAGCTGGCCGTCTGTAGTGCCCTGGCTTTGCTGTTGATGGTGGCTGATGCCCGCTTCAAGGTGATGCAGCCCGTGCGCGTGGCGTTGGCTGTCGTCCTCTACCCGGTGCAATGGCTGGCCCTGCAACCGGTGGAGTTGGCGGGGCGTATGGGGGCCTACTTCTCGACCCTCGCGACTGCCGAAACGGCACAGGAAGAAGCGCGTCGTAAATTGAGTATCCAGTCCCAGCGCGCCAACCAAGTAGAGCATCTGGAATTGGAGAATCAACGTCTGCGCAGCTTGCTGGATTTGTCGTCGCGTCTGTCCACGGACTTTCGCGCTGCCCAGGTGATTTATGACGCAGCCGACCCCTATACCCGCAAAGTGATCATCAACAAGGGGTTGATGCACCGCATGGTGGTCGGTTCCCCGGTGCTGGATGAGGCGGGTGTGATCGGTCAGATTACCAATGTGTACCCCATGGTCAGTGAAGTGACCCTGATCACGGATCGCGACCATTCCATCCCTGTGTTGAATGTGCGTACCGGCGCGCGCGGGGTGGCCTTTGGCGATACCTCTACCCATGCAGATGCGCTGGAATTGCGGTATATGGCGGCCAATGCCGACGTCGCGGTGGGTGATGTTTTGACGACCAGTGGCGTAGACGGGGTGTATCCGCCGGGCTTGCCGGTGGCCCGTGTAGAGAAAGTGGAACGCAAGGTGGATGCCGTTTTCGCGCGGATTTATTGTGTTCCGACGGGGCTGGTATCCGGTGTCGAGCATGTCATTGTCTTGGACCCCTTGGGTGACAAAGTGCCGGCACGCCCCGTGCCGGAGGTGGCTTCATCTTCAGCGAAGTCACGGGGGGGCGTGCCATGATCATGCGCCAGGGCCAGCAATTGTTGCTGCCGGCCAGACCCCTGTTTATCTGGGGCAGTTTGCTGGCGGCACTGTTGCTCAACATGCTGCTGAACATGGGCCTGTGGGGGCGTGCGGCCTGGACGCCAGACTTTTTGGCATTGGTGTTGGTGTTTTGGACGGTGCACCAGCCCCTGCGCATCAGCATCGGCGCAGCATTTGTTTTCGGATTGTTGATGGATGTGCACCAGGGCGCCTTGCTCGGTCAGCACGCCATGTCCTATACCGTGTTGAGCTTCCTGGCCATCACCGTACATCGCCGCCTTTTGTGGTTCTCCGTGCCGTCCCAGGCTGCACAAGTGCTGCCCTTGTTTGTCGCTGCGCATGCGCTGGAGTTGATCCTGCGCTTGTCCGGCGGTGGGGCGTTCCCGGGTTGGTCTTTGCTGCTGGCGCCCGTGTTGGAAGCTGCACTCTGGCCGGTGGCCAGTGTCGCACTGCTGGCCCCCCAGCGCCGGGCTCCGGATCCCGATGAAAATCGCCCCCTGTAGGGCGAGCGCGGCATGACCGAGTTACGCAATGTCCAGGCCGATCTGGCGCGCTTCCGAACCCGCGTGTTCGTGGTCAGCGTAGTGGTGGTGCTGTGTTTTTTTCTACTCTTTGCGCGCCTGGTGTATCTGCAGGTTTTCCGGCATGACGACTTGCGTGCCCAAGCGGAAAGCAATCGAACGTCCATTGTTCCCATCGTGCCCAACCGCGGCCTGATCGTGGATCGCAACGGCGTGGTGCTGGCGACCAACTACTCTGCTTACACCCTGGAAATCACGCCGTCCAAAAGCGGCGGGGTGGAGAGAACTCTGGAGGAGCTCTCCAAGGTCGTGGACATCACGCCGCGCGACCGTCGGCGTTTCAAGAAGCTGATGGAGGAATCCAAGAGCTTTGAATCATTGCCGATTCGCACCCGCTTGACCGACACGGAAGTGGCACGTTTTGCGGCCCAGCGATTCCGCTTTCCCGGCGTGGAGATCAAGGCCCGTCTGTTCCGCAACTACCCCTACGGGGATCTCGCCAGCCATGTGATCGGTTACATCGGCCGCATCAACCGGGCAGAGAAAGAAAAGATAGACGAGAGCGAAGACCAGGCCAACTACCGCGGGACCGAGTACATCGGCAAACTCGGCGTGGAGCAGAGTTTCGAGTCGGTCTTGCACGGCACCACGGGCGTGGAACGTATCGAAACCTCGGCCGGGGGACGCGCCGTGCGCAAGTTGGCCAGCAACCCGTCCACGCCCGGCAATGTGGTGGTGCTGTCGATTGACATCAAGCTGCAAAAACTGATCGAGGACATGTTCGGCACCCGCCGTGGCGCGTTGGTGGCCATGGACCCTAAAACTGGTGAGGTGCTGGCTTTTGTCAGCAAGCCCACGTTTGACTCCAATCTGTTTGTGGAGGGCATCGACCAGGAAAACTGGCAGATGCTCAACGAGTCGATTGACAAGCCCTTGCTCAATCGCGCTTTGCGTGGAACCTACCCGCCGGGCTCCACCTACAAACCGTTCATGGCCATGGCAGCCCTGGAAACGGGCACACGCACGCCACAGACGCTCATCAACGACCCCGGTTTCTACATGTTTGGCGGCAACCGATTCGGCAGCCCGGAGAACGAAAAGGGCGGCATCATGGACATGCGCCGGGCGATTGTGGAGTCGAGCAACGTCTACTTCTACTCCCTGGCGAACGAATTGGGGGTGGACACCATGCACGACTTCATGGCACCACTCGGATTCGGGCAAATCACCGGCATTGACGTTCATGGTGAGGTACGCGGCGTGCTGCCCAGCCAGGCGTGGAAGCGCAAATACTACAAGCGCCCTGAGCAGCAGAAGTGGTACGCCGGCGAAACGATTTCGTTGGGGATCGGGCAAGGCTATAACAGCTTCACCATGTTGCAGGTCGCGCAGGCCGTGTCCGTTCTGGCGAACAACGGCATCAAGCACAAGCCCCAACTCGTCATCGCCACGCAGGATGCGACCACCCGCGTCCGCACGCCAGTGCCACCGGCGCCCCCCGTGGACTTGGCTTACAAGCCCGAGAACCTCAAGGTAATCAAAGATGCCATGGTCGGCGTGACCCAAGGGGGCACCGGCACCCGGGTGTTCGCCGGAGCGGGCTACGTGAGCGGTGGCAAAACCGGAACCGCGCAAGCGGTGAGCCTGGCAAGAAACCAGAAGTACAACGCATCCACTATGGAAGAGCACCAGCGGGACCATTCTTTGTACGTGGCCTTTGCGCCCGCAGAGGATCCCAAAATTGCCCTGGCGGTTATTGTCGAAAATGCGGGTTTCGGTTCAGCGTCGGCGGCCCCTATTGCGCGGCGCACCTTTGACTACTGGTTGCTGGGGCAGTACCCCAGCGAAGAAGACTTGGCAGCAGTGAGCCAGGGCAAGGCCACAGCTCCGCTTGGCAAGCCGCGCGTCGCAGCTGAGTTGCCCTGGCCGCCCCCGCGATAAGTCGCTTTACAGGCCGCGAAAAAACGCGTCGTAAGCGGTCTTGACGATGAGCGCGGACACGACGGCGATGAAGACCGTGCGCACAAAACCCGTGCCGTGCTTGAGGGCGAGGTGGGTGCCGGCCAGGCTGCCGATGACATTGGCCACCGCCATGACGACCACATAGTGCCACCACACATGCCCGGTGAAGGTAAACAACAGGAGTGCGGCGGCATTGGATGCGGTGTTGAGCAGCTTGGCACCGGCGGAGGCATGCAAAAAGTCGTAGCCCAATACGCGGACCAGCAGAAACACAAAGAAGCTGCCGGTGCCGGGGCCGAAGAATCCGTCATACAAACCTACGCAGCCGCCGATGGCGCAGGCCATGAGCACCTCACGGCGGCCGCTGAATAGCGGCCTATGGTGGCGCCCCAACTCTTTCTTCGCCACGGTGTATGCCAGCACCAGCACCAGGATGACGGGCAGCGCTTTGCGCAGGTACTGCGGAGACATCTGGGTCACCAGCCATGCACCCGAGAGTGCGGCGGCAAAGCACACCAGGGTCGCGGGCAGCAAGGCGCGCCACGGCAGACGTACCTGGCGGTTGTAGCGTACCGCAGCAAACGCAGTACCGGCCACCGCAGCACCCTTGTTGGTACCAAACAGGGTGGCGGGATGGGCCGTGGGAAACAAGGCAAACAAGGCCGGCGTCAGGATCAGGCCGCCCCCGCCCACCATCGAATCAATAAACCCGGCCAATGCAGAGGCCAGTGAGGCGATGAGCAATTCCATCCGAGGATTGTCGCACTCGTTTACTGCGGATTTCTGCTATGAATTCAGTAGCGCCTTGCGCATATGGGGAACGGGCTGGATCGTGCTTTTGTCTGAAAATAAAAAAGCACCGGGGGTGCCGGTGCTTTTGTGAAGCTGCATCGTTATGTGCAGAATTATTGATTGTGTTCTTAGCCGTCTCCTCGGCGTCGTTTCCCGTCGGGCTTTGGGGCCTCGCAGTTGCTGTTCGGTTCAGCGTTGGCATGCACTGTATACGCCCTTGAGCCGGCCCGGCATCAGGGCAAACCCTTCATTGCCGACCTTGCGCGTCCTCCGCAATCCATTGCGCAGCTTTCTCCGCAATCATCAAGGTGGGTGAATTGGTGTTGCCGCTGGTGATGAGCGGCATCACACCTGCATCCACTACCCGCAGTCCGGCCACACCGCGCACTTTGAGGCGGCTGTCGACCACGGCCAAGGGGTCGTGGCCCGGGCCTTCGACCCGGCCCATCTTGGTGGTGCCCACCGGATGGAAGATGGTGGTGGCAATGTCGCCCGCCAGCTGGGCCAGCTCTGCATCCGTTTGAAACTGCACACCCGGTTTGTATTCTTCCGGTTGGTATTTTTGCAGTGCCGGTTGGGCGACGATGCGGCGCGTGATGCGCAGGGAGTCTGCAGCCACCTTACGGTCCTCGTCGGTGCTCAGGTAGTTGGGTGCAATCTTCGGGGCACTCCGGAAATCCGGGGACTGGATACTCACCGTGCCCCGGCTGGTGGGGTTCAGGTTGCACACGCTCGCGGTAAACGCGTTGAAGCTGTGCAGGGGCTCACCGAATGCTTCCAGGCTCAAGGGTTGCACGTGGTACTGGATGTTGGGATAAGCCTGGTCCGGGCTGCTGCGGGTGAAGGCGCCGAGCTGGCTGGGCGCCATGCTCATGGGGCCGCTTCGCTTGAGTGCATATTCCAATCCGATCTTGGCCTTGCCCCACAGGTTGTTGGCTTGCGTGTTGAGTGTCGTAGTGTTCTTCACCTTGAAAACTGCGCGTATTTGCAGGTGGTCTTGCAAATTGGCGCCCACGCCGGGCGTGTCTTGCAGCACTGCAACGCCATGCGCTTGCAAGAGTGCGGCCGGGCCGATGCCGGAGAGCTGCAGGATCTGGGGGGAACCTATGGCGCCAGCACACAGCAAGACCTCGCTGCGGGCGGTGGCGGTCACCATCTCGCTGCCATCCCACACTTGCACGCCCGTGCAGCGCAGGGGCGCATCCAGTGGCCCGTTGGCATTGTTCGGCTCCACCACCAGTTTGGCGACCTGGGCACTGGTCCACAGCTCGAAGTTGGGCCGGGCGTAGCACATGGGGCGCAGAAAAGCCTTGGCGGTGTTCCAGCGCCAACCTGCGCGTTGGTTGACCTCGAAGTAACCCACGCCTTCATTGCTGCCGCGGTTGAAGTCGTCAGTGGCGGGTACACCGGCTTGTGTGGCGGCTTGGGCAAATGCGTCCAGCACGTCCCAGCGCAGGCGCTGTTTTTCTACCCGCCATTCGCCGCCCGCCTGGTGGTGGCGCAGCACCTTGCCGTAATCGGTGGGGTTGTGCTGGATCAGCGGGGAGGCCGTTCCCTTGGCACCATGCAGTGCGTTGGCGCCCTTGTAGTGGTCTTCATGGAGCTTGAAGTAGGGCAGGCTGTTGTCCCAGGTCCAGCTGGCATCGCCGGTGAGCTGGGCCCAGCGGTCATAGTCGCGGGCCTGGCCGCGCATGTAAATCATGCCGTTGATACTGCTGCAGCCGCCCAGCGTTTTGCCGCGCGGGTAGCGCAGGCTGCGCCCGTTCAGGCCGGCTTCGGCCGCAGTCTGAAACAACCAGTCGGTGCGCGGGTTGCCGATGCAGTACAGATAGCCCACCGGAATGTGAATCCAGTGGTAATCGTCCTTGCGACCGGCTTCGATCAGCAATACCCGTTTGGACGCGTTGGCACTCAGCCGGTTGGCCAGCAGGCAGCCTGCCGTCCCCGCGCCGATGATGATGTAGTCGAAGGTGGTGTCGTGGTTCATAGCATCAGGAAGCAGGCCGCCGCAACAGCCGTGGGTAGCAAGGCACCCAGCAGCAAGCCGCCGGCCCCCACCGATTGCTCTTGAAAGCCTTGGCGCAGCAAGGCCACACCGGCCGGGTTGGGGGCATTGGCAATGACTGTGAGGCCTCCGCCTGCTACCGCCCCGGCGACGAGCATGTATTGCGCCGCGGGAGAGATGCCCTCGATCAGCGAGCCCAGGTAGGTGAGTGCGGCGTTGTCGGTCACCGCTGTCAAGGCCAAGGCGCCAAAGAACAGTTCGGTCGGTGCCAGGCTGGACACAATGGGCTGCAGCCACCACTGCTGCATGCCCCCCAGCACCACCAGGCCTGCCAGAAAGAAACCTACCAGCAGCCCCTCTTTGAGGATCAGCGGACTTTGGAAGCGGGCATAGGCCTGGGTGTAACCCAAGAAGAACAAAAACAGGCCCAGGAACAGCACCGGGTGGTGGGCCAGCACGACGACCCCGGCCAGAAATGCCAGATGCACCAGGCTGACCAACCAGGGCACCGCTTCTTGGGTGGCCGCCGCATCAATGGCCGTAGCCGCCGGCAGGTGCTTGCGCAACAGCCAGACCACGGTACTGGCATTGATCGCGACGGCGATAGCCGCTTTCCAGCCGAATTGACTGGCCATGAAGGCCGTGTCCCAGTTCCAGGTGGCTGCCACCATGAGCACCGGAGGCGCGGCGTAAGAGGTCAGGGTGCCGCCAATAGAAATGTTCACAAACAGCACACCCAGCGCGGCGTACTTGAGTCGCTCCGGCACGTCCGGGCGGAAGACCTGCGGCGCCAGCATCAGGGCGGCCAAGGTCATGGCGGCGGGCTCGGTAATCAACGAGCCCAGCAGTGGCACCACCGCCAAGCCCAGCCATGCCAGTACCAGCGGCGCAGGCAAGGGCACCCAACGGCTGATGCCGGCTAACAGGGAGCGCACCGCCTCCAGCACCGGCCGGGATGCAGCCACCACCATGACTACGCAGACAAACAGCGGCTCGGTGTATTTGCGTGACTCTGCGTAGGCTATGGCTTCTTGGCTCCCGGCGATCAGGGCCATGGCCGCCACCAGCACAAAGGCCCAGAAGCCGAACACCACTTCAACCTCGCCCAACAGGTGCAAAAGCCCTGCATGTGCGGGATGGCGGTGCGCGAGCGATTCAAAGAACTTGGTGCAGAAGGTGTGCACCAGCGCGATGCCGAAGAGCACGGCGCCGACGACATTTAGCAGGGAGGGGGTGTCAGACATGGTGTTCACTTATCCGTCCAGACGGGTTTGCGTTTTTCCTGAAAGGCTTTCTGGCCTTCTTGCGCGTCTTCGGTCAGCGTGAATAGGGCAATCTGGCTTTCGGTGAAGGCCATGGACTCTTCAAACGCCATGGTCTCTACCGACTTCATGGTGTAGAGCCCGCGGCGGATGGCGGCCGGCGATTTGTCCAGCAAGCGGTCCAGCAGCCATTGCAATTTCTCATCCACATCATCGGCCACATGGTTGACCAGCCCATAGGTGAGCGCCTGCGCGCTGGTGATGGGCTCACCGGTGATGCACATCTCGGCCAGCACCCGGCGCGGAATCAGGTGCTGCAGCACCGTCAGAACCTGCGCCGGAAACACGCCTACCTTGACTTCCGGCAGCCCGAAGGTGGCGTGCGTGGACGCGACCGCCATGTCGCACATGGACAGCAGGCCCATGCCGCCGGCCAGGCACAAGCCGTTGACCCGTGCGATCAAGGGGATGTGGCTGGCCCGCGCTGCGCGCAGCAACTGCGCGAGATGAGCGTGGGGCTCGGAGAAGTCAGCGGTGAACACCTTGGATGCTTGCAAATCCGCCCCGGAGCAAAAGGCCTTGGAGCCTGCGCCGGTAATGACGATGGCCCGCACCTCCCGCCGCTGCTGTGCTGCGCGTATGGCCTGCGCCATGCCGGCAATCACCCCATGGCTCATGGCGTTGCGGCGTTCTTCTCGCTGGATGGTGAGCCACAACACGCCTGCGCGTTGCTCAATGACCAGCTCATCGGGAGTAGGGGCTTGTTTCTGCATGTTCTGTCGGTCTCCTGTCTGCATTTTGCGTGCATTCCTGACTGCCATGGTGAGCAGGTACCATGCGCACCTTAGCCACTCTCACTTGCCGCCTCGTGGAGGATACCCAGCCCGTACTTCAGCTTGTCCAAGACCCCGAGGGTCTGCGGGTGATCCTGCGTGGCCGCTGGACGGCGGATGCGCTCTCTGCCCAGCAAGTCTGGCCGCCCCTGGAAAAGGTACTCCAAAGCCTGCCAGGGAATGGGGAGCCCGCAGTGGCATGGGACCTGCGCGGTGCCCAGCGTATCGACCACACCGGTGCCCAGGTCTTGTGGAATGCATGGGGCCGCCAATGGCCGGTAAATCTTCAGGCCGAACCGGTGCAAAAAGCGGTGTTGGACCGCGTAGCCCAGTTCACCGTACCCACACCACCCCTAGAGCGTCTGGATTGGCACGCCCTGTTGGTGTTACTCGGGGGCAAGCTGTCCCGCGTGGAGAGTCACCTGTTCGGCATGGTGCGCCTGATCGGACAGTTGATGCTGGACCTGTTGCAGTTGCTGCGACACCCCCTGCAAGGGCCGTGGCGCGATATGTCGGGACACCTGTACCGCATAGGTGCGACCGCCTTGCCCATTACCGCCCTGGTGGGTTTTCTGATCGGCGTGGTTCTGGCCTATCTGATGTCCAAGCAATTGCGTCAATACGGCGCCGACAGCTTCATCGTCAATATTCTTGGGTTGGCGCTGATCCGCGAGTTGGGCCCGGTGCTGGCGGCCATTCTGGTGGCGGGGCGATCCGGCTCCGCCATGACCGCGCAGATCGGCGTCATGCGGGTGACGGAGGAGCTGGATGCCATGCGTGTCATGGGCATTCCCAAAGGTTTCCGGCTGGTCATGCCCCGCACGCTGGCGATGGCCATCGCCATGCCTTTGGTGGCGGTGTGGACCACGGTGGCCGCCTTGCTGGGAGGTATGTTGGCCTCGGACCTGGCCATGGGGCTCACTCCCGCCTATTTCTTGACCGCCTTGCCCAAGACAGTGGCGATTTCCAACCTGTGGCTGGCTGTGGGCAAGTCCTGTGTGTTCGGGGTGTTGATTGCCCTGCTCGCTTGCCACCACGGCCTGCGCGTCAAACCCGATACCCAGAGTCTGGGCGAGGGCACCACGGCCTCGGTGGTGAGCTCCATCACCATGGTGATTCTGGTGGACGCGCTGTTCGCGGTGGTTTTCAAATCGGTGGGCCTATGAGCGACCCCTTGGAACCCATGGTGCAGATAGAGAAGCTGTGGTCGGTGTTCAAGACGGCAGGTGTGTCCACCGTCATTCACCAGGACCTGAACCTCGCGGTGGCCGCCGGCGAAATGCTGTCCATCGTGGGCGGCTCGGGCAGTGGCAAAACGGTGCTGTTGCGCCAGATGCTGGGCCTGGAGACGCCCGCGCGCGGAACCGTGACGGTACAAGGCCGTCCGGCTGCTGAGCTGGGGCGGGCGGGTGCATCCAGCCGGGTCGGCATGCTCTTTCAGCACGGGGCTTTGTTTTCTGCCTTTACCGTGCTCGAAAACATTGCTTTTCCCTTGCGCGAGCGGGGTACCTTGCCGCCGGCGCTGGTGCGCGACGTGGCCATGGTCAAGCTGCAGATGGTGGGGCTGGATGCCCGCCACGCCCACAAAATGCCTGCGGACTTGTCCGGTGGCATGATTAAGCGGGTGGCCCTGGCCCGCGCCCTGGCCATGGACCCGCCCTTGATATTGTTGGACGAGCCCACTGCGGGCCTGGACCCGGACAGTGCCGATGGCTTTTGCGCGCTGCTGAAAAGCCTGCACCACGAGCTGGGCTTGACCGTGGTCATGGTGACGCATGACCTCGATACCATTTTCGAGTTGAGCACCCGCATCGCGGTGGTGGCCGACAAGCAGGTGGTGGTGGATGCCGCGCCCGACGTGGTGGTGGCCTTTGAGCACCCCTTTGTGCAGGACTTTTTTCGCGGCGGTCGGGGTCGCCGTGCGCAAGTGCTCTTGCATTCCGCTGCCAATGCAGCTTAGATAGAACGACGTATGGAAAACAAATCCCACGCTTTTGCGGCCGGTGCCTTTGTCCTGGTGTTGCTGGCCTTGTTGACGGCACTGGCTGTCTGGCTGACCCGCGACACCAGTGAGCAGCGCGTGTTCGAAATTTCCAGCCCCGAAGGGGTGACCGGCCTGCAGCCCCAGGCCGCCGTGCGCTACAAGGGCGTGCTGGTGGGCCGGGTGACTGCCATCACGCTGGACCCGGTGCAACGTGGCCATGTGCTCTTGCGCATTGCCGTCAATGAGGCGGCGCCCATCACCCAGAGCACCTTTGCGGCGTTGGGCTTTCAGGGGGTGACCGGCCTGGCTTTTGTCCAGTTGGATGACAAGGAAGAGGGCAGCGCGGCCCTGGTGGCGCAAGGCGATGCAGTGCCCCGCATTCCCATGCGGGCCAGCATGGTGTCCCGCCTGTCCGGGCAAGGTGAAAATCTGCTGACCCAGCTGGAGCAGGCCAGCATCCGCATGAACAGTTTGTTGGACACCGACAACCAGAAGCAGCTCATGGCTGCCATCGGCAACCTGAGCCAGGCGGCCGCCAACATCAGCGCTTTGACCCAGCGGGCCGGCGCTGTTTTGGGGGCCGAGGGTGCCCCCGATGCGGTGAACCTGCCCCGCATGGTGCAGCAGGCGGACGCGACGCTGAAAAGCATGCAAGTCACTTCCGAGCGTTTGGGTGGCAGCGCAGAAGCGGTGCGCGCCTCGGCGGCGGAGTTTCAGCGCACGTCCCGCCGCATGAGTGAACCGGGTGGCACGCTGGACCGCATTGCCCAAAGCACGGATGCGATGGCCGCCACCAGCCGACAGATTCAACTCCAGCTCGTGCCACGCTTGAGCCGTACCGCCGAAGACACCGGGCGTACCGCCCGTCAGGTCGGACGCGTGATGGAGACACTGGGGGACAACCCCCAGAGCGTGTTGTTCGGTCGTCCCGGTGGTGCGCCCGGCCCGGGGGAGCCCGGTTTTGTGGCGCCGGCACCTGCAGCCATCCCCTGAAAGCGACATATGTTGAGAAATGCTATGAAAATGAGAGCTATTGGCGCAATGGGGACGAGCGCTAAGGCCTGTTTTTGCTTTGTGATGGCACTTGCGCTGCTGGGTTGTAGTGCGCCCAAGGGGATCACGGCATCGGTGTATGACTTCGGCCCCGGCGCGACCGATGTACAGCCCCGCCATCGCATGGCATCCCCGCCCATGTTGGTGCTGGCAGACGTGCAGGGGCCGCTGGCCTTGGAAGGCGCAGCCGTGTTGTACCGCCTGGCGTACAGCGACGCCCAAATGCTGCGCCCGTATGCCCAGGCGCGCTGGAGCATGCCGCCTGCACTCTTGTTGCGGCATCATTTGCGCAGCACGCTGAGTGCGCAGCGCCCGGTGCTCCATGTCAACGAGGGCGCACCCAGTCCCGCAGGTGCACTGGTGCTGCGACTGGAGTTGGAGGAGTTCAGCCAGTTGTTTGACAGCCCCAGCACCAGCCGGGGCCTGGTTCGCATGCGGGCGACGCTTTTGCAAGCCAGCCCCAGCGGCGACATGTTGCTCGCCCAGCGAACTTTGGCGGTGAGCAGCCCGGCACCCAGTCCCGATGCGGCGGGTGGGGTGCGCGCCCTGACCACGGCGGTGCAGGTGCTGACGGCCCAGCTCGACGAGTGGGTGCAGCAAACCCAGGCCGCGTTGCCTGCCAGAAACTGAGTCCCCGGCCGCCGTATGCCCGATTTGCTGACCCTGCAGTCGCTGCCGCTGTTTCCGCTGAACACCGTGCTGTTCCCCGGCGGCAGTCTGCAGCTGCAGATTTTTGAAGTCCGCTACCTCGACCTGATAGGCCGCTGCCACAAGACCGGCGCGCCTTTCGGGGTCGTCTCTCTTGTGCGAGGCGAGGAGGTGCGCAGGCCCGGACCTCAGGGCGACGGTTTTGCCCCAGAGGAATTTGCTGACATAGGCACCCTGGCCACCGTGACCGAGTTTTCAGCCCCGCAAGCCGGGTTGATGCTGGTGCGTTGCACGGCCGGGGAGCGCTTTCGCATCACCCGCCGCGAGCGGCTCCCACACGGCCTGTGGGTAGCAGACGTGCAAGGCTTGCCGCCCGACAAAGTAATGCCGGTCCCCGATGACTTGAAAGTGGTGGCGCAGGCACTGGAGTCTTTGCTGGACAACCTGCAGCAGCGCACGGATGCCGCCCAGCTGCCGGTGCAGCCCCCCTACCGGTTTGATGACTGTGCCTGGGTGGCCAACCGCTGGTGTGAGCTGTTGCAGCTGCCGCCGCCACTGCGCCAGGGGCTGATGCAACTGGACAATCCGCTCTTGCGCCTGGAGCTGGTGGGCGACTTTCTGAGCCGCAACGGCATCGCCGGCGCCTGAGTGTGGGCCGGAGGGGATTAGTGCCCGCTGAGCACCGGGAACAGCTTGGTCAGGCCGTCGCTCATCACTTCCACCGCCAGCGCCGCCAGGATCAGACCCATCAAGCGGGTCATCACATTGATGCCGGTCTTGCCCAGCACGCGCGCAATCGGCTGCGCCAGCGAAAAGCACAAGGCGGTGGCCAAGGCCACCACCACGCCATAACCCACCAGGGTACTGAGCTGGAAAAAGGTTTTGGCCTTGTCGGCATAAATCACCACGGTGGACATGGTGGCCGGGCCGGTCAGCAAGGGAATGGTCAGGGGCACCACCGCAATGCTGGCGCCCATGGCCGCCTTTTCGGCGCCGTCCTGCAGCTCATGGCTGCTGGGCTTGGCCTCGGCGGGTTGGGCGTTCAGCATGTTGAGCGCGCTCGTCAGCAGCAACATGCCGCCGCCCACCTGAAAGCTCGCCAGTGAAATGCCGAAGAACTCCAGAATTTGCAGGCCGGCCAAGGCGCTGACCGCAATCACCACAAAGGCGCTGACCGAGGACACCCAGATGGTGTTGCGCCGCTGCGCGCCGGAGAAGCCCTGCGTGTAGTGGATGAAAAACGGCACGATGGCCAAGGGGTTCACGATGGCCAGCAGGGTCACCAGCGGTTTGAGATCCATAGCGAGGTCCGGTTGGGGCTGCCGGTGTGGCAGAGCGCGCATGGTACTGCAGCTCGGGAGTGTGCGTCTCCGAAAAAACCGCTACAAAGCGCCCTGGGACTTTCACCGGAGTAAACACCATGAATCAGCGCTTAGGGATGTGGCTGACAGCAGCGGGCTTGTGGGCCGCGTCATGGGCACATGCGGCCGACTATGCCGGCCCCATTTTTGATGCGCACTTGCACTACAACGTTGAGGCGCAGCAGGCCCACCCCGTGGACGATGTGCTGGGCCGCATGCAACGCAGTGGCGTGCGCGCCGTGCTGGCCAACTCCCGCCCGAATGGCGGCACCCGCACCCTGGCAGATGCCAGCGCCCACACCCGTGCGGCGGGTGTGACGGTGGTGCCGCTGGTGCGCCTGTACCGCGACCGGGCCGATTACGACAACTGGTTCCGCGACCCGGGCATTGCCACCATGGTGGACACCGAACTCCGCCGTGGCACCGCAGCCGGGCCCTACCGGGGGCTGGGTGAATTTCATTTGTACGACAGCGCCAATGCTGCCGGTCCGGTGGCGGTGCAGCTCATGGCCCGCGCCGAGCGCGAGGGGCTGGTGGTGCTGGCGCATGTGGATGACGTCGCCATTGACGGATTGCTGCGTGCCACGCCGTCGGCCGGCGCCCGCAGCCGGCTCATCTGGGCCCACACCGGCATCGGTGGCGTGCCGGTGGAGCGGGTGCGCACGCTGTTACGCCAGTATCCGGGCTTGATGGGGGAGCTGTCTTACCGGCCGGGGCTGACCTGCACATCGGCCGGTGCGCCCGTGTTGTGCCCGGAGTGGCGGGCCCTGCTGTTGGAGTTCCCGGACCGCTTTGTGATCGGTTCGGACACCTGGGTCAACCAGCGCTGGCAGTACTACGAGGCTTTGATTCAGGAGTACCGCAGCTGGTTGGGGGGCTTGCCCCCGGCGGTGGCGCGCCGAGTGGCATGGGGCAATGCGGCGGACCTGTTCGGACTGCCTGCAGAGCCTGCCCCGCGCCCTTGAGGCCAACAGGCGCTAACGCCCGCCCGCCACGTCGATCAGTGCGCCGGTGGTGTAACTGGTTTGCGGGCTCATGAGCCAGAGGATGCTGGCTGCCACCTCTTCGGCACGGCCGGGGCGCTGCATGGGCACCTGCGGCGCCAAGCGTTGTGCGCGGTCCGGCTGCCCGCCGGAGGCGTGAATGTCCGTATCAATGATGCCCGGGCGCACTGCATTCACCCGCACCCCTTCACCCGCCACTTCGCGGGCCAGGCCCACAGTGAAGCTGTCAATCGCCCCCTTGCTGGCGGCGTAGTCCACATACTGCCCAGGCGAGCCCAGCGTCGCAGCAACGCTGGAGAGGTTGACGATGCTGCCACCCGCGCCACCGTAGCGGGTGCTCATGCGGCGCACCGCCTCGCGGGCACACAGCATGCTGCCCAGCACGTTCGTGTCCAGCATGTGGCGCAGGCGCTCCAGAGGCATGTCGGCTACGCGGCAGGCCTGGTCCACCACGCCCGCACTGTTCACCAGCGCGCTGATGCGCCCCAGCTTGGCATCCACCTTGGCAAACATGGCCAGTACCTGGGCTTCGTCGGCCACATCTGCCTGCACGGTGATGGCCTTGCCGCCTTGCTGGCGAATCTGCCTGACCACCTCATCGGCAGCGAGGGAGTTGCTCGCGTAATTCACGGCAACGGCGTAGCCGGCTTGTGCGGCGGCCAGGGCGGTGGCCGCGCCAATGCCACGGGAGCCGCCGGTAATGAGAACGATGGCTTGCATGCGCCCATGGTACCGGTGTGGCCCGGTTTTGGCTTACGCTTGCACCTTGCAGCCGCACCGAGCGGCATCCCCCATAAATTCGGAGAGCTCTATGACAACTTGGTTGACTCAGGCCACGGCAGGCGCGCGCAGCGCCTTCACCCACCGTGTTCGCACTATTGCGGGCGCTGCAGCGGCTGCATTGATGGCGGTGGCGTTTACCGGCGCGGCCCATGCCCAAACCGGGCCGGTGCGCATTCTGGTGGGCTTTCCTGCAGGCGGCGGTACAGATGCGATTGCCCGCACCCTGGCCGACAAACTCAAGGACCAGCTGGGCGTGGCCGTGGTGGTGGAGAACAAAGCCGGGGCCGGCGGTCAGATCGCGGCCCAAGCACTCAAAGCGGCAGCGCCGGACGGCAACACCCTGTTCCTGAGCCACGACCACACCATCTCCATCCTGCCGCAGGTCGTCAAGAACCCCGGGTTCGAGCCGTCCAAGGACTTTGTGCCCGTGGCAGGTTTTGCTACTTTTGTGAATGCGCTGGCCGTCTCGGGTGGTACGCCCGCCAAGAGCACCGCCGAATACATGGCCTGGGTGCGCACCCAGGGCGGCAAAGGTACGCTGGGCGTGCCGGCACCGGCCTCCACACCGGAGTTTCTGGTGAAGGTGCTGGGCGAGAAATACAAGCTGGACCTGGTGGCCGCCCCCTACCGGGGCAGCGCCCCCATGATGGCCGACATGCTGGGCAACCAGATCGCCGCCGGTGTGGGCTCGGTGCCGGACTTCATCGAAAACCACAAGGCCGGCAAGATCCGCATCGTGGCCGTGCTGGGCGGTAGCCGCCAGGCCATCCTGCCGGATGTGCCGACGTTGAGCGAGCTGGGCCTGGCCGGTCTGGAAGACATGCCTTACTACGGTCTCTTTGCACCAGCAGGCACACCCAAAGCCACGCTGGACAAGCTCTCGGACGCCTTGGCCAAGGTCATTGCGCAGCCGGAAGTCAAAGACCACCTCACCGCCATGGGCCTGACCGTGGGCTTCATGAACCAGCAGCAGCTCGCCAAGCGCGAACAGTCTTACACGCAGGTCTGGGCCAAGCTGATCAAGGCCAGCGGTTTCCAAGCCCAGTAACTTTTAAACAAGCACTTTTCAGAATGCACCTATGGGCAGCACCATCATCCTCACCGCCGCAGACGGCGCGTCCATCCCCACATACCTTGCCACGCCGGCGGGGGCTCCCAAGGGGGGGCTCGTGGTGTTGCAGGAGATTTTCGGGGTGAATGCCCATATCCGTACGGTGGCCGATGGCTATGCGGCGGACGGATACCTGGTGGTGGTGCCCGCCACTTTTCATCGGGTGCAGGCCGGCGTGGAGCTGGGGTACACCAAAGACGACATTGCCGCCGGGGCCGCCCTGAAAGCGCAGGTGGAGGCTTTGCCCGCCCCCGGAGTCATGCAGGACGTCCAAGCAGCGGTGAACTACGCAGCCCGTGCCGGCAAAGTGGCTGTGATGGGCTATTGCTGGGGCGGTTGGCTCAGTTGGCGCG
Source organism: uncultured Rhodoferax sp. (assembly GCA_963508575.1). Taxonomy (GTDB): domain Bacteria; phylum Pseudomonadota; class Gammaproteobacteria; order Burkholderiales; family Burkholderiaceae_C; genus Allorhodoferax. The sequence goes on from CAUOXL010000001.1 coordinate 238,961, forward strand.
CGGCCGAGCAGGTCAACGGGCTGGCCGCAGCAGTGCCTTACTACGGCGGCGGAATGACCATGCCCGCCGAGGCAGCCCGGGTACCGGCCTGCCCGGTGTTGGCCCACTTCGGTGAGCAGGACCACGCGATTCCCATGGAGACCGTGCATGCGTTCGCCAAGGCCCAGCCGGGCGTGGAGGTGCAGATTTATCCGGCCCAACACGGCTTTAACTGCGACCACCGCGCCGCCTACAACGCCGAGGCGGCGGCCTTGGCCCGCCAGCGGACGCTGGCATTTCTGCAACAGCACGTAGGCTGAGCGGAAAAGGGCAGGGCAGAACCCACTCGCGTTAACGGGTGGTGCGGGCGAGGTAGCGTTTGCGCCAGAAGACCAGCGCCAGCCCGGCCGCTGTCAGGCCCATGGCGCCCAAGGTCCACCAGAAGCCGCTTTGCTGGTGCAGCAACGGGATGAAGTCGAAGTTCATCCCGAAAATGCCGGCCATCAGGTTCAGGGGCAAAAAGATGGCGGTGAGCACCGTCAAGGTGCGCATGATGTCGTTGGTGCGGCTGCCTTGCACGCTGAAGTGCATTTGCACCGCGGTTTCCACGCTCTGCTCCAGCCGGCGCACGTGGTGCACCACGCGTTCGATGTGTTCCAGTACATCCCGGCTGCGCACTTGCAGCAGTTCGCGCTCTCGGGCTTCCAGGGGGCTTTCCGGTTCCGGCCAGGTTTTGATGGCCTCAATCCAGTCCTGAATGCTGGAGCGCTGCTCCTCGCACACGTCGTCCAGTTGATGCAGTGCCATTCGCGCTTCCAGCAAGGCGCTCCAGTTGGTGAAGCGTGCACGCGGGCTCAGCAACTCACTCTGCCAGTGGTCCAGCTGTTGGGTCAGTTCGCGCCGCAGGGCGAGGTAGCCGTCCACCATGGAGTTCACGATGCGCAGCATCAGGTCCGCAGGGCTGGTAGGCAGGCGCGCGCCTGCCGCACGGGCATCCGCGCTGCCGGTTTGCAGCAGCTTGTCGGCGTAGCTGTCGCGCACCGTGCAGTCCTCGGGGTGCACCGTGAGCAACACGCGGTCCAACACGGCAAAGCCCACGGGGCTGGTATCTATGCGTCGCAGAATCGGTGGCCCACTCAGTCGACCGGCGGGTGCACCGGTAACCGGCGCCGCAGCAGGCTTTGCCATGGAGCTCGCCGCCAGGCGGCGGAACACCAGCACGTCGTACTGCGAGGTGTAGTCGTAGTGCGAGGGCAGCTGCTTGTTGATCAGGTCGGAGATGTGCAGGTCCACCAACTGCACGCCGCACAGGGCTTGCAATGCGGCCTGCACGCGCATCTGCTCTGCCTCAAACTCCGGGCGTCCACAGGCGATCCACACATAGCCCTGCTGCTCCAGACCTTGTGCGGACAGGGCTTCGAGGTCGGCGCTTTCGCGGATGTGCCCCAGCTCGATGTGAAAGATGCGCATGGCGTGCCTCGTGGGTAAAAGTGCTGCTATCGCTCGTGGAGTTTGCGCGGGTAGCTCCTGATTTGATAGCGTCAGGCTTTCAGGGCACGAGCTGCGTCGAGTGCGAAGTAGGTCAGGATGCCATCGGCGCCTGCGCGCTTGAAGGCCAGCAAGCTCTCCATCATCACCGCGTCATGGTCCAGCCAGCCGTTCTGGGCGGCGGCCTTGAGCATGGCGTACTCGCCGCTCACCTGGTAGGCGAAAGTGGGCACCTTGAACTCGTCTTTGACGCGGCGCACCACGTCGAGGTAGGGCATGCCGGGTTTGACCATCACCATGTCCGCACCTTCGGCAATGTCCATCGCGACTTCGCGCAGCGCCTCGTCGGTATTGGCGGGGTCCATCTGGTAGACCTTTTTGTTGCCCTTGCCTAGGTTGCCGGCGGAGCCCACGGCGTCGCGGAAGGGGCCATAGAAAGCGCTGGCGTACTTGGCGCTGTAAGCCATGATGCGGGTGTGCACCAGCTTTTCGGCTTCCAGGGCGTTGCGGATGGCGCCTATGCGTCCGTCCATCATGTCACTGGGGGCCACGATGTCCACGCCGGCACGGGCCTGGGTGAGGGCCTGCTGCACCAGCTGGGCGGTGGTCTCTTCATTCAGGATGTAGCCGTTTTCTTCTGGGCGGGTGTCGGGGATGCCGTCTTGGCCGTGGGTGGTAAACGGGTCCAGCGCCACGTCGGTCATCACACCGAGCTCGGGGAATTCTTTTTTCAAGGCGCGCACCACACGGGGTACCAAGCCATCAGGGTTCAGGGCTTCGGCACCGTCATAGGTTTTGAGGGACTGGTCCAGCACTGGAAACAAGGCCATGACCGGGATTTCCAGCTTCACACACTGTTCGGCGACCGGCAGCAGCAAATCCAGGCTGAGCCGCTCCACGCCGGGCATGGACGCAATGGGCACGCGCTGTGCTTGTCCATCCACCACAAAGACCGGGTAGATCAGGTCGTGGGCGCTCAGGGCGTTTTCACGCACCAGGTTGCGGGTGAATGTGTCGCGGCGCAGGCGGCGCGGGCGTCCGGCGGGGAAAGGTGCGTATGGGGTCATGGCCAAAATTGTGCCCGAAAGCCGTGCGGGCCCGTGGTTGGCCCTTTGAGTCAATTTGCTAAATACCTCAGCGAATAGCAAGGGTATTGCCAAAAAATGCTTGTCACACTGCGGCAATATTGCTAAATTCCGCTCCGGGTAGCTTGCTATCCCCCGCTTTTCCTCCCTGAGCGGGGCCTTGATGTGTGACAGCAAAAAAGGCTTATCACCCCAGCCCTGTGCTGGGGTTTTTTTTGCCTGGACGTTTCGCAGAGCTTGAAGGTTGTCGGGTGGGTGAGTGTTCCGCACGCCAGTGCCTGCGACTGCACCATTTGCCGCTGGGCCCCCCCAATGCAAATGAGCCCCCTTGGGGGCAGCGACCCGCTCAGCGGTGGTGCGTGGGGGCTACACTTGCTCATGCTCTGGATCAAAGCCCTCCACATCGTGTTTATCGCCAGCTGGTTCGCCGGCCTGTTCTATCTCCCCCGCATTTTTGTGAACTTGGCCATGGTGCCCGCAGGCTCTGAGGCCGAGCGGGCGCGCTTGCTGTTGATGGCGCGCAAGCTGCTGCGCTTCACCACCTTGCTGGCTATTCCGGCCTTGGGCTTGGGGCTGTACCTGTGGTGGGGCTACGGCATTGGCATGGGGCCCGGCAGCGGCTGGATGCACGCCAAGCTCACGTTGGTGTTGCTGGTTATCGGCTACCACCATGGGTGCTCCGTGATGCTGCGCAAGTTGGAAGCCGGTATCAGCCAGCGCAGCCATGTGTTCTACCGCTGGTTTAATGAGATTCCGGTGCTTTTGCTCACGGCCATCGTCATCCTCGTGGTGGTGAAGCCCTTCTGACAAAGCTTGGCCATGCACAAGTCCACCGCATGGCCTTTGGCTGCCTTGTATGCCGCACTGGTGGTTTACGCGAGCCTGTTCCCCTTTGTGGAGTGGCGCGACCAGGGCATTGCCAGTTGGGAATTCCTGTTGGCGCCCACGCCGCGCTATTGGACGGGGTTTGACGTCGCGGTCAATGTGGCCGGATACGTGCCCTTGGGTGGCCTGGTCGCGCTCGGTGCTTTGCGCTCGGGCTGGCGGCGCTCCTCGGTGTGGTGGGCGCCTGTTGGTGTGATGCTGCTGTCCCTGTTGATGGAAGGGCTCCAAAGCTACTTGCCAATGCGGGTGCCCTCGCGGGAAGATTTCTTGTTGAACTCTGCCGGAGCCTGGGTTGGCGCTGCGGTGGCTTTCGTGTTGCAAAAAGCGGGCGCCATTGATCGCTGGAACCAATTGCGCAGTCGCTGGTTTGTGCCCCATTCCCGCGGGGGCATCGTGCTCTTGGCTACCTGGCCGGTGGGGCTGTTGTTCCCTGCATCGGTGCCCTTGGGGCTGGGGCAGGTGGTGACACGACTGGAGGGTTTGCTGAAAGCCTACGTGGAAGACTCTCGTTTCGAGCTGTGGTTGCCGGTGCGCGATTCCGCTTTGATGCCGCTGGCACCGGGAACAGAATTGCTATGCGTCGCACTGGGTTTGTGGATTCCCTGCCTCTTGGGTTTTTGCGTGGTGCGGGCGGTGTGGCGACGCACAGTGGTGGTGGCTGTGACTACATCGTCAGCCATTCTGGTTTCCGCCCTGTCCGCAGCACTCAGTTGGGGGCCACTGCATGCCTGGGCATGGTTAGACGTTCCTGCACAAATCGGCCTGTTTGCCGGGGCTTCACTGGCGCTGTTGTTTGTGTTCGCCTCCTGGCGCGCCAGTGCAGCATTGGCCTTGTTGGCTCTCGGCGTGTATTTGAGCCTGCTGAATCAGGCGCCGGAAAGCCCGTACTTCGCGCAGACCTTGCAGCTCTGGGAGCAGGGGCGCTTCATCCGCTTTAATGGATTGGCGCAGTGGGTCGGGTGGTTGTGGCCCTATGCGGCCTCGGTTTATCTGCTCGGGCACATTGGTCGTCGGGATGCGAAAAACTAGAATCCCGCCATGACCGACACTACTCAATCCACCGCCTCCTACTACGAGCGCCACATCTTTTTCTGCCTCAATGAGCGCAAAAACGGGGAAGACAGTTGCGCGCACCACAATGCCCAAGCGGGTTTTGACCGTTGCAAGCAGCGCGTCAAGGAGGCCGGCTTGTCCGGTCCCGGCCAGGTGCGGGTCAACAAAGCGGGTTGCCTGGATCGCTGCGCCGCCGGTCCGGTGGCCGTGGTGTACCCGGAGGCGGTCTGGTACACCTTTGTGGATGCACAGGACATTGACGAAATCGTCGAGTCGCATCTGAAGAACGGCGAAGTGGTGGAGCGCTTGTTGACGCCCGCTCACCTCGGCCGCTGATTTGAGTAAAAAATGCCAGTAGCGCCCGCCGAATGTGCGCGAGCAGCTACTGAATCCATAGCAAATGAATTCCTCTACCCAAAAGTTTCAGATCGCGGGTCCGTCCGGCGTGCTGGAAGGGCTCATTGACGAGCCCGCTGATTTCCCTGCAGCGACATGGCGCGGTACGGCTGTGATTGCCCACCCCCACCCGCTGTTTGGCGGGACCATGGACAACAAGGTGGTGCAGACCGTGGCCCGTGCCTTTGTGCAGACCGGCTGGCGTGCTGTGCGCTTTAATTTCCGTGGCGTGGGTAGCAGTGAGGGTACTTACGACAACGGCACCGGCGAACTGCAAGATCTGTTGGCGGTGGTGGCACACGCTGCTCCAAATGGCGTGTTGGCCCTGGCCGGATTTTCATTCGGTGCTTTCGTCACCAGCCATGCGGTTGCTGCGCTGGCTGCACGCGACCCTGCCAAGATCGTGCTGGTGGGCACTGCAGCAAGCCGCTTCGAGGTGGCGCCCGTCCCGCCCGGTTTGCATGAACGCACCTTGGTGCTGCACGGCGAGCAGGATGACACCGTGCCTCTTGCGGACGTGATGAATTGGGCCCGACCCCAAAGCCTGCCGGTGACGGTGGTGCCCGGGGGCGGGCATTTCTTTCACGGACAATTGCCCTTGTTGCGCAGCCTGGTGGTGCGCCATCTCCGGGCCTGACTCTGCGGGCCTGACAGCAAGGCCCGCGCCTCTCTATTTGATTCCCAACTTGACTGACCTATGAAATTCTTGATTGCCTCCGTTCTGGCGGCCCTGAGCTTTGCCGTTGCCGCCCAAGCGCCACGTCCGCCTGAAGTGGCTGCCCGCGCCTATTTGCTGCTGGACGTGACCTCGAACCAAATACTGGCCTCCAAGGATATGGATATGCCGGTGGAGCCGGCCTCGCTCACCAAGCTGATGACAGCCTATCTGGTGTTTGACGCCGTGCGCTCCAGAAAGATCGATTTGAAGCAGACTTTGCCGGTCAGTGAGCGCGCCTGGAAGATGCCGGGTTCACGCATGTTCATCGACCCTAAGATGCAGGTGCCGGTCGAAGATCTCATCAAGGGCATGATTGTCCAAAGTGGAAACGATGCAACGATGGCGTTGGCTGAAGGGGTGGGTGGAACCCTGGAGCGATTCGTCCAGATGATGAATGACCAGGCCAAGGTGCTGGGCATGAAAAACACGGGCTACAAAAATCCCGAGGGATTGACGGAAGCCGGGCACATCACCACTGCACGTGATTTGAGCATTCTGGCGACACGTTTGATGAGTGACTTTCCGGACTATGTCGGTTACTACGCCATCAAAAAATACCGGTACCCCGGTACTCCGGCTGCCAATGACAGCAACCGTAACCTTTTGCTGTTCCGCGATCCGACGGTTGATGGCTTGAAGACCGGCCATACCGATGCCGCAGGGTACTGTCTGGTAGCCACTGCCAAGCGGGACTTCCCGGCCCTGGTCACTGCAGGGGCGCCCGCGGGAACTCCTGCAGCATCAGGAAGCCGCCGCTTGCTGTCTATCGTGCTGGGAACCGAAAGTGAGAATGCCCGCGCCAACGAATCACAAAAGCTCCTCAACTGGGGCTACACCGCATTTGAAGCGGTGAAGCTGTTTGACGCCGGTGCTGCTGTCGTTACCCCCAAGGTCTGGAAAGGGGCCAGCTCCGAGGTCAAAGCCGGGCGTGCACAGGGGGTGATCGTGGCCGTGCCTGCGGGTACCGCAGCGCAACTCAAGACCGAAGTTGTGCGCAATGAGCCCATCGTAGCCCCGGTGGCCAAGGGGCAGGTGCTTGGCACGCTGAAGGTGCGTGCTGGCGACCAGGTGGTAGCGGAGGTGCCGTTGTTGGCGCTCGACGCTGTGGAGCAGGCCGGTGTCATCGGGCGCGCTTGGGATGCCTTGCGCCTCTGGATCCGCTGATTGCCGCAAGCAGTTTGCGTGAAAATCCTTGATCTGCTACATTAGAAGGCTTTTCGGAAATTCCGAAGGGATTCACGTTTTCGTAATATTCAAACGTTTAGGGACGTTTTTCAATGCCAACCATTAACCAACTCGTGCGTCAAGGCCGTGAGGTCGAGACCATCAAGTCGAAGAGCCCTGCTATGCAGAACTCTCCGCAGCGTCGCGGTGTGTGCACCCGTGTGTACACCACAACGCCTAAAAAACCTAACTCCGCTCTGCGTAAAGTTGCCAAAGTGCGCTTGACCAACGGTTTTGAGGTGATTTCTTACATCGGCGGTGAAGGCCACAACTTGCAGGAACACAGCGTGGTGCTGGTTCGTGGCGGTCGTGTCAAGGACTTGCCAGGTGTGCGTTACCACATCGTTCGCGGTTCTTTGGACTTGCAAGGCGTGAAAGACCGCAAGCAATCCCGTTCCAAGTACGGTGCTAAGAAGCCAAAGGCTAAATAAGCTCTGTAGGTTCGAATTTTTCGGTGCTGTTCCCCGCGTGGCGCGGAGATGCAGCGAAGTGACCCGAAGCCCGGAATTGTCCGTGTGGGTCGAGTAAGTGGGAGTTTTGAATAACTCTCGCGGTGTCTAAAAAGGCGCCAACTGAAGCAATATGAGGTGAAATATGCCACGTCGTCGCGAAGTCCCTAAACGTGAAATCCTGCCGGATCCCAAGTTCGGCAACGTCGAGCTGTCCAAATTCATGAACGTGATCATGGAAGGCGGCAAAAAAGCAGTTGCAGAGCGCATCATTTACGGCGCACTCGAGCTGATCGCCAAAAAGCACCCCGATAAGGATGCTCTGGAAGCGTTTACCGTTGCTATCAACAACGTGAAACCCATGGTGGAAGTGAAATCCCGCCGCGTGGGTGGTGCTAACTACCAGGTGCCTGTGGAAGTGCGTCCTGTCCGTCGCTTGGCTTTGTCCATGCGCTGGATCAAGGAAGCCGCTCGCAAGCGTGGTGAAAAGTCTATGGCTCAGCGCCTGGCCAACGAAATGTTGGAAGCCACTGAAGGCCGTGGCGGCGCCATGAAGAAGCGTGACGAAGTGCACCGTATGGCTGAAGCCAACAAGGCCTTCTCTCACTTCCGTTTCTAAGCAACGGAAATCGCGGCTTTCAGAGTTTGGCAGGTCCGGGCAGCGCAATGGCGCTGTCATGTGGGCTGGCCATACTTTGAAAGTCGTTTGTCTTGCTGCATGGTGCGGCAGACCCCCTCAAGAATTTGATCAACCAAGGATCCATCATGGCTCGCACTACCCCCATTGAGCGCTACCGCAACATCGGTATTTCTGCGCACATTGACGCCGGCAAAACCACCACGACCGAGCGTATTCTTTTCTATACCGGCGTGAACCACAAAATCGGCGAAGTGCACGATGGCGCGGCCACAATGGACTGGATGGAGCAAGAGCAAGAGCGCGGTATCACCATTACCTCTGCGGCCACCACTTGCTTCTGGAAGGGTATGGACTCCTCCTTCCCTGAGCACCGCATCAACATCATTGACACCCCTGGGCACGTGGACTTCACCATTGAAGTGGAGCGTTCCATGCGCGTGCTGGATGGCGCATGCATGGTGTATTGCGCCGTGGGCGGCGTGCAGCCCCAGTCTGAAACCGTGTGGCGTCAGGCTAACAAATACAAAGTGCCACGTTTGGCCTTCGTGAACAAGATGGACCGTACCGGCGCCAACTTCTTCAAGGTCGTGGACCAGATGAAGTTGCGTCTAAAGGCCAGCCCTGTGCCTATCGTGATTCCTATCGGCGCTGAAGAAAACTTCACCGGTGTGGTTGATCTGCGCAAGATGAAGGCCATTATCTGGGACGAAGCTTCCCAGGGTATGAAGTTCACCTTTGAAGACATCCCTGCTGACTTGGTGGAAACTGCCAAAGAGTGGCGCGAAAAGATGGTCGAAGCGGCTGCTGAAGCTTCCGAAGACCTGATGAACAAATACCTTGAAGAAGGCGAGTTGTCCGAAGAGGAAATCACCGCCGGTCTGCGTGCTCGCACCATTTCTGGCGAAATCCAGCCCATGTTGTGCGGTACCGCGTTCAAGAACAAGGGTGTGCAACGCATGTTGGACGCCGTGATTGAACTCATGCCTTCTCCTTTGGACGTGAAGGCGATCAAGGGCTTTGACGAGGACGAAAAGGAAGTCACCCGCAAGGCTGACGACAACGAGAAGTTCGCTTCTTTGGCGTTTAAGTTGATGACAGATCCGTTTGTGGGTCAGTTGACTTTCGTTCGCGTGTATTCCGGCGTCCTGAAAAAAGGTGACACCGTTTATAACGCTGTGCGCGGCAAGAAGGAGCGTATCGGCCGTATCGTGCAGATGCACGCTAACAACCGCGAAGAAGTGGACGAAATCCGTGCCGGTGACATCGCTGCGTGTGTGGGCTTGAAGGATGTAACAACAGGCGAAACCTTGTGCGATCCAGCTGCGGTGATCACTTTGGAGCGCATGGTGTTCCCTGATTCCGTGATTCGCCAAGCCGTTGAGCCCAAGACCAAGGCTGACCAGGAAAAAATGGGTATCGCTTTGAGTCGCCTGGCTGCAGAGGATCCATCTTTCCGTGTGCAGACCGACGAAGAATCCGGTCAAACCATCATTGGTGGCCAAGGTGAGTTGCACTTGGAAATTATTGTGGACCGCATGAAGCGCGAATTCGGCGTGGAAGCCAATGTGGGCAAGCCCCAGGTCGCTTACCGCGAAACTATTCGCAAGAGTGTGTCCGACGTCGAAGGCAAGTTCGTGCGTCAGTCCGGTGGTAAGGGGCAATACGGTCACGTTGTGTTAACTGTGGAACCGAATGAAGCAGGCAAGGGCTTTGAATTCGTTGACGCGATCAAGGGCGGCGTGGTTCCTCGTGAATACATCCCGGCCGTAGAGAAGGGTGTGATTGAAGCTCTGACTCAGGGTGTAATGGCGGGCTACCCCGTGGTGGATGTGAAGGTGACTTTGACCTTCGGTTCCTACCACGACGTGGACTCCAACGAAAACGCGTTCAAGATGGCCGCTATCTTTGGTTTCAAGGAAGGTTGCCGTAAAGCCAACCCCGTGATTCTGGAGCCCATGATGGCTGTGGAAGTGGAAACGCCTGAAGACTACGCCGGCAACGTGATGGGCGATTTGTCCTCGCGCCGCGGTATGGTGCAAGGTATGGACGACATGGTTGGCGGTGGCAAAGCAATCAAGGCTGAAGTTCCATTGTCCGAAATGTTCGGCTACTCCACATCGCTGCGTTCGATGTCGCAAGGTCGTGCAACCTACACGATGGAATTCAAGCACTACGCGGAAGCCCCGCGTAACGTGTCTGAAGCCATCATGGCAGCTCGCGCTAAGTAATTTTTTGTTGTCTGCGACGGTGTGCCGCCCTGTTCCCGTGCGGGGCGAATCAGCAACATCGTGCAGACGTAAAACCAACACACGGGATTAGCTCATTGGAGAATTGAAACATGGCAAAAGAAAAATTCACCCGTACCAAGCCCCACGTGAACGTGGGCACGATTGGTCACGTGGACCACGGCAAGACAACCCTGACAGCTGCTATCACCACCGTGTTGGCTGCAAAGTTCGGTGGCTCTGCCAAGGCCTACGATCAGATCGACGCTGCTCCTGAAGAAAAAGCACGCGGTATTACCATCAACACCGCACACGTCGAATACGAAACTGCTAACCGCCACTACGCTCACGTGGACTGCCCCGGCCACGCTGACTATGTGAAGAACATGATCACTGGCGCGGCCCAAATGGACGGCGCTATTCTGGTTTGCTCCGCAGCTGACGGCCCCATGCCCCAGACCCGTGAGCACATTCTGTTGGCTCGCCAAGTGGGTGTTCCTTACATCATCGTGTTCCTGAACAAGTGCGACATGGTCGATGATGAAGAGCTGCTCGAACTGGTGGAAATGGAAGTTCGCGAACTCCTGTCCAAGTACGAATTCCCCGGTGACGACACCCCCATCGTGCGTGGTTCCGCCAAGTTGGCCATGGAAGGCGACAAGGGTGCTCTGGGTGAAGAAGCCATCATGAAGCTGGCTGACGCACTGGACACCTACATCCCCACCCCTGAGCGTGCAGTGGACGGCGCATTCCTGATGCCCGTGGAAGACGTATTCTCCATCTCCGGTCGTGGTACCGTGGTGACAGGTCGCGTGGAGCGCGGTATCGTCAAAGTCGGCGAAGAAATCGAAATCGTCGGTATCAAAGACACCCAGAAGACCACCTGCACAGGCGTGGAAATGTTCCGCAAGCTGCTGGACCAAGGCCAAGCTGGCGACAACGTCGGTATC
>CAUOXL010000002.1:0-245903 GCA_963508575.1 uncultured Rhodoferax sp.
CACCTTGAAATCTTGAGCCAGTGTGAAGTAGAGAAAATTCCTCCAACGGAGTCTCTACGTGAAGAAATCAAAGTTCAGTGAAAGTCAAATCGTCGGCATCTTGAAAGAAGTCGAACTCGGTGCCAGGGTTGGTGAGACGTGGAGGGAGTACAGAATTTTGTGTAAACGGACAATCACCGCGCACTATGTGCACTGGGCCGTGCGCAGTGAATGCCATCACGTGAGGAGCGTATGTTGAAGACCGTGGCGCAGAAGATGGGGGTGAAAGAGGGGATGCGGGCCTACTTTGTCGACGCGCCTGCTTCGGTACTAGAGGCAATTCATCTTCCTGGCCTCAACTCCAGCCGGACCTTGCACGACACTTTCGATTACCTCCACGTGTTCGTCACCTCGCAAGCAGCGATGGATGCTCACTTTCCCAAGCTCGTCCAGCATCTGAAGAAGACGGGCATGCTATGGGTCTCGTGGCCGAAAGCGAGGCAACTAGGCACGGACCTCGCACTGCCCCATGTCATTCGCATCGGCTACAGCCATGGACTGGTGGAGAGCACGACTCTGAGCGTGGACACCATTTGGTCGGGGATGAAGTTCACGTTTCCAAAGCCGGGCAAGACTTATCACAACAGCTATGGGCAGCTTCCGTCTACCACGAGTGCGCCCTAGCGCAAAGCCTTGGGTGCAGTAGTGATAGTGCAACCGATGTTTGTCTGTGATTCGGCGCCCCCCAAAGCCAACGAGCGTATGTTTCAAAGTCGCTGGGTTGTCAATGACTGTAAGAGATTCGCGTTGAGCTTCTTTGTATTGAATGCTCAGGTTGATCACCTTCTCACGCTTTTGTCACGGTGCGCCCGCTGTATGCGTGCCTTCTTCTTCATTGTGCTGGTCGTGGGCTCAGCGGCGGGAGCGGTAGCTGCGCCAACGACCCAAACTCTATGTGGGTGGTTTCACAACCCTACGCTAGGCAATGCATGGCTTCAGGATCGTAGCGCGGAGTGGGTTGTCGGTATCCAGGGGGGCCATCAAGCCGAAGGAGACTGGCCGGAGTTCAAGCCATCCCAATGGGTCAAGGTCAATGGAAGTTATGGCTATGGCTGTGCCTGTATCAAGGGAGTCGTCAATGGAGAAACCCGGGAAGTCGTCCATATCCTTTCCTCCCGCGCACAGCCTCTTCATGCCTGCCGGAAAGACCGTGCACTCCCGAAGCCAGCGGCCTGAGGTTTCCTCGGGGAGGGTTGCCGGGGTGTTGGCGGCCCGGCATCCGTTCGCTCGTTACTCTATAAAGGGGAAGCAATTGCGCTTACTTGTCCTGGTTTTTATGACGCTGCTCGCCACCTCCGCACCGGCCCAGCAGGCGGTTAAGCGTATCGGGGTGTATGTAGATCCGTACTATCGTGCGGCGACAGATGCAAATGAGCGGCCATCGGTTTCGGTTGCTCGCGCCTTCGATGACAGGCTCAGCCAAAACGATCCTCAACGTATCAAGGAGGTGGAAGCAGAGATCCGCAAGCATCCGGAGCTAGTCACGCCCATGAGCCTGATGGTGCTCTCGATTCGGCTCTATGACATGGGCTTCCGCGATGACGCTGTCTTTTGGCACTATGTCGCAAAGGACCGGTTGCGTACGATTTCACAGATCGTTAGTTCTGGTATCTCGGGAGCGATCGTGGCAACACGCGACTTCGCGGCAACTGCCGGGCCGGTGATCAATGGCTATGCCTTTTGCGACCTGCGCAAGCAGCGCTTGGCAAGACGGGCGGCCTTTGAATGGGTGCGAGACAATCCGTACCAGGCGATTTTCTTGCCTCAACTGTCTTCTCCGTTTGCGGACCGTGTTGCAGCGCTGCGCGAAGTGATGACCTTGATAGAAAACGATGTGAACCGGGAAGCGGAGTACTTAGATTTCCCCGCCAATCGTGAGCGTCTGACAAGCGCCCGCCAGGAGAGTGGGGCCGACCGCATGTATTGCTGGTGATGCGCAACCATTGACCCCGGGTTTTGCCGCAGGCGCCGGGCCCCTGGTGCGGCAAGGGCTGTCGGCGTCTTTCGGAGCGAGGGGCATTCTGGGGGCTAACGCCCTTGCGGCAGGTGAAACACTGCCACCCCTTCTACCAGTTGTTGGGCCTGGGTCTTGAGGTTGTGGGCGGAGGCCGCCATTTCCTCCACGAGCGCAGCATTTTGCTGAGTGGCTTGGTCCATTTGGGAAACGGCAGAGCCCACTTGGGCCACGCCGGCTGCCTGTTCATGGCTGGCGGTGCTGATGTTGCCCATGATGTCTGTGACCCGTTGAATGGCGGTGACAACTTCACTCATGGTGAGTCCGGCCTTGTCCACCAGCTGGGTGCCTTCTTCCACGCGCTCCACGCTGGCGTTGATCAGGGTTTTGATTTCGCGGGCGGCTTCGGCGCTGCGTCCGGCCAGGCTGCGCACTTCGCTGGCCACCACGGCAAAGCCCCGGCCTTGTTCACCTGCGCGTGCCGCTTCGACGGCGGCGTTCAGGGCGAGGATGTTGGTCTGGAAGGCGATGCTGTCGATCACGCCAATGATGTCGCTGATCTGGCGTGAGGAATGGTTGATGGCTTTCATGGTGTCAACGACCTGGCTGACCACCTCGCCACCTTGCACCGCCACGTCCGAGGCGGTGCGGGCCAGGGTATTGGCGGTGATGGCACTTTCCGCATTGTTTTGTACTGTGGTGCTCAGCTGTTCCATGGATGCTGCGGTTTGCTCCAGTGCGCTGGCTTGGCTTTCCGTGCGACCGCTCAAGTCCATATTGCCCTGCGCGATTTGCGCGCTGGCGCTGGCCAGGTTTTCTGCATTGCTCCGAACGTTGGTGACGATGTGGGTCAATTGATTGCGCATCGCCTCCATGGCGGCCAGCACGCTGTGGCTGTCACCTGCTTGCAGGCGTATGTGTTGGGCGAGGTCACCCTGGCGTACCCCGTCGGCCACACGCTTGACCAGCTGGGGCTCAGCGCCCAGCATGCTCATGAGCCGGCGGCGGAACACCCACAGGCCCAGCGTGGCGACCAGCACATTGGCAAAGGCGACTTGCAGCAACACCGCATACCAGAAGTCTTTGTTCCGGGTGGCCTGTTCCACGGCGCCTGCAGTGCGTTGGTCCAGCAGATTGAAGAACTCGTCCACCGGCTTCATGATTTTTGCTTTGGCGCGGTGGTAGGCGGCATCGTGCATCATGGTGCGGGCCTTGGCCAGCTCGGGGTTGTCCTGGGTGCCAAGGTCTCCCTTGCCTTCGGCAAGCTGACTTTTGACCAGGTTCATAGCAACGGTTTCGGTGTTGACCAGTTCGTTGGAGTTGTCCTGGGCTTCCTTGAGTTTGGCGAATTCCGCCTCGGTGAAGCCCGCGCGTTTCATTAACTCAGCCAGCGGTACGGCAGCTTCGGTGCCGCGACCGGGGTCTATGCCAGCTGCACGGAAGTCCCAGTAAATTTTTTCGTAGTTCTGGGGGCGGGGCAGTTTGCCGTTGCGTATGTCCAGGAGTTCAAAGTACTGGCGTGAATACTCGGCATTGCCGGATACCACGTAAGTCCGGGCCAGCCGGGTGAGGTCGTCTGAACTCTGGCGCAGCTCATCGGCCAGCAAGTAGGATGCATAGCGCCCCTGGGTGACGTCGGTCATGGCGTCATTGGCGCGCCCCACTTGGTAGAGCGTGAATGCCAAGGCCGCTGCAGCTGCCGCAATGGCCAGCAGCAGCGCTTGAATCATTTGGCGTACGGATATCATGCGTTTCCTCCCCCGTGAATCGGTGCAGTTGAGCAAGACTTGCACCTTTGGTGTGCATTCAGTCTATTGCTTTTGGCACATATCGGCAAAGTCTTTGCACTGTGTATGTGCATATTTCAGATATTCATTTTTTTGCACTAAGGTGGTGCTTCAAAAGATGGACTCAACCCATAGAATGTTTGGCCTGATGCGGCTTTGCATCCGTGCATGGCTCATGCTGGTGCCTGTCATCAGCTTCGCAGCCCCCACGCATTGCACATCTGCCGAAGAGGTGGTGTTCAGCTGCCTGCTGCAGCGCACGGCCAAAGTGGTGTCGCTGTGTGCGTCGCCCGGCTTGTTGGCCAGCCCAAGCAAGGGCCATCTGGTCTACCGCTTTGGCAAGCCCGGGGCCGTGGAACTGGAATATCCCAAAGACAAATCGGGCTCGCCCGCCCGGTTTGTGCACTCGCACTATTTCCGCGCCCAGACCGACCGCACGCAGCTGCGGTTCACCACGGGCGATTTCACCTATGAGCTGTTTGACGAATACGAGCAGGGCGCCAGGCCCCCCAGCGCGGTGGGCGTCCGGGTCATCCAAGAGCGCACGGGGCAGGTCACCCAACGGGCCTGCGGCAAGGGCGTCACTGCGCACTGGAACCTGATTGAGGGCGCTGTGTCCGCCAATGACGACTAGCGCCACGCGCAGGCCGGATATCGGAATGCGGTGACAATGCGCCCCTGATTCCCCTTCAGCCGCATTTCCCCATTCCCGTGCCCGTACGTATCTACCTCGCCCCCATGGAGGGGCTTCTCGACTTTGTGTTGCGCGACATCCTGACCCGCGTGGGCGGCGTGGAAAAGTGCGTGTCGGAGTTCATCCGCATCACGCACACGCTGATGTCCGAGAAGGCGATGTTGCGCACCGTGCCCGAGCTGGCTTTCGGCGCGCGCACCTATGCGGGGGTGCCGGTGTGGCCGCAGCTGCTGGGGTCGGATGCGCCCTGCATGGCCGAGAACGCCGCCCGCCTGGCCGCGATGGGCTCGCCCGGCATTGACCTGAACTTCGGCTGCCCGGCCAAGGTGGTCAACCGCCATGGCGGCGGCGCCACGCTGCTGCAAGACCCGGAGATTCTTCACACCATCGTGGCCGCGGTGCGCGCGGCGGTGCCGGCCCATATTCCCGTGACTGCCAAGATGCGGCTGGGCTATAACGACGACAGCCTGGCCCTGGACTGCGCCCGTGCGCTGGAGGCTGGCGGCGCTGCCGAGATCGTGGTGCACGCCCGCACCAAAGCCCAGGGTTACCGCCCGCCCGCCTACTGGGACCGCGTGGCCGATGTGCGGGGTGCGGTGCAAGTGCCGGTGGTGGTGAATGGCGAAATCTGGAATGTGCAAGACGCGCAAGCTGCGGTGGCGCAAAGCGGCTGCCGCACGCTGATGTTGGGCCGTGGCATCGTGGCCCGCCCGGCGCTGGCCCGCAGCATTCTGGCCACCATGGGCACCGCGCCCGGAAGCATGGCCCAGCCGGGTGAAGACTGGACCTGGCAAGACCTGGGCCCGCTCATGCACGCGTTCTGGCAAGTGGCCAGCACCCGCCTGGAGCAAAAGCAGCAGGCCGGCCGCGTGAAGCAGTGGCTCAACCTGCTGCGCCGCCACTACTCCGAAGCACAAATTGCGTTTGACGAGATGCGCACGCTGGTCAAGCCCAGTGAGGTGGATGCGTGGATACGCCGGTCTATCCCTATTTAGGCATCAAATTGGCCTCTATCGCTTATGGGGTAAGCGCAATAAGCTATCAATTTTGTAGCATTCTGCACTCAATTCCACAAGCTTTCCAAGGGACCTTCCGGTAGGAAACGTTGGTTGTGCACGAGCAGACGGGTGGGGCCGGGCAGGGCACGCTGGGACACCGAGTGGCGCGGGTCACTGGGGTAGCAGAAGAAAGCCATGCCGTCCTCCACATACGTTTCTGGGCAGATGCAGGGCGGCAGTTGTGCGCGGGCTGCTTCAAAGGCCTCTCCTGCTGTGCTGTAGCGCGCGAGGTGGCCCAGGCTCATGATCTGGGGTGGCGCCATGTCGATCTCGCCACGGTGGTAGCGCTGTAGCGCTTCCTTGGGCGTGAGCCATATGCTGGCCGTGGTTTCGTAGTTATCGTGGCTGGCGATCTGGTCGCTGGGCGCCAGCGCGAGGAAGAAGCGTGTGTCAAACCGCTTTTTGCTCAGGGCCGCCATGCGCGGCGTGATCCAGCGGCTCCAGGGGAGCAGTGCGCTGGCCACCAGTTGGCTGGCAGAAGCATCCACCCAGGCCTGCCAGTCGGCACTTTGCAGGCTGTGTGGGCGGTGCTCGCCGTGTGCCAAGAGCACGCCGGCTTCTTCATACAGCTCGCGCAAGGCTGCCACATACAGGCCGGCGGCCAGTTCGGGGCTCAATGCGGGCTCGCCCAGGCGCTGCGCCAAAGCAGGGGGGGGCTCATCCAGCGCGGCCAGGGCAGCGGGGCTGCTGTCGTGCACGTCCAGCTTGCCGCCGGGGAACACATAGGCCGCACCAAAGGTGTCCGAGAGGCCGCTGCGCTTCATCAAAAATACTTCCAGTCCGTGGCGGGCATCGCGCAGCAGCACGACCGTGGAGGCATCGCGCGGTGTGCCGTTGGCGGGGACGAGGGTGTCGTGCATGGGGCTGTGCTTTCTGTCTTTTTCGGCGAACAACTGCGTGAATTAAAGTACCAACAGCGCAAACCCACAACCCGAGGAGACAAGTCATGAATCTGGATTTCACAGGCCGGGTGGCCATCGTAACGGGCGCAGGTGGCGGCTTGGGTCGCCAACATGCGCTGGCCCTGGCCGCACGCGGTGCCAAAGTGGTGGTGAACGACCTGGGCGGCGCGCGCGATGGCTCCGGTGGCTCGCTCTCTGCGGCAGAGTCGGTGGTGGCGGAAATCCGCGCGGCGGGCGGCGAGGCCATTGCCAACGGCGCCTCGGTCACTGACTTTGAGGCCGTGCAGGCCATGGTGCAGCAGGCCGTGGACGCCTGGGGCCGCGTGGACATACTGGTCAACAACGCCGGCATCCTGCGCGACAAGAGCTTTGCCAAGATGGAGATTGCCGACTTCCGCAGCGTGGTGGACGTGCACCTCATGGGCGCAGTGCATTGCTGCAAGGCCGTGTGGCCGCACATGAACGAGCAAAAGTACGGCCGTATTTTGATGACTACGTCCAGCTCCGGCCTGTATGGCAACTTCGGCCAGAGCAACTATGGCGCGGCCAAGCTGGCGCTGGTGGGCCTGATGCAAACGCTGGCGCTGGAAGGCGCCAAGAACAACATCCACGTCAACAGCCTGGCGCCCACAGCCGCCACCCGCATGACCGAAGGCCTGATGCCGCCCCAGGTGCTGGATGCGCTCAAGCCCGAAGCCGTGGTGCCTGCCATGCTGGTGCTGGTGTCGGAGGATGCGCCCACCCGCACCACCCTGTGCGCCGGTGCCGGCAGTGTGGAGGCGGCGCACATCACGCTCACCCAAGGGGCCTGGATAGGTCTGGACGCCCACGCACCTGAAATACTGGCCGCCCACCTGCGCCAGGTCTTGGCCCGTGCGGACGACATGGTGCCCGAGAGTGGCGCTGCGCAAGGCAGCCTGGAGGTGACGCGCGCTTTGTCCCAGCTGGCCGGAAAAGCTTGAGGGCGCAGCCCGCAGCCCCTAGCGCAAGGGGCCTGCGGCGGTGGACACGGTGGCAGTGTCTGACTCGGGCTGCACCTCGCCATTGAGGTGGGCCAGCGCGCGCTGCTCGGTTTCGTCCAGTATCTCTTGGGGGCGGGCAGTGCCGGGCACCAGCCGTGAAATACCCACGCCGAATTGCGGCTGGAATTGGTGCATGCCGGCCTGCGGATCGGACACCATGAGCGGCTTGTTGAACAAGGCCCGTAAACGGAAGATCAGCCGCTCCACCTCCTGGTGCTTGGTGCCGGCGGAAATTACCACCACAAAGCAGCGCGGGTGGTACAGCCCCACCACATAGCGGAAGCCCACAGCCCGCCGTATGCGTGCGGCCATGGCGCTGAGGATCAGCTGGTCCACCGTGTGGCCGGCGGCTTCGCTGATGGCGTAGAGGTTGCGCAAATGCAAGGCGACCACCGTGCATTCGGCGTGCGCCCGCCCGGCGCGCCAGAAGGCATCATCCACCTTGGCGAGCAGGACGGAGCCCGTGGGCAGGCCGGTCGCGCGGTCGAAACCCCGCGCATCACCCGCCATGCGTTTGAGTTGCCGGTTCTGCCGGTTGCGCCGCGTGGTTAGTGTGATGCCGACCAGGAAGTGGGCCACCGTGCTCAACGCGATCACGGCCTTACCGGGCAGGCTGATAGCGTCGGGCCACAGCGCACAGGCATACAGGCCCAGCACCATGAGGCCCAGAAAGACGCAGGCCAGCACCATCCAGCGGGCCAAGTCGTCGCCCAGCATGCTGGCGCGCACACAGGCCTGCAATGCCAGTAGCACGCCCAGCGTGCTCGCGCAGGCTGACACCAGCAGCGGGTTCAGGCCCGGTAGATATAGCCAGCCGGCACTGAGCGCTGCCAGAAAACCTGAGACCAACACCAGCAAGGTAGAGCCCCCCATGATGGTGTGGTGCACCGTACGGTCCACCAGCGCCGCGCCCAGCCAGAGGCCGAGGTAACGCAGCACCAGTGCGCCGCTCAAGGGACCGAACGCCGATTGCAGGAGTAACAGCGCGTCGGGTGGAAAATCCGGAAACAAGGCCAGTGGCAGGCCGGACATCAGGACGCTGCTGCTGCCCAAGACCAGGACATAGGCCAGTCCGCGCCAGGAGGCAATGGCGTTGTGGATCAGGATTTCGCTCAGCGCTCCGCAAGCCAGGGTGATCAAACCGCCCAACATGCACGACCAGATAAAGAATTCCATGGCATCCATGCCCCCATTATTTATGTACGGTTTGTAAATTGAAACCTTGAAAAGCCCTGTTTTTGCACCAAATGAGGGTCATGGCAAAGGGGAAAGCCGGCGTCCTGCACGGAGTCTGCACCTGTGGTACCTTTGCGCCCCCCGTCAAAAAGTTAAGGGCCATTGGACATGGACAGAATACAAGAGGCCCTCAGTGCCCTGACCCCCGAGCGTTTGCGCGGCATCCGCCGTGGTCTTGAAAAAGAAAGCCTGCGCGCACTCCCTGGGGGGAGTCTGGCCATGACGCCGCATCCGCAAGCCATGGGCTCGGCTTTGACGCATCCGCATATCACCACGGACTTCAGCGAATCGCAGGTGGAGCTGATTACCGGCGTGCACGCACAACCCG
The DNA here is from genome assembly GCA_963508575.1 of uncultured Rhodoferax sp. GTDB lineage: Bacteria > Pseudomonadota > Gammaproteobacteria > Burkholderiales > Burkholderiaceae_C > Allorhodoferax. Next base: position 9,021 of record CAUOXL010000002.1, read on the forward strand.
AAGACTGCCTGCAGGAGCTTATCGACGTGCAGCGCTTCACGCTGCAAAGCATGGGTGAGGAGCGTTTGTGGGTGTCCAGCATGCCGTGTTGCCTGCCGGATGACGATGCGATTCCGCTGGGGCAGTACGGTAGCTCCAACGTAGGCACAGCCAAAACCGTGTACCGCATGGGCTTGGGCCACCGCTACGGGCGGCGTATGCAAACCATCTCGGGCATTCACTACAACTGGTCGTTGCCCGATGTGTCCAGCGAGGATTACTTTGGCCTGATTCGCAATTTCCGCCGCCATGCGTTTTTGCTGCTGTATTTGTTCGGCGCATCGCCTGCGGTGTGCTCCACCTTTGTGGCAGGGCGCCAGCACCAGCTGCAGCCCTTGAGCGAAGGCACCATGTATTTGCCCTATGCCACCTCGCTGCGCATGGGTCGGCTGGGCTACCAGAGTGATGCGCAATCGTCGCTGGCGGTGAGCTACAACAGCCTGGAGGGCTACGGCCATTCCTTGCAGGGCGCACTGACGCAAGCCTACCCGGCCTACGAGGCCATCGGTGTGCAGGGCCCGGATGGCGCGTACCGCCAACTGGCCACCAGCTTGCTGCAGATCGAGAACGAGTTTTACGGCACCATCCGCCCCAAGCGGCTCACCTTTCCCGGCGAGCGCCCCTTGCATGCACTGCGCGAGCGCGGTGTGGAGTACGTGGAAGTGCGCCTGATGGACCTGGACCCCTTTGAGGTGGTGGGCATCAACAGCCGCACCATGCGTTTTCTGGATGTGTTTTTGCTGCACAGCCTGGCCACGGTCAGCCCCGACGACACGCCCTCCGAGATTGCGGCCCTGGCGCGCAACCAGCAGGACGTGGCCGAGCGCGGCCGCCAACCCGGCTTGCAATTGCAGCGCAACGGGCAAGCGGTGGCTTTGGTGGACTGGGGGCGCGAGCTTCTGGCCCAGATGCAGCCGTTTGCTCAAGCCTTGGATGCTGCCCATGGCAACACGCTGTACACCGAAGCGGTGGCCCATGCGCTTATCGGGTTGGAGCAGCCGGATACGCTACCTTCCGCCCGAGTTCTGCAAGCCATGCAGCAAGAGCACCAAGGCTCGTTCGCCAACTTCGTGTTGGCCCAGAGCAACCGCACCCGCGACGCCATGTTGGCGCAGCCTTTGGCGGCAGAGGTGCAGACACAGTTTGAGCAGGAATCGGCGCAATCCTGGGACGCCCAGCGCGCCATTGAGGCGGCAGACACCATGCCCTTTGGTGTCTACCTCAAGGAGTTTCTGGCACCCCACCGCTTGGTGGCAGGGCGCCGCACCGTGGCTGCTTAAGCAGCTACGGCTGCTTCAACAACTGCGGCGGCCTTGCGCACGCGGGGGCTGACCTTGCGGGCTGTCTTTTTCACAGCGCGTTTGGCGCCTGTCACTTTGGCCTTGACTTTGGAGCCTGCAATGCGGGCCACCAGATCGCCACTCTTGGCTTCCAGCTTGGCAGCTACTTTGTTCGCCGCTACCACGGCAGGCACGGCGGCGTTGGCTACGGTGCTCAGGGTGTTCAGGCCGGTGGTGTGTTCAAAACGGGTGGCGTTCACAGCGGCTTGTTCCAGGCCCTTGCCGGCCAGCTCGACAGCTTTGTTCACCGCAGTGTCTGCCGTGTCGGTGGTCCATGTGACGCCGTGCACGTAGTAGCCCGTGAGCTTCCTCTGGGCGTTCAGGGCGTTGCTACGCACTTCGCTGCTGATGCGCTTGCCGGCATTTTGCAGGGCGGCAGACCAGGTTTGTTCCACATAGCCGGCAGCGCGTGCGTTGCCCAGGCGGTAGGCATGGATGAGGTTTTTGGCGGTGTTGCCGTAGCTGGCGATCAGGTCATTGGTAGCACTGGTGAGGGTGGCGCGCATGGAAAACTCCCGGGAGAAAATGAATCGTGAGGCGGATGCTTGGATTCTCAGGAAGCCCCCTAGTGAAGGCACCTTAAATCAGGTCTCTTTCCTAGGGGCGGCTGCCTAAGCGGTGCGGGGTGGCGGCATACGGGACAATGCAGGGTTTAGCGCAGCGACAGAAAGACACACGGCATGGCAATTCAGTGGTTCCCGGGGCATATGCACCTGACCCGCAAGGCAATTCAGGAACGCATCAAGGAGATTGATGTGGTCATTGAGCTGCTCGACGCACGCCTGCCCGGCTCCAGCGCCAACCCCATGCTGGCCGAGCTCACGGCGACCAAGCCCGCACTCAAAGTGCTCAACAAGCAGGACCTGGCGGACCCTGAGCGCACCGCGCTCTGGCTGGCGCACTATAACGCCATGCCCGGTGTGCGCGCGCTCCCTCTGGATGCCAGCATGAGCACCCCCGCCAAGGCGCTGGTAGCCGCCTGCCACGAGCTGGCCCCTAACCGGGGCGGCATGGCCAAGCCCATGCGGGTGCTGATTTGCGGCATTCCCAATGTGGGCAAGTCCACGCTGATCAACACCTTGAAGGGCAAGCGCGCCGCCAAAACCGGCGACGAGGCCGGGGTGACCAAGATCGAGCAGCGCATCACGATTGCCGACGACTTCTACCTCTACGACACACCCGGCGTGCTGTGGCCCCGCATCATCGTGGCCAAGAGTGGCTACAACCTCGCGGCCAGCGGCGCTATCGGCAAAAACGCCTTCGATGAGGAAGAAGTAGCCCTCGAACTGCTGGACTACCTGCGCCAGCACTACGCCGGCACGCTGGAGGCGCGCTACAAGCTCACTGGTGTAGCCGGGCAAACCGACGAGCAGCTGCTGGACGCCATTGGCCGCAAGCGCGGTGCCTTGCAATCGGGCGGGCGCATCAACCTGAACAAAGCCGCTGAGATCGTGATCCACGATTTCCGCAGCGCAGTGCTGGGCCGCATCACCCTGGAGACGCCGGAGCAATTTGCCCAGTGGCTGGCCGAGGGCAAGCAGATCGACGCAGAGCGCCAGATGAAGAAAGACGCTATTGAGATGGCCCGCCTCATCCGCCTCAAAAAGGTCAAGCGCCCCGACCAGCCCCGCCACAGCGATGCCCGCGAAGCCGCTGCCGGTGAGCCGGCAGCGCCTGACGAAAATTAGAGGAAAAATGGCCTCTGGCGCCCGTGGAGTGTGCGCGAGAAGCTCCTGATTTCATAGCATTGAAGCCATGTGCACCAACTACATTCCTTCCGCACGGGTCGATTTTTTGGCGCAAGGGCGGGGGCCTGTGGCGCCCGTACCTGCGGGTGGCGCCAGCTGGCCGGCAGAGACATTTCCCGGCTATGTCGCACCGGTGGTGGTGCGCAGCGGGCAGGGCGGTGTGGCCTTGAAGGTGGCCCAGTTCGGCCTCATGCCGCCCTGGAGCAAAGATGCCAAACATGCCAGTGAGCTGGCTCGCGGCACTTACAACGCGCGCAGCGAAACGGCTTCCACCAAACCCAGTTTCCGCCATGCGTGGGCGGCCCGGCAGTGGGCGCTGGTGCCCATGGAGTGCTTTTTTGACCCGTGCTGGGAAGAAGCGGCTGCGCACAGTGGCCGTGCGGTGCGCTGGCGCATGTCCATGCCCGACGGGCAGCCCTTTGCGGTGGCTGGTTTGTGGGAGCGCTGGACCGACAAGGCCAGTGGCGAGCAGGCCGACAGCTTTAGCTTGCTCACCGTCAATGCCGATGGCCACGCGCTCATGGGCCGCATGCACCGCCCCGGCGATGAGAAGCGTATGCCGGTGATCGTGCCGCCCGGGCGCTATGCCGATTGGCTGGACGCCAGCCCGCAGCAGGCCCTGGAGTTCATGCAGTGTTTTCCGGCAGAGCAGATGCGTGGCGAGCCAGCACCCTTGGAGCGTGCTGCCAAAACACCCCGCACGGTGCCCCGCAACGACAGCCCGCCGCCTGAGACCCTGTCTTTGTTCTGAGCGGTTCTAGCGCAGTTCTACTTCCAGGTTGTCCCACAGCTCTTTGTCTGCCAAGGGCGTTTCTTGGGACAGCGTGGGGTTGGCAATGCGGATGACCCGGCGACCCGAGAGGTGCAGGTCCGCAAGAATGCTCTTCTTGAATTGCGCGTAGCGCTTCTGGTACTTGCCGTTGCGCATGAGCAGGCGCAAGCCCTCTTCCGCTCGTTGGGCCAGCTTTTCGCCTTGGGGTGTTCTGGGAAAAAAGAAGTAGCGCGGCAGCGGGTAGTACAGCAGCAGTTTTTTCTCCACCGCCAGGTCGGGGTAGGTCGTGGCATGGGCCGAAAACTCTGCACTGATTTCGTTGATCCCGCGCGAGAACAAGTCAAACCGCCCGGCCGCCAGCATGGGGAACAGGCTTTCATAGGTCGGGCCGGTGACCACGTTCAAGCCTGCATGGCGCAGGATCTCCGTATCAATCCAGCCTGCCGCTTGCCCGATGCGGAACTGCCGCAGCGCGGTGGTGTCGCGGATGCCACTGTAGGCGGCCTGTTGACTGCCCTTGATCAAAAACAAGCGGTAGCCGGTGAGGCCTTTGTCCAGCGGGATGCGGATGGGGCGCAGCTTTTTTTCCTGCTCCAGGCTGGTGGTGCGGGCCATGACGCTGATGTCCTGGCTGTTACCCAGTTGCATTTCTGCGCGGGCGGGTGTCATCACCTTGGGTCCGGGCTGCAGCGCATAGGGCCCCCAGGTACTCTGGGTCTCGTCGAGTGCCAGCTGCAGAATGTCCCAGTAAAAGTTCAAGCGCACATCGGCGCCGCTTTCGGGCGGCGGGTAGATGTATTGCATGGGCAGGGCCCACGCGCTGACGTGCAGCAGCGCAGCCACTAGGAAGCCAACGACGGCGTTTCTTTTCATGAGTCGCAGCATTTCTGCTCTCGGTTTATTTGAGTGCCAGTGTAGCGCTGTGCTGTGACAGCACTGGGGGACTGCCGCCCTTGCGCATCCAGTGTGGCAGGCCTGATGCAGATCAAGCCAGTGATGTGGCGGACCCCTGGCCCTATCTCGGCATGGGTGGCCAGAGGGCGCTTGAAAAAGGCTGCAGGGCCTCCAGTTACAGCGTTCATGCAACGCCGTTCACGGGAGACTTGTGGCTTTTTTATTGTTTTGCATTGCCGCATTCGCGCTCTTGGCCGGTCTGTTGGCGTACCCGCGCTGGTTGCGTTGGCGCCGCAGCCGTTTGCAGAAGCAAGCTTTTCCTGCGGCTTGGCGCAAGGTCTTGCGCAATCGGGTGCCCTTGTATGCCCGCCTACCGTCCGACTTGCAGTTGCAACTCAAAAAGCACATTCAGGTATTTGTGGCGGAGAAAGCGTTCATCGGCTGCGACGGACTGGGCGTCACAGACGAAATGCGCGTGGTGGTGGCCGCCCATGCCTGCCTGCTCCTGCTCAATCGCACCCGGGGCGTGCCGGCCGACTACTTTGCCGGGGTTCGGCAGATTCTTTTGTACCCGGCTGCGTTTCTGGTGGACCGCAGCCATACCGATGCTGCCGGCGTGCACCATGCGCAGCGTCAGGTGCTGTCGGGGGAGTCCTGGTCACAGGGGCAGGTCATCCTGTCCTGGCAGGACGTATTGCAGGGCGCAGCCGACCCGCAGGATGGCCGCAATGTCGTGATCCATGAGTTCGCTCACCAGCTGGACCAGGAAAACGGCCAGGCCATTGGTGCACCTTTGCCGTTGGCGGGTGACGCCAGCCACAACCCCCAGCGATGGAAAACCGTGTTGAGCGCGGCCTTTGAACGATTGCAAGGCGAGGCGTTTATGCAGCAGCAGGTGCTGCTGGACCATTACGGTGCGCAGGACCCGGCGGAATTCTTTTCCGTTGTGTCTGAGACGTTTTTTGAGCAGGGCGCCGCCCTGCGTGACTATGACGCGGCGCTGTACCGCGAGCTGCAGGGCTATTTCAAGGTGGATCCAGCTAGCTGGTAAGGTGGGCGTCAACCACCATGGCCGGGCGCGCGGCACAATGTGTGCTCCCTCCGGTACATGTCTTCTCCCATGTCTTTATCCTCTCCCGACAAGTCCGCCAGCGGGCCGGTGAACCTGCCTGCCGCCTTGCAGGGCGACGTGCAGCAGCACACCTTGTTTGAGGATGCGCAGGCCATTTTTACCGGCACGCTGTTTGTGAGCTTGGCGCTCATCCTGTTCGGGCAGGCCGGCTTGCTGACCGGCGGCACGGCCGGTGCCGCGTTTGTGCTGCACTACGCCACCGGAGTGAGCCTGGGCAAACTGTTCTTTTTGATCAATCTGCCGTTTTACTGGTTCGCCTGGCGGCGCATGGGCCGGGAATTTACGGTCAAGACTTTCGTGGCCATCACGTTTTTGTCGGCCATGGCCGAGTGGTCGCCGCGTCTGTTTGCCATTGAGCGCTTGCACCCGGTCTATGCGGCCGTGTTGGGTGGTTTGCTGCTGGGTTCGGGGTGCTTGTTTCTGGCACGACACCGCGCCAGTCTGGGTGGTGCCACCATTGTGTCGCTGTACCTGCAGCGCTCACGTGGATGGCGCGCCGGCATGGTGCAAATGGGCATGGATTGCACCATCGTGCTGCTGGCGCTGACCGTGGTCGACCCGGTGCGCGTGGCGTACTCGGTGTTGGCGGCGGTGGTGATGAACCTGTTTATCGCGGTCAACCACCGCCCCGGTCGTTACGCGGTGCTCTAGCCGCCTCAGTTCACGCCCAGAAACTCTGCCAGAGCCGCAGTCTCCATGGCGCCGGCGTTAGTGACCACCTGGCCGGTCTTGATGTTTTTGGCCACTACGTAGGGAACAGACTCCACCGCCAGCTTGTTGAATAGCTCGGTATTGGCTTTGATGATGGCCTCTACCTCGGGTGCGACGGAAGCAGGCAGTGGCGAGCCGCCTGTGCCGGCGAGGATGGATGTCTCATGGGCTGCCATGAATTCTGCCGGGTTGGCGGCACTCAGGATGGCCGCTCCCTGTGGGGCGCTCTTGCCGTTAATGAAGGACACGGGAATCCACACAAACTTCGCTTTGGGCAACAGAGCCTGGGACGATTGCCACAGGTGGCCGCAATGCGGGCACTGGGGGTCAAACAGTACAAACACCGGGTTCGCCGCCATCATGGCGCCTACCGTGAAGCCTTTGCCCTCAGCAGCGATTTTTTCGTAGGCCTGAGCAGGCGCTAGGGCGGATGCCTTCTCGGCGGGCTTGGCATCGGATTCCTCTTGTTTGCCGCAGGCGGCCATGCTGCCAATGGCTACCGCCAGGGGCAGGGCCAGCAGGCGCAGGCGCTTTCGATCAGGAGGGGACGGTCGGGCGGTTGACAGAGACGTCATGGACATAGATGTAGCAGCTTGTAAAAGTAACAGCGGGGGTAGAGTCGGTGAAAGCGGCAATGGTTCCCGCAGTGGCTACTTTAAAGGCACCCTTGTAAAAGCCCCTGTTGATGCGGGTTCTGAGGCTTGTGAACATAGTTATCCACAAAGTCGCACACAGTTTTCGGGGGTAATCGAGCCCGGTTTTGCGTTGGTTTCCTCAGCTGCAATGAATTTCAGAAAGTGTTAACACAAATTTTTCCCCATTGACAAAACGCGCATTTTTGATTCTCTCCCGGGGTGTGTTTGATTAAATTTTGAGCACCGTGTCGCAAGCCAATGCTGGCGCGGATTTGGCGGCTTGTGCCTAGGGTTATCCACAGCGTGGCCCACACGGGAATGGGGTAAGTTTTTTCTCTGGAGTTGTTGCAAGTCGGTGCTTCTGCCATAGTGGCGGCAGGGAAGGTTCAAAAACTACAGAGGCAGGTACAACATGCCAAACCGTTTACTCGTTCGACGCAGCGTATCGCTGCGGCGTGCCTTGCGAATGCTGGTGGTCTTCAGCGTACTGCCCACCGTCATCGTCGGCATGTTGCTGGCCTATGCCAACTACCGGCTGCAACGCCAGAGTGTGGAGCAGCAGACCGTGTTGGTGGTCCGAGCCATCCAGTCGGACCTGGAGCGCGAGATGGCGGCCATTGAGTCGGCGCTCAAAACACTGGCTACCGCCCCTGAACTGGGCAGCGGGAATTTGCAGGGCTTTTATCAACGGGCCACCCAGGCGCTGGGCTCAGGATCGGTGCTGAATTACATCCTGACTGACCGTGAGGGACGGCAGGTGCTCAACACCTTGCTGCCGTTCGGCAGCCCCCTGCCTACCCGGGGAACGCCGGCCCAACTGGATAAGGTGTTTGATTCGCAGGCCACTGTACTGACCGACATGTTCATCGGTGTAACTACCAAAGCGCACATCGTTGCCATGGGGGTGCCGGTAGTGTCAGGCGGCAAGGTGATTTACAGCCTCAATATCGGCCTCACTCCCGACCGGATCAATAAAATCATTGCCCGGCATCCTATGCCCCAAGGGTGGCTGGTGGCCGTTTTGGACAGCAGTCGCACGATCGTGGGCCGGTCGCGCGAGCCGGAACGCTTTGTCGGCCAGAAAGCGGTGCCTGAACTGGTCAATATGCTTGCCATGCAAGACTCCGGATTCATGGAGTGCGTTACCAAGGAAAACATACCTGTGTTCACCGCGTTCAGCACGTCCCCGGTGTGGGGGTGGACGGTGGTAAGCGGCGCGCCCATGGAAGAGCTGCGCCGCGAATTGCTGGTGCAGCTTGCTCAAGTCACGGTGGGGTTGCTGGCTGCGCTCATGCTCGGTCTTTGGCTGGCTCGTCGCGCCGGCTTGAAGGTGCTTTCATCGGTCAGTGAACTCAATGATGCTGCTTTGGCATTGGGCCGGGGGGAGGACATCACCCTGCCGACTCTGGAGTTGCAAGAAGCCCAGGCCGTGGGCACGGCCATGTTGCAAGCTGCCGACGCGATGCGCAAAGTGAAGTTCTTTGCCCAACATGATGCGCTGACTGAACTTCCCAACCGCTTGCTGTTTGACGAACTGGCCCGGCGCAGCATGGCGATGGCGTTACGCCGTGGCAGTGAGCTTGCCTTGCTGGCGCTGGATCTGGACGGCTTCAAGGCCGTCAATGACAGCTTGGGCCACTCCATGGGGGATGAAGTGCTCAAGACAGTGGCCCAACGCATTGGCCACACCATTCGCAGTTCAGATGTGGCGGCCCGCATAGGGGGAGACGAATTCATCATTCTGCTGTCTGATGTGACCGACGAGGCGGCTATGCAAAGTGCAAAGCGGCTGGTGGAGGTGCTGTCTGAGGCTTACCCCGGGGTTGCTTTGTCATTGGGCGTGAGTATCGGGGTGGCCATGTTCACCCGCCACGGTACCGACATGAAGACGCTCATGATCGCCGCAGATCGGGCCTTGTATGCGGCCAAGGCGGGGGGGAAGGGGCGGGCAGTTCTGGCATCTGTCTGATACCTGTTACCACAGAAAAATAGCTACCAAAACAGGCGCTGATAGCCTGCTTATTTTTTGGGCGTCGTGTCCAAGCCTACGTCTGGTGCGGGTTTCAGGCCTTGTGAACACGCTTATCCACAATGCAGTCCACATGCGTTTGGGGTAAGTTTTTTTCAACTTTTTTTGCCCCGCGCGCGGTGAATGGGTGCCGTGTTTGTGCTAGCCCGTGTTTACTCTTCCAGGAAGTTGGCAATGGTGGAGCCCGCTGCCGGATCGCGCGGCTTGCGCACACCGTGTTTGGCCAGAATCTCAATGTAGAACTGCTTGCCGCCTTCTTTGGCAATGGCGTCCACCAGTCCGATCAGCTCGGCAGAGTGGGCCACCACGGCGTCCTGTTCGGTCGCGCCGAAGCGGCAGTCAAAGTCCCAGAAGTCCACGCCGGCGGGCAATGCGCGGTTGCGTTCGCGCTTCATGTATTTGCGGATTTCGTGCTTGGTGGCATCCAGCAGGCGGTCGGGGTGCTTGCCTTCAACGTGAAGGGGGAATGTTTTTTTCATGGGGAAATCCTGGAGCGTGCAGCTGCTGAAATGCAGCCGGCAGGTCATTGAGGCCAACGGGTGGCGGGTGGGCGATGATACGCCCCATGCAACATCACCCTCGCGAACAGCGCCCCACCCCCGACAAAGATGCCATTGCCCTGCTGCCCGAATTCGGCCGCCTGGGGCTGGACCGCATCACGCTGGTCAGCACCGGCCCGCAGGCGCTGGCCGCGCTAGAGCAGCTGCGTTCAGCCCGCGCCTGGGGCTTCGACACCGAGTCCAAACCCACCTTCAAGGTGGGTGAGGCGTCAGATGGACCCCATGTGTTGCAGCTGTCCACGGCCCAGCATGCCTGGGTGTTCCAGTTGCATGACCCCGAATGCCGGGCAGTGGCTGCGCAGTTGATGGCTTTGCACGGAGTGGTGAAGGCAGGCTTCGGCCTGGGGGATGACCGCAAGCGGATCCTGCACAAACTGGGGGTGGAACCGGTGGGGGTGCTGGAGCTGAACCACGTGTTCCGCGAGCGCGGTTACCGCAAGGACATTGGCGTCAAAGGCGCTGTGGCGGTGTTATTCAACCAGCGGTTTATCAAAAGCAAAAAGGCGGCCACCAGCAACTGGGCGGCGCCACGCCTGACGGAGGCTCAGCTCATCTACGCGGCCAATGACGCGTATGCCGCTATCCGGGTGGTCGAGGCGCTGGGTCTGTAAGGCCCCACACCAGCAGCAGGTTGTTGGCTGGCATCTCGTGCCGTGCCTGCAGTTGCAGGCCGGCTTTAGCCGCCTCGGCCTCAATATCGGCCAACTGTCGGATGCCAAAGCTCGGGTCATGGGCGCGCAGGCTGGCATCGAACTCGATGTTGCTTGGTGTGGGTGTGACGCCGGCCTCAAAGTACGGCCCGTAGGTCACCAGCACGCCATTGCTTGTAAGGTGTTGTGCGGCCCCCCGCATGAGCGCTCCGCAAGAAGCCCATGGGGAGATGTGCAGCATGTTGATGCACAGCACCAGGCCGTAAGGCCCCCTCAGCTCGGAGTCCGGCGCAAACCAGGGCTCCTTGCAGACATCGAGCTGCTGCGCGGTTTCTACATTGGCGAGGTCCGCCTCGCTGGCGCGTACTTCAATGTTGTAGAGCGCGCCGCGGTGTACCTCGGTGGGCTGCCAGGTCCACTGCGGCAAGTGCCGGGCGAACCAGACCACATGCTGCCCGGTGCCCGAGGCAATCTCCAGCGCCCGCCCGCTAGGGGGCAGCAGGGATTGCAGCCGCTCCAGAATGGGGTGCTTATTGCGTTCGGCAGAGGGGCTGTGGTCCGGTTGAGCCATGGTGCGTGCGGTGGGCTGTGGACTTAGTGGGTGACGAATTCGTAGCTGACTTCTTCGCTCTCGACCATGTCGAGAATGTCGTTCAGCTCGTCTTCGCTCTCTGTGCTGCTCCAGGTGTCTTCGGGGTCAGCAGCAAACAGGGGCTCGATGGCAATGTCCAGAAACTGGCCATTGGGCAGGCTCAGTACCGGGGTGCCTTCTGAGGTTTCGACCAGCGACCAGTCGTCCGGCACCGACATTTCCAGCTTGATGGTGACGTTGAGTTTTTTCATGGAAAAGTCCTATGGGGGTTCATTACGGGAGGCGGCGAGGTTAACCGACTTGGGGGATGCAGGCGAACTTGCCACAGTGCGCCGGCCCCTTACCACAGGTTTTTGGGGCTGCCGGCGCATGCTGTACCACTGCCTGTTTTTTAGGCGCACTTGCCAAACCCAATGCCGGTGCGGGTTTTCCCGCTTGTGAACACGCTTATCCACACATCAGCCCACAGGCGCTTGGGGTAAGTTTTTTTTCTGTTTTTAAACCGGCCTGTGCATTCGCACCCAGCGAAGGATGTCTGCCTGGCCCATCGCACCCGGTTGGCGGGCCACCTCACGCCCGCCAACAAACAAGGCCAGCGTAGGAATGCTGCGGATCTGGAAGCGTGCGCCCAGCGCTTGCTGGGCCTCGGTGTCCACTTTGGCCACGCGGACGTGCGGCTCCAGCTGCGCAGTGGCTGCTGCATAGGCCGGGGCCATGGAGCGGCAGGGGCCGCACCACGGGGCCCAGAAGTCCACCAGCAGCGGGATGTGGCTGCGGTTCAGGTGTTTGTCAAAGGTGGCTGTCGTCAGGTCCAGCGGCTTGCCGGTGAACAGGGCGCCCTTGCAGCTGCCGCAGTCGGGGGCGCTGCCGAGCTGGTCGGCAAGCACGCGGTTGGTGGTGTGGCAGTGGGGGCAAACGATGTGAAGTGCGTCAGTCATGCCAGATAGCTGGCGGCTGGGGCGGGTTTCTCAAGGCGCCGGATGCGCTGACTTAGGAAAGTCACCCTAAGAAACCACATGGACTAGGGAAAACCCTTGCATTGTGTCTAGGGTTAACCCTATACTGCGGTGCAACATCAAATGACTTTACTTAAGGAGTCCACCATGAGCAGCACGACATTCAACACCATCTCTCTGCCCCAGAACGCAAACCCCACCGTGGGCGCAGCTGTGCAGGCGCTGTGGGTGGCGGGCAAGAACCTGGCGGTAGCCCTGTGGCAAGTCGCATTCGGTGCGGGTCCAGCGCAAGCCGACACCCGTTTCGCAGAGGCCGAGGAGCTGCGCACCTTTGCCGCCAGCATCCAGAAGTCTGACCCCAGCTTTGCGATGGACTTGTTTGCCGCAGCAGACCGCCACGAAGGCCTGTAACCCTCCAGCCTGACTACATCGTTGGGTAGTCGGTGTAGCCCTTGGCGCCGGACGTATAGAAGGTGCTGCTGTCCGGCGTATTCAAGGCTGCACCTGCTTTCACGCGTTCCGGCAGGTCCGGGTTGGCGATGTACGCAGTGCCGAAGGCCACCGCATCCAGCTTGCCATCTTGGATCGCCTGCGCCGCCTCTTGCGCGCTGTAGCCCATGTTGCCGATCAATACACCCTTGTAGTTTGCGCGCGCGATGCGCATCACATCGGCCTTTTGTTTGCCCAGAAAGTCCGCCCGCATCATGTGCAGATAGGCCAGGTTGAAGCGGTTGAGTCGCTCGGTCAGGAAGGCGGTCAAGCCTGCAGGGTCGCTGTCAACCATGCTGTTGTAGCTGTTCAGCGGCGAAAGGCGCAAGCCCACGCGGTCGGAGCCGATGGCATCGCTCACCGCCGCAAGCACTTCGAACAGGAGGCGGGCCCGGTTCTCCAGGGAGCCGCCATAGGCGTCGGTGCGCTGGTTGCAACCATCGCGCAGGAACTGGTCAATCAGGTATCCGTTGGCGCCATGCACCTCCACACCATCAAAGCCCGCCGCAATGGCATTCTTGGCGCCCTGGGCAAAGGCAGCCACGATCACCTTGATCTCTTCCATCTCCAGCGCCTCGGGGCGCACGTGCTGAACTGCCCCGGTGGAGGTGTGAAACGTACCTTCAATCGCCACAGGGCTGCTGGATACCGTGCGTGCGCCCTGGTTGAGGAGCGGGTGTGCAGCGCGACCGGCGTGCCAAATCTGCATGAAAATGCGGCCCCCCTTGGCGTGGACGGCATCCGCCGTTTTCTTCCAGCCGGCAATTTGTTCCGGCGAATACACACCGGGCTCTTCTTCAAAGGCGGAGGTGCCCTCTTGGATCATGGTGCATTCGGTGATCAGCAGGCCCGCGCTGGCACGCTGGGCGTAGTACTCAGCCATCAGGTCATTGGGCAGGTGCTCCAGTCCCGCACGGGTGCGGGTGAGTGGTGCGAGGACGAAGCGGTTGGGTAAGGTCAGTGTGCCTAAACGGAGTGGATCAAACAGCATGTTCGGAAAAAGCCTGTAAAGAAAGAAGCAAGCAAAGTTGGCGAGTGTGGCTGCAGCACAAAAGAAATGGTGCTGTGGGGTTATCCGGCGTAGGGAAGGCCTGCCACGATCAGTCGCAGCGCAGGGTTGCCAGCCCTTTGCCCACGCCGGCTACAGCAGCCAGACGGGCTTTCACGCATGAGGGTGGGTGCGCGATGTACGGATAGGGCAACACCAGGGGAAACAATCGGGTGCTGGTCCACGTGTCTGCATTGATGTATCCGGGTCCGCTGGACCAGGTGATGTGGTAGGTGGCGTTGTCCGCCGCACGCTGCGTGTTGTTGCCCCGCAGTTCCCACCAACCGCAGTTGTCACTGTCGTGCCGGCAGGTCACCGGATTCCTGGCGTTTTCAAACCAGTTGTTCTCAATCAAGGCGTAGCCGGCCTGGCGCACATTGATTCCCGACTCGGTGATGCCCGAATAGAGGTTGTTGTAGATGTGCGTCCAACCACCGCGTTGCAGGGGAAGGCGGGCGTGCACATTGCGGTAGATATTGTGGTGGTAGGTGATCTCGCGACCGCCGGCAATGTCTGTGCTGGAGGCTCCATCCAGGCTCACCTTTTTGTTGTCGTGGATATCGTTGTAGGAGACCGTGATGTAGTGAGCGTCCTTCTTGATGTCGATGGCGCTTTCAAATGTCAGGTCGCCCTCCGGCGAGCCTTTGCATTCATTGTTCACCGCAAACAACTCGTTGTGGTCGATCCAGACATGGGAGGAAGAGTCGATCCGCAGCATGTCGGCATCGTGGGCTGCGCCGGCCAGCGCGCCAATCTTCATGTTGCGGATGATCACATGCGGGCTGCGGATCAGGGTAATGCCGAAGTGGGCCGAAGACCCCTGGGCCCCTTGGATGGTCAGCCCGAAGGGGAAATCCTTGATTTGTAACTCCCGGTAGGGGGCGTTCCAGTGGGGGACGGGGCAGTTGTGATCGGCATCTGCTGTGTGGTCGCGGATGACCCGGGCAATCAAGGCGTCTTCATTCCCTGTGTAAGTCAATACCAGGGGTTTGCCCGCAGCCTTGGCAGCGGCCACCGCTTTGATCATGTCTTGCAGGGTGGCCGCGCTGCGTTCCCATGCGCCGCTGACGTTGCCGCCCGAGGTGATGGCAAAGCCGCCAGAGCTTGTCGCAGGCGGACTCACAGGCACTGTGCGTGCATCCTCTGTCAAGTGGGGGCCACTGTGCACAGGCCCTCCAGGTACCCCCCAGCAGGCGAGCAGCAGTACCAGCCAACGAGTTCCGCTGCAGCGAGTCGCAACTGGGAACGGGGCGGGGGCCATGCGTTCAGCCTGCGGCCAGCGCCGCATCGCGCACGCGGGCCAGCAGCCGCTGCCGGATCAGCCCGCTCACCGGACGTATGAGCCACCAATAGGGTGTGAAGCGGCGCAACGAAGTGCTGTCGTTGCAAAACACCCGCGTCTCGGTGTGCAACCAGGTGCCACCCTCTACGGCGGGGCGGGTACTGAAGTTGAGCACCAACTTGGCAAAGCCCGCTTCATTGAAGTGGATAAAGTGGTCCGGGCCGGACATGCGCACCTGGCCGTAGTCCGCCTGCCAGAATTTGCCCACCAGCCCGAGCGCGACTTCGCTATCGCCATCGCGGCCCAGCAGGGTGAAGTTGGCTATGCCGAAGGGTGCCTGCGTTGCCAGGCGGCTGTGGCCACCCAAGGTGCCCCGCAAGCGGTCCGGCAGCTCACGCAGTTGGATGAAGCGGCGCGCCCAAGGGTCTTCGCTCACGCCTGGCTGCAGCACTGCATCCAGCAAGGCGCCGGGCTGCGCCGGCGTGTGCAACTGGTGTTTCTCGCTGAACTGGTACTGCGGCAAGAGCCGCTCCATCAAACCCATGCGTGGGCTTATTTGGCCGCGAACTTGGCGTAGTAGGCCTTGATGGCCGGGGTCTCGGCAATGCGCTGCATGTGCGCGTTCAATGCGGGCGCCACGCGCTCCACCAGGTCGGTAGGCACATGGTCCAGACGGCCGGAGTTCAAGCCGCGCACGTCCACAAACACTTTCAGGTCCGCCACAGTGAGGCGGCCGTCCGCAAAGAACTCACCGCCTTGTGCCTGCAAGCGCTGCTGCAGCCACGCCAGGTACACGGGCATGGAGCCGTTCACCAGGGCGAGGCGCGCGGCTTTTTGCTCTTCGCCGCTCATGCGGAAGCTCGGGCCCAATTTGACACCGGCCTCTTCCACCACATAGGCCACTTCGTCGCAGTACAGCGCTTGCAGCGGGTCGGTGGGGTACAGGCCGGCCAGTTTGCCCGCGTAGCGCAACTGGGCGTCGCATTGGGTGAACTGGGTGCCATCGACCTCCATCGTGGGCACCTGGCCGAAGGGGGTGGACTTGCGGACTTCAGCAAACTCGGAGAACGCGAAGCGGTGGTCGTCAAACGCCACGCCGCCCAGGTGCAGGGCCAGGCGCACAGGTTCAGCGCGGCCGCCGTGCATGTCGAAGTAGCTGAGTTTCAATGGGGGCATGGTGTCTTCCTTATGGACAGGTCTTTCGGAGCTGCACGTCGGTCGTGCAGGGCGTGGGGCATTCTATGCAGACTGGCGCAGGCGCGTTGCCTATGCATGAAAAGGCCCCTTAGCGCCCGATGCATATGCGTAAGTAGCTATCAAATTTGTAGCGTAAAAATCCGGCTGCAAGGCCCTCCATGACCCGCCCCATTTCTACCCATGGGGTTCCTCCGGCCGAGCCTCGCGCCCTGCGTGGGCCCTGGAGTTGCCCCCACTCTTGTGCCAGCCTGACGGGGCACGCGGCTGCGATGTGTGCGGCTTGGAGCGCTGAATCGCTGGGTAGAATTTCCCCCAACAGGGAGATTCAATAATGAGCCAAGACACGGCGGGCACATGGATGCCCAAACAATCTGCGCAACTCGCGCAGGCCATCGTTCACAACGTCGAAAAAGTGCTTCAGGGCAAGCGCCAGCAAGTGGAGCTGGCACTTGCTGCCGTCGTGGCCGGCGGTCATGTCCTGATTGAAGACGTGCCGGGTTTGGGCAAGACCATGCTGGCCCGCGCGTTGGCAGTATCCGTGGGCCTGTCCTTCAAGCGCGTGCAGTTCACCGCCGACTTGATGCCCTCCGACATCGTGGGTGGCCCCGTCTACAACCCCAAAGACGGCAGCTTCACCCTGCGCCCCGGCCCGGTGTTTGCCAACATCGTGCTGGCCGATGAGATCAACCGGGCCAACCCGAGAGCGCAGTCCGCCTTGCTGGAATGCATGGAAGAAGGGCAGATCACTCTGGATGGTCAGACGCTCCCGCTGCCTGCCCCGTTTGCCGTGCTGGCAACCCAAAACCCTATCGACATGGCCGGCACGTACCCCTTGCCGGAAGCCCAGCTGGACCGCTTCCTGATCCGCCTGTCTTTGGGTTACCCCGATGCCAGCGTGGAAGCGGACCTGGTGAACGCTCAGCAGTTTTCGCACCCTATTACCCGCTTGCAAACCGTGTGTGCCCCCGGCGTGTTTGCGCGGCTGGTGGCCGGTGCGCGGGAGGTGACAGTGACCCCCGAGGTGGCTGCCTTCATGGCTTCCATCGTGGGGGCAACGCGCAAGCATGCGTCTATTCGTTTCGGTGCCAGCCCACGTGGCACCTTGGGCTTGGCGCGCATGGCCCGCGCTTTAAGCTGCATTCGAGGCTTGCCGTATGTGGACCCTGCCATCGTGCGTGAAGTGGCAGTGCCCGTGTTGGCGCACCGTATCATCGTCCAGACACAGGGCGCCAAGGGCAAGAACGCGGAAGCCCTGATTCAGGAAATTCTCCAGACTCAAGCCACTCCGCAATAAGTCACGCCATGGAACGTTGGCTTACCAAGTCGAGGGTGTTGCTCGGGTTGTGCGGCGTCTTGCTGATGGCTGCCTTCAACCGCCACGACCCCATGGTCTTCGGCATGTTCCTCATGCTCGCGGTTGTGAGCATGCTGGGCTTTCTGGTGCCCTGGTTGTCGCTGCGGACCATGAGCATCCAGTTTGCGGGCGAGTTCGATCAAGAGGTGCAAGAGGGAGAAGCGTGCGACATGGGTCTGCTGGTCCGGCGTACAGCGCCTTGGCCGGCCTTCATGGTGGATATTGAAACGGAATGGGAATGGGCTTCCCGACGCATCATCCTCAAGCAAACAGTGTCTGTCATCCGGGCCAAGCAGGCACCAGCTTTGGGACAAATGGTGCGCTTTCCCTGCCGGGGGCATTACGAGCTGGTCGCCGTGCGCATGTCCAGCGGTTTCCCGCTGGGTTTGATGCGTGCGCAGCACAGCCTGTCGCGCCCCAATATTCAGGTCCGGGTGCTGCCCGTGGCGCAGACCGTGCCTTGGCCGCTGCCCTGGGATGTGGCGGACGACCCGTTGGGCGAGTTGACCACCCGGCGCATGGGTCAGTCCTTTGAGTTGGGCTTGCTGCGCCCTTACCAACACGGCGAATCGGTAGGACGCGTGAGTTGGCGGGCATCGGCTAGAGCCGGGGAACTGGTGATTCAACACTTTCAGCAAAGCGGCACCATCCGCCTGCGCCTGGTGATGGACCTGCCCGGTGAGCCGGTGCTGGGTGACGCCGAGTCGCCCGGTGAAAACGTGGTGCGTGTAGCCACCGGAGTGGGCGACACCGCTTTGGCCCATGGCGCGCAGTTGTTTTTGTACCTGTCGCCTGAGGCCTTCAAAGTCCACGACGGTGCGGCCCTGCGCCATGCCTTGGCCGAAGCCGTGCCCAGTGTGAGCCTGCAAAGCACGCTGAACCAGCTGGCTCAAGAAGCCGCGCCAGGCGAGCAGGTGGCGGTGGTGGTGGCCTGCGACTACCCGGCCGCCCAGCTGTTGGCGCATCTGCACCCCATCGCGGCACGCGGTTGCCATGCGGTGGTGTGCATTGCCCCTGGGCGCAAACTTTCCGGCATTCAAATGCCCCAGGCGCTGGCACTGCAAAAGGCCATGACCGAAGCAGGCTTTGCCACGGTATTGGAGTCCACATGGCGTTAATCGCATCCTCTTTACCCGCAACGGCGGACGACTCCCCGCCGCTGCAAAGCCGTGGCGTGCTCATCCTCACAGGGCTCTCTTTCTTGTTTGTGGGGCTGGCTTTTTCTTATCTGGACAGGCGCTACGGCCACTTCGGTCTAGAGGGAACCCTCTGGGTGCTGTGGGCCTTTTTCGGGTTTGGTGCGGGGGCCTTGCACGCGCTAAAGCCGCAGGGCGAAGGCGGGCAAGTCCAGTGGGCTGTCATGGGGTCTGTGGGCGGCTTGCTTGCGGTGTTTCCGGGCTTCCTTATGTTCAACCTGCTGCGCTGGATCTGCCTGCTCATCATGGTGGTCATGGGCGCGCGCGCAGCCGTTATGCGCACGCGGCGCGACTTCTATTTCACCCTCATGGTGATCTTCTCGGTGAGCTTCATGGCCGGCACCCATGACAACGCCGACTGGACGCTGTGGATTTACCTCGGCCCCGCCTGGGCCTTTGGCGCCTTGGCCTTGGCGTGGGAGCACGCAGCCGGCAACCCTCTCTCGCGGTGGACCAAGCTGCTGATGACCGGCGGCTTTCTCGGCACTGCACTCTTGCTGACTGCCGTGTTGTTTTTGTTCATGCCACGTCCATCCACGCTGGGGTTCGGCTTTTTGCCGCCGGGTACTGATACGCCGGGCATGTTCACCACACCTGCAGGTGGTGCCAATCAGGACGGCAACCAAGGCGGCAACGGGGCTGGCGGTAACGCTTCCGTCGGATCGTCTGGCGCATCCGGCCAGCAACAACCCGGAGGCACCTTGGGGCAGTGGCAGGGCATGCTCAAGGAGATGCGCTCGTCGCTCCAAGACGCCTCCATTCCGCAGTGGCAGCGCAATGCCCTGGGCCATGTGCTCGGAGCCGGCGAATGGATGATGCGTGCCTTGGGTGGTGAACGCGGCACCTACGCCAAGGGCCCCCAGAACTCTGACACCGATCCGACCAAGCAAGTTCAGGAGTTCAATCTCACCGCGCAGCAGCTGTTCGATTGGCTCACGGCCTTGCTGCTTGCATTGGTGCTGTGCCTGCTGGGGTACTGGCTCTGGCGGCGGCGCTACCAGGTAGGCATGGTGATTACCTTGAACGCGGCGCAGCTGCTGGCCCACCGGTATCCCATGCGGTCCATGGAGCTGTCTGCCTGGTCGCTGAAATGGGGTCTTCGGGTTCATGGGCACCCGCAGCAAGCCGGGCAGTCCATTCGCGAATACGTGAGTACCGCGCGGGCGGTGCCTCCTCTGGCCAGAAAGTGGATGGCCTATGCAGTGGAGGACTACTGTGCTGTGCGATTCGGCGGGGTTGCGGCGACGCCAGCGCGCGCCACCCGCATGCAAGAGTCGGTGCGGGGCGCCTACGAAGTCGCCAGCGGCCTCATGCCGGAGCTCAGCAAATAGCGAACGGCGGGCTCTCCAGAAGGCCGCCCATCACACTGCTGTTTGATCTTGATTAAACCGGCGCAGGCGTGCGCGGCCAACAATGCTTCCAACCACTTTGGAGGCATCCATGACCCGAACCCCCGAACAGCCCGCTTTTGACGCCTTGGACGCCTGCCACCAGCAGATGCTGGCGCACCTGCTTGCCCTGAAAAGTCTGTCCGCGCACATGGCTTCGCAGGGGGTGGACGATGCAGTGCGTGCGCAAGCCGGCGCTATTGAGGCGTTTTTCTCTGGCACCTCGCGCCAGCACCATGCCGAGGAAGAAGCCAAAGTCTTCCCCGCACTCCTGGCCAGCGGCAGCCCCGAGCTCGCCACGGCGGTGCGCACCTTGCAGCAAGACCACGGCTGGATCGAAGAAAACTGGCTGGAGCTGGCCCCGCGCCTGCGGGCCATGGCCTCAGGCCAGGGGTGGATTGATGAGACGGAGTTTGTGAACTACGCCGAGGTCTTTGTGGCCCTGATGGAAGGCCACATTGCGCTGGAAGAAACGCTGATCTACCCCGAGTCCAAAGCCCGCTGGGCGCAGGCCGTGGCGGGCCGGCTCAAGCGGCTGGAAGCCACGCAGAGCGCTTAGCCGCGCTCCAGGTCCTGAATCAGGGTCTTCACCTTGGTGGTGATGATGTCCACCGCCGGGTCGTTGGCGCCGTGGGGCAGGATGACGTGGGCGTGCCGCTTGGTGGGCTCGATGAACTGCTTGTGCATGGGGCGCACGGTTTCCAGGTACTGGGCGATCACGCTCTCCGTGCTGCGGCCACGCTCGGTGATGTCGCGCTGCAGGCGGCGGATAAAGCGCACGTCGGCGGCCGTATCCACAAAAATCTTCAGCGACATCATCTTGCGCAGCTCGGGGTCAAACAGCGCAAACAGGCCTTCCATCACGATCACCGGCGCCGGGTTCACCACCACGGTGGTGGGCGCGCGGTTGTGGTTGACGAAATCGTAGGTGGGCATGTCGATGGCTTCGCCGCGGCGCAGCGCCTGCATGTGTTGCACCATCAGAGGCCAGTCGAAAGCGTCGGGGTGGTCGTAATTGGTTTTGACGCGCTCCTCGGGCGAGAGGTGCGTCTGGTCGCAGTAGTAGTCGTCCTGGTACACCACCGAGGCCATCTCGGGGCCGATGGACGCCAGCACCTGGCGCGTGACGGTGGACTTGCCGCTGCCACTGCCCCCGGCTACGCCGATCACGAAAGGTTTGTTATTGGTTTTAGGCATGGGGTGTTCCGGTTCCGTGACGACAAAGCGCGCTATTTTACGAGCGGGGCCTATGTACCTATTGCAAGTAGCCGCGCACTTACCTCGGCGGCATCGGGCGTGGTGAACTGCATGTTGTGCTGATCCGTGAGCGGGCCCCCACCGGGCTCCATACCGTCGGCTGCGTCGTAGCCCATGGCCTTGAACTTCCAGACCGCCCCAATCTTCTTGAGCGACCCCACATGCGCGCCATCGGCCGTGTGCACGGCCAGTACCTCGGCGTTGACGGGCAGCAGCTGCAAAGGGCCGACGACGGGGCGATTGGGCAGGTGGATGTACTTCGGGGTTATGGGCATTTGAATGGTGGATTATGGGTAATAAGTGCCGTTGGCGCTCATGGAATATGCGCAAGCAGCTATCAAAAGCGTAGCAAATTCACTCAAGCCTACGCCTGCCAAACCCCGAACCCGGCGGATTGCAGGTCTATGGCGACTTCTATTTCTTTGTCCACTGCGTCGTCGTAGCGCATGGGGTTGAAGCCTTCAAACAAGTCGGGCAGCAGGTGCAGGCCGTATTGCTGGGCGAAGCGGTTGGCCTGGATGCCGGCTTTGTGTTTGTCGAAGCGCACATCCGGGTCCAGCCCGGTCATGCCCACGTACACGCAGGGCTTGCCGTCCACATAGTTCGGGTTGTTTTTGCGAAAGCGGGGCTCCAGCAGCACGTCTTTGTGCAGCTCAATCACATACACATGGTGGTGTTTGCGGCGGGCCATGGGGCGGGTTGCCTGTGCGCGGTTACAGCACCCAGTGCGTTTGCAGCATTTGCGCGGGGGAGCGGGGCTCGTCCGGGTCGGTCACCAGGGTGATCTGCCAGCCACCGTCTGCGGGCTGAGCGGCAATGCCCTCCACCTTGGGGGCGCCGGCCAGCAGCTGCAGTTTCACTTGCCCGTCGGGCGTGACGATGCCAATGGCGGAGCCCACGCAGGCGCCGTCGTGGTAGCTGTCGTCGGTGCTTTCGGCCACGGCGCAAAAGGCCCAGGCGCCGCCGTGCAGGGGCGTGCCATCGGTCAGGCTCAGGGGCACACCGTCCACCTCGCCCAAGTCCATGGTCTGCACGTCGTGGGGGCCGGGCGGCTGGGGCTGCAGGCCGGCCAACCAGGGGGCGATATGGCTCCATGCGTAGCGAATGCAGGCGCTCAAGGCGTTGCCCTTGTTGCCCCGCTGCAGCAAGAGCAACTCCTTGCCCAGCACGAAGGCGCCCTCGATGTTCAGGTCTGCAAACCGCTCGCGCAGCGGCGCATACAGCGGCGCCAGATCAATGGTGCCCGCCTGCCCGATGGGGGCGCCCTGCGCGTCCAGCGCCAGCAGCACGCCGGTTTCGCGCTGGGGCTTGGAGCCGGAACCCAGGGCCAGCAAGGCCCCGTGGGGGTGGCCGGGCAGGGGCGGCAGCTGGGCCAGGGTTTCGAGGTCGGGCTTGGTTTTTTTGCGCGCGCCCTTGTCGTGCGGCAAGTCGCCTTCCAGCAAGCGCAGCAGCGCGCCGGGAGCGTGCATGGCGCTGCTGTCAAACACGCCCAGGTGCACCTCGTCGTCCGCCACCACATACAGGCGCGCGCCCACGCGCACCAGGCCGCTGGCCGCACTCAGGTGCGCTACACCACGCGGGTGGTCAGCGGGGTTGAGCGTCAGCTGGCGCAGCAGCTGCGGGGTCAGGGTGGGGTGGGCTTGGGGCATGCGGCAGTATAGAGCGCACGGGTGCAGAATTTGAGTGAAAAAGGCTTCTAGCGCACGTGGGGTGTGCGCGAGTAGCTAGCAAAAGCGTAGCAACCCTGCCGCTGCAAACCTGGCATCGGCACTAGCGATTTGTCGTGTGAGCGGGAACAGCGCGTCAGCGGGTAAGTAGTGGCCCGGCTTTCGGGCACACCAAACGCATGCCATACTGGACCCGATGTGGCGAAATTCTCAACCCTTGGTTTGAATTTCCTGTCCATCCGTTCTGTCCGGCTTCCTTGGAGTTTCGAGATGACTTTTCAACGTCGCGGCCTCACCTTGGTCACTCAAATGTGGATTCCCGTGCTCGTACTGGCGGCTACCGTCGTGGTGGTCGCCGGTGCATCTTTGACCCGCACGGTGTCGCAGATCGCCAGCAGCAATGAACTGCTGGAGGTCCAGGAAAAGAAACTCGGCCTGCTGACGGGTACCAACGACTTGGCCGCCTTGCACTTGGCCATGGACAAGACTTCTGACGCTGCGGCGCGCCAGGACACGGCCCAACGCCTGAACCAGTTGGGTGAGCAGCTCAAACCTTTGATGCGCGATGCCGAAGAAACCCAAGCCCATGAGCGGCTGCTACCGGCGCTCATGGCCCATGCTAGCCAGCCCACGGCCGCAACCCTGGCAGCCGTGCGGGACGCCAGCGCGGCCTTCTTGGCACTGGAACAGAAGCGCAGCGCGGCGCTGCGCCTCTACTTGGGCAGCCTGCGACTCACCAACAGTTACGGGACTATGGTGGTGATGGCCTTGCTGGTCCTGGCAATTTCAGGCAGCACCTGGTACCTCATCCGCACCATCATCCGGCCGCTGCTGGGGCTGGCCGACCGGGCCAGCGTCATGGGGCAGGGCGATCTGACCGCATCTATCGAGGTCAACCGCGGCGACGAACTGGGCCAGCTGCAGTACGCCCTGGCCGAGATGCGCAACAGCCTGGCCAGCATGGTAAAGCAGGCCCACCAGGGGGCCAATAGCGTGCAAACCGCTGCGGCGGAGATCGCCAGCGGCAACATGGATCTGAGCAAGCGCACCGAAGGAACTGCTGCTCACGTGCAGCAGACGAATTCCGCGCTAGCCGAACTCGGCGTGGCCGTGCGCCACAGCGCCGACAATGCAGCCATGGCCAACCAACTGGCCCAGGGCGCGGTCAGCGTGGCCAAGCGCGGCGGCGAGGTCGTGGGCGAGGTAGTCAACACGATGGAGCAGATAAGCGCCAGCTCCAAGAAGATTGCCGACATCATCGGCGTCATAGACGGTATCGCCTTCCAGACCAACATCCTGGCGCTCAACGCCGCAGTGGAAGCTGCACGCGCCGGTGACCAAGGCCGTGGATTTGCCGTGGTCGCTGGCGAGGTGCGCAGCCTGTCCGGCCGTTCGGCGGAAGCGGCCCGCGAGATCAAAGTATTGATAGGCGCCAGCGTCGAGAGCGTGGAAGCCGGGGCTCGGCTGGTGGCGGCTGCCGGCAGTACCATGGGTGAGCTGGTGGGCCACGTGAACAAGGTGTCTGATGTCATTGGCGAGATCAGCGGCAGTACAGCCGAACAGAACCAGCACTTGAGCGGCGTGGCCTCCAGCATGGTTCAGCTGGATCAGATGTCGCAAAGCAACGCCGCACTGGTGGAGCAAGGCGCTGCCGCGGCTGAGAGCCTGAAGGAACAGGCCGTCAAGCTGCACCAGCTGGTCAGCCGCTATCAGGTGGAATCAGCCTGATTGCCGCAAACCTAGAACGAAGACCCCGGTTCGCTCAGATAAGCCAGCTCCTCGGGCGTGAGAGAGCTACCCAGGATGGCTTAGTGGCACAGCTCCGACTTCGGTACCACAGATTTCTTTACTAGGAACGTGATGTTTACTCGCTACGATTGGAGGCGCAGAGTCTCATTGGGACACTGCTCAAGGCATGCACTTTTTGTTTCAGGGAGGATTATGTTTTTTCGATCTATTGCCACGGCTCTTCTATCCGTTTCTATATTCGCCGGTTGCGCGTCCACCGGCTTGATGGCCGACTCATCCAGCAGCATTGGATCAAAGACCGTGCCGAACTTGGTTGATGCTGGCGTGGTGCTTTTGCCGGTTACGGACCGAGCTTTGTTTACCAGCACAGGTGTCAGCCTCTATGTGACGGATGAATCCGGAAAGCAACATGCTTTGATTGGGAATATGTTTGCTCTGCCCATCCCCTCGAACGAAGGGAAAGGTATGAAGTATTACGGTGCGTTTAACTTGCCGGCAGGCAGCTACACGTTTGTTTCCTGGCGCCTCATAAAGACAGAAGGCGGCCCTTCAGAAGCACCCAAGGAAGCAATCGGTTTTCAGGTACGCAAGGGCGAAGTGATCTACGTAGGAAACTTCAATGCCATTCGTCCCTTGGCTGTTGGCCAGTTTCGGGACACTTTTGAGGCTGACCGTTTGAAATACCAAGAGATATTCTCTTGGCTGAAGGACAAAGAGATAAAGAACCAACCCATGAAATCGACATGGTGGCCTTTGCCCGGCGGAAAGATCCCCAACTAAGGCTTACTGGTCTTCACTTTATTGTGTGAGCAGCTTTGGTGCACCAAATAGACCTCTAGCGCTCGTGAAATATGCGCGAGCAGCTACGAAAAGCGTAGCAAACCGGCTGCCGCAAACCTAGAACGAAGACCCCGGTTCGCTCAAGAATGCCAGCTCCTCGGGCGTGGAGGTGCGGCCCAGGATGGCGTTGCGGTGGGGGTAGCGGCCGAAGCGGTCGATGATCTCTTGGTGGCGCAGCTCAAAGCGCAGGGTGTCTTCCATGCCCGGCTGCGAAAACAGGGCCACGGCTTGCGCGTGCACCAGCGCGGACTCGCTGTGCATGTAGGGCATGTAGGCAAAGCTGCGCTGCGCCAGGGGCAGGCTGCGGTCCTGCCCACTGGCTACCAGCTCTTGCGCCAGCACCAGGGCCAGCGCGTCCTGCGCAAAGGCGCGGGCGGTGTCGCGGTACACGTTGCGCGAGAACTGGTCCAGCACCAATACCTCCGCCAACCGCCCCTCGGGCGTGGCGCGCCAGGCAAACAGCTCACACCGCGCCGCAGCCTCCAGCGTGGCGCCGAAGCGGGTGCGGATGGCTTCGTCCAAGGCAGCGTCTTTGGCGAAGTGCTGCTTGGGGGTTAGTTCGGTGAACCAGAAGTGGATGATGGATTGGGGTTGCATGGGGAGAAAATCATTGCTGCGCTGCTTATGGACCAAACCTTGTGGTCCAGTATCCGGGCTTGCGGTGCAAATGCGCCACGGCGATGACGATGACTTCCTGCTCCTCCACAGCGTAGATCACGCCATACGGGAAGCGTTTCAATCTGCAGCGGCGCGTGTTTGCACTCAGCGGGTGCCACGCTGTGGGGTACTGCTGTATCAAGCCAAGGGAATGCACAACCTCTGCCAAAAAACGTTCCCCCAAACCTTCAGCCTGCAGCGCGTACCACTGGTAGGCCTCGTCAAGCTCGATGTGTGCTTCAGGCAGAAGCTTGAAATTCATGGCAACTTGTACTTAGCCATAACTTCCGATAAGGGGATGGCCTTGACTTGTCCAGTGCGGTACGCGGTAAGGCGTTTTTCGGCTTCTGCGGCCCAAAGCGCATCCATGGCGCTGTCGGGGGCATCCAGACCTTGGAGAATATCTTCTACCAGCGCGATGCGTTCTAGGGCTGGCAGTTGTGCAATTTGCTTTTGCAGGGCTTGGGTGTCGTGCATGGCTGTTCCTTACAGAAGGGTTACTTTACTGCGCCAGCGCGCCCTGTGCAAAGGTGCGGGCGTGCAAACCGCTCACACCGCGCCGCAGCCTCCAGCGTGGCGCCGAAGCGGGTGCGAATGGCTTCGTCCAATGCAGCGTCTTTGGCGAAGTGCTGCTTGGGTGTTAGCTCGGTGAACCAGAAGTGGAGGATGGGTTGGGGTGCATGACTTGCGTTGTTCACGTACCTCGATGGATTTCCAGCATAACTGGCATGTGATCACTTACCCCAAGCCAATTCTTTTGTTCACCGACCTTCACATTGGATTGGTCCAATAGGTCCCTGGACACGAAAACGTAGTCAATGTGATAAGCCTTTTCCACGTTGCGTTGAAGAAAGAAGGTTGGCGTACTTTCCTGCCCTTGAGCCTCAACGGTCTGTAGGTGATAGACGCTTTGTAGCCCAATGGATTCCAATTCCTCAACAACATCGGAGTGGTTCCACCAACGATCCGGTTTGTCCCATATTCGATTGCTGTTGAAGTCGCCAAGCAAGATGGTTTTTCTCCTGTGAAGTTGATTCCGGTGAATCTGCAAGTACTTCCATAGTTGGCCTATGTAGCGAAAGACCTTAGCGCCATCAGCTTTTGTCCATACACCCAACACTTGAAATTCTTCGTTTAGCGTGAACGGAGTAAACAACTTGAGCTCAGTAGTCGTCCAACTCGACGCAGCACTGCTATTTGAGACACCCTGTTGCGAAAAGGTGCCAAACCAGTCTAGCGCTCGAACAGTGTTGCCCTTTTTAGGGAAGATGCCCAAACCTTTGTGTTTTGAAGTTCCCACCCACAAGTAGGCACCGGCCCAATCTCTGAACGCTTCAGTTGAATGAGCAGGGTCCTCGCACTCCTGAACTACGTAGACATCCGCATCAAGAGCGTCCAGTTCTGGTGTCTTTTTGCGAAGCGCCCCATTGCAATTCCAGGTGACAATCTTCATGGGGCTATACAGTGTCCGTTGAGAGTTACTTACCCCAAGAATCCTTCAACCCCACCGCCAAGTTAAACACCGGCTTGTCCGCTTTGTGGTCCACGCGGTCGGCCACAAAATAGCCGTGGCGTTCAAACTGGAACTTCTGGTCGGGCTGCGCGTTGGCCAGTGATGGCTCCACGATGGCGGTCACCACCTTCAGGCTGTTGGGGTTCAGGCTTTCCAGGAAGTCTTTGCCGCCCGCGTCGGGCTGCGCGTCGCTGAACAGGCGGTCGTACATGCGCACTTGCGCCGACACGCCGTCGGCCACGCCCACCCAGGTGATGGCGGCTTTCACCTTCACCAGGTCGGCGCCGGGGGTGCCGCTCTTGGTGTCGGGCACCACGGTGGCCAGCACTTCGGTAATCACGCCATTGGCGTCTTTGGTGCAGCCGGTGCATTCGATCACGTGGCCGCCCTTCAGGCGCACCTTGTTGCCGGGGAACAGCCGCTTGTAGCCCTTGGGGGGCACTTCTTCAAAGTCTTCGCGCTCGATCCACACCTCTTTGCCGATGGTGAAGTGGCGTATTGGTGAATCAACTCCCTCGGGCGGGTGGGGCAGGGCGGGCATGCTGCACGCGTCCAGATAAGCGTCTCCACCTTGGGCGGCAAACACTTCGCCCCAGTTGGTCAGCACCAGCTTCACGGGGTTCAGCACGGCCATGCCGCGGTGAGCGGTGTTTTCCAGGTCTTCGCGCAAGCAGCCTTCGAGGGTGCTGTAGTCGATCCAGCTGTCGCTCTTGGTCACGCCAATGCGCTCGGCAAACAGTTGGATGGCGGCGGGCGTGTAGCCACGGCGGCGCAGGCCCACGATGGTGGGCATGCGCGGGTCGTCCCAGCCGCTGACCTTGCCTTCATTCACCAGCGCGGCCAGCTTGCGTTTGCTGGTAATCACGTAGGTGAGGTTCAGGCGGGCAAATTCATATTGCTTGGGCGCGGGGGCTGCCAGCAGGCCGGTATCAATGAGGCGGTCCATCAGCCAGTCGTAAAACGGGCGCTGGTCTTCAAATTCCAGCGTGCAAATGCTGTGGGTGATTTGCTCCAGTGCGTCCTCAATCGGGTGCGCAAAGGTGTACATGGGGTAGATGCACCAGGTGTCGCCCGTGTTGTGGTGCGTGGCGCGGCGGATGCGGTAGATGGCCGGGTCGCGCATGTTGATGTTGGGGCTGGCCATGTCGATCTTGGCGCGCAGCACCATCGATCCATCTTCATGCTTGCCATCGCGCATCTCGCGAAAGCGGGCCAGGTTCTCGGCAGGCGTGCGGCCCCGGAAAGGGCTGTCCACGCCGGGCTTGCCGAAGTCGCCCCGGTTCACGCGCATTTGCTCGGGCGTTTGCTCGTCCACATAGGCGTGGCCGGCTTCGATTAGCGCCTCGGCTGCGCGGTACATAAAGTCGAAGTAGTCGCTGGCCTGGTAGGGGGCCACGCTGTAGTCGCCCTGGCTGCCGTTCCAGTCAAAGCCCAGCCACTTCACCGCGTCGATGATGCTGTTCACATACTCGGTGTCTTCTTTTTCGGGGTTGGTATCGTCAAAGCGCAGGTGGCACACGCCGCCGTAGTCGCGCGCCAGCCCGAAGTTGATGCAGATGCTTTTGGCGTGGCCTACGTGCAGGTAGCCGTTGGGCTCGGGCGGAAAGCGGGTGCGGATTTTGGCGGGGTCGGGCTCGCCAGCGGCGTGGTGCGCGGCGTCGCCGGGGGTGCCGGCCCAGCGGCGGGTGGCGTAAGTGCCTTTTTCGAGGTCAGATTCGATGATCTGGCGCAAAAAGTTGCTGGGCTTGACGGTGTCGGTTGCTGTGTTCGCGGGGGTGGGGGTGCTCATCCGGTGATTTTAGTCGCCGCATCTGCGGGGCCTGGCAATCAGGGTGCAGGCGGGGTGGGGGCGGCAGTCGGCTGATTAAAATCAAACGGCATAACAATTATTTACATCTCTCGTAACGGGAGCGACGTATGGCAAACAGGTTGGACAAGGCGGATAGCGCAGCCCTGGTTAAGCATTTCGCAAATTTGTACGAACACTCGCCGCTACAGGTGGTGCTGTTTGACCCGCAAGACATGGTGCGCTATGCCAACCCCGGGCACTGCGCGGATTTCGGCATGGCGCGGGACAGGCCGATATCGTGGTCCGACATGATGCGCCACAGCTATGAGAATAGGGTGGGCGTCGCCATTGAGACCGACGATATCGAGGCCTGGCTGATCTCGACCAAGGCCCGGCGGGGCAAGCTGCCGTTTCGCGCCTTCGAGGCCGACATGTGCGACGGACGCTGGATGTACATCACCGAAACCATGGACGACCAGGGCTGGATGTTGAGCGTGGGCTTTGACATTACCGCCGTGCGCGCCAGCGACCGTTCATTGCGCCAGGCGCGTGATGGCGCTTTGCGCGCCGCGCAGGTAGACACCCTGACCGGCGTGAGCAGCCGCGCCCACGTGCTGGAGCAGCTGGATTTGCGCCTGAGCCAGTTGCAAAGCACCCAGCAGCCTTGCGGGCTGGTGCTGCTGGACCTGGACTACTTCAAAAAGATCAACGACACCTACGGCCACACAGCGGGGGACGAGGTGCTGCAGCGCTTCTCGCGCCTGGTGGTGGGCACGCTGGGCCGGGACGATGGTTTCGGGCGCATAGGGGGGGAGGAGTTTTTGCTGCTCTATCCCATGGTGACGGCCGCTGAGATGGAAGCCAGGGTGGAGGGCATTCTGGAGCTGGTGCGGGCGTCGACCCCTCTGCCGGAGGTGCCGCGCTTTCACCACACCTGCTCCGCTGGTTTGGTGATGCTGGCTCCGGGCCTGAGCGCCATTGAAAACATGCGCAATGCAGACCGCGCGCTCTACGCCGCCAAGGGCGCCGGCCGTGACCGGCTGATATGGGCCTGAGCTTGGCCTGGACCACAGCCGCTCAGGGCGCGGGTGGAGCGATCTCGCGCACCGAGGGCAGTGCAAAGTCAATGCTGCGGTAGCCGTCCATGCGCAGGGTGGTTTGCCAGCCGCCCCAGTCGGCCAAGGTGTCGTAATGGCGGCCACCGCGGATTTTGAGGGTGACTTGGGCATTCAGTGGCGTAAGCGGCTCGTGCACCCGCACGTACACGGTGAACTCCTGGTTGCGCACGTCCTGCGGGCTGCTGAGGTAGCCGCGCTGGGTCTTCCAGTTGAACGCTTGCTTGCCGCCGCTGGCATACAGGTGCAGGCGCGCGGTGTAGCCCTGGCCGCCGCTGCTGTAGGTGAGCGGGGAGGCAGGTAGTTTCCAGTAGCGCAGCCCGCCTTCTTGCGCGGCGGTGGCGCTGGCTTGGTAGTCAAAGCCGAAGCGCTTGTCAGTGTTGGGGTTGCTGTTGCTCAACGCCAGTGCACTGCCACCGGGCGGGGCCGGCAGCAGGGCTTGTACGCCATCGGCATCCAGTGCGCCGCTGCTTGCGCCTATGGGAGCGGCCAGCAACACGGTGCAGAGTGTGCAGGTAAGCAGGGTTGTTCGTCTGCATAAGGGCGCGGGCATGGCGTTCATTCTAGAAGCAGTGCTGTGATACAAACCGGCAAGAACCACTGGCACCGAGGAGGGTCGCATGCAAATCCGGGACTTCACCGACACCACCAATCTGTCGATTGAGCTGCGGCTGTCGGACTTGAAGCAGGCCGCCCGGGATGGCTTGATTACCGCCGTGCAGGCGGAGGCTTTGTGGCTGCACTGGAGCCAGGGGCCCCTGGAGCAAACCTTGCCATCGGCCAGCCCGCGCTTTGGCTTTGTCAATGTGCTGTACTACTTTGGCGGCTTGCTGGCTATCGGGGCCATGTCGCTGTTGATGACCCTCGGGTTCCAGCAGATGGGGCCCTTGGCCTTGCTGCTCTTGGGCGTGCTCTACCTGGCGGCAGCTTTGAAGGTGGCGGACTTTTTCAAGCAACAAGAACTGCGCGTGCCTGCGGGCTTGTTGGCGGCGCTGGCGGTGTTTCTGGTTCCGTTGGTGGTGTGGGCGGTGCAGCAGCTGCTGGGCTGGTGGCCGCCGGGTGGTCAGGGCTCGTATGCAAGCTATTACACACGCATTGATTGGCGGTGGTTGATGCTGGAGTTTGCCACCTTGATGGCGGGGGTGGTGATGTTGTGGCGCTACCGTCTGCCTTTCATGGTGATGCCGCTGGCCCTGACGCTCTGGTTCATGAGCATGGATGTGGCGATCGCGCTGCTGAACGAGCACCAATGGGACTGGGATTTCATGCGCGACATGTCGCTGGTGTTTGGCATTGGTACGGTGGCCGTGGCCCTGTGGGTGGATGTGCGTACGCGCCTGTCCAAGACCCCGGAGTGGCGGCAGGATTTTGCGTTCTGGCTGTATATCTTCGGTACCACCATGTTCTGGTGCGGCCTGAGCCTCAATGATTCGGATTCGGAGCTGGCCAAACTGGGCTATGGTGCCTTGAACTTGGCGCTGGTGTTTGTGGGGGCCGCCATTGGCCGCCGGGTGTTCACGGTGTATGGGGCCATCGGCGTCATGCTGTACCTGGGCCACCTGTCGCATGAGGTGTTCCGTGAGAGCTTTCTGTTCCCGTTTGCGCTAACTTTGCTGGGCTTGGGAGTGGTTGCGCTGGGGGTATGGTGGCAGCGCCATGAACGCGCCATTGCAGCGCGCTTGGGCCGCTATGTGCCGCAAGGCTTGCAGCCCCGCCCATAAGCAGGCTAGTCAGCCTGTAAGGTCCAGCCGCGGCCGAACAAGCGGGACATAAAAAAGGGACTCTCTTTCGAGAGTCCCTATCAATTTAACTCAATGACAGAAGCGGGCTTAGCGAATGACCGCCAAGGTTTCCAGCTTGCCAGCGCGAATGGTCTTCAAGGTCAGGGCGCCGTTCTTGATGTCGCCTTTTTCGTCAAACACGATAGGGCCGGTCACGCCTTTGTAGTCGGTTTTGGCCAGCTCAGGCAGATACTTTGCGGGGTCAGAGGAGTTCGCTTTGACCATGGCAGCCACCATCAGCTTGACGGAGTCATAAACGTAGGGTGCGTACACCTGCACGTCGGTGTTGAACTTGGCCTTGAACTTGGTCTTGAACTCTTCCATGCCTGCCTTGGCTTCGCCTTCGACACCACCGGCTTCCGCGCAGAAGACTTGGTCGTCCGCAATGGAGTCACCGGCCAGTTTCACGAGTTCGGTAGAGCAGATGCCGTCGCCGCCCATGAATTTGGCCTTGATGCCCAGAGACTTCATTTGCTTCAACATGGGGCCAGCAACGGCGTCCATGCCGCCGAAGAACACCACGTCGGGCTTCTTGCCCTTGATGGTGGTCAGGATGGCGGAGAAGTCAGTGGCTTTGTCGTTGGTGAATTCTTTGGCAACCAGCTTGCCGCCGGCGGCTTCCACGGCCTTGGCGAATTCTTCGGCTACACCTTGGCCGTAAGCGGTGCGGTCGTCGATCACGGCAATGGACTTGCCCTTGAGTTCGTTCACTGCATACTTGCCCAGGGTGCCGCCCAGTTGG
This sequence comes from uncultured Rhodoferax sp., assembly GCA_963508575.1. Taxonomy (GTDB): domain Bacteria; phylum Pseudomonadota; class Gammaproteobacteria; order Burkholderiales; family Burkholderiaceae_C; genus Allorhodoferax. Next base: position 42,143 of record CAUOXL010000002.1, read on the forward strand.
GTGTCGTCAGCCACGACGCGGAATGCGGTCTTGAAGCCCTGGCGGGTGTACTTGGGGTTGGTCGCAGAAGGCGAAACCTGGGGAATGCCTGCGTCGCTGTAGATCTTGGATGCGGGAATGGTGGTGCCGGAGTTCAGGTGGCCCACCACGCCGGAAACCTTGGCGTCTGCCAGCTTCTGCGCAACGGCGGTGCCTTGCTTGGGGTCCGCGCCGTCGTCTTCAGCCATCAATTCCAGAGTCACTTTTTTGCCGTCGATCATCACGCCTGCGGCGTTCAGCTCTTCAATGGCCAAACGAGCGCCGTATTCATTGTCCTTGCCCAAGTGGGCGATAGCGCCACTGGTAGGGCCGACGTGACCGATTTTGACGACAGCACCAGCGTCGGCAGCAGGAGCAGCTGCTGCAGGAGCGGCGGGCGCTGCTTCCTCTTTTTTGCCGCACGCGACCAACAGTACTGCTGCGGCCAAAACCGTCAAAGTACCCTTCACTTTGAATTGCATAAAAACTCCAAATCAATGAACAAAGAAAAAACAGCGTGAATATATTTCCACCCTGCGGACGTTAACGCATGTCACATGCACTGAGGATCAGGCTTGTACGGATATGTTACTAGTATTCAAAACTCTAATGTTGCATGAATTCAGCTGCTCCCAAAACGGGGATTCCCACAGTGGTGGTGGCTTGGCTTTGGTGCCGAGTCTGACAGGCTGCCCGTTTTTGGTGCAATTTGCATGGCGTGTTTCTGCGCGCCCGGAGGGTTAATTCAGTAGCGTGCGGGCGAAGGCATTGATGCTGTCTATGTCCGGGTTGAGTGCGGTGAAATGCAAGCCTTCGCGGACCAGGGTGGCACGCAGCCCGCGGTCCACCTCGCGGGCCTGGTCTTCGTCCTGGAAGCGGCCGGTGTGCACATATTTTTTGTCACCGCGCTCGACCAGGATGTTGATGTTGTTGTGCTGTTTGTACCACTCCAAAATCTGGGCGCGGGTCTTGCCCACATCGCAGATGTTCTCAACATAGTGTTCGTTGTAGTACAGCACCTGGGGCAGCGAGCACTCGGTGATCAGGAATTGCACCTGCCCGTCCAACAGGTTGAGCATCTCGAACTGGCGCTGGGCAATGAAATACTGGTTCTTCAGCACTTCGAAGTTCTGTTGCCAGACCAGGGACTTGGCGAAATCCGGAATCGTCTCCACCGTTTTGTGGTGCAGGTTGAGGAACAGGATGATGGCTGCGGAAAATAAGGATTTGTCGCTGCCAGGCCCGCCGATGATGTTGATCACCTTGGTGGGGTACATGCGCATCTTGCTCTCTGGCAGGGTGTTGGGCACGGTGGTGTAACGCAAAGTCATGGGTGGTCTCCTCAGTCGTCATAGCCACTGTACACCCGCCATGCGTCGGTTGTGCTACATGGCCTTGAAACGCTGGGCGTAGAGGCGGCTGACGGCGAGGGTGTCGTCCCGGTCGCGCAAACTTAAGGTGAGGCGGCCGGCGTCGTCGCGGCTTACCGTGTCGATGGCGGTGGCCCGCACTACGGTGCCCCGGTGCACCTGCCAGAAGTCTTGCGGGTCCAGCTGCGGCAGCAGGTCTTTGAGGGCGGCGCGCAGCAGGTGCTCGCGGTCGCGGGTGAGCATCCGCACGTACTTGTCGGCCGCCTCAAAGTACAGCACTTCGTCCATGGGCACCATGCGGATCTGGTTGCCCGCGCTCACTTGCAGCACCTGCAAGAGCGGTTGCGCGCTGCTTGCACCGGCGGTTTGGGCGGGCATGCCGGTATGGGCTTGCAGCAGTCCGCGTAACTGGCTGAGGGCGGCTTCGAGGGCCGGATCGGCGGCGGCTTGGTCGGATGCCTTTGCTATGGTTTCAGGAGCTGCCTGCGCAGATTCTGCGAGCGCTAGCCTTAGTTTTGACACAGTTTTTTGCAGGCGGGCCGCTTGCACGGGTTTGAGCAGGTAGTCCACCGCCTGGGCCTCAAAGGCCTGCACGGCGTATTGGTCATAGGCCGTCACAAACACCAGCGCCGGGAAGGGCTGCTGCGGTGCGTGGGCCGGGGGCCACAGGTCGGCCAATTCGAGGGCGGCATCCAGCCCGCTCATGCCGGGCATACGGATGTCGAAAAACAGCACGTGCGGCAGCAGTTCCAGCGCGGCCTTTACTGCCGAGGCGCCGTCGCCCACGGTGCGCAGCACTTGCAGCTCCGGCCAGGCGCGGGCCAGCTCAGCGTGCAGGGCTTGGGCCAGCAGGGGTTCGTCTTCGGCAATCAGGGCGGTGGGCATGCAGTGCTTACGATTTATAGGGAAAAGTGATGCTGGCGCTCATCCCACCTGCGGGAGCAGCTACTAAAACCATAGCGCCGCGCTCGCCGAAGGTAGTGGCCAGGCGTTCGCGCACCTGCTGCAGCCCGAAGCCGTGGCCGGTGTCTTGCGTGCGGGGGGGCTGCAGGTCGGCAGGGTCTGCGCCCAGGCCGGTGTCTTCCACCTCGAGCTTCAGCACGCCGCCTGCCGCAGAGGCCGCAATGCGGATGCTGCCGCCCTCCACCTTGGGCTCCAGCCCGTGCTGAATGCTGTTTTCCACCAGCGGTTGCAGCAGCAATGGGGGCACCGGGTGGGCGCGCAGGGCATCGGGCAGGTCCAGGCGGAATTGCAGGCGCGGGCCCATGCGGATGGCCATCAGCTCCAGGTAGTCTTGCAGGCGGGCGAACTCGTCGGCCAGGGTGTGGCTGCTGCCGCCCGAGGGCGCGCGCGAGGCAGACAGCGTGGCGCGCAGGTAGGCAATCAGGTGGTCCAGCATGGTCTGGGCCCGTTGCGGGTCCAGGGCAATCAGGGCGCGCAAATTTGCCAGGGTGTTGAACAGCATGTGCGGTTCCAGCTGCGCTTCGAGCAGTTTGAGCTGAGCCTCGCTGGCCTGGCGGCGCGCCACTTCGAGGTTCTGGCGCTCGGCGGCGAGCTGTTCGCGGCTCACAAACACCCAGCTGATGAAGCCTCCGGCAATCAGGCTCACAAACAGCATGCCCCAGGCGTAGCGAGGGGTGCTGCTCCAGCGCGCCAGTGCCCGGGTGTCCATGAGCCAGTCCGTCCAGAACAGGCCGCTGAAATAGCCCAGCACCACCGCCACCGGCACGATGAACAGCAAGCGGTGCACATGCACTTGCCAGTTGTCCACGAAGAAATGGCTGGCCCCTTCGATGTAGGCCCAGATGCTGATGCCTATGCAGTGCGAAAACACCAGGTTCAGACCGAAGGAATGGTTGTCAAACAGCGTGATGGCGAAGGCGATCACGGTGTTGAGCACCAGGACTTTCAGGCCGCGCAGGGCGAGCGCGTGGGAGAAAAAAGAATGCATAGAGTCCGCAGTATGCCGCGCTTACCAGGGGTCGCGCTGGGCTTCGAGGCGCTCGCGCTCACGCTGTACCAGGGTGCTATAGAAGCCGGAGCGGGCAGGGCGCAAAAAAACCACTGCGCCGTGGATCGCCAGGCCCAAGCCCCAGCCCAAGGCTGGAAACACGGCCCATTGGTGGTCCTGCAGGGCTGACAAAGCCGCCAGCCCCGTGTTGACGAGCACGTACACCATCGCGTGGATGTACCAGCCCATCTTGGCGCCAGCGCGTTTGCGGGCCAGGCGGTCGAGTTCGGCGGGGGAAAGGGACGTGGGCGTGTTCATGGTGTGTTCCTGGTGAGTGACGATGGTTTACAGAAGTCCGAACCACTGGCCCCAGACCAGTTGGCCCAGGTAGCGGCCGGGTAGCAGGGTGAAGGCCCCGGCTCCCACGCAGGCCCCGAAGTACAGGCCTTGCATGATCTTTTGGTGTCGCTGGATGTTTTTCAAATATAGCGCCCGAAATGCGCCAAACAGCCCGAACAGGGTGAGCGGCACGAAGAGGTGGATCCAACTGAAGCCTGCGATGTTGGGCAGGTGGGGGTCGCTGATGAAGATGGCGCTGAGGGCGGTGGCCAGCATCAGCGTCACCCAGGCGTAGCCGGCGGCCCGGTGCAGGCGGGTGCGCTGCACCCGGCCTTTGCGGGCCCACAGGGCGATGGGGCCAATGGCCAGGGCGGCGAGTGCCGCAGTCATATGGATGGCGATGACGGGGGTGAGTTGCATGGCAGGGGCTCCGGGGTCTGATGGCGTGACTGTGCCGGTGCCGCACCGCCTTGCCCACCGCTTTGCGACGGAATGCAGGTCTGCAGGCGCGAAATGCATTCCTGCGGCGTGAATGACAGCCGGAACAAGGGGGCTCTGCCGGCCTGCCACGTGCCTGCCACAGGGGCTTTCTAGAATCGGGGGATGAACAAACAACGCATAGGAGCCGCCGCAGCATTGGTGGCTCTGCTGGCCGCCGGTGCCTGGTGGTGGACCCAGCAGACCGGCACGGGCCGGGTCGAGTACCGCACCGCCGCCATCACGCGGGGCAAGCTGCAGGCCACTGTGGCCGCCAGTGGGGCTGTGAGCCCGGTGTCGCAGGTAAGTGTGGGCACGCAGGTGAGCGGGCAGATTCGTGATGTGCTGGTGGACTTCAACAGCGACGTCAAAGCCGGCCAGCTGATCGCGCAGATTGACCCGGAGACCTTTGAATACCGCGTGCGCAGCGCCCAGGCTGATGTGGATGCTGCCCGTGCCGCCGTGCTGACCGCGCAGGCCAACGCGCTGGCCGCGCAAACGCAGGTCTCGCGCGCGCAGGTGGACCTGGACGAGGCCCGCCGCGACTCCGACCGCAAAAAGAGATTGGCGGACCAGCAGTTCATCGCCGCCAGCGAGGCCGACAAAGCCCGCGCTTTGGTGAACACCAGTCTGGAAGCGATGAAGAGCGTGCAGGCCCAGGTGGGTGTGGCGCAGGCGCAGGTCAAAACCGCGCAGGCCAATGTGGCCCAGCGCGAGGCCGCACTGGCCCAAGCACGTATTGACCTGGCGCGCACCCGCATTACTTCTCCGGTGAACGGCATAGTGATCAAACGCACCATCGAGCGCGGCCAGACGGTGGCCAGCAGCCTGCAAGCACCCGAGCTGTTTGTGATTGCCCAAAACCTCTCGGACATGCAGGTAGAGGCCGCGATTGACGAGAGCGATGTGGGCCGCTTGCAGACTGGCCAGAAAGCCAGCTTTACCGTGGACGCCTTCCCCGGCCAGACCTTTGAGGGCAGCATCCGCCAGGTGCGCAAGGCGGCGACCAACGTGGCCAATGTGGTGACCTATGTGGCCGTTGTCGGCTTCAAGAACGAAGGCGGCAAGCTGCTGCCCGGCATGACGGCCAATGTGCGCGTCATCACCGACCAGCGGGACAACGCCCTGCAGGTACCCAACGCCGCACTGCGCATGCGCATCGAGGGCGTGGACGCCCCTGCCGGTGCGCGCGGGCAGGGCAAAGGCCGGGTGTACACCTGGGGGGCCGACGGCAAGCCGCAGGCGGTGGCTGTGCGCATCGGCGTGTCCGACGGCAGTACCACCGAAGTGCTGGAGGGCGGGGAGGGTGGCGCTGCCTTGGCGGAGGGCACCGAGGTCATCACCGGCATCAAGACTGCGGCCACTGCCAAGGCCGGCGGAAGTGGCAGTAGCGGCCCGCGCCCACTATTCTGAGTGTGAAAAGCATGCTGATTGCAGCCCGCGCGCTGACCAAGACCTACGCCATGGGCGACCAGACGGTGCACGCCCTGCGCGGCGTGTCGCTGGACATTGCCGAGGGCGAGATGGTGGCCATCATGGGCACCTCGGGCTCGGGCAAATCCACCTTGATGAACATTCTGGGTTGCCTGGACCAGCCGGGCAGCGGCAGCTACCTGTTGGCGGGTGAGGCGGTGCAGGACATGGCGCCGGATGCGCTGGCCTCCATCCGCAACCGGCGCATTGGCTTTGTGTTCCAGCAGTTCAACCTGCTGGCCCGTACCAGTGCGCTGGAAAACGTGGAACTGCCCCTGGTGTATGCCGGCATCAAGGCGCCGGAGCGCCACGCCCGCGCGCGTGAGGCGCTGCAGCGGGTGGGCCTGGGCGAGCGCGCCCACCACACACCGGCTGAGCTGTCGGGCGGGCAGCAGCAGCGGGTGGCGATTGCACGCGCGCTGGTGAACCGGCCGCAACTCATCCTGGCGGATGAGCCCACCGGCGCGCTGGACTCGGAGACCAGCGAAGACATCATGCGGCTGCTGACGGACCTCAACCGCCAGGGCATGACGGTGGTGCTGGTGACCCATGAGCCCGACATCGCCGCCTGGGCCCGCCGCAAGCTGGTCTTCAAGGACGGCCGCATGGTGGAAGACACGGTGCAGGCGGGGGCACGGAAATGAACTTTTTCGCCGCGTTACGCAGCGCCTGGCGGTCCCTCGCGGCCAACACATTGCGCAGCATTCTGACCATGCTGGGCATCATCATCGGGGTGGCGGCGGTGATCACCATGATTGCGGTGGGCCGGGGCGCGACCGACCGGGTGCAGTCGCAGATGAAAGGGCTGGGCTCCAACATCATGCTGGTGTTGCCCGGTGGCGTCTCGCAAGCCGGTGTGCGCTTGGGCGCACAAACCCGCCAGCGCCTCACCGAAGAAGACGCCACCGCTATCGGTTTTGAAATCCCCGAGGTGCAGGTGGCAGCACCCACCTCCCGCACCAACGGCCAATTGGTGTTCGGCAACACCAATTGGAGCTCCACCATCTTCGGGGTGAACAACGACTATCTGGAAGCGCGCGACTGGCCGCTGGCTGCGGGCCGCATGTTCGATGCGGGTGAGCTGGCCGGTTCGGCCAAGGTGGCGTGGATAGGCAGCACGGTGGCGCGCGAGCTATTCGGCGAGCAGGACCCGGTGGACCAGGTCATCCGGGTGCGCAACATCCCGATGACGGTGATCGGCGTGCTGGCGCCCAAAGGCCAGAATTCGATGGGCCAGGACCAGGACGATGTGCTCATGGTGCCGCTGGGCACGCTGCGCAACCGCATCTGGGGCGGCGACGCCACCAGCCGGCTCAAGCGCGTGGGCAGCATCAGCGTGAAAGTGCATGAAGGGCAGGACATGAAGGCGGTGGAGCAAGCGGTGAAAGACCTCCTGCGCCAGCGCTTCAAGGTGCAAGAGGGCGCGGACGATCCCTTTGTGGTGCGTAACCTGACCGAAATTTTGCAGGCCCAGGAAGAAAGCAGCCGCGTCATGACCCTGTTGCTCGCCGCAGTGGCGGGCATTAGTCTGGTGATAGGCGGCATCGGCATCATGAACATCATGCTGGTCAGCGTGACCGAGCGCACCCGCGAGATCGGGCTGCGCATGGCCGTGGGTGCGCGGGGGCGCGACATCCTGGCGCAGTTCTTGATTGAAGCCGTGACCTTGAGTCTGTTGGGCGGCGCCATCGGGGTGGCCTTCGGGGCGCTGGCCACCTGGGGTGTGGGACACTTCGCGGGGTGGCAGGTGAGCTTGAGCGCCGGCTCGGTGCTGCTGGCCGTGGGTTTCTCGGCGGCAGTGGGCGTGTTTTTCGGCTACTACCCGGCGCGGCGCGCGGCGGGGCTGCTGCCTATCCAGGCGCTGCGTTACGAATAGTTGCTATCAAAAGGTGAGCTGCTTGCGCATATTTCATGGGCGCTGGTGGCTGATTTGGCTTGAATTTATGGGAGAAATGTTTTGGATATTGTGTTGTTGATCAAAGCCGCCATCATGGGCGTGGTGGAAGGGCTGACCGAGTTTTTGCCCATTTCCAGCACCGGCCACTTGATTCTGGCGGGCTCGTTGTTGGGCTTTGTGGATGCCAAGGCCAAGGTGTTTGACATTGCCATCCAGACCGGCGCCATCTTTGCCGTCATCCTGGTGTACTGGCAGAAGATCCGTGACACGGTGGTCGCCCTGCCCAGCGACAAGGCGGCCCAGCGGTTTGCGCTGAATGTGTTCATTGGTTTCTTCCCGGCGGTCATTCTGGGCCTGCTGTTCGGCAAGGCCATCAAGGCCCACCTGTTCACGCCGACCGTAGTGGCCACCACCTTCATTGTGGGTGGCTTCATCATTCTGTGGGCCGAACGCCGCCAGAGCGCAGGCGGCACGGCGGTGCGGGTGCACAGCGTGGACGACATGACGCCCCTGGACGCTATCAAGGTCGGTCTGGTGCAGTGCCTGGCTATGATTCCGGGCACCAGCCGCAGCGGCGCCACCATCATCGGCGGCATGTTGCTGGGGCTCTCGCGCAAGGCGGCAACCGACTTCTCGTTTTTCCTGGCGATTCCCACTTTGATTGGTGCCGGTGCCTACAGCCTCTACAAAGAGCGTGCGCTGTTGTCGATGGCGGATGCGCCCATGTTCCTCGTGGGACTGGTGTTTTCGTTCTTGAGCGCGTGGCTGTGTGTGCGCTGGTTGCTCAAGTTCATCTCTACCCACAGCTTTGTGGGCTTTGCCTACTACCGCATTGTGTTCGGCATGGTGGTGCTGGTGACGGCCTGGAGCGGGCTGGTGGTCTGGACGGAATAAGTCCTTTCTCCACATGGCTGGAAGGGCCGCGTGAGCGGCCTTTTTTTTGCGGGTCACGCAGGTGCATGCGGGGTTGGCAACATTTCCTTACAAATAATCTGGGTTTACCTGTGCTTTACACGGGGTAAACACGTCAGATATGGAGAACTTTTAGGGATTCTTTGTCTCCAAGAGGGCCGGGCAGACATGCCCACTGCAACCTCAACTGAAAAGAAAGAATCAGAACAATGGATTTGTTCACCACGGCCGTCCGGCAGTTAGTCTTGTTTGCCCACACCTTGGTCTTTGCGTTTGCCATTGTGGCGGTGTTCCGTGAGGATGTGGCCTTGCTCACCTCGCGGCGCATCAACTCCCGACAATTGAAAGTGACCGGCCGCACCATGGCCTGGCTGCTGGGCTTGCTTTGGCTGACCGGCGGGGCGCTCATCCTGCTGGAGCCCAGCATGACGTGGGAAGGCCTGTTTGCCAAACCTAAGCTGATGGCCAAGTTGACGGTGGTCTCCCTCCTCACCCTCAATGGCCTGCTGCTGCACTGGATTGTTTTCCCTATGCTGACCCAACCTCAGCGCCGTCCGGATTTCGCCTCGCTGGTGTGTGTGATCGTGGGCACAGTGAGTTCCGTGAGCTGGGTGTTTGCATCGTTTGTCGGTGTCGCGCGGCTGATCGCACCGGCAATGTCTTACATCCACTTCCTGACCTTGTACCTGGTCAGCCTGTCGATTGGCATGGTGGTGGGGCTGTCCTTTGTGCGACTGCGGATCCGGGGCCTGATGGTGCCCGCATAGCCGCAGGCGCTTAGGGGGCGGTGGCCTCCGGCCCCACGCGTGGCTGCAGCTCAGCGCCGCCGAAGCCCGCAAAACAGGCGGCCGCCGCATCAGCGGGGAGCGGCTGGCTGAACCAGTAGCCCTGCACGATTTCGCAGCCCAGGCCACGCAAAAACTCCAGCTGCTCAGCAGTTTCCACCCCTTCTGCAATCACTGACATGCCGAAGCTCTGGGCCATGGCCACAATGGCGCGGGTGATGGCCATGTCACCTGGGTCATGCGGGATGTTGCGCACAAAGGACTGGTCGATTTTCAGGGCGTCCAGCGGGTAGCGCTTGAGATAGGACAGGCTGGAATAGCCGGTGCCGAAGTCGTCCATGGCCAGCATCACCCCTAGGGCTTTGCATTCCTGCAGGATGGCCAGGGTGCTGGTCACGCTGTGCAGGGCCAGACTTTCCGTGACCTCCAGCTCCAGCATGTGCGGGGGCAGGCCGGTGTCCTGCAGCACGGTTTGCACCAGCTGCGGCAGGTCGTGCCCCACGAGTTGGCGTACGGAAATATTGACCGCCATGTGGAAGTTGCGATGGCCCTGCGCCAGCCACTGCGCAGCCTGGCGCGCTGCGGTGTCCATGACCCATTCCCCGATCTGCACGATGGAGCCGCTTTGTTCGGCCACCGGAATGAATTCGGCCGGGGAAACCCAGCCCAGGGTCGGGTGCTGCCAACGCAGCAGCGCTTCGAAGCCGACCAGTTCGCCCGTGGCAATGCGCACCTGGGGCTGGTAAAAAAGCTGCAGATCGCCGTGTTCCAGTGCCCGGTGCAGCTCGTTGTGAATGAGCAGGGAGCGGGCCACGCGGCGGTTCATGGCGGCATCAAAGTATTTGTAGGTGCCTGGCCCCTGGGGTTTGGCATGGTGCAGGGCGGATTCCGCATTGAGCAGCAAAGCATGCACACTGTCGGCCTGCCCGGGGTAACTACTGGCGCCCAAACTGGCGGTCAGGAACAGGCTGTGGCCTTGGACCTGGTAGGGCTGCGACAAGGTGCGCAGCAAGCGGTGTGCCATGGCGGCCAGGGCGTCCGCATCGGGCAGCTCTACCAGACATACGGTGAACTGGTCACCCCCCAGGCGCCCCACGGCGTTGCTGGGGTGACTGTGCTCGCTCTGCTGCGCAAAGTGCTGCAGGCGTTTGCCAACTTCGCGCAAGACCAGGTCACCCACGCCCGTCCCCAAGGATTCATTGATTTTGGAAAAACCGTCCAGGCCCAGGCACAGCAAGGACACCCGTTCGCAGGCGCGCAGTGCGCTGTCCATGTGGCGTTCAAAAAGCTCACGTCCCGGCAAGGCGGTGAGTGCGTCGATCTGCAGGGCCTGGCGCACTTCCTGTTGCATGCGCTGGGCCACCAGTTTCTGGACCCGGCTGCGCTGCAGTCGGGCCTGGATGGCTTGCAACAGCTCTTCACGGCGGCAGGGTTTGGTGAGGTAGTCGTCGGCGCCCAGGCCCATGCCGGTGCGGGTGTCTGTACGGTCCGCCCGTGCGGTGAGCAAAATGATGGGCAGGGTCGCCGTTATCGGGCTCTCACGCAGCGCGCGGACCAGCCCGAATCCGTCAAGCCCGGGCATCATCACATCGGTGAGCAGCAGATCGGGCCTGTGGGTCTGGGCCAGTGCCAAGGCCTGCAGCCCGTCTTGCGCCGCAATGACCTCAAAGCCTTCGAGTTCCAGCATCCATTGCAGGTTCTCGCGCAGGGAGGGTTCATCTTCCGCGATCAGTATCTTCACGGGGCATGCTCCCCGGCTACGGCTGGTGCGTTCAGAACGACAGTGAAAGTGCTGCCGTGCCCGGGCGCACTCTCCAGGGAGATACTGCCTCCATGGCATTGCACGGCGTCGCGCACGATGGCCAGTCCCAGGCCGGTACCGGAGATGTTGCCTACGTTGCTGGCACGGTGAAAGCTATGAAACAGCTGGGGTTGGTCCGCCAACGGAATGCCTATGCCCTGGTCGGACACGCACACCACCAGTTCCCCCGGCCGGGGGCGCACGCTGAGCTGGACTTCTCCACCATCCGGCGAATATTTGACGGCGTTGGACATCAGATTGCCCACGATGTTGCGGATCAGGGTTTCGTCGACCCAGAAGCAGTCTGCGTCGGCCGGCAGATCCAGGGTCAACGCGATGCCGCCGAACGAGGCCGCCATGGCGCTGCGCAACTCATCCACCAAGGTTCTGCAGAGTCGTGCGATGGGGGTCACCTGCGGCTTGAACTGGAGACGACCCGCATCTGATCGCCCGATGATGAGCACGTTTTCCAGCATGTGGGTCATGCGTTCGACCGCCTCGTCGATTTTTTGCAGGGTGAGGCGTTTTTTGTCTGCTGGGATGCGGTCTTCATAGTGCATGAGCAGTTCGACCGAACCGTGGATAGTGGCCAGCGGCGTGCGCAGTTCGTGCGAAGCCATGGCGATAAAGCGGCTTTTGAGCTCGTTGAGCTCGATGTGTTGTTCCAGGGTGCGCTTCTGCTTGTGTTCTGCCTCGACGCGCGCAGTCGCGTCCTCGATGAACAGCAGGGTTGCATCCTGCTGGCCCCACTGGATCAGCACGGCAGAGATATCCATGGTCCGGACCTCTCCTGCGGCAGTGATGATGCGGAAGCTGTAGTTCCTGTCGACGGGCTCGCCCCGGAGCCTGCGATGGTGCCGCTCTCTCACCGCCGGCGCATCCTCGGGGTGAATGGGGCCAGTGAAGGGCATGGCCATCAAGGCCTCGTTGGAGTGGCCCAGGATGCCCTCCATGACGGCGTTCGCGAACACCAGGCGCTCTTCTTGCAAGACCATCACCCCCACGCCCACGTTTTCTATCACGGAGCGGTAGCGTGCTTCAGAGGTGCGCAAGGCCTCGATGGCTTGATAACGTTCGATGGCCGCACTCACATGGTGGGCAAAAAAACCGAGGATGTTGACGTCTTCCTCATCGTAGATCACCTCGGGTGTGTAGCCCTGCACTACCAGCACGCCGCTCATCCGGCCTCGGATCTGCATGGGCACGCCCAACCACGATGTAAAGCTGAGGTCGCCTGAGGCCTCCGACATATAGCCCGCACGGCGCAGTTCGGCAAAACGGCGGGCATCGATCAACTGGGGCTTGCCGCTTTCCAATACGTATTCAGTCATGCCGCGCTTGTAGGGGGCCCCGTCGCGTTGCATGACATCGTTGTCCTTTTCGTCCACGTAATAGGGGTAGTCCATCACGCTCTTGTCATGGTCGTGCAGTGCCACGAAAAAGTTGTCAGCGAACATCAGCTCTCCCAGCAACTGGTGCACGACCTGCAGGAAATCGTAGAACGACAGTCCGGCAGTGGATCGCTCGGCAATGCGGTAGAAGACCCGTTGCAGGGACTCGGCTTTCTTCAGCTCTTCGGCATCGTGCTGCAGTTCGGTGGTGCGGCGCAGTTTCCACTGGCGGGCCTGGAGTTGCTGATGGGTCAGTTGGTCCTTGAGGGCGGCGTTGTCTGCCTGCAGTTCCCGGACCTGCGCTTGCAGGGACGCAAGCAGCGCGGGGTTGGTTGCAATCATCGGCGGCTCAGCGGTCCATATTGCGCAACGCGGCTTCCAGGGCTGCGGCGGTCGCCAGCGGCTTTTCCATGGGGAAGAGGTGCGTGCCGTCCAGCATGAAGTTGCGCCCCTTGGTGATTTTGTTGGTCATGTCCATGCCGACTTGTTTCATTTCCACGGAGTGGTCAGCCCCGATGAAGGTGACTGGGCATTTGAGAGGATGGCGGGCCAGCAGGCGGTCCAGATTGTCGGGCAGGGTGTTGTAGAAAGCGGTTTCCACTGCGCGGTCGAAGGCCAGCACCCGTTTGCCATCCGCATCTTCCGGGAAGTCCTCGACGTAGTCCTGCAGCACTTGAGGGTCCCAGCGGACAAAAGCTTTTTTGTGTCGGAAATGTTCCATGGCGGCTGCAGCATCGGGCCAGCTATTGCGGCGTCTGCGGCTGACTGCGCCCGGGGAGATGGCGCCCACCAGCTGGGTGGTTTTGGCCAGACCCACCATACGGGAGCGCCAGCCGCCCACCAGGGGGGAATCAAGCAGCACCACGCCTTTGGCCAGCTCCGGGTGCTGGGCCGCCGCCATCAGGCTCAAGAAGCCGCCCAAGGAATGGCCCACCAACCAGACGGGTTCTCCTGCTGTGTCGACCACCTGGGTGGCATAGTCCACCAGTTGCTGCACGATGTGGGGCCAGTTGTTGCTGACCGGGTAGCGGGGGTCGTGGCCGTATTTGTCCACTGCGTGCACGCTGTAGCCCCGCGCCCGCAGGCTCTTGAAGAGCACTTGGTAGGTGGCCGCAGGAAAGCTGTTGGCGTGAGAAAAGACAATGCTTGACATGCGGCCAGACTAAATCAGCTTCTCGTCCGGTGTGGTGATTTTTTTGAGGGGCAGGCTGCGGGTGCTGGGAATCAACAGCGGTACGTCCGTCTGTCCACCGTTCCACAGCGGGTCTTCAATGCTGTCAAACACCTCGCGCAGCTTTTGGCCCCAGCTGTTGTGCAGCATCTTGAAGTAGGGGTTGTTCTCGTCGATGCACACCACCTTGTCGGTCTGGAAGCTATTGGCTTCGTACACCACCATGTCCAGCGGCAGGCCCACCGACAGGTTGGACTTGAGGGTGGAATCCATGGACACCAGCGCGCACTTGGCAGCTTCGTCCAGCGGGGTGTTGGGGGTGATCACGCGGTCCAGCACAGGCTTACCGTATTTGGATTCGCCCACCTGGAAGTAGGGCGTCTCGGGGGTGGCCTCTATGAAGTTGCCGGCTGAGTAGACCTGGAACAGGCGCATACCTTCGCCCTGGATCTGACCACCGAAGATCAGCGACACGTTGAAATCCACGCCCGCATTTTTGAGGGCGGCACCGTCGCGCTCCTGCACTTTGCGGATGGCCGAGCCCAGTACGCGGGCAGCGTCGAACATGCTTTTAGCGTTCCAGATGGTGATGCCTTCGTCGTCCTCGTGGTCCTTGAGTTTTTCGATTTGCAATATTTCGCGCACCGATTGGGAGATGCTGAGGTTGCCGGCCGAGAGCAGGACCATGAAGCGGTCATCGGGCTTCTCGTACACGATCATCTTGCGGAAGGTGCTGATCTGGTCGAGCCCGGCATTGGTGCGGGAGTCGGAGAGGAACACCAGGCCAGCGTTCAATTTGATGGCGACGCAGTAGGTCATTTTTATTGTTGGTTGGGCAAAACCTAGAGTGTATCGGGGTGTGGCGGGTGGACTTTGAGAGACAGTCCTTGCCGGGCGGGGAGGCAGTGTGCGGGCCGGGGGCTCATGAACCTTCGGTTCCCAAATCGCCCCCAACCCGCACACTGCCTCCCCGCCCGGCAAGGACATGGGGTTTGCGGGACGCGCCTTTGGCGCTGCGCAAACGCTTCACCTCTCCGGAGACAAATGCAATGCATAAAAGGCGGGCTTTGGGTATTCGGCTAGCGCAATTTCAAAAGCCAGGCGTACGAGCGCTAGCCGAATGCCCGGGGCCCGCCCCCACTGGGGCTGCGTAGCTAAGTCTTGCTGGCCAATGCCTTCAGCTGATACAGCGCATCCATCGCTTCGCGTGGGCTCATTGCATCAGGGTTAATAGCTGCTAGCGCCGTCTCTACGGCGCTAGCAGCTATGATTTCTGTAGCGGGGGGTGCGGCAAACAGGTCGACTTGGGCTTGTGATTCGCTGGCTTGGGCTTCCAGCGCGTCCAGGGTGTGGCGGGCGTGGTTGAGCACAGCGGCCGGCATGCCGGCCAGGCGGGCCACTTGCACGCCGTAGCTTTTGCTGGCCGGGCCGGGTTCAATAGCGTGCAGGAACACGATGTCGCGGCCCGCCTCCGCCGCACTCACATGCACATTGAGTGCCGCATGGTGGGTGGCGGGGAACTCGGTGAGCTCGAAGTAGTGGGTGGCAAACAGGGTGAAAGCCTGGGTTTTGTCGTGCAGCTGGGTGGCAATCGCGCTGGCCAGGGCCAGGCCGTCAAAGGTGCTGGTGCCCCGGCCAATCTCGTCCATCAGCACCAGGCTGTGCGGCGTGGCGCTGTGCAAAATCTGCGCGGCCTCGGTCATCTCCAGCATGAAGGTGGACTGGGCGTTGGCCAAGTCGTCCGCTGCGCCGATACGGGTGTGGATGGCGTCGATGGGCCCCAAGCGGCAGGACTGCGCCGGCACGTAGCTGCCGATGCTGGCCAGCAGCACGATGAGTGCGACCTGGCGCATGTAGGTGGATTTGCCGCCCATGTTGGGGCCGGTGATGATCTGCATGCGCTGCTTCACACCGAGGCGTGTGTCGTTGGCAATGAAGTTGCCGCTGCTTGATTCCGCCAGCCGGGCCTGCACCACGGGGTGCCGGCCCTGGGTGATGTCGATGCAGGGCTCGGCCACAAACTGCGGGGCATTCCAGTCCAGCGTGAGCGAGCGTTCAGTCAGCGCGCACAAGGTGTCCAGCGCAGCCAGCGACTGGGCCACGGCGGTGAGGGCAGGAATGTGCGCTTGCAACTGGTCCAGCACCTGCTCGAACAGCCATTTTTCGCGGGCGAGGGCGCGCTCCTGGGCGCTCAGGGCTTTGTCTTCAAAGGCTTTGAGCTCGGGGGTGATAAAGCGCTCCGCGTTTTTCAGGGTCTGGCGGCGGCGGTAGTCCTCGGGCACTTTGTCCACCTGGCCGGTGGTGACCTCGATGTAGAAGCCGTGCACCTTGTTGAACTGCACGCGCAAATTGGCAATGCCGGTGCGGGCTTTCTCGCGCACTTCGAGGTCCAGCAAAAAGGCATCACAGTTGGTCTGGATGGCGCGCAGCTCGTCCAGTTCGGCATCGAAGCCATCGGCAATCACGCCACCGTCACGTACCAGCGCGGCAGGCTCGGGAGCGATAGCGCCCCCCAGCAGGGCGATGGCCTCGGCCGGAGGAATCAAGGCAGAGCGAAGGTACGCCAACAGCCCTCCCGAAGGGCGAGGCGCTTGGGAATTCTGCGTAGGTAAAGGAGGAGCCGGCAAAGCCGGCGGGGGACACGAAGCAGAGTTTCCAAGCGTCTCGCCCTGACCCACCACTACTGGCTTACTAGAGAAATCGCCCTCTAGCGCCCGTAGACTGTGCGCAAGTAGCTCCGTTTTTTGTAGCGTTTGCACCAGCGCCACCAGCTCGCGCGGGCGCACCTGGCGCAGCGCAGTGCGGGCGGTGATGCGCTCCACGTCCGCACAACCCTTGAGCTGGCCTCGCAGGGTTTGCCAAATATTGTTCCGCAGGGTAGCAATCGCCAACAGGCGGTGCTGCGCCTCGGTGCGGTCGCGCAGGGGTTCCAGCAACCAGCGTTTGAGCAGGCGGCTGCCCATGCCGGTCATGCAGGTGTCGAGCAGGCTGAACAGGGTAGGGCTGTCCTCGCCGCGCAGGGTCTGCACCAGCTCCAGGTTGCGGCGGGTGGTGGCGGGCAGGTCGATGAGCGCGTCGTCGCGCTGCACCTGCACGCTGTGGATGTGGGTGAGCGCGCGGCCCTGGGTGTGCTCGGCATAGCCGATCAGGGCGCCGGCGGCGGCATGGGCCAGGGCTAACTCTTGCGCGTTCCAGCTGGTCAGGCTCGCAGCTTGCAGCGCGTCCAGCAGTTTGCGCTGCCCCAATGCGCTGTCGAACTGCCATTCGGGGCGGGCGGTCAGGTATACCGCCGTGCCGTGGCGCAGGCGTTTGAGGCGATCTTCAAAGGTGGTGGTGCAGCCCGCGCTGTAGGCCAGTTCGCTGGGGGCAATGCGGCTCACCCAGTCGGGCACTTCGTCGGGCGAGCATTCGGCCAGAAACACCACGCCCTGGGTGACGGACAGCCAGGCCAGGCCGCAGCGGTTGCGCGGGCCCTGGTGCACCGCCATCAGCATGGACTCGGTTTTTTCGGACAGCAGCTCGGCGTCTGTCAGCGTGCCGGGCGTGACTACGCGCACCACTTTGCGCTCCACCGGGCCCTTGGTCGCGCCCACTTCGCCGGTCTGCTCGCAAATGGCCACCGACTCGCCATGGCGTATCAGTTTGGCCAGGTAGCCTTCCATCGAGTGGAAGGGCACGCCGGCCATGACCACCGGCTGCCCGGCGGACTGGCCACGGGTGGTCACCGTGATGTCCAGAATCCGGGCTGCCTTCTCGGCATCAGCATAAAACATCTCGTAGAAGTCGCCCATGCGATAGAACAGCAGGGTGTCGGGGTAGGCGGCTTTGAGCCCCAGATACTGCTGCATCATGGGGGTGTGCTGGTCGAGCGGAGCGGTGGCGAGGGGAGATGTCACGGGGCGGGAATCGGGTAATCAGGAGGCGGTTTTGCTACATATGGCGTTGACCTGCAGCAGGCCCTATCATAAGGATGTAACACCCCAAGGCCATTTCCCCTGTGCATCTGACCTCCGCCTCATTTCCCGCTGCTTCTGTGGTGCCGGACGACGCAGCGCGTGGCGCTGGGGTCGGGGTGTTTCAGGCGGTTTTTGAAAATAGTCCGGAAGCGATTGCCCTTTCACGCGCCGCAGACGGCTTGTTGGTTCAGGTGAATCAAGAGTGGCTGGTGATGACGGGCTACTCACGGGAGGAAGCGATAGGCCGCAGTGCCGTGGCGCTCGGCCAATGGCTGGACCCCGAGGATAGAGAGCAGGTGCTCGGTCGCTTGCAGGTTGGGGGACGGGTCACGGATATTGATGTGACGCTCTTGATGAAGAACCGAGTTCCCCGGGTGGTGCGCTTCAATGCATCCATGTTTGAAGAAGCGGGCGAACGCTATTTGTTGGTGTACCTGCGTGATGTGACTGCGGACTTGATGGCCAGTGAGGCCTTGAAAGCGGGTGAGCAGGCGCTCACCCAGGCCCATGCCATGATGCGCCGGCAGGTAGAAATGCATGAGCTGGCCGAGTCGGTGGCGCGGGTGGGGCACTGGGTGTCCTACCCCAACGATGAGCGGGTACAGGTTTCGCGCAGCCTGGCGTTGATGGCGGGTCTGGGAGACGTCCGGTACACCACGCGGGAAGCCTTGTGGCGGCATGTGCATCCGGATGATTTGCCACGCTTGCATGAAGCACGCGCCCGCATGGACGGTGCCGAAGTCGAGTTCCGTTGGCTGACGCAGGCTGGCCGTGTACTCCGCGCACGTTCCCGGATGCTCCGCCAGGTGGCGGACGGATGTGTGGTGGCGGACTACGGGGCCGTCCAGGAATTCACCGAAGAGTGCGAGGCCCGCGACGCATTGCAGACGCAGTTGGAGTTCATCCAGACCATTACCAGTCGCGCGCCGGGCATGGTGTACCAGCTCCGGATGTGGCCAGATGGTCGTTTCACTCTTCCGTTTGTCAGTGACGGGGCGGAGGATGTGTTCGGCGTGACGCCGGCCCAGGTGGCTGCGGATGCCAATAGCCTGATGGCGCGGGTGCATCCGGACGATGCGCAGCGTGTGTTGCAGACATCTTACGAATGCCGTGATGCCTTGCAGGTGTGGCACAACGAATTCCGCGTGGTTTGGGAGTCTGGGGAAGTACGTTGGTTGCTGGGCAATGCGGTACCTCAAGCACTTCCCGGTGGTTCGGTCCTGTTTACAGGTGCGATCACCGACATCACCCAGCAAAAGTTGGCCATGATTGAGCTGCAATTGAGCGAGGAGCGTTTCCGTGGCCTCTCCAAATTGTCATCCGACTGGTACTGGGAGCAGGATGAACAGTATCGCTTCGTGCGCTTTGATGGTCTTCCCGTGCATGATTCCTACCTGGTGCCCGAGGTCATGGTAGGCCGGAGGCCGTGGGAGGTCCTTCCCTCAGGGTTGAGCGCTGCACAGTGGAAAGTGCATAAGGACCAGCTAGAAGCACGCCAGACCTTCCATGATCTGGAGTTACCTCAGGTCCGGCCGGACGGAAGTGTCATCTGGATGTCCATCAATGGCGAACCGATTTATGACGCGCAAGGGCAGTATCGGGGGTACCGGGGGACTGCACGCGATATTTCAGGCCGCAAAGCGGCTGAGGAGGAGATTGAGCGCCTGGCTTTTTTTGATGCGCTGACCGCTCTGCCGAATCGGCGCCTCTTGCTGGACAGGCTACAACATGCCTTGGGAGCTAGCGTTCGCAGCGGCCATCATGGTGCCTTGTTGTTCATTGATTTGGATAACTTCAAGATCCTCAATGACACCATGGGCCACCAGATGGGTGATTTGTTGTTGCAGCTTGTGGCCAAGCGCCTGCTGGACTGTGTGCGCAGTGTGGATACGGTGGCCCGGCTCGGGGGGGATGAGTTCGTGGTCATGCTCGAAGAGCTGGACGCTGATCCGTCTGCGGCGGCGGCCCAGGCCGAAGTAGTGGCCAAAAAAATACTCAGTGCCTTGAACAAGACCTTTGTGCTGCACAAGCACAACATGCACAGTTCCCCCAGTATCGGTGTGACCTTGTTTTTTCAGCACGCGAACAGCATTGAAGAGCTTCTCAAGCGCGCTGACCTGGCGATGTACCAAGCCAAGGGCGCGGGGCGGAATACGCTGCGCTTTTTCGATCCGCAGATGCAGTTGGCGGCCTCGGAGCGTGCAGAGATGGAGTCTGACTTGCGGCAAGCCTTGCAGGATGAGCAGTTCGTTCTGTATTACCAGCCGGTGGTGGATCAGGCTGGCCGGATGACCGGTGTCGAGGCACTGTTGCGCTGGTTGCATCCGGTGCGTGGCATGGTGCCTCCGGTGTCCTTTATCCCGGTGGCGGAGCAGACCGGTTTGATTTTCCCGCTAGGGCAATGGGTGCTGGAAGCGGCATGTGCCCAGTTGGTGGCCTGGAGTCACAGTCCCGAAACGCGTCAACTCAGCATTGCGGTCAATGTGAGCGCCCGGCAGTTCCGTCACCCGGACTTTTCGGCGCATATCCTGGACTCCTTGCGCAACAGCGGCGCCAATCCTTATCGCTTGAAGCTGGAGTTGACCGAAAGTGTGCTGGTCACGGATTTCGAGGAAGCCGTCTTGAAAATGGGAGAACTGCGGTCTATCGGCGTGAGCTTCTCGCTGGACGACTTTGGTACCGGCTATTCATCCCTGTCGTACTTGAAGCGTCTTCCCTTGGACCAGCTCAAGATTGATCAGTCTTTTGTGCGCGATGTGCTTACAGACCCTAACGATGCCGCCATCGCTCGCACCATTCTGAGTCTAGCCAAAAGCCTGGATTTGGGCGTAGTCGCGGAAGGGGTGGAAACGGTGGAGCAACATCAGTTTTTGCTGCGAGAGGGGTGCCGATCTTTTCAGGGCTACTTCTATGGCCGCCCTGTGCCGGTGTCTGAGTTGCCGTTGCGCTGAACAAGACCCGATGGCGGGCCTCATTCAGTGTGGCGAGCCGGCCTGATTCAGAAGGGGGCGTCTTGTGATCCGGCAGCCGGTGCGTCTTGTGCCGCTGTTTCCGGGTTGTCCGCAGCGATAGCGGCTTGGCGCAAAGCTGCTTTTTCACCGGCCGGTGCAAATTTGCTGTACTTGCCCAAGAGGCTGACCAGCTGGCCGTAGACGCGCGGGTTGCCGGCCAGGCACTCATGCTGCTCGAGGAAGTCCGCTTCGCCCGTGAAGTTACCCACTAGACCGCCGGCTTCGGTGACCAGCAAGGAGCCGGCTGCCACGTCCCAGGGTTGCAAACCGAGTTCGAAGAAACCCTCGGTGTAGCCCGCAGCCACATAGGCCAAATCCAGCGCGGCAGCGCCGGGGCGGCGCAGGCCGGCAGTGCGTTGCATCACGTCGCCCATCATTCGCAGGTATTGGTTGAAGTTGTCACCCGGACGGAAGGGGAAGCCAGTGGAAATCAGCGACTCGCGCAGTTGGGTGCGCTTGGAAACGCGGATGCGGCGGTCGTTCAGGTAGGCGCCACGGCCTTTGGTGGCAGTAAACAAGTCGTTGCGGGTGGGGTCATATACCACAGCTTGTTCGATCTTGCCGCGCACGGCCAGGGCAATGCTCACGCAGTACACAGGCAAACCGTGGATGAAGTTGGTGGTGCCGTCCAGCGGGTCGATGATCCAGACGTATTCGGAGTCGCGTGCGCCGTATTCACTGCCCGATTCTTCTGCCAGGATGCCGTGGCCGGGGTAGGCCGTCAGCAGGGTTTCTATGATCGCTTGCTCTGCCGCTTTGTCCACTTCAGTGACAAAGTCGTTGGCCTTTTTCTGGGACACACGAACGGATTCGATGTCCAGCGCAGCGCGGTTGATGATGGAACCGGCGGTGCGGGCGGCCTTGATGGCCACGTTGGCCATGGGGTGCAGATTGAGCGTCATAGATTGTGGGGGAAGAACTGGAAGGACCGGCTGGCGATGCAGGCGGCGACAATAGGCGTATTTTAACGGTTCGGCCTCGGTTGCGCATCCTATCTTTGTGCGGTTGCAGCAATCCGACCACTTTCAGTCTGCATGCACACCCGATTTATCCTTATCAACACCAGCCACGCGGGCAATGTGGGCGCGGCCGCCCGCGCCATGAAAACCATGGGTTTTGACGACCTCGTCTTGGTCGCACCCCGATGGCCCAATGTGTTGCGCCGCGAAGAAACTATCCAACGCGCCAGCGGTGCTTTGGATGTGCTGGACAAATGCCGCATTGTCGAAACGTTGGATGAGGCACTGGATGGCATCACCCATTTGTGCGCCACGGCCATGACCCCGCGCGACTTCGGTCCACCTACCACCACGCCGCGCGAGCATTTTGAAATGCTATCAAAACAGGAGCTGCTCGCGCATATGTCATCTGTGCCAGGTGCGGATTTAGTGCCTGAGTCCTCCCCGCAGGGGCAGCAGGGCATCGGTTTTTTGTTCGGTTCGGAGCGCTTTGGTATGCGTAACGAAGACGTCTATCGTTGCCATGTCTGCCTGTCTATCCCCAGCAATCCGAGCTTTGGTTCGCTCAATATCGGGGCGGCTCTGCAGGTCATTGCCTATGAATGGCGTCTGGCCTTGGGCGGTTTTGGAGTGCAAGCGGCCACTGCACCTTCGCATCTGGCCGACGCAGCGCAGGTGACCGGCATGTTGACGCACCTCGAGCAATCGCTGGTGCAGCTGGGTTTTCTGGATCCCGCGTCGCCCAAGAAGCTGATGCCAAGGCTCAATGCCTTATTCAACCGGGCGCAGGTGACACAAGAGGAAATCCACATCCTGCGTGGCATAGCCAAGGCCATTCTGCAGCAGACTCCGCAATCGCCCGGCCGCAGTGCGGATTTGGTGGCTAAAGACGGCGAGCCGACGTTGAAGGGATAGACTGCCACCATGTTTGCTCGCATCCGCTCCGACATCCAGTGCATTCTCGACCGTGACC
Source organism: uncultured Rhodoferax sp. (assembly GCA_963508575.1). Classification (GTDB taxonomy): domain Bacteria; phylum Pseudomonadota; class Gammaproteobacteria; order Burkholderiales; family Burkholderiaceae_C; genus Allorhodoferax. The sequence continues at coordinate 64,627 of CAUOXL010000002.1, forward strand.
CCGCTGCCCGCAGCACCTGGGAGGTCATTACCTGCTACCCCGGCCTGCACGCCGTGGTGTTGCACCGTCTGGCGCATTGGTTCTGGACCCACGGCCTGCAATGGCTGGGGCGCTTTACTTCCCACATTGCCCGTTTCCTGACTGGGATTGAGATTCACCCCGGGGCCAAGCTGGGTGAGCGCGTCTTTTTTGACCACGCCATGGGCGCGGTGGTGGGGGAGACGGCCGAGATCGGCGACGGTTGCACGATTTATCAGGGTGTGACCTTGGGCGGTACTAGTCTGTACAAGGGTGCCAAGCGTCACCCCACTCTGGGCAAAGACGTGGTCGTCAGCGCGGGAGCCAAAGTATTGGGCGGTTTTGAAGTGGGCGATGGCGCCAAGATCGGCAGCAATGCCGTCGTCATCAAGCCGGTGCCGGCAGGGGCGACGGCGGTGGGCATTCCGGCGCGCATCATCCCCAGCAAAGAGGGCATGAGTGCGGATGTGACCACCCCAGACCGCAAGTTCACCGCCTATGGCATCACCCAGGAGGATGATCCGGTCAGTCAGGCCTTGCGTGGCTTGGTGGACAGCGCCTCCGGCCAGGATCACCAGATTGCCATGCTGTGGAAGGCCGTAGAGCAACTCTCAGCCCGCTTGGCTGACAGCGATTGCGTGCCCCAAGACGCGGCCCGCAAAGAGTGCTTCGAGGCCGCGAAGATCAACGAGCTGATCGGGAAGTAACCTCCCCTAGCATGTCTATGCGCCGGGGCATTGCGCCCCGGAGTCTTCGTTCAGTGGCTCAATGCCAGGCGCTGGCCCGATCCTTTGTCCGCATGGATGTCTCCGGCATTAAAGGTACTGATGGCGTCCAGCAAGGTGCTCGCTTGTCCCTTGAGGCTGTCCGCTGCGGCGGAGGACTCCTCCACCAAAGCGGCATTCTGCTGGGTCATTTGCTCAAGCTGGTCAATCGACTGGCTGATGGCCGATACTTCCTGGCGCTGTGCCTCGGCCGATTGTGCAATTTCGGCCACGATACCGCTGACCTGGGACACGGACTCCACCAGATTCTGGATGGTGGAGCCAGCCGTGGCCACCATGGCTGAGCCGGCCTCTACATTGCTGACTGACTCGTTGATGAGCTGTTTGATTTCCTTGGCCGCATCCGCACTGCGCCCTGCCAGTGAACGGACTTCACTGGCGACGACGGCAAATCCGCGCCCCTGTTCCCCTGCACGGGCTGCTTCCACCGCAGCATTGAGGGCCAGGATGTTGGTTTGGAAGGCGATGCCATCGATGACCCCGATGATGTCGCTGATCTTGCGCGAACTCGCGGTGATGGTTTGCATGTTCTCCACCACTTCACCGACGACCCGTCCACCGCGCTCCGCAATCTCTGAGGCTGAACTGGCCAGGGCATTGGCATTGCGTGCCGATTGGGACGATTGGGTGATTGCTTCCTGCAGATGCGAGATGGCTGAGTTGGTACGTTGCAGGCTATTGGCACTGTCTTCCGTCCGGTTGGAGAGGTCCAGATTGCCCATGGCAATTTCGGAGCTGACACTGGTCACACTGCGGGCGCTTTCCTGTACCTGCCCAATGAGCATGCGCAGGGATTGCTTCATCTTGATGAGGCTGCCTTGCAGCGCTCCGAGTTCATCCTGGCGGTCTTGCGTAATCTGGGTGCTTAGGTCCCCACCGCCTACTTTGTCCATGATGACCATCACCTCATGCAAGGGGCGGGTGATGTTGCGGGTCATGCTGATGGCCAAGGCAATCACCAGGATGATGGTTACCAGGATCACGACGGTGTTGATTTTGAGGGCATTCGCAAATGTTGCTGCAGCGGCGTCTTCTGCATGGTCGGCGCCATCCAGATTGAACTGGATGATGGCTTTGATGGAGTTTTCAGCGGTGCCCATGATTTTGGCCAATGCTGCGTTCATCGCGTACAGCTGTTCCTCATCCCGGACTTCATTGGCTTTCATGAAATCCACCAGTTTGCTGGAGCCGGTGGCGATGTTGGCAATATTGGTCTTCAGGTCTTCAAAGAGTGCCTTCTCTTCGGCGCTCAAGTCACGTTCCTCATACAGCGCGAGTGTCTTGGCCAGATTCTCGGCATGTCGCTTGATGTCCTTTTCACGGGTGGCGACTTCCTCCTGGGTGCTGTTGGGGAGAAGCCGTAGCTGAGAGCGCCGAGTGCTGTGCACATAGTGGCGAATGTCACTGGTCAGCTTGATGCCGGTGATCCAGCGTTGGGCCAGTACCTGCGTGCCGCCGTAGACCGTATTCATCTGGTACAGGCCGACAACGGCGGTGCCGATCAGGAGAATCAGCACCACCAGAAAAGCTGCACCCAGCTTGGCACCGATCGAAAAGTTTTTCGCAAATGTCATATGTTCTCCGTGAGTCGAGGATCGCAGTCGTCAGACCACATGGAGGCATTATTCAACAAATCGTTGTCGATGGACGCGGAGAATTGAGGCCGCTTTTCGGACGGAATGCTTGGCAGACGCTGTCCACGGTTTCTATGTACGGGCCACCGATCAGGTCCACGCAGTAGGGCACGGCCGCAAAAATACCGGGCACCACTTGCTTGCCCTCGGCGTTCTTGACACCTTCCAGTGTTTCGGCGATGGCTTTGGGTTGGCCGGGCAGGTTGATGATGAGGGTCTGGTCGCGGATGACGGCGACCTGACGCGACAAAATGGCCGTGGGCACAAAGTTCAGGCTGATGGCGCGCATCTGCTCGCCAAAGCCCGGCATTTCCTTGTGCGCAACGGCCAGCGTGGCTTCGGGTGTCACGTCGCGCAGGGCAGGGCCGGTGCCACCGGTGGTGAGCACCAAGGCACAGCGCGCATCCACCAGCGCAATCAGGGTGTCCTGAATGGTCTGCTGGTCGTCCGCAATCAGGCGGGCCTCAAACACCACCGGGTTTTGCACTGCACGCTGCACCCATTCTTTCAATGCTGGAATGCCTTTGTCTTCGTACACGCCAGCAGACGCGCGGTCGCTGATGGAAACAAGGCCGATGCGGACTTCATCCAAAGCAGTGCTGCTCAACCTTCGTCTCCGTCTTCATCTTCTGCCGTCTCGGTGGGTGCCGCTTGCTGGTTGGCAAGCAGCGCTTCGCGCACGAGCTGGAAAATTTCGCGGTAGGAGCGGCCATGGCGAACGGCCTCACCGGGCTTCTCGGGCTTGGCATCTTTGCGGGCCTGGCGAACCAGCGCGCGCAGTTGCTGGCTGTCGGTGTCAGGGCTGAGGTTGAGCCACTGGCCGACGGCGTCGTCGTCGGCGATCAAACGGTCGCGCCATTGCTCGGCCTGGTGCAGCACCATGGTTTCCTGCACGGAGGGCATGTGCTGTTCTTCCAGCGCTGCGCGAATTTCGTCCCATTTGGCGGGTTCGAGCTTGCGCATCAGTTTGCCGATGAACTGCATCTGGCGGCGTTTGCCTTCAAAGTTGGTGATGCGTTTGGCTTCTGCCACGCCTTCCACCAGCCGGTCCGGCAGTTCCAACTTGGTCATCAGTTCGGCGCGCAGCGTCAGCAGGTCTTCACCCAGCTTTTGCAATGCATCGCTTTCCTTTTTGAGATCGGTGCGGGTCGGTTCATCCGTGCCCTTGAGTTCGCGCTTGTACTCCAAGTCGAGCGCGCTGCCTTCGGCAACGAACAAGCCCCGGACGTAATAGCCCTTTTTTAGTTTGCGTGACATAGCCAAGTATCATAGCCGTCGCCATGAAGAAACCCACCTCCGCCCGTCCTCTGCCATCCCTTCCATCCTCCCAATCCGCCGACAGCGGCTTTGCCTACACGCGGGATTTTTTTGAAACCCGCGTGGACGCTGCCCTGGTCCATGCCAAGAAGCTGGGTGCCAGCGATGCTGGCGCTGAAGTGTCTGAAGGCTGTGGCCTGAGCGTTTCGGTGCGCAACGGCGAGTTGGAGAACGTAGAGCGCAACCGCGACAAATCTCTGGGTGTGACGGTGTACATCGGCAACCGCCGGGGCAACGCCAGCACGTCAGACTTCTCAGAAGCGGCCATCGAACAAACCGTGCGTGCGGCCTACGACATTGCCCGCTTCACGGCTGAAGACCCGTTTGCCAGCTTGCCGGATGCCGAAGACATTGTTCCCGTGAATGAGCGTGAGCGCAATCTGGATCTGTTCTTCCCCTGGGCTGTGACCAGTGAAGAAGCGGCCCGTTTGGCGTTGGAGTGCGAAGCAGCAGCGTTGGGCGTGAGCAAGCGCATTACCAATAGTGAAGGTGCTGCAGTGTCCGCGCAGCAATCGCATTTTTTCAGTGCACATACCCGCGGCTTCCGGGGTGGCTATGCCTCTTCACGCCACTCGTTTTCGGTGTCTCCCATTGCCGGTAAAGGCAAGGACATGCAGCGCGACGCGTGGTACAGCTCCATGCGCTCGGCCGATGAGTTGGCGTCCCCACAGGCGGTGGGCCGCTATGCCGCAGAGCGGGCCTTGAGCCGCCTCAAGGCCCGCAAGATCGCCACCGTGGAATGCCCTGTGTTGTTTGAGTCGCCTTTGGCTGCCGGTCTGTTGGGTGCCTTTGTGCAAGCGGTCAGTGGCGGAGCCCTGTACCGCAAGAGCACCTTCTTGCTGGATTCCTTGGGCAAGCAAATGCTGCCCAAGCACATCGACATTCAGGAAGATCCCTTTGTGCTGCGCGGCAAAGGCAGCTCTCCTTTTGACGATGAAGGTGTGCGCGTGCGCCCCCGCAAGGTCGTGGATGCCGGCCGCGTGCAAGGCTATTTCCTGAGCAGCTACTCCGCCCGCAAACTGGGTATGCGCACGACCGGAAATTCCGGTGGTTCGCACAACCTGACCTTCACATCGCGCCTGACCAAGGCAGGCGACAACTTGGATGCCATGTTGCAAAAACTGGGCACCGGCCTGTTTGTGACGGAGTTGATGGGACAGGGCGTGAACTACGTCACCGGGGACTATTCCCGGGGCGCCAGCGGCTTCTGGGTGGAAAACGGCCGCATCGCCTATCCGGTGCATGAAATCACCATCGCGGGCAACATGAAAGACATGCTCAAGGGCATTGAAGCGGTGGGTGCTGACACCTACAACTACGGCGCGAAAACCGTGGGCTCCATTCTGATCAACCGGATGAAGGTCGCTGGTAGCTGATTGGTTCGCCAACCTATACAACGCAAAAGGGGCCCTAGGGCCCCTTTTGTGATGGCGCAGGGAGGATTAACCTGCCAGTGCTGTCTTGACCGCGGCAGACACGGTGCCCATTTCGGCTTTACCAGCCAACTTGGTTTTGACCACGCCCATCACCTTGCCCATGTCGCTGGGGCCAGAAGCACCCAGTTCGGCCACGATCGCTTTGACTTCGGCCAGGACCTCATCGGCGCTCATGCGTTGAGGCAGGTAGGCTTGCAGCACTTTCAATTCGGCTTCTTCCTTGTCCGCCAGGTCAGCGCGCTCGGCTTTCTTGAAGGCGTCGATGCTGTCTTTGCGTTGCTTGATCAGCTTGTCGACGATAGCCACCACCATGGCGTCGTCCAGCTCCACACGCTCATCCACCTCTTTTTGTTTCATGGCCGACAGCAGCAGGCGGATGGTGCCCAGGCGCTCGCTGTCTTTGGCGCGCATGGCGGTTTTCATGTCATCGGTGATCTGGTCTTTGAGGGACATAGCGGTGTTTCCTGAGAGTGGAACAAAGAGGGGATAAAAATGAAAAAAGCCCGCCGGAGCGTCCCCAGGCGAGCTTTTGTGGGCTGCGTAGCTCGTGAGAGCGACCAAGCCGCAAAGATTAATACATCTTCTTAGGGAGTTGCATGCTGCGGATGCGCTTGTAGTTGCGCTTCACAGCGGCTGCCTTCTTGCGCTTGCGCTCGGCTGTGGGCTTCTCGTAGAACTCGCGTGCACGCAGGTCAGTCAGCAAGCCCAACTTTTCGATGGTGCGCTTGAAGCGACGCAGTGCTACGTCAAAGGGTTCGTTTTCTTTTACACGGATCGTTGTCATTACGTAATGAATTCCAAAATATGCCGGCGGATTGCTTGGGGGAAGATCGGGCCCCACATGCCTCGCTCAGCGGTTTCCCCGTCTTTAACTAGTATTGGCCGACGGGGGTTCTGCCAGAATAGCCCGCGATTATAGCGTCTTCAGGCGGCCTGCCAAGCCGTGAGCGCATGCAAATGCGCTTGCCCAGGCCCATTGGAAGTTGTATCCGCCCAGCCAGCCCGTCACATCCGTCACTTCACCGATGAAAAACAGGCCGGGCTGCTTGCTCTCCATGGTCTGGCTGGAGAGTACTTTGGTGTCCACGCCACCTGCCGTCACTTCGGCCTTTCTGTAGCCTTCGGTGCCCGTGGGTGTGAGCTCCCAGCGGGAAAGTCGCTCTGCCAAGGCGTTCAGCGCTTTGTCGCTGGCCTCGTTGACCGGGCGCTGCCAGTCGTGGCCCCAGGTCGGCCCCTGGTTGACCCAAGTGTCAGCCAGGCGGCTGGGGACGATGCCCGCCAGCTCGTTGGCAATGCGCTTGCGGGAGCTGCCTTTTGCGTGGGCCAGGTGCTGTGCCAAGTCCACCGTGGGGGCCAGGTTCAGGCGTATGGGGCTGCCCTCTGCCCAGTAGCTGGAGATCTGCAGCACGCCGGGGCCCGACAGACCTCGGTGGGTGAACAGCAGGTCCTCACGGAAGGACATGCTGTTTTTCTTGGCCCCTGTGGCGATGTCCACCGGGAGGGACAAGCCGGAGAGCTCGGCGAATGGGGCCCAGGCTGTCTCGTCAAAAGTCAGCGGCACCAGCGCGGGGCGGGGTGTGATGACTGGCAAGTTGAATTGCTTGGCAATACGGTAGCCGAAGTCGGTGGCGCCTATCTTGGGAATGGACAAGCCACCGGTGGCAATCACCACGGCTGCGCAATGGATGGTGCCGCGATCACTATCAATTTCATAGCTGCTCACGCTGTTCCCGTGAGCGCTAGTAGCCGAATACCGTATGTTTTTGACGGCACAGGGTTGCCAGCGCTCCACGCCACCTGTCGCGCTTTCGGCGAGCAGCATGGCAATCAGCTCTTCGGCGGAGCGGTCGCAAAACAGCTGGCCTTTGTGTTTTTCGTGGAACGCGATGCCGTGTTTTTTGACCAAGCCAATGAAGTCCGCCGGTGTGTAGCGGGAGAGCGCGGATTTGGCAAAGCGCGGGTTCTCGCTGATGAAGTTGGCCGCGCTCACATCCAGGTTGGTGAAGTTGCTGCGGCCGCCACCCGAGATGCGGATTTTTTCGGCCACTTTGTCGCTGTGGTCCAGCACCAGCACCTTCAGGCCCAATTGGCCGGCGACTCCGGCACAAAACAAGCCGGCAGCCCCGGCACCCACGATCACCACGTCAAAACTATGCATAGGCGCGCAGTGTAGGCGACAGCAGCGCTTGCCAAGTAGCCCCGAACTGCAGTCCTTGGCACTCCATGCCTCTTAGGTGCTATGGCGTGCTGTTTGCAATGCCTGCGGGGAGTCGTTCTGGTCTGCAGCGGCCAGCATGCCGCTCATCACATCGCCCACCACGATGACGCTCGGGCTGGCAAGCCCTTCGCGGGCGATGGTGGCTTGCAATGCGTCCAGGGTGCAGACGGCGTGGCGCTGATGGGGAAGGCTGGCGTTCTGGATGATCGCGACCGGGGTGTCCGCGGCCAAGCCTTGCAGCAGGCCGGCCTGGATGTCAGCCGCACCACTCACGCCCATGTAGATCACCAAGGTGAGCTTGGCTTGGCGCGCGGCCTTGGCGAGTGCGGGCCAGTCGGTGCCGCTGTCGCCGGGCTTGGCGTGGCCGGTGACGAACACCACGCCATGGGCATGTTCGCGGTGGGTGAGGGGCACGTTCAGGGACGTGACCGCAGCCAGCCCGGCGGTAATGCCATTGATCACTGACACGCGGATACCGGCTGCTTCGAGGTGTTCCACCTCTTCGCCGCCCCGGCCGAAGATGAAGGGGTCGCCGCCCTTGAGGCGCACCACGTTTTCGCCCTCAAGGGCTGCGGTGATCATGAGGCGCTCAATGAAAGACTGGGGCGTGGACTTGCAGCCGCCGCGCTTGCCTACATGGACGATGCGGGCCGCCGGGTTGGCTTGGGCCACGATGGCGTCATTCACCAGGTCGTCCACCAGCAGCACGGTGGCTTGCTGGATGGCCTTCAAGGCTTTGAGCGTGAGCAATTCCGGGTCGCCGGGGCCTGCGCCTACGAGCGTGACATGGCCAGCGGCCGGGGTGTTGAGACTGTTTTTCATAGTGCGCTGTGCAAATCGTGGTGCAGGTGCAGGATGTGTGCCACTTGTTCGGCAATCGGCGCCGGAACGGGGCTGTGGCCCTGCAACACGGATTGAATGTAGGCAGCTGTGCTGGTGGCGTCAATGGCCGTGGGTAGCTCGGGCAGGGTGGTCAAGGAACCGGGTTGGTAGGCCTGCAGGTCGGTGGATTGGCCGGCCACAAAGGCCTGCATTTTGGGGGTGCGGCGGGCATCGGCCACTGCTTCGCCCTCGGTGCCACGAATCAGCAGGGCGTGGGCCTGCACCAAGGCAAAGGTGTCGGCCATGGACACGGCATATTCGGGGTGGGTGTAGCTGCTTACCAGCAGGGCCGGGCCGTTCACCGGGTTCATGAGCTTGACCAGGCTGTGCGCCGGGTTGCGCAGGTTCACCACGCGGCGCACATCCAGCAGGCGCTGCAGGCCGGGCAGCAGGGTGCCCGTGGGCACAAAAGCCACGCTGCCGATCGATATCTTTTTAGGAGCTGCTTGCGCAGATACACCGAGCGCTGCAAGCACTTCGGACACAAAAACACGCTTGTCTTCGGTGGCGGTGCCGTGGATCAACACCGGCAGGCCTTCGCGCGCCAGCAGCAGGGCGAGCAGCGGGGTCAGCAAGGGCAGCTTGCGCGCACCGTTGTAGCTGGGGATGACCACCACCGGCACGTCGCTGGCGGGCAGCAGGGTCATGCGGTTGCGCACGGCGTCCAGAAAGCCGGCCATTTCTTCGGCGGTTTCGCCCTTGATGCGCATGGCCAGGCAGAAGGCACCTACTTCCAAGTCGGTGACGGTGCCGTCCAGCACCTGGCCCAGCAGGTCCGCCGCCTGCGCACGGTTAAGCGCGCGTGCGCCCTCTTTGCCGCGACCGATTTCTTTGATGTAGTTACCAATAGCCATCTGCTGATTGTCGGTGAAGCCTGATAACTTTCGGCTATGTCCTTATGCCCCGACTGGCGCGACCGTGATCGGTGTGGCTTTGACCAAGCGCTGCAGCTGCGGAATGCAGGAGCCGCAGTGGGTGCCGCATTGCAGTGTTTTTTGCAGCTGACCCAGGCGCTCGGTGTCGCTGCCGGTGCAGCGCGAGAGCGTGTCGCTGATGGCAATGTCGCTTACTTGCAAGCAGGTGCACACGGTTCTGCCTTTGCTGCGCACGGGCAGGGGGGGCTTTGCGCCACCGGCCAGCAGGGCGCGGCCGTAATTCTGGGCCGGTTGCTCCTCGCGCAACAGGGCGGCCATCCAGTCGCGGGCTTGGGTATCGCCACTGAGCAAAAAGCCCTCCAGCGTGGCGTTGACCGTGCTGCGTTGCAGCCGCACCACGCGGCGCTGGCCGCGTTGGGGGTCGGCATAGCGAAGGGCGTCTTGCCCCTGCAGGTCCAACAGGGCCTCGATCTGCGCTAGCAGAGCCTCATCCGGCGGGGTACTGCCTGCCGCGCGGAACATGACGCCGGTGCGCCCGGCTTGGCCTAGTGCGGCATCGTTGCCGAAGAGCACGCAGCTGGCGAACTCAAAGCGCGCCATCAAGGCCTGTAGCTCGGTGCGGCGCGCCAAGACCTTGTCGCCCGGCAACCAAGCGAGAGCTGTCACGCCCCAGGGCATGCCGGCTTTGAGCACCTTGACGGCAGCGTGTTTGAGCTCGGGTTGTTTGGAGTCAGGGCAGAACACGGGGCTGGTCAACGCGTTCACGCCGCCCAAGCGCTCGCCGGTGTTGCCCTGGCCGCTCAAAAATTCGTCGCCCCAGTGCATGGGCAGAAACACCTGGCTCAAGCCCACTTCGGTGCTGGCCTGTACCGGCGCGAGGATGGAGCCGCGCTTGCTGGTGATATGCACCAGATCGCCCTCATTCAACAGGCGGCGGGCCATGTCTTGCGGGTGCATGTGCAAGGCCGGCTCGCGCACGTGGCCGAACAGGCGGCCCAGGGTGCCGGTGCGGCTCATGCCGTGCCACTGGTCGCGCAGGCGGCCGGTGGTCAGGGCAAAGGGGTAGCGTGCTTCGCGTTGCTCTGCCACCGGGGTGTAGGGTGCGGCCACAAAGCGGGCGCGGCCAGTGGGCGTGGGGAATATGCCGTCTTTGTACAAGCGCACTGTGCCGCTGCTGGCGCCCTCGGGCATGGGCCATTGCATCGGAGTCGCTTCCAGCTGGGCGTAGCGCATGCCGGTGATGTCGAGGTCGCGGCCACGGGTGCTTTCGCGGTGCTCGTTCCACACCGACTCGGGTGTGGGGTAGGGGAACAGCGTGGGTGCGGCGGGTGTGCGATCCAGTGCAGATTCCAGGCGCTGCGCAAAGTCCACAGCAATCGCCCAGTCATGGCGCGGACCGTTGTCGTGCGGACCGGGCGCGTCGACTGCCGCGCGCACTCGGGAGATACGGCGTTCGCTGTTGGTGACCGTGCCTTCCTTCTCCCCCCAAGTGGTGGCGGGTAGCAGCAGGTCTGCGTAGCGGGCGGTGGCGGTGGTGGCAAAGGCTTCTTGCAGGACCACAAATTCGGCGCGTTCCAATGCGCGTCGCACAGTGGTTTGGTCGGGCAGGCTTTGGGCGGGGTTGGTGCAGGCAATCCACAGCGCTTTGATCTCGCCATCGGCGGCGGCCTGGAACATTTCGACCGCGGTTTTGCCGGGCTTCTCGGGCACGTTGGGTACGCCCCAGAGTGCGGCCACTTCGGCGCGGTGGGCGGGGTTAGCCAGGTCGCGGTGGGCAGAGAGCAGGTTGGCAAGTCCCCCCACTTCGCGCCCGCCCATGGCGTTGGGCTGGCCGGTCAGGCTGAAGGGGCCGGCGCCCGGCTTGCCGATCTGGCCGGTGGCCAGGTGCAGGTTGATGAGGGCGGTGTTTTTGGCGGTGCCGGCGCTGGACTGGTTCAGCCCCATGCAATACAGGCTGAGGGTGGCGCTGGACTGCGCAAACAGGCGCGTGGCCTCCATCAGTTCAGCCTTGCGGATGCCGCAGACCGCAGCCACCGCGTCAGGCGTGCAGTCGCGCACGAGGGCCTTGAGCGCGTCAAAACCTTCGGTGTGGGCGGTGATAAAAGCGGCATCCGTCCAGCCCTCCCACAGCATGAGGTGCAGCATGCCGTTGAACAGCATCACGTCGGTGCCGGGCTGGATCTGCAGGAACAGGTCCGCGGCCTCGGCGGTGTCGGTGCGGCGCACATCCACCACCACGATTTTCAAGGCCGGGTTGGCGGCCTTGGCGTCTTCAATGCGGCGGAACAGGATGGGGTGGGCATAGGCCGCATTCGACCCGGCAATGAACAGGGTGCTGGCGAGCCCCAAGTCTTCGTAACTTGCAGGTGGCGAGTCGGCGCCCAGCGTTTTTTTGTATCCGGCTACCGCACTGCTCATGCACAGGCGGGAATTGGTGTCGATGTTGTTGGTGCCTATCAGGCCCTTGGCCAGCTTGTTGAAGACATAGTAGTCCTCGGTGAGCAGCTGGCCGCTCACATAAAAGCCCACTGCGTCCGGCCCGTGCTCGCGAATCACTTGGGCAAACTTGGTGGTGGCGGTGTGCAGAGCGCTGTCCCACGTGACCGGCGCTGGTGCGGCACCCCGCTGCAGGCGCTGCAAGGGTTGCAGCAAGCGGGATTGCAGGGTAACTTCGGCGGTGGCCGTCAGGTGCAGCGTGCTGCCTTTGGAGCACAAGCGACCGAAGTTGGCCGGGTGCTGCGGATCGCCCTTGACGCCGGTGATCTGGTTGCCGGTCGATTCAATGATGACGCCACAGCCCACACCGCAGTAGGGGCAGGTGGAGCGGGTTTCCTTGGGGCTGAACACAGGCGATGGCCTAGACGGATGCAGTACGACGGGCGGGCCCGGCAATGGGGCGCACCAGATCGGTGGCGTGGTTTTGCAATTCAGAGGTACTCAGGTACACCACGCCCTCTTCCAGCTTGACGCTGAACTTCGGCGTGCAGCCCTCATCCGGCGCGCTGGCCTGGCCGTCGCACAGGCCTATGGTCCAGTTGTGCAGGGGGCAGGCCACGCTGGTGCCGAACACAATGCCTTGGGACAGCGGGCCGCCTTTGTGGGGGCAGCGGTCCAGCAGCGCGAAGACTTCGTCCTGGCTATTGCGAAATACGGCCACATCCAGCCCGCTGGCGCGCTCAACGCGGCGGGAGCCCAGCACGGGGATGTCTTCAAGGGTGCAGATGCGGGTCCATTCGGTCATGTCGGTCTTCCGGTTTGCTATGGTTTTAGTAGCTGCTTGCGCATATTCAGTAGGCGCTACAGCATGATTTTTTATTTATTCAAGCCTTGACGGCTGCGTACAGGCCGGTCACCCGGTCCATCACGCTGAGCAGGTTTTCACTGGCAAGGAATACGTCGGCCATAGGGCGGGGGCGCTGGGCGCCTTCCTGCAGGTTGTTCAGTGCGCTGTCAAAAAACACCCATTGCGCTTCGGCAAGTACTAGTTCGTTTTTGATGCGTTCTGTAACCTCCGGCGCGGTCTTCAGTAGCACCATGGCGGCGGTGAATTCACCGCGTGCTTTGTTGATCTCCACACCGGCGGTGGCAGCATCTACTGGCAAGGTGGTGGCCAGGTAGTACTTGGCCATGCGCTGACTGAGCATGCGCTGGCGCCCGGCCACGTTGACCAGTTTGCCTACTGGCTTGGCCAGCGCGGCTTCGTACTGCTGGGTGCCTTGATGGGCGAGTGCCAGCACCTTGGCATCCTGCTGCAGCAGGGCGGCTGCGGCCTCGCGGGATGGCGCTTTGCCAACCAACAGGGTTTTGTAGTCGCTCCAGGCGCCATCGAGCTTGGTGTAGGTGGCCAGCACCTCGGGGTTGGGAGCGAAAGCCTTGAGCTCCACCAGTTGCCCGTCGAAGAGGGCGACGGACTTGTCCAGCACCATTTGGGCGCTGGTTTTCTCCACGCTTAGCAGCAAGGCCAGCCAGGCCTTGCCCATGCGCTGGCTCAACATCCGTTGGCGGCCGGCTTTATTGATGGCGTCGCTCAGGTCTACCACCTGCGCTTGTGCACACGGCAAGGCCAGTGCCAAGGCACCTGCAGCGGCGACGGTGATCAGGCTTCTGCGTTGCATGCCGGTTCCTCCCATACTCAGGCCACGGCTACCGGCGCGAATTGGCGTGTGTCGACCTGCGCCTCTTGAAAGTCAAACCAAGGGTCAGGCTCGCCATCCAAAGCAAACAGCAGCTCTTCGTTCAGGGCTTTGCGGCCTTCTGCGTCTTCCAGAATGCGCTTTTTCACATAGTCCAAGCCCACGCGGCTCACAAAGTGCACGGTGCGCTCCAGGTACCAGCCTTCTTTACGGTAAAGCTGCATGAAGGCGCCGGTGTACTCCAGCACTTCTTCGGCGGTTTTGAGCTTGACAAAGAAGTGGGCCACTTCGGTCTTGATGCCGCCGTTGCCGGCGATGTACATCTCCCAGCCGCTGTCCACGCCGATGATGCCCACGTCCTTGATGCCGGCCTCGGCACAGTTGCGTGGGCAGCCGGAGACGGCGTACTTCACCTTGTGCGGGGCATACATGCGCCAGTGGGCGCGCTCCAGGTCTTTGCCCATCTGGGTGCTGTCCTGGGTGCCCATGCGGCACCATTCGCTGCCCACACAGGTCTTCACCGTGCGCAAGGCCTTGGCGTAGGCGTGGCCGCTGGGCATGCCGATGTCTTTCCACACCGCTTGCAGGTCTTCCTTCTTGACACCCAAGAGGTCGATACGCTGGCCGCCAGTGACCTTGACGGTGGGGATCTTGAATTTGTCCACCGCGTCCGCAATGCGGCGCAGCTCGTCCGCCGACGTCTCGCCACCCCACATGCGGGGGATAACGGAGTAGGTGCCGTCCTTCTGGATGTTGGCGTGGCTGCGCTCGTTGATGAAGCGGCTTTGCGGGTCGTCCTTGGCCTCTTTGGGCCAGCTGGAGATCAGGTAGTAGTTCAGCGCGGGGCGGCAGCTGGCGCAGCCCGTCGCAGGGATGCGACCCTCCGGGTCGTGGGTCTTCCAGCCCATGCCCTTCATCACAGCGGCAATCGTGAGGTACTTGTTGGCAAAGATGGCATCGCGCACTTCCTGGTGGCTGTGGTCGGTGCAGCTGCACATGGCTTTTTTCTTCGGGCTCGCGGAGTAGTCGCCACCGGCGGTGAACATGATGATTTGCTCTACCAAGCCGGTGCAAGAGCCGCAGGACGCGCTGGCCTTGGTGTGCTTCTTCACCTCGTCCAGGGTGAAGAGGCCCTTTTCCTTGATGGCCTTGCAGATGGTGCCCTTGGTGACGCCGTTGCAGCCGCAGACCTCGTCGCTGTCGGCCATGGCTGCCGCTTTGTTCTGGCCCTGGTGGCCCACGTCGCCGATGTTGGCGCCACCCTCGCCGAACATCAGCTTGTCGCGGATGTCAGCCACGTTGCGGCCTTCCCGCAGCAGCTTGAAATACCAGCTCCCGTCCACGGTGTCGCCGTACATGCAGGCCCCCACCAGCTTGTCATCCTTGATCACCAGCTTTTTGTACACGCCGCCGAAGGGGTCGCTCATCACGATTTCTTCACACCCTTCGCCACCGGTGAAGTTGCCGGCAGAGAACAGGTCGATGCCGGTGACCTTGAGTTTGGTAGAGGTTAGCGAGCCGGTGTAGCGGCCTATGCCGTACTCGGCCAGATGGTTGGCCGCCACTTTGGCCTGCTCAAACAGGGGTGCGACCAGGCCATAAGCAATGCCGCGATGGGCAGCGCATTCACCCACGCTGTAGATGCGGGCGTCGGTCACGGTTTGCATGGTGTCGGTGACCACAATACCGCGGTCCACATGCAGGCGCATGCTCTGCGCCAGCTCGGTGTTGGGGCGGATGCCCACGGCCATGACGACCAGGTCAGCGGGCACCTCGGTGCCGTCTTTGAACTGGATGGCTTTGACTCGGCCGCCTTTTCCATCGTTCTGATCGCCCACCAGCGCCTGGGTGTGCGCACCCATCAGGAACTTCAGACCGCGCGCTTCCAGCGACTTCTGCAGCAGGCCACCGGCCACGGTGTCGAGCTGGCGCTCCATCAACGTGGGCTGCACATGCACTACCGTGACCTGCATGCCACGCAGCATCAGGCCATTGGCCGCTTCCAGGCCCAGCAGGCCACCACCGATGACGACCGCGTGTTGGTACTTCTTGGCCGCCTCGATCATGGCGTTGGTGTCGGCAATGTCGCGGTAGGCGATCACGCCATCCAGGTCTTTGCCGGGCACGGGCAGGATGAAGGGGTTGGAGCCGGTGCAGATCAACAAACGGTCGTACTCGGCCTCGGTGCCGTCAGCCGCACGCACGATGCGTTTGACGCGGTCCACCTCGGTCACTTTTTTGCCGGCGTAGAGTGCAATGCGGTTGTCGGCATACCACTCGAAGGAGTTGAGCACGATCTCGTCCAGCGTCTGCTCACCCGCCAGTACGGGGCTGAGCAAAATGCGGTTGTAGTTGGGGTGTGGCTCGGCACCGAAGACGGTGATGTCATACAGGTCCGGTGCGACCTTGAGCAGCTCTTCAATGGTCCGCACACCAGCCATGCCGTTGCCGATCATGACCAGCTTTTGTTTTTGCTTGACTCTCATGTCCATAGGGATCTCCAAATTGCGGCGGCAGAAAACGGGCGTTTCAAGAAACCTTCACGTTCCGTAGAAGCCTTGTCGACGCGACGACATCAAATGTGGCTGTTTACCCCCCTTTCCGCCCCGGCGGGGGTGGAAAGGGGCTGGGGGATAGGGGGGGAAGACAGCCTCAAGCTGCCTTTTCCACATGCCCCTGCCGCGTGTACAAAAAGTCAATCACCGCCTTGCGGTAGCCCAGGTACTCCGGGCTGTCGGCCAGCGCCACGCGGGATCTGGGGCGCGGCAGGTCCACGCTCAGCACTTCGCCGATGGTGGCGGCCGGGCCGTTGGTCATCATCACGATCTTGTCGGACAGCAGTACGGCTTCGTCCACATCGTGGGTCACCATGACCACGGTAGCTTGGGTCTTGGCCACGATCTCCAGCAGTTCATCTTGCAGCTTGGCGCGGGTCAGCGCATCCAGCGCGCCGAAGGGCTCGTCCATCAAGAGCACTTTGGGCTCCATGGCCAGGGCACGGGCAATGCCCACGCGCTGCTTCATGCCGCCGCTGATTTCGCCGGGGCGCTTTTGGGCGGCGGCGGTCAGGCCTACCAAGGCCAGTGTAGCGTCAGTCCGGGCCTTGAGTTGGGCTTTGCTTTCGGCCGGTGCACCGGGGTTGCGGGTGCCGAACACGCGCTCCACTCCGAGGTAAATGTTCTCGAAACAGGTGAGCCAGGGCAGCAGCGAGTGGTTTTGGAACACCACGGCGCGCTCGGGGCCGGGGCCTGCAATCTCGCGGTTGGCGCAGATCAGCGAGCCCTGGGTCGGCGTGGTCAGGCCGGCGATCAGGTTCAGCAAGGTGGACTTGCCGCACCCGCTGTGCCCAATGAGGGCCACAAACTCGCCCTTGGCGACGTGGAGGTTGATATTGCGCAGCGCGGGGAA
Source organism: uncultured Rhodoferax sp. (assembly GCA_963508575.1). Classification (GTDB taxonomy): domain Bacteria; phylum Pseudomonadota; class Gammaproteobacteria; order Burkholderiales; family Burkholderiaceae_C; genus Allorhodoferax. The sequence continues at coordinate 81,333 of CAUOXL010000002.1, forward strand.
TGGGCCCTTCTTGGTTTTGAAGGTCTGGTCCACGCCCTGGATTTCAATGTACTTGGAGTTCATGGATTCGATGCTCATGACTTCACTTCCTCATAGGTAAAGGCAGTGGCAAGCTTGATGAGAGCCATCTCCAGCAGCAAGCCCACGATGCCAATCACAATGATGGCGATGATGATGTTCTTGACGTTGAGGTTGTTCCACTCGTCCCAGACCCAGAAGCCAATGCCCACGCCGCCTGTCAGCATCTCAGCGGCCACGATCACCAGCCAGGCAGTGCCGACTGCCAGGCGCACCCCGGTCAGCATGTAGGGCAGGACGGAGGGAAAGAGGATCTTGGTGACGATCTTCCACTCGGAGAGGTTGAGCACGCGGGCCACGTTCATGTAGTCCTGCGGCACGCGCTGCACGCCGACTGCGGTGTTGATGATCATGGGCCAGATGGAGCAGATGAAGATGGTCCAGATGGCGGCCGGGTTGGCCCCCTTGAATACCAGCAAACCGATAGGCAACCAGGCCAGTGGCGACACGGGGCGCAGCAGGCTGATGAGCGGATTGAACATGCGGCTCAGGAACTCAAACCGGCCGATCATGAAACCCACCGGAATGCCAACCACCGCCGCCAGGCCGAAGCCCATGGCCACGCGCTGGAGCGAGAACAGGATGTTCCAGCCTACGCCCTGGTCATTGGGCCCTTTGCTGTAAAACGGGTCGCTGAAGATCACCACCGCCTGCTTCCAGGTCTCCAGCGGGCTGGGGATGGAACTGGCTGTGCCTATGCTCACCATGGCCCAGATACCGACGAGCAATGCCAGCCCGAAAAAAGGTGGCAATACCTTGAGCAACAGGCCGCTCCAGTCGTAACCGGGGGCAGGCTGCTCTTGCCATGCCGGTGTTGCAGATTGGACATCATTTAGTCCTCCAGCGCCCGTGGAATGTGCGGAAGCAGCTTCTGTTTTGATAGCAGCGCCATCCGCGGCGGCTGCGATCGGTGAGTGGAATACGGCGCTGACCATGGTCGTTCCTTAAGAGTCGCAATGTGTGTGCAATGTCTGTTTCAGAAACACCGCAGATCCGGCCAGGCCGGTCTGCTGGTGTTGCCCCTTGAGGGGGAGGCGGCTACACGAAGTGAGCAAGCAACGGGGTGGGCCCGGTTCAGGCTTTGATTTTGAAACCGTCGGCGTATTTCTTGGGGTCTTTGCCATCCCAGACCACGCCGTCCATCAGCTTGGCTGTGCGCATGTCGCTCTTGGGCAGCGGGGTCTTGCTGGCCGTGGCGGCTTGCTTGTAGATGTCGATCTGGTTGATCTGCTTGGCCACGGTCAGGTAGTCGGGGTGGTCTTTGAGCAAGCCCCAACGCTTGTGCTGGGTCAGGAACCACATGCCATCCGACAGGTAGGGGAAATTCACTGCACCGTCGTTGTAGAACCTCATGAAGTTCGGGTCATCCCAGGTCTTGCCCAGGCCGTTCTGGTAGCGGCCCAGAATGCGCTGGTTGATGGCGTCCACGCTGGTGTTCACATAGCTCTTGTCGGCAATGGTTTCGGCCATCTTGTTCTTGTTGGACAAGCCGGCGTCAATCCACTTGCCGGCTTCCAGAATGGCGGCTGTTACCGCACGGGCGGTGTTGGGGTACTTCTTGACGAAGTCGCCGGTGGTGCCCAATACCTTTTCGGGGTGATCTTTCCAGATGTCCTGCGTGGTGGTGGCGGTGATGCCGATGCCGTCGATGATGGCGCGGTGGTTCCAAGGCTCGCCCACGCAGTAGCCGTCCATATTGCCCACGCGCATATTGGCCACCATCTGGGGTGGGGGCACGGTGATGACCTTGGCGCCGCTCATGGGGTTGATGCCGTGGGCCGCCAGCCAGTAGTACAGCCACATGGCGTGGGTGCCGGTGGGAAAGGTCTGTGCAAAGGTGTAGTCACGCTTGTCGGTCTGCATCAGTTTGGCCAGGCTGGTGCCGTCCACCGCGCCTTTGTCCGCCAGCTTTTTGGACAGGGTGATGGCCTGGCCGTTGTGGTTCAGGGTGGCCAGCACGGCCATGTCTTTCTTGGGGCCGCCGATGCCGAGGTGCACGCCGTAGACCAGGCCGTAGAGCACGTGGGCAAAGTCCAACTCGCCGTTCACCAGCTTGTCGCGCACGCCGGCCCAGCTGGCTTCTTTGCTGGGGATGATCTTGACGCCGTATTTCTGGTCAATGCCCAGCACGGAGGCCATCACCACGCTGGCGCAGTCGGTCAGCGGAATGAAGCCGATCTTGACCTCTGTTTTCTCAGGGGCGTCCGAGCCGGCGGCATACACCGCAGCGCGCAGTGCGGGGTCTATGCCAATGGCGCCCACGGCAGCAGTTTGCAGGACAGCGCGGCGGCTGAGTTTGGCTTTCAGAAGATCCGTCATGTCAGTGACTCCAGATGGTTGAGATAACAAAACAAAGGCAGAAAACAAAAAAGGCGTCCACACGGGCTTCGACGCGCTGGGCGCAATCGAAGCCGTGGGGACGCCTTTGTCCTTGTGCATTCACCCCGCCCGCCGTTGGACGGGGCGTTTGCATGACCGTTGCCGGTCTTGTGGGGACTGATGCAAAGTCTGTGCCAGGTGTTTTGGGTGTCTACCGCAGCAATTACGGGCAGCTTGTGATGGCCTGTTTGCTATGAAAAAGAGAGCTAATAACGCAATAAATATGGGCGCCAATGCCGCTTTTTATGCAGAACTACGGCTCTGGCGTGGTCACGGTGCGTGCATGCACTGACTTTGTGCGATGCACCAAATACTCGCCAAGGGGATGCGAGAGTCCTGGTTCGGCACCGTGGCCAGCGGGCCTTGTACATGGGGCCTCAGCACCGACGGCAATGAGACCAGCCTAGGCACCAATGGACTGCCCATTTTTCAGCTCGGGCACACCACCTCCAGTGGGTCGGGGTTGGCGAACTTGGTCGATATGACGATGAGCGATGAAGATGTGTTGGTAACGCATGCCGGTGGAGTAACAGATCCCCATGGTCGGGCGATTGCGTATTGCTGCCACTTAATTGCCTGATAACAAAACTATTTGCTAATTCCGCATTCAAAAGGAATAATTTCCGTTTATAAAAATAACTATGACTTTTCCTTGAAACCCCTCCTTATTTCTTTAAGCGTAAACAATGGCACGCAAACTCCCCACCTTTGATCCCACGCTTTCTGCCCAAGCCGCCACCTTGGCCGACTTAGGTCTGCTGGTGCGCAATCAGCGGGCGCAGTTGGGGCTGCGTATTGACGACGCAGCAGGCTTTAGCGGCGTGGGCAGTTCCGTGCTGTCTCGCCTGGAGAACGGCAAGCCCATCACCTCCGACAAGTTGTTCTCTGTCTTGGCGAGTTTGGGGCTGGAAATGGTGGTTTTGCCCAAAGGCCAGTTCATAGAGGCCGAGAACAATAGCCAAGGCGCCCCATGAGCGACTACGCCCTGGACATTTTTGTAGGCAGTGACCGCGTCGCAGAGCTGGCGTGGGACCCTGCCAGCGACACGTTTGCTCTGGCGTATATGCAGCAATGGCAAAAAACGGGCTTTGCCTTGTCGCCCCACTTGCCACTGAGCGGTGCGATTAGCCCGGTCGCTATCCGACGGTTTTTGGAAAACCTGTTGCCAGAAGGCGAGGCGCTAGACACGGTTTCGCAGTACACCAACATTGCCAAGTCCAACGTGCTAGGGCTGATCCGGCAGTTAGGCAAAGAAACTGCGGGTGCACTCACCTTTTTGCCCCGAGGCACCACGCCTCAAGCCTTGCAGCCACAAGTGCGGGAGCTACCTGACTCCGAGTTGCAAGCCCGCATTGACAACCGCGCGAACCAGCCTTTTTCCGTGTGGGATGGCCGGGTACGCATGTCGCTGGCGGGTTTTCAGGACAAGCTCTTGGTGCTGCGCAGTGGTGACAAAACCTATCTGGCCGATGGCGCACTCACATCCACCCATTTGCTCAAGCCCGAGCCGCGCCGCGAGGCACTGCCGCACATGGTGGCCAATGAGCACTTTTGCATGGCGTGGGCGAGGGCTGTGAGCCGCCGCCGATATGGCGTGGACCATGTAGCGGCGGTCGAGCTATTGCGTGTGCCGTCACCGGTGCTGTGTGTGCGCCGCTTTGACCGCGAGGCAATGTCCGGCGATGCTGCGCCCACGGCTGTGCGCCGCCTCCACATCATTGATGGCTGTCAGGCCGCCAACTTGCCGGTGGGCTATAAGTATGAGCGCAACATCGGCCATGGTGCGGATGTGGCGCACATCCGCGATGGCATGAGTTTCGAGAAGGTATTTGGATTGCGCGACCAGTGGCGGGTGCCAGCGCAAGGCATGCAACGCCTGGTGTTTTGGGCTGCCACCACTTTGCTGCTGGGCAACAGCGACGCGCATGGCAAAAACATTTCGTTTTATGTAGAGCGCGGCGGTTTGCGGGTGGCGGAGTTATATGACTTGGTCAGCGTGCTGCAGTACGACGCTGACCGGCTGGAGCATAGTCTGGCCATGGCGTTTGGTGATGCGTTTGAGTTGGAGGACATCCGGTCATTTGCGCTGGCCGATTTTTGCCAGCGGACCAAAATCCCCCGCGCCACGTTTGCGCGGGAATTGCAAACCTTGTGCCGTTACGCCATCGAACAAGCACAGATACAAGCCGCAAGCCCGATTTATCAGGGCGAGGAAGTGCCCTTCGTGCATCAAATTGCAACGTTCATCTCCATACGCGCCCAATTTCTTTTGGGGCAAGTTGGCGAAATTGCCCGCTACAAGGCTGCGGACCTTGTTTGAGGAAATCAGAAGTTATGGTTTTTTGGGGGGAACTGAAGGCAGGTTCGTTCCTTATCCCAGCAGGTCCGCCACATCCAGCATGCGCTGGGCGACTTCCACGATCTTCAGGTTCTTGTCCATCGCGGTTTTGCGCAGCCGGGCGTAGGCCGCGTCTTCGCTGAGCTGCTGGCGCTGCATCAGCAGGGTCTTGGCCCGGTCTATGACTTTGCGGTCTTGCAGGGCGCTGGAGAGCTGGTTGAGTTCATTGCGGGTGTCGGCCAGTTCGCGGCGCAGGGCCTGGTCCTGCTCGAACCGGGCCATGGCCACCTCCAGAATCGGCCGGATGCGTTCGGCTTGCAGGCCCGCCACGATGTAAGCCGACACGCCTGCGGCCACGGCTTCGCGGGCGGTGCGGCTGTCGTGGTCGTTGGTGAACATGACGATGGGGCGGCGCGCGTCGCGGGTGGCCATGACCACATGTTCCAGGGCATCGCGCGCATCGCTCTCGGCGTCCACGATGATCATGTCGGGCTGCAGCTGAGCCAGGCGCTCAGTCAAAAACACGTCAGCCGGCAGGGATGCGATCAGGTTGAAACCGTTCTCCAGCAGCCCGATGCGCAGGCTGCGCGAGCGCTCCGCTTGGTCCAGCGCGTGGGTGTCCTCCGGGTTCTCTACGACCAGGTCGGAGGTGATAACGACAATACGCAGGGGCTCGGACATGGGCGGAAATCGACGCAAGATTCGCGCCAAAACAGTGCGTGGCGGTTGCGCGCTCATCCCGTCGATGCCGTCCCGGATTCCGCCATGCGCGGGAACAAGGCGCAATACCCCGCACAGCGTGGTGTGCTGTGCGGTCCCTAGCCCGCGATCGCACAACAGGCTGTGCGATCCAACGATCGGTGGGGCAGTCTGCTTATGCAGGCACTTCCGCCGTGCAGCAATCGCCAGCGGCAGGTGGCTTCAGCCGCTGATAGCGTCCGAGGACCGGGTCCTTGTCCAGCCCGAGTAGCTGGATGGCGTTCTGCTTGAGGACGAGCGGGCGCACCTCCGGTTTGATGTCCAGGGTGTCAAAGTCCTTGATCCAGCGCTCCGGCGTGATCACGGGATAGTCCGAGCCGAATAGCACCTTGTGCTTGAGCAGGGTGTTGGCGTAGCGCACGAGTTGGGGCGGGAAGTAGCGCGGCGACCAGCCCGACAGGTCGATGTACACATTGGGCTTGTGGGTGGCCACGGCCAATGCGTTGTCCTGCCAGGGGAATGAGGGGTGGGCGATGATGATGGGCATGGACGGGAAGTCCACGGCCACGTCGTCCAGAAACATGGGGTCCGAGTACTTGAGGCGAATGCCGCCGCCGCCGCGCTGCCCTGCGCCCACGCCGGTCTGCCCGCTGTGAAAGATGGCCGGGACGCCTGCTTCGGCAATGGCCTCGTACACGGTATAGGCATCGCGGTCGTTGGGGTAGAAGCCCTGTGCCGAGGGGTGGAACTTGAAGCCCTTGACCCCGTAGCTGCTGATCAGGCGACGTACCTCGCGTGCGCCCATCTTTCCACGCATGGGGTCGACGCTGGCGAACGGAATCAGCGCATCGGGATGCCGCGCAGCATCCTCTGCCACCTCTTCGTTGCTGACACGCACTTGCCCCATCTCGCGTTCGGTATCCACCGGGAAAATCACCGCCAGCATGTTGCGCTCGCGGTAATAGTCGGCCGTGGCATCAATGGTGGGGCGGGGCAGGGGTTGCTTGAAGTAGGCATCCATGGCCGCGTCCATGGCGATGGCGACTTCGTCGGGTGGGTTGCGGGTCGACTTGGTGGCATGGGTATGCATGTCGATGGCAACCAGGGAGTCGAGAAAATCGCTCATTGCACCACCACCAATGCATCCAGCGCCAGTACGCCACGGTCCGGTCCGTAGGCTACCAGGGGGTTGATATCAATTTCTGCAATGTCCGGTCGCGCAAGCATCAGGGCTCCCACAGTGGCTACCGCGTGGGCGACTGCGTTCAGGTCTACTGCAGGCGCACCCCGGAAGCCTTGTAGCAGCCGTGCCCCCTTGAGTGCCTGCAGACGTGCCACGATGCCCGCATGCGGGAAGTCTGGGCCCAGCAGTTGCACATCGCCCAGAGCTTCGACCCAGATGCCGCCCAGGCCCACCATCAGTACGGGGCCCCACTGGGCATCCCGCACGGCACCGACCACGAGTTCCAGGCCGCGCGCGCCCATGGATTCCACCAGCACGCCGTCCAGAACGAGCGTGGCGTCATAGCGCTGGATGTTCTCCTGCAGCGTTTGCCAGGCGGCCCGCAACTGCGTCTCGTCCTGGATGCTGAGCATCACGCCACCTGCTTCTGTCTTGTGCTCCAGCTTGGCAGCTTGGGCCTTGAGTACCACGGGATACCCGATGCGGGCGGCCACCGTCACGGCCTCTTGCACCGTGATGGCCAGAGCCCCGGCGGGCGTCTGCAGGCCGGCGGCTTGTAGCAATTGTTTGCCGCGCCATTCCGGGAGGGCCCCCGGCTCCAGGATCGGGGGGGATGGCAGGGGCGCCACGGTGGCGCTGCGTGCACTGTTCCAATGTGCGCGCGTGCGGCCGTAGCGTGTGAAGGTGGCCAGCGCGCGCAGCGCGCGCTCCGGGGAGCGCATCATGACCGTGCCCGATTGCGCAGCTTTTTCCAGCATGGCTGCAGGCAGTGGCATGTCTTCGTTTTGCATCACGAAGATGGTGGGCTTGTGAGCACCCCGCATCCCCTCTAAAAATGCACTGAGCCACACGGGGGCAATGCCGGGCGATGGCATAGGCAGGGACACCAAGAGGCTGCCGATGGCCGGGTCTTGTTGCAGTGCCTGTACCCCGCGCCCTATGAGTTCGGGCTTGGGGCCGATCAAGGTGCCCAGGTCCAACGGGTTGCGCGGTGGGGTGTACACGGGCAGATGTTCGCGCAGCGCCTCTTCCTGCAGCGTGGACATCGGGGGCATGTTCAGACCCAGAGGTTCCAGGTAATCCAGCGCAATGCCGCACAGTGCCCCGGATGCGGTGATCAGCCCCAGCCCGCCCTGTGGAGGCTGTGGGAACCGCAGGCACAGTTGGCCCAGGTCAATCAATTCTTCCAGGCTATCGACCACCAGCACTCCGGCGCGCTCCATGGCCAGGCGCATGGCCGAGTGGTTTCCGGCCAAAGCCCCGGTGTGCGAGCGCGTCGCCTCCTGGGCCGACTCGCTTTTTCCGGGGTGCAGCAGCACCACGCGCTTTCCGCTGATCTGTAGCTTCTGCAATGCAGAGAGTACGTTGGATGCGTAGCGGATCTGTTCTGCGTAAACCACGACGGTCGAGGTGTGGGCGTCCTGCTCCAGAAAGTTCAGCACATCCGCTAGACCGAGTTGCGCTTCATTGCCCGTGGTGAGCACATACGACACCGGCACGGCGCGGGCGCGCAGCGATGCGGCCACATGCACGCCAATTCCACCGCTCTGGGCCACTACCGCGACAGCCGGACCATCCTCCGGTTTGAGGCGTGGTGGCAAGTCCAACTCCACCATGGAGACGTGGAAGCTGTCCACATTGTTGAAGAAACCGATGGTGTTGGGCCCCAGCAGCAGCATGCCGCCCAGCGCTGCGGTGTCTGCGATGTCCTGCTGCTTTTGGCGCCCCGCCTCGCCCATTTCGGCAAATCCTGATGCAAAGCAGACGGCTGAGCGCACGCCTCTAGCCACAAGGGACTGCACGGTCTCCAGTACGGCATCGGAGGGCACGAGCAAAATGGCCAGGTCCACCGCCGTGGGCAGCTGTTCGACACGGGTGTGCACGGTGCGCCCATGGACTTCGCCGCCGCTGCGTCCTACCAAGTGGATGTCGCCGTCAAATCCGGCATCCAGCAGGTTGCGCAGCACCACCAGACCCGCCGAGCCTTCCTTGGTGGAGAGCCCGACCACCGCCACAGAGCGAGGGGCTACCAGTGCCTGCATGGGATCTTGCATTTGGGGGCTTGCCATTATTTCGCTCCCTCTGTGGTAACAGCGCCGGAAACCACTTTGGGAGCCCGCTTTTCCAGAAAGTCGCGCATGCGTGCCTTGGCTTCGCTGTCGGACTGGGTGACTGTGGCCATCAGGCCCTCTGTCATCAGCCCATGGGCCATGGTCTGTTCCGCGATCAGGGGCAGTGCCTGCATGATGGCGAAGTTGGACAGCGGCGCGTTGCTGGCGATTTTGCGTGCGAGTTCCATTCCCTTGGCGCGCCCGTCGCCCGGGTTCACGACGTAATGGGTCAGCCCGACCTGCAGGCCCTCTTGTGCTGAATAGACCCGCCCAGTGAGCATCATCTCTGCAACCCGTGAGGCGCCAATGAGTTTGGACACGCGCACGGAGCCGCCACCGCCCAGGAAAATGCCGCGCTGCCCTTCAGGAAGACCAAAGTACGTGCTTTGCTCGGCTACCCGCACATGGGCGACCGACGCCAGCTCTAAGCCGCCGCCCACCACGGCCCCGTGCATTACGCACACCACGGGGCAGCGCCCGAATTGGATGCGATCAAAGGCTTCATACCAAACGCGCGAATGCATCAGGCCTTCGGCAGGGGAGGTTTCTGAGAGCTCGGTGAGGTCCAGGCCCGCGCAGAAGTGCTCCCCCGCGCCATCAAGGACCACCGCCCGCACCGTCGCAGGCAGCGCGTCGAAAGCCGCACGAAGCTCCGCGATGACATGCAGGCTCAATGCGTTGCGCTTCAGCGGGCGATTCAGGGTCAGGCAGGCCACTGCGTCATGGATGCTGACGCTGACAAGTGCGGGAGTGTTGTTGGTCATATCGGAGTGTTGGCAGCTTTCTGCCTTGGTTGATGGAAAATGCTTGTCCTGGTTTTTAGTTAGCTAGACTAACGATTAATTATGCTATCACATACATTTTTCTTTTGCCATGTGTAAAACACTTGGTGGCCCCAGCACTTGTTGCTGCGACGCCCGTGCTGATCACGGCAGCCTCGCGTAGGCCAGTATGTGGAGGCGTGGGGGGCGGCTGGCTGGCGGGCGAGCCAGGTCCAACAGCTGCAAGGTGATGTGCATGAGGTGCCTGTGATAGGGCCACCTCCGGTGGTCAGGGTCCGGGCCCCGGCGGTGCCATGCATGCGCCACAGGGGCGAGCACAGCTCAGCGCTGAATGCCAAGCAGCACTGAGCTGCTTAGCCTCAGGTCGCGATACGGTCCAGCAAATCGCTTAATTGGCGGCGCTCCGCTGCGCTGAGGTGTTGCGATAACTTTTTCTCGTACAAGTCCAGCTTGGTCCGCAACTCCTCGAGGTACTCATAGCCTGGAGCCGTGATCTCCAGGGAATAGCGGCGTCTGTCGCCCTTGACATCCAACCTTCGCACCCAGCCGCTTTGCTCCAGGGTGTCCACCACTTTCATCACACTGGGGCCTGCCACGTCCAGCGCCTTGGCGAGTGCTGACTGGTTGATGCCCGGATGCATGGCGATGAGAGAAAGGGCGGTAACCCGGGCGGGGGTGAGGTCCAGCGGCGTCAAGGTCTCGTAAAACATGTCATACGCACGCACTTGTGCGAGGCGCAGCTTGTAGCCCAGCGAATCCTCTTGGAAGTTAAACGCGGAGGGCGCTGGTGTGGCGGCGCGCTTGCTGCGCCGCAGGGGCGTAGCGGGCTCTTGAGTTTTACCACTGGGCATGCGAATGCTTTCTTAACGAGGGTAACGATCATAGTTCCTGGCAACTGGATCTCATACCCGGGCTCAATCCGGTGTTCAGGCTTCAAGCAGTCTTGATGTGCAGGCCACGCGAGCGCTCCGCCTTGGTCGAGCGCAAAGGGGCCCGGGCATTCCATGACCGGGCGGGAGGCGATGGCGACAACAGGCAAAGGTCGGCGTGGGTTGGGATGTCATGCACGCCAGTAGTGGTAGGTCCAGGCGGTAGAGAAGCCGTGTTTGGCATACACCGCGCGGGCACCGGCATTCTCTGCTTCCACTTGTAAAAACGTGCCTTCGATTCCTTGACGCAGTCCCTCCTTTGCCAGTGCCGAGAGGATCGCACAGGCCATGCCGCGTTGGCGATGCGCCAGCACCGTGCGCATGCCGTGGATGCCCATCCATCCCCGGCTGAAACTGGCGGTGCCTGCGGCGCAGGCCTGGTCGCCTTCCAGCACGGTGGCGTACACCACCACCTTGCTGCGGCTCAGGGCTGCAATACGCGTTTCGCCATCCGCCGGGTCAAAGCCGGGCGCGATATAGACCGAGCGCCACGCGGCATCCGGCTCGGTTCGCAGCACGACGGCGTGGCGGCAGGGAGCATCAGCCAAGGTGGCGGCTTTTCCTGTTTGGACGAGCGTGGGCTGTTGGGGGGTGTATCCCTGTTGGCACAAGGCGTCCAGCAAGGGCTGCAGCCCGGCCACGTCTGCCATGCGCCATGCCGGCTGCAGGTGGTGCAAGCGGTAGCGCTCTGCGATGTGGGCGATGTCGTCAGCTGACAGTCCCTCGTGGCGCAGCGGGACGGCACTTTTCGCGCGGCCTATGGTGGTGGCCTCAAAAGGCAGCAACCAGCCGGGCAGGGTGTCGTCTACCACCTGCGGGGCCACCGCATCCAGCGTGGCGCGTTCGATGTTCGCAATGTCGGTGGGTGAGAGCGGGTCGGGCATGGGGGGATTGTGCCGCCTGAAAAACCCCATCCTCTACACTCGGCGCCTCTGAAGGAAACAAGCATGCTGGTGTTGGGGATCGAGTCGTCGTGTGATGAAACAGGTGTGGCCATGGTGCAGTCGCAGGGCGACGCGGTGCCCACGCTGTTGGCGCACGCCCTGCATAGCCAGATCGAGATGCACCAGGCCTTCGGCGGCGTGGTGCCCGAGCTGGCCAGCCGCGACCATATTCGCCGCGTGTTGCCCCTGACCCGCCAGGTGCTGGCCGACAGCGGCCGTACTTTGCAAGAGGTGGATGTGGTGGCCTACACCCGTGGCCCCGGTCTGGCCGGCGCCTTGCTGGTGGGTGCCGGTGTGGCCTGTGCGCTGGGTGCTGCCTTGGGCAAGCCCGTGCTGGGGGTGCACCACCTGGAAGGGCACTTGCTCTCCCCCTTCTTGAGCGAAGACCCGCCTGAATTTCCGTTTGTGGCCTTGCTGGTTTCAGGGGGGCACACCCAATTGATGCGGGTGGACGGTGTCGGGCGCTACGAGTTGCTGGGCGAAACCATAGACGACGCGGCGGGCGAGGCCTTTGACAAATCCGCCAAGCTCATGGGGCTGGCCTACCCCGGTGGACCTTTGCTTTCCAAACTCGCGGAGTCGGGCGACCCCAAGGCGTATGCATTGCCGCGCCCCTTGTTGCACAGCGGGAATCTGGACTTTTCGTTCGCCGGGCTCAAAACTGCGGTGCTGGTGCAGAGCCAGCGTATGCTGGCGGCAGGCGGTGTCACCAGCTTTCAGGCATTGCCCGCGCAGCAGCAGGCGGATCTGGCGGCGTCTACCCAAGCAGCCATCGTCGAGGTATTGCTGAAGAAATCCGTCACCGCCCTGAAGCAGACCGGGCTCAAGCGCCTGGTCGTGGCGGGTGGCGTGGGGGCCAACCGCCAATTGCGTGAGCAGCTGAATGCCGAATGTGCCCAGCGGGGCGTGCGGGTGCACTACCCCGAGTTGCATCTGTGCACCGACAACGGCGCCATGATTGCCATGGCGGCCGCCATGCGCCTGCAAAGCGGTCTGCAGCAGGCCGTGACGGACTACGCGTTCGACGTCAAACCCCGCTGGCCTCTGCATTCATTGTGAAAAGTGCTGCTAGCGCCCATCTATTGTGCGTAAGCAGCTCTTATTTTTATAGCAAATCCGACGCCTGTCCGGGGCTGCACTTACTGGATGGTGAGCTCGGCGGAGGTGTCCACCGGCACTTTTTTGGCCAGTTTCAGGGTCAGCACGCCGTTTTCTAACGTGGCTTCGCTCAGGGCGCTGTCCACTTCCTGGGGCAATTCATAGGCGGCGCGGTACCGGCGGGGCGCATCGTCCTTGCTTTGGATGCGGACCACGGCGCCGTCGATGGCGATGCGCAGATGCTCCTTGGTGATGCCGGGTACGTCCAGGCTCAGGGTGAAGCTGGTGTCGTCCTGGGTGTAGGCGGTGCCGGACTGGCGGGCGGAGAGCAGGGCGTCATTCAAAAAACGCTCGACGGTGCGGCCGCTATGGGCGTAAGCGGGGCGGCGCAGGGAGGCTTGGAAGGCGGCGGGGGCAGTAGCGAAGAACATGTGGATTTCCTTAACAAGGGCGGCGTTCACCGTGATTGCCGCATGGACCCTAACTGCGCTCCCCCACATACATTTCAAGCAAAAAATGGCAACTTTATTGTTGGTGCGGTCCCCTTGAAAAAGAGTGCAAAGCCGTTATCTGGCGCGGGTTTCGGGGACATCTGCCCGGTGATTCCTGCCGCAATATGACTCCAGGAGGGGTGAGGCTTGTTTCGCCTGCGGCAGCCTTCGGGATATAATCGACGGGCTTTGCATTGGGCAAGGCGCACGCCAAGAGCCGTTCCAGCACCTGGCGCAAGTGAAAACATCAAAAGGAAACACACATGATCGCTTCCAGCATCAAAGCTGCTGTTGTCAAAGACAACGCCCGTTCCGCCGGTGACACCGGTAGCCCAGAAGTGCAAGTTGCACTGTTGACAGCCCGTATCAACGAGCTGACTCCTCACTTCAAGACCCACGCCAAAGACCACCACGGTCGCCGCGGTTTGCTGCGTATGGTGAGCCGTCGCCGTAAGCTGTTGGACTATTTGAACTCCAAGGACCACGAGCGCTATGTGGCCCTGATCGCGAAATTGGGTCTGCGTAAGTAAGCGACCGACTGAATGACGAACGCCTGAGTTAGGTTACTAGCTCAGGCGTTTTTTACTTCGGAGACTGCAAAAACAGAACGAAGCTGTGTCATTCCAAAGCCGTTGCCCTCAAGTGGGCAGTGTTTCTGGAATGGCATCGTGGACTGTGTTGTGGAATCCGGGCTGTGGCGGGATGGCCTGCATCCCCCGAAAAAATTAACACTCACAGGAGATTCGCCATGAGCATTTTCAACAAAGTTACCAAGACTTTCCAATGGGGTCAGCACACCGTGACCATGGAAACCGGCGAAATCGCTCGCCAATCCACCGGCGCTGTGTTGCTGGACATGGACGGCACCGTGGTGCTGGCCACTGTGGTCGGCAAGACCGAAGGCAAGCCCGGCCAGGACTTTTTCCCTCTGACCGTCGACTACATCGAAAAGTCGTACGCCGCCGGCAAGATCCCCGGCAGCTTTTTCAAGCGCGAAGGCCGACCCAGCGAGTACGAGACCCTGACCAGCCGTCTGATCGACCGCCCCATCCGCCCCCTGTTCCCTGAAGGCTTTTTCAATGAAGTGCACGTCGTGGTGCACACCGTGTCCCTGAACCCTGAAGTGGACGCTGACATTGCCTCCATGATTGCGGTGAGTGCGGCCCTGTCTATCTCAGGCATTCCGTTCAACGGCCCCATCGGCGCTGCCCGCGTGGGTTATGTCAACGGCGAATACGTGTTGAACCCCGGCCAGACCGCGCGCAAAGATTCCATCATGGATCTGGTGGTTGCCGGTACCGAAGCCGCTGTGTTGATGGTCGAGTCCGAAGCACAACAGCTGTCCGAAGAAGTGATGTTGGGCGCCGTGGTTTACGGCCACGAGCAAAGCAAGACTGCCATCAACGCCATCCACGAACTGGTGCGTGATGCCGGTAAGCCCGTGTGGGACTGGAAGGCGCCTGCCCGTGATGAAGCGTTGATTGCCAAGGTTGATGCCCACGGCAAAGACAAGTTGGTCGCCGCATACCAGATCCGCAACAAACAAGCCCGTACCCAAGCCTGCCGCGCCGCTTATGCAGACGTGTTTGCCGGTTTGAAAGCCGACGGCGTCGAGTTCGACAGCGTAAAGGTCGAAGGCCTGCTGTTTGACATTGAAGCCAAGATCGTGCGCGGCCAGATTCTGGCAGGCGAGCCCCGTATCGACGGTCGTGATACACGCACTGTGCGCGCTATCGAAATCCGTAACGGCGTGCTGCCCCGCACCCACGGCTCTTCCTTGTTCACCCGTGGTGAAACCCAGGCTTTGGTGATCGCCACCTTGGGTACCGAGCGTGATGCGCAACGTATCGACGCATTGAGCGGCGAGTACGAAGACCGCTTCATGCTGCACTACAACATGCCTCCTTTCGCCACCGGCGAAACCGGCCGCGTGGGGACGCCCAAGCGCCGCGAAATCGGCCACGGCCGTTTGGCCAAGCGCGCTTTGGTCGCCGTGTTGCCTAGCAAAGAAGAGTTCCCTTACTCCTTGCGCGTGGTGTCGGAAATCACTGAGTCCAACGGCTCGTCTTCCATGGCTTCAGTGTGCGGCGGCTGCTTGTCCCTGATGGACGCTGGCGTGCCTTTGAAGGCCCACGTGGCCGGTATTGCCATGGGCCTGATCAAGGAAGACAACCGCTTTGCGGTGTTGACCGACATCCTGGGGGATGAAGATCACCTGGGCGATATGGACTTCAAGGTGGCTGGTACCACCAACGGGATTACCGCTCTGCAGATGGACATCAAAATCCAAGGCATTACCAAGGAAATCATGCAAGTGGCATTGGCGCAGGCCAAGGAAGCGCGCGTGCACATCCTGGGCGAAATGCAAAAGTCCATGGCGGAAGCACGTACCGAAGTGTCCAACTTCGCGCCCCGTCTGTTCAGCTTCAAGATCAACCCCGAGAAGATCCGTGACGTGATCGGCAAGGGCGGTTCTGTGATCCGCGCGCTGACCGAAGAAACCGGCACCCAGATCAACATCGAGGAAGACGGCACCATCACCATCGCATCCAGCGATCCGGCCAAGGCTGAAGAAGCCAAGCGCCGCATCGAGCAGATCACTGCAGAAGTCGAAATCGGCAAGGTGTACGAAGGCCCGATCACCAAGATCCTGGACTTCGGCGCGCTGGTGAACCTGCTGCCTGGCAAGGACGGCTTGTTGCACATCAGCCAGATCGCTCATGAGCGCGTCGAAAAGGTCACTGACTACCTGTCTGAAGGCCAGATCGTCAAGGTCAAGGTTCTGGAAACCGACGAAAAGGGCCGCATCAAGTTGTCCATGAAGGCACTGATCGAGCGTCCTGCGCAAGAGTAAACCTTTCGTCTGCTATTGATTTGGTAGCTGCTCGCGCATACCTGGCGGGCGCTACTGGTCTATTTTGTATGCGAGCATTTGAAATCACCTCACCCGGTACGCCGGACGTCTTGCGTCTGGTGGATCGGCCTGCGCCGAAGTTCGGGGCAAGAGAGTTGTGCATCCGGGTGAGCGCGAGTGGCGTTAACCGGCCGGATGTGCTGCAGCGGTTGGGCAAATACCCAGCGCCTGCAGGTGCGTCGGACATACCCGGGCTGGAAGTAGCAGGCACGATTGTCGAAGGTGATGTGGAGGCCATGGCGCAAGCCGGTTTCCAACTTGGTGATCGTGTGTGCGCGCTGGTGGCTGGTGGAGGCTACGCCGAGTTGTGTGTGGCGCCCGTGGCCCAGTGTCTGCCTGTGCCGCAAGGCTGGACCGATGTGGAAGCGGCGGGACTGCCGGAGACGTACTTCACAGTGTGGAGCAATGTGTTCGAACGTGGCCGCTTGCAATCCGGTGAGGTCTTGCTGGTGCAGGGCGGTACCAGTGGTATAGGGGTCACGGCGATTCAGTTGGCCAAGGCGCTAGGCGCAACCGTCATTGCGACCGCTGGTTCGGATGCCAAGTGCGCGGCATGCCTGAAATTGGGAGCCGACTTCGCGATCAACTATCGCACCCATGATTTCGAGGCGGAAGCGTTGCGAATCACGAGTGGGCGTGGTGTGGATGTCATTCTTGATATGGTGGCTGGGCCTTATGTGGCTAAAGAAGTGCAGTGCCTTGCGGAGGATGGACGATTGGTCATCATTGCAGTGCAAGGTGGCGCGCAGTCGGAGGTCAATGCTGGTGTGATACTGCGCAAGCGGTTGACCGTCACAGGTTCCACCTTGCGTGCGCGGCCGGTGGCGTTCAAGGCCGCGATCGCCAGTGCATTGCGTGAGCGTATCTGGCCACTCTTGGGCGGCAAAAACGTTCGGCCAGTCGTGCATCAGGTGTTTGCTGTAAGCGCCGCGCATGCTTCGGACGCCGCGGCGCAAGCGCATGCAGTGATGGAAAGTAATACACATATCGGAAAGCTTGTTTTGAATTGGAAACCCGCATGAAGAAAAAATTGATTGCCGGCAACTGGAAGATGAACGGTAGCCTCGTTGCCAATGCAGCCTTGCTGGAACAACTACATGCCGGCATGCCGGCAGCCCCTTGTTTGGTTGCGGTGTGTGTACCTGCGGCCTACATGCAACAAGTTGTTGATATGACCCAGCAAGTCGGTGTGGTTGTAGTGGGAGCTCAGGATGTATCTGCATTTGATGCAGGCGCATATACCGGGGAGACATCTGCTTCCATGTTGCGCGACCTTGGCGTGCGCTATGCCATCGTCGGACATTCGGAACGTCGCCAATACCATGGCGAAACCGATGCCATTGTTGCCACCAAGGCACAAAAAGCCTTGGCTTGTGGTGTAACGCCTATCGTGTGCGTGGGTGAAACCCTGGAAGAGCGCGAAGCTGGCAAGACCGTGGAAGTTGTGAAGCGTCAATTGGCCGCTGTGATCCATGCCAATGGTCATTGCATCAGCGAAATCGTGGTGGCTTATGAGCCTGTTTGGGCCATTGGTACCGGCAAGACCGCCGCCCCTGAGCAGGCACAAGAGGTGCACGCGGTGCTGCGTGCACAGCTGGCAGCCGCTACGCCCCACGCCGACCGCGTTCACCTCCTCTACGGAGGCAGCATGAATGCAGCAAATGCGCAGCAATTGCTGGCCCAGAAGGATATTGATGGCGGTTTGGTGGGCGGTGCCTCGCTCAAGGCAGCAGACTTTCTGACCATCATCACTGCTGCTTCGGCAGTTTGATTTGAATTTGTATTTAGGAGTAGTTTATGAACATCGCTATCACCATCATTTTGACAGTCCAATTGTTGGCTGCAGTGGCCATGATCGGCTTGATCCTGGTGCAGCACGGCAAAGGAGCTGACATGGGGGCTGCTTTCGGCAGCGGCGGTTCCGGCAGCCTGTTTGGTGCCAGTGGAAGCGCCAACTTCCTTTCCCGCACCACGGCCGTGTTAGCGACAGTGTTTTTTGTCTCCACGCTCGCATTGGCGTACTTCGGCAACTTGCGTCCAACCAGCTCCGGATCGGTGTTGGAAGGTGCTGCAGTGGTAGCTCCCGCTACAGCGCCGATGGCTGAATCTACTCCTGCAGCCCCTGCAACGGGCGCAGCCCAGATTCCAGCGAAATAAACCTCCTTTTAAAACCCTTACCCTCGCCATGAAGAGGGGAAATTCAGGGTAAACTCTAGGGCTGGTGAATAAGCAAATGCCGAAAGGTTCCTCACGCAAATTCATCATCTGAGAGCCGCCGTCGTGGTGAAATTGGTAGACACGCTATCTTGAGGGGGTAGTGGCGAAAGCTGTGCGAGTTCGAGTCTCGCCGACGGCACCAGAAAAAAACAGCTTGCGCGGGTTCTACTCCCGTAGCGGGCATTCATGGTGATCAGAATTTCAAGATGAACCTCGATCAATATCTCCCCGTTCTGCTGTTCATCTTGGTCGGTATCGGCATCGGTGTGTTGCCTCAGGTGCTTGGCTACATACTTGGGCCTAATAAGCCGGATGCAGCAAAAAACTCCCCTTATGAGTGTGGTTTCGAGGCATTTGAAGATGCCCGGATGAAGTTCGACGTTCGGTATTACCTCGTCGCCATTCTGTTTATCTTGTTTGACTTGGAAACGGCCTTTCTGTTTCCATGGGCGGTATCTCTCAAGGAACTTGGTCTAATCGGGTTCCTGATCGGTGTCGAGTTCGTGGTTATTCTGACCATTGGATTCGTCTACATGTGGAAAAAAGGCGCTTTGGACTGGGAGTAACGCAATGATTGAAGGCGTTTTGAATGAAGGCTTCGTCACGACGAGTTACGACTCGGTTGTGAATTGGGCAAAAACCGGTTCCATTTGGCCCATGACTTTCGGGTTGGCCTGCTGTGCAGTGGAGATGATGCATGCAGCCGCAGCACGCTATGACATCAGTCGGTTTGGTTCTGAGGTATTTCGTGCAAGTCCCCGGCAGTCCGACTTGATGATCGTGGCGGGCACCCTTTGCAACAAGATGGCTCCAGCGCTCCGTAAGGTGTATGACCAGATGTCAGAACCCCGTTGGGTTCTCAGTATGGGTTCGTGTGCCAATGGCGGCGGCTACTACCATTACAGCTACTCGGTAGTCCGAGGGTGTGATCGCATTGTTCCTGTTGATGTGTACGTGCCTGGCTGTCCCCCTACTGCGGAAGCTCTGCTTTACGGCATTCTGCAATTGCAGCAAAAAATTCGTCGTACCCAGACGATTGCCCGGGCTTGAGGCTGTCATGACTATTTTTGCCATCCATCCCGAAGTCACCAAATCAGCTGTTGAAGCTGCATTGGGCGACAAACTGAAGCATATTGATATCGCTCTGGGCGAGGTTACGGTTCTGGTTTCTGCTCAGAGCTACCACGCAGCTGCTGAAATTCTGCGCACTGCACCAGGATGCCAGTTTGAGCAGTTGATTGATTTGTGCGGAGTCGATTATTCCGAATACAAAGACGGTGCCTACGAAGGCCCGCGGTATGCAGTCGTCAGTCACTTGCTATCTATTGGCTTGAACCAGCGTCTGCGTCTCAAAGTGATGGCGCCGGATGATGACATGCCCTTGATAGCTTCCGTTAACGACATCTGGAGTTCTGCCAATTGGTTTGAGCGCGAGGCATTTGACCTGTTCGGCATCATTTTTGAAGGGCATGATGATTTGCGCCGAATCCTGACGGATTACGGTTTCATTGGTCATCCCTTCCGCAAAGATTTCCCAATGACGGGTCATGTTGAAATGCGATACGACGCAGAGCAGGCGCGAGTGGTGTATCAGCCAGTAACGATTGAAGCGCGTGAAATCACGCCTCGCATCATTCGTGAAGATAAATACGGGGGCCTGCAGTAAGCAGTTGACGCATGGCTGAGATTAAAAACTACACATTGAACTTCGGCCCGCAGCACCCTGCGGCGCACGGAGTTTTGCGCTTGGTGCTCGAGTTGGATGGCGAAGTTATCCAGCGCGCAGATCCCCACATTGGTTTGTTGCATCGAGCTACGGAGAAACTGGCTGAAAGCAAGACCTATATCCAGTCGCTTCCCTACATGGATCGATTGGATTACGTGTCGATGATGTGCAATGAGCACGCCTATTGCTTGGCCATTGAAAAATTGCTGGGTATTGAAGTACCGATTCGCGCACAGTACATCCGCGTTATGTACTCGGAAATCACCCGTTTGCTGAATCACCTGATGTGGCTGGGGTCGCACGGAAACGATTGCGGCAGTTCAACCATTCTCATCTACACCTTCCGAGAGCGTGAAGATTTGTTTGATATGTATGAGGCTGCCAGCGGTGCGCGCATGCACGCGGCGTACTTCCGTCCTGGTGGCGTCTACCGTGATCTGCCTGATACCATGCCGCAGTTCAAGGCCAGCAAGGTCCGGAATGCCAAAGGTGTCGAGGAACTGAACCGCAACCGCCAAGGTTCGCTGTTGGACTTCATTGATGATTTCGCCCAGCGTTTTCCCGCCTGCCTAGAGGAATATCACACGCTTCTGACTGAAAACCGTATCTGGAAGCAACGTACCGTGAATATCGGCATCGTACCGCCAGAGCGTGCGCTTAACCTGGGCTTCTCCGGTCCCATGTTGCGTGGGTCCAGTATTGCATGGGATCTGCGCAAAAAACAACCGTACGATGCGTACGACAAAGTTGAGTTCGATATCCCCGTAGGCAAAACGGGGGATGTGTATGACCGTTACCTTGTTCGCATGGAAGAGATGAAGCAATCCAATCGCATCATCAAACAATGCGTGGATTGGTTGAAGGCCAACCCTGGCCCTGTGATCACTGACAACCACAAGGTGGCACCTCCATCGCGCGAAGCGATGAAGACCAGCATGGAGGAGCTGATTCACCACTTCAAGCTGTTTACAGAAGGTTTCCGTGTTCCCGAAGGTGAAGCCTATGCAGCGGTGGAGCACCCCAAGGGGGAGTTCGGTATCTACATCGTGAGCGATGGAGCCAACAAGCCTTATCGTTTGAAGATCCGTCCACCGGGTTTTGTGCATCTTGCTGCTTTGAATGAAATGGCTAAGGGGCACATGATCGCTGACGCCGTTTCCATTATTGGAACTATGGATATCGTTTTTGGAGAGATTGATCGATGATCTCCGCTGCAACTAAATCACGCTTTGATCGCGAAGTCGCCAAGTACCCAGCAGATCAAAAGCAGTCTGCCGTGATGGCTTGCTTGGCTATTGTTCAGCAAGAACTGGGCTTCATTAGTGCGGACAGTGAGAAAGTGATCGCCGAGCACTTGGGCATGGCACCTATGGCTGTCCATGAAGTGACGACGTTTTACAACATGTACAACCAACGTCCCGTTGGTAAATTCAAACTGAACGTTTGCACCAACCTACCTTGTCAATTGCGTGACGGACAGAAAGCACTGCATCATCTGGAGTCCAAATTGGGTATCCAGATGGGTGAGACAACCCCTGACGGACTGTTCACTTTGCAACAGAGTGAGTGCTTGGGTGCCTGCGCGGATTCCCCAGTGATGTTGGTGAATGATCGCGCGATGTGCAGCTTTATGTCAAATGACAAGCTGGACCAATTAGTCGATGAACTGCGTGCCTCGGAAGGACAAGCATGAGCGCAGATACGATTTTGGCGAAGTTCAGTGCCAAGGGCATTGAGACCTGCTTCCATGACCGGCACATCAACCCCCAGATCTACGCGGGTCTGAACGGATCGAACTGGAGTCTGCAAGACTATGTGGCACGTGGTGGCTACCAGGCGCTTCGCAAGATACTGGGTAAGGATGGTGGGGAGGGGCTGACGCAAGACCAGGTCATTGCAACTGTCAAAGAGTCAGGCCTTCGTGGTCGGGGCGGAGCTGGCTTTCCGACTGGATTGAAGTGGAGCTTCATGCCCCGCCAGTTCCCGGGGCAAAAGTACTTGGTGTGCAATTCTGATGAGGGTGAGCCAGGGACTTGCAAAGATCGAGATATTCTTCAATTCAATCCGCACATCGTGATTGAAGGAATGGCGATTGCCGCTTACGCGATGGGCATTACTGTCGGATACAACTACATCCACGGTGAGATTTTCGCATCCTATGAACGTTTTGAAGCAGCGTTGGAAGAAGCAAGAGCAGCCGGCTTTTTGGGTGACAACATTCTGGGCAGCAACTTCAGCTTTCAGTTGCATGCGGCGCACGGATTCGGTGCTTATATCTGCGGTGAAGAAACCGCGCTGCTCGAGTCCTTGGAGGGTAAAAAGGGCCAGCCACGATTCAAGCCACCATTCCCGGCAAGCTTCGGTTTGTACGGTAAACCGACAACCATCAACAACACTGAGACTTTCGCTGCGGTTCCATGGATCATTCGCAATGGTGGTCAGGCCTACCTCGAGTGTGGAAAGCCGAACAACGGCGGCACAAAGATCTACTCTGTAAGTGGTGATGTGGAGCGCCCCGGAAACTATGAAATTCCGATGGGCACCCCTTTCTCAAAACTGTTGGAGTTAGCCGGCGGTGTCCGTGGTGGTCGCCAACTCAAAGCGGTGATTCCCGGAGGATCTTCATCCCCGGTATTGCCGGCTTCCGTCATCATGGAATGCACGATGGACTACGACTCCATTGCAAAAGCTGGATCCATGTTGGGGTCTGGAGCTGTGATTGTCATGGATGAAACACGTTGCATGGTGAAAGCACTTCAGCGTTTGAGTTACTTCTATATGCATGAGTCTTGCGGCCAATGCACACCATGCCGCGAAGGTACAGGCTGGCTCTCTCGCATGGTTGATCGTATTGAAGGCGGTCAAGGTCGTCCAAGCGATATGGATTTGCTGGATAACGTGGCAGAGAACATTCAAGGGCGCACGATTTGCGCACTGGGTGACGCAGCTGCCATGCCTGTGCGCGCCATGATCAAGCATTTCCGTCATGAATTTGAGTACCACGTAAAGCAAAAGACCTGCATGGTCCCAGCTTACGTTTGAGCGAGTCCACAAGATGATTGAAATCGAACTCGACGGCAAGAAGGTTGAAATCGCTGAAGGCAGCATGGTGATGCATGCTGCCGACAAAGCGGGCACTTACATTCCCCATTTTTGCTATCACAAGAAGTTGAGCATTGCGGCGAACTGCCGTATGTGTCTCGTGGACGTGGAAAAAATGCCCAAGCCGATGCCGGCATGCGCAACACCAGTCACCAACGGCATGATCGTCCGAACCAAGAGCGACAAGGCTATCAAGGCGCAGAAGTCTGTGATGGAGTTCCTCTTGATCAATCACCCGCTGGATTGTCCGATCTGCGACCAGGGCGGTGAGTGCCAGTTGCAGGATTTGGCGGTGGGTTACGGTGGATCTTCTTCTCGCTACGAAGAAGAAAAGCGCGTCGTGTTCCACAAAGACGTAGGCCCCCTTATTTCCATGGAGGAAATGAGCCGATGCATCCATTGCACACGTTGCGTGCGCTTCGGTCAGGAAGTGGCCGGGGTCATGGAACTTGGTATGTCACATCGCGGGGAACATGCAGAGATCGAAACCTTCATCGGTCAAAGTGTTGATTCCGAACTTTCCGGCAACATGATCGATATCTGCCCAGTCGGTGCATTGACCAGCAAGCCATTCCGCTACAGCGCACGTACGTGGGAATTGTCTCGACGCAAGTCAGTAAGCCCCCATGATTCGACGGGTGCCAATTTGATTGTTCAGGTCAAGAATAATCAAGTGATGCGTGTAGTTCCACTCGAGAACGAAGCGGTCAACGAATGCTGGATTGCAGATCGTGATCGTTATTCTTATGAAGCCTTAAATGGCAGTGACCGGTTGACATCTCCGATGATCAAGCAAGGAGGAGAGTGGAAGGCCGTTGACTGGCAGACTGCGCTTGAATATGTGGCCAATGGCATGAAGCAGATCAAGGCTAACCACGGTCCTAATACCGTGGGCGCATTGGTGAGCCCGCACAGCACTCTTGAAGAGCTATTCTTGGCCAAAAGCCTCATGAATGGATTCGGGTCTGACAGTATCGATTTCCGTTTACGCAATGCTGAGTTTGTAAATCCCGATGGTGTCCCCTATTTGGGTATGTCCATCGCTGCTTTGAGCACTTTGCAGCGCGTGTTGGTTGTGGGTGCAAATCTCCGCAAAGATCATCCTCTGTTTGCCCAACGCATCCGCCAAGCTTGCAAGACCGGTGCCCGTGTCCATGCAATTGCAGACGCGAATCAGGACTGGGCTATGCCGTTAGCCTCCATGCAAGTGGTTGAGTCCGCAGTGTGGGTTCAAGCTTTGGCCGACATTGCTATCGCTATCGGGGAGCAAGTTGGAGTGCAAGCACCAGTATCGGGAACGGCAACCGACTCGGCGCGTGCTGTAGCTGCGTCATTGTTGGGCGGCGAACGCAAGGCCATTCTGTTGGGTAATGCGATCGCTCACCATGCTAAATCCAGCAGCTTGAGGACGATTGCCAACTGGATTGGTGCTCAGACAGGGGCAACTGTTGGGTTTTTGACGGAAGCCGCCAACACGGTGGGAGCATACGCTGTCGCTGCCATACCTTCGGCCGAGGGCTTTAATGCTGCTCAGATGTTGACCGGTGCGCTGAAGGCTGCAATTCTGCTGAATGTCGAGCCTGAGTTTGATTCGGCGACTGGTGCAGCTGCGAAGCAAGGCTTGATGGGTGCTGAAATGGTGGTGACTTTGAGCCCCTTCAAAGCGAACATGGCCTTCAGTGATGTGCTGCTACCCATTGCGCCTTTCACTGAGACATCCGGCTCTTTTGCCAATGCGGAAGGACGTGTTCAAAGTTTCCATGCGGTTGTTAAACCTCTGGGAGATACCCGCCCCGCATGGAAAGTAATGCGAGTTTTGGCTAACTTGCTCGATGTGCCGGGAATGAGTTTCGAATCTACTCAGGAAGTGTTGTCTGCGATGGGCACTGCCGGTATTGATGGCAAGGCAGTGGCACCTGATCGGCTCAACAATGCATTCAAGGGAAGCATTGATTTGACTCCAGCCGAAGTCCGCCCTGTTGTTGCCAGCATCTATCAGCTGGACGGCCTAGTGCGCCGCTCCGGATCATTGCAGTTGACAGCCGATGCGCGCGCTGTCCAAGAGGTGGCCGCATGATCGATGCAATTTACAACTTCGGATTGGGCTTGTTTGCTGCGCCTGCTTGGGTCGCTGTGATATGGCCCGTGATTTGGACACTCATCAAGATTGTGGTTCTGGTGCTTCCCTTAATGGGTGCTGTCGCTTATCTCACTTTGTGGGAACGCAAGTATTTGGGATGGATGCAGGTTCGTATCGGCCCAAACCGAGTGGGGCCTGGTGGACTACTGCAACCTATCGCTGATGCCTTGAAGCTTTTGACCAAGGAAATATTGGTTCCCGCTGCTGCAAGTAAGGGCCTGTTCTTCATCGGCCCGATTTTGACCATCATGCCTGCACTGGCTGCTTGGGCTGTGGTTCCCTTTGGGCCTGATGTTGCGTTGGCAAACATTAATGCGGGTCTTCTTTTCTTGTTGGCGATTACCTCCTTGGAGGTTTATGGCGTGGTCATTGCAGGATGGGCGTCGAATTCGAAGTATTCGTTTCTGGGTGCATTGCGCGCTTCCGCCCAGATGGTGAGTTACGAGATTGCGATGGGTTTTTGCCTCGTTATCGTGCTGATGGTTGCTGGGTCCATGAACATGACTGAGATCGTGTTGGGGCAGGGTAAGGGATATTTTGCAGATAAAGGGTTAACTTTCTTATCTTGGAATTGGTTGCCTTTGTTGCCAGTTTTTGTTGTGTATTTTATTTCCGGTCTTGCGGAAACTAACCGCCACCCGTTTGACGTCGTCGAAGGTGAGGCTGAAATTGTTGCTGGGCACATGGTCGAGTATTCGGGTATGTCTTTTGCCATGTTTTACTTGGCTGAATACGTCAATATGTGGTTGGTTTCAATTTTGGCTGTGGTTATGTTTTTGGGCGGTTGGTATTCGCCTGTGGCTGCCTTGGACTTCATTCCTGGTTGGATCTGGCTGGGCGCCAAGACCTTTGTGATGGTCAGTCTCTTTATTTGGGTGCGTGCCACGTTCCCCCGATTCCGCTATGACCAAATTATGCGTTTGGGCTGGAAGGTATTTATTCCCGTGACCTTGGTCTGGCTGCTGGTGGTTGGCGTCTGGATGCAGACCCCTTTCAACATCTGGAATTGAATGGGCAGACGAAATGACTACAACTATCCAACGTTCTACACCTGCATTTTCTTTGAAGGATTTCCTTCGCAGTTTCCTATTGTTGGAGCTGATGAAGGGAATGGCTCTAACGGGACGCTATCTGTTCCGTCGCAAGGTAACTGTTCAATTTCCTGAAGAAAAGACACCTCTTTCTCCTCGTTTTCGCGGATTGCACGCGTTGCGACGGTACGAAAACGGCGAAGAGCGATGCATCGCATGCAAGCTGTGTGAGGCTGTTTGCCCAGCCATGGCAATCACAATCGAGTCAGATGTACGTGATGACGGCTCCCGTCGTACAACGCGTTATGACATCGACTTGACCAAGTGCATCTTTTGTGGCTTTTGTGAAGAAAGCTGCCCAGTCGATTCGATCGTGGAAACCCATATCCTGGAATACCACGGTGAAAAGCGTGGTGACTTGTACTTCACCAAGGATATGTTACTGGCAGTCGGTGATCGCTACGAATCCGAAATCGCTGCCAACAAGCAGGCAGACGCCAAATACCGATGAATTGCCGCAAGAAAGCCTTTGAATCATGAACGTTACAACCGGACTTTTTTACGTCTTTTCTGCGGTGTTGCTTTTCGCCGCATTCCGCGTGATTACTGCGCGTAATCCGGTGCATGCGGCGCTGTATTTAGTCTTGACCTTTTTTCAAGCTTCCATGATTTGGATGCTTTTGAAGGCCGAATTCCTGTCCATAACGCTGGTGTTGGTGTATGTGGGTGCAGTGATGGTCTTGTTTTTGTTCGTTGTGATGATGATGGACATTAATGTAGAAAATTTGCGTGTTGGCTTTTGGAGGCATTTTCCATTGGCTGCAATTATTGGGGTTGTGATTGCGCTCGAAATGGCCGCCGTCTTGATGGGTGGATTCCGTGTAGTAGACGACCCCAATGCTGTCGCTAGTGCGGCCAAAACAGACAATGCCAAAGAGCTGGGTAAATTGTTGTTCACAAAGTACATTGTTCAGCTCGAAGTGGCTGCAGCCATCTTGTTGGTGGCGATGATTGCCGCAATTGCTTTGACTTTGCGTGAGCGCAAAGACAGCAAGTATGTGTCACCAGGAGATCAGGTGCGTGTCCGGTCTGCAGATCGTATGACCGTTGTCAAAATGGATGCAACCCAATCGGCGGTTGCTCCCGTTGTTGAAGTATCGGAGCCAAAAGCATGATCTTGACCCTTGGGCATTTTCTCTCCCTGGGTGCGATGTTGTTCGCACTTTCCGTAGTCGGTATCTTTCTGAACCGTCGAAATTTGATTGTCTTGTTGATGGCGATTGAATTGATGTTGTTGGCAGTTAACACCAACTTTATTGCTTTTTCTCACTATCTGCATGACATGCATGGTCAGATTTTTGTTTTCTTCATCTTGACGGTCGCTGCTGCTGAGTCGGCGATCGGTCTTGCTATTCTGGTTTTGTTGTTCCGCAATAAGTCCAGTATCAGCGTGGATGAGCTCAACACCTTGAAGGGCTAATCGAATGAGTCAGACCCTTTCAGCTTCCACGCTGCTGGCCGTGCCGTTGGCGCCCCTGGCAGGCGCTGTGCTTGCCGGAATATTTGGTACCAAGTTTGGTGGTAATTGGATTGGGCGTAAGCTCAGTCACAGCCTCACGATCTTGGGTGTCTTCGTGGCATTCGTTTTGTCTGCGATGACCTTGATGTCAGTGGTCAATGATGGCGCCCGTTTCAACGAAACTATTTATACGTGGATGGTCGTTGGGGGCTTGAAAATGGAGATCGGCTTTTTAGTTGATCCATTGACGGCCATGATGATGTGTGTGGTGACCTTCGTTTCCTTGATGGTCCATCTCTACACCGTGGGATACATGGAAGAGGACGAGGGCTACAACCGCTTCTTTGCCTATATCTCGCTTTTCACATTCTCCATGCTGATGCTCGTTATGAGCAACAACCTTTTACAGTTGTTCTTCGGCTGGGAGGCTGTGGGCTTGGTGTCCTATCTCCTTATCGGTTTCTGGTTCAACAAGCCGACTGCGATATTTGCCAACATGAAGGCATTCCTGGTGAATCGAGTTGGTGATTTTGGCTTTATTCTTGGTATTGGCCTGATTGGTGCCTATACCGGTAGTCTCAATTATTCAGAGGTGTTCGCGAAGTCCACCGATTTGTCAGCGCTGGTATTTCCTGGCACTGACTGGATGTTGGTCACGGTGATTTGTATTTGCTTGTTCATCGGAGCCATGGGTAAATCAGCGCAGTTTCCTCTGCATGTCTGGTTGCCCGACTCCATGGAAGGCCCAACGCCGATTTCTGCATTGATTCATGCAGCAACCATGGTGACTGCGGGTATCTTCATGGTTTCCCGGATGTCACCTTTGTTTGAGTTAAGCGATACGGCGCTCAACTTCATTCTGGTGATTGGATCTATCACAGCGCTATTTATGGGGTTCCTCGGAATCATCCAGAACGATATCAAGCGCGTGGTGGCATATTCCACACTTTCCCAGCTCGGGTACATGACCGTCGCGCTTGGCGTGTCTGCCTACTCAGTCGCTGTATTTCATTTGATGACACATGCCTTCTTTAAGGCGCTGCTATTCTTGGGTGCAGGCTCGGTGATTATGGGTGTTCATCACAACCAGGATATTCGGTGGATGGGTGGTTTGCGTAAATATATGCCAGTGACCTGGATCACCTCTTTGCTCGGGTCTTTGGCCTTGATCGGAACACCGTTCTTTTCGGGTTTCTACTCCAAAGACAGCATTATTGAGGCCGTCCACGCGAGCCACTTGCCCGGCGCTGGTTTTGCGAATTTCGCAGTTCTTGCCGGTGTGTTCGTGACTGCGTTCTATTCGTTCCGGATGTATTTCCTCGTGTTCCATGGCAAAGAGAGATTCGATCAGAATCCTGATGCCCATCATGGCGACCACCACGGCGATGATGGCCACCATGACATGCATCCACATGAGTCTCCTTGGGTGGTTTGGGTGCCTTTGGTCCTCTTGGCGATTCCTTCTGTTCTGATTGGTTATTTCACCATTGACCCCATGTTGCATGGTGACTTCTTTAAGGGTGTGATTTTCGTCAATCACGAATTGCACCCTGCTATGGAAGAGTTGTCAGCCGAGTTCCATGGCGCCGCAGCAATGGCGATGCATTCACTCACAACCCTGCCACTGTGGTTGGCCATTGCTGGTGTAGTGACATCGTATGTTTTCTACATGATGTATCCAGCTATCCCTGCGGCCATTAAGCGCTCGGCCCAGCCGGTCTACTCCCTGTTGGAGAACAAGTATTACCTCGATTGGTTCAATGAAAACGTTCTGGCACGTGGTGCACGTCTGCTGGGTACAGGCCTTTGGAAGGCCGGTGACCAGGCATTGATTGACGGTGCTGTCGTGAATGGTTCTTGGAAGTTGGTTGGGCTCTTTTCCAATGTGGTTCGTAAGGCTCAGTCCGGCTATCTGTACCACTATGCGCTGATCATGATTCTTGGCGTGTTTGTGTTGATGACATATTTCGTCTGGCTCAAGTAGGAGAAAAAGAACATGGGTTTGTTGAGCCTTTCTATTTGGGTGCCGATTGCCTTTGGCGTTCTACTTCTTGCGCTCGGGCGTGATGAGCAGGCCAAGGCGGTACGCTGGGTTGCGTTGATCGGTGCCGTTGTGAGCATGTTATTGACTCTCCCTTTGTATGGACAGTTCGACAACAGCACAGCCGCCATGCAGTTTGTTGAGAACGTTCCTTGGATTGAACGTTTCAATGTCAATTACCACATTGGGCTGGATGGCATTTCGTTCTGGTTTGTGCCTTTGACCGCGTTCATCACGGTGATCGTGGTGATTGCCGCATGGGAGGTGATTACCCAACGCGTTAATCAGTATATGGGCGCGTTCCTCATATTGAGTGGACTCATGATCGGAGTGTTTTCCGCTCTGGACGGCATGTTGTTTTACGTATTCTTCGAAGCGACCTTGATCCCGATGTACCTGATCATCGGTATCTGGGGTGGTCCCAACAAGATCTATGCAGCGTTCAAGTTTTTCTTGTACACGCTACTGGGTTCTTTGTTGATGCTGATAGCTTTGATCTACCTATACACCCAATCGGGTGGGAGCTTCGATTTGGCAAAGTGGCATACGCTGCCCCTTGGGCTGACGGAACAGACGCTATTGTTTTTTGCATTCTTTGCAGCTTTTGCCGTCAAAGTTCCGATGTGGCCGGTTCACACGTGGCTGCCTGATGTGCACGTTGAAGCCCCTACTGGCGGATCTGCAGTGCTTGCCGCGATTATGTTGAAGCTCGGTGCTTACGGATTTTTGCGTTTTTCTATGCCTATTGCTCCGGACGCGGCGCACTCCTATGGCGGCTTCATGGTGGCCTTGTCGTTGATTGCCGTTGTGTATGTCGGATTGGTGGCCATGGTTCAGCAGGATATGAAGAAGCTTGTTGCCTATTCGTCCGTAGCGCACATGGGTTTTGTGACACTCGGCTTTTTCATCTTTAATGACTTGGGTGTTTCCGGTGGTCTGGTGCAGATGATCGCGCACGGTTTTGTGTCTGGCGCCATGTTCCTATCTATTGGTGTGTTGTACGACCGGGTTCATTCGCGTGAAATCGCCAGTTATGGCGGTGTCGTGAACACCATGCCCAAGTTTGCGGCTTTCGCCTTACTGTTTGCAATGGCGAACTGCGGCTTGCCGGGGACTGCCGGGTTTGTCGGTGAGTGGATGGTTATTCTGGGTGCGGTCAAGTTCAATTTCTGGATTGGTTTTGCGGCAGCCAGTGCCTTGATTTTCGGTGCTGCGTATACCCTGTGGATGTTCAAGCGCGTTTATCTTGGCCCGGTCACGAATGATGATGTGAAGGACTTGAAGGACATCAATCCTCGGGAGTTTTTGATGCTCAGTCTATTGGCGGTTGCTGTCATAGCTATGGGCCTTTACCCCAAGCCATTTACAGATGTGATGGATGTGTCGGTAGCAGAATTGCTTAAGCACGTAGCCATTTCAAAATTGAACTGATCAAACTGAATTGAGAGACGAATGATGATTGACACAATCAGTTGGATCACGGTGTATCCAGAGATCGTTTTGATGGTGATGGCGTGCGCCATCCTATTGATCGATTTGGGGGTAAAGACGCCTCTGCGTAATCTCACCTATGTATTGACCATGTTGACGCTGGCCGTTGTAGCGGCATTGGAAGCTCAGCTGGCCATTGCCGGACAAACCTATTATGGGTGGGGCAATATGGTGGTTAGTGATGCCATGGGCAATTGGCTCAAGTGCTTTGCTGCCATTGCTGTAATGGTGTCGCTGGTGTACGCGCGCCCCTATGCGGGCTATCGGGATATGTTGCGGGGGGGGGAGTTGTTCACCCTGAATCTATTCTCCTTGTTGGGCATGTTTGTCATGATTTCGTCCAACAACTTGTTGTTGACGTACATGGGCTTGGAGCTTTTGACCTTGTCGAGCTACGCATTAGTTGCTTTGCGTCGCGACAACGTGTCAGCGACTGAAGCTGCAATGAAGTATTTCGTTTTGGGTGCCATGGCCTCAGGCTTCCTCTTGTACGGCATGTCTATGTTGTACGGGGCGACTGGTACTTTGGATATCACCCAGTTGTTTAAGTCCATCTCAAGTGGTCAGATCCGCCCTGATGTCTTGGTGTTTGGTTTGGTATTCATTGTGGCTGGTTTGGCGTTCAAGCTGGGTGTGGTTCCTTTTCACATGTGGATTCCTGACGTATACCAAGGCGCTCCCACAGCGATCACTTTGATGATTGGCGGAGCCCCCAAATTGGCGGCTTTTGCCATCTGCATTCGCCTGTTGGTGGAGGGCTTACGTCCGTTGGCGAGTGATTGGCAGCAAATGTTGATGGTGTTGTCGGTGGGGTCGCTGTTGATTGGAAATCTTGCTGCTATTGCGCAGACCAATTTGAAGCGTATGTTGGCTTTTTCGACGATTTCTCAGATGGGTTTCGTCTTGCTTGGCTTGATGTCGGGCGTGGTGAATGGTGATGCAGTTACCTTTGCAGCCAATGCTTACAGTTCTGCAATGTTTTATGTGGTGACCTATGTGTTGACCACGCTTGCCACATTCGGTGTGATCTTGCTGTTGTCTCGTGAAGGCTTTGAGAGTGAAGAGATTTCTGATTTTGCCGGTTTGAATCAGCGTAGCCCTTTATATGCAGCAGTGATGGCCATTTGTGCCTTCTCTCTGGCAGGAATTCCACCAATGGTTGGCTTTTATGCCAAGCTTTCTGTTTTGCAAGCCTTGGTGGTGTCTGGTCAGTCACTTTATTTGGGCTTGGCAGTATTCGCAGTGTTGATGTCTTTGATCGGTGCTTTTTATTACCTTCGCTTGGTCAAAGTAATGTATTTCGATGAGCCCATCACCGCTGCTACCGTCAATGCCCCGGCGGACGTGCGCATCGTGTTGTCTATCAATGGTGCACTGGTGCTGCTCCTTGGCTTGGTACCTGGTAGCCTGATGGCGTTGTGCGCATCTTCTGTGCGCCAAATGCTCGGCATGTAAATGTCTATTTCGCATCCTGAATGATGGGCAATTCGCTGTATGTGCTGGTTCTGCTGCTGGTGGGACTTGTTGCGGCGAATGTGCCTTTTTTAACTGAGCGCTTGTTTGGCTGGTTTGGCCCCCCAAATAAAACGTTGGGCATCCGCCTCTTTGAATTGCTGGTTCTCTATTTTCTCGTGGGGGGCTTTGGTACTGTGCTGGAGAAGAGCGCGGGGCAGGTCACTCGCCAAGGTTGGGAGTTTTATGCCATTACTGCGTCGCTTTTTACGACGTTTGCATTTCCAGGCTTTGTATATCGATATCTTCTGAAGCACTATGACTGAAACTTGTGGCGATGCCCACCTTGTGGAAAAACAAGTCTCCAGTGAGGTTATGGCGAAGGGAAGTTTTTTGCTTGCACGACGCGATATCGTCGCCTTGCCAGACGGAGGGCGAGCTAGCCGCGAGTATGTAGTTCACCCGGGCGCGGTGATGGTCGTTCCCTTGATTGAAACCCTTGGTCAACCATTGCGCGTGGTCTTAGAGCGCCAATACCGCTACCCTGTTCAGCAGGTGATGATTGAGTTCCCGGCAGGCAAGCTCGATCTAGGTGAAAGTACCGCTCAGTGTGCGCGCCGCGAATTGCACGAGGAAACCGGCTTTCGCGCTGCAGAGTGGGTCAAGGCGGGCGTGATTCATCCTGTGATCGCTTATTCCACGGAGTTTATCGAAGTGTGGTTCGCTAGAGGACTCGTGGCAGGTGAACGGAAATTGGATGGCGGTGAGTTATTGGATGTCTTCACCGCAACGGCAGATGACTTGTTGGCGTGGTGTCTGGACGGACGTGTGACAGATGCCAAAACGATTGCAGCTGCCCTGTGGCTTCAAAGCTACCAAGCTGGAACTTGGGCACCAGTTTGGTCGTCCGCTTCGCACGCGTAGGAACACACGCTATTCCTATGAAAGTATTGGATTTACAGTGTTCTGCTGGGCATATTTTTGAAGGCTGGTTTGGCTCTGAGCGGGATTTCGAGATGCAAGTGGAGCGTGGGCTCATGCTGTGCCCACTATGTGGCGATCCCGAAGTCCAGAAGAAACTCAGTGCGCCGAGGTTGAATCTCTCTGGAGCCAAGGCGCCAGTGGATTCGCCTGCAGCAAGCGCGGCTGAGGCAACAACTATTCCTGACCTAAAGCCTGAATTGTTAAATGCTTTACATCATGCGTGGGTAACCATGGCTAAGCAGGTGTTAGCCCAGACCGAAGATGTTGGCGACGCGTTTGCACATGAAGCCAGACGTATCCATTACGGTGAAGTCAAAGAACGTGGCATACGCGGCAACGCTACACCCACTGAGGCTCGTGAGTTAATGGAAGAGGGGATTGATCTGGTGGCACTCCCTATTCCTGAGCATCTCAAAAATCCGCTGCAGTGATCTAACCGCAACGGATTCTCGGGCTAGTATCAGGGGTACAGGCCGCGCAACTCGCGTGCATGCAGAATGCGCTTGCACGCAACGATAAAGGTCGCGGTGCGCAAGCTCACCTTGTGATCCTGGGCTACTTCCCAGACTGCAGCAAATGCATCTTTCATGATGCGGACCAAGCGAGCATTGATTTCGTCCTCACTCCAGAAAAAGCTGGAGAAATCTTGCACCCACTCGAAATAGCTGACCGTGACACCGCCAGCATTGGCGATAACATCAGGTACCACCAGGATGTTGCGATCCTGGAGAATGTCATCGGCAGCAGGTGTTGTCGGGCCGTTGGCGCCCTCAATGATGAGTCGGGCCTGAATGCGGTTGGCGTTGGCTGCTGTGATCTGTTGTTCCAACGCGGCAGGAATCAAAATTTCACACGGAATATCCCAGAATGCATTGGCGTCCAATGCTTCCGCTCCATTGAATCCCCCCACCGTGCCATGACTTGCGACGTGTGCCAGAAGGGCGGGTACATCCAAGCCTGCTTCCCGATAAACCGTTCCGCCATGGTCTTGCACAGCGACCACTTTTGCGCCGGTTTGCGCGAATAATTTAGCCGCAATACCCCCAACGTTTCCGAAACCTTGTACGGCAATCCGTGCGGAACTGATGTCCAAACCGAGGTGGCGTGCAGCCTCGACTCCTACGGTGAATACACCGCGTCCGGTGGCTTCCCGACGACCCAATGATCCTCCCAGGTCAATGGGTTTGCCGGTGACTACGCCGGTCGCAGTGGCCCCTTCGTTCATGGAGTAAGTGTCCATCATCCACGCCATGATCTGTTCATTGGTGTTCACGTCCGGAGCGGGGATGTCCTTGGACGGGCCAATGATGATGCCGATTTCACTGGTGTAACGGCGGGTCAGACGTTCCAGTTCACCGCGGGATAGAGTTTTGGGATCTACCCGAATACCGCCTTTCGCGCCACCATAGGGCACGTTAACGGCAGCATTTTTTACGGACATCCACGCTGACAAAGCCATGACCTCAGAGAGGGTGACATCCTGATGAAAACGAACGCCGCCTTTGCCGGGACCGCGTGAGGTGTTGTGCTGAACCCGATAGCCCTCAAAGTGGGCGACGGTACCGTTGTCCAACTGGATGGGCACATCGACGATCAACGCCCGCTTGGGGCGTTTGAGGGTCTCAGCCCACCGGGCGAGAGAACCTAAGTAAGGGGTGACACGGTCAACTTGCTGAAGGTAAATGCCCCACGGTCCGAGATTGTCGGCTTGCAAGTAGGACGGAAGAGCGTGTGTGGAAGCTAACGAAGATGCTGTTACGGAAGGTTGCGTGACGGGAAGTTGCGTGACGGGAAGTTGCGTGACGGGAAGTTGCGACATGAATGCTCCTTGTTGTGTGTCTCAAGGTTCGCAATGTAGACCCGGGCCATTGTGTTGTCCAAGGCCACTTCCTATGCTAGTTATGCAAACTGGTAATAACAACCTAAGCGGCGAGATCGACGATGCGCCCGGTGGATTGACCCAGCGTGTTGGTGTAGGGGCGACTGTTGAGGCTGGATCTGAGTGGATTGCCACTGGCTGCAAACTTGAGCGAAGTTGCTGTGTACATGCGCACAAGAAAGTCCTGTGTAGCAGGTGGAACGGACGACCGCGTAGCCCGTAACTGGGAGTTGTAAGTGGTGTCTTCCCATGCGACGCGGGCGTCCAGTTCGCGGACAGTCATTCGCCTGGCATAGACCTCCTGTTCCGTCTGCTCGGCTTCTAACTGCAAGGCCTCCAACTCGTCTTCAGCCTTCAGGGCTTCGCGCTTGGCTTGCTCCAGACGTGCCTTATTCAAGGTCATCTGCAGGGAGGGGGTAGCGCTGTGGGTGGCAGCAATTGCCATGGTGCACCGTGTGTGGCTGTCACGCGCTCATATTGAGCCGTGTACCGATTACCTGACCCTGGGCATTGACTACCGGGGTGCGGGCTTGCTCTTGTATTTGGGGGGGATTCTGTTCACGGAGGGCCGCCTCACGAACGAGCTCCCTCTGAACCGCCTCCTTGCGCTTAGCCGCTTGCACTTGCTCGGGCTGCTGCACCTGGGTACGGGAGATTTCCATAGGGACCTCCTGAGTCAGAAAGCCTCATTTTAGGGGGGCTTTACCCCTTTTATCAAGCGATTGGACACCGGGAGTCCACGCCAGGCATCCCTTTTTGATGCGATTGAACGCTCCATCAGCTGAAATTATTATTCATTAGATACGAATCATTCTTATTTCGTAGTAATATACATTTCTTCTCTGAATCTTTACTAAAAATTTACATATGTTGGATGCACGATCACTTCGAACACCCGAGCCCGCCCCCGTGGTTGTTGCTCGCACTGCTGTGCTTCAGATGGCAGAACTTCGTGGCTTGCAGCGCACGCTCCAAGCCTTGTTGCGGGAGGGGTTGCTGCAACGGGACCATGTCATGCAGGATGGCCGCTACAGCTGGCTGGCGTTGTGGGGGCAGCACAGTTTGCTGCGTTGCGAGCACTTGGAACTGGGCGCATTCGGAAGTTGTCAGCTCGGTGGACCACTGGTGCTCTTTCGGCCAGGCCATGCCCCAGTCGAAATTGCAGCGGCAGCTGAACTGCTGATTTGTGTCGCGGCAAGCCTGCCAGGTGGGTCTGAATCAGAAGCTATTCAGCGTTTGGCTGGCGAGCTGTCCAACAGCACCTACAACGATGCGCTCTGCCTTGAGTATCGGGAAGGCTGGCGCCGGGAACTGCGCGTAGAGCTGGCGGGAAAACACACCCAGTTTGTAGCAGCTGTACGCCATGCCGGATTGGGCAACCCTTGCCTCTTGTTGGAGCAATGGGGGAGCTTGGGACATCCATGGCATCCCAACTTCAAAAGCAAAATGGGGCTCACACCGGAAGATGTGCAAGCCATGTCACCGGAGTTTCAGGCGGACATCGGCTTGCAGCTAGCAGCAATCCGGGCTGACAAAACGTACTCGGAAGGCGTAGATGGTGAGGAGGGGTATGCCCATTGGTTTGCCCGCCACTACCCCGCCATGTGGCTTGCCTGGTGTGATGCTGTACGGTCGCGACAGTTGGTGCTGGAAGACTACCTACCCTTGCCGGTACATCCTTACCAGGCGCAAAGCCATTTGCCCGAGCACTTCAGCAGTGAAATACGCGACCAGGATCTGGTTCTCCTGACGGGGTTGACCTGGCCGGCATCGCCCACCATGTCCTTTCGCACAGTGGTACCAGATCGTTCCAGCAGGAGCCCGCACATCAAACTGCCGATCTCACTGCGTCTGACCAGCGTTCAGCGCACGGTCTCGCCCAAGTCCGCTGTGATGGGGCCGCGTATCAGCCGCTTGCTCCGTGACGTCATAAAACGGGAGCGGGGCTTTGAGGGTTGCCTTGACTTTGTCGAGGAAGCGATGGGCCTGCACTACCTGGAGCCGGATGGCAACGATGACCGTGCCCGCCACGTGTCCGTGCTGTACCGCAACAACCCGGGCTCTAAACGAACGGCAGAGCGCTTTCCTTTTCCGGTGGGGGCGCTGTTTGTCGAGTCACCGTTCAATGGACAGCCACTGGTGCAGGAGCTCATTGCATTGTCCTATGGCAACCATACCCATGGGGCGCAGACGTTCTTCACACGGTATGTCGCGACCACACTGAATGCGGTGGTTGGGGCGTACATGCTGTACGGGATTGCATTTGAAGCGCATCAGCAAAACAGCTATATGGTGCTCAATGAGCGCTACGAGCCCGTGCAATTGCTGGTGCGTGACTTCGGAGATTTGCGCATTCATGAGCCAACACTGCACCGATCCGGCTTGACCTTGCAGGCCTACCGTCCGGGTGCCACGCTGTACCAGCGTGCGGAGCCGGTGCGCGACAAACTGTTGCATGCCGTATTGCTGTGCCACCTCGGTGAACTGGCACTCCTTATTGCCCGCCAGTTTGCTCAGGATGAAGGCCTCTATTTACAGATAGTGCGCGATACCCTCGAGCGACTGCTGCTGCGCCTGCAACCTCGCTGTGATGCACTGCGTTGGCAAGAAGAACGCGATGCGCTGTTGGAGCAGGCCTGGCCCGCCAAGGCATTCCTGCGCATGCGCTTGAGTGATACCTCTGATGATGTGCATGGCCAGATGCCCAATCCTTTGCGGGTACTGCCGCAATGACGGAAGCGACAGCGCGCAATCCCGCAGTGTTGCGCTGGCTGTTTGCGATTCAACTGGTCTCCATGGGCGCACTGGAAATGAGTGCGCCGTTCTGGGGGCTGCAGTTGCGTGACATGGGTGGCCTATCGGGGACGGCGCTCGCCTGGGCCAGTGCCATCGCCTACGCCGGACCCATGGCAACGGCCATGCTATGTACTCCGTGGTGGGGGCGCTTGGGGGACAAACTTGGCCACAAAACCATGGTGCTCCGGGCCCTGCTGGCATTGACGCTGACCCAGCTCTGGATTGCCCATGCGGGCGATGTGCTCACCTTGTTGGGCGTGCGCTTGCTGCAGGGGGCTTTGGCGGGCTTCATTGCAGCCGCACAGGCCTACGCCGCTGTGTGGACGCGTCAGCAAGAGCGCAGCGCCCTCATGGCACGCTTGCAGATTGCTACCGCATTGGGCTCACTGTTAGGCCCCATGTTAGGGGGCTGGGTGTACGACCTGGCGGGTTTTTCCATGCTGAACACCACCGCCGCAGTGCTGTGTGGTGTTTGTACCGTCGTCGCCTATGGCGTATTGCCTCGCACGGCGAAACGTGCGCCAACGGGGCAGGCCGAGCAGGTGGGGCTATTCCCGCCCGTCAGCGGTATCCAAGCTTTGCTGCTGGGGGTCGTGCTGGTGCAAAGCGCCAAGATGCTGCCGCAAACGTTCTTTGGTCTTTATGCGCAGCAAGTGCTGGAGGCACCCGCCTGGTTGACGGGCCTGTGTTACGGCGCCACGGCCGTGGGCTTGTGCATAGGGGCGCCGTTGTGGGCGAAACGTTTTGCCCGCCAAGCTCCAGGCGAAGTGCTCCGGCAGCTGGAGTGGATTTGCTGGGGCTGTGCAGTGGTGGTCGCTCTGCAAGCCAGCAGCCATGACTTCACCCTTGTCGTACTCAGTCGCGTCGTCTGGGGTGTCGGGTTGGGGGCATTGCTACCTGTTTTCTACAGCTTGCTATCGCAACAAGTCAGCACCGACCAACAAGGCTGGGTCTTGGGCATGGGCAACAGCGCAGCCAAAGCGGGCGCATTGCTGGGCGCAGCAGCCGGTGGCGCCGTCCTGGCCTGGATGCCACTTTCCGCCGCATTCTGGCCGGTTGTGGCCATGTACGGCGTTGCTGCGGTGGGCGTTCGCGCGATTCGCAGGCACCAACTCCGCGCCTAAGCCACGGCGCATGGCCCCACCCGGGGCAGCCAATTTTTTCAGTTCATCAACACCATCCTCAACTTTATGAAAAAAGTAATACGAGTATTCCCAATAGTCATCTCGGGCGTGTATGCCAGCAGCATCGGCATAGCGCACGGGCAAAGTCAATTGCCCACCGTACAGATCACGGCATCCGGTGACGATACCAACGGCTATGAAGCAACGCAGACATCCGTTGCCACCAAGGTCGCCGCGCCGCTGCGCGATGTCCCCCAAACCGTCAATGTGGTCACCCGAGCGCTGTTGCGCGACCAGAACGCTACCTCGATGCAAGACGCATTGAGCAATGTCGCAGGGGTTGGCTTGTCAGTGGGGGATGCACAGCGCGACCAAGTCTCCATCCGTGGCTTCTCGGCCATCACCGACCAGTTCATTGATGGAGTCCGGGATGATGCTTTGTACTACCGTGACCTCTCCAATACCGAGCGCATAGAAATCCTCAAAGGGCCGGCCTCTGTGCTCTATGGCCGCGGATCGGCAGGCGGCATCGTCAATCGCGTGAGCAAAAAACCCGCAGAAGAACCGGTCAAAGAAGTCGCCACGACCTTGGGAAACTATGGCCAAAAACGGGGCGAGTTCGACATTGGCAGCGCCAGTGAAGACAAAACCGTGCTGTTTCGCCTGACTGGCGCGGTGGAAGACTCCACCAGCTTCCGCAAACTGTACTTCCTGGAGCGGCAGGCGATTGCACCGTCGATAACCTTCAAGCTCCAAACCGACACCACCTTGACCCTGCAGGCGGACTACCTCAAGGACAAGCGCCTGGCGGACCAGGGGGTTCCGAGTTTCCGTGGTGCGCCTGTAGACGTCTCCGTGGGCACCTACTACGGTGCGGCCAATGGCCGTGACCGCGCCTATGTGCAATCCGAAGTCAGCAGCGGCACGGCCACATTCGACCACCGCATTGCCCCCCACCTCCAGTGGCACTCGGTCCTGCGCAGCTACGACTATGCCCTGGACCGCAACTACACCACCATCTCCTCGGTATCGAACGGCAGCAACCCCACCGTGGTCATCGCCCAGAACCGTCGCTTGCGCAATGAAACAGGGGTGTTCTGGCAAAACGAACTGATCCACAAAGTGCAGTGGGGCTCGGTGCAAAGCCAGTGGCTCTACGGTTTGGAACTCGGGGCGCAAGACAAGAGCGAGAAGCTTTCTACTCGGGCCAATGCAGCCACCTACAGCCTGTTCAACCCCGTGCTGGTGGATCTACCCGTCATGCCGGCCAACATCGTTCCGACGGCCAACAACAAATCGCGTGTCAGCATTGCGGGCTTGTACACGCAAGCCCTGGTGACCCTGAACCCGCAATGGAAGCTGACAGCCGGCGCCCGATTTGACCGCTTGAATCAGCTGCGGGACGACTTGACTAGCAGCAACCGCGACCTGAGCCGCCAAGACAACACCTTGTCGCCCCGCCTTGGTGCGGTCTACCAGCCGAACCAACACCTGTCGCTGTACGCCTCGTACAACAAGTCCTTCCAGCCCTTGTCCGATGCATTCACCTTCTATACCAATAGCGACAAGCTCTCGCCTACGGAAACAGTCAACAAAGAAGTGGGCGCCAAATGGGACATTGCCAACAGTGCCAGCCTGGCCGTCTCCTTGTTTGAGATGACCCAGAGCAACATCCATGTGGCCGATCCCGCCAATACCACGGTGGCCTTGCAGGTCGGCAAGCAACGTACACAGGGTCTGGAAGTCAGTCTGAACGGAAACTTCAACACGGTCTGGGATGTGACAGCCAGCTATGCCTACATGGATGGCCAGATCATCGAGGCCGCGCAGGCCCAGTTCCGCGACAAAACCGCATCGCTCACGCCCAAACACGGGCTGAACTTGTGGGTCAAACGCAAGTTGCCCGAGGGCTACTACGTCGCAGCCGGCGCCCGGGCCGAAACCGAACGCTATGCATCAGCGGACAACCGGACCGTACTGGGCGGCTATGAGGTGGTCAACCTTGGCGCGGGCTACGAGAGCAAAAAATACGATGTGAACCTCACGCTCAAAAACCTGCTGGACCGCAAATACTTTGTGTCCGCGCACGGCGCAGCCAACGACTACAACATGCCCGGCGAGCCCCAGTCCCTGGTGTTGAGCGTGCGCTACCGTTTGTAAAAAGGGAGACAACCATGCTGGCATTGGCGCGCAGCGGGTGGCTCAAGGCCCACCGTTGGTTGGGGCTGAGCGTGGGCTGGCTGCTGGCCGCCCATGCCCTGGTGGGCACCTTGCTGGTGGTGGGCAAACCCCTGGACCAGTGGTGGAACCAGGCCCTGTTTCTCCAGCCCGCTAGCAGTGCGGCAATGCCGCTGGCGCTAGACAAGGTGCAGCAAGCCATGCTGCAGGAGTGGGGCCACACAGCCAACCTCACCATCCGGCCGCCCCGGGCAGACCGGGACGCAGTGCGCGTGCGACTCACCGGCGGCGCCTGGGAAGGCACCGTGTTCCTGGACAACCAGGGCCAGGAACTGGGACGCAGAGGCCGCATGGAGGGGGGCTTCAATTGGCTGTTCGAGCTGCACAAAACCTTGCTGCTCGGCGATGCCGGTCAAGCCGTGCTGGCCACCATGGCCTTGCTCTATGGGGCCATGCTGGTCAGCGGGCTGGTCCTGTGGTGGCCGGTGCGCTGGCCTCCCAACTTGCAGTTGCGTACCGACCGGGGTTGGTACGTGGCATGGTTTGACTGGCACCGGCTATCGGGTGCCTTGTTGGGCGGCGGTATTGCGGTGTGCGTAGTCTCTGGCGCGTACATGGCATGGCCGCCACTGGCCAAAACGGTTACTGCCATGCTGGGGCAGCAGGCGTTTGTGCCTCCGGTTCTGCCCCGGACCACACCACTTCGTCAGCCCGTGCCATGGAGTCAGCTGGTCCACACCGCGCGCGCGCAGTGGCCGCAGGCCCAGCTGGGCTACATCCATGTACCCGCAGGT
This sequence comes from uncultured Rhodoferax sp., assembly GCA_963508575.1. Taxonomy (GTDB): domain Bacteria; phylum Pseudomonadota; class Gammaproteobacteria; order Burkholderiales; family Burkholderiaceae_C; genus Allorhodoferax. The sequence continues at coordinate 123,753 of CAUOXL010000002.1, forward strand.
CCGCACAAAGCGGTGCGCGTGCGCCTCAAGCTCCCTGACGACCACCACCCCAATGGCCTCAGCTCCGTGTGGCTCCATCCCCAAACGGGAGAAGTCGTTGAAGCGCTGCGCTGGGACCAGTTGGACACGGGTAGCAGTGCTGTCAGCGTGATCTACCCATTGCACACCGGGGATTTGGGGGGCTGGCCCTGGACGGTGGGCGTGGGCCTGCTGGGCTTGGCACTGGGGCTGTTGGGCATTTCCGGTTGCTGGATGTGGGCCCAGCGCCGCTGGACCCGTTACCGGCGTGCCAAGCTTGCGACCCAAGTGGCCAAGGAAAGTCGCCCCACGTTCTAGACACAGCGCCTGGCCGTTAGTCAGGTCTTGAGCTCAGGCATTGAACTGCAGCGCTGCCAGGCCCGCATATACGCCGCCCCGCGCCACCAGTTCGGCGTGGGTGCCTTGCTCGACTAGCACGCCGTGGTCCAGCACCACGATCAGGTCGGCCTTTTGCACCGTGGCCAGGCGGTGGGCAATGACCAGGGTGGTGCGGTCGCGCATGGCACTTTCCAGCGCAGCCTGCACCATGCGTTCGCTCTCGGCATCCAGCGCGCTGGTGGCCTCGTCCAGCAGCAGCAGGGGAGGGTTCTTCAACATCGCGCGGGCAATGGCTATGCGCTGGCGCTGGCCGCCGGAGAGGCGCACGCCGCGCTCGCCCAGGAAGGTGTTGTAGCCCTCCGGCAATGCTTCAATGAATTCGTGCGCAAAGGCCGCATGGGCGGCGGCCTTCACCTCGGCATCGGTGGCATCCGGCTTGCCGTAGCGGATGTTCTCCATGGCGGAGCTGGAAAATATGACGGCGTCCTGCGGCACGATGCCCACCCGTTGCCGCAGCGCATCCAGGGCCTGGGCACGCGTCTCCACGCCATCGAGGGCAATGCTGCCGCTTTGCGGGTCGTAGTAGCGCAGCAGCAGCTGGAACACCGTGCTTTTGCCGGCCCCGCTGGGGCCCACGATAGCCACGGTCTGGCCGGGCTTCACATCGAGGCTGAAGTTCTGCAATGCCTGCTGGTGCGGGCGCGAGGGGTAGTGAAAATGGATTGCTTCAAATTTGATAGCGCTTCCCGCAGAAGGCATGGGCGCCAGTACCGGATTGGAGGGCGAAATGATGGGCGACTGGGTCCCTAGCAGCTCCATCAGCCGTTCGGTGGCACCGGCGGCGCGCAGCAGGTCGCCATAGACCTCGCCCAGCACGGCAAAGGCACTGGCCAGAATGATCACGTACACCACGGTTTGCCCCAGGTGACCTGCGGTGATGCGCCCCTCGGCCACCGCTTGCGTGCCCTGGTACAAGCCCCACAACAAGGCCGCCGAGGTCGCAATGATGATGAAGGCCACCAGGCCGGAGCGCATCAGGCTGCGCTTGGTGGCCGTGGCAAATGCATTGTCGGTAGACGCCACAAAGCGCTGGGTTTCACGGCCTTCGGCGGTGTAGCTCTGGACTACTGGAATGGCATTGAGCACTTCGGCGGCTATGGCACTGGAGTCCGCTACGCGGTCTTGGGACGCGCGCGAGAGCTTGCGCACCCGCCGGCCGAACCACAGGCTGGGCAGCACGATGAGCACCAGCACCACCAAGACCTGCAGCATGACCACCGGGTTGGTCCACACCAGCACCCCCAGCGCGCCCAGGCCCATGACCGCATTGCGCAGGCCCATGGACAGGGAGGAACCCACCACCGTTTGCACCAGCGTGGTGTCGGCAGACAGGCGCGACAGTACCTCGCCGGTCTGGGTGGTTTCAAAGAACTCCGGGCTTTGCTGGAGCACATGGCGGTAGACCGCATTGCGCAGGTCGGCGGTCACCCGCTCCCCCAGCCAGCTCACCATGTAAAAGCGCGCCGCCGAAAACAGGCCCAGCGCCACCGCGACCCCGAAGAGGGCGACAAAGTGCCCGCGCAGCGCCATCATTTGCGCGCCCTTGTCGGTGTGCAGCAGCCCGCCATCGATCAGGCTGCGCAAAGCGACCGGAAAGGCGAGGGTGGCACCGGCTGCAAGCACCAGAAACACCAGTGCCATGGCGATGCGTGCCCGGTAAGGCCGCAAAAAAGGCAGCAAGCCGGAGAGCGATTTGGGATTGGTGGATTTGGGGCGGTCGGAGGAGCTCATGGGCATTCAGGTGAGGGTGGGGGCCGCGCCTGCAAGGCAGGGCACAAAAATAAAGAAAATACCTGCCTGGCGCCCGCCCGTATTGCGCAAGAAGCTATTGTTTTGATAGCGTTGGATTTTTGCCTTTGTTGGGTTTTGTAAGCGCACTGTCGCGGTAAGCTCTAGGCACAAGTTCAGGAGGACGGATGGCAACCCAGGAATTGCAAGTCAAGGGCATCACTGTACATATTGACGGGGACGGACCGCGCACCGTGCTCATGCTCCATGGGTGGCCTGACACCCTGCGGGTGTGGGACGGCACCGTCCAGGTCCTGCAGGCGCACCACCGCTGCGTGCGCCTGACCTTACCGGGTTTCGGTAACACCGAGGGCACGCCCCCCACCCCCAGCGTGGACGAGATGGTGGACTCGTTGCTGGCCGTCATCAACGCCGCCAGTCCCGGCCAGCCCGTGACCCTGCTACTGCACGACTGGGGCTGCATCTACGGCTATGAACTGGCCATGCGCCACCCGCAGCGTGTGGCGGCCATCGTGGCAGTGGACATCGGCGACCACAACGCCAGTGCCTTCCTGGAGTCCCTCTCGCTTCGCCAGAAGCTGTCTATCGCGAGCTACCAGCTGTGGTTGGCCGGCGCCTGGGCCGTAGGCCGCTACCTGCATGGCGGCTTGGCCGATCGCATGACCCGCTGGATGGCGCGGTCCCTGCGCTGCCCGGTGCCCGCGGACCAGTTGCGCTGGACTATGAATTTCCCTTACGCCATGCGCTGGTTCGGCCTGCGGGGCGGACTCAAAACCAGCGCCATCCAACTGGCATGTCCGGTCTTGTATGTGTTCGGGGAGCGCAAGCCCTTTATGTTCCACTCGCCGCGCTGGGTGCACACTCTGCGCGCTTCGGAAGACGGGGCTGCACATGCCTTGCGCTGTGGCCACTGGGTCATGCTGGAGCAGCCCGAGGCCTTCCATGCCCTGCTGCTGCGCTGGCTGGCGGGGCGCGAGCGGCGCAAATCCCACCGCTGAGCCTAGAGCTTCAGGGCGGCGGCGTAACCGGTCATCTCCAGGTAGCCGCGCCCGACCAGGCGCTGGTGGCTGTCCCGCAGCTCACTCAAGCCTTCCCAGTAAATGGCGCCGGTGGAGTTCCGGCTGTCGAGCTCCTGGTTGTCCAGCACGGCTCTCACGGTGTACGTGCCGGCGGGCGTGCGCACCATCCATTCCACCGGGTAGCGGGCCTGGCTCAGCGGGCTGGTCCAGTGCCGCAGCGGCGTGAACTGCACCTCGCCGCGGGTGAACGCAAGGCGCTGGCCGCTCCCGCTGCGCCACGAGCCGCCATCCCACATCGCATGGCCTGCGCGGTCCCGCAGCTGAAAGGCGGTGAGGGCGCTGCCGTCCAAGAGGTTGATGCCTATCCAGTCCCAGCCCACGGCCTGCGGGTGCAACACCTCCTGGCTCCACTCATGGTCCAGCCAGGCCACGCTGCCGCTTTGCAGCGTGTGCGTTTGGCCCTGTAGGCGGATGCTGCCGCTGGTCTGCAACTGCGGCTGGCTGTAGTAGTAGCTGGCTTGCTTGGCTTCAGGGCCCTTGCGGGAGAGCCCGTCCACGCCCTGCAGGAGGATCGGCTGGGTCGCCTGAAAGCGAAGCTGCATCGCAAAGTCATTGCCGACAATGTCCGCTTGCAAGTCTTGTCCCGTGCGCAGCAGGCTCCAGTCGCGCAGGGTGACATTCGTGTCCGTACTGCTGGCGTGCGCCGTGTCGGCCGGGTTGCTGCCCGGCGCCTCGCCGGACCAGCGGGCCATGCGCTGGTCATGCCAGAGCTTGTGGCCGTCCACGTCCGTCACCGCCGCATGGGCAAACAGCAACTGCCGTGCGGCAAGGCGCGACTGCATGCCCTGGGTCGCGTCCACCCGGCTGCGAAAGAAGGTGACCTGAAAGCCCAGCAGACGCGGCGTGTTTTTTGCCGTGCCTGGCACCTGGGCCACCCCGGTCACGTACCACCACTCCGTCTTGAAGTCGTTGTGGCTGCCCGCGTCCCGGGGGAAGCGCAGCGTGGTGCGCGGTAGCGCCAGCGCGGCAGGCAAGAGGCCGGCCAAGGCCGGCGCCAGCAGCACTTGCCTGCGTGCCAATCCGGGGAGCTTTATGCCGCGTGCCCCCGTATCGGCTGAGGCATCCCGCCAGTACGGGGGTGCTGGCGTATGGGGGCCTGGTTCTGCGCCATGGTCGGGGGGGATGCGCGCAGCATCGCCAAGGGCTGGCATTGTGAGTGTCAACTTCATGTCCCTTCTGCTCAATCCGGGTGCGCCTGGGTCTCCGGGTCCGGCACCTCGCCGATGGCTTGGCGGGTAATGGCGGCCTGGGCCAGCAGCCAGTCGCAAAAGGCCAGAATTTCCGGGCGCTTGCTGTTGCGTGCGCCTACCAGCAGCCAGTAGGCCATGGGCGTGTCAATGCGGCCGCCGGGCAGCACCTCGACCAGGTCGCCACTGGCCAGGCTGTCGGCCACCAGTGGCATGCGCGCCAGGGCAATGCCCTGGCCGGTGAGCGCGGCCTGGACGATTTGGTGGGCGTAGTTGAAATACATCCAGCGCTTGGGCTCCAGCCGGGGCAGTTGGTTGAGCTCCAGCCAGCGCCGCCAGGTGAGCCACTCCAGGTTTTGCACGCGGTGGGTGTCGCTGGCCTCCAGCAGGGCAAAGCGGGTCAGGTCCGCCGCTTTGCGCAGCGGGGTACCGCTCTTGAGCAGCCAGGGGCTGGCCACGGGAGTCAGTTGTTCGCCAAACAGTCGGACAGCATCCGAACTCACGTTGTCCGGGCGGGTGTAGCGGATAGCGAGGTCCACATCGCTGGTGTCCAGATCCACTGCGTTGTCGGTGGCGTCGATGCGGATGTCGATGTCGGGGTACTCCGCCTGAAAGGCCTCCAGGCGCGGGATCAGCCACATGGAGGCGAACGAGGCCCCGGTCGATATGGCCACACTTTTGCGCCCCGCGCTGCGCCGGATCTGCCGCACGGCCGCGTCAATGCGCTCCAGTGACGGCAGCGCTGCACGCAACAATTGGCTGCCGGCCCCGGTGAGCTCCACCGCCCGGGTGTGGCGCAAGAACAGGGGCACGCCCACCTCGTCTTCCAGCGCCTGAATCTGCCGGCTCACTGCGCTTTGGGTGAGGGCCAGTTCCTCAGCGGCAGCCCTGAAGTTGAGGTGGCGGGCCACGGATTCCAGCGCGCGCAGGTGGCCCATCGCAATCGGGCGGGTGCGCAGGCGTATTTCGGTTTGGGGGGCAAGGGCGTCAGACATGGCGGGCAGTTCACAGGGGGCGATTCATGCGTGAATGGAATGAATAGCATAGCCCGATTTCATTGGACGGGGAAGCCGGGGCGGGAGGATCATCCGTTTGCCCATCCCCACCTTTGAAGGAGTTTTTCATGTCATCGCACAGCCCATCCTCCCCCTCGTCCCTGCAAGATTTTGTGTCTGCATCCCTGTCCGGCGTGAACCTCGTCGCACCGGCGGCACCCGGCGTGGATGTGGCGATGGGCCAAGATGCATTCTGCGAGAACACCCCCTGGACCCTGCCGCAAGGCCGCGCGCTGACGCTCAAGCCCCGCACCGCCGGCGTGCTGCGCGTCCTCAGCGGGCGTGCCTGGGCGACGTTCGACGTGTCGCGCCACACCCCGCTCACCGAGACGGGTGACCACGTTGTGGCACGGGGGCACGACCTGCAATTGCGTGCCGGACAGCGCGTGGTGGTGGAGGCTTGGGCCTACCAAGGGCAGGATGGGATTGCGCTGCAATGGGTGCCCGCGCCGGAAAGTTGCGCCGCCAGCCGCTGGCAGGCCGCGGTAGCGGACCCGCTGCGGGACATCGGCCACGGGCTGGGCATGGTGGCTCGCGCCACATGGCGCTTGCTAGCGGGCCTTGCAGGCTATGCCGGATACCTGACGGCAGGCCGTGGCCGGGTGCTGCGCGGGCTGGATTCCAACGCGCCCTGAGTTGCCTTCAGGCACGGTACAGGGAGGCCGGGCTTACCAGTCTTCCTTCACCGCCATCACCGCATCGCGTCCGGCGGCGGCGCGGCCGGACCACCAGGCGGTGAGGGTGCCCGCCGCAATCACGGCCGCCCCCAGCGCGGCCAGCCGGCCCCAGGGCAGGGCCAGTTCCATGGTCCAGTGAAAGCTCTGCGGGTTCACCACATGCACCAGCACCACGGCCACGGCCAGGCCCAGCGCCACACCGGCCAATGCGCCCAGTGAGGTCCACGCCGCCCCCTCCAGCGCCACCACCCGCAGAATCTGCCGGCGCGTGAGCCCCAGATGCACCAGCAGGCCGAACTCTTTGCGCCGCGCCAGCACCTGCGCACTGAAGCTGGCCGCCACCCCGAACAGGCCTATGCCAATGGCCACCGCCTGCAGCCAGTAAGTCACGGCAAAACTGCGGTCAAAGATTTTCAGGCTGGTGGCGCGTATCTCGCGGGCGGAGCCGAACTCCAGCAGCCTGCCGGCCTCGCCGCCGGGGGTGTGGGCCAAGCGGTCGGCCAGGCTGCGCATGGTGGTCTCCAGGGCGTCTGGCGAGGCACCGTCTTCCAGCCAGAAGGCCATGTCGTTGACCCGCGTGTCCCCGGTCCAGCGCAGGTAGTCGGCGCTGTCCAGGGTGATGGCACCGCTTTGGCGGGCATAGTCCCGCCATACACCTGCTATAAAAAAAGGAGCTGCTTGCGCAGACTCCACGGGCGCTAAGGTCGGATTTGGCTTAAAAATGTGCGCCAAAGCCGGGAACGCCTGCCCCACCCGGGCTCCGTACAGGTCCACCATCGCCTCGCTCACATAGAGGGCGATGTGGCCCTCGGGCACGCGCGCCACCTCGCCCACCAGGGGCAGGTTCAGCTGGCCCGTCTGCGGATCACGCAAGGGGCGGGCAATCAGCGCTACGCTGGGTTTGGCGGCGTCTAGCGACACGTTTTGGATGCGCTGCGTGGTGGCGCGGGCCACGCCGGGCAAGGCAGTGGCTTGCGCGACAAAGGCCGGGTCCAGATACGCGGTGTCCAGCGCACTGCTGCTGGTGGCGGTGCGCAGGTACAGGTCGGCGGGCAGCACCTGGTCCAGCCAGTCCATGACCGAGCCGCGAAAGCTGGCCACCATCACCGTGAGTGCCACCGCCAGGCTCAGGGCGGCCACCACACCGCTCACGGCCACCGCTGCACTCTCGCGCACGCGCCGGGCCCGTTCTACTGCCAGCAGGGGCAAGAGCTGGCGCGTCAGCAGGGGTGCCACCCGGTCCAGCACCACCCCCACCAGTGCCGGCAGGCTCACAATGCCGCCCAGCAACAGGGCGGCCACACTCAGGTAGGCGGCTAGTGGCATGTCCCACACCGGGGGCAGCAACGCCAGTAGCCCGCCCGCAGCCAGCAAGGCTACGCCCCAACGCACACTGCTGCCACCGCCTTGGCTGTGCCCCAGGCCTTTGAGGGTTTGGGCCGGTGGCAAGGCTTGCGCCAGTCGGGCAGGGCCCCACGCGCCGAGTAAAGCCGCGGCAGTGCCCAGCGCCCCGAACAGCAGCGCAGCCCATGGGCTCCATTGCAAGGCGGGCGTTGCGCCGCTGAAGTAACCGCCACCCAAGTCGCCACCCAGCAAGCGCAGGGCGAGGGCCGCCAGTGCGGTGCCCAGCAGCAGGCCCAGCGCGCTGCCGAAGGCGCCCAAGGCAGCCGCTTCCCACACCACCAGTTGCAGGCGCTGCCGCCCGGTCAGGCCCAGCACGGCCAGCAAAGCGAACTGCTGCGAGCGCCGCGCAACGCTCAGGGCCAGCACCGAATACACCAGAAAGCCGCCAGTAAACAGCGCCACCAGCGCCAGCACCGTGAGGTTCACCCGGTACGCGCGTGAGAGATTGCTGACCCGAGTGACCGCATCGCCGGGCTCGCGCAGCGTGGCACCCGCCGGCCAATCGGCCTCGCTCTGCAAGCGCTGCACCAGGGCTTGGCGGTCCACCCCGGCACGCAGGCGCAGGTCAATACGGGTGATGCGCTCGCCCAGGCTGAACAGGTCTTGCACCGCCGCAATATCCATGACGGCCAGCGCCGCGCCGCCCGCTGCCACGCTGCCCGCCACGCGCATCGGCTGCATGCGCAAGCCGGTCTGCAACAGCAGGGGGCCGCCACCCAGTGTCTGGCGCGCCAGCGGGTTCAGAAAGACCGCATCGGGGGCGAAGAACGACAGCCGCTCCCCGCCGGCCGTGGCGTCTGGCTGTGGCATGAGATCCGGCGCCACGGCGGCCACTTGCAAAGGGTCTACGCCCACCACCCGCAGCAGGGCGCGCTGGGGTTCGGAGTCGGGGCTGGTGCTGGCAGCGGGAATGGAGGGCGTGGGCAGGGCGTAGGTGCTGATCTCCAGCACCGGCGAGGCCAGCGCAATGTCCGGATCGCGCTGCAAGCGGCCCCAAAGTTCCAGCGGCACGCCCTCGGTGCTGTTGGCGCTGCGCAGCTCCAGGTCAGGCTGGCCGCCCACGGAGCGCACCGCCTGCGAAAACTCGTCCAAGGCCGAGGCATTGATCAGGTGCACCGAAAACGCCAGCGCCACCCCCAGCATCACCGACACCAGCGCCGCCGCATTGCGCCACGGATGCTGGCGCAGCTCCTGCCAGGAGAAGCTGCACAGTAGGGGCCACAAAGGCCCTGAAGGGCGCCGGAAGTTCTGGAACATGGGGGGATTGTGCAATTTCACCGACACCGCAGGCTCTATAGTGGAGATCGGATAGTTGCCAACGATAAAGCACAGGGAGCCGGCATGCGGGTCATGGTTTTGGGCGGGTACGGGAATTTCGGCGCACGTATTTGCCGGGCATTGGCGGGGTCACCCTCCATAGAGCTGCTGGTCGCCGGCAGGGACGGAGTTGCTGCACAGCACTTCGCAGAAACAATAGCCGCTCGGGGCAGAGTGCAGGGTGTTGCGGTAGATATGCACAGTCCTGATTTTTCAATCGTCCTGGCTGACTTGAGGGTTGAGTTACTCATCCATACTGCTGGCCCGTTTCAGGGGCAAGATTACTCGGTGGCGCGGGCATGTGCGCGTGCCGGCGCACACTACATTGATCTGGCGGACGGCCGTCGTTTTGTGTGCGATTTCGCACCGGCATTGGACGCGGAATTCAAAGCGCTTGACCGCGTAGCCATCGGTGGCGCCAGCACAGTGCCTGCCTTGTCCTCAGCCGTTGTGAATGCACTTTGTGCCGGATGGCAAGCTGTGGAGTCCATCGACATCTGCATTGCGCCCGCCCAGACGGCTCCCCGGGGTGTGGCCACCATGCGGGCGGTGCTCGGCTATTGTGGCGAAGCGATTCAAGTCTGGCGCAACGGACAGTGGCAGTCGCTCACCGGTTGGGGCGATCCGCAGCCTGTGGAGATACGCGGCTTGAAAGCTCGCCTGGGTTCGCCCTGTGACATTCCTGATTTGGAGTTGTTTCCTGTGCACTACGCCGTGCGCGATCGCGTCGAATTCCGTGCGGCGGTAGAGGTGTCCTTGGCACAGAGAGTGTTTGCCGCCATGGCTTGGCTGCGTCGCCATCGGGTGTTCCCCAATCCCGCAGTTCTGGCCGGGGCCCTGAACGCGGGAGCGAAATGTTTTGACCCCTTCGGCTCGGCGTTGGGTGGAATGGTCGTCCGGGTTTCCGGGGAGGGTGTGGATGGCAGCTTGCAGAAGCGCTCCTGGCACATTGCCGCGGACCATGACCATGGGCCGGAAATTCCCTGCATGGCTGCCATCCTGCTGGCCCGAAAACTGGCTTCAGCTCACCGCTTCACGGCGGGGGCTTACCCTGCCATGGGCCTTTTGGCCTTGAATGAATTTAGCCCTGAGTTTGCGAAATGGGGCATGGTGACTCAGGTCGTAGAGAAGCGTTGAGGCCATGGCTCACGGAAAATTTGAGTTTCAAATGCCTGCTCCGTCAGCAGTGGTGTTTGATGCATTTCATTACCACGCGTGGCGGCTACGCTGGGACTCCTTGGTCGAGAACACGCGGGTTGAAGGTGGTGCGCCGTGCCCGTCGGTCGGGGCGGTTACGGTCAGCGGTGGCAAGGGCTGGATGCAAGGCTTATCCATGCAGACCCGCTTCGTCAGCTACTCGCCACCCTCATTGGCGGCTGCGACCATGGTGGGGACCGCCTTTCCTTTTTCGCGTTGGGCCGCTTCCATGCGCCACAGGGATAGCGGGGAGGGTCGCTCCATTCTTTTGTACACCTACACGCTGGAAGCTGGTCCCGGGTTGTTGATGCGATGCATCGAGCCTCTGATTGACGCTGTTTTCAGGTACCAGACGCGAAAGCGCTTTGCGCGCTTGCAGGCATTTTTGGCCCAGCATGCGTCTGACGTTGAACACTGGCAAGCCGGAGGAAGACGCAATGCCTCTCGCTGACCGGGATTTGCTCCGCTACAGCCTGGTGTTTGTGTGGCTACTCACCGCCGTGTGCAGTGTGTGGGAGTTGGAGGGGCAGAGCCGGGCGTTGCTGCTTGCGGGTGGCATTGCGGATCCGCTTTTTGCCAATGTCCTGGTGTGGAGTGGCGCTGCTCTAGACCTGCTTCTCGGGCTGCTTCTGTGGAGGAAGCCGGGGCGCCGTGTTTTCTTCCTAGCGCTTGTTGCCATGTTGCTCATGACAGTTGTCGCGACGTTCCTGACACCAGCCTTGTGGTTGCATCCCCTAGGGCCACTCACCAAAAATCTGCCCATGGCGGCCATCCTGTTTATTCTGGCGAGGACTTCAAAATGAGCTCGTACTTGCTGTTGAAGTGGATTCATGTTTTGTCCAGCACGGTCCTGGTTGGTACAGGCTTCGGTACTGCGTTCTATATGTTTTTCGTGAACCGCAGTGGGGTCGTTGCCGCGCAGGCGGTGGTGACCCGATTGGTGGTACGCGCCGACTGGTGGCTTACCACTCCTGCGGCAGTGATCCAGCCGGTCACAGGGTTTGGAATGGTCTATCTGGCGGGGTATCCCTGGGACTCGCCTTGGTTAGTGGTGTCTTTTGCGCTGTACCTCATCACCGGAGCTTGTTGGATGCCGGTGGTTGGTTTGCAGATCCGTATGGCCGCCTTGGCGAAGGACGCCCATGAAGGTGGACGCGCGCTACCTGATGTGTATTGGACTTATGCGCGCCGTTGGGAAGCCTTGGGCTATCCGGCCTTTGTTGCCATGCTGGCAGTGTTCTATTTGATGGTGAATAAACCGGCTCTTTGGGGCTAGGGCGGGCAGACACGGCTTGAGCGCCTACAATCACGCCTTCCACCGGGGGTGTCCGTCACAGGACTGAGAAATACCCCATGTACCTGATCTGGGTTATGCCAGCGTAGGAAGTGTGAGAAGCCAGACTCCCGTGTTGCGGGTGCCGGTTTTTGATGCAGCCTGTCGCAGGCGCATTGAAAGAGAGCACACCATGCAACACGGGATTTTTTCGTTTCTGAAGACCACTTTGGGCGCGGCACTTCTGGCTGCCGGCCTGAGCGCCGCCCACGCGGATGACCTGCGGGTGCTGACGCACAGCTCTTTCTCGGTGCCCAAGCCCTTGCTGGCCCAGTTTGAAAAAGACCATGGCGTGAAGCTGCGCATCACCAAGGGGGGGGACGCCGGTGAGATGCTCAACAAGCTGATTCTGACCAAGGCCAACCCGATCGCCGATGTGGTCTACGGCATCGACAACGCCTTGGCCCCCAAGGCCCTGGCCGCTGGCGTGCTGGAAACGAGTTCTGCCGCCGCAGCCACGCGCAAACCCGTGGCCGAACTGCCCGCGCCTCTGGTGCCGGTGGACTACGGCTACGTCACCCTGAACTACGACAAAGCCTGGTTTGCCAAAAACAGCCTGGCCTTGCCCAAGACCCTGGAAGACTTGGCCCAGCCTGCCTACGCCAAGTTGCTGGTCGTGCAAAACCCTGCGACCAGCAGCCCAGGCCATGCGTTTTTGCTCTCCACCATCGGTACGTTGGGCGAAGACAAAGCCTTCGATTTCTGGGCCAAGCTGCGCCGCAACGGCCTGAAAGTGGCCAAGGGCTGGACCGAGGCGTACTACACCGACTTCAGCCTGAACGGCGGGAAATACCCGCTGGTGGTGAGTTATGCCAGCAGCCCGGCCGCTGAGGTTTTCTACAGCAAGACCAAGCTGGCCGAGGCGCCCACAGGCAACCTCAATCTGCCGGGCGCGGTGTTCCGCCAAGTCGAAGGCGTGGCGCTGGTCAAAGGTGGAAAGAACCGTGCGGCCGCCGAGAAGTTTGTGGACTTCCTGCGTTCTGCCCCCGTGCAGACCGGCATGCAAACCGAAATGTGGATGTTCCCCGCCGAGGCTGGTGTGGCGAAGTCCGATGCGTTCCAGTTTGCGCCTGAGCCCGCCGCCTTCAGCGCGCCCTCGGATGCGGACATCACAGCCAAGGGGGGCGCTTGGGTGGCCCGTTGGACCAAGGTGGTCTTGAAGTAAGTGGTGCTCCGTCACGGGGGCGCTGCCGTTGCGCGCGGGGCGCTGGCGGCGGTGCCGCTGCTGTTTCTTGCGGTCTGGCTGGTGGCCCCCGTGTTGCGCCTGCTCGTCGAGGGCGGGGCCGCAGAGAGCGTGTGGGCGCCCTGGCAGGACGAGTATCTGCGCGGCCGCCTGCTCTGGTCGCTGGCGCAAGCGGCCATCACCTGCGTGGCCACGCTGGTGCTGGGCCTGCCCATGGCCTGGGTGCTGGCGCGCTGGGAGTTTCCGGGCCGCACGCTGATGTTGCGCGGGCTGATGCTGCCCTTTGTGGTGCCCACGCTGGTGGCGGCCATGGGCGTGCTGGCGCTGGCAGGCCCCAATGGTTGGCTGACCCGCTGGGGCGGGCCGGACCTGCAAGGCACGCCCTGGTTGCTGCTCTACGGCAATTTGTTTTTTAACCTGTGCGTGGTGGTGCGCGCCGGGGTGGACGCGCTGTGCCGCGTGAGTGCGGCGCGCGTGGCAGCCGCCCGCAGCCTGGGGGCCACGCCCTGGCGGGCTTTCTGGCGGGTGGAGTGGCCGGCCATTGCGCCCTGGTTGGCCTCTGCCTTGTGCCTGGTGTTTTTGTACTGTTTCTCGGGGTTCGGTCTGGCCTTGGTGCTGGGCGGGCAGGCCTACGCCACCGCCGAGGTGGAGATCTACACCCTGGTCGCCCACGAGCTGCAGCTCGGGCAGGCGGGGGTGCTGTCCTTGTGGACGCTGGCGCTTACCGCCCTGGTGGCCTGGGGCTATGCGTTCATCGAGCGACGGTGGGCCACCCCCGCGCGTGCGGACGCTGTGCCACGCCGCCGCCCGCAAGGCGGATCGGCGTGGGCGGCGGTGGGGCTTGTGGCCTTGATTTGGGTGCTTATTTGTGCCTTACCCCTCGTCAGTATTGCGTATGGCGCTATGAATTCGGGAGCGATGGCGTGGGCCGTTATGACCGATGAGGACACGCGCTTGGCCCTGTCCAACACCGCGCAGTTCACCGCGCTGTCCCTGGCCTTGGCCACGGGGCTGGGGCTGGCCCATGCCTTGGCCGCGCAGCGCGTGCTGTGGCTGCGCACCCTGGTGTTCCTGCCCTTCATGGTGTCGCCGGTGATGGTGGCGTTTGGCTTGCTGTTGTTGTACCCGCAATGGAGCGGTAGCTTCGGGGTGCTGGTGGCAGCCTATGCCCTGCTGGCGTATCCCTTTGTGGCCAAGTCGCTGGCAGCGCGGCTGGACAGCCTGCCCGCCCACTACCTGGAGGCCGCGCGCAGCCTGGGCGCCAGCCCGTGGCGCTGCTTCTGGCGCGTCACCTTGCCCCTGTTGGCACCGGCGCTGCGCCGGGGCATGGCCTTTGCGGCGGCCACGGCGGTGGGGGAATTTGCGGTGAGCCTGTTTTTGTCGCGCCCGGAGTGGCTCACACTCACCACCCTGATTTACCAGCACCTGGGCAAGCCGGGGGCGGAGCATCTGGCCGCCGCGCAGCTGCTGGCCTGTGTGTTGATGGCGCTGGCGCTGCTGGCCTTTGTGTTGATTGAGTGGCCGACTGACGAGGACGAGGCGCGTGCTTGAACTGCTGAACATTTCCAAACAATGGGCGCCCCCGCGTGGCGCCCCCAAGGCCTTGCTGCGCGACGCATCCGTGGTGGTAGCGGCAGGCGAAACGGTGGCGCTGCTGGGCCCCAGCGGCAGCGGCAAAAGCACACTGCTGCGCATTGCCGCCGGGCTGGAGCAGGCGGACGCTGGCACGGTCCGCATGGAGGGTGCAGACATTTCCGACCTGCCGCCGGAGCGCCGGGGTTTTGCGCTCATGTTCCAGGACTTCGCCTTGTTCCCGCACCTGAATGTGCAGGACAACGTGGCCTTCGGCCTGGTCGAGCAGCGGGTGCCCAAGGCGGCTGCGCGCGAACAGGCGCGGGCCCTGCTGGCGCAATTCGGCTTGTCCGCTTACGCGCTGTCCAAGGTCTGGCAGCTCTCCGGTGGCGAACAGCAGCGGGTGGCCCTGGCCCGGGCGCTGATCACCCGCCCCCGTGCCCTTTTGCTGGACGAGCCTTTTTCTGCCCTGGACGCTGACTTGCGCCTGCAGCTGCGCGATGACTTCAAAACCCATATTGCCGAGCACCGCATGGCCACGCTGTGGGTGACGCATGACGAGTCGGAAGCCCGTGCGGTGGCCGCGCGGGGCTATCGTTTGCGCGAGGGGGCGCTGCTGCGGCAGTGGTAAGGGCCGCGCTTGCGCGGATCAGGGGGTGCCGGTGTCCAGCGGCCGGATGCTGTCCTTGAGCACGTGCGGCGGGTAATACGCCTTGAAGCTCTGGTGCACGACGCCGGTGCGCGCCGTCCGTCGCATGGCGGATTGCAGGGTTTGCATCAGCGCCGGATCCAGTGCAGTTTTGGACAGGTACACCCCGCTTTCCCCCCAGGCGATGTTGTCCAAGGGCTCGTAGCGGAGTTTGTCCAGCTGGTCCTTGAAGCGGGTGTCTTCCTGCATGGCGCCGTAGAGCACCGTTGACAGCATGACGGTCACCGCATGGGGGTTGGCTTTCAGGAAGCGTGCGACCGCAACCGGGTCCGCCTCCATGGTGAGGCGTTGCTCTTTTTCCATGGCGCTAATCAACTCGCGGTAGGCCGGGCCGTAGTCAAAGCCGCGCACCACCACCAGGCGGAGGTTCTGGTTGTCCAGCAGGTCCCGGGTGGTCTTGAGCGGCGGGCGCGGTGTGTCCCCCAGGGACAGGGCCATGGCCCTGCTGCGCATCATGGGGATGAAAACGCCGAATGCATCCCGCAGGTCGGAGCGGGTGCTGGCGACCAGCATGTCGGCTTTGCCGGCCTCAAAGAGCTTCTCCAGGCGTGCGCGGGGCACCACGCTCACGACAAACTGGCATTGCTCCCGGGACGAAATGGACTCCAGTATCTCGGGGTAGACCCCTCTGACCGACTCCCCCTGGACCACCACGCTCAGGCCGGCGGCCGCCATGGGGACTTGCACCGGACGCTTGCACTGGGCCAGACCGAGGGCGGGCAAACCGGCACACAAGGCGGCAAGGGCGATGTGATAGGGCGCTGGGGCAAGAAACATGGCGGGAGTGGCCTTGTGTTTATATTTGTTACAAATCCAGGCCAGTCTAACGCAGCCCCTGCCTGTTTGTCAGTCAGGGAAAGCGGTCATGCCGTCTGCCGTCAAATGCAGTACCCGGTCTGCCTGCCCGGTGGCGGCCGGCGAGTGGGTGACCAGCACCAGCGCGCTGCCGTGTTCCCGCGACTGGCGTACCAAAGCGTCCATCACTTTGGCGGCTGTGCCGGGGTCCAGGTTGCCGGTGGGCTCGTCGGCCAGCAGCAGGGCGGGCTGGTGCACCAGGGCACGGGCAATGGCCACCCGCTGCAGTTGACCGCCGCTGAGTTGCTGGGGCAGCCGCGCACCCAGATCGCCCAGCCCTACGGCGTGGAGCAGCGCTTGCACCCGGTCCGGCTCATGGCGCCCCAGCAACAGCAGCGGGAGGGCCACGTTCTGGGCCACATCCAGGTGCGGCAGCACATGAAAGGCCTGGAACACAAAGCCCACTTTTTCGCGGCGCAGCAGGGCGCGTTCGTCGTCAGACAGCGTGCCCAGGTCCTGCCCGGCCAGCGCCACGCTGCCGCTGTCCCAGTGGTCCAAGCCCGCCATGCAGTTGAGCAGGGTGGACTTGCCCACGCCGGATTCGCCCACGATGGCGACAAATTCACCCGGCGCCACGTCCAGCGTGACGTTCTGGAACACCGGCGTGCTGCCGTAGTGCTTGGCCAAGCCGGCGATGCGCAGTGTCATGGCATGGTCCGTCGCTGCAGCGTGCTGCGCACGGCCTCCAGCAAGGCCTGTTGTGCATCCGGCCGGTCGGCTGCAATGACCATGCGCTGCGGCATGGAGCGCAACCAGGTGATTTGCCGTTTGGCCAGCTGGCGGGTGGCGAAAACACCTTTGTCGCGCAGCTCGGCCATGGGTGATGTGCCGGCCAGCGCGTCCCAGGCTTGGCGGTAGCCCACACAGCGCATACTGGGCAGGTCGGGGTGCAGGTCGCCGCGCGCCATGAGGGCCTTCACTTCGTCCAGAAAGCCACCTTGCAACATCTGGTCAAAGCGCTGGGCGATGCGGGCATGCAACCAGGCCCGGTCCGCTGGTTCCAAGGAAAAAAGGGCGCTAGCGCCCGTATTCTCTGCGCGAGCAGCTTCTTTTTTGATAGCGTCCTGCTGCGCATGAAAGTAGGACAGCGGCTTGCCCGAGACGCGGTACACCTCCAGCGCACGCTGGATGCGCTGGCTGTCTGCCGGTGCCAAGCGGGCGGCAGTCACGGGGTCCACAGCGGCCAGTTGGGCGTGCATTGCAGGCCAGCCCAGGGCGGCGGCTTCGGCTTCCAGCGCGGCGCGGACCTCGGGGCTGGCTGCGGGCATGTCATCTAGCCCGTCAAACAGTGCCTTGAAATACAGCATGGTGCCGCCCACCAGCAGGGGCAGCTTGCCACGGGCGTGGATGTCGCTCATCAAGGCCTTGGCGTCTTTGACAAACTCGGCTGCGCTGTAGGCCTGCAGCGGGTCGCGGATGTTGATCAGGTGGTGCGGCACGGCGGCTAGCTCATGGGCATCGGGCTTGGCGGTGCCTATGTCCATGCCCCGGTACACCAGGGCGGAGTCCACGCTGATGATTTCAGCGTCGTGCTCGGCCGCCATGGCCAGGGCTGCAGCGGTTTTTCCGGCAGCCGTGGGGCCGGCCAGGCAGAGGTAGAAGGGCAAGTGTGGGTTCATGCGGCGGCCCCTGCAGAAATGCGGGCCCGCGTCACCCGTTGCAGCAAGAGCATCAGCCCGAAGGCGGCCACCGTCAGTCCCACCACCAGCGCGATCCAGAAGCCTTGCGCCCCCATGGCCTGTGCGGGCCGCCAGGGCAGCCACTGCGGCGCCAAGCCCAGCACGCAGCCCAGGGGCAGCGAGAAGCCCCAGAACGCGGTGAGGTGAATCACCATGGGGCTGCGGGTGACCTTGTAGCCCCGGATGGCACTGCTGATGACCACCTGCGCCGAGTCCGACAGCTGGAACACGGCGGCCAGAAACAGCAGTTGCGCGGCCAGGGCGGCCACACCGGCATCGTTGGTGTAGGCCCACGCAATCTGGTGCGCACCGGCGGCCATGGCCACGGCCGATACCAGGCCGCAGCCCAGTCCGGCTTTCACCCCCACCCAGGCCCGGAAGCGGGCCGCCACCGGGTCACCGGCGCCCAAGCTCTGGCCCACGCGGGTGAGCAGGGCAATGCCCAGGCTCATGGGCACCATGAACACGAGGGAGGCGAAATTCAGCGCAATCTGGTGGGCCGCCACTTCGCGGCTGCCGAAGCCGGCAATCAGCAGGGCGACCAGGCCGAAAGCACTGGTCTCTGCAAAATAGGTGACCCCGATGGGGAAACCCAGTTTCCACAAGGCTGCCAGCTTGCCGGGGTGCGGGCCTTCCCATTGCGCAAATGGCCAGGTGCTGCGGTAGGCGGGCGCCAGGCGCATCCACAGCAGCAAGCCCAGCAGGTTGAACCACACACACACCAGGGTGGCCCAGGCGCAACCCAGTCCGCCCAGGCGCGGGAAGGGGCCCACCCCGAACACCAGCAGCCAGTTCACCAGCACATTGAGCAACAGGGCCGCCACCGACAACAGCATGAGCGGTTTGGTCTGGTTCAGGCTGGCGCTGTACCCGTACAGTACCCGGTAGCAGGCAAAGGCGGGCAGCCCGAAACTGACGATCTGCACAAAGCCGGTCGCCACCTCATGCACATGGGGCTCAATGTCCATATGGTTGAACACCAGGGTGGAGAGCTGGGTCAGCACCAGGGCCACCACGCCCACGCCCAGGGCTTTCCACAGGCCCTGGCGCACCAGCTGCGGCACTTTGGAATACTCTTGGGCCCCGATATGGTGGGCCACCAGGGGGGCCACCGACATCATCAAGCCCATGAGGGTGATGATGACGATGTTCCAGACGGACACACCCAGCGAGATGCCCGCCAGATCATGGGCGGACGCATGGCCCGCCATGGCCACATCCACCACCGACATGCCCACATTGGCCAGCTGCCCGATCAGGATGGGCCAGGCCAGGGCCCAGAGGGCGGAGAGTTCGGTGCGGGTGGTCGGTCGGGGGGCGCCTGCGGGAGGCGCAAGGGGGCGGGCAGCGGAAGCAGTCATGTGGGCCGCATTTTACGGGGCACCCCCTGGCTTGCGCTCAGCCGCAAGGATGCCCTTGCAAGGCGCTGGCCCTGCGCGTTGCCGCAAAAAAAACAGCGCCGTAGCGCTGTTTTTGCTCTAGTCCGGCAGTCGCTTACTTGCCGTCGCGGGCGGCTACGGCAGTGTCCGGGAAGTCGCTGAACAAGCCATCCACGCCGAGGGCATAGAAGCGCTTGTATTCGGCTTTGGGGTCGCCCTTGTAGTCGGACAACAGGCCGGGGGCTTCGCTGCGGAAGGTGTAGGCGTGTACGAACAGGCCGGCGGCGTGGGCGTTTTTCACCACGTCGGTCGGGGGCAGGGCCACGCGGTCGTTGTCGGTGATCTTGCCGTCGCCGTTCAGGTCGCGCGGCTTGCCGTCGGCACCCAGCACATGGGCGGCGCTGGCCAAATAGGGCTTCCAGGGGCCGATGCCGTCAGCATAGGTTTTGACTTCCGCCAGGCCTTTGGGGGTCAGCAAGTCGGGGAAGGTGCGGCTGTCTTTGGCCACGGCAAAGTCATAAGGCTTGTCGAACGGGGCGACCAGGGTCACATTGCCCTTGGAGTCCACATCGTCCGCGTCCACCAACTGCACCAGACGCACCTGGGTGAGCTTGCGCAGGGCCTTGAGGTTGGAGACTTCAAACGACTGGATGATGACCGGAGAGTCCTTCTTGGTGTAACCGTACTCGGCCAGCAGGGCCAGCAAGCGCGGCTCGATGGGCAGGCCGGCATCCACGTGGTAGGTGGGGTGCTTGGTTTCAGGGTACACGCCGATGGTGCGGCCGGTGCGGGCGGACTCGGTCTTGGCGAGTTCCAGGATTTCGCGGAAGGTCGGGATCTGGAACTGACCGTCAAACGACTTGTCGCGTGCAGCGTTGGGCTGCTTGGCGCGCAGGGTGCGCAGCTCGGCCAGGGTGAAGTCGGTGGCAAACCAGCCGGTCTCGTTCACGCCGTCCACCTTGCGGGTGGTCTTGCGGCTGGCGAACTCAGGGCGGGTGGAAACGTCGGTGGTGGCGGTGATGTTGGGTTCGTGGCGGGCAATCAACTCGCCATCTTTGGTGACCACCAAGTCGGGTTCAATGAAATCGGCTCCCATCTCGACGGCCTTTTTGTAGGCGGCCAAGGTGTGCTCAGGCAAATAGCCGCTGGCGCCGCGGTGGCCGATAACCAGGGGCTTGGCGCCGGTCAGGGTGGGGTAGGCGGAGCTTGGGGTGCCGAGAGTGCTGCAGGCAGCCAACAAAGTAGCGATCGAAACGGCGACAGCCGTGGATGCAAAGCGCATGGATTTCATGGGGACCCTCATGGTGAAAATAAGCAACCCGTGATCATGGTGCGCCCGGATGACTGTTGCGTGACAGAACTCAAGGTTTGGCGTTGGCCAGGTCCAGCCACCGTTGCAGCGGGTTGAATCCGGTAATGAGCGCACTGGCCAGCAGCACCAGGCTGCCGCCCAACAGCAAGCCGTGGCCCAGCTGCTCACCCAAAAAGAGATGCCCCCAGAGCACGCCGAAGACCGGCACCAGCGTACGCCACTGAAGTTGAATGAAATAACTGGCTCGCATGGGTGCAAGGATTGTGAATCTGTTGATGTGGGTCAAATGCGCTGCAGGCGACACCTCGCCCCTGGCCGAGATAATTTCCGCATGACGCTTGCTGCACCTGCTTCCCCCCATCATCGCACCCCTGAACTGCTGGCCCCTGCGGGCTCCCTGGCCATGCTGCAGACCGCATTAGCCTATGGTGCTACCGCCGTATACGCGGGGCAGCCCCGCTATTCCTTGCGGGTGCGCAACAACGATTTCGGCAGCCTCGATGTGCTGCGCGCGGGCATTGAGCACACGCACGCGCAGGGCAAGAAGTTCTATCTGGTGTCCAACATCTTCCCGCACGGCAACAAGACGCAGAGCTATGTGAAGAACATGCAGCCGGTGATAGCCCTGAAGCCCGACGCGATGATCATGTCGGACCCCGGTCTCATCATGCTGGCGCGCGAAGCCTGGCCGGAGATGGAAATTCACCTCTCGGTGCAGGCCAACACGGTGAACTCAGCCGCAGTCAAGTTCTGGAGCAAGGTGGGCATCCGCCGCGTCATCCTCTCGCGTGAGTTGTCGCTGGACCAGGTGGCGCAGATCCGTCAGGACTGCCCGGACACCGAGCTGGAGGTGTTTGTGCACGGCGCCTTGTGCATTGCCTACTCGGGCCGCTGTTTGCTGTCGGGCTATTTCAACCACCGCGATGCCAATCAGGGCAGCTGCACCAATTCCTGCCGCTGGGACTACAAGACGCATGCGGCCCAGGTGGATGCGAGTGGTGATGTGCTGAGCCCTCAGCGCAGCGGTCACGCCTGCGGACAGGGAAGAACGGTGCCTGCGGAGGCGCACCAAAGCATTGCCTACCTGCTGGAAGAAAGCCAGCGCCCTGGCCAGTACATGCCGATTGAAGAGGACGAGCATGGCACCTATGTGATGAACTCCAAAGACCTGCGCGCCATCGAGCATGTGCAGCGCCTGGTGGACATCGGGGTGGACTCGCTCAAGATTGAAGGCCGCACCAAGAGCCCCTATTACGTGGCCCGTACCGCGCAGGCCTACCGCGCCGCGATTGATGATGCCGTGGCTGGTCGCGCGCTCAACCCCGAGCTGCTGGGCCAGCTCGAAGGCCTGGCCAACCGGGGCTACACCAGTGGCTTCTTCCAGCGGCATACGCCCGAAGCTACCCAGAACTACCTTCGCGGCTACTCCGAGAGCGGGCGCAGTCTGTATGTGGGTGATGTGCTGGCTTTTGATGCACAGCGGGGGCTGGCGCAGGTGAATGTGCGCAACAAGTTTGCAGTGGGTGACCGGCTGGAAATCATCCACCCTGCGGGCAACGTCGATGCGACCCTGACCCGCATGGAAAACGCCGAGGGCGTGGCCATGGACCTGGCGCCCGGCAGCGGGCACACCGTATGGGTGGACCTGCCAGAGACCAGCGTGGGCGCGTTTGTGGCGCGCTATTTGAATGCTGCGGCGCCCGCTGCATCGGCTACAAGGGCAGGAGCAATGCTATTAATTTAGGAGCTAGTTGCGCTTATTTCACGTGCGATATGGCCCTGTTGGATTCATGGTTCGCGCGGTTCAGGCTGCCAGCCGTCGCTTCCGGCCAGGTAGCGGTTGGGGCTGGACATGTGGTACAGCTGCGCCGCATCGGGCGTGCGCATATAGGGCTGGCGGGTGCCCGGCGGCACGGCACCGGCACCCCGTGAGTTGACCTCGCTATAGCGGGTGGTGGGCAGGCGGTTTTCCTGGTTCCAGTCGATAAACCCGGCCGGAATCACCCGCGCATCCAGCTCGCTGTCCACAAAAGCGACGGTGGACAGGGCACGCCAAGGCCGCCCCAGCACGATGTGCTGGACGGCAGCGTCGGCATGGACGCGGCTATTGCGGAACACGTAGCCGCAGACTTCGCCCTCCACCTGGCAGCTCTGGGCCGTGACGATGACTTGCGGACGTTCTATGCCGTACACCTCCACCTTGTCGAAATAGGCCAGTGCATTGCCGAAGATGAAGTCCACCGCACCTATGACGGTGCTGTCCCGGTAGTACTGGCGCGCAGGCGGGCACACCGGTCCGCTCTTGCAGGCGCGGCGCGCGGCGTACAGCGTGTCTTGAAAACTGATGAGGCGCAGGCCCACAAAGCGCTGGCGGTCACCGCTGGCGTACAGCGCCACTGCTTGGGCGCCTTGGGTGACCTCCGGGTGTTCGTCGTGAAAGCGGTTGGCAATGGTGAGGTGCTGGATTTCGATGTCATCGGCCTCCGCAAACACCACCGCGGACTTGCTGGTGGTGCCGGTGTCGGCTGCGCTGCGGCTTTCTTCAATCACCACCTCGTGCGGCGTGGCGCCTTCGCCCAGCACGCGCAGGCCCGGCAGCTGCAGGCGCACGACTTCGCGGTAGGTGCCGGGGGCAATGCGCACCGTGGCACCGGCACGCGCATCGGCCAGCGCCGCGTTCACGCTGGCATAGGGCCGGCCGGGGCCCACCAGCAGCACCTGGCCTGCAGGCTGCGCGGGCCCGGTCGCACTGTGCATCTCCTGCGCGTGGCCGCTCAGGCTGCAGCACAGCAGCGCCCCGAGGGCAGCACACAGCACGGGGCGGAAATTTTTGGACTTTGCGGGGAGGTCGCTGGGCATAGGGCACGCATCAAGACATCAGACGTCTAGCATACAGCGGGTGCCGTGGAGCCTCCCCGCTTCAGGGATCGGGCCGCCCGATGGGCTATATTGGTGCACGGCCCGGAGGGCAGGCTGCAAGGTGTGGCGCATCCGTTGCCGTGATTTACCAAGGGAGTGATTGAGCAATGAATAAGGTGAAGTTTGTGCCGGTGGCGCTGGCTGTTCTGGCCGCGCTGGGCGGCTGTGTGCAAGAGGGGTCCCGCACCCTACCGATTCAAAAAGTGGAGTCGGCCACGCAAACCTACAGCGGCAAGCGCACGCCAGTGTCGATTGGCAAGTTTGACAACCGTTCTTCTTTCATGCGCGGGGTGTTTTCGGACAATGTGGACCGCTTGGGCAGCCAAGCGCAGACCATTTTTGTCACCCATTTGCAGCAGAGCAACCGCTTCAGCGTGTTGGACCGCTCCAACATGAACGAAATCAAGGAAGAAGCTGCACTGAAAAAGCAGGCCCAGGCGCTCAAGGGGGCGGACTATGTGGTGACCGGCGATGTGACCGAGTTCGGCCGCAAGGAAGTCGGTGACAAGCAGCTTTTCGGCATTCTGGGCCGGGGCAGAACGCAGATTGCCTATGCCAAGGTCAATCTCAACATCGTCAACACGCTGACCTCGGAAGTGGTGTTTTCTTCGCAGGGCGCGGGCGAGTACAGCTTGTCAGAGCGCGAAGTCATCGGTTTTGGCGGCGCGTCCGGCTACGACTCCACGCTCAACGGCAAGGTGCTGGAGCTGGCGATCCGTGACGCCGTGAACAACCTGGTGTCAGGCATCGATGGCGGCGCTTGGCGTCCCAACCCCTGACTTTTCTGCCCGCACTCAAGAGATTCTTTATGACCATTCGATTCAAGTCGGCCGCTGCGGCGGCCGTGTTGGGCTTGGCTTTGACCGGCTGCGCCACCAAACCGACGACCCTCTACCAGTGGCAAGCCTACCAGGCCAATGTGGACCAGTATTTCCGCGCGGACGGCCAGAGCCTGGAGGTGCAAGTCCAGTCCATGGAGACTGATTTGCAGAAGATCCGGGCCGCCGGCGCAGCGGTGCCACCGGGCTACCACGCACATCTGGGTTTGCTCTACGGCAAGCAGGGCAAGCCTGAGCAGTTCATGGCACAGATGCAGACCGAAAAGGCGCTGTTCCCCGAGTCTGCCAACTACGTCGATTTTTTGCTGCGCAACTTTAAAAAATAACAGGGAGTCTTTATGCAATGGAAACCATCTGCCCGGCTGCTGGCCGCGGCGTGCGCTGCTCTGGTGATGACCGGCTGCGCCACCGCCCCGCCGTATGACTACACCGAGTACAAGGCGAGCCGTCCGCGCTCCATCCTGGTACTGCCGCCCTTGAACAGCACGCCGGAGGTTTATGCGCCGTACAGCCTGTTGTCGCAATCCACCTACCCGCTCGCAGAGTCCGGCTATTACGTGTTGCCGGTGACGCTGGTGACCGAAACTTTCCGCGAAAACGGCATGACCCAGCCTGCTGAAATGCATGGTGCGTCCCCGGCCAAGCTGCAGGAAATCTTCGGCGCAGATGCCGCCTTGTACGTGAACATCAGCAAGTACGGCTCCAGCTTTCAAGTCATCAACAGCGTGACGGTAGTGACGGCAGAGGCCAAGCTGGTGGACCTCAAGACGGGCAAACAATTGTGGACAGGCACAGCCTCCGCCTCCAGCGAAGAGGGGCAGAACAACCAGCAGGCCGGCGGCTTGGCCGGTTTGCTGATTGCGGCCATCGTCAAGCAAGTGATTGCCAGCACGACCGACCAGAGCCACAAAATCGCCGGTATGACGGCCAACCGACTGATGTCTGCAGGGCAGAAAAACGGCTTGCTGTATGGTCCGCGCTCGCCGCTCTACGGCAAGGACTGAGCGTAGCGCGGCCTAGACCGCCGGAAAGTCCCCCCTCAGCAACGCTTGGCGGTGGCCGGGGGGGAACTTCTCTATCGCGTAGCGCAGCGTGGTGCGGGGCAGGGCGCCGTAGTGGGCTTGCAGAAAAGCCAGTAACCGCGCCTCGTCCCGCTTGCCCACCTCACGCAGCATCCAGCCACAGGCCTTGTGCATCAGGTCCTGCGGGTCGGTGAGCAACTGGGTGTAGAGCGTGAGCGCATCGTCCAAGTCGCCGGCGCGGATGAAGGCAAAAGTGCTGAGCACGGCGATGCGCCGGTCCCACAGCACCGGGGAGCGGGCCAAGTCCCACAGGATGCACCGGTCGCGCTTTAGCAGATAGGGGCCGCTGATATAGGGCGCTGAGCCGTCCACCAGATTCCAGTGGTTGACGCGGTCGCGGTGCTGCATGAAGCAGTCATACACGGCGGTCTGCACATCCGCCTTGCCTTTGGTGAAGCGCCGCACCATCACGTCCAGGGCCAACAGGCGCACCTCGTTGTAGGGCGACTGCAGCAGGGCGGCGCAGTCGTCCAGGGTGAGGGTGTTGAACTGCCGCGCGGTGGTGCGAATGTCCGGCACGCGGATGCCGAGGAACCGGTCGCCTTCGCCGTACTGGCCCGGGCCGCTTTGAAAGTACCTTGCCGCTGTGGCGGCTTTGCCTGCGTCGGCTAGGGCGAACAGTGCACTTTCGGCAGCGCGGGCTTCGGGGCTCAGGCCGGGCGCCGGGGTGTGCATTCAGCGCCCGCGCAAAAACAGCGCGTCCAGCTCTTTGAGTGTGAGCTGGCGCCAGGTGGGGCGGCCGTGGTTGCATTGGTCGCTGCGCTCGGTGGCTTCCATGTCGCGCAGCAGGGCGTTCATCTCTTCAATCGTGAGCTTGCGGTTGGCGCGCACCGCGCCGTGGCAGGCCATGGTGCCCAAGATTTCGTTTTGCGCGCGCTGGATGACGGTGCTGGCGTCGTGCTGGGCCAGTTCGGCCAGTACGCTGCGGGCCAGTTCCACCGCATCGCCTTGCGCCAAGGTGGTGGGCACGGCGCGCACGGCCAGGGTTTTGGGGGAGAAGGGGCTGATCTCCAGGCCCAAGGTGTTGAGCGTGGCGACATGGGCTTCGGCGGTGGCCACTTCGTCCGGGGTGGCGGCGAAGGTGGCGGGGATTAGCAGGGGCTGGCTGGCCAGCGGGTGCACGGTGCCGTCGGGGGCGGTGAGGCTGATTTGCGTTTTGAGCCGCTCGTAGACGATGCGTTCGTGGGCGGCGTGCATGTCGACGATGACCAGGCCTTGGTGGTTCTCGGCGAGGATGTAGACGCCTTGCAGTTGGGCGATGGCACGGCCTAGGGGCCAAGTGTTTGCGTTGTCGTCGCGGGTGGGAAGGCGGGATGGCTGAGCGCTTTGCTCCGTGTCCCCCGCCCGCGTTGCGGGCTCCTCCTTGACCTGCGCAAAACGCTCAGCCATCCCGCCTTCTGGGGTGGTTGAGCGCTGCCAGAGCAGGCTGATGTCGTTGACGCGGTGGCCGATCAGGCTCTCTTCTGCTTCAAATTTGATAGCGGGTTGCGCACTGTACATGGGCGCTACCGGCTTGTTGGGTACATAAGTGCCGGGTGCGGGCAGGGCGCTGGCTTCGCTGGTGGTGCCGAACAGGCTGGGCGCTTGGGGCTGGCCTTGGGTGGTACCCAGCGCTGCGGCGGCACGCGGCGCGGCCAAGGTGTCTTCCACTGCATGGCGCACGGCCTGGTGCACCTCGCGGCTGTCACGGAAGCGCACTTCGATTTTGGTGGGGTGCACGTTCACGTCCACGCGCGTCGGGTCCATGGCCACGTACAGGGCGTAGACCGGCTGGCGGTTGCCGTGCAGCACGTCTTCGTAGGCGCTGCGGGCGGCGTGGGTGAGGACTTTGTCTCGCACAAAGCGGCCGTTGACGTAGCAGAACTGCTGGTCGCCACGCGAGCGGGCGGCGTCGGGCACGCCGGCCCGGCCCCACACACGCAGCGCGGGCTGTCCCGACTCGTTGCTTTGTTTGCTGTGCCAATCGACGCGCACGCTCTGCGCCAGAAACTCGGGGCCCAATACATCGGAGAGGCGTTGGTCCAGGGCGGCGAGCGCGGCGTCTTGCGCGGCTTCCGCCAGGGGCACATCCAGGCAGCGGCGCCATTGCTCCACCAGCTTGCCCTCGTGCCAGATGGCAAAGCCCACATCGGGGCGGGCCAGGGCGTGGCGGCGTACGGATTCGATGCAATGCGCGAGTTCGGTGGCGTCGGTTTTCAGGAACTTGCGGCGCGCCGGGGTGCTGTAGAACAGCTCTTTCACCTCCACGGTGGTGCCCTGGCCGCGCGCCACGGGGCGCAGCTCGCCGGTGCGGCCATCTAGCAAATAGGCATCATTCAGGCCGCTAGCGCGCGACAATATTGCGCAATCAGCTATGGAATTGATAGCGGCCAGCGCCTCGCCGCGAAAGCCCATCGTGGCCACGCTCTCCAGGTCATGCAGGTTGCCGATTTTGCTGGTGGCGTGGCGCTTGAAGGCAATGGGCAGCTCGTCGCGCAGGATGCCCAGGCCGTCGTCTTCCACGCTGATGAGGCGTACCCCGCCGGCCAGCAGGCGCAGGGTGACTTGGGTGGCTCCGGCGTCCAGCGCGTTGTCCATCAGCTCGCGCACCACGCTGGCGGGGCGCTCCACCACCTCACCGGCCGCTATCTGGCTGATGAGTTCGTCAGGGAGTTCGCGGATGGGGCGGCGGGGGGCGGTGGTCAATGGTGCGTTCACCGGTGCATTTTAGGCGTCTGACTTTTTGCGTTGGAGACATGGGCACTGCATTAGGATGCAGCCAACCCCAGCGTTTCACAGCGGAGGATTTTTATGGAGTTTTTGCAGTATGTGCAAGCCGGACCCTGGAGCGATCTGCAGGCCTGGCGTTGGCTGGCGGGGCTGTTTGTAAGCAACTTTCTGAAGGAAAGTGTCTTCTATCTGGTCGCGGCCAGCGTCATGTGGGGGCTGTTGCATGTGGCGCTGCGCAAGCGGCTGGCACACCGGCTGATTGCACAGTGGCCGACCTCCGCCGACGTGCGTCGCGAGATCTTGTACTCGCTCAGCACCCTGTTGGTGTTTGCCGCCGTGGGGCTGGTGGTGCTTGCGGCTGTGTTTTCCGGGCGGGTGGAGGTGTACTTTCAAGCGTCCCGGCACGGCTGGGTATGGCTGGTACTCAGCTTTGCGCTGATGCTGTTGTGGCACGACGTCTACTTCTATGTCACCCACCGCTTGCTGCATACCCGCTGGTGGTTCCGGCATGTGCATGGGGTGCACCACCGTTCACGCAATCCGTCGCCGTGGGCTGGGCACTGAGCATGCGCAATATCATCAGCGGTTTTCTGAGGTGACCGGCAGGGCAAAGCCATAATCGGCGGCATGGACATCATCACCGCACTTTTCGATTTCATCCTGCATGTAGACAAGCACCTGGAGGTCTTTGTGCAGACCTATGGCATGTGGGTGTATGCCCTGTTGTTTGCCATCATCTTCGTCGAAACCGGCGTCGTGGTCATGCCGTTCCTGCCGGGAGATTCATTGCTGTTTGTGGTGGGGGCCATGTGCGGTGCAGGCCTGATGAGCTATCCGCTGGCTGTAGGGCTGCTATTGCTGGCTGCCATTCTGGGTGACCAGTGCAACTACAGCATTGGGCGCTTCTTCGGACCCAAGGTTTTCCAGTGGGAGCAAAGCCGCTTTTTCAACAAAGCGGCGTTCGATAAGGCCCACAACTTCTATGAAACCTATGGGGGTTTCACCATCATTGCAGCGCGGTTCATGCCTTTTTTGCGGACCTTTGTGCCCTTTGTCGGCGGTGTGGCGCAGATGAACCGGGCCAAGTTCACCCTGTTCAATGTGGTGGGCGCCGTGCTGTGGGTCGTGGGGATCTGCACGGCGGGCTACTTCCTGGGGAGCTTTCCCTGGGTGAAGGCGAATCTGGACAAAATCATCTGGGCCATGATTCTGGTGCCGGGCCTGCTGGTGTTGCTGGGCGCCTGGCGCTCGCGCAAACCGGTGGCCTGAGCGGCGCCGGTCTGCTCAACTGGTAGTGCGCACCCGCGCCAAGGGCGGGTTCTTGGCAAAGTAGGCCTCAATACCGCGCATCAGGGCATCGGCCAGTTGGTTCTGGTAGGCCTCGCTATTGAGCTTAATTTCTTCGGTGGGGTTGCTGATAAAGGCAGCCTCCACCAGCACGCTGGGAATGTCGGGGGCTTTGAGCACCGCAAACGAGGCCTGCTCCACGCGGGGTTTGTGGAGCTTGCCGACCCGCTTGATTTCGCCCAGCAGATTGCTGCCCAGCTTGAGGCTGTCGTTGATCTGGGCGGTGGTGCTCATGTCCAGCAGGGCGCGTTGCACCGCTGCATCCTTGGCTTTGACGTTGAGGCCGCCTATCAGGTCGGCCTTGTTTTCTTTGGCCGCCATCCAGCGCGCGGCGCTGCTGGTCGCGCCGCCCTGACTCAGGGCGAACACGCTGGCCCCTTGCGGGTCCGGGGTAAAAAACGCATCCGCGTGGATGCTGATGAACAGGTCGGCCTGCACCCTGCGGGCTTTTTGCACCCGGGTGCCCAGGGGAACAAAAAAGTCGGCATCCCGGGTCAGGAAGGCGCGCATGGCGTTGCCGTTCACGCTAGCCGCGTTAATGCGTTCGCGCAGCAGGTGGGCCAGCTTGAGCACCACGTCTTTCTCTTTGGTGCCGCCCGGGCCGATGGCGCCGGGGTCTTCACCGCCATGGCCGGGATCCAGGGCCACGATGATGAGCCGGTCGGTACTGGCAGTGGCGGTTTCAGCGGGTTTGGAGTCTTTTGAGCTTCTGGCGCCCGTGGAATCAGCGCGAGCAGCTCCTGTTTTGATAGCGTCTTGTGCTTTTGCCAGGGTGGGTGCGCTGCTCGCTGCTGCGGGTTTGCCGGCGGCCGGGCGCTGGTGGTGCTGGGCAATCAGCTGCTCCAGCGCGTCCTGGGCTGCGGCTTTGGCCGCCTGGGCGGCCTTGCTCTCCATGGCCCGTTCGGTAATCAGGGCATCCAGCGGGTCCACCTCCGCCACCGGGTACAGGTCCAGCACCAGGCGGTGCTGGTAGGCCGCCACCGGCGCCAGGCTGAACACCTGCGGGCGGATGGCGTGTTTCAGGTCCACCACCAGGCGCACGGTGTCGGGGGTGAACTGCCCCACGCGGATGCCGGCGATGTTGGGGTCGTCCGCCTTGACCTTGGCCACCAGCTCCTTGAGTGCGGGGTTCAGGGTGATGCCCTGGATGTCCACCGCCAGGCGCGGCGGGCTGGGCACAAACAGTTGCTTGGCGCTGAGCGCGGTGTCCGACTCGATGGTGACGCGTGAATACTCGGGCGCGGGCCAGACCCGCACCGTCATGATGGCTGCGCCCTTGGCGATTTCGGCCGCGCCCAGGGTGAGCACCAGGCCACCGGCCTGCAAGAGGGTGCGCCGTTTCATGGGTGGGCCTCCAGGGCGCTGCGCACCAGTGCCTGGCCGCGGGCGGTCCCGGGCGTGAGGCTGACCTCGCGGCGCGTGTCATCCAGGGTACGCAGGTGCAGGGTCACATCGGCCACGGGCAGCACGCTGGCGGCCTTGTCCGGCCACTCGGCCAGCTTGAGGCCGGCGCTGGCGAAGATGTCGCGAAAGCCCGCTTCTTCCCATTCGCGTGGATCGTTGAAGCGGTAGAAGTCGAAGTGCCAGATGTTCAGGGCGGGCAGCTCGTAGGGCTCGACCACCGCATAGGTCGGGCTTTTGATGCGGCCGGTGACGCCCAGCGCGTGCAAAAGGTGGCGCACCAGGGTGGTTTTTCCGGCGCCCAGGTCGCCGTGCAGTGCGATGAAGGCATCCGCCAGTTCGGGGTGTGTCGCCCAGTGCGCGGCAAAGGCGGCAGTGGCAGCTTCATCTGCCCACACCAGCACAGGGGCGGTAGCAGCGCTTTCTACAATGGGGTGGTGACGATCAACAGCACTCAAATCAAGGCTCAATTCGATGGCGACCAGGTGGTCGCTCTGATGCAGGGCTGGGCCCGGGAACTCGGATTCTCCCAAATTGGCGTGGCCGGTGTGGATTTGTCTTCTGCGGAGGCCGGTTTATTGGCCTGGTTGTCGCACGGTTTCCACGGTGAGATGGGCTATATGGCCCACCACGGCCTCAAACGCGCACGCCCGGCCGAGCTGGTGCCCGGCACGGTGAGCGTGATCACCACCCGCATGGACTACCTGCCCAGAGCCACCGCAGAGGGGTGGGCAGACGCCGAGCTGGCCCGCCTGCAGCGTCCGCAAGAGGGCATTGTGTCGCTCTATGCCCGGGGGCGGGACTACCACAAGGTGCTACGCAACCGCCTGCAAAAGCTGGCCGACCGTTTGACTGAACACATGGGCCCCTTGGGCTACCGCGTGTTCACCGACAGCGCCCCTGTGCTGGAAGCCGAGCTGGCGGCGCGCAGTGGCCAGGGCTGGCGCGGCAAGCACACTTTGCTGCTGAACCGGGAGGCGGGGTCCCTGTTTTTCCTCGGTGAAATTTATGTGGATGTGGCCCTGCCGGCCACCGCACCCACCGAGGCCCACTGCGGCAGCTGCAGTGCCTGCATCACTGCCTGCCCGACCCAGGCCATCGTGGCGCCGCATCGCTTGGATGCGCGGCGTTGCATTTCTTACCTCACCATCGAACATGATGGCCCTATCCCCCTAGAAATGCGGCCTCTCATCGGCAACCGCATCTACGGCTGCGACGATTGCCAGCTGGTCTGCCCCTGGAACAAGTTCGCCAAACGCAGCAGCCTGCCGGACTTTGATGCCCGCGAGGGGCTGGCCGGCGAGGCGCTGGCGACCTTGTTGGACTGGACGGAAGACACGTTTTTAAAGCACACCGAGGGCAGCCCCATTCGCCGCATCGGCCATGTGCGCTGGCTGCGCAATGTGGCCGTCGCCATGGGCAACGCCTTGCGTACGGCGCGCCTGGCCGATCACACGCGTGACACCTTGGTGCGGTCCTTGCAGCGCCGCGCCCAGCACCCCGCCCCGCTGGTGCAAGAGCATGTGCAGTGGGCCTTGCAAGCCATTCAAGCTGATTGAGAATTCACCATGTCTGTTTACGACCTTCTGATCATTGACCCGCAAAACGACTTTCTGGATATTGAGGGGGCCGCACTTCCGGTGCCCGGTGCGAATGCCGATATGCAGCGCCTTGCGCATTGGTTGACTGACCATGCCGACCAGGTTCGCCACCTCACGATCACTCTGGATTCGCACGCCAGCGTAGGCGTGGAGCGCACCACCTTCTGGCAGCAAGCGGATGGCAGCGCGGTGGCCCCGTTCACCCTCATCACTGCCGCGCAGGTGCAACAGGGCGCGTACCGCCCGCGCCACGCGGCACGCGCGGGCGAGGTGGTGAGCTATTTGCAAGCGCTGGAGGCGACGGGCCAGCGCCAGCTCATCGTCTGGCCGGTGCATTGCGTGCTGGGTACCTGGGGCCATAACATCCACCGTGGTTTGAGTGAGGCCATTGCCGCCTGGGAACTGCAGACGGGGCGCGTGTGCCACAAGGTGCTCAAAGGCCAGAACCCGCTGACCGAGCAGTACAGCGCCTTCAAAGCCGAAGTGCCGCGTGCGGACGATGAGCGTACATGGCTCAACCGGCCCTTGATGCAGGCGCTATCTGCGCAAGGCACTACTCTTTTGATAGCGGGAGAGGCTCTGAGCCATTGCGTGGCAGCGTCAGTGACCGATTTGATGCAGGAGTTGCCGGTGGAGCGCCTGCGCCAGACAGTGCTGCTCACCGATTGCATGAGTCCGGTGACCGGCTTCGAGGCAGCGGGCGCTGCTTTTTTGGAAGGGGCCCGGGCTGCCGGTTTGCAAACCCGGACCCTGGCGGAGCTGGCGTGAGCAGCGTGGTGCCGGCTTAGCGCGTCAAACCCTCCCATACGTCCATGGGCGTCCACGCGGCGGGCAAGCGGATGTCCACGCCTTGTTCAGCCCCTTGGCGCTGCAAGAACGCCATGGACGCCTCAAAGTCATCCAGGGGTTTGGGCATGGGCTGCAGGGGCAGGGTGGAGGGTATCCAAAAGTCATCCCAGTGGATGGGGATCACGCGCCGCGCACCAACGGTCGCTACGGTTTCGTTCCAGTAGGCCTGTTTGTGTTCGGTGCTGCGTGGCCCCATGGCGCCTATGCCCAGCAAGACCACATCGGCCTTCACGCCTTGCAGGGCCCCCGGCACAAAGCCGGCGGTGCCGGTGATCAGCAGGGTGCGGCCGCCATGCTCCACCACCATCGCGTAGCTTTGTCCTTCCTTGTAATCGGTGGCCCGCACCGGCGGCACCAAGGGGCTGTCTATGACGCCGCCTGTAAAGCCGGTGGGTGTGTGCAGGGCAGGGTAAAGCGTCACGGTAAAGCGCCCGAAGCGGTAAGGCTTGTGCAGTTCAGCCAGCTGCATCTGGGTGTCGGTGAGTCCCCAGCCTTTTCCCACCATGAGGGTGGAGCCGGAGCCCAGCAACACCGCACCGGTGCGCCGGGCCACTTCGGGCGCATCCATGGCATGGTCGTAGTGGGAGTGCAGGGGGATCACCGCTGCCAGCTTGCTGCCTGCGGCACCAGCCAGTGTGATGTGTGCGCGTTGCAAACCGTCGGCGATGGCGAGGGTGTCCGGCGCTACCTTGCGCAGAAAGACGGTCATCTTGTCGGGTCGGGAGAAGAAGCCGTCGGTCAAGAGCGCCGTCTCCCCGTCGTCCAACAAGACGGTGGCTACACCCAAAAAACTCACTTTGACGGGGGTGCTGACCGGAGCAGTTCTTTGCCAGAAAAGATTTTGGACCTCGGAAAGGCCGGGTGGATGATGCAGTTGCCACGCCAGGGTGGCGGCTGCCGCCAAAAGGGTCGCGGGAATCAGCCAAAGAATTCGTCGTTTGCGCATGCGCTCAGTCTAGGCGCGCTGCGCCAGTGAAGGGCGGCTCATTCTCAGGGGGCGTCCCCGCAATGCAGACGTAATCATCCCCGTATGTCGTCCAGCAAGGCTTGACGAAGCATTCTCTGAATGGACGGCGCAATCAGCGAATTGTGCACAGCTGGCTGCTTCGCTATGAGTCCGACTGCCGCGCACCTCAATGTGGCCGAGCTCGGGCTTGATGGCACGAAACGGGGGCTTGACTGTGGCCCGTATGCTGGCTTTGTGTTTCCCGGCCTGTTTTGTTGCAACATCCCATGGCATGTTTTTCTGAGCTGCCAGCTTGATAGGACACTTGGCTACGCACCACGCAAAGTCAGGGGCTTGGCCCCGCTTGTCCCCGCTCTGGTTGGCTTCATCATTGGATAAGCTTTCTTTCACACTATGCAAAAGGGCATGGCTCTGGGGCGCATCAGTTTCACTATCAGAGTTTCGTTGATTCATGTTTCAGGCGGTGATGCAAGCACACCGCTAGGGCAAGCTCAAACTCATATCTGCCCTATTCATGCAAAATTCGGAGATCCGCTGATTTGCCTTGCTTACTGAAAACAAAGCGAAATTCAGCTTGACTCTTGCTGCCTTCTTTGCAGTGCACAATGAACCGAGTAGCAGGGATACAGCGCATTTCGGTTGATCTACACGTTGCACCCCAAGTGCCCCGGCCAGGTAATTTCAAGCTCGTATGCAATCGAGCGAGCTAATCCATCGACATCGGGGAACAGCGTGGCATGGGTGATATTCATCCGATACAAAGAAAGCATTGCCTCACGTCGGATGGAGGGCGGCAAAATAATCTTCTTGATGAGTGATCGGCCAGTTTCGTATTGTTGAATAACTTCATCGAGCGGTTTGTTTAGTACCCCTGAAACAACAAAAGTACCCGATTGCGCCACCAAACGACGATCCATTTCATATGGCTCACCGACCCAAACAATTTCGTTGATATTGGTCGCGAAGTAGCGCTCAAAATTCCCATTGGTGCGGGGGTCTATCGTATCGCGGTGAAATGTCGGGTTGTTGGAAGGGGGAGCGCGCCATAAGTTTGGCGTGTCAAGTGCAAACACAGCCGCTCTGTCTACGGCCTTATCCAAGGCAAAGAAAGCCGCGACAAATGGCGATTTAGTGAAGTCAACCATGCGGGTCGGTGCGCCATGATGTTGCATCAAGGCCATGCAGCGAACATCATCGAGTAACACTTGGGCGTCGGGCAAGTAATTGTGTGCCTTGCGCCGAAAAATACGTAAAGCGCGCTCTTCTCTTGTGCGCCAAGTAGATTCATCACTAACAAAGTTTTGAAGATAGCGAGACAAAGAACTGAATAGCTGCCAATTCGCATCTTGTTGCCCGCGGAAAGCCCAACCATCAAACTCCGAAGTCAGTGCGACAAATTCGTTCCAGTTGTTGATGTGGATAATATCCAAAATAGCAGCCCTTTGTCGAATGAATTAATCAAAGCAGCGCAAACTTTGAAAATCGTTGAGATTGGTAATGCTGGGATGTTGAAAACTTCCAGTCAGTCAGAAGTCAAAAAATACCTAGCGAATGGGATTTATTGTTTGAAAAATTGAAGTTCACGATATTCAAAACAGGGTCTGAAACATGGTCTTGCAGGCTATAGCGATCATGAATATGCCAAATACTTTTCTCAATTGCGCTGTATTTAAGGCGGAAGCAGCTTTTACTCCTAATTTGGAAGCAATGATTGCAAATATACTCATAACTAGCAATGCATGTAAGTCGATATAGCCCCAGCGCCAGTTGTGGGGTGCCCCGGCGGTAATGCCGAAGCCGATAATGGAACCGAAGGAGATCGGAAGTATAACGCCAGTCGCTGTGCCAATGGCTTTTCTGAGTGGTAAGCCGACATTTGTTAAATAGAATGTAATGACGGAGGCACCACCCATGCCTGCGAGCGAATAAGTTGCACCGGAAAAAAATCCGGCAATTTGGTAAAAACGAGATAGGACTGGAGATTCAATGGGGGGGTGTTCCTTTTTTACTAATAGTTTCATGCCGAAGTAAATCAGCATAAAAGACAAGCCCAGCGCTAACCATTCGCCTGGGATACGGGTTGCCAATATCGCACCGCCAGTTGCGCCAATACCTGCAGGAAAAAATAATTTTCTTAGCCACTTGGAATCTACGTTGCCGCGCTGCTGATGGCTTAAAAACGACGATGTGCCAGTAAAAGCCATGATCGCGAGCGAAGTGCCAAATGCCAATCGTATTGATTCGGTCCCATCCATGCCGCCACTTTTGTAGATGTAAATCAATGCAGGAATGACAATGGCACCACCACCGATGCCAAACATCCCTGCTAAAAAGCCAGCTACAAGTCCACCAACGATAAAAGCGAATAGCATTTAGATTTCGATTCGAAGTGCTGTTAGTTCAGCAGTTGCCACTACGTATCTCTGGCGCGTGCCCGCAGTGAAGTTTTTGGTGCCTAGGTACAGAAAAGCTGGCCCCAATGCGCAATGGATCAAGCAAAAACAAAGTCTTTCGTCGCATATTCGATATGCGGAGGTCTTTGCCAGAAATTTTTATATTCACCTTTTAGCACTGTAGTCGCGATTGGTGCTTTTTCCGCATGATCGATATTGAAGTGACCACCACGAGATTCTTTTCGCAAGGATGCACTTTGTAGAACAAGGCGAGCGGCATCATAAATATTTTGTTCACGCAATGCTTGTCCATATGGCAAAATATTTTTTCCATCTCTCATTATTTCGAGCTGCTTTAAACCAGCTTGAATGCCTTGATTGCTTCTAATGATGCCGGCGCCTTCCCACAATACCGAGCGCAACTTAGGCAACAACTTGCCGGAGAAGCTTGTTTTGATGGTTGTCGGAACGTGAATATATTCTTTACTACCTGTTGCCATGCTGGTATTGGAAATAACCTCTGCACATGCTTTTCCCATCACAACGCATTCGAGTAGAGAATTACTCGCAAGGCGGTTTGCACCATGCAGGCCACAGTTAGCCGCTTCACCAATGGCGAATAAACCTGCTACTGTT
Organism: uncultured Rhodoferax sp.; assembly: GCA_963508575.1. Classification (GTDB taxonomy): domain Bacteria; phylum Pseudomonadota; class Gammaproteobacteria; order Burkholderiales; family Burkholderiaceae_C; genus Allorhodoferax. The sequence continues at coordinate 160,600 of CAUOXL010000002.1, forward strand.
GTTTGACCAGAAACATTTGCTGCTATGCCACCACATGTGTAGTGCGCGGCAGGTGACACTGGTACCCTCGCTCTCGAGAGGTCGCAGCCATATTTTTTCGTAATTTCAAGAAGATTTGGGAAGTGGTGTTGTACAAATTCGATACCTTTGTGCGTAATGTCAAGCCATACATGGGACGATTTGTGAATACTCATTTCCGAATAAATTGCACGGGCGACAATATCGCGCGGTGCCAGCTCGTTTTGGGAAGAGTATTTCGGCATGAAGCGTTCATTTTCGCTATTGCGTAAATAGCCGCCTTCACCGCGGACCGCTTCGGTAATCAAACTAATGACTTTGTTGTCGACGTGGAAAGCTGTCGGATGGAACTGCACGAATTCCAAATTTTCCACTGCTGCGCCTGCCCGCCATGCCATCGCAATCGCTTCGCCTTTACTGGCATGGGGGTTGGTCGCGTATGGATACAAGCCAGTGATACCGCCCGTTGCTAGTACGACATTGGGAGCACTAAAGACGGTAACGTCGCCATCGGCCAGACTTTGTGCGACTAAGCCTGTTACTTTTTTGTCTGAACTGATCAGCTCAAGTGCTTCATATTGGCGGATCCACGTTACGTTTGGTAGAAGCGCTACCCTTGCCTGCAAGGTCTGCATAATTCCGCGCCCCGTCATATCATCTACGTGTGCAACACGACGTTCGCAATGGCCGCCTTCACGAGTCAGGTGAATAACATTGTTTTCACGTGTAAATGGAACCCCCATGTCGATTAACCATTGCAAAACATTAGTGCCTTCAGAAACGATATGGCGCACGGCATCCCTGTCACACAATCCATCACCAGCTGCAAGGGTATCGCTTATATGTTTTTCGAAATTGTCCTCATTAGAAAAAACCGCTGAAATACCTCCTTGCGCCCAATAGCTGGATGGTTCATTGAATTTACTATGGGACACTACTCCAGTCTTAATACTGCTTGGTAGATGCAATAAGAGAGTCAAAGCGGCTAAGCCCTCGCCAACTATCAATAGATCAAATTTCATGAGGATCCAATTGAGAAGATTCGAATACTTTCCCAGCAAAATGGGGCGTGATATTGAGTGCGGCGCTTAACGGTGTCGACGCTGAAGCGCCAGAAATTCGGCGGCCCCTTGCAGCACGACCAGCATCAAGGCCAACCATGTTTGGGCGCTGCGGCGCGCGGTTCGGCGACTTGCTTTCATACTTCGATCAGCGCAATGGGGTCTAGCCACTCGTCGTCAAAGAGTTCGTCCAACAGTCGTTGCAAGCCCAGCAGTTTGAGGATCATGACAGTTCCCGGTTACGTTGTGCTGAAACGAATGTAGGCCTCTTGTGTGACTCTTTGATGGCACTGTGGTGTAGACCATGTGAAGTTCGCAAACCCGTTTGCATCGGGTGGTCCTCTGTGTAAGCTCAGGGTCTTCAGGAGACTCTTTTGATGCATTCCCCCTTGCCGGCGCTGGCAGAACTTGAACGCATTCTTCAGCTCGCGGGTGACCGGGTCGAGGTGCAGGTGGCCCACGAAGTGGCGCTAAACGGGAGCACTTTGCCGGTGTATGTGGTTGCCATGGGCAATCCGGCGCCCGAGGTGCCTGCCATCGGTTTTTTCGGGGGCGTGCACGGCCTGGAGCGCATCGGTACCGAGGTAGTGTTGGAGTTCCTCCATAGCCTGGTGATGCGCATGGCATGGGACCACACCCTGCACCAGCAACTGCACAGCATGCGCATGGTGTTCATGCCGCTGGTCAACCCCGGCGGCATGCAGCGGGGCACCCGTGCCAACCCGGCGGGGGTGGATTTGATGCGCAATGCGCCACTGGATGCGGTGGAGCCGGTGCCGGCCTGGGTAGGTGGCCAACGCGTTAGTGCGCGACTGCCCTGGTATCGCGGTGCGGAGGGCGCGCCCATGCAACCGGAGGCCGCTGCTCTGTGCGACGTCGTGGAGCGGGAGCTCAGCCACCGGGCGTTCAGCATGTCGGTGGACTGTCATTCGGGTTTCGGGGTCCGGGACCGTTTGTGGTTTCCGTATGCGCACACCCGACAGCCCATGGTGCACCTGGCAGAGATGTATGTGCTCCAGCGCATGTACCGCGGGAGCTACACCCACCACCCCTATGTGTTTGAGCCTCAAAGCTTGCAGTACCTCACACACGGCGACCTGTGGGACCATGTGCATACGCGCTTGGCAGACCCGGCCCGTCAGGTGTTTTTGCCACTGACTTTGGAAATGGGGTCCTGGTTGTGGATCAAGAAAAACCCGCGCCAGCTCTTCAGCCGCTATGGCATTTTCAACCCGCTGATCGGGCACCGCCAGCAGCGGGTGCTGCGGCGGCATGTGAGTTTGCTGGACTTTTTGGCGCGGGCCGCCTGCAGTGCAGCCAGCTGGTTGCCCCAGGGCAGTTACCGGCATGCCATGCATGCGGAGGCCTTGCAGCTCTGGTACGAGTAGGTGTCCCTTATAAGTTCCGCAGCACACCCAGGGCAAAGGGCAGACTCACCACCCCCAGCAAGGTGGAGAGGGTGACCAGACCCGCAACATAGGCGGCGTCGTAACCCATGCGCGCGGCCAATACATAGCAGCTGGAGGCGGTGGGCAGCGCAGAGAAGGCCAGCAGCATGGTGGTTTGCGTGGCATCCAGTGCGAACAGGCGGGAGACCAGCAAGGCGATCACCGGCGTGATGAGGTGGCGGATTGCCAACACGGAGACGGCCAGTGTTTTGGCCCGGGCGAGGGCGCCGAATTGCATGCCGGCTCCGGCCGCCATCAGGCCCATGGCCAAGGAGGCTGCGCCCAGGCGGGTCACTGTGGGCTCCAGCCATAGCGGCATGCGAAAGCCTGCAAGGTTGCTGATCAGTCCGGCCACGGTGGCGATGATGAGCGGGTTGCGTATGACTTCGCCCACCAAACCCCGTTCCGCATGCCGTGCCATGGGCCAAACTGCGGCCACATTGAACAGAGGAACGCAGACACCGATCAATACGGCGATGAGCTGCAGGCCCTGCGGTCCGGCGATGCGTTCGGCGATGGCCAGGCCGATGAAGGAGTTGAAGCGGAATGCAATCTGTGCGCTGGCCGCATGGTCGGGGCCGTTGATGTGTCTCTTCAGCCATGGCAGATGCGGTAGCAGATACGCCAATGCAATGCCGGCAAAGCCCAGCGTCCAGCCCGCAGACATGAGCCGGGACGCCAGTTGAAGATCCAGGGGCGTTTTCACAATCGAGTGAAACAGCAGCACGGGAAACAGCAGGTAATAGACCAAGGCCTCAACCTTTTCCCACAGGGGGCGGTTGAGCTGGGTGTAGCGGCACACCAAGTAGCCGAGAAGAATGAGCGAAAAATCGGGGAAGAGAAGCTGGGCGTAGTTCACGCTACGAGGATACCAGCCACCTTGTGGTTCGACCGCATAGACCTGATGGCGGGCCCCGCATTACCATTGCAGCATGGCGTGCCGCTTGGGTATGCTTTCACCCTGTCAGAGGAGTATCAAGTATGTACCGTCGAGTATGGTTAGCGTGGAGTCTGGTGGCTGTTTCTGGGGCGGCCATGGCCCAGGGCTATCCCAACAAAGTGATCAAGCTCCAGGTGCCATTTGCGCCGGGTGGAACGACGGACATCGTGGCGCGCATCATTGCAGACCCCTTGGGCAAAGTGCTAGGTCAAAGCGTGATTGTGGAAAACAAGGCGGGTGGCGGAGGTGTCGTCGGGGCCAATGAAACCGCCAAGTCGGCTCCCGATGGCTATTCATTGGGTATTGCCACCGTTTCCACGGTGGCATCCAACCCTGCCATTAACCCGAAAAATCCGTACAACCCGCTGACGGATTTCACCCCCATCATTAACGTGGCGGCAACGCCCAATGTGATTGCGGTGCACCCCAGCTTTCCCGCCAAGGACTACAAGTCCTTTTTGCTAGAAGTCAAGAAAAACCCCGGCAAGTACTCTTATTCCTCCTCCGGTACGGGGGGTATCGGTCACATGCAGACCGAGCTGTTCAAAAACCTGACCGGTACATTTATTACCCACATCCCGTACCGTGGCGCCGGGCCGGCACTCAATGACACCGTGGGTGGACAGGTCCCCATGATTTTTGACAATCTGCCGTCTGCGCTTCCTTTTATTACCTCGAACCGGCTGATCCCTATTGCAGTGGCTGCGCCACAGCGCTTGAGCCAGATGCCTACTGTGCCCACCTTCAAGGAGGTCGGCCTGGAGCCGGTGAACCGCATGGCCTTCTACGGTATCTATGGCCCCAAGGGTTTGCCTAAAGACGTTGTGGATAAGGTGAATGCCGGCGTTCGCAAGGTGCTGGAAGACCCGGCTGTACGCAAACGCATTGAGGACACCGGTTCCTTGGTCGTCGGCAACACGCCTGAGCAATTCGCAGTGCAGATCAAGGCGGAATACGAGGTCTACAAAAACGTGGTGGACTCGGCCAAGCTGCGTTTGGATTGATGGGGCCGGCGGGTGAGTGATACGGCATCGGTTGATGCATTCATTGATGCTCTCTGGCTGGAGGAGGGGCTCTCCAAAAACACCTTGCAGGCCTACCGGCGAGACCTCACGCTTTTTGCGGGGTATTTGTCTGATACGTCTTTGTATGCGGTGCAGGAGCACGATTTGCACGCTTACTTTGCCGCCCGCCATGCCGAGACCAAAGCCACGACTGCAAACCGTCGCCTGACCGTGCTCAAGCGGTTCTATCGTTGGGCCTTGCGGGAGGGGCACATCACGCAGGATCCGACGCTGAAGTTGCAGGCCGCAAAACAGGCCCTGCGCGTGCCCAAAACATTGAGCGAGGCACAGGTGGAAGCGCTGTTGAATGCGCCGGACACACATGAAGCTTTGGGCCTTCGGGATAAAGCCATGTTGGAGCTCCTCTATGCCAGCGGCCTTCGCGTGAGTGAGCTGGTGACTTTGCGGATGGCGCAACTGGGCCTGAACGAAGGCGTGTTGCGTGTCACGGGCAAGGGTTCCAAGGAGCGCCTGGTGCCTTTTGGTGAGGTGGCCGGCCATTGGCTGAGTCGCTACCTGGCCGGACCCCGTGCTGAGCTGCTCGCGGGCAAGCAAAGCGCCGATGTGTTCGTCACGGTGCGAGGATCTAAAGCGGGCACTGCCATGTCCCGCATCATGTTCTGGGGCTTGGTCAAACGCTACGCGCTGCAAGCCGGTATCCGGGTGGCGCTCTCACCGCACACTTTGCGCCACGCTTTCGCGACACACCTTTTGAATCACGGAGCCGACTTGCGTTCGGTGCAGATGCTCCTTGGCCATGCGGATATCTCGACGACCACCATCTACACCCATATTGCCCGCGACCGTCTGGCTGCTTTGCATGCGCAGCACCATCCGCGGGGCTAAGGTCAGAGGCTTACTCTTGCCCTAGCGTTTCTGCCCATGCCAGGGCTTGGAGGTGCGCCCAATTGATTTGTTTTTCGCTCAGTTGCAAGGCCCGGGCGGCTTTGGCAAATGCCTCTTCGTCACCGTTTTCGCACGCCAACGTCAGCTTTAAATAGTCGGCCAAGGGGCCGGTCTGGTACAGCAGTGCATCGGTGACAGAGTCGGGCAGGGAGAGGTTGGCCAGTGCCGTCGGCATCGGCATGCCCAACAGGCTGTCCAGCAAGGAGAAGACGCCAATGACAAAGGCGTGGTCACATTCTTCGGGTGGCAGGGATTCCGCTGCGAGCAATTCCATCAAGCGCCCCCGGACCACCGCCGTGGTACCTACTGCCGGCGCTACGCCACCTCCGGTAGAGGTCGTCATCAAGAGGGCTGCCCATTTGAAGAGCTTTTTGAGCCCCAGCAGCATCACCGCATGCTTGAAGGACGTAACCTCAGTGCGCAAGCCGAAGCCGGCTGAATTGATGAAACGCAACAGGTTGAAGGATAGGGTCGGATCCCGCTTGAGGACTTCTTCGATCTCTGCCGTGCTGGCTTGCTTGCGAACGAGATTGATGAGCTGGAGAATGGAGGCTTGGCCGGGGCGCAGTGTTTGACCTTCGATGAGGGTCGGCTGCGCAAACCAATAGCCCTGAAACATGCCAACACCCAAGTCTTTGAGATGTTTGTACTGGACTTCAGTTTCAACTTTTTCGGCAATCAGTTTGGCTGCGGTTTTGGCCTGTGCTAGGTGCACATAGGATGCGAGGGACGAAGGTTTGAGAATGCTGAGGTCGAACTTGATGTAGGACGCCAAAGGCAGCCAGTCTTGATAGGAGTGGGTTAACACCGAATAGTCGAACGCCAGTTTGAAGCCCCGTGCGTGAATGGATTGCAAAGTGGGAAGCCGCAATGCAATCTGATCCACCTGTGAAGCGGGCAAGGACGGAATTTCCAGAACGACATGTTCCGGGGTGACCAGGTCCAGATGCCCCCCGGCCAAGCTATCGTGGGTGCAATTGACGAATAGCAGTGTTTTTCCGATCAGCGTTTCCCCCTCGGCTAACGACAGCAGATTGAAAAGCAATTGCGCGTCGCTGGATGCAGTGTGCGCCTCCGCCTTGACGCTGCGGTCGAATAGCTCATACCCCATGATGGCGCGCGTCTCATTGACGATAGCCTGGCGGGCCATGGAGATGGTGGCCGAGGCAGATTCCGGAGTTTGTGGGTGGTCAGTAGACATCAGTGAATCGCTCATCCGGTGGGGAAGTTCGCTTCAGGGGATTCTAGGTTGAATGGATGGCGCCCGTAGTGAGGCCAGCGTCTGCGTCCAGCTTCACCAGCTCTTGGGGACTGAAACCGGCCGCCAGTCTGGCTGCATAGTTGAAAGGTGGTTTGGGTATGGGGGCTGCAAACTGAATGGCGGCCTGTGCATAAAAGGCTGCAGGGTCCAGGCCTTGCCGGCCACACAGCCAGTGGTACCAGCGATTCCCGGCGGCGACATGACCCACCTCTTCTGTGAGGATGACTTGCAGTATTGCTTGCGCTTCCAAAGCTGCCGGACTGCCTACTTTGGCAAGCTTGGCTTGAATCAGCGGCGTGGCATCCAGTCCACGGGCCTCCATGGTTCGGGGCACCAGGGCCATGCGGGCAACGATATCGTTTGCCGTATTTGCGCACATGGTCCACAAGCCGGTGTGGGCAGGAAAGTCTCCGTAGCGATGACCGTGTGCGTTCAGGTGCTCTTCCAGCAGTAGAAAGTGCTTGGCTTCTTCTGCAGCAATCCATATCCAATCCCGGTAAAAGGCCTCCGGCATTCCTGCATAGCGCCATACGCAGTCCAGCGCCAGGTCGATGGCGTTGAATTCAATGTGGGCAATGGAGTGCATTAATGCTGCATGCCCCGCCGCCGTGAATGGGGAACGACGAGGCACCTCTTTGGGCTCAACCAATGGCGGCTGGTCAGGCCTGCCCGGGCCAGCGTCATGAAAAAGAAGCCTTTCACAGTCCAGCGGGCCTTCTTCTACAAGGGGTGCAATGGCTAATGTCGCCTCGACCTTGGCGCGGGGAGACGGTGTCTTGAAGGCCTGCAAAGCCAGTTCTCGGAGTTCCATCTCTACAATTCTAGTTTTGGTAGCTTGAGGGGCAGCGATGGCAATCTACGAATTGGATGGTATGACTCCCAAGTTGGAAGCGGGGGGCTGGGTGGCTGACAGCGCTGAAGTGATAGGCGCTGTTGAAATCGGTGCCGGTGCCAGCATATGGTTCGGGGCCGTCGTACGAGGCGATACAGAGACTATCCGCATCGGCGCCGGGACCAATATTCAAGATGCGAGTGTGTTGCATGCAGACATCGGCAAGCCGCTCACTATCGGTGAAAACGTGACAGTAGGCCATCAGGTCATGCTCCATGGCTGCACCATTGGCGACGGTTCTTTGATCGGTATCGGCGCGGTCATCTTGAATGGTGCCCGTATCGGCAAAGCCTGTCTGGTCGGTGCCGGTGCGCTGGTGACGGAGGGCAAGGAGTTTCCGGATGGCAGCATGATCCTCGGCAGCCCTGCCAAAGCAGTTCGGGCGCTGACCGAGGAGCAGAAACAAGGCCTGCTTGCCAGTGCGCGTCACTATGTGGACAACGCCCGTCGTTTCAGGTCAGGCCTTAAAAAGATCGCCTAGTTTTCGCCCCGCTAGGGGCCTATTTTTTTGGAGAGTGTGCATGTCAGAGTTGCACAAGTTTTTATTCGATGGCTTGCCGGTGCGGGGCGCGATTGTCCGTTTGACGGATTCCTGGCAGGAAATTCTGCGTCGGCGCGCATCCAATACTGAGCATGGACCCTATCCGGCAGAGGTCCAGTCCTTGCTTGGTGAAATCACAGCCGCTGCCGCATTGATGCAATCGAACATCAAGTTCGATGGTGCGTTGGTGCTGCAGATTTTTGGTGATGGGCCGGTCAAGCTGGCCGTCACCGAAGTGCAACCGGATTTCAGCCTGCGATCCACGGCGACGGTGATGGGTGACGTGTCGGCAGGCACATCCTTGAGTCGAATGGTCAACGTTAGCAATCAAGGCCGTTGCGCCATCACGCTGGACCCCAAAACCAAGTTCCCGGGCCAACAGCCTTATCAAGGTGTCGTTCCTTTGTTTGGTGATGCGGGCCAACCCTTGGAGCGTATCAGTGAGGTGCTGGAACACTATATGTTGCAGAGCGAGCAGCTGGACACTACCCTGGTCCTGGCTGCAGATGACAAGGTGGCTGCAGGCTTGTTGATTCAGCGCCTGCCGATGGAGGGGGCGGGTAACTTGGCCGGCAGCCTGGTGTCCCGTGAAAATGAAGACCAGATCGGTCTGAATGAGCACTACAACCGGATTGCCATTCTGGCCAAGAGCCTGAAGCCAGAAGAACTCCTGCATCTCGATGTCGATACCGTGTTGCGTCGCTTGTACTGGGAAGAGCCGCTGACCCGTTTCGAACCGCTCTCGGGCGAGATGGGGCCGAAATTTCAATGCAATTGCAGCCGGGAACGTGTCGGAAAAATGATCGTCAGCCTCGGACGCGAAGAAGCTGAAAGCATTCTGACTGAGCGCAGCGAGATTGAAGTAGGGTGTGAGTTCTGCGGCGTGCAGTACCGGTTTGACCCGGTGGACGCCGCCCAGTTGTTTACCGATGCGGTCCTGCTGCAGCAGGGTAATTCAGGGACGCATTAAGCGATCGTGAGCTGTCGGAACAGGCGGTGCTCGCAGCTGGCGTCAGAACATTTTTCACAGCGGGCCATCCAGTGCTTGTAAGTCTCCGACTCTGCATCGGGGCTGGCCGGTGATGGCCTAACGGCAGCAAGGGCTGCCTCAGTACGCTGCAGGCCGCTTCCGTAGACCATTGAATACGCGATTCCGTGGTCCCGGAGTACTTCTTGTAGCCGTGTGTGGATGGCTTTTTGTCCCTCGGGGCCGTCACGAAAATGGTTGTCTGCCACCCACGGGAGATCAATGGCTGCGACTAGCACGTGATGGAAACGTCGTATATCCGCCAGACCGAGCGCATAAAGGCTGGCATCTTGAAAGAGCACATCGCTGTAGATGGCCGTCATGAGTGCAGTGGTATCTGCAATCACGATGGCACTTCGCGCCGAATCAATACGTTGGATTTGTGCAAGCGCGATGGCCGCTTGTTCGTGTGGCTGTGGGGTACGCATTTTGGTGGCACACCACTCGCGCAAATACTCATCGACTACGACAACATCGGTGCCTGCTTCACGCATGCGTGCTGTCAACGCGCGGCACAGAGTGCTTTTGCCGGTTGATTCCGCGCCCAGAATCGCGATTTTCATCGGATAGGTTTGAGTGTCAGCGGGCAATCTGAACGTAAATTTCGTTCGCCTTGACCATACCCAGCTCGGAGCGCGCTTTCTCTTCGACGATTTCCAAGCCTTCTTTCAGGTCACGGATTTCAGCCTCCAGGCGCTCATTGGCCTGTAGCGCTTGGGCATTGCGTTGTTTTTGCTCTTCCAGTTGCCGGGAGAGCTTGGAAACATTGGGAATGCTTCCACGACCGAACCACAGCTGACCGTGCAGAATCAGCAACAGTGCAATTAGCACGGCAGGAACCCAGCGGTTACCCATGGCAGTGGTTCGGTCCTTGAACGGGCTTAGCGCAGGTTATAGAACGCTGCACGGCCGGGGTACACGGCCACATCACCCAAGTCCTCTTCGATGCGGAGCAATTGGTTGTATTTGGCCATGCGGTCGGAACGGCTCAAGGAACCAGTCTTGATCTGGCCGGCATTGGTGCCAACAGCAATATCAGAGATGGTGGAGTCTTCGGTTTCGCCCGAGCGATGGCTGATAACAGCGGTGTAGCCAGCACGTTTGGCCATTTCGATCGCTGCAAATGTCTCGGACAAGGTGCCGATCTGGTTGATTTTGATCAGGATGGAATTGGCAATGCCTTTGTCGATGCCTTCTTTCAGGATCTTGGTGTTGGTGACGAACAAGTCGTCACCCACGATCTGGACCTTCTTACCCAAGCGGTCGGTCAGCAGTTTCCAGCCATCCCAGTCACCTTCGGCCATGCCGTCTTCGATGCTGATGATGGGGTACTTGTTGACCCAGGTATCCAACATGTCTGTCCATTCCTGGGCGGTCAGGCTCAGGCCTTCGCCTTCCAGTTCGTACTTGCCTTCCTTGTAGAACTCAGAAGCTGCGCAATCCAGACCCAGAGCAATCTGCTCGCCGGCCACATAGCCCGCTTTGTCGATCGCTTGCAGGATCATCTGGATAGCGGCTTCGTGGTTGGCCACGTTGGGCGCAAAGCCACCTTCGTCGCCCACGGCGGTGCTGATGCCCTGGTCATGCAAAATTTTCTTCAAAGCGTGGAACACCTCTGCACCCCAGCGCAGGGCTTCGCGGAAGCTAGGCGCGCCTACGGGGATGATCATCAACTCTTGCAGGTCGAGGTTGTTGTTGGCGTGTTCACCGCCATTCATCACGTTCATCATGGGCACGGGCATCTGCACGCTACCCATGCCACCGAAGTAGCGGTACAAGGGCAAGCCAGCTTCTTCGGCTGCGGCGCGAGCCACGGCCATGGAAACGGCCAACATGGCGTTAGCGCCAAGGCGGGACTTGTTGTCGGTACCGTCCAGGTCAATCAATGTCTTATCCAGGAACGCTTGCTCGGAAGCGTCCAGGCCCAAGACGGCTTCGGAGATTTCGGTGTTGATGTGCTCAACCGCCTTCAACACGCCTTTGCCGAGGTAGCGCTTTTTGTCGCCATCACGCAGTTCAATGGCTTCACGGGAGCCGGTGGATGCGCCGGAAGGCACGGCTGCACGGCCCATGGTGCCGGATTCCAGCAACACGTCGCATTCAACGGTAGGGTTGCCACGGGAATCCAGAATTTCGCGGCCGACGATGTCAACAATAGCGCTCATTAGTTTCTTTCCAGTTCAAAAATACACAAACAAAAAACGTCAGATTCGATCATGCAAGCGATCACTGGAAATCATTTTCCAGGAACGGGGTTTTTTTGGTTACGGAATCCAGCGCCACCAAAGTTTCCAACAAAGCTTTCATGTGGCGCAGCGGAACGGCGTTCGGGCCATCGGACCAAGCTTCCGCAGGGCGGGGATGGGTTTCCATAAAGAGCCCGGCCACACCGGCTGCCACGCCGGCACGGGCCAACACAGGCACCATCTCGCGGGCGCCGCCACTGCTGCCACCCAGGCCGCCGGGTTTTTGTACCGAATGCGTCACATCGAAGACCACGGGTGCGCCTGACTTGCGCATTTCAGCCAGGCTGGTCATGTCGGCGACCAGGTTGTTGTAGCCAAAGCTCACACCGCGCTCGCACGCCAGAAAGCGGTCCGGCGAAAGCCCGACTTCTTCGGCCGCTGCACGTGCTTTGTCAATCACATTCTTCATGTCCCACGGCGCGAGGAACTGCCCTTTTTTGATGTTCACAGGCTTGCCGCACTGGGCCACAGCACGGATGAAATCTGTTTGGCGGCAGAGGAATGCGGGGGTTTGCAATACGTCCACCACACTCGCAACTTCGGCCACATGGGACTCGTCATGCACATCGGTCAGGATGGGCAATTGGAGTTGGCGCCGAACTTCATCCAAAATTTTCAAGCCGGCGTCCAGACCGACGCCGCGCTTGCTGGTGCCCGACGAACGGTTGGCCTTGTCGAAGGACCCTTTGTAGATCAGTGGAATGCCCAGTGCGGTGCAAGCCTCTTTCAGCTGGCCGGCCACTTCGATGGACATTTCCAAGCCTTCGATAGAGCAGGTGCCGGCGATCAGGAAGAAGCGTTGATCCAAGCCAACGTCAAAGCCACACAGTTTCATCAGGCGACTGCTTTCAGGTTTTTGCCACCATTCTGGTGTTCAACGGCAGCCTTGATAAAGGCATTGAACAGCGGATGGCCGTCCCACGGAGTGGACTTGAATTCAGGGTGAAACTGTACGCCCACGAACCAGGGGTGAACGCTTTGTGGCAGTTCCACAATTTCGGTGAGTTGTTCGCGTTGGGTCAGGGCGGAAATCACCAGACCAGAAGCCCGCAAAGTGTCCAGGTAGTTGACGTTGGCCTCGTAGCGATGGCGGTGACGCTCGGTTACCACGTCACCATAAATACGGTGTGCCAGCGTGTCTTTGGCCACGTCAGAGCTTTGGGCGCCCAAGCGCATGGTGCCGCCCAGATCCGAATTGGCATCACGTGTTTTGATAGTGCCGTCCGCATCTTTCCACTCCGTGATCAGCGCGATCACGGGGTTGGGGCTATCGGGCTCAAACTCAGTGCTATTGGCGCCTTTCAATCCCGCCACGTGACGGGCGAACTCGATGGTAGCGACTTGCATACCCAGGCAAATACCGAGGTAAGGTACTTTGCTTTCGCGGGCAAAGCGTGCGGTGCTGATCTTGCCTTCAATACCACGCTTGCCGAAGCCGCCGGGGACCAGAATCGCGTCGTACTTGGCAAGCTGATTGACCGTGCTGGTTTCGATGGTCTCGGAGTCCACGTGTTCAATCTTCACCCGCACATGGTTTTTCATGCCGGCGTGACGCAAAGCTTCGTTCACCGATTTATAGCTATCCGTCAGGTCCACATATTTGCCGACCATGGCGACGGTGACCTCGCCTTGAGGGTGTTCGGTCTCGTACACCAGGTCATCCCAACGTTTGAGATTGGCGGGGGGCGTGTTCAGACGCAGCTTGTCGCAAATCAGGCCGTCCAGACCTTGCTCATGCAGCATGCGGGGCACCTTGTAGATGGTGTCCACATCCCACATGGAGATCACGCCCCACTCGGGCACGTTGGAGAAGAGCGAAATTTTGGCGCGCTCTTCGTCGGGTATCGGGCGATCCGCACGGCACAAAAGAACATCAGCCTGGATGCCGATTTCGCGTAACTGCTTGGCCGTGTGCTGGGTCGGCTTGGTTTTGAGTTCGCCGGCCGCAGCAATCCAGGGCAGATAACTCAGGTGCACAAAGGCGCTGTTGTTGGGGCCGAGCTTGAGGCTCATCTGGCGCACTGCTTCTAGGAAAGGCAGTGATTCGATATCGCCCACAGTTCCACCGATTTCGACAATCGCGACATCGACTGCATCGGGCTCGCCGAAGCGCGCACCACGTTTGACGAACTCCTGGATTTCATTGGTGACGTGGGGAATGACCTGCACGGTCTTGCCCAGGTAGTCACCGCGGCGCTCTTTGTCGAGCACGCTCTTGTAAATCTGGCCAGTGGTGAAGTTGTTGGACTTGCGCATGCGCGTTTCAATGAAACGCTCATAGTGGCCGAGGTCGAGGTCGGTTTCAGCGCCGTCGTCGGTGACAAACACCTCGCCGTGCTGGAGGGGCGACATGGTCCCGGGGTCAACGTTGAGGTAGGGGTCCAGCTTGATGAGGGTGACTGTCAGGCCCCGCGATTCCAAGATCGCAGCAAGGGAGGCTGAGGCGATTCCCTTTCCAAGGGAAGACACCACACCGCCGGTGACGAAGACAAATTTGGTCATGTCAGGGGCGAACCTGAGGGTTCGATGAGGTGGTAAAGCGAGATTATAGGCGTCTGCTACATTGCGGCGGTCTGCGGTGGCACCATCGTGCTTGCCGTCATCACGAAATGAGTACGACATGGACCTTTCCGGTAAGCACATTGTTCTGGGTTTGACAGGTGGAATTGCCTGCTACAAGGCGGCCGAGCTCTGCCGCGCATTGATCAAACAGGGCGCCACAGTGCAGGTGGTCATGACGGAGGCTGCGTCGCAGTTCATCACGCCCGTCACCATGCAGGCCTTGAGCAACCGCACGGTGTACGACTCCCAGTGGGATGCGCGTGAGCGGAACAACATGCCGCACATCAACCTGAGCCGGGAAGCGGATGCCATCCTGATCGCGCCCTGCAGCGCCGACTTTATGGCCAAGCTCGTGCACGGCCGTGCCGACGACCTCCTTAGCCTGATGTGCCTCGCGCGCCCCATCGATACCGTGCCCCTGCTGATTGCACCGGCCATGAACCGCGAAATGTGGGCTCATCCCGCGACTCAGCGCAACTTGGTGCAATTGCGCGCAGATGGCACCCATGTGTTGGGCGTTGGCAATGGTGACCAGGCCTGCGGCGAGACAGGGGATGGACGCATGCTGGAGCCGGACGAACTTCTGCAGGAAGTCATCGCATTCTTCCAGCCCAAGCTGCTTGCCGGGCAGAAGGTCGTGGTGACTGCTGGCCCCACCTTTGAAGCCATAGATCCTGTGCGAGGCATCACCAATCTCTCTAGCGGGAAGATGGGCTTTGCAATTGCGCGGGCTGCACAAGAAGCGGGCGCAGAAGTGACCTTGATAGCCGGACCGGTTTCCTTGCCTACTCCGAGGGGTGTCACACGTGTAGATGTGAAATCTGCATCAAATATGCATGTGGCCGCCGTGGAATGTGCGCAAGCAGCTACTGTTTTTATAGCAACTGCGGCGGTGGCGGACTGGCGTCCGGCGACGGCGGCAGATCAAAAGCTCAAAAAGGATGGCAGCGGGGCGACCCCGCGGCTGGAGTTTGTCGAGAACCCGGACATCCTGGCGGAGGTGGCGTCCAGCCCGCGCGCGGTCGAGGGGGGCTTGTTTTGCGTGGGTTTCGCGGCCGAAAGTCATGACCTGTTGGCTCACGCGACGGCCAAGCGGCTGCGCAAAAAAGTGCCCCTGTTGGTGGGCAACATCGGCCCCGCCACCTTCGGGCAAGACGACAATGCGCTGCTGTTGGTGGACGCCCAAGGCGCCACCGAACTTCCCCGAAGTAGCAAGCTTCAACTCGCGCGCCAGTTGGTGGCCGAGATCGCCAAGCGCTTGCATTCCCATTGAAAGAGTTTCATGAAAATCGACGTCAAGATCATTGACCCCCGCCTGACCCACAATCTGCCGACCTACGCGACGCCGGGTAGTGCCGGGCTGGATTTGCGCGCCTGCCTGGATGCGCCGCTTACCTTGGCGCCCAACGCGTGGCAACTGGTGCCCACTGGTATGGCCATCTACCTCGAAGACCCGGCTTATGCGGCTTTGATCCTGCCGCGCTCCGGTTTGGGTCATAAACACGGCATCGTGTTGGGTAACCTGGTGGGGCTGATCGACAGCGATTACCAGGGGCAGCTGATGGTCAGCGCCTGGAACCGCAGTGAAGTCCCGTTCACCATCGAGCCGATGGAGCGTATCGCTCAGCTGATGATCGTTCCCGTGGTGCAAGCCCAGTTCAATGTGGTCACTGAGTTCCCCGCGTCACAACGCGGGGAGGGTGGCTACGGCTCTACGGGGAAAAGTTAAGCCCCCTGTTGGGCCTCACTGCGTGTAGTCCCCTCTCCCCCGAGGGGGACAACCCCAGCAGCCCGGCGAAGCCGGTTCTGCGGGGTTCCTCTATTAGTGCAGCGTGTTGTTGCCGGGCGCAGTTGCCTGCACCGGCTGGATGCGGAAAAAGCCGGTGCCCAGCGTGCCGGAGCCGATTTCTTCTTCCGTCGCTTCGCGCACGAATTCCACTTTCATCTGGATGCGGATCGCAATGCCCGCCAAAGGGTGGTTGCCATCCAGCACCACGTGCTCGGGGTAGATGTCGGTGATGGTGTAGAGTGCGTCTTTGGGCGCATCCGGGTTGCAGCCTTCCGGCAGGGCATAGCCTTCCATGGTCAGGCCCTCTTGCAGTTCTGCAGGGAACAAGGCCCGTGGTTCCAGAAAAATCAACTGGTCATTGAAATCGCCGAAGGCCTGATCGGGTTCAATCTGCAGTTGGACCTTGTCGCCGGCCACATGGCCTTGTAAGGCGGCTTCAATGGGCGGCAGCAAGTCATTGCCGCCTAGCAAAAACTCAACCGGTTCGTCCAGAACGTCCAGTTCTTCGCCCAAAGTGTCTTTCAGCGTCCATGTCAGGGCAACGACGCATTGTGTGGTGATTTCCATAGGCGAGAATTGTCCCATGAACATTCAAACTCCTCTCCAGCTGCTGGGCGGCATCAGCCCGGAAACCTTTATGCAACGCTTTTGGCACAAAAAGCCATTGGTGATCCGGCAGGCGATTCCCGGGTTCGCGCCTGTGTTGGAGCGCATCGAGCTACTGGAGCTGGCTGCGCAGGAAGACGTGGAGTCGCGCCTGGTGGTGCAGGATGTGTCGGGCAAGGGGGGTAGCTGGAAATTCAAGCACGGTCCCTTTGCCCGCAAGGCCTTGCCGCCTTTCAAGCAAGCGGGCTGGACCCTGCTGGTGCAAGGGGTGGACATGCATGACGAGCGGGTACACAGCCTGATCAACCAATTCCGCTTCGTTCCCGATGCGCGATTGGATGACCTCATGATCAGCTATGCCACCGACCAGGGGGGCGTGGGGCCGCACTTTGATAGCTACGATGTGTTTTTGTTACAGGCGCATGGTCGACGACGCTGGCGCATTGGCCGCCAGAAAGACTTGTCCTTGCAACCGGACATGCCGCTGAAAATTCTTGCGAATTTTGAGCCGGAAGAAGAGTTTGTGCTGGAGCCCGGCGACATGCTGTACCTCCCACCCAAATACGCCCACGACGGTATCGCCGAAGGGGAGTGCATGACCTACTCCATCGGATTTCGCTCGCCCTCGCAATCTGAGTTGGCGCAGGAGGTGTTGCAGCGGCTCGCAGAGCAGGCGCTTGATGATTTGCCTGCGACCCTTTACGCGGACCCCAAACAGCCGGCGGTGGAGGCTCATGCGGCCTTACCCTCCGCCATGTTGGAGTTTGCGCAGTCTGCGGTGCAAGCAGCTTTGAAAGACCCCAAGGCCGTAGCACGTGCTCTGGGCGAGTACTTGAGTGAGCCCAAGGCGAACGTTTGGTTTGATGGAGAGGGGCAGGATATCGATGGCGCTGTCCGCCTGGATCGCCGCACTCGCATGCTCTACGACGACCACCATGTGTTCATCAATGGTGAAAGCTTCAACGCTGGGGGTCGGGATGCGCAACTGATCAAGCGGCTAGCCGATCAGCGCTATCTGGATGCCAAGGAAGTTCAGCGCCTGAGCGACGGTGCGCGTGACCTTGTACAAGACTGGTGCGACGCGGGCTGGTTGCATGGCGACGAATGAGCTTGTCGTGCGCGGTGCACGCACTTTTTCCGGCCCTACGGAGTTCGCTCAGCGTCTGCGTGAGTTCATAGCCGTTGCCGCTGCCCAGAACTGGTCACACATGGTGTGGAGCGACGTCGACTTTGAAGACTGGCCCCTGCGCGAAAAGGCAGTCATTGAGGATCTGAATGCTTGGGCCGGTCCAGGGCGCAAGCTCACCATGATCGCCAAGCAGTACAAGCAGGTCACTCTATTGCATCCTAGGTTCGTCCAATGGCGGGGTATGTGGAGTCACCTTATAGACTGCCGCGTTGTGAAGCATCTGGATGACAGTGAAATGCCTAGTGCGTTGCTCGGGCCCGAGTGGTTTATACACAGGCGCGAAGTCACTCGCTCCATCGGTGTGTGCGGCAATGAGCCTCGTGGCCGGGTCGAATTGAGAGAACTGTTAGACGAGTGCGAGCGCCAAAGTTCACCCGGATTTCCTGTAACGACATTGGGGCTCTAGTGTTTCAAGAGGGCTTACCCGCATGCACTGTTTTGGGTCTTGTATAATTTGAGGCTCTGAAGGGAAGAGCCCGAATGCTTCCCTTCAGGGCTGGGTGGCTTGCTACTCAGACAATTTCCGGAAATTGTTTCGTTAACTCACTGAAGTCTTTAAAAATGAACAAGTCTCTCGTTTTGGCAGCTTTGATCGCTGCTGCTGCTTTGGCTGCTTGCGGTAAGAAAGAAGAAGCTGCTGCTCCTGCAGCTGCTCCCGCTGTGGAAGCTCCTGCAGCTGCCCCCGCCCCCGCTCCTGCTGCAGCACCTGCTGCTGACGCTGCTGCTCCCGCTGCTCCTGCAGCGGCAGCATCTGAGCCAGCCAAGCAATAATTGCTTGCAGACGAAAAAAAACCACCGCAAGGTGGTTTTTTTTCGTCCCTGCGCCACGTCTGGGTGGCGCAGAAGCTGAGTGCTACCGGAGGTCGTCAGCAATCACCTTGACGATACGTTGTGCTGTGGCAGAAGACTCCGGGTTTCCATCCGCATCCAAAACGCTGACTGTGGTTTTTTCGCCCATGCTGCGTACGGCAATTCGGTATTTGGACGCTTCATTGGCCTTTTTGGATCCGCTGAACATCTTGCTGAAGAAGCCGGGTTCCGAGCTCTCCGGAGTGAGGTTCTGGTAGCGTACAAAGTAAATGCCTTGCTTGCGATCCCGGTCTTCCACCGTGAAACCGGTCCTGTCCAGCGTCAAACCTATCCTGCGCCAGGCCTTGTCGAAGTTTTCCTCCACTTGCACGATAGGTTGGCCATTGACTTCGCTCACCAAGGCCAATTGCTTGGGTGTGCTGTTGGCGACCAGTGCTTTGGATTGCTCCTGCGGGATACCGAGCTTGACCATCAAGCGGCGCAAAAACTCCGCTTCCAGCTCAGGGTCGGCCGGGCGGGGCTGCCAAACCGTCTGGTTGCTTCGATCTGCCGTATAGACCTCGACCATGCCACGGTGGCTGATAAAGATTTCTGTGTTGCCGTTTGCGTCCCGCTCTAAGCGAGTGCGGAACTTGTCACGTTCCGGGGTGGAGTAGAACGAGTCCAGCAACTTTCCAATTGATGCGCGTATGAAATCCTGGGGGAGCTTGGCGCGGTTCTCTGCCCAGTCGGTTTCCATGATGCCCAGCTTGTCCTGATCCATCGCGAGAAGAAAGCCATTCTCCTGCCAGAAGTCTTTGACGGGGTCCCATAGTTTTTCCGCAGGGCGGTTGACCACCAGCCAGCGCTGGTTGCCGGCGCGCTCAATGCGTACGTCCCCTATGGCCACGGCGGCAATCGAAGACTTCGATGTATCAACCGGTGCCGCTTTACTGGTGTTGGCTGAAACCACGCCATTCACCATGGTGTAAGGAGTTTCCTTGCTGAGTTGGGTTAGATCGGGAGGGACGTCCAGCTTGGGGGCTTTAGCGGCAGAGCGGTAATCGACTTTGTCGGTCTCCAGGGAAGAGCAAGCCCCCAGGGCCAGGGTTGCGCCAAGTAGAACTACTTTGGAAATGGAATTCACAGATATCCTCAATAAGGAGCAGGTGCTCAAATCAGTCCGGCGGATTGCAAGGCATGCTCAAGAGCCGGCTGGCTCGATTGCGTCAGCGGTGTCAGTGGCAATCTCAGTGCAGGCTTACTCCAGCCCATGCGTGAAACCGCCCATTTCACCGGAATCGGGTTGGATTCGATGAATAGAGCCTTGTGAACCGGTAAAAGTTTCATCTGAATCTCCATGGCCCGGGCTACTTCGCCCGCCATCGCCGCATTGCACAACTCATGCATGAGGCGCGGCGCCACGTTTGCCGTGACACTCACGTTGCCATGACCACCGCACAGCATCAGTGCCACCGCCGTAGGGTCATCGCCGCTGTAAATCGAAAATTCTTTGGGCGCATCCTTGATCAACCATTGGGCCCGTTCGATGTTGCCGGTCGCTTCTTTGATACCCACAATTCCGGGGATCTGGGTCAGGCGCAGCACGGTGTCGTGGGCCATATCGGCCACCGACCGACCAGGCACGTTGTAAAGCACGATGGGCAGGTCGCCCGTCGCTTCTGCAATCGCCTTGAAGTGTTGGAACTGGCCTTCCTGGGTCGGCTTGTTGTAGTAGGGCACGACTTGCAATTGGCAGTCAGCCCCCACCTGTTTGGCGAATCTGGCCAGTGCAATGGCTTCACGGGTCGAGTTACCGCCGCAGCCGGCCATGATAGGCACGCGGCCCGCAGCCTGTTCTACAGACACGCGGATGATTTCACAATGCTCTTCCACACTGACAGTGGGGGACTCGCCGGTAGTGCCCACTACGCCGATGCAATCAGTGCCTTCTGCGATATGCCAGTCGATGAGTTTGCGCAGCGCGGGGTAATCCACGGAGCCGTCATCAAGCATCGGTGTGATAAGGGCTACGATGCTGCCCCGGATTGGACCTTTAGAAGCGTTCATGTCGTGTGTTGAGTCAGTAAACGAACATTTTAACTAGAGTGCATAACGCGCCAGGGGAGCGTCGTGTGCACCGGGGGTAAAGATACGCAGGGCCGCGATGCGCTGTACGAATCGGTCCGGATGCTCCAGAAAACCGTTTTCGTAGGCCACGATGTGCATATCGCGGCATATGTGCAGCAGCTCACCGTTCTGCAGTAAAAAGTCCGGCCGGGCAGGGCGCCCCACCGTTTCGTTGCCGCTGGCAAATGTCTCATAGAGCAGGATGCCGCCCGGTGCGAGGCTGGCCAATAGCGTGCCCATGAGGGGGCGCCACAGGTAATTGGTCACCACAATCGCATCAAACAACGCGGGCACGGAACTCGCTTTGGTTCGCAGAGGCCAAGCCTCGTTTTCGATGTCGGCCTGTACAAGCTTGGCTTGTGGTACCCGTTGGTGAGCGTTCTCTGTATCCCGGTCTATGCCTGTAACCTTGCAACCGCGCCCTGCAAACCAGTGCAGGTGACGGCCGCTGCCGCAAGCAACGTCCAAAACGGAAGCGCCAGAGGGGACGAGATGACTCCAGCGTTGGATCCAGGGCGAAGGTGCGGACAACTGCGGATGCGGTGTCTGCATTATCGGGGTTTCACTTCATCTTTCAGCGCCGCCATGGCCATGTTCTCCACCGCGCCCGGAAGCAAAAGTTTCAAAAAGCGCCCGAGTTTGCCTTGGGCGGTCATTACTACTTCGCGTTGGCGCTTTTGCATACCGGTGGCAATCAGGTAGGCGCACTCGGACACGGTCATGGCCTTGTCTTCCTTGAGGCCGCTGGAGCCAGCCACCTCGCCTTTGGCGTTCAGACCGTGCGCCCGGATATCGGTCAGCACCACGCCGGGGTAGGCGGTCGTCACACTCACGCCTGTTGGCTTGAGTTCCGCACGCAGGGCCTCAAAAAAGCCGGTCATTGCAAACTTGGAGGCGCTGTAGGCGGTGCGCCCGGGCACGCCAATCAGTCCCGCCAGTGACGACACTGCCACGATGCGGCCTTGGGTTTTTTTGATCTGCGGTAACGCAGCATGGGTACACCACACGCTCCCCCACAGGTTGATACGCATGAGGTCCTCGTACCAATGCAGGTCCTTTGCATCCACATCCTGAAGCAAAGCCTGGGCAGAAACACCGGCGTTGTTGACCAGGGTGTCAATGCGTCCGAACGCGTCGAGGGTGGCTTGAATCAATTGGCGGCACTGGGCTTCCACGGATACATCCGTGGGCACCACCAAAACCTGGCTGCCCTTGGCACGGCAAATGTCCGCAACCGTATCCAGTTTCTCGCGTTTACGGGCTGCCAATACGAGGTTTAAGCCAGCGCCATAGCGCGTAGCTAGCTGCCGCGCGAGCTCGGCACCGATGCCCTCAGAGGCGCCGGTAATGATGGTGACAGGGGTATTGCTGGTTGTCATATCCAAAAAGAGTCAAAAACAAGCCCACAGCTGATTGGCCATTTGCACCATGAAATCAGCTTGGGTGTACAAGGAAAAAACGGCCGTCAGGCACAAGCACAGGGCCAGTGTGAGTGCAGCTTTTTTGAGCATGACGGTGGGCTTCATGCGGTTTGGGGCGCGCGCGCAATAGGTGCTTCGCGCACCGGAAGGTTCACCAGTGCAGCGGCTACGCCCAGTGCGATGGCGATGTACCAGACGATGTCATAGCTGCCGGTGCGGTCGTACAGAAAGCCTCCCAGCCACACTCCCATGAAGGAACCCACCTGGTGGCTGAAAAACACAAAGCCACCGAGCATGGACAAATGGGCCACACCGAATATCTGGGCCAGCGTTGCATTGGTGGGGGGGACGGTAGACAACCACAGCACGCCCATGACCGCTGCAAACACATACACACTCAGGGGGGACAGAGGCACCAGCAGAAAGACACTGATGGTCACCGCCCGTGCCAGGTAGATGAATGCAAGGATGTACTTTTTGGGCATCTTCTGGCCCAGCACGCCCGCCGCATAGGTACCGAACACGTTGAACAGACCAATCAGGGCGAGGGCATAACTGGCCACTTGGGGTGATAAGCCCTGGTCTTTCAAGTAGCTGGGCATGTGCACCCCGATAAACACCACCTGGAAGCCGCACACAAAGTAGCCTGCCATCAGCAACTGAAAGCTCGGGTACTTGAAGGCCTCGCGCAGTGCTTGGCCAATGCTTTGCTGGCGAACCGGCGCGGCGGCTGCGCCGAACGCAGGTTCCCACAGGCCACGGGCCAGCGGAATCATCAGCAAAGAAGCGACGGCCAGAATAAGTAGCGCCTCCTGCCATCCGAAGTGACTGATCAAAAAACCTTCGGTCGGCACCATCAAAAACTGGCCGAAAGAGCCAGCAGCGGCAGCGACACCCATCGCCCAGGAGCGCTTTTCCGCAGGCACATTGCGGCCAATCACGCCGTAAATCACGGCATAGGTGGTGCCCGCCTGCGCCATGCCGATCAGAGCGCCGGTCGCCAGCGTGAACATCAAGGGGGTGGTGGCCAAACCCATTCCGCATAAGCCCAAGGCATAGAAGAGCGCGCCGATGACGATGACCCGGAAAGCCCCGAACCGGTCCGCCGCCATGCCCGCAAAAATGCCGCTCAAGCCCCACACCAGGTTCTGGATGGCGATGGCAAAAGCAAAGGTCTCACGGGTCCAGCCCTGGGCCTGGGTGATGGGCTGCAGCCACAGGCCGAAGCCGTGCCGTATGCCCATGGAAAGCGTCACGATGGCGGCGCCGCACACCAACACCTGGGTCATGGAGAGAGCTTGGGGGGTGGAGCGCATCCTGCAAATGTAGCCAGTTTCGGGCGAAGGTTTGCAGCGGGCGGGGCAGCAGCCAGTCAGGCATCGGAGCGGCAAGCCGGAAATTGCATGTATGCATATACAGTGGATTGCCGTGATTCCCCTACAATCCGCCGCTATGGCTGTCAAACCCACCCCCGAATATTCCGAATCGTCGATCCGCGTGCTCAAGGGCCTGGAGCCCGTCAAACAGCGCCCGGGCATGTACACCCGCACCGACAACCCCCTGCACATCATTCAAGAAGTGCTGGACAACGCCGCCGACGAAGCATTGGCGGGCCACGGCAAGAAAATCAAAGTCACCCTGCATGCCGACGGCTCCGTCAGCGTGGAAGACGATGGGCGCGGCATTCCCTTCGGCATGCACCCGGAAGAAAAAGCCCCGGTGATCGAGCTGGTGTTCACCCGCCTGCACGCGGGCGGCAAGTTCGACAAGGGCAAGGGCGGCGCCTACAGCTTCTCAGGCGGCTTGCACGGCGTGGGTGTATCCGTGACCAACGCGCTGGGCAAGCGCCTGGAGGCCATCAGCTACCGCGAAGGTTCGGTCGCCCACCTGGTGTTTGAAGGTGGCGACGTGACCGAAGCCCTGCAGGTGCGCAAGGCCGGTGACGGCGACCGCAAGCAAGGCACCACCGTGCGCGTGTGGCCGGACGCCAAGTACTTCGAATCCGCCACCCTGCCCATGGGCGAGCTTACGCACTTGTTGCGTAGCAAGGCGGTGCTCATGCCCGGCGTGAGCGTCACGCTGGTGAATGAAAAGACCAAGGAAAACCAGAACTGGCTCTACAAAGGCGGCCTAAAAGATTACCTGGGCCAGACCCTGAGTGCAGACCCCGTCATCCCCATGTTTGACGGCGAAGGCTTTGCCGATGGCAACAACGACACCTTTGCCGAAGGCGAGGGCGCCACCTGGTGCGTGGCCTTTACCGAAGACGGTGCTCCGGTGCGCGAGAGCTATGTGAACCTGATTCCCACCAGCGCGGGCGGCACGCATGAGAGCGGCTTGCGCGATGGCTTGTTCCAGGCCGTTAAAAGCTTTATCGAGCTGCACAGCCTGCTGCCCAAGGGCGTCAAGCTCATGCCCGAAGACGTGTTCGCCCGCGCCAGCTATGTGCTGAGCGCCAAAGTGCTGGACCCGCAGTTCCAGGGCCAGATCAAAGAGCGGCTGAACTCGCGCGACGCGGTGCGCTTGGTGAGCAGCTTTGTGCGCCCTGCGCTGGAGCTGTGGCTCAACCAGCATGTGGACTACGGCAAAAAGTTGGCCGAGCTGGCTATCAAAGCCGCCCAAACCCGCCAGAAGGCCGGCCAGAAGGTCGAAAAGCGCAAGAGCAGCGGCGTGGCCGTGCTGCCCGGCAAGCTCACCGACTGCGAAAGCCGCGACATCGCCTACAACGAAGTGTTTCTGGTCGAGGGCGACTCCGCCGGCGGCAGCGCCAAGATGGGCCGCGACAAAGAGAACCAGGCCATCCTGCCCCTGCGCGGCAAGGTGCTCAACACCTGGGAAGTGGACCGCGACCGCCTGTTCGCCAACACCGAAATCCACGACATTTCGGTCGCCATCGGCGTAGACCCGCACGGCCCCAACGACACACCCGACCTGAGTGGCCTGCGCTATGGCAAGGTCTGTATCTTGAGCGATGCGGACGTGGACGGCTCGCACATCCAGGTGCTGTTGCTCACGCTGTTCTTCCGTCACTTTCCCAAGCTCATCGAGACCGGCCATGTGTATGTGGCCCGCCCCCCGCTGTTCCGCGTGGATGCGCCAGCGCGCGGCAAAAAGCCCGCCAGCAAGGCCTATGCGCTGGACGAGGGCGAGCTCACCGCCATCCTCGACAAGCTGCGCAAAGAAGGCGTGCGCGAAGGCGCCTGGTCCATCAGCCGCTTCAAAGGCCTGGGCGAAATGAATGCCGAACAGCTGTGGGACACCACGCTGAACCCCGACACCCGCCGCCTGCTGCCGGTGATGCTGGGCGCCATCAATTTCGGAGACACCGAAGCGCTGATCACCAAGCTCATGGGCAAGGGTGAAGCGGCCTCCCGCCGCGAGCTGATGGAGCTGCACGGCGACTCGGTAGAGATCGACGTTTGATGCACTTGCTTGCTGTTGTGCCCCTTTTTGCTACCAAAAAAGTAGCTGCTTGCGCACTATGGATGTGCGCTGGAGCTGCTTTTGATGCTGAAGCAGATAGCATCCCGCCCTTGCCCGTGGCCCCCTGAAGAATCCCGGATTGCAGTGGACTGAACTGAAGAAACATGACTGACCCAACCACGCTCGATTTGATCCCCGAACCTATTGAACCGACAGGCCCGGTGCCACCCGCCGACGATAGCGAACTGAACCTGGCCACCTACGCCCAGCGCGCTTATTTGGAGTACGCGCTCTCGGTCGTCAAAGGCCGCGCTTTGCCGGACGTGTGCGATGGCCTCAAGCCCGTGCAGCGCCGCATTTTGTACAGCATGGGCCGCATGGGCCTGGGCTTTGGCGGTGCCAATGGCAATGCAGGCGCCAAGCCGGTTAAAAGCGCCCGCGTGGTGGGGGATGTGTTGGGCCGCTTTCACCCGCACGGCGACCAGTCGGCTTACGACGCGCTGGTGCGCATGGCGCAAGACTTTTCGCAGCGCTACCCGCTGGTGGACGGCCAAGGCAACTTCGGGAGCCGGGACGGCGATGGCGCCGCCGCCATGCGCTACACCGAAGCCCGTTTGGCCAAAATCACCACGCTGCTGCTGGACGAAATCGACCAGGGCACCGTGGACTTCCAGCCCAACTACGACGGCTCCACTGAAGAGCCCCGCCAGCTGCCCGCCCGCCTGCCCTTCAGCCTGCTCAACGGCGCCAGTGGCATTGCCGTGGGCTTGGCGACCGAAATCCCCAGCCACAACCTGCGCGAAGTGGCCGACGCCTGCGTGGCGCTCATCAAAAACGACAAGCTCTCCGACGACGAACTGTTCACCCTGATCCCCGGCCCCGACTTTCCCGGTGGCGGCCAGATCATCAGCAGCGCGAGTGACATTGCCGATGCCTACCGCAGTGGCCGTGGCAGCCTCAAGGTGCGCGCCCGCTGGAAGATTGAAGACCTGGCCCGTGGCCAATGGCAGCTGGTGGTCACCGAGCTGCCGCCCGGCGTGAGCAGCCAGCGCGTGCTGGAAGAGATTGAAGAACTCACCAACCCCAAGGTCAAAGCCGGCAAAAAGGCCCTGAGCCAGGAGCAAACCCAGCTCAAGGCCAGCATCCTCAGCGTGCTGGATGTGGTGCGTGACGAGTCCAACAAAGACGCCTTGGTGCGCCTGGTGTTCGAGCCCAAGAGCCGCACCGTGGAGCAGCAGGAGCTGATCACCGCGCTCCTGGCCCACACCAGCCTGGAAACCTCGTCGCCCATCAACCTCACCATGGTGGGGCTGGACGGCAAGCCGGTGCAAAAGTCATTGCGCCAAATGCTCAATGAGTGGATTGCCTTCCGCGCCAGCACCATCGAGCGCCGCAGCCGCCATCGCCTGGGCAAGGTGCTGGACCGCATCCACATTCTGGAAGGTCGCCAGACGGTGTTGCTCAACATCGACGAGGTGATTGCCATCATCCGCAACAGCGACGAGCCCAAGGCCGCGCTGATTGCCCGCTTCTCCTTAAGCGACCGCCAGGCCGAAGACATTCTCGAAATCCGCCTGCGCCAATTGGCGCGGCTGGAGGCCATCAAGATTGAGCAAGAGCTCGCCGAGCTGCGCACCGAGCAAGGCAAGCTGGAAGAAATTCTGGGCAGCCCCGCCGCACTGCGCCGCTTGATGGTCAAAGAAATAGAGGCGGACGCCAAAGTGTTTGCCGACCCCCGCCGCACCCTCATCCAGGCCGAGAAAAAGGCCGTGGCGGAAGTGAAAGTGGTGGACGAACCGGTGACGGTGGTGGTGTCTGAAAAAGGTTGGGTGCGTGCGCGCACCGGTCATGGGCACGAGGCCTCTACCTTCGCCTTCAAGGCGGGTGACGGCTTGTATGGCACGTTCGAGTGCCGCACGGTGGACACGCTGCTGGTGTTCGGTTCCAACGGGCGCATTTACACCGTGCCGGTGTCTGCACTGCCCGGCGGGCGGGGCGATGGCCAGCCGGTCACCACGCTCTTGGAGCTGGAAAGCGGCACGCAAATCCTGTACTACTTTGCCGGCCCGGCCAGCGCGCAGTTGCTGCTGTCCGGCAGCGGCGGCTACGGCTTTATTGCGAGTGTGGAAAACATGACCTCGCGCCAGAAGGCCGGCAAGGCCTTTGTGGGCGTGGGCGAGGGCGAAACGCTCTGTGCGCCGTCCGTCGTGTCGGGTGCGCAAGGCAAGGTCACTGTAGTTGGCACGCCGTCGGCAGTGGTGGCGCCTGCCACCCACGTGGCCTGCGCGTCCACCGGCGGGCGCATCCTCACCTTTGAGATCACCGAACTCAAGACCATGACCAACGGCGGCCGTGGCCTGATGCTGATCGACCTGGAAGACAAAGACACCCTGGCTGGCGCTGCCGCCTACACCCGCAGCATCCGCATCGCCGGCATAGGCCGCGGCGGCAAAGAGCGTGACGAAACCCTGGAAATCCGCAGCCTCAACAACGCCCGTGCAGCCCGTGGCCGCAAGGGCAAGGCGGCGGACTTGGGCTTCAAGCCGAACCGGATTACGCGGGTGGAATGATCAGCGAAGCAGCCGGGAGGGCAGGCTGCTTTGCAGCGAAAGCGGACATTCAGAAATTCACCCGAATGAGGGATATTCAGTCGTACGATCGGGTGCAGTCGGCCATGAGGCTCGCGATCAAGCGCTGGAGGCAACAGACGATCTGCGTACTGCCCTAGCAGTAGACCCTGAACTCGATGAAGCGCATTCTTGATGCGGTCGTCTATTTGCCAAACATCACATGCCGCCGTCAATCTTCGTCAGCTCAACCTTCTCTGACCTACAGCGCCACCGTCAGCTGGTGCGCGAAGCGATAGGGAGGCTGGAGTTCAATTCAAAGGCGATGGAATTCTTCGGTGCTTTGTCCGAAACACCTAAGGAGGAATGTCTTCGGTTAGTACGCTCAGCGAATGTATATGTCGGCATCTTCGCCATGCGGTATGGGTTCATTGACCCTGAGACGGGCAAGTCGCTCACTCAGCTTGAGTATGAAGAGGCCCAGGCAATTCGCCTCCCGAGCCTCATCTACATCATCGATGAGGAAACACATGCAGTACTTCCAAAGCATGTCGACACCGGCTCGTCGTCTGAGATGCTGCGCGAGCTCAAAGGGACTCTCAAGAAGGCTCACGTTGTCAACTTTTTCACCTCACCAGAGGACCTCGCGGCCAAGCTCACTCAGGATGTGGTCCGACTGGTCGGCGCGATGGCTAAAGAGCCAACTGCTCAGGTCCTCTCTCAGATCGCAGCAAACGCAATCAAACGCCACCCGCTCACGCCACCCAGGTTTGAGTATTTGAAGAAGCGCACTTCGGGCATTTTCAAATACAACGTATCTGACGCCATTCTTCGGGAAGCGCTTGAACTTGTTATTGGTGGAGACAACATGGCTGCTGCATTTGTACTGAGCCGTGGTACGCCAATGCCGCTTGACGATGCAGTAGATGGACTCATGGAAATCGAAAAGGTCCTCATCGAGCTTGTTGAGAGGAACAAGAGCAAAACAGAGGGGAGTGGTGATGTTTAACCTTTCGCTGCAGCCGACCGGTAAAACGCTGCGCACTTGCCTGTCGGCTGGCTAAAACGTAACGACCGCTTCGGAGCGGACCTAATGTCTACCATCAGCCTAAAGCGGATACCCCAGTCACTCCTGATCTACTCCTAAAGTAATAGCTACCCGCACAGATTCCATGAGAGCTAGAGCCCGTTTTCATCGGGTGTATGCCATTGGCATCCTGCCGGTTTTGTCCACTTGGCATTCGCCTTGATGCAAATAGGAAGGCCCGCAGTCTTCCGGCTGCGGGCCTGGTCGCCAATCTCCTGAGGCGGGGCTAGGTCTTGGCTGGGGAGTGCTCCTGAATCAGGAGCTGTCCGCGCATATTCAACGGGCGCTAGCGCCCGTTTTGGCTTTAAGGTTGGGCTTTTTTCTGCGTGTCGGAAGCTTCAGTCCATCCACCACCCAGCACTTTGTACAGGGTGACCAGGTTTTGTTGTTGCAGGGCTTGCACCTGCACTTGTGCCTGCTGGGCCGTGAACAGGGAGCGCTGTGCGTCCAGCACATCCAGCGCGCTGGCCGTGCCGGCCTTGAAGCGCAGGTCGGTCAGTTGCATGGTGGTCTGGGTGGCGTCCAGTTGGGCGGCCTGGGCGCGCAGCTGCTCGCCCAGGGTGGCGCGGCCGGCCAGGGCGTCGGCCACTTCCTTGAAGCCGGTCTGGATGGCTTTTTCGTACTGGGCGATGGCGATGTCTTTGTTGACCTTGGCGGCTTCGAGGTTGGCTTTGTTCAGGCCGGCGTCAAAGAGGGGCATCAGCAGCTGGGGCACAAAGGTCCAGGCGCTGGTACCGGCCTTGAACAAGGTGTCCAGGTCGCTGCTGGCTACGCCGGCCGTGGCGGTGAGCGTGATCTTGGGGAAGAAGGCTGCGCGTGCGGCGCCTATGTTGGCGTTCAGGGCGAGCAGGTTGTGCTCGGCCTGGCGCACGTCCGGGCGGCGCACCAGCAGCTCCGAGGGCACACCGGCCGGCAGGTCGCTCAGGAAACCTTGCTCCGCCAGGCCCAGGCCCGCAGGCAGCTCGGCCGGCAGGGCTTGCCCCAGCAGCAGGACCAGGGCGCTTTCGTCCGTGGCGCGCTGGCGGGTCAGCTGGGCGAGCGTGACCTTGGCCGCTTCCAGGGATGACCTGGCGGTGCTCAGGTCCAGCTTGGAGGCGGCTTCGTTGTCGAACTTGAGCTGGGTCAGGCGCATGGATTCTTCCCGCGTCTGGAGGGTGTCGCGGGTCATGCGCAGCAACTCGTCGTCGGCCAGCAGCGTGAGGTAGGCGTTGGCCACCGAGGCGATCAGGCTGATGTGCACGGTTTTGCGGGCTTCTTCGGTGGCCAGCAGGGTGGCTTGGGCCGCCTGGCTCAGGGCGCGCACGCGGCCGAACACGTCCAGCTCATACGAGGTCACGCTCAGGCCGGCGGTGTAGGTGCTGCTGATGCTGCCGTTGCTGGCCGGGCTGCGGCTGCCGGTGATGCCCGCGTTGACGGTGGGCAGCTCTGCGGCACGGCTGACGCCGAGTTTGGCGCGGGCGGCGTCGATGTTGAGGGCGGCCACGCGCAGGTCGCGGTTGTTGTCCAGCGCTATCTCAATCAGGCGCTGGAGGCGCGCATCTTTGAAAAAGCTGTGCCACTCGATGTCTGCGGCGGCTTGGGCATTCGCAGCGGGCTTCACCGCGGCCGCATCCGGGAATGCAGCCGCCACCGGTGCCGCCGGGCGGCTGAAGGTGGGGATGAAGCTGCAACCGGCCAGCCACAGGGCTGCCGACAGGGTCGCCAGGCGCAGGGCGGGGCGTGCAATAGGGTGCTTACTCATGGGATTCCACTCCAATGTTGTGGGCGTGTTCAGCGTCAAACTGGTGTTGGCGTTCGCTGCCTTTGAACAGGCTGCGCACCACCACGAAAAATAAAGGCACAAAGAACACGGCGAGTACCGTGCCGGTGACCATGCCGCCAATCACACCGGTGCCGATGGCGCGCTGACTGGCAGAGCCTGCGCCGGTGGAAATGGCCAGGGGCAGCACCCCCAGCATGAAGGCCAGCGAGGTCATCACAATCGGGCGGAAGCGCAGGTGGGCGGCCATCAGGGCCGACTCGATCACGCTCTTGCCGCTGGCTTGCAGGTCTTTGGCGAACTCAATAATCAAAATCGCGTTCTTGGCGGACAAGCCGATGATGGTGATCAGGCCCACCTGGAAATACACGTCATTGGAGTAGCCGCGCAGCAGGGTGGCGAGCAACACGCCCAGCACACCCAGGGGCACCACCAGAATCACCGACAGCGGGATAGACCAGCTCTCGTAGAGCGCGGCCAGGCACAGGAACACGGCCAGAATGGCAAAGCCGTAGAGCACGATGGCTTGGGAGCCCGCCTGCTTTTCCTGGCGGGATTGGCCGGTCCATTCAAACGAGAAGCCTTCGGGCAGTTTGGCTGCGAGCTTTTCCATCTCGTCCATGGCGTCGCCCGAGCTGTAGCCGGCGGCAGCGCTGCCGCTGATGCGGGCGGCGGGGTAGCCGTTGTAGCGCACCGTTTGCATGGCGCCCTTGATCCAGCGGGTGCTGGCAAAGGCAGACAAGGGCACGGCTTTGCCGGCGGTGTTGACGGCGTTGAGCTTGAGAATGTCTTCAGGTTGCATGCGGGCCGTGGCATCCGCTTGCACCACCACACGCTGCAGGCGGCCTGCATTCGGGAAGTCGTTCACATACACCGAGCCCAGTGCGGTGGACACGGCGGAGTTGATCGAGGAGAAGCTCACGCCCAGAGCGGCGGCCTTGTCGCGGTCAATGTCGATCTGCAGCTGGGGGGCGTCTTCCAGTCCGTCCGGGCGCACCTGGGTGAGCACCTTGCTTTGCGATGCCATGCCCAGCAGTTGATTGCGGGCGGCGATCAGTGCGTCGTGCCCCTTGCTGCCACGGTCTTGCAGGCGGAAGGAGAAGCCGGAGGCGGAGCCCAGTTCGGGAATCGGGGCCGGGCTGAGCGGGAAGATGAAGGCATCTCGCACCTTGGACAAGGCCCCGAAGGCGCGGCCTGCCAGCGCTTGTGCCGAGTGCTCGGCGCCCTTGCGTTCGTCCCAGTCTTTCAGGGTCACGAAGGCGAGCGCGGCGTTCTGGCCCTGGCCGGAGAAGCTGAAGCCCAGCACGGCCACCATGGATTTTACTTCAGGCTGGTTCAGGATGAAGCTTTCCACCTGTTGCATCACACCCAGGGTGCGCTCTTGGGTAGCGCCCGGCGGGAGCTGCACGTTGACCAGAATGCTGCCCTGGTCTTCCGCCGGCAGGAATGAGCCCGGCAGGCGCAGGTAGACCACGGCCACGGCCGCGATGATGGCCACGTAAATGACCAGGTAGCGGCCGGCTTTTTTGAGCAGGCGGGCCACGATGCCCTCATAACTCTTTGCGCCACTGGCAAAACGGCGGTTGAACCAGCCGAAAAAGCCGGTCTTGGCATGGGCGTGGCCTGCCTCCACCGGCTTGAGCAGGGATGCGCACAAGGCCGGCGTGAGCGTCAGCGCAAGAAAGGCCGAGAAGGCGATGGAAGCCACCATCACCGCAGAGAACTGGCGGTAAATGTTGCCCACCGAGCCGGCAAAGAAGGCCAGGGGCACGAACACCGCAATCAGCACCAGCGTCACGCCGATGATGGCGCCCGAAATCTGGCCCATGGCTTTCATGGTGGCTTGCATGGGGGGCAAGCCTTCTTCGCTCATGATGCGTTCCACGTTTTCCACGACCACGATGGCGTCGTCCACCACGATACCGATGACCAGCACCATGCCGAACATGGTCAGCACGTTGATGGACATGCCCAGTGCCAGCAGCACGCCGAAGGTACCCAGCAGTGCCACCGGCACCACAATGGTCGGGATGATGGTGTAGCGCCAGTTCTGCAGGAACAGGAACATCACCAGGAACACCAGCACCACGGCTTCCACCAGCGTTTCCACCACCTGGCTGATAGAGATTTTGATGAAGGGCGAGCTGTCGTACGGAATGCTCCAGCTCACGCCCTGGGGGAAGTAGGCCTGCAGCTCCGCCATGCGCTCGCGCACCGCCTTGGCCGAGGTCATGGCATTACCGCTGGGGGAGAGCTGCACGCCGATACCCACACCGGGTTTGCCGTTCAGGCGGGTGGAGGTGGCATAGGCCTGGGCACCGAGCTCAATGCGGGCCACATCTTTCAGGCGTACGGCAGAGCCGTCGGTGTTGGAGCGCAGCGCGATGTTGCCGAACTGGCTCACGCTGCTGAGCTGGCCATTGACCACCACCGTGGCCGCGATGCTCTGGCCGGTGATGTTGGGCAGGTCACCGATGGCGCCGGCAGACACCTGGGCGTTTTGTGCCGTGATGGCAGCCGTCACCTCGCTCATGGAGAGGTTGTAGCTGGCCAGCTTGGCAGGGTCCACCCAGATGCGCATGGCGCGCTCGGCACCGAACAGCTGGGCCTGGCCGATACCGGGCAGGCGTTGCAGTTCGGGCACCACATTGCGCGAGGCGTAGTCCGCCAGCGCGATGGGGCTGATGTCCGGGTTGTCGGAAGACAGAACCGTGAACAGCAGGAAGTTGGAGCGGGCCTTGTCCACCCGCACGCCTTGTTGCGTCACTGAAGAAGGCAGGCGTGGCGTGGCGCGCGAGAGGCGGTTTTGCACGTCCACCTGGGCGAGGTCGGCATTGGTGCCGATCTCGAAGGTCAGGGTGATGCTGCCGGAACCGTCCGCCTGGGCGACCGACTCCATGTACATCAGGCCGGAGGTGCCGTTCATTTCCCGCTCTATCACGCTGAGCACACTGTCTTCCAGTGTCTTGGCGGAGGCGCCGGGGTAAGAGGCATTCACCACAATGGAAGGCGGCGCCACCGACGGGTACTGCGCCACGGGCAGCTGGGTGATGGACAAGCCGCCCAGCACCATGATGAACAGCGAAATCACCCATGCAAAGATGGGGCGCTTGATAAAAAACTGGGCCATAGGGAGTGCCTTGTGCTTTTACTTGGCGGCCGCAGAGGCGGCAGCGCTCGGGGCGGAGGCGGCCGCAGCCGCATTGGGGTTCCAGGGCACGGCCTTCACCGGGGCGCCGGGCACCATCATTTTCTGGAAGCCGTCCACGATGACCTGGTCGCCTTCTTGGAGGCCACCCAGGATCACCCACTGGTTGTTCTGGGCGTTGCCCACCTTGACCGGGCGGGTGGCGGGCTTGCCGCCTTCACCCACCACCATCACGGTGTCGCCCTGGTTGGTGCGCGTCACGGCTTGTTGCGGCAGCAGGATGCCGGAGGGCAGCTCCGCTTGCGACAGGCGCACGCGCACGTACTGGCCGGGCAGCAACAGGCCGTCGGCATTGGGCACTTCGGCGCGCAGGGTGATCTGGCCGCTGGTGCTGTCCACCGTCAGGTCGCTGAACAGCAGCTTGCCGGCCTTGGGCAGCTCGCTGCCGTCTTCCAGCACGATGCGCACCGGCACCGAGCCATCGCCTGCGGCGCGCAGCTGCTTGGAGGCAATGGCCTTGCGCAGGCGCAGCACCTCGGTGCTGGACTGGGTGAAGTTCACATACACCGAGCCGGTTTGCTGGATGGTGGCCAGCGCAGTGGTGTCAGAGGCGCCGACCAGGGCGCCCTCGGTCACGGCGGACTGGCCGATGCGGCCGGAGATCGGGGCGGTGATGGTGGCATAGGCCAGGTTGATGCGCGCAGTCTCTGCCGCTGCCTTGGCCACGCCCAGGTCGGCTTCGGCCTGGCGCTGGGTGGTTTGCAGGGTGGTGAATTCCTGCTTGCTGATGGCGTTGGCTTCCACCAGGGCCTTGTTGCGCTCCACTTGGGCCGTGGCCTGGGCCAGGGTGGCCTGGGCCTTTACCACGGTGGCTTGGGCGCTTTCAAATGCAGCGCGGTAGGGGGCCGCGTCCAGCTGGTACAGCACCTGGCCGGCTTTCACTTCGCTGCCTTCGCGGAAGGCACGTTGCAGCACCACGCCGCTCACGCGGGCGCGCACCTGGGCCACGCGCAGCGCGCTCACGCGGCCCGGCAACTCGGACTGCAGGGCCACGGCCTGGTTGGACACGGTGACTACGCCCACCTCAGCAGGCGGCATGCCGCCACCGGCAGCGGCTGCGCCTTGCGCACCGTCTTTGGCGCCGCAAGCCACCAGGGCCACGGCCAGCGGAATAGCCAGCAAGGCCAGGCGGCCGGAGGAAAGGGCGGGGGAGGCACCCCGGGTCTGACGGAATAAGGACATACACGTGTTCCCTTGTGACAAAGGTGGTTGGAGGCGGTGGACGGGGCGCTGCATGCCGGTCGCTGCGTCTAGGGGAAACCCCTCAAAAGAAAACAAGCCGGCCGCTTGCGAACTCGCTTAGTATACATACATGCTTGAATGTATGTAAGACAAAAGCCTACAATACCCGCACATTCCTATAAGGTCAATCCATGGCCCGCCGCACCAAAGAAGAAGCCCTCGCCACCCGTGAACTGATACTGGACGCTGCCGAACGCGTGTTCCACCAACGCGGGGTGTCGCGCACCTCGCTGCAGGAAATTGCCCAAGACGCCGGCATGACCCGGGGCGCGATTTACTGGCACTTTGAGAACAAGGGCGAACTCTTTAACGCCATGATGGAGCGCGTCACCCTGCCCATGACGGCGCGCCTGACCGAAGTCACCGCCGGGGACGAAGCCCACCCGCTGGACAAAATCCGCCGCAACACGGCCGCCGCCTTGCGCCAGGTGGCCACCGAACCGCAGGTGCGCCGCGTGTTCGAAATCGCGATGCAAAAGGTGGAGTACGTCGATGACATGCAGGCCATGCGGCAGCGCAAGATCCGTGGCCGCAATGAATGGATGGACGACATTCAGCGCCTGCTGCACATGGCGCAGCAGCTCGGCCACATCCGGGCCGATGCGCACCTGCGCAACGCCACCATCGGCTTGTTTGCCCTGGTGGGCGGCATCCAATACAACTGGCTGCTGGACCCCGAGGCCTTTGACCTGGAAGCGGTGGGCCTGGCCACGCTGGACGCTTACCTGGCCGGCCTGAAAACCTCACTGGTAATCTGATTGCTATTATTTTTGTAGCTGCTTGCGCTTGTTATGTAAGCGCTAGAGGCACTTTTTACTTAAAAATGCCCTGCAAGGCCTCGCCCGCACGGTTCAGGGCACCGCCCACGGATTGCAGCAGCTTGTCAAAGCTGACCGCCGCCGTCAGCCGCTTCTCCATGGCTCCGGCAATGCGCTGGCCCAGCTGGGCCGGACTTAGGCCCCCTTCGGCTTGGCCCAACCCGCGCAGTTGCAGGTCGGGCAGGTCCACCGCCACGGTCTTGCCGCCCATAAAAGCTGCACTGGCTTGCGCACGGGCATGGCGCACCACCAGCTCCTGCACGATCAGTTTCTTGCCCGGCCCCGCACCGGCCGACTGGCCCACCGCCTTGGCAATCTGCGCTTGCAGCGCATCAAAGTTGGTGCGCCGCTCGCCTTTCTCGTAAATCACATCCGGCGCGATCACCGCAATCTTGCGGATCACGATCACGTCCGAGGCCAGCGTGCTGAGGTCCAGCTCCAGCTCGATGCGATCGGCCTGCACGGCATAGGGCGTCTGGAAGCCCGCCGGGTTGCCGATGCGCAGGCCCCGCAGTTCGCCGCGCCCGTTGGCCGCATCCAGCTGCACCGCCGCCACGCGCACCGGCACCCCGGTGATCTCGCTGCCATAGCGGGTGATGGCCTGCTGCACCAGCCGGTCCAGGTTGCCATGCAGCCAATAGGCACCTCCGGCCAAGGCCGCCAAGAGCAGGGTGAACAGGACGAGCAGAAATCGGGTGCGGCGGGTCATGGGGAGGGCTTGCGAAGGACAAAGACGGGGCGGGCGGACTCTACACTCAGCCCATGGCGCACACGATAGCAAAACCCAGCAACAGCGAACTCATCGTCAAAAAAAGCCGGTTCATCGGCCGGGTGCAGCCGGTGGCAGACCGCGCTGCGGCGCAAAAGGTGGTGGCGGATTTGTGGGCTGAGCACCCCACGGCCACGCATGTGTGTTGGGCGCTGATGGCGGGTGGGCATTCGGCGGCGGTGGACGACGGCGAGCCCAGCGGCACCGCCGGGCGACCCATGCTGGATGTGCTGCGCCACCAGGATCTGGAAGGCGTGCTAGCCACGGTGGTGCGCTACTACGGCGGCGTGAACCTGGGCGCTGGCGGGCTGGTGCGGGCCTATACCGACACCGTGGCGCAGGCCTTGCTGCAGGCCGAAAAAGTGCCGATTGTGAAAATGCAAGCGCTCAAGTGCGCGGTGCCCTACCCACTGGAGGGGCGCGTGCGCCGCGAGCTGGAGGCTGCCGGTGCCACCTTGGGCGAGGTGCACCACGGCGAGCGGGTGGAGCTGCAATTTGCGCTGCCCGCCCACGCCGCCCCGGCCTTGGTGGTCCGCTTGAATGACGCAGGCAGCGGGCAGGTGGCCTGGATAGACCTGACGGATGCCGAACCGGCAGATTGAACGGAGCCTGCTACAGGGCGCTTGCTTGCGCCCACAAGCCATAGGCAATGTGGCCCATCATGGCCGCGACCAGCAGGTCCAGCACCCGCCAGGCCACGGGGCGCGCAAACAGGGGGCTCAGCAGGCGCGCGCCAAAGCCCAGGGCCATGAACCACAGCGCGCTGGCGCCACCGGCCCCCAGCAGAAACCAGCCCTGGTTGCCTGCCGCCTGCTTGGCCCCGACAGCACCCACCAGAATCACGGTGTCCAGGTACACATGCGGGTTCAGCAGGCTGATGGTCAACACCTGCATGACGGTGTTGCGCAGGGTTTGCGGCGCGCCTTGCAGCTGCGCCTGCATGGCGTGCGGCGCCAGCGCCCGGCGCAGTGCCGAGAGGCCGTACCAGCCCACCACGGCAGCACCGGCCAGTGCCAGCGCATTCAGGGCACGCGGATACTCACCCAAGGCAGCGGCCAGCCCGCTCACGCCGAGGGTCATCAAGCAGATGTCCAGCAGGGCGCACACCGCCACCACCGCCGCCACATGCTCGCGACGCAGGCCCTGGCGCAGCACAAAGGTGTTTTGCGCACCAATGGCCACGATGAGCGAGAGGCTCAGGGTCAGGCCGGTCATGACGCTGGGCAGGGCACTGGTCAGGTGGGCTAGGAAGTCGGAGGTTTCTTGCATGGCGCAAGTATCGGAGTGAAGTGCTGAAATTCACATGAATTCTGCTACGCTTGAATAAGCCATACTTCATGGAGCTTCATCATGCTGGAATCCACACTCCTTGCCACTGTCGCTGCCGTGGTGCGTGAGGGGAGCTTCGAGCGCGCTGCGCGGGTGCTGCACATCACACCATCGGCGGTGTCGCAGCGCATCCGTCAGATGGAAGAGCGGGTGGGGGCGGTGCTGATTGTGCGGGGGCAGCCGTGCACCGCGACCGAGGCAGGGGCCCGCATCTGCCGCCATGCGGATTCGGTAGCCATGCTGGAGCATGATTTGCGGCGCGACCTGCCGGCCCTGGCCCCTGAGGATGCGGAGGCCGTGCACACCACCCTCCGCATTGCCATCAATGCCGACAGCCTGAGCACTTGGTTCGTCACCGCCATGCGGGACTTTTGTGCCCAGAGCCGGGTGCTGCTCGATGTGGCGGTGGACGATCAGGACCAGACCAACGAATGGCTGCGCCGTGGCCATGTGCTGGCCGCAGTCACTTCGCATGCCAAGGCGGTGCAGGGCTGCAAGGTGCGCAAGCTGGGCACCTTGCGTTATTGCGCGACCGCGTCGCCCGCCTTCATGCAGCAGCACTTTGCCAGCGGGGTGAATGCCGAGACGCTGGCCCGCGCGCCCAGCATCGTGTTCGATCGCAATGACCGCCTGCAAGAACGCTGGGTGCGTCGCCAATTGCGCCGTGATGTGATGCTGCCGGCCCACCGGCTGCCCTCCTCCCAGGCCTTTGTGGATGCCGCGCTGGCCGATGTGGGCTGGGGCATGAACCCGCTGCTCTCGGTGCAAGAGCACCTGAGCAAACGTCGTCTGGTGGAGCTGGTGCCAGGCCGCGCGCTGGATGTGCCCCTGTATTGGCAAGTGGCACAGCAGCCCTTGCCGGAACTGGAGCGCCTCACCCGCAGTGTGGTGGCTGCGGCAGGGCAGGCGCTGCTTTAGGTCTTGACTGAAGGGGACCAGCCCGCGCGCCGGATAGCGTCGGCTGCGTGTCAGCGCACTGAACGCTCTACGCCGTATTTTTTGAAGATGCGGTCATACGTGCCGTTGGCCTTGATGATCTCCAGCCCCTTGTTGAAGGCACTGATGATTTCCTGAGCCCGAGGGTTTTGTAGTCCGGCGGAGATATAAAGCGGGTTGACTGCCAAAGGCGTTTTGACGAATTCAATCTGTTCCAGAAGTGCCGGGTCCTCTGCAAAGAGGGCTGCACGCGCCACAGTCTCGTCTTCGACGGTCAGATCCAATCGCTTCAACAAAAGCTTGTGGACATTGGTGGCCAGGCTGCTTCCGTTTTCCCGGACAAAGCCGGTGGACTTCACAAAGGCAACGCTGTATCCATAGCGGTGAATAACGCCTATGTGTTTCCCCTCTAGGCTCTCCAGTCCATGAAAGTTGAATGGGTCGCCCTTGCGCTTGATGAAGCGGACATTGCCCACGGCCAACGGGGCACTGAATAGCAGCAGTTTCTCGCGGGCGTCGGTCTTCCATGTGAAAGGAAGGAT
This sequence comes from uncultured Rhodoferax sp., assembly GCA_963508575.1. GTDB lineage: Bacteria > Pseudomonadota > Gammaproteobacteria > Burkholderiales > Burkholderiaceae_C > Allorhodoferax. The sequence goes on from CAUOXL010000002.1 coordinate 200,170, forward strand.
GTCGTAGTTGCCTTTTTTAACCCCCTCTACAGCCCTGGCCCAGGGCACATAGTCCATCGTGACATCATGGCCTTGCGTCTTGTAGGCCGCGCGAATGATCTCGATGCCCAAGCCGCCATCGGGATGCTTGGGGTCACCATAGGGGGGGTAAGGGTCGCTCGCGGCGCGGAACGTCAGGGCGTGGGCGGCCAGTGTCAGGGACAAGACCAGAAGTGCGGTAGCTAGGCGCAAGGCTGATTGCATGGGGCTTTCCAACTTATTTTCTAATGGTCCGGACATCCTAAATGTCTTTGGGCGTGGCGAATTGAGCCCCCCCTACCGTTTGTCTTGTGCAGTTTCCGTTCAGGCTGCTTCCATGGTGATAGCCACCCCGCCCAGCACCGCGTTGCCCGAGAGCGGGTCGCGCAGCTGGTCGTCGAGCAAGGCATTGAGGTTGGTGCCGGGGCGCTCGGCCGCCACCCTCAGCTGCGCGCCCGGCAGGTGGTGGCCCCAACCATGCGGCAGGCTCACCACGCCGGGCATCATGTCGGTGCTGACCTGCACTTGCGCCTGCACACTGCGGTGGCCGTTGCGCAGGGTGGCCATGCCGCCGTCCTGCACTCCGCAGCGCGCAGCGTCAATGGGGTGGACCAGCGCCGTGCAGCGGAAAGGGCCTTTGGCCAGCGTGGGCAGGTTGTGCATCCAGCTGTTGTTGGTGCGCACATCGCGCCTGCCAATAATGACCATATCGGGCGCTGGCGCCCGCAGATCCAGCGCAGCGCGCTTCAAATCTTGTAGCAACAAAGGGGGCGCGAGCTCTACCTTGCCGCTGGGGGTGCGCAGCATTTCGGGAATGCGGGGCTGCAGTTCGCCCAGGTCAATGCCGCCACTGTCGCTGGCCGCCATCACCTTTTGCAGGTTCAGCCCTTCAGGCAAGCGCAGCGCCGGGCCGCCCCCAGCAAGGTTGGCCCCCTCGGGGGGCAGCGCAGCATGCGAAGCAGCAAGCGTGGGGGCTAGTAAACCGCCGAACTGGTCGCCGTAAGGGCCGGTGCGCAACGCCACATCCAGCCCGCGTTGGGGGCCGCGCAAGCTACCAGTTGCTGCGATGACCGCAGCGGCATGGGGGCCGAACAGGCGGTTGGCATCGTCAGCAAAGTGCTGGTCGTCCAGCTCGTTGGCATCCGCCTGCGCGCCCTGACCTTGCACGATGGCGGTGAGCTTGAGCAGGGTTTGCCACTCTTCGGGTTGGCCTTCGGGGTGGGGCAGCACCGGTGCGCTGTAGCGCGCGTGGTTGCGCCATGAGAGTTGGGGGAAGGCCACGTCGTAGTGCAAGTCCTCCAGCGGCGAGAGGCCGGGCAGGATCACATCCGCATGGCGGGTGGTTTCGTTCAGGTAAATGTCCAGGCTGACCATGAAGTCCAGCGAGTCCAACGCTTTGGCAAGGCGCGGGCCGTCCGGGCTGGAGAGCACCGGATTGGTGGCCACGGTGATCAGCGCACGCACCTGGCCTTCGCCCGGTGTTTCGATTTCTTCGGCCATGCAGGTCATGGGCAGCTCGCCATACACCTCGGGCGCGCCGCTCACGCGGGCATGGTGGCGGCCGGTGCTCACGCCTTTGCCTTTGCCGGGCTTGTTCTCAGGGTTGCCCATGGTGTTGCTGGCAAAAGCGGCAGACTTGGCAAACAGCATGCCGCCTTCCATGTCCAGGTGGCCGCTCAGGGTGTTGAGCACATCCACCAACCAGCTCGCCAGTGTGCCGTATTGCTGGGTGCAGGTGCCGATACGGGCATACACCGCCGCCTTGGGCGTGCTGGCAATCTGGCGCGCCAGGGCGCGGATGGTGTCTGCACCCATGCCGCAGCGGGCGGCGGCTGCTTCAGGGGTGAAGCCCGCCACCGCTGCACGAACCTCTTCGGTGCCTTGCACCCACGGGGCCACGCGCCCCAGGTTCACCAGGTTCTCCGCAAACAACACCTGCACCATGGCAGCCAGCAAAAACACATCCGCGCCGGGGCGGATGAAGTGGTGCGCGTCGGCAACAGCCGCCGTTTCGGTGCGGCGGGGGTCGATCACGATGAGCTGGCCGCCCCGGGCCTGAAGCGCCTTGGCCTTGCCCTTGAAGTCGGGCACGGTCCACATGCTGCCGTTGCTGGCCAGCGGGTTGGCCCCAATCACCACCAGCAAATCGGTGCGGCTGATGTCGGGCAGGGCGGTGGAGAGCCAATGGCCGAACATCAGGCCGCTGGCCAGCTGCTTGGGCATCTGGTCCAGGGTGGAGGCGGAAAACACATTGCGGCTGCCGATGGCGCGCGCCAGTTTGCCGAAGTAGGTGAGCAGGCCTATCTTGTGGGCGGAAGGGTTGCCCACCGCCAAGGCCACGGCGTGTTGGCCGTGCGCGGCCATCAGCGGGGGCAGGCGCTTCTCAATCTCGGCAAAGGCCTGGTCCCAGGTGGCGGGCTCGTGTTGGCCATTGCGCTTGATCAGTGGGGTGCGCAGGCGGTCCGGGTCTTCCTGCAGGTCTTGGAGTGCAATGGCCTTGGGGCAGATGTAGCCCCGGCTCAGGACATCGGCCTCGTGCCCGCGGATGCTGATGACCTTCTGGTTCTGGACCTTGATTTCCAGCCCGCAGCAGGCCTCGCACAGGGGGCAAATGCGGTGGTGGGTGTGCACGGGGGGGCTTGTCTCGCTCATGGTTGTGGTGGGTGGGTTTGCGATGCCCACCTTTCTATCCGCTGCCGTCCATTTGTCCAGTACGGACGTGACAAGGAGCGCTCGCTGAGCCGCCGGCTTTGCTGAAATAGTCTGCCAGCAGGGGCAGGGTGTGCCGCACTTTGGCGGGCTGCGCACCCCGGTGAGGGGATGGCGTCAATCACAGACTCCGGCCGCATCTCGGTAGAAGACATGGCAGTGGCCATCGTGGACGAGCTGGAGAACCCCAAGCACATCCAGAAGCGGTTCACCGTCGCGAACTAGGGGCGCGCTCAGTGCGAGTGGCCGTGGTGCTGCGTGTCGCAGCGGGACGCGGCCGTCGCGCCGGGGGTCGCCAGTTCCAGGCGGGCCTGGCGCATCACTTGCCAGCCGCCTTGCAGGGCCAGCGCTGCCATGCCGGCGGCCACCAGCACATCCGGCCAAGCACGGCCTGTGCCCAGCACGCCGGCGGCTGCCAGCATGACCAGTAGGTTGCCGATGGCGTCATTGCGCGAGCACAGCCACACGCTGCGCATATTGGCGTCGCCTTCGCGGAAGGCATACAGCATCCAGGCCACTGCCACATTGGCCACCAGCGCCAACAGGCCCACCGCGCCCATGGTGGTGGCATCCGGCACGGTGCCGGTGTACAGGCACCAGACGGCGCGGCCCAGAATCAGGACGCCAAAGCCCATCATGCACAGCGCCTTGAGCACGGCCGCGCGAGCGCGCCAGGCCAGGGCGGCAGACAGCACCGCGAGCGATACGCCGTAGTTCAGCGCGTCGCCCGCAAAGTCAATCGAGTCTGCCAACAACGAGAGCGAGCCCGAATGCCAGCCGCTGAACAGCTCCACGCCGAACATGGCGGCGTTGATCCACAAAGCCAGCCACAAAACCCGGCGGTAGCGGGCCGGGTTGAGAATGCTGCCGGTAGCAGGGGTGTGGTGTTCGCAAGCATGAGACATGGTGTTTCCTTTCAATGCCGCCATTGGAAACCCTAAAGCCACTTCAAGGTCAAGCGCTACACCGCAGCAGGGTCTTTGCAGGGCACCCACCGCCAAGGGCAGGGGCGCAGCGTCTAGTTGCTGCGGCGCTCCCGCCGGGCTTCTTCGTAGAAGCGCCGCTTGGCGGCATACATGCGCTGGTCGGCGAGATGGGTGGCTTCTTCCACCCCGGCCGCCGTCGGGCAGCTGGCGATGCCGATGGATAGATTGATTTTCTGGCCGGAGTGCGTCTGGTTGTCAATGGCCAGCATGGCGTCTATGCGCTCTTTCAGGGCTTGGGCTGCACGCTCGTCATGGCCCGCCATGAGGATCACGAATTCATCGCCCCCCGTGCGCGCCACGCACAGGGACTGGCCTGCCGTGGCCTGGGCCAGTACCTCGCCGGTGCGGCGGAGCATGGCGTCGCCGGCAGCGTGGCCGTGGGTGTCGTTCACCTGTTTGAGGCCATTGAGGTCCATGGCCATCACGCTCAGTGGCCACGGGCCCGCGCGCGAGATGCGCTTGAGTTCTTCGACAAAGTAGGCCCGGTTGCGCAGCTGGGTGAGCGCATCGTGCTTGCTCAGATATTCCAGATGCGCCTCGGCCCTCTTGTGGGCGCTGATGTCCACCAGCGAAATCAGCACCAGGCTCCAGTCATGCTCATAGCCCGGCAGCACCGAGAGCTGCATGTGGATGTGGATGTGCTGCCCGTTAAGGTCGTGGTTGATGACCTCCCGCGTTTGGACGCTTGTCCCGTTCCACAAGTCCGTCAACTGCTCGGCATACGCGCATTGGGCCAGGTCCTGGAAAACACGATCCAGTTGGCTCAGCAGGCTGCTGCGGCTCGGGGCAGAAAACATCTGCAAGGTCTGTTGGTTGACATCCAGCACCTGAATGCGCTTCATGCAAAGGGATACGAATTCAGGATGATCTCTTAGGTAGGTTTTGAAATCCGTGATGCCCGAGGCCCGCAGCTCGTCCATCAGGTGTTTGACGCTGCTGAAGTCATTCACCCAGAGCGACACCGGCGAGAACTCGAACAGGTTGCGTGCATGCCGTTCACTGGCTTCCAGCAAGGCCCAGGCGCGGGCGTGTTCGCTGATGTCCTCAATGGCCACCATGCCCCGGCTCCAGGTGTCTTCATAGCCTTCAAGGATACGGATGCTGATGCGCACATCCATGCGCCTACCATCGAGTGCATAGTTCACCGCCACGCCCGTGTACTGCATATGGCCCTGCCAGAAGGACAGCAGTTCGGGCAGCAGTCCGCATTGCGTGGCACTGCGCAGCACTTCGCCCATGCGCTGCATCAGATCTTCCTGGCTTTGGGCCGCGTACGCCGCCAGCGTATGGCGGTTGACCCGCAGCACCCGGTAGCAGCCCGCACAGGCTTCCATGCGTGCCGGGTCCTCGTGCAAGAAGGTCTCCAGATCAGTGACCCCTTGGGCCCGCCACTGCTCGAACAGGGCCTTGAGCAGGCTGTAGTCTTCGAGCCAGAGCGAAATAGGCGCCGAGTCGAAGAGCAGCTCGAAGTCGGTGTGCATGGTCATGGTGCGGGCGTATGAGGTCTGCGACCGCCCCACTATAGTCTTCCCGCCGGTATTTATGTGAATTTGCGCTGGCTCAGGGTTTCTGCGGGGTCGGCGCGGCAGAATCCATGCTTATGCAAGACAACATGGTCATCGTGGGTGGGGGCATAGGCGGCTTGGCAGCAGCTTTGGCGTGCGGCCGGCGGGCCAATGCGGGCGCGCAAGGGCAGGGCTTGCGCCTGGTAGAGCAGGCGCCCGCCTTTGGCGAAGTAGGGGCCGGTGTGCAGCTGGGGCCCAATGTGACGCGCATTCTGCATGGCTGGGGTTTGCAGCAGGCAGTCGCTGAAGTAGCGGCTTTTCCGGAAAGACTGGAGGTGCGCAGCGCCCTCAGCGGCCGCTTGCTGGGCACCTTGCCCTTGGGGGCGCGGGCGCAGTCTCTTTACGGCGCACCTTACGTCACCATTGCACGGCAAGACCTGCACACCCTGCTGCGCCGCGCCGTGGAGCGCGTGGGCGGCATGCATATCGACCTCCACACCCGCATTGCAAGCGTGGCCCCCGTGGGCGAGCGCGTGCAGCTGCACACGCAAGAGGGCCGCGAGCTGGACGCCAGCGGCGTGCTGGGGGCCGACGGGGTGTGGAGCGCGCTGCGCCGTCAGCTGGTGGACGACGGCGCACCGCGTGTCACCGGCCACCTGGCCTTCCGGGCCATGGTGCCGCAGTTTGCATTGCCGGATTCCCTGCGCTCCCAAGTGGTCACCGCATGGATGGGGCCGCACTTTCATGCGGTGCAGTACCCGGTGCGCGGCGGTGAATGGCTGAACGTGGTCGTCATCGTGCACGGCACGGCAGCGGGCGACCCCTCGGGCTGGGACCACAGCGCCAACGCCGGCGAACTGCGGGTGCGCCTGGCCCATGCCGGCAGCCCCTTGCTGGACTTGGTGCATGCCATAGACGATTGGCGCCTCTGGGCCCTGAGCGACCGGCCGCCCCTGCGTGGCGCGCACCAAATGGCGCTGGGTCGCCTGGCCCTGCTGGGCGATGCGGCGCATCCCATGCGCCCTTACCTGGCCCAAGGGGCAGGCATGGCCATCGAAGATGCGCAGCAGCTCAGCCTCTCACTCCAGGCCCATGGGCGCGACCTGCCTGCGGCCTTTGCCCATTACGCCGCCACACGCTGGCAGCGCAACGCGCGGGTGCAGGCCCGCGCCATCCGCAACGGCCAGATATTTCACCTGCGCGGTCCCTTGCGCGTGGCCCGTGATGTCTCCATGCGGCTGCTGGGCCACAAGCTCTTGGATGTGCCCTGGTTGTATGGTTACAGCGGGATGTAAGAGCCCGCTTGTCAAAAATTTTGTGTGTGAGGCCTACCGTGTCAACTCGGAACCTAGATGCCCCACGCGATGTGCAAAAAGCAAGATCTAGGTAGCGGCAATGGGGGCGCTGAAACTGCGCCTGCCGTTACTGAAACACCCCGCCCCAGCGTTTCTGCACAAAATCGGCCCCTGACGCTTATGGAGCTTGCGCAAGCAGCTCCTAAAAATATAGCAACTAAAGCACCGGCAGGTAAGTGGCTGAGAATTACTGCAGCTCCATCAGCCCGGAGGCTTTGCAGTCGTACATGCCTTCGTCGGCGGCCTGTAGCAGGGTATCGAGGTCCGTGCCGTGGCGCGGGAACAGGCCTATGCCTACGCTGGCGCCGACATGGATGATGGACCCGTTTTGAAGGGTAATTTCTTCGGAGATGGTAGCGATCAGTTTGCGGCCTATGTGCACGAGTTCGTCCGGGTCTTCAAACGCTTCCAGCAGCAGTACAAATTCGTCGCCGCCTATGCGCGCCACCGTGTCACACGCGCGCACGGCAGTCGAAAGGCGTTGGGCAACGGTGCGCAGCACCAGATCACCGGCCGCATGTCCGAAGTGATCGTTGATGATTTTGAAGCCATTGAGGTCCACCATGAGCAGCGCGAACGCGACCTGTTGACGTTTGGATCGCTCCAGCACAAGCTGAAAGCGGTCAGCCAGCAGAAAACGGTTGGCCAGGCCTGTCAGGCTATCGGTCAAGGCCTGGGTTTTGAGGTGCTGGGTGGTGCGCTCCAGCGAGGCAATTTCGCGTCGCAGCAGGGCCTGTTGGCGCTGTGCGTTGCGCAGTCGCAGGCCCAGGCGGACGACGACCCAGCCCAGCGGCAGCAGTGCGGCATAAGGGGACACCAGCAGACACAGTGCGGCAGCCAGCAGCGCCAGGGCTTCAAAACGGAAGTGCGAGAGCAGGGACTTCATGGGCTGTCCATTCTGGGGGGCGTCCCGGGTGGGCAGGCGTTTTTTTGTTACCAGGTTTATCGAGCCCTGCCGCTCCGTTAGCATCGCGCCCATGAAAACCAGCTTTATCTTTATCGCCATTCTGGTGTGCAGCGTTGCGGGCACACTCACCAGCAACCGAGCTGTCAAGACCGGCATGCTGGTGGTGTGTGGTGTCTTGTCGCTTTACGGGATGTTGCGGTTTCTGGGTTGAAGGCCCCTGAGCTGCGGTACCGCGGCCTCTACTTCCTCAAGTAAGTGCGGCCACAGCCGCTCCCCGATCTGCCGGCGAAAGGGGCCGAAGTGCCCGATGCTTCGCACCCCCATGTCCGCAGGGGAAACCTGCCGCAGCTCCACCACGCCCGGTGCACCGGCAAACGCTTGCTGCAATGCTTCTACCGCCCGGCGTGGGCCGAAGACCTTGTCGTCGCTGATGGCCCACAGATGAGCGGTTCCGGCCCAGCGGTGGGCGGTTACCTCGACCGTCGGGTCGCTGGTGAAATAGCCCGGCATCAGTCCCCAACGACTCCAGTCGCGTGCCGCAGCAGCGGGCAGGTCTTCTCCGCCGCCCAGAGCCCAGCCGGGCAACCCGCCAAAGAGCCGCACACACACGGGGAGCCAGAAGCCAAAGAAGAGCAGGGCACCCAGGCGCTGGTGCCAACGCGGCCACAGGCGCCAGAAGGGCAGTTGCGCTGCCACGCCAATCGCAGCGTCCACGCTTTCCAGACCCTGCATTTGCGCCAGCGCATGGCCGCCCAGGGAATGGCCAATCCATAGTGTGGGCAGCGCGGTGTCTGCGGTGGCTTGTGCGCGCCGGTGCACTGCCGCGAGCGCTGCCTGCAGGTCCTGCTGCATCCAGTCGCGCATGCTTATGTGCCGGGCGGGCTGCCCGACGAGGCGCGATTCGCCGATGCCGCGATAGTCCAGCGTGAGGACCGCGTAGCCACGTGCACAGAGCCAGCGTGCAAAGGCCCGGTAGTAATGGCGTGGCACGGCAGTTGCCGGGGCCACCAGCGCTACCGCATGGGCTGCGGTGGCGGGCTCAAACACGGTGGCCCAAAGCAGGACACCGTCCGGCGCACTAAGGCAGAGGTCCAGCTCGGCGTGCGGCAGGGCTGGCGCTGCTTCAAACGACGGTGTCAGATGCCGCATGGAGGGCGTCATGTTGGCAGCAGCGATCCAGCGTGAAGCCAAGTCTTGGGTGTTGGTGTTTGTCATGGGGTGATGATTCCTGCTTTCGGGGTGCTTGACTAGACTGCGTACCGCATGCACTCTGTCAACACCATGGAAACAAAAAGACCCTCTACTCGCAAGGAAACACTGACACCTTCGCTGGATGCCGATGCGCTGGAGCTGTTTGCTCGCGTGGCCCGCGCGGGCAGCTTTTCGCTGGCAGCCCAGCAGGCAGGTCAGACCCGCGCTGCGGTGAGCCGCCGCATTGCCTACATGGAGCAGCGCACTGGGCAGTCCCTGTTCTTGCGGACTACACGTTCGCTGACGTTGACAGCGACGGGCAGGCGCCTGCTGCCGCACGCACTGGCCGTGCTCGACGCCGCCGATCAGGCGCGCGGCACGCTGACCTCGGTGCATGCGGGTCTGGCGGGCAGCTTGCGCATTACCTCGCTCCCCAGCTTTGGCACCACGGTGTTGCCAACTTTGTTGTTGAAGTTCCGCGCTCTGCATCCGGAGGTGAATTACGACCTCATCCTGTCGGACCGGCGGGTGGACTTGCAGCGCGAAGGGGTGGACATCGCCTTTCGCATCACGCGTAATCCACCGCCAGACTGGGTGGCGCGACCCTATTTGCAATTCCACGTCAGTGCCTATGGCGCACCGGGTCCGTGGGCGCCCATGGAGCACCCTGAAGCACTGACATCGGCCTCGCTGTTGCTGCTGGGGCCCGTGTCCATGAACCCGGAGATGCACTGGTTGCGCCGCGATGGCAGCGATGCGGTCATCTGTGCGCGAGCCCCAGCGGCGGTGCAGAGTGATGACCTGACTGTGCTGGTGCGCCTGGCCGAGGGCGGCATGGGAGTGGTGTTGGCGCCCAGCTACTGCGTGCGGGATGCCGTGGTGGCGGGCCGACTGGTCGCGTTGCTACCTGACTGGGACCTGGACATCCGCCAGGGCAATACGGTGCAACTGCTCACCCTGCCGCAGCCACAGCTCAGCGCTGTCGCACGCGCGTTTGCCAAGTTCGTGCAAGAGCAGGTGTCTTCGGCGCAGGCTTGAGTTGCTGTAGACCGACTGGCGTTGCTTTGTACTTGGTAGGCACCGGTGAACACCTGGCAGAAGTGAGGCAAAACCCCGTCAGGCGGTGCGATACTGACCCCATGCACACGCCTCAATCCCCCCACTGCGTTCGCCAATTCGGACATATTTTGCTGTGGCCTCTGCGGCTGATGCCAGTGCGGGGGGGCGAGGCCCAGCACGCCAAGCCCTGGGAAATCCTGGCCGCCATGGGCGAGGCCACGCCTTGGCGCGAAGTGGTGGACGAATACACCGGCGACGCCTGCAACTTCCACGAGCGGCATTACAACGAGTTTGTGACCTTTTTGCCCTATGTGCAGCGCTTTCTGTATGGCGAAGGGCAAACCGCCAGCGGCGGGCAGGTCCACGGCTCGCCCATGCGGGTGTTCCGTCGGCACGACGTGAGCGCCGTCCGGGTGGTGTTGCACCCGGGTATGGAGGCCATCACCCTGCGCGTGGTGCATGTGGACCTGTATTTCTTTTTGGACCTGGACCTGGTGCTGCTCAATGTGGAGGTGGCAGGCGACACGCTGCCGCTCACGCATGTGCAAGAGCTGCTCTACCGTTTTGGCCGTGGCTACCCTTCGGGCTGGGATGCCCAGGGGCAGGCCCAGCATTGCCTGCACCAGGCCGAATGGCTGGGCGCGCAGGGCCAGGTGTTGGCGCAGTCGGACGCAGGCCAGCCCGATTTGTTCATGTCGCATGTCGCCCGCCACCGTGCGCCCCGCATTGCCGCCCACTGGGATTGGCTGCTGCAGCCGCTGGTGAGTGACCACTCGGAGCAAGTGGGTGCGTTGCGCTACCGGCAGATCGAGTACTACCGCTTGCCCTTGCTGGCGTATTTGGCCGTGGACGAGCCCCAGACCCTGAGCCGCAGCGACTTTGTGCGCCTCGGTCTGGTCACGGGCGCGGGCCGTGCGCAAGGGGAAGCGTCGCTGCCGTTTGCCGATGACTACTTGCAGGATTTTGAAGAGCGCTATTGCTACGACCGCTTCTGGACTGCCGGCGGCGCCGCGCCCTACACCCGCTACCTTTGCACCGGTCATTCGCTGGTGGTGGTGGGGGATGCCCAAAGCCCTTTCTTCACCTGCCGCGACCGGGGCGTGCTGGCGCAGTTCCGGCACCAGCATTTCCTGTTGTTTTTGATTGCCCACTTTCAGAAGGCCGCGCTCTTGATGTTTTCAGACCGCCTGGCCGACACTCTGCGCAACCTCAACATCAGCGACCCCGGCAGCGTGCGCCGGTTCAAGCGCAGCATACGCAGCACCTTTGCCAGCTTTTTGCGATTTACCCACCGCTACTGGTTCCACGAAATTTCGGAGCAAGCCCAAACCCGGGCACTGTTTGCCAAGTGTGCGCAGCACCTGGGGTTGGACCCGCTGTACTCGGAAGTCAAAGAGCGCATCGCCGATATGAACAACTACCTGGAGGCCGACAGCCTGCGCCGCCAGGCCAACACCGTGGTGCGCCTGACGGTGGTCACCATTCTGGGCCTGATAGGCACCATCACCACCGGCTTTCTGGGCATGAACCTGCTGGCCGAGGCGGACGCCCCTCTGTCTCACAAAGCGCTGGTGTTTGCGGTGGTGTTTGTGCTCACCACCGCGCTCACGGTGTACACCATGGCCAAGTCCAAACGCCTGTCTGATTTTCTGGATGTGCTGTCGGAAGAGCGCGTGGGTGCCTGGGCCAAAGTGAAGGCTTTCGCCGCCATCTGGACGCGCGACCGGGATAGGGACTGAGCAGAGGCTGGGCGGTAAATTCAGCCCTTGGGCGTCTCTGCCTTCTGGGGCGTCGCAGCGGCCGGCTTCTTGAGCCGGAATCGGGCGGCCGCAGCCTCTTTGTTGCGGGCTCGCTCGGCCATGATGCGGTCCAGCTCCTCGCGGCTACCTTTTCGCTTCATGTTGGGGTCTTTACCAAATACGCCTGCCATCGTGATGTTTCCTTTGGCCTAGTCTAACTGGGCGTGCCAGTGTTCTGATGGCTGAGCCGTTTCCTCTATCTGCCCCGCGCGTAGCCGGATGATCCGGTCCGCCATGGCGATGGTTTGCGGACGGTGAGCCACGATGATGCGGGTGATGGCCAGCTTCTTCAGCGCCTCGTTGACGGCAATTTCGCTGGCAACATCGAGCTGGCTGGTAGCTTCATCCAGTACCAGCATGCCCGGGCGACGGTACAGCGCACGGGCCAGCAGAATGCGTTGCTTCTGCCCGCCGGAGAGTCCTACGCCGGCTTCTCCCACCAGGCTGTCATAGCCCATGGGCATGTTCATGATGTCGGTGTGTACGGATGCCATCCGGGCGCAGGCCTCAATCCATTGCATATCTGCTTCCCGGTCGAAGAAGGAAATGTTGTCCGCCAGCGATCCGGTAAACAGGATGTCGTCTTGCATCACGGTGCCGACCATGGAGCGCAAGCGGTCCCGTCCGAAGGCACTGAGGGGCTCTCCATTGACCAGCACCTCGCCCTCGGTGGGGGTATGCAAGCCCAGCAACAGCTTGACCAGTGATGTTTTTCCGCACCCGGAAGGGCCGGTGATGGCCACACACTCGCCCGCAGCAATCGACAGGTGGACACTATCCACGACCAGGGGCTCCGCAAAGGCATAGCGGTATTTGAGGCCCTTGGCGGACAAGCTCAGGGGCGTGCTCGCATCGTGGGAAGGCGAGGAAAGCGAGGCGGCCTGGGCCGCGCCATCTACCGGCTCCACAGGTGTTTGCACAATATCGCCCACCCTGGCAAGGTGCAGTTTTAGAAGCTCCAGGTCCAGCAGGCGATCAACGCATTCTGCAGCCCGCTGGCTGAATTGTTCAAGGTAGGCCAGGAAGGCAAACATGACACCGAGCGTCAGGCTTTCATTCAACAGTGCCAATGCTGCCAGCCAGATCACGACGACCCGTTGCAAACCGAAGAGCGCTGTGCGAACCGCCTGGTGCGACACGTCCAGCGCAGTCAGCTTTCGTTCCGCATCGACCTCACGCGAGACGAGGGCCGTCCAGTCGCTCTGGCGTTGCTTGGCTTTGCCGTGGAGCCGAATTCCCTGTATGCCTCGCAAGGACTCCAGAAAGTGACTTTGCTGTCGGGCTGAATGCACGATTTGTTCTGCTTTTGCTTCTCTGAGGTGGCGCTGAAACAAGAGCCGGACCACGATGTAGGCCACAAGCACGGCAAGCCCAAAGGCTGCGCCAGCCGGGCTGATCCAGGCCAGCATGATCAATGTGCCTATCGCCATCAAGCCATCCACCACCGTGGCGACAAAGGTGTGGGTCACCGTTCCCTGGATGATGGAGATGGAGGCAAAGCTGGTCGATACATCGCCGATGTGCCGGCGTTCAAAATAGTCGATCGGCAAGTGCAGCAGATGTGCCAGCACTTTTTGCATCCACTGCAGATTCAGCCTGGAGCTGAACAGGGCAATCACCCAACCCCGCAGCAGCGCTAGTGATGCGGACATCACCACAAGCAATGCAAAGCCCACCGCCAGGCCGAGGATTAGCTCCTCGCTCCTGGCAGGCAGGGCGGTATCCACGACCCATTGCAAGAGCAAAGGCATGGCGATTGCCAACACTTCCAGCAGGACTGTGGCGGCAAATATGGCGATGAGGTCTCGCTTCAAGCCGGGCACCGTGCCCAGCCAATCGCGCACACTGGGTACCGGGCGCGCTGCCCAGGGCTTGAAGTCTGGTCGAGCTGTGCACATGACAGCGACCCCCGAAAAGCGCTGGCTGAACTCGGCCATGCTGACCCTTCGAATACCAACTGCGGGATCGTAAATCTCCACTACGCCGCGCTGAACTTTGCTGAGCACCACGAAGTGCTCCATGTCCCAGTGCAGGATGCAAGGCAACTGAAGTTCAGGTACGGCTTCCAGTTCCAGGCTTACCGGCAACAGATCCAGCTTCAAGACTTCGGCGATTTGCATCAGGCCCAGTACCGACGTCCCCTTGCGCGAAATGGCCAACTCCTGCCGCAGTTGCGCCAGCGTAACGCCCAAACCATGGTACCCAGCGAGCATGGCCAGACAGGCCAGCCCGCATTCGTTGGCTTCCATCTGCAAGTACATGGGCAGCCGGCGCTTGCCTGGCGATGGATGTGTCACGTCGTTACTTGCTGAGTCAGCCATTGCCATAGCGTTTGCGGTGGGTGGTCCGGGAGGGTGATTTCCCACGTGCTCGTCCAGATCGCCAAGAGCAGGATACAGGCCAGTGTGACGCCTGCTGCGATCCTCACCCCCCATGTCAACCGCACTGGCGCAATGGCCTGTCCCTGCTGCCGGTACCGGTGCTCCAGGGCCGCTGCTCGAAACAACTTTGGTGATTTCACGGTGGATGCTGTCGTTGGTGTGACTGGCGTCTTGAAAGACGCGTTCGTGGTGGTGAACCTTGTTGGTTCGTGCTCTGCATTGGTCGTGTCAGTCGACCGAATGAAGGGAAGTATGGCATGGGTTACGGCGTGCCAATGCGGCTGCTCGGCAGGGCTTTCCCGCGGATTTGACAAGGGTTCAGGGTAAACGATAGGCCCGGTTTGTCGCTGCCAATAAAGCTGTGTCGCCCTCAAGAAAGTCGGAGCCTTTCGTGAACCGCACACTATCACCAGGCCTTCAAAGTACACCACCACCCTGGTGGAGGTGGCTTGAAGGTTTGCGGGCTATTTCCCCTGCCGCTCAACCGAAAAAAGGGCTTCCATTCAGGAAACTGCTATGAAAACAATGAATCCTTCCATGATCGCGAACCAGAAAACGTCTGCGGCGAGCGCCTTCACACCCCTGACTCCCCAGCAGGCTGCGCAAGTCGCTGGCGGCGCAACTTGGCGCTGGCCACGTCGTCCAGGCAACAGCACTGGTGGCGGTCCCAAGACGAACTAATCGTCATCGCGAATCGCTCGTCGATTCGATCTCCAGCGGCGACAAATGGAACCGGCTTCAGTCTTGAGAGGGTTCGTGTTGCGTCGCCGCTGCGCTTGATCAACGCTGGTCATCGTGGCCCTTCCTGGGGGCCGGTCTAAGGCGATGTGCCAGCGTTCTGTCGGTGCCCGTGCGGCAGATAAACTGCCCGCAGTTCCATGTCGCACCTTGTTCCCATGCCATTCACCTTGCTGCCCCATTGGCGTTTGCTGCGTGCGCTGGCGGCCGTGGTGCACACCGGCAGTACCCAGCGGGCCGGCGCGCTTTTGCATGTCGCACAGTCGTCGGTGGCCCGAGCGGTACAGCAGTTGGAGGCGGTGGTCGGCGCCCCCTTGTTTGAGCGGGGAGGCCGCAGCTTGCTGCCCACGGCGGCGGGGCGGCAGCTGGCACTGCGTGCGGCGCGGGCCCTGCAACTGCTGGCCGATGCGGACAGGCACCGTACCCGGCAGACAAGCACGCATTGGCACGAAAGTCCGCTGGCCCTGGGGGTCGTTGCCCGCCATGTGGAGGTATTGCTCGCGGTGGCTGCGGGTGCCACTGAGGCGCGCGCGGCCCAGCAGCTCGGGGTCAGCCAGCCTGCAGTGCACCAAAGCCTGCGGCAGCTGGCGCACCTGAGTGCGGCCACGCTGTGTGTGCGTTCCAGAAAGGGTTTGCGCATGGAAGCGGCGGGCGAAGCCCTGGTGCGCGCCTGCCGCTTGGCGCTGGCCGAACTGCGTCAGGCCGCAGAAGAGTGGCCGCGCGCCGGTGCGGCTTTGCAGGGGCGGCTGGTGGTGGGCACGCTGCCGTTCTCCACGACCATGCTGTTGGCACCTGCGGCAGAGCAGCTCTTGCACCGGGAGCCCGGCGTGGAGCTGGTGTTGATCGATGGCACCTTTGACGCCCTGGTCACCCAGTTGCGCAATGCCGAGGTGGACTGCATCGTAGGCGCATTGCGCGATGCGCCGCCCCATGCAGACCTGCAACAGGAAAGCCTGTTCAACGACAGGCTGGCGGTGGTGGTACGCGCGGGGCATCCGTTTGCGCTCAAGAAGCGCATTGCGTGGAGCGCGCTGCGCCAAGCGCAGTGGGTGATGCCCATGCCCGACACCCCGGCGCAGAAGGCGTTTGACCACATGGTCCACGCCACCGGCCTGCCTGCACCCAGCACTCCCTTGCGCGCCAACAGCGCGATGCTGATGCAGGCCCTGTTGCAAGACAGCGACCGGCTTGCATTGATGTCACCCCGCCAGATGGCCCGCGAAATAGCGGCCGGACTCTTGGTGGCGCTGCCGCTTACGGTGCCGCAGGACGCACGCCAGATCGGGGTGCTGTGGCGCGCAGGCTACCTGCCCACACCGGCCGCCGCACGGTGGCAGAGCCTGCTGCGTGAGCGCGCGCGCAGCTTGGGGTTGTAGCTAACTACATAAGCAAAATGCATAGGTGTGCAAGGCTTTGCATTGGACGTGGCGATTTCCGGAATGCACACTCCAGTGCCACCCCGCCCCAGCAGGAGCATCGCTACGCTGCTGACAACCATCCGGAGACCTCACCATGCACAAGCGTTCCTTCATCCGCGTTGCTGCACTCACCACATTGGCTTTGAGCCTGGGCACAGCCTGGGCGCAGGACAACAGCTTCAAGATCGGGCTGCTGCTGCCCTTGACCGGGCCTTTTGCGTCCACCGGCAAGCAACTCGAAAACGCGGCGCGCCTCTACATTGCGCAAAACGGTGACACAGTCGCCGGCAAAAAAGTACAGCTCATCATCAAAGACGACACCGGCGTGCCCGACGTGAGCAAGCGCCTGGCGCAAGAGCTGGTGGTCAACGACAAAGTGCAGGTGTTGGCCGGCTTCGGGCTCACGCCTTTGGCCATGGCCAGCGCGCCGATAGCCACCCAGTCCAAAACCCCCATGGTGGTGATGGCAGCGGCCACCTCCAGCATCACCGAGGCATCGCCCTACATCGTGCGCACCAGTTTCACGGTGCCGCAGGTGGTCACCATCCTGGCCGACTGGGCCATCAAGAACAACATCCGCAAGGTCGTGACGCTGGTGACCGACTACGCCCCCGGTGTCGATTCTGAAACCTGGTTCAACCAACGCTTTGTGGCGCAGGGCGGGGTGGTGGTGGAGGCCCTGCGGGTGCCCCTGCGCAGCCCGGACTTTGCACCTTTCCTGCAGAAGGTGCGCGATGCCAAGCCGGATGCGCTGTTCACCTTTGTGCCGGCGGGTGTGGGCACGGCGCTGATGAAGCAGTTTGCCGAGCGCGGCCTGGACAAAGCCGGCATCCGCGTGATTGCAGAGGGCAGCGTGACGGACGATGACATTCTGGAAGCCATGGGCGATGTGGCGCTGGGCACCGTGACCGCGCACCACTATTCGGCCGCGCACAACTCAGCCTTGAACAAGCGCTTTGTGGAGGCCTATGGCAAGGCCAACAGCGGCTCGCGCCCCAACTTCATGGCCGTGGGGGCCTATGACGGCATGCGCGTGATTTACGAAGCTGCCAAGGCCACCCAGGGCGCGGGCGGCGATGCATTGTTGCAAGCCATGAAGGGCCAATCGTTTGAGAGCCCGCGCGGCCCGCTGCTGATCGACCCGCGAACCCGCGATGTGGTGCATAACATTTACGTGCGCAAGGTGGAAAAAACCGGTGGCCAACTGTGGAACACCGAGGTGCAGACCTTCCCTGCGGTGAAAGACCCTGCCAAGGTGGCCCCATGAGCGCGCCCACCCGAACGCTGGTGCTGCTGCCCGGCCTGATGTGTGACGGCGCGGTCTGGGAACCCATGCGCTCCGGCCTGCCTGCCGGTTGCAATACGTGGGTGGCCGACTACGGTTTGAGCAACAGCCTGCAGGCCATGGCGGAGCTGGTGTTGGCCGGGGCGCCGGAAGGCTCTTTTGCCTTGGCCGGCCATTCCATGGGCGGGCGTGTGGCGCTGGAGGTGCTGCGGCTGGCGCCGCAGCGGGTGAGCCACCTGGCTTTGCTGGATACCGGGCACCTGCCACGGGCAGCGGGCGAAGCCGGAGCCGAGGAGGCCCGCAAACGCTATGCCTTGTTGGAGGTCGCCCGCACCCAGAGTGTGCGGGCCATGGCACAGGCCTGGGTGCAGGGCATGGTGGCCCCTGATCGCCTGCACAACGCCGAATTGATAGAGCGCATCGTCGCCATGTTCGCGCGCAAAAGTGCCGATGTATTTGCGGCCCAGATCGACGCCTTGCTGCACCGGCCCGATGCCAGTGCCGTGTTGCGCACCGTGGCCGTGCCGACCCTGTTGCAGTGTGGCGCGCAAGACGCGTGGTCCCCACCCGCGCAGCACGAGGCCATGCGCGCCCTTGTGCCCCACGCGGTGCTGGACTTGATTGACCATGCCGGCCACATGGCGCCCATGGAACAGCCGCAGGCAGTGGCGGCCAGCTTGTCACGTTGGCTTCAGCAAACCGGGGAGGGTGCATGAACGCCATGGAACGCTACACGGCAGAGGCCGAGTGCCGCGCGCTGGTGCTGCAAGCGGCAGACGCGGTGGACCACGCGGATGCCACCGGCTTTGCCGCGCTCTTTGAGCCCGAGGGCACGCTGGTGCGCCCGGATGGCAGTCTGTTGCAGGGCCGGGCCGCCATTGCCGCCGTTTATGCCGCCCGCGACCCGGACCGCTTGACCCAGCACCTGGTGTGCAACCAGGTGGTGACGCTGCAGCCGGATGGCGCTACGGCTTTGGTGCGCAGCAAGGTGCTGCTTTGGTCCGGGCGCCACAGCACACCGCTCACGCCCCAAGGGCGGGCAGCCGATGCGCTCAGCCAGGTGGGCGAGTTTGTAGATGCGATGGCGCTAAGCGCTGAGGGCTGGCGTATCCACAGGCGGGAGGCCCACTTCATCTTGTACCGGCGTGACCCTTGATGCTATGGTTTTGGTAGCTGCTTGCGCATATTCGGTGTGCGCTAGTAGCCAGTCTGGTATGTAAATGGCCCCCAAAGCACCCCGAGGTAAACGCAGCGATAAGGACCGTGTTCTTCAAAATTCCGTGATCACGGTTACGCCCGCCACCTCGAACTTGTCCATGTGGTTCAGGTCCGCCTTGTGGATGGACACGTATTGCGCGAACGAGCCCCAGTGCGTGAAGCCCGGTTGGAACTGCTTTTCACACACCTGCTGGTTGCCAGAGTGGCACTCCGGGCAACTGCCGCAGCCACCCACAAAGGGCACAGTGACGCGGTCACCCACCTTCCAGCGGGTCACGTCTTTGCCCACGGCCTCCACCGTGCCCGCCAGCTCATGGCCGGGCACGTGGGGCAGCACGATGTCGGTGTCATGCCCCACCCAACCATGCCAGTCACTGCGACACACGCCCGTGGCTTGCACCTTGACGACCACGCCATGCGTCTCGGGTGTCGGGTCCGGCACGG
This sequence comes from uncultured Rhodoferax sp., assembly GCA_963508575.1. Lineage (GTDB taxonomy): Bacteria > Pseudomonadota > Gammaproteobacteria > Burkholderiales > Burkholderiaceae_C > Allorhodoferax. The sequence continues at coordinate 219,183 of CAUOXL010000002.1, forward strand.
TTTGCAGGCGGGGTGGGGTGGAGAAGGCTTCGTAGACGACAGCTTGCAGTGGGGGTCCTCGTGGGAATTTGCGTGAACGGGGAAGAGCAAAAATTATGGCCGCATCCGACTGGAATTACTTTTCCTTGTTTGCTATGGTGGGGGCCTATTTGATGGTGAATGTTTCACCAAAAGCACAAACCAGAAAGAACCCCCTCCAGTGAGTGACTTCAGCAAAGTGACATCCACTCATACATGCACAGTCCTTACGGGGCCGATCCCTGGGGTGCATGCTGTGCAAATGTGCAGCACACGTAGCTTTGGCAGGCACTGGCATGACTCCTTTGGCTTTGGCCTGCTGGACCAAGGCGGGCAGGTGTCGGCGAGCGGACGTGGACAGGTTCAGGCTTTGGCAGGACAAATCATCACAACCAACCCAGGCGAGGTGCACGATGGCATGCCCCTTGGCCAGCAGGCCAGGCGCTGGAGGATGGTCTATGTCGCTCCGCAGGTGCTGGCCGATACCGTGGGGCAAAGCGAAGTGGAGTTGACGCGACCCGTGCTGGACGATCCCTTGCTACGTCAGGTTTTTGGCGCGCTCTTTCGCCATTGGATACCTTCCACTTCGGAAAAAGAAAGCGGAATCCACGAGGAGTTACTGACTCGGGCAATCGGACTATTGGCTCAGCGCCATGGTCGCTCGCCCCCTACGGACGCACGACTCACATCTTTGTATCAGGTTCGTGAGTGTCTGCTCGATCAGTTGGACTCACCGCCCACCCTGAATGCGCTGGCCGAATTGGCGGGACTTTCTCGCTACCAGTTGGTGCGCCAGTTTTCTCAAGTACATGGATTGCCCCCGTTTGCTTGGCTGCAACAACACCGGCTGCGTCACGCTCAAGCATTGATCGCACAGGGTGCAGCGCTGTCCGATGCCGCGCTGAACAGCGGCTTTTCCGACCAAAGCCATCTGACACGTGCATTCGCCCGCTACCTCGGGTTCACTCCCGGTTCTTGGCAACGCGCACAGCGGCTGGGCGTGCAATAACGTTCAAGACAGTACAGGTTTCAGACGTGAAGATGGGCGACACGCCAAGCGTGTGCGTGCATCTTCACTGAAGGAATCTTGTCATGGTAAGTCTCGAATTTTTGATAACTTCACTGGTCGTCGTCGTCACCCCTGGAACCGGTGTGCTGTTCACTGTCTCCACCGGCTTGTCGCAGGGGCGAATTGCAAGTGTTTACGCGGCTGCGGGCTGCACACTTGGCATCCTTCCGCATATGTTGGCAACCGGCTTAGGCTTGGCCGCCACGATGCACGCCGGGGCGATGGCGTTTCAGGTACTTAAAGTGCTGGGGGTGATGTATCTGTTGTATTTGGCAATACTCACTTGGCGCGACCATTCAGCATTTACGGTCAACCAAAGCACTCCGTTCTTAGGCCCGCTCAAGCTTGTGTTCAAGGCCATTTTGCTTAACTCGCTCAATCCCAAGCTCACGCTGTTTTTCTTGGCGTTCTTGCCGCAGTTTTTGGATCCCACCTCGAATCAACCCATGGTGTCCTTTGGCGTCCTGAGTGCAGTATTTATGGTCATGACTTTCGCGGTTTTTGTGGGCTATGGCTTACTGGCCCATGTCTTTCGACAAAAAGTAGTGGATACACCATCCATACAAGTCGGTCTGCGGCGGAGCTTTGCAGCAGCCTTTGTTGTCATGGCAGGCAAGCTGGCTTGGCCTGAGAGCTGAAGGGACAAGCATTTTGAACAGCGTATACACAAAATCCCCATCCGATAATCACTAGCAACCCACAGCCACCCACCCCGGAGCCCGTCATGTCCCTCGCCATCCTCAAAACCCTGTTCGCCCAGAAGACGTGGGCCAATGCCGAGTTGTTTGATGCCATGCATCGGGTGGACCCGGTGCAACACGCCGAGCCGCTGCACACAGCCACCCGCACGCTGAACCACATCTACGTGGTGGACCGCATCTTTCGCGCCCATTTGTTGGGCGAGGCGCATGGCTACACCCAGACCAACACCGACGACACGCCCGCACTGGGCGACTTGCATTTCGCCGCTGCCGAGACGGACCACTGGTTTGAAACGTATGTGGCTGGGCTGAGTGAATCTGCGCTGGCCGAGAGCCTGAGTTTTCAGTTCACCGATGGGGATGCCGGCCGCATGACGCGGGAGGAAATGCTCTTCCACGTGTTGGCCCACGGCTCGTACCACCGTGGCAATGTGGGGCAGGTGCTCAAGGGCATAGGCATGGTGCCACCGCGTGACCTGCTTACCAAGTTCTTGCACCAGCGCGAGCCGGCACGGCGCCAGCCCGCTTGAGTAGCAGTAGATTGCTATTTATTTGATAGCTTCTCGCGCATATTCCACGTGCGCTAGAGGCCAATTTTGCTTGTTATTGGCCTACAGCGCCGTCCGCAGCGTCCAGATCTCGGGGAAGAGCACCACGTCCAGCATCTTGCGCAGGTAGCTCACGCCGCCGGTGCCGCCAGTGCCACGCTTGAAGCCGATGACGCGCTCCACGGTGGTGACGTGGCGGAAACGCCAGAGGCGAAAGGCGTCTTCCAGATCGGTCAGCTCTTCGGCCAGTTGGTACAGGTCCCAGTGGGCTTTGGGGTCGCGGTAGACCTGCAGCCAGGCGGCTTCCACCTCGGGGCTGGCGGTGTAGGGCTGGGTCCAGTCGCGCGCCAAGTGGCTGGCGGGCACGGCAATGCCCCGCCGGGCCATCAGGCGCAGGGCTTCGTCGTACAAAGACGGCGCTTCATACGCCGCTTGCACCAGCGCCAGCCGCTCGGGTGCATGGGCGTGGGGCTTGAGCATGGCCGCGTTTTTGTTGCCCAGCGAAAACTCAATACAGCGGTATTGAAAACTCTGGAAGCCGCTACTCTGGCCCAGGTAGGGCCGCATGGCGGTGTACTCGGGCGGCGTCATGGTGGCCAGCACGTCCCAAGCGTGCACCAGCTGCTCCATGATTTTGCTCACGCGCGCCAGCATCTTGAAAGCGGGCGGCAGGTCGTCCTGCGCAATGTGCGCCATGGCAGCGGTGAGCTCGTGCAGCATGAGCTTCATCCACAGCTCACTGGTCTGGTGCTGGATGATGAAGAGCAGCTCGTCGTGTGTGGGGGACAGCGGCTTTTGCGCACCCAAAATGGTGTCGATCTGCAGATAGTCGCCATAGCTCATGGTTTGGCTGAAGTCGAGCTGGGCTTTTTCTTCGGCGACGATTTTTTCGGTAGAGGTCATAGTCGGCTTTGTCTTTAGGTCATGTTATTGGTGATCGCCGAGACGGAGAGCGGGGTATGGGCCATGGCCTCATCAGACCCTGCGGGTCAGCAAATCGGCCATAACCCATACCCCGCTCTCCGTCTCGGCTCCAAGGTTTGCGATACCACTGCTCTAGGTTTTTCAAATGTCACTGCCACTCACACCCAAGGCGGGAAGGCGGTGCAGGTTGGGGCCGATTTGCTGCTCCGAAGGAGCTGATGAGGCCCCGGCCTGTACCGCCTTCCCGCCGTGCGAGCAAGCAACAAGCAGGTGTCAGGTCACCGCATGCTTGCGGTTGAACTCCGCCTTCTTCCATTCGCCGCTCTCCAATACTTGGCGCAAATGCTCCACCGCATTCCACACGTCTTCAAACCCGATGTACAGCGGCGTGAAGCCAAAGCGCAAGATGTCTTTGTGGATGCCGCCATCGCCCGCGCGGAAGTCGCCAATCACGCCGCGCGCAATCAGCGCCTGCACGATGGCGAAGGCACCGGAGCCCAAGTCGCCACCGGCTGTGTGCTCGCGCGTCAGGCACACCTGCGAGCCGCGTTGGGCATGCTCGCGCGGGGTGGCCAGGCCCAGGCCGTAGCCTTGGCAGCGCTGTTCCACCAGCTGGATGAACAGGTCGGTCAGCGCCAGCGACTTGGCGCGCAGGGCCGCCATGCCACCCAGTTTCTCGGCCGCTTCAAAGCCTTCCAGGCCACAGCCCAAGAGCGACATGCTGACGATGGGCTGGGTCCCGCACAGGTAGCGGGTGATGCCGGGCGCGGGTTGGTAATCGGGCGTAAAGGCAAACGGTGCCGCGTGGCCCCACCAGCCAGCCAGGGGCTGCCAGAAGCGGTCGGCGTGCTGGGGGTGCACCCACACAAAGGCCGGCGCGCCGGGGCCGCCGTTGAGGTACTTGTAGCCGCAGCCCACAGCAAAGTCGGCAGATTTTGCTGTTCCTGATTCCTTGAAATCAGCGCCCGAGGCCTTGAGCGTGACTGGCACGGCGCCCGCGCTATGTGCCAGGTCCCAGATCATCAAAGCGCCGGCGGCGTGGGCCGCAGCGGTTAAGGCGGGCATGTCGTGCATGGCGCCGGTGCGGTAGTTCACGTGGGTGAGCATCAGCACCGCCACGTCGGCGGTGAGTGCGGCGGCAATCTCTTCAGGCTCCACCAGCTTCAGGGTGTAGCCACGCTCTTTGCAAAGGCCTTCGGCGATGTAGAGGTCGGTCGGGAAGTTGCTGCGCTCGCTCACGATGAGCTTGCGCTCGGGCGCATCCTGGGCGGCGATGGACAGGGCCGCAGACAGCACCTTGAACAGGTTAATCGACGTGCTGTCGGTGGCCACCACTTCATCCGCGTCCGCCCCGATCAGCGGGGCAATGCGGTTGCCCAGGCGCTGGGGCAGGCTGAACCAACCGGCAGTGTTCCAGGAGCGGATCAGGCCTTGGCCCCATTCCTGGGTCACGACTTCAGCAGCGCGCGCGGCGGCGGTTTTGGGCATCACGCCCAGCGAGTTGCCGTCCAGGTAAATCACGCTTGCGGGAATGTCAAACAGTTCGCGCAGCGGGCGCAGGGTGTCTGCAGCGTCCAAGGCCTGGCAGTGGGTAAGGGTGATGGGGGCGGTGTTCATTGTGGTTCCTTCGTGTGAAGCGCCGCGAAGTTAACACCGGTCAAAAATGCGTGGTGTCGGTTATTTCCAACAGGGCTCAAAAATGGAGGCGCCTCGGTCAGACGCCTTCCAGTGCGGGCAGCCCGAGTTTGGCGCGCGCCCGCTGGCAGCCCTCACTGCCCTCCACCAATGCATGGCAAGGGGAAGGGCGCAGCGGGTAGATGCGGCAGCCCACCTGTTCGCCCACCGTGCCGGTGAGGGCCGTGCAGCGAATGGGCACAGTGCCGGTGCCCTGCATGCGCCAGGTGTTGCCGTTCACCTCTTCGGCCAGTTCACTGGGCACGGTGCCACCCGCAAAGTCCATCTGGTAGACCGAAAACTCCACGCGAAAACAGGCGCAGCAGGCACCGCAAGTGGTGCAGGCGCTCATGGGGGTTTAGAGCTTGCCCAGCAGCAGGTATTCCATCAGGGCCTTCTGCACGTGCATGCGGTTTTCGGCCTCGTCCCAGACTACGCTTTGCGGGCCGTCGATCACCTCGGCTTCCACCTCTTCGCCGCGGTGGGCGGGCAGGCAGTGCATGAAGATGGCGTTGGGCGCGGCCACGGCCATCATCTTGCGGTCTACGCACCAGGCGGCAAAGGCTTTGCGGCGGACTTCGTTCTCAGCCTCGAAGCCCATGCTGGTCCACACATCGGTGGTGATCAGGTCGGCGCCTTGGCAGGCTTCCATCGGGTCGCTATAGGTTTTATAGCTGCCCGCGCCCATTCCACCGGCGCTAGCGGCCAATTTCTCATTGACTTCATAGCCGCTGGGGGTGGACACGCGCAGGTGGAAGCCCAGCTTGGCGGCGGCCTGCAGCCAGGTGTTGGCCATGTTGTTGCCGTCGCCCACCCAGGTCACAGTCTTGCCCTGGATGGGGCCACGGTGCTCGATGTAGGTGAAGATGTCCGCCAGGATCTGGCAGGGGTGGAATTCGTTGGTCAGGCCGTTAATGACTGGCACCCGAGAGTTGGCGGCAAAGGCTTGCAGCTTGGTTTGCTCGTAGGTGCGGATCATCACGATATCCGTCATGCGGCTGATGACCTTGGCGCTGTCCTCAATCGGTTCGGAGCGTCCCAGTTGGCTGTCGCCCGTGGTCAGGTGCACCACGCTGCCGCCCAGTTGGTACATGCCGGCTTCAAAGCTCACCCGCGTGCGGGTGGACGCCTTCTCAAAGATCATGGCCAGTGTGCGGTCCACCAGGGTGTGGTGGCGCTCAAACGTCTTGAATTTGCGCTTGATGAAGGCTGCGCGCTCCAACAGGTAGGCGTATTCGTCGGCGCTGAAGTCGTCGAACTGCAGGTAGTGCCGCACGGGGGGGGCGCCTTGGGGTTGGGTGCTGGGGATTCCGTGGTTCAGGGGGCTCATGCGGTTTCTTTCAAAAAGGCAGCAATCAGAGGCGCGAGGATGGCCACGATCTGGTCGGCCTCGGCAGTGCTCAAAATCAACGGCGGCACCATGCGCACCACCGTGTCGGCAGTCACGCTGATCAATAGGCCGGCGTCGGCCGCGCGTTGCACCAGGGCGCCGCAGGGCTTGGACAACTCCACACCCAGCATCAGGCCTTGGCCACGCACTTCTTTGACACTGCCACTGGCGATTTCAGCGTTCAGGGCGGCTTCCAGTCCAGCCTTCAGGTGGGCGCCCACCGTCTGGGCATTGGCGAGCAGGCCCTCGGCCTCCATGATGCGTATGGTTTCCACGCCGGCCCGCATGGACAGCGGGTTGCCACCAAAGGTGGAGCCGTGGTTGCCGGGTTGAAAGATGGTGGCCGCTTTGGGGCCCACCACCACCGCGCCCACCGGTACGCCGGAGCCCAAGCCTTTGGCCAGGGGCATCACGTCGGGCTGGATGCCGGCCCACTGGTGGGCAAACCATTTGCCGGTGCGGCCCATGCCGCACTGCACTTCGTCAATCATGAGCAGCCAGTCACGCTGGTCGCACAGGGCGCGCACCTCGCGCAGGTAGTCCATGTGCATGGGGTTCACGCCGCCTTCGCCCTGGATGGCTTCGAAAAACACGGCCACCACATTCGGGTTGCCTTCGGTGGCTGCCTTGAGGGCGGCCATGTTGTTGACGGGCACGCGGATAAAACCGTCTACCAGCGGGCCGAAGCCGTCTTGCACTTTGGGGTTGCCGGTGGCGCTCAGGGTGGCGATGCTGCGGCCATGGAACGCCTTCTCGTACACCACCACTTCGGGGCGCTCAATGCCTTTGCTGTGGCCGAACTTGCGGGCCAGCTTCAGGGCGGCTTCGTTAGCTTCCAGGCCGGTGGAGCAGAAGAACACATTGCTCATGCCCGAGCGCTCCACCAACAGCCTGGCCAGCTCTTCCTGGAGGGGGATGTGGTAGTAGTTGGAGGTGTGGATGAGCTTGGTGAGCTGGTCCTGCAGCGCGGGCACCAGCTGGGGGTGGTTGTGGCCCAGGGTGTTGACCGCGATACCGCCCAAGGCGTCCAGGTACTCCTTGCCGTTCACGTCCCACACGCGGCAACCTTGTCCATGGCTCAGGGCGATGGGCAGTCGGCCGTAGGTGTTCATCACGTGGGGCGAAGACGGCGTGGTAACGGTGGCGGCGGTCATGTCATAACTCCGGGGTTGGCTACAAAACAGATCGGCCCGACTGCTGCAAAGGCCAGTCGGGCCGTTGAAGCCTGATTTTAGGCGCACTGGGCATGGTGCTTTTGTGAGGAATCCACATCACTCTGATGCGCAGCGGTATCGCTGGTTTGCCATCCTTGGGGACCGTAGAGCGGGTAGAATTCTTGTGCGTTGCAACACTTATATAAGACTTTGTGGCGCAAGTCCTTAATTTCAAATTTGCAGATGGCCACCACTCCTCAAAAAGAACTCTACATCCTGGGAGTCACGCGGCAAGGCAAGACCTTTCGCCCCAGTGACTGGGCAGAGCGTCTGGCGGGTGTGATGAGCCAATTCCGCCCCGGCGGTGCCACCCGTGGGAGCCATCTCGGCTATTCACCCTGGTGTGTACCCACCTCCATCGGGCAGGTGAAATGCGTCATCGTGCACCCCGACCTGCGGGACTACGACGTCATGGCCTGGGACTTCTGCCTCAACTTCGCGCGTGACAACGAGCTGCAGGTCAGCGAGACCCGGCCGAATGTGCCGTAAAGGCTCGGGACTGGTAGCTAGACTGACAGTGGGAGGCTGGCAGCAAACAGCTGAGTGGTATGGCGCATATATTGTTGGCCGTGCTACACAAACACGGACTGGTGTGCTGGCGTAAAGGCGGTTCTCTTAACCGATCCCAGATGCTTTTAGTACGGCATCAAGCAATCCAGGAAAACGACTTTCCAAATCAGCACGACGCAGAGAGTTGATAAATTGCGTTCCTTCTGCTTGCATTTGAATGAGGCCCGCCTCTCGCAATACCCTGAAATGATGGGAAGCAGTGGACTTGGCCACGGGCAGACTTAAGGCACCACAGGATTGCGCGCCTTTACTGGCAAGGCTCTGAACGATGGAAAGACGCGCAGGCTCGCTGAGTGCGTATAGAACGCCCGACAGGGTCAAACTTTCTTTTGATGGGTGCAGAGGTGTTCTCATGCTTGCAGTATTGCACAGCCTGCTATAAAGTACCATTGTTCGATTCAATTAGAACAATGGTACTTTTGTTCCATCCGCAAATTTCCCCAACGCACTCATACAAGGAATCCAGATATGTCTGACAAATTTTTGAATAAGGTGGCCGTCGTTACAGGAGGCTCAACAGGAATTGGTTTTGCCATCGCCAAAGCGCTGCTATCTGAAGGGGCCAAACGCGTTTACGTTACGGGCAGATCAGCGAAAAGTCTTGGCGAAGCTGTTACCTCGCTGGGAGAGGCTGCAATTGCCGTTGTGTCAGATGTTTCAATCTTTGCCGATCTACAAAAACTCAAAAGTGAGATCGAAAAGCGCGGCGACCAACTGGATGCTGTGTTTGCCAATGCCGGAATCGCAGTAAGCAATCGATTTGGCGAAACGGTCGAAGCGGATTTTGGTAAAACCTTCGACATCAATGTGAAGGGCGTATTTTTTACCGTGCAAACCATGCTGCCACTGCTGAAAGATGGTGCTTCGGTTGTGTTGACGGCATCTATTGTGGCTAACAAAGGCATGGAGAACCTCAGTCTCTACAACGCCTCGAAAGCAGCAGTGCGTTCGTTTGCGCGTTCTTGGGCCAATGACCTCAAGGGGCGCAAGATTCGCGTTAACGCCCTTAGTCCCGGATTTACGCGTACGCCGATTATGGAAAACGGCCTAAAAATGGATGAGACACAAATTGATGTTCTCAAGGAGTACGCATCTCAGGCCGTGCCGCTGGGGCATATGGCGCAGCCGGAAGAAATTGCCAGTGCGGCACTGTTTCTAGCTTCACAGGATGCTCGATATGTCAATGGCGTTGAGCTGACAGTTGATGGTGGGTTTTCGCAAATTTAGATTGAATGTGACTTTCCCCGCACCACACCCGCAGCACAAGGGTCACGTCAGGCGACTCATGGTGGGGCACCACAAGTCGTTGTCCGGCATGCCCCTTGTGCCACAGCGAGCGAAGTGAATAATCCTTCGTCCACAAAAAAGCCGTTCAAATGAACGGCTTTTTTGATTTTGCTGACAGCGCACCCTAACAAACGGCGAACCTTGTTGCCAAGGTCCGTGCGATTGCCTAAGTGATTAGGCTGCGAGTGCCAAGGCTTTCACCTTGGAAGCCAAACGGCTCTTGTCGCGTGCTGCCTTGTTCTTGTGGAAGATGCCCTTGTCAGCCACGGTGTCCACCACGGCTTGCATCTTGGCAAACAATTCTGCGGCTTTGGTCTTGTCACCGGCCACAACTGCCTTTTCCACGTTCTTCACCGCAGTACGGTACTTGGAACGCAAAGAAGTGTTTGCTGCATTGATTTTGATGTCCTGACGGACGCGTTTACGGCCCGACGCCAGGCGTGGGTTCTTTTTCTTCGGCTTTCCAGATGCCATGATATGTGTTCCTTGTGTTGGAGGATGTTGCCAGCAAAGCCGATGATTATATACTGGGCCGACTTGGGTGACCAGTCACCCACAAGGTTTGGGTGGCAACTTCCGGGTTGCGGAGGGCGGCTACACTCCCGCCGGTGAGCCTAATCAAATCAGTATCTACCGTGTCCTTGTGGACACTGGCCTCCCGGGTAACGGGCCTGGCCCGCGAGTTGTTGGTGGCGGCAGCCTTTGGCGCCAGCGCCATGACCGATGCATTCAACGTCGCCTTTCGCATTCCCAACCTGTTCCGCCGGCTGTTTGCCGAAGGCGCTTTCAGCCAGGCCTTTGTGCCGGTGTTGGCTGCCAGCAAGGCACGGGATGGAGAGGAAGCCACCAAGTTGTTGGTGGACAAGGTCGCGACGCTCTTGGCGCTGGCGCTGGTGCTCACTTGCATCGTAGGTGTAGCCGCCGCGCCCTTGTTGGTCTGGGCCATGGCCAGCGGTTTGCAAAAAGACCCCGCAGGCTTTGACGCTGCGGTGTTCATGACGCGCTTTATGTTTCCCTACATCGGCTTCATGTCGCTGGTGGCTTTGTCGTCCGGTGTGCTCAATACCTGGAAGCGCTTTGCCGTTCCCGCTGCCACGCCGGTGCTGCTCAATATCAGTGCCATTGCCGCAGCCTGGCTGCTGGTGCCCTGGTTCCGGGCGCAGGGTATTGAGCCGATTTACGCGATGGCGGTAGGGGTGATGGTGGGAGGGCTGCTCCAGTTGTTGGTACAGATCCCGGCCCTGAGCCGTATCGGCATGCTGCCGCGCTTGGGCTTGACGGTGACTGCACTGCGGGAAGCCATGGCTGACCCCGAAACCCGGCGCATCGGCAAGTTGATGCTGCCGGCCCTGCTGGGCGTGAGCGTGGCCCAGATTTCTTTGCTGATCAACACGCAAATTGCATCCCATCTGCCTACGGGCAGCGTGAGTTGGCTCACCTATGCGGACCGCTTGATGGAGTTTCCCACTGCCATGCTGGGCGTGGCCTTGGGCGTGGTGCTGATGCCCCAGTTGGCCGGTGCCCGCGCGAAGGACGATGCCGCAGGCTATTCCGCCTTGCTGGACTGGGGGCTGCGGATCGTGGTGTTGCTGGCGGTCCCGTGTTCTATCGGTTTGTTGACCTTCTCCAAGCCCATTGTGTCGGTGCTCTACCACTATGGTGCGTTCTCGGCCGCTGATGTGCAGCAAACCACCTGGGCGCTGATGGGCTGGGGCGCTGGGCTGGTGGGCCTTGTGGCTATCAAGGTTCTGGCGCCGGGCTACTACGCCAGCCAGGACATCAAAACCCCTGTGCGGATTGCCGTAGTGGTTCTGATTGCCACCCAGTTGATGAACCTGGCCCTGGTGCCGGTGTTCAAGCATGCAGGTCTCTCCCTGTCCATCAGTTTGGGGGCCTTGCTGAATGCGGGCTGGCTGCTGGTCGGGCTGATGCGCCGGGGCAGTTTTCAGCCACTGGCCGGCTGGGGGCGGTTTTTGCTGCAGGTGCTTGCGGCCGCTGCGGTGCTGGTGGTCTATTTGTTGTGGGCCGCTGGCTTGGTGGACTGGGTGGCGCTTCGGGCAAACGCATGGTTGCGTATAGGCTGGTTGACCTTGTTGATGGGCGGCGCTGCAGGGGTGTATTTCGGTGCCCTGTGGGCGGCGGGTTTGAATGTGCGCCAGTTTTTGCGGCGCTGAACCGGGAGGCGAATCATGAAGCTGGATCTGTCCCTGCCTTCTCCGCTGGAGTATTTCGCCAGCCTGGTGCGAGATGACGATAACTTCGCGCTGTTTGAGGCGGCACTCTCGCTGGCGCAGGATGAATACCCAGAGCTCGACTTGCAAGCCAGCATGGGCGAAGTGGATCAGTTGCTGGCCCGTTTGCGCCGTCGCTTGGCAGACGATGCATCTGCGCTGCAGCGTGTGCGGGTGCTCAACCAATTTTTCTTCACCGATCTGGGCTTTGCCGGCAACGTCAACAACTACTACGACCCGGACAACAGCTTTGTCCCGGTCATGCTGCGCAGCCGCCGGGGCATTCCGATTTCTTTGGCCGTGCTGTGGATGGAGTTGGCCCAGGGCCTAGGGCTGGAAGCTCGCGGCGTGAGTTTTCCCGGGCACTTCATGGTGAAGGTCAACCTGCCCATGGGGCAGGCGGTTATTGATCCCATGTCCGGCCGGTCGCTCAGCCGTGAAGAATTGTCGGAGTTGCTGGAGCCCTACCGCCGCCGCAGCGGGCTGGTGGATGAGTTTGAGGCGCCTTTGGGCTTGTACCTGCAATCAGCCACACCCAGGGACATCGTGGCCCGCATGCTGCGCAACCTCAAGGAAATTTACCGATCCCAGCAGGACTGGCAGCGCTTGTTAGCGGTGCAGGAGCGCCTGGTGGTGCTGTTGCCGCAGGCTTGGTCCGAGTACCGGGACCGGGGCTTGGCCCATGCGGAGCTCGGGCACCACCGCGAGGCTCTGGCGGATCTGGAGTTGTATCTGGAGCACGCAGACAAAGTCGTCGACGTGGACCAGGTGGTCGATCAGGTCAAGGCCATCCGCACGCAAACCGGTCTGTGAGCCTCCCCGCCAAAGGCCAGAAAAATTCAGGCCGCAGGTTGCCTAAGCAGGTACTGCGGCAGGGCGTGTGAACCGGCCGCCCGCACCGGAGATGCTGGCGCGTGGTCTTCATTCGCCGGCTTGGGGCTGTTTGCAAAAACGGTGAGGCGGCTGCCATGCACCATGGACTCCTGCGCGGGCATCAGGCTGGGGGCGCGTGGCGCAGCAATAGTCCGCTTTTCTGGTGTCGTGCTCACCGCCTGCTGAACCGGCTTGGTTGGCTGGGCAACACGGTTCATCGTCCAGTTCAGAATGGGTTCCCACTGCGCAATGTCGGCAGTTTGCAAAGGCTTGTGCGGGTCGAAGATCGTGAAGCCGCTCTCCAGGCTGCGCACATACACCTGGGTTTCACGCAGGACTCCGACAAATTCCACCGCATGCGCCTCAGCCCAGGCGCGCAAGGTCTCTGCGGCTGTGGTGCGGGCATCCAGCCGCATACCTACCACGCCCACGCGGCAGCGGCCAGAGGCAATACGGGGCAGGGTGCGCAGTTCCTGCAGGCAGGCGCTGGCAGATTCGCGGTCGAAGAGGGAGTTGCACACGGGCATCAGCACGGTGTCGGTGGACATGATGACTTTGGCGAGTTCCAAACCGTGCATGCCGCCGGGGGTGTCCAGCACCACGTGGGTGATGCCGGCAGGGGCTTTGAGAGTGTTTTTCTGGTCTACAACCCAGCCGGCAATGGGGGTGAGCTGCGGGGGCCGCCGCTTGAGCCAGGTGCGGGTGGACTGCTGCCGGTCTACATCGCCCAGCATGACGGCGATATTCTGGTTGGAAAGCCACGCGGCCAAATGGGTGGCTAGGGTGCTTTTTCCACTGCCACCTTTGCGGTTGATGACTGCAATAACCGGCATACGCACTACCCCGGAGCCAACGATGCCTCCAGTTTGAGCCCAAAAAGCCCAAAAGTCCACAGCTGCCGTGCGCGAGCAGCTATAAATTTACTAGCAAACAGTGAGTTTGGAGCCGCCGCCAGCGGCTCCGGGTGTTGCCCGCGTCAGGCGACGACGACTTGTTCGCCTGCGCCTTGGGCGGCAATGACGCCCACGGTGTACACGGTTTCGCCGCTGGCGCGCAGGGTGGCTGCAGTGGCCTCTGCGTTGGCTGCGTCTACCACCACCACCATGCCGATGCCGTTGTTAAAGGTGCGGTTCATCTCGATGTCGTCAATACCGGCGGTTTTCTGCAGCCAGGCAAACAACTCGGTCTGGGGCCAGCTGCCCTTGACCAGATGCGCTGCCAGGCCTTCAGGGAGCACGCGGGGAATGTTCTCCAGCAGGCCGCCACCGGTGATGTGGGCCAGTGCCTTGATGGGGTGCTTTGCCAACGCAGCCAATACGTTCAGCACATACAAGCGGGTGGGCTCCATGACGGCCTGCTTGAAGGGTTTGCCGTCCAGTGTGGCGGGGACGGTGCCTGCGGCCTCCGCGCGCTCTATGCACTTGCGCACCAGGCTGAAACCGTTGGAGTGCACTCCGGCCGAGGCCAGGCCCAGGACCACGTCGCCGGCTTTCACGTCGGCGCCGGTCAGGATCTTGGATTTTTCAACCGCGCCCACAGCAAAGCCGGCTAGGTCGTACTCCCCGGCGGGGTACATGCCGGGCATCTCTGCGGTTTCGCCACCGATCAGCGCGCAGCCGGAGAGTTCGCAGCCCTTGGCAATGCCGCCCACGACAGCGGCAGCGGTGTCCACATCCAGCTTGCCGCAGGCAAAGTAGTCCAGGAAGAACAGGGGCTCAGCGCCTTGTACCAGCACGTCGTTCACGCTCATGGCCACCAGATCGATGCCCACGGTGTCGTGCATATTCCACTCAAAAGCGAGCTTGAGCTTGGTGCCCACGCCATCGGTACCACTCACCAGCACGGGTTCCTTGTAGCGCTTGGGCACTTCAAACAGGGCACCAAAACCGCCGATACCGGCCAGCACGCCTTCGCGCATGGTCTTTTTGGCCAGGGGCTTGATGCGTTCAACCAACGCGTCACCGGCAACGATATCGACACCGGCGTCTTTGTAAGAAAGGGGAGTGGAGGCAGAAGATTGGGTCATGGGAAGTAGCTTTTGGGGTGGAGCAGAGGCAGACCCCGATAGAATTTGCCCAGATTTTAAGGGTTTGCCCCTTCTCTTTCCCGAATGCCATTCACCCCCACCCAAAAAAGATTCCTCGCCTGGGCCTTTATTGCGCTGTTTGCCGTGCTTGTGCTCTGGCTGCTGGCGCCTGTATTGGCGCCCTTTGCGGTAGCGGCCGTGTTGGCTTATGCGCTCACGCCGGTGGTGAACTGGATGGACGATGTGGGCTTGGGGCGTATCCCCCGCGTGGTGGCCGTCGTGCTGGTAGAGGTGTTGTTCCTGGTGCTCGTGCTCAGCGTGTTGCTTCTGATCGTGCCCATTCTGGCCAAAGAAATGCCGCTGATGCGCGAGCAATTCCCGGTGCTCCTGGATAGTCTGAATGCCACGCTCAAGCCCTTGCTGGCCCAATGGGGTATCAGACTTGATCTCGATGTGGCCAGTATCAAGGGCTTTGTCATGAAGTACCTGAATGCCAACTTCGAGGACGCCTTCGGTTCGGTGCTGGCGTCTGTCAAGCTGGGCGGCAGCGTGGCATTCGCCCTGATCGGCAATGCCATCCTGATCCCCGTAGCCCTGTTTTACATGCTGATGGACTGGAGCCGCTTCATGGGCCAGTTGCGCCAGTTGGTGCCCCCTCGCTTGCGGGCGCCCACGGACAGTTTTTTGCGCGAGGCGGATGAGGTCCTGGGCCAGTACTTGCGCGGCCAGTTGCTGGTGATGGTGATTCTGGCAGCGGCCTATAGCGTGGGCTTGGCACTCTTTGGCCTGGATTTGGCTTTGCCCATAGGCATTTTCACCGGCCTGGCGATTTTTGTGCCTTACCTGGGCTTCGGCGTGGGGCTGGTGCTGGCCTTGTTTGCGGGGCTGCTGGAGTTTTCGTCGTCGCACGGCATCGGCTACCCCTTGGCCATGGTGGCGGTCGTGTATGGCCTGGGGCAGGTCATCGAGAGCTTTTTGCTCACCCCGCGCCTGGTGGGCGAACGCATCGGTTTGCACCCGCTGGCTGTAATTTTTGCCCTGCTGGCGTTCGGCCAGTTGTTCGGCTTTGTAGGTGTGCTGGTGGCCTTGCCGGCCAGCGCGGTGCTGCTGGTGGCGATGCGCCGCATTCGTGCGGGTTACTTGGCCAGCCGCTTGTACCTGGGTTGATTTTTTGCGTATGAAACAGATCGCGTTGGACATCGGTTTGTCCACCGGCCCCACGATGGCCAATTTTTTCGCCGGCCCCAATGAAGCGGCCCTGAGACATCTCGAGCTATGGATCGGGGACAAAGGCAGCGCCTCCAGCCGCTCGCCCGTGCCTACCTATTTGTGGGGTCCGGAGGGCAGTGGCAAAACCCATTTGCTCAAGGCGGCTCGGGAGGGCCTGCGCGAGCAGGGTGCCCGCATCGGCTGGATGGGGGCTGCGGACGAGCCCTCCGAGTTCAATGAGGCCTGGGCCGCTGTGGTGCTGGACGATGTGCACCTGTTTACTGCGGAGCAGCAGCACGCCGCATTCAACTGGTTTGTGAATGCCCAGACACACCACAAACCCGTGCTGGCGGCCGGTGAGTTTGCCCCGGTGGAGCTCAAGCTGCGCGATGACTTGCGCACCCGCCTGGGCTGGGGCCACATCTTCGGTTTGCAGCTCCTCAGTGAACCCGAGCGTCGCAGTGTGCTGCGCCAAGCGGCGGATGCACGAGGTGTTTTTCTGGGCGATGACGTTATGGACTTCATGCTCAAGCGCTTCAGTCGCGACCTGGGCAGCCTGATGGAGCTGCTGGACCTGATGGACGGCTACGCCCTGCAGACCCAGCGCGCCATCACCATTCCCCTCATTAAATCCATGTTGGAAAACACATGACCGTCAAGAAGATTGCCCTGTTCGACCTGGACCACACCCTGATCCCGATGGATTCCGACTACGCCTGGGGCGAGTTCACCACCGCCCTGGGCTGGACGGATGCCGAGCTCTTCAAGCAGAAGAACCAGGAGTTTTACGAGCACTACAAAGCCGGCACGCTCGATATTCACGCATACATCCGGTTTGCTACTGCAGCGGTCATTCGGCAGGGTGCTACTAAATCGATAGCGGCTCACGCAGATTTCATGAGCGCCATCATCCAAAAAGCCATTCAACCCCAAGCTTTGAAGCTGGTGCAGGACCACCAGGCGGCGGGGGATGCGGTGGTCATCGTCACGGCGACCAATGCTTTTGTAACCCGCCCGATTGCCACCGCCTTCGGTGTGGAAGACCTGATTGCGGTCGATCTGGTGAAAGACGAGGCCCCTGGTGGCACTGGCTGGTACACCGGCGAGATTGCCGGGGTACCCTCGTTCCGCGAAGGCAAAGTGACGCGCGTGAGCCAGTGGCTGACGGAGCGCGGCTGGAGCTGGGAGACGGTGCACACCACCTTCTACTCCGACTCCATCAACGACCTGCCGCTGATGGAAAAAGCCGATGTGGCGGTCGCCACCAACCCCGACCCGCGCTTGCGCGCACTGGCCGAGCAGCGCGGATGGCGCATACTCGAGCTCTTCTCCTGACCCCCGGTCCGGACCGCTAGGAACCAGAACTTGATCAAAAAATTTATCGACAAATTGCTGGGCAAGAGCCCTGCAGGCACCCGCAGCAAGCCGCAGTTCGGCAAACGGGTGGAGATTCCCGTGGCTGTGCACGGCATAGACCCCAGCCTGGTGGATGAGCGCGCCATCAACGTGGTGCGCACCCTCAAGCAAGCCGGTTTTGAGGCCTATGTGGTGGGCGGTGCGGTGCGGGACCTGCTGGTCGGTTTGCGCCCCAAGGACTTTGATGTGGCCACCAACGCCACCCCCGAGCAGGTCAAGGGCCTGTTCCGCCGGGCCTTCATCATCGGGCGGCGCTTCCGCATCGTGCATGTGGTGTATGGCCGTGGGCGCGAGCATGAGGTGATTGAGGTCTCTACGTTTCGCGCCTACCTGGACAACGCCGCTGCCGAACAGGTAGCCGGCAACGAGCGCACCAGCAAGAGCGAACTGGCCGGCATGAAGCACGCGGTGGACAGCAGCGGCCGTGTCTTGCGCGACAACGTCTGGGGCCCGCAGGAAGAAGACGCGGTGCGCCGCGACTTCACCATCAACGCCATGTACTACGACCCTGAAACCCAGATCGTGGTCGACTATCACAATGGCCTGAAAGACTCCAAGAGTCGCACCCTGCGCATGATCGGCGACGCCGCCACCCGCTACCGGGAAGACCCGGTGCGCATCATCCGCGCCGTGCGTTTTGCCGCCAAGCTGAGCCCGCTGGGCTTCAAGCTGGAACCCAAAACGGCAGGCCCGCTGGTCAAGAGCCAGAAGCTTTTGAACGACGTGCCGCAGAGCCGCCTGTTTGACGAAATGCTCAAGCTGCTGCAAACCGGCCATGCGCTGGCCTCCATCGAGCAGCTCAAGCTCTTGGGTTTGGCGACCGGCATCTATCCGCTGCTGGATGTGGTGGTGGAGCGGGCCGAGCAGCCCTTCGTGGCCGCAGCCCTGAAAGACACCGACCGCCGCGTGGGCGAGGGCAAACCGGTGGCGCCCAGCTTCCTGCTGGCCTGTGTGTTGTGGGCCGATGTGCGTGACGGCTGGGCCCAACGCCTGAAGAGCGGTCAGCACAGCCACCCGGCCTTGCAGGATGCGATTGAAGATGTGTTCAACGCCCGCATCGGTGATGTGTCCGGCCGCGGCAAGCTGGCCGGCGACATGCGCGAGATCTGGCTGATGCAACCCCGCTTTGACAAGCGTGTGGGCAGCACCCCCTTCGGCATGGTGGAGCAACCCCGCTTCCGTGCATCTTTCGACTTCATGCGCTTGCGTGCAGATGCTGGCGAGATTGATGAGACATTGGCCGACTGGTGGCAAGAGTTCAGCATGGCCAGCGACGAAGTGCGCCAGGACATGGTGGACCAGGTGCGCGCCGAACAGCAGCAACAGCGCAAGCAGGCCCCCAAAGGCCCGCGTGCGGCCAAACCAGCGCGCGAGCCACGCCCTCTTGCGTCGGGCCAACAGCCTGGCGGCGAGCCCTCCGATGCCGGTGTGGCGCCAGCGGACACCGAAGGCAACGGCGACGCACCGCGCAAGCGCCGTCGCCGCCGTCGCGCAGGGGCTGCCCGGGGTGAGGGCGGTTCCGCCCCGTCCGGCGAATAAACCATGATCCTGCGCGATCCGGTCCGGGCTTACATCGGTCTGGGGGCCAACTTGGGCGACCCCATAGGCGCTCTGCGCATCGCGCTGGAAGGGCTGGCGCGGCTGCCCGCCAGCCGGCTGCTGCGGGCCTCAGGCTTCTACGGCAGCACGCCGGTAGATTCCAGCGGGCCGGACTATGTGAACGCAGTGGCTGAGATCAGCACCTGCCTGAGTGCGCCCGCCTTGTTGGCGGCTTTGCAGCAGCAAGAGCTAGGGGCCGGGCGCGAACGGCCCTACCGCAACGCCCCCCGCACGCTGGACCTGGACCTGCTGCTCTACGGCAGCGCGCAGATCGACAGCCCGGCCTTGACCGTGCCGCATCCCCGCATGTGGGAGCGTGCGTTTGTCTTGATGCCCTTGGCGGAGCTGTCACCTGACTTGGTGAGCGCCGCTGCCTTGGCTGCCGTGCACAGCCAAGGTGTGTGGCGGCTGGAAACCGCTACACACCTACATTAGTTGCCAAGGCTCAGGCGACTTCCGCGATCAGCTCGATTTCCACACAAGCCCCCATGGGGATCTGTGCCACCCCGAAAGCGCTGCGCGCATGGGCGCCCACTTGGGGGCCGAAGACCTGGCCCAGCAACTCGCTGCAGCCGTTGGTGACCAGGTGGTGCTCGGTAAATTCGCCGGTGGAGTTCACCAGGGACATGACTTTCACAATGCGCTTGACCTTGTTGAGGTCGCCCACGGCGGCGTGCAAGGTGCCCATCAGGTCAATGGCGATGGCGCGGGCTGCGGCTTTGCCTTCTTCGGTACTCATGTTTTTGCCCAGCTGGCCGGCCCAGACGGCGCCGTCTTTCTTGGCGATGTGACCGCTCAGAAACACCAGATTGCCTGTCTGCACAAAAGGCACGTAGGCGGCAGCGGGGATGGCTACCGGGGGCAGGGTGATCTGGAGTTCAGCGAGTTTGTCGTAAATGCTCATGGTCTTGCTCTCAGTGGTTTACAGGTGAAAAGTAGTTCTCGCGCTTATGGAGTGTGCGCAAGAAGCTATGAAATTCATAGCAAATGGCGGCTCGCCCGGACTCAGCACGACTGGAACTGCGACTGGCTTTGCGTCGCCACAGGGGCCGCGTCCGCCTGCGCCGGTACGTCATTATGGTCAGGCACCGCTGCATCCTGCGCTTGCGTGCTGATCTCTTCTACCGTCACGCCCACGGCCAGGGTGTGGCGGGAGCCGCCGTGGATCACCCCGCGCAGGGGCGAGACGTCGCCAAAATCCCGGCCGGTGGCCACTGTCACGTAGTCCACGCCCGGCGCATGCCAACCCCAGCGGTTGTTGGTGGGGTCAAAGTCCACCCAGCGTTCGCCCTCCGGCAAGTCGGGCACATAAATGCTGACCCAGGCGTGGGATGCGTCGCTTCCGATCAGCTTGACCTGGCCGGGGGGAGGGCGGGTCAGCAGGTAGCCGCTCACATAGCGCGCGGGCAAGCCCATGCTGCGCCAGCAGGCCAGCATGATGTGGGCGAAGTCCTGGCACACGCCCTTGCGCTGCTCCAGTGCTTGCAGGGCCGGGGTGTTGATCTGGGTGCTGTGGGTTTCGTAGGTAAAGTCGGTGTGGATGCGCTCCATCAGGTCACGGGCCACGCTCAGCACATCGGCACCGGCGACAAAGCTGGGGCGCGCGTAGCCGGCAAACTCCAGCTGGCGGGGCACAAAGGCACTGGCAAACACAAACTCGGTCGCCGGCTCGTAGACGGCACCGGCCTGGTAGCGCAAGAGGTCGCGCAGGGTTTCCCAGGGCAGGCGGCTGCTGGGCTTCTCGGCCTCTTGGGTCGATACCAGACTGCAGGCCCGCACCTGCAAAATGCCATGCGGCACCTGCAAGGAAAAGAAGCAGCGGTGGTTGCCGAACACATCCGGTGCGCTGCGCTGCTGGGCGGGCTGCGGGTTGATCAGCAGGCTGTGGCTCAGCACCTGCTGGCTGCCGTGGGCGCGGGGCTCCAAGTAGGCCACATGCTGGGCGGTTTCTACGGCGGGCTGGTAGTCGTACCGCGTTTCGTGGGTCACTTGCAGCAACATCAGGTGCCTACGCTTTGCTTGGTTTCCCCGGAGTGGGTGAAGTAAGTGGTGCTGATGTCTTCCGACACGGTGTAGGCCGCCGTGCACAGCGACGCGAGCAGGCTGCGCAGCGGCTGCATCACCGGTTCGCCGGCAGGGCTTTCGCACAGGGCCGCCAGGTCCCAGTGGTCGGGGGCGGGCACTTGCAGGCTCATGGCGCTGAGCTCGTGGGCAGGGCTTTGGGCCAGTTTGGCCAGGCGGCCGCGCAGGGTGTGCGCCACCCAGGCCAGGGAGCGGGGGTTGTCACGGTCCAGCACCAGCAAATCGATCAGCGCGGCCACGTCCCGGCTTTGCTGGTACTGGGCGTGGAAGGTGATGGTGCTGTCAAACAGGCCCAGCAAGGCTTCAAAGCCGCCGTCCGTGTCCACGGCGCCCGTGTCAAAAGACTGGTCCAGCGCTGTGGCCAGAAAGTTCAGCCGCTCCACATGCCGGCCAATGCTCAACAGGCGCCAGCCATCGTCGCGGGTCATGCGGTCGGTTTGGGCACCGGTAATCGCGGCCAGGTAGTCACTGGCATCTTTGAGGATGCGCAGGGCCTGGTTGGGCGCGTAGTCGCCCTGGGCGGCCAGCTGGGCGCAGCGCTGGAACATCTCCTCCTCGGCGCGGACGATGGTGCTCCAGTGCTCTTGCGACAGGCGCTCGCGCACGGTGGCGGCGGCCATTTTCAGGGCCCGCATATTGAAGCCCACGCTGGTGGCGCCGTCGGGCGAGGCCAGGCTGGCAATGATGGAGCGCTCAAACACGCGGCGCGCCTGTACGGCAGAGGGCACGCCCGGCATGACCAGGGTGTTGATTTGCGCCAGTTGGGTCAACCATTGCAGCAAGGGCGCGCTGGACTGTTCCTCGCCGCCCAGGTACTCCAGCGCCAAGCGAGCCAGGCGTATGGTGTTGTCGGCGCGCTCGGTGTAGCGGCCCAGCCAATACAGGTTTTCTGCGGCTCGGCTGGTGACCAGGCGTTTGCGCTGGGCCAGCACGGCAGGCGTGAGCGTGGTGGGCAGCAGGGTGGTGGTGTCCACTTCGCCACGGGTGAGGGCCCACACATCGGCGCTGCTGCCTCCCCGTTGCATGGAAGCAATGTCGGCGCTGGTACCCGCCACGCGTGCCAGACCGCCGGGCAGTACCCGCCACTTGGGCTGGTCGTTGGCGTCGTGCCCGTCCGACACCGCAAACACCCGCAACATGACAGAGCGGGCCTCCATGGCGGCATTGCCTTTGCCATCTGCATTGCTGCGCCAGGTGGGCATTTGCGACAGCGGCATATAGGCCTGCACTGTGTGCTCTTCACTCTGGCGCACGATGCGCCCGGCCAAGCGGTCCAGGGCGCTTTGTGCCTGGGTGTGGCCCAGCACCACCTCGAAGCTGGGGTGGATGCTGGAGCCGGGGTAGGTGGGTTTGATGGTGCGCTCGCCCAGCAGGGGCAAGGCCTCTTCCATGGCGCTGCGTTCACCACACCACCAGGTTGGCAGGGCCGGCAGGCTCAAAGACTCGCCCAGCACGGATTGGGCAATGGCCGGCAGAAAGCCCAGCAAGGCGGGCGACTCCAGAAAGGCCGAGCCCGGGGTGTTTGCCACCAGCACGTTGCCCGCACGTATGGCTTGCAACAGGCCGGGCACGCCCAGCGTGGAGTCGGGCCGCAGTTCCAAAGGGTCCAGGTACTGGTCGTCCACCCGCTTGAGCAGGCCGTGCACCGGCACCAGGCCGCGCAGGGTCTTGAGGAACAGGCGTTCATCACGCACGACGAGGTCGCTGCCCTCCACCAGCGTGAGGCCGAGGTAACGGGCCAGGTAAGCGTGTTCGAAATAGGTTTCGTTGTACGGGCCGGGCGTGAGCAGGGCGATGTGCGCTTGGGCGCCGGCGGGGCTGGCCGTTTTGAGGCTGTCCATCAGCGCGCGGTAGGTGCTGGCCAGGCGCTGCACCTTGAGGGCCTGGAATGCCTGAGGAAACTGCCGCGACACGGCCAGCCGGTTTTCCAGCAGGTAGCCCAGGCCGCTGGGCGCCTGACAGCGTTGGCCGACCACCCACCAGTTGCCATCGGGCCCACGGGCCAGGTCAAAGGCGGCCACATGCAGGTGCACGCCCCCCACCGGTTGCACCCCTGCCATGGGGCGCAGATAGCCGGGGTGCCCATGCACCAAGGCAGGCGGTAGCAGGCCGCGTCGCAGCAAGTCCTGGGGGCCATACACATCGGCCATGACGGCGTCCAGCAAGCGCATGCGCTGCTGCACACCGGCCTCGATATGTGCCCAATCCGGGGCATCCACAATCAGGGGGAACAGGTCCAGCGACCAGGGGCGCTGTGGGCCCTCGGCATCGGCATACACGTTGTAGGTGACGCCGTTGTCACGGATTTGTCGCTGCAGGCTGGCAATATGCTGGTCAAGAGCGGCTTTGCTGCCACCCTCCATATTGTTAAAGAATTGGCGCCAAACGCCCGTCAGATATGCGGGAGCTGCTTCTGAATGGATAGCGCCCCGCAGCTCGTCAAAGTGGCCGCTGGCCGCCGCGCAGTTGCGGGCGTAGCACAGCACATCGGCTGCAGCATCGCTGGGGGGGGAGGAACGGGTATCGTCGGCGTGTGTCACTGGTGTGAAGTATGCCAGCCCAGGGCCGCGCCGTGGGCGTGCAAGCAAGCGCCGTGCCGGTGATACTCCGCACTACTGTCTTCATTCCGGCCAGCCGCATGTCATCTACCTTGCATTTTTACGAACCCCGTCTGGGCCATGGCCTGGCGCACGATCCTTTCAATGCCATCGTCGGCCCCAGGCCCATAGGCTGGATCTCCACCCAAAGTGCCGAAGGGGCACTGAACCTCGCGCCCTACAGCTTTTTCAATGCCTTTAACTACGTGCCGCCCATCGTGGGTTTCTCCAGCATCGGGGACAAAGACACGCTGCGCAATGTGGAAGCCACGCGAGAGTTCGTCTGGAACCTGGTGACCCGGCCGCTGGCCGAGGCCATGAACCAGACTTGCGCAGCGGTGGGGCCGGAGGTGGATGAGTTCGCACTGGCCGGCCTGACGCCGGTGGCTTCCCAGCTGGTGGCACCGCCCCGGGTGCTGGAGAGTCCGGTGAGTTTTGAGTGCCGCTGTACCCAGATCGTGCAACTGCAGACAGCAGCCGGCGCCACAGTGCCGAGCTGGCTGGTACTGGGCGAAGTGGTCGGTGTCCATATTGACACATCGCTGCTGGTGGACGGGGTGTATGACACCGCCGCTGCCGGCCATGTGCTGCGCGGTGGGGGGCCGGGGGACTACTTCAGCATCGGACCGGAGCAACTCTTCCGGCTGTTCCGCCCCCAATAAAAAAGCCACCGTCAGCGCTTGCTGCGGTGGCTTTTTGCACAGGGCTTGCGCCCCATGGTCATCAGGCCTTCTTGGCGTAGGCGCTGCACCAGCCTTTGCCCGCCACTTGCTTGCCGGCAAATAGGGGGCAGGTGCCAGCGGCGTCTGCCGCTTTGCCCTGGTAGAGCGCGCAGTTGTTGCACTGCTGGCCGGCGGCGTACTTGGGGAACTTGGTTTTGTCCACTTTGGTGGCATCTGCCTTGTAGCCCAAAGCACCGGCTTGGGGGTCTTTTTCGTCCAGCATGGGGGCTGCGGCGTGTACCTGGCTCGCCAGCAGCGCAGTGCTGCCGAGCGCGACTTGAAGCATGAAAGTGCGACGTTGTGTCATGGCTTGGTTTCCTTGTTGTAGGGGATAGGTCGCACGATAGCGACGCAGTGCCGCATTGTTCAGAAAAGCCAGCCAAGCACCCTTGATCAGGATCAATACCCGGCTAAAGCACTCCAGTGTTGTGCCTGCCGGGCCACTGTTTAGCCCAAGGGAAGCGCGTCCAGGGTGGCGTAACAGCTCTTGAGCCAGGTTTTGACCCGCTGGCGTTCCAGCATGCCCAGAGCGTCGTCGCCGTCTTTGCGGTTGACTGCGGCCCAGAAGCTGGCGTTCTGGCGGTCAATCTTGCGCATGCTGGCTTCATGCAACTGGGGCAGGCTGATGACATGGCCGCCCAGCGCCACGGCTTTCTTGAGTGCCGCGGAATCTTCGAGCTGCGAGAAGTCGCTACCCCGGCCCAAGTTTTTCACCACGATGTAGTTGGGGCCGGCGCCATAGGTAGCCACCAGCCGGTCCAGCAGGTCCACCGAGTCCTTGCCCGCGTCGGCCACATGCCAGAAGTTCACCGTGATGCCCATGCTGGCCATCAGCGAGACAAGGTCGGAGTCCTTCACCCAGCGGGCCAAAGGTGCGGCGGTCTGGGCCGCCAGATCGACGATGACGTTGGGTTGTGGGCCAATGGCCGGCTCTTCCTCGAACACGGCAGCAATCAGGTCCAGGCCCTCGTAGGTGTCCACCACCACAGGGGAGGCGTAGTCGGCATAAAAGCGGGTGAACGAGGTGTGCGAGCGGTCGGTGTCAAAACCGGTGAAAGCGCGCCCTTTGTCAATGAAGTGCTGGGCCAGCAAGCGGGCCATGACCGATTTGCCGACGCCGCCTTTTTCGCCGCCTATGAAGTTGATGGAGGGCATCTGTGTTTTCCTTGTTAAAGGCCCCGAGTATGCAAGTTGCATGCTAGGGCCGTGTGACCGTTTGGAGAACAAGCCGTGCGGTCAAACAAGAAGACGCAATAAACACCCATCACGCCGTGCTTTCGAGGTGATCGACCACAAATCCGTTGGGTTCCCCTCACACCGATAAACGCCTATAACTCTTCCGGCTCATTTGCAGCCGCTTGTAGCGACTGGTGCATTCGTGACGCAGATGCTTTTTTCGACGGACCACATCAGAGTCCACTTTAGATGCCGGATGTTTGAGCAGCAGGCGCATTCCCAACAGCCAAACTATGAATCAGCCTCTTGCCGTTGAGGGGGAGTCCATATACAAGGTGTTAGGGAATACTCGGGATATCAGAAGGAATGAGTGAGTAGACGTAGGCGTTGTGGGGTGCACCTTGGAAGTACAAGCGGTTCCGTGCCTCGCACTCGAGGGTAGCGTGCAGGAACTCGGCGACGCACTGGCTGGCCTTGTTATGAGTGAGGACTACGATCTCTAGTCGAGTCAGCCCCAGCTGACCGAAGCCAAGGCGGGCCGACTGCAAAGCCGCGAAGCGGGCAACACCTCGGCCTGTGTGTTTTGAGCTGACCCAGTAGCCGATGTTCCCGGTACGGTAGGCGCGATCAATATGGTCTACACCAGTGCCGCCTACGACCTCACCTGTTCGGGCGTGGAAGATGCCGATGGGATACTCAGTACCTGCAGTCCAGGCCCGATCGGTGAACTGCATCCAAGCCTTGGCGTCGTCGAGCGAATAGCGGTGGTTACACCACGGCATCCAATACGAAAGCTCATCGATGGAGTCGCGGACTGCAGTGAAGAATGACTGCGCATCAGTAGGCACAAAGCGACGGACTAGGTACTCGCTGGCGGTGAACGTTGGAGAGGTCACTGGTGACGCCTAACGAGGCTGTAAAAAACCTGATTTCCACAAGTGCGCACCACGCCCTTGGCCTCGCACCGCTGCAGAATCAGGTTTAGCTTGTTCATGCCCACAGTTTGCCGCAAAACTGCCCGATATCGCGCTTGCTTGCCCAGGCTGAGGTCTTTGGCCTTGGGGCTAAAGCGGCTGACTTGGCGGCCGCGTCCGTCGTTGGGTTTGAGCGGCCCCTTCAGACACTGCTTCCTGAGTTCGCAGTTATTTCAGTCTGCGGCTCTGGCGGTGTAGTTCTGGTATTGCAGGCCCCTGGCTGTGGTGTGGATGGTGCCCGGGCTCTTCATGGTGTGGCCCGCAGGACAAGTGGCCGTGTTGGGCTGCCGCCGGTTCCGTGGACACCGACCTAAGCTTTTAAAGCTTCCTCAAACTGTATCGGACTTACGTACCCCAATGTGGAATGCCGACGCGTAGAGTTGTAGAACCGTTCAATGTAATCAAACACATCGGCGCGAGC
>CAUOXL010000003.1:0-206768 GCA_963508575.1 uncultured Rhodoferax sp.
GGCCTTGAGCTTCTCTTCTAGGTACATCTTCTTGAGGCGCCGGTTCTCGTCTTCGAGCTCCTTCATGCGGGTCATCATGGAGGTGTCCATGCCGCCGAACGTGGCCCGCCACTTGTAGAACGTTGCGGTGCTGATGCCAAGTTCCCGACAGATGTCGGGCACAGGCAGCCCTGCCTCAACACGCTTCAATGCAGCCATGATCTGGCTGTCCGTAAATCTCGACTTCTTCACGTAGAACTTCCTTCTTGGAAAATTCTACTTCTCGGGACTTTGGTTTATCGGGGGGATTACCGGGTCGAGGTATTTCAGCCGCCTGCTAAGGGTAAATGCGAAGATCCCGCTGGCGCAATACTGTCTTCGGCAACGACCTATTCTGCGTTTTTGATGGTTCTCAAACGTGTTTCAGGGCGCAAGTCGATCGCTTCTGTGTGATATTGGGGTTATGGTCAAAACAGAAAGTGCGAACTCTAAATTGTTTTGTGGAGCAGCCTCTTGATATTGAACAATATCTTTTCTGGCTCCCAGAGGAGTCAGGTCGTTTCACTGGAATGCATTGAGGGAAGTCATGGCACAACTCCAGGTAATATTGCTGTGTATAGACGTTTCTATGGTCAATCAGTGGTAACGCTATGTGAAGATGACTTATTCCATATGCTCGGCGACGTGTTGGCGCGTGCGCTTGAGACGGTGTCGAACGCATCGGAATGTGAAGGGCAACTGATCTACTGCAAGACCCAGACGCATAACACCTTCAGCGATGATGGCTGGCTGCTTTCGTTGGCCAAGAAGTACGGACTAGCCCGATGGGAGACCTTTTCTTGGGCGATGACAAATTGCGCCTCGGCGATCGTCGCGATGCATTTTCTTGAGCAGAGCAGCACCCGCACGCCGGTCATCTTGATCACCGGCGAAAAGGCTTTTCACCCCAGTGTCAGCGCACTTTCGGTCGGGCTTTTGTCGGAGATTCCCGCCGCAAGTGTCCTCAACATGGACGAGGATGGATGGCGAGTGCTTGCAACCCATGTGCAACATTTGGGTGAGTTCTACAAGAACCCGGACCAGGCCAAGCCGGCGGAGCGCAGAAGGCTTCAGGAAATCTATGCGGACGCGCTTCGCGCCTTCATTGATGACAGCATCGAGCGGTACCGCCCAAGGCTACGTGGCGATGCCGTGCTCATGCCGCACAATCTGAACCTGCCCGTTATGCGGGCGGTCATACATCAGCTCGGATGGGAGGATCGCACGTATTACGGCGATGTGGCCAACCACGGTCACGCCTTTTGCTCGGATCTTTTCCTCAACCTCGATCGCCTCACCACCCCGGAAGGAACAGCGCTTTCGGAGCAGGCGATTCTGGTGGCTGCTGGGTTGGGTATCACCTTCGCATCCTGTCTGCTTGAACGCACAGCGCCGTCATGACAGGCCTCGAAACCCAGGAATCAGACGTCGAGGCAGCGACGGAAAAACGGGCAAACCCGCTCACCCAGTCTATCCCGGTCTTCGATACTTCGAGCAACACCTACCAACGGTTTGGCCTGCTTGCCCTCACCGAGATGGCCGCCCGCCAGGGCGGGGACGCTGTGTTGCTGCGACTGGCCGGCGGACATGATGCTCTTCTTCTATCCGGCGCAGGCGGTGCCGATCATTATGCGCGCCACGTAGCCGACATCCCGTCCGAGCGTGGCGACGTCTCCAGCAACGCGGCTGCCGTGTGTCGCCTGCTCGGCGATTCGGAGCTTGCCGAGGACTGGCGTCGGGGCAGCTTGTCCATCGACGGGCACCTCCCGCTTTGGCTCGAGCGGGCTCGGACCTGGGCGACGGCGGCGCTGCTGCACGATGCACTGCACCCGCAGAGTTCGGACCGGCTCCGCGTCCTTTGTAGGCTCTGGTCCGTGCGTGCATGCTGCCCGGCACTCCTCGGACACGGGCTTGCCGAACCGGAGTTGATCGAAGGGTTTCTGCGAATCGAGGCCTTCTTTGCTGCGATGAGTAGCGTTGGGCCTCAGCCGGCTGGGGCCGATTTGGAGGAAGCGTTCAAACAGGCGCGCGCCTTCGTCGATGAAGCCATTGCCGCCGGGCTTAGGAGAGGCAGTTCGGGAGATAGCAACGCCGTCTGCGCGCTTCGCGCGCTTCTGCCCAGCTCTTGCAGCACGGGAAACATGATCGATGAGCTGCGCCCCGTCATCTTCGGGCTGCTCTTCGAGGCGATTCAGATTGATGGTCTCAACCTGCTTTGGACCCTCGTGGAGCTTGCGCGCGACGGTGCTTTGGTCGAGGCAATCGCAATGGAAAGGCGGATCGATGGCGCGGTCCGGGCTGGCCCGCTCGCCCGTGCCGTCGCCATGGAAGCTTTGCGGCTCTATCCCGAATTGCCATTCATTCACCCAACAGGCCCCACCTCAAATGTCGATGATGGAGAATTGCACCGAAAAACCATTATCTATGCGCCATGGCTCATTCACCGCGACGCCCGCCTTTGGCCGGAGCCAACCCGCTTCAAGCCGCAGCGTTTCCTGTCCAGCGCTGAAAATTGCCACCTTCCAGACATCTATATGCCGTTTGGTCTCGGTCCGGTCGCGCGAAAGCGGACTCTATTCGTCATCGACCAAATTGCTGCGACCGTAGCGACAATCTGCAGGAACGCGTATCTTTCAATTGCGCCGGACTGCCGTCCCGGCAATCTGCGCCCGGTCTTTCGCACCACATTGCAGCCTCGCGGTGACTTCGACATTCATTGGCAGCGCAGATCGAATGAATATCCGGCCCCGCTCGCACACCTTGAAACGGAGAAGAGTGGTGGTTGATTTTATTCTGTCGCGTATTCGTAACCACATGGTGCGGTCCCCCCAGACACCCGCCTTAGTCGGTGAGACCGGGGTCATGCGGTTCGGAGAACTGGGCCGACGGTGCGCCGGTATCGCGACGCATCTGCAGGAACTGCCTCCCGGCCCCCTGATGGTCGTCGGACACAAGGAGCACGATTGCATCGCTGCGATGCTCGCCTGTGCATTTACCGGGCGCCCGTTTATCTTCGTGGATCGGATGAACCCGGTTCAGCGGATCGAGCGGATCTCGGCCCTTGCCGGCGTGACGCATGCTCTTGTGGCGTCGTCGGGCATCGCGCTTGCGAACGTCACCCTTCTTGACGCCCGTGATCTTGAAACTCAGCCCTTGGATGCAATTCCGTCGGGTTCCACCCCCGGTTCAACCCTGTTCTATATCGTCTTCACGTCCGGCAGCACCGGCGTGCCGAAGGGCGTGGCCGTGACGCGTGACAACTTCGCCGCTTTCGACGACTGGTACGGGCCTCTGCGTCACGCGCATGCAGGAAGGGGCGCCCATGTGAACCACGCAAGTCTCGCTTTCGATATGGGTATGCTCGACCTCTGGCCGACGCTTGCTACGGGGACTCCGGTGATCCTTCTGGATCACCGCAACAATGTGATCGCTCGCAACAACATACGCCTCATGTCCGAAAACGGCGTGACGACACCGGGATCGTGGTTCTCGACACCCTCGCTGCTGCAAATCATGCGCACGGACAAGGGCTTCTGCGGGGAGACCTTTCCGGAGTTGAAATGCTTCTTTGTCGGCGGTGAGGTCGTGCAGAAGAACCTGATCCGCGACTTGTGGCGGTGTTTCCCTGAAGCAGTGCTCTTCCATGCCTACGGCCCAACGGAGGTGACCTGCGTCACCCATGCGAAGGCTTTGAAGCCTGCCGATCTAGAGGCCGGCGATCTGCTCCCACTCGGTCCAGCGCTTGCCACAACCACGATGCGCATCGTCAAGCCCGACGGCGGCCCGGCAGTGGCAGGCGAGCCGGGTGAGGTGGTGCTGAGCGGACCGCAGGTGGCCGTAGGCTACCTGCCAGACCATCCAAGCAATGTCGCCTTCACCATCTGGCAGGGCGAACCGAGTTATCGCACGGGCGATCTCGGCTATGTGGATCAGTTTGGAGGCCTTGTGGTGCTCGGTCGCATCGACCGGCAGGTGAAGTGGAACGGCAACAGGATCGAGCTCGACGAGATCGAGGGGGTCGCCTGCGCGCTTCCCTATGTGGTGCAGGCGAGCTGTGTGCCTATCTTTGAAGATGGCCGCGTCGTCAACATCGTGCTGTTTCTGCAGTTGGCGGCCGCTCGGGATATCCCACGCGACACGATCGTCCTGGACATGCGCCAGGCGCTACCCGCCGTAATGGTCCCTCGCGACATCCATCTGGTGTCGACGTTCCCACTCACCATCAACGGCAAGATCGATACGGCAGCGTTGCGCGCAATCGCCGACACTGGCTTGTTCCACCAGCATGGGCCTAACGCAACAATTCCTCTTCACCAGCGCCACAACGGAAGCGACTTCAAGCAAAAAAGAGGGCCACAGTGACAGAGCATGTAACCACCACGGACGGATTCGACAGTTCCGTCACGCCTCCGAACGTTGCGGGCCATTTTGTGACAGCTCGCGGGCCGTCGACCAGGCCGATTAGCTTCAGCCTCTCTTTCTTTGCCAACGATGATCAGCAAACACACGGCCCCGCTGCCTACCACCTTCTGCGGGAGGCGAGCGAATATGGTGACCGTAATGGTTACGAGGCGGTCTGGCTGCCCGAGCGCCATTTCCACTCATTCGGCGGGCATTTCCCGAATCCGGCCGTACTGGCTGCGTCGCTGGCAACAATCACCAACCGCATCGGATTGCGGGCCGGCAGCGTCGTGGCGCCGCTGCACCACCCTGTGCGGATCGCCGAGGAATGGTCAGTCGTCGACAATCTCTCCGGTGGCCGTGTCGGGTTGTCCTTCGCTTCAGGATGGAACGTCAACGACTTCATCCTCGCGAACACCCCCTTCGAGATGCGCCGCGAGGCCACCAACCAGGCCATAGAAACGGTACGCCGCCTGTG
Source organism: uncultured Rhodoferax sp. (assembly GCA_963508575.1). Classification (GTDB taxonomy): domain Bacteria; phylum Pseudomonadota; class Gammaproteobacteria; order Burkholderiales; family Burkholderiaceae_C; genus Allorhodoferax. The sequence continues at coordinate 4,898 of CAUOXL010000003.1, forward strand.
GCGCGGCGAGGAAATCTCATTCGCTACTAACGACGGCCCGCTGGCGGTCAAGTCCTTCCCGAGGCCCTTCCAGACAGAGCTGCCCGTCTGGCTGACGACGTCGGGGCGCGTGGAGGGGTTCGAATTCGCCGGCAGCCTCGGTGCCAACGTCCTGACTCACCTGCGCGGCCAGGAGATGGACGACCTTCCGGAGAAGATCGCGCGGTATCGCAAGGCTCGGCAGAAGCATGGCCATGCCGGTCCCGGCCAGGTCACTCTCATGATGCACACCTATATCCATGAGAACCGCGCTCGCGGGCTCTCGGATATTCAAGGGCCACTTCGGTCCTATCTCGGCAATTCGCTCGACCTCACCCAAGCCTCGACTCGACGCACGGCAGTCGTTAGACCGTTGTCGAAAAACGCTGCGTGTCTGCGCGAAGCCATGCTTGCCAATGCGTGCGAGCGCTACATGGGTGAAAGCGGCCTCTTCGGGATGCCGTCTGAGGGGATCGAGGTAGTCGACAGGCTTGCGAAAGCAGGCGTCGATGAGATCGCGTCCCTCGTGGATTTCGGGATTGAACACGCCAAGGTGATGCGCAGCCTTGAACTGCTGACAGAGGTAAAAGACCACTTTCATCGCTAGCCCGGATGTCTCGCAGATTTGGTGTTGTTCACGTCCGTCGACGGTCACCGCGTTGTCGCTGGTTTCGGCGGGCGGCGCAATCCGCTCCGGATCGGTAAGCGGCTGGGCACCCTACCTTGAACTTAGACGGTTTCTGGCAGGAAGGACAAAGCCTGCAAGTTGATGGCGCGCTCCAGGTAACGCCGGGCTGCTGCCCGATCCATTTTGGCGGTGAGCAAGAAGTCCACGCTATCACCGCTCTTGTCCATTGCACGGTAAAGGTATTCGTTCTGAATCGTGGTCTAGGATGGTCTAAAACGCGTTTCAGGCCTCTTTTCTTACGTCGTCGGTCATACTGTCGGAATGAGTGTAACCACGGAACATAATCGCAACCTCGCTGCGAAACTTGCCGCAGCGCTTGCGCCTCTTCCTCATGGGCCAGTTGCGGACACAGTCGAGCCGCAAAGGAAAGGTCGGCGGCTGATCCTTTCCATGGGTTTTTCGGTGCTGGCTGTGACAGCCATTGCAGTCGGCCACAAGCTAGAGTTTTACCACACTATCGAGGCCAAGTTCCTGACGGGAACTAGCCTAACGAATGTAGTCGAAAACGGCGTTTCGGCACCAGTGGAACAGCCGAGTGCCCTAAACGGCGCGCCGGTGACAAAGCCTATCGGCACACAAGCCCCCATCGCTCGTGAGATCAACGGCTCCGGTTATGTGATTGCGCCCCGCACCACTACAGTCTTTTCAAAGTATAAAGGCACGGTCACCCGCGTTGCCGTCCAAGTGGGAGACCTTGTGAAGGCCGGCCAGGTTCTGGTGACGCTTGACGATATAGAAGCCCGGTTCGCGCTCGAACAGGCAGAAGCAGCGAAGGTCGCGGCGGAGCTCTCGCTTGCCGCCCGAGCCATCGATCTTGACCAAGCGCGGGTTTCTCTCGGTCGTACCGAATCTCTGGTCTCCTATAACGCGGCACCCAGGCAGCAGTTGGACGAGGCACGCTGGGCCCTCGAACGCGCCGAGAACACGGTAGCTCAGGCGCGGCACGAATTGGCGGCTGCGGGGTTTGCCATACGCATCGCCGAGGAAACCCTACGCGAGCTGACGGTGCGCGCGCCCTTTGCCGGAACCGTGACGCGGGTTGACGCCCATGTCGGCGACACCGTGCTCGCTCGGGTCGACAGCGTACGCGAGAGTCTGAGCCTGCTGACGATCACCGATAGGACCGACATGGTGATCGATGTCGACGTGGCGGAAACCAACATGGTCGGCCTGCGGCCGGGGTTGTGGGGGACGGCTATTCTCGACGGATTTCCCGGGTCCCCCTTTTCAGTTGAAGTCATGCGGGTCGCACCCGTCGCCTCCATAGAAAAGGGTACGGTCAAGTTGCGCCTCTCGCTGACCGATCCACCGGCAGGCATGCGGCCGAACATGGCCGCCCGCATTCGTATCCAACTCACCGATGCCGTCAGCAAGACCGGAGCACACAGCCAATGACACACGACCCCTACATCACGCTCGCCGGCGTGCGGAAAGCATATCGCATGGGCGGCGAGGAGATTCCGATTTTCACAGCCCTCGACCTTGGCATACCACGCGGCGATTTCGTCGCGATTATGGGTCCGTCCGGATCGGGCAAATCGACATTGCTTAATATGTTGGCCGGGATAGACGTGCCGGATGCCGGCAGCCTAAGCATCGGCAACTACAGGCTCGACCAGATGGGCGAATCGGCGCGCTCGACCTGGCGCGCACACAACATGGGCATTGTGTTCCAGTTCTATAACCTTCTGCCGATGTTGAATGCGGCGGAGAATGTCGAGCTTCCTCTGCTGCTGAAGCCACTATCGGCGAGTGAGCGCCGTTCGCGCGTCGGCAAGATGCTTGATCTCGTCGGGCTTTCGGGGCGCGAGAAGCAGTATCCCTCCATGATGTCGGGCGGCCAGCAGCAGCGTGTCGGCATCGCCCGGGCCATTGTCTCCGATCCCGGGTTGCTTCTCTGCGACGAGCCTACCGGCGACCTCGACAGAAAGTCCGCCGACGACGTGCTGGAGATACTGTCTTTGCTCAACCGCACTATGGAAAAGACTATTGTCATGGTCACCCACGATCCGCAGGCTGCGCGTTCCGCCAGGAGAACGCTTCATCTCGATAAAGGACTGTTCGTCGAAGAAAAGAGGACCTCCTGATGACATTCTTGAGCCTTGTCCGCAAGAACGCTTGGAGAAAGCCGTTGCGCACTGTTTTGCTGCTGGTCTGTGTCGCGGTTGCCTCCCTTATCTACGGCCTGACCGCAAGCTTCCTTGCCGGTTCGCAAGGCACATCCGCCACGAGTGAGGACTTGCTGGGCGTCATGAGCGTTGCGGGACGCGCACAGCCGCTACCCATGGCGCATCTCGCCCGCATCGCTGCTGAGTCCGATGTCGGTGCCGTCGCATATATGTCGCGATTGCGCGGATACGTGGTCAACGAGAAGAACGTCATTGCTGTTAGCGCCGTCGAGCCGCAGGCTCTCATGACCGTCAATGGCAAGGAACTCGGCCTGACGCCGGCGTTGATCGGGGCACTCAACCAAGGTCGCGACCGGGTGCTGGTTGGTCGCGCTCTGGCCGAGGCTCAAGGCTGGTCGGTAGGCCAGCGCATCACCGTCACTGCGTTCCAGATGATCCGCCAGGACGGCGGTCGTGACTGGAGCTTCGAGGTCGCCGGCATCTTCGAAGGCGAAAACGAAAGCACCGACACCTATTTCGTCATCGGGCGCTACGACTATGTGAATGCGGCCCGGGCGAAGGGTAGGGATACGGTGGACACCTTTGTCGTTCGCCCGCGTGACGGGGTCAAGGCAAGTACACTCGCTCCGCGCATCGATTCGCTGTTTGCCAATTCCGCCGCGCCGACACGAACGCAGTCCGAAAAGCAGTTCCTCGAAGCCTTCCTGCGCCAATATGCTGATACCAAGCTGATCGTTAATCTGGTCACGGGTGCGGCCTTCATCACCCTGTTGATGATTGTCATAAACACCATGGTATTCGCCGTGCGCGAACGAACCTTTGACATCGGCGTGATGAAGACGCTGGGTGTTTCCCGCAACATGATCATAGCCCTGACCCTCGGCGAAACGCTGTCAATCGTCATAATAGGCGCAAGTGTAGGTCTTGCCCTGGCGAAGCTCGCAACTGTGCTTGTCGGGCCGGTTCTCGGCCTCGTATTCTCCTCGTCGGTGCTGGCCAAGGCAACGGTGATTTTCTTCGCGGTTGGCCTCGCGACCGGCCTGCTGCCGGCAATCAACGCCATGAGAACCCCCATTATTAAAGCCTTCAGAGCGAGGTAGCCGCCGTGTCCAGTCAAATCAAACAGATACTCGTGATGACGAGGGCGAATTTCTCCAGTCTACCGAGTCGCCTCGCAATCTCACTGTCGATGGCGCTTTCCGTAGCGCTCGTTGTCGCTGTCCTTGCTGGCTTCCTTGCTATGGCCAAAGGTTTTGAAAAGGCACTGTCCGGTGCCGGTTCGCCCCTTGTCGCCGTTGTCCTCGGCGGCGGCACAAACCAGGAAACCGGCTCTGACATCCCCGCAGACGCGATCCGCAGTATTCAATCCATGACTGGGGACATCGGAGTTGCCCGCGACAAAGCGGGAAACCTACTCGCATCCCGGGAGTTGGTGCTTCCGGTGGAGGTCGTCGGAATTCAGGGTATGTCGACGACGACGCTTGCGCTGCGAGGAATGGACGTTGGCGGTCCTTCGATCCGCGACGGCATCGGGCTTTCGGCGGGTCGGCCGTTCACACTTGGCACCAGCGAGATCGTGGTCGGCGCGCGCATCGCCGACGATTTTCCGGGCTTCGGCATTGGCGAGACGGTCCGGCTGGGGACAGTGGACTGGACAGTGGTCGGCCATTTCGCGGCCAATGGCAGCGCCTTCGAATCCGAAATATGGGGCGACCTGGACGCGATTCGCGCCGCCTTCAACCGGCAGGGACAGGTGCAGAGCCTGCGTTTGCGCCTCACCGCCCCCTCATCGATCGCGGCGCTGAAGGCCAGGTTGGCGACTGTAACATCCACGCCGCTTGTCGCCGTCTCCGAATCCGATCTTTATTTCGCGCAATCGGGCCGCACATCCAACCTAATCCGCCTGTTCGGCTGGCCGATTGCACTGCTTATGGCCATTGGCGCGACTGCCGGCGCGCTCAACACGATGATGAGTTCGGTTTCGGAACGAACCATCGAGATCGCCACTGTTCGTGCGCTTGGCTTCGGCCGACTCTCGGCCTTCCTGGCGACTTGGTTTGAAGCGGTGGCGATTGCTGCCGCCGGCGCGGTCCTGGGTATCTTCGCCTCTTGGTTCGTCTTCAACGGCTGGCAAGCCAGCACTGTCGGTATCAACGAAGCCAGCATGGGCTTCCGGCTGTCGGTCGACGTGGGTGTGATGCTTACTGCCGGCCTGCTTGGCCTCGCCATCGGCATCATCGGTGGAGCTCTGCCGGCAATCGCGGCCACCCGGCTCCCGCTGACGGTTTCCCTGCGTGCGCGTGGATAAAGTGGGAAAATACCCCAAGGCGCTGGGGTTCTGTCGCATTAAGAGCTGCTAACAAAAGCCTGTCATCGTCAAACGCACCACCTGCGTTTGACGATGACAGGCTTTTGTTAGCAGCTCTTAGAGAAATCTCTATTGATTCTTCTCACTAACTTTTAATTTTTCTCATTTACTGCTGATTGTTCACAGGTTACTTCATGGCGTGGCCGGCTTGTACGTCTGCGTGGTAACTGGAGCGCACCATGGCGCCCACGGCGGCATGCTTGAAGCCCATTTTGTAGGCCTCTTCTTCAAACATCTTGAAGGTGTCGGGGTGCACGTAGCGGCGCACCGGCAGGTGGCTGGTGGAGGGCGCGAGGTACTGGCCTATGGTCAGCATCTCAATGTTGTGGGCGCGCATATCGCGCATCACTTCCAGAATTTCCTCGTCGGTCTCGCCCAGGCCGACCATCAGGCCGCTCTTGGTGGGCACGGCGGGGAAGAGCGCCTTGAATTTCTTGAGCAGGTTCAGTGAAAATTGGTAATCCGACCCGGGGCGCGCTTCCTTGTAGAGGCGGGGAATGGTTTCCAGGTTGTGGTTCATCACGTCCGGCGGCGCGGCCTTCAAGATTTCCAAAGCACGGTCATCGCGGCCCCGGAAGTCGGGTACCAGCACTTCAATCTGCGTCTTGGGAGACAGTTCGCGTGTTTTGCGGATGCATTCCACAAAGTGGCCGGCACCGCCGTCGCGCAGGTCGTCACGGTCCACGCTGGTGATCACCACGTAATTGAGCTTGAGCTGGGCAATGGTCTTGGCCAGGTTGTCGGGCTCGTTCACGTCCAGTGGATCGGGGCGGCCATGGCCCACATCGCAGAAGGGGCAGCGGCGGGTGCACTTGTCGCCCATGATCATGAAGGTGGCTGTGCCCTTGCCGAAGCATTCGCCGATGTTGGGGCAGCTGGCTTCTTCGCACACCGTGACCAATTTGTTGGCGCGCAGTGTCTCCTTGATTTCGTAGAAGCGGGTGGTCGGGCTGCCGGCTTTGACGCGGATCCAGTCCGGTTTCTTCAGCACTTCACCTTGCTGTACCTTGACCGGAATGCGTGCCAGTTTGGCCTGTGCTTTTTGCTTGGCCAGCGGGTTGTAGTCTGCGGTCGATTGGGCTTCGCGCACGGTGGGGTTGGCGCTGCTGTGTTCGCGCTTCGTGTCGATGGGGGTGTCGCTTTGGCTCATGGTATGGCGTCTCTGCTGCGGGGCTGGGGCCCCGGGCGCACCTTATGGTGCAAGGTAAGTGGCGAGCTTCTGGCCCAGAAGGTCAGCAGCATCTTGCCAGCTGACGTGAACCCCGATTGTAGAAAGGTCTATCGTTTGCAGCTGCGTGTAGCCGCAAGGGTTGATGCGTGAGAAGGGTTCCAGGTCCATGGCCACATTCAGGGCGACACCGTGGTACGTGCAATTGCGACTGACCTTGATGCCCAATGCCGAGATCTTGCCCAAGCCGGTGAAGTCTGGTTCGACGCGGCTGTCTGCGCCATGCTGCGGGCGTTGTACCAGGGGCGCGTGGCCGCTGGGGTCGTCCAGACGCACGTAAATGCCGGGCGCGCCCGCAACGCGGTGTCCCGTCACACCCAGATGGAACAGCGTTTTGATCACCGCCTCTTCAATGCGGTACACATATTCCTTGACGAAATAGCCAGCACGCTTGAGATCGATCATGGGGTAGCCCATCACCTGCCCGGGGCCGTGGTAGGTTACTTGTCCGCCCCGGTTGGTTTGCACCACCGGAATGTCGCCTGGCATGAAGATGTGTTCCGGCTTGCCTGCAAGGCCTTGCGTAAACACGGGTGGGTGCTCACAAATCCATAGCATGTCACGCTCATTGGATGCGGGTCCCACGTCTCTTTCATGGGTAAAGCGCTGCATGGCTTCATAGGTCGGCACATAGTCCAACCGGCCTCGCTGCTGGAGCTTGATGTCCACCGTTTTACAGCACCACTTTCACCATGGGGTGCGTGCTCAGGGTGCGGTACAGCTCATCGAGTTGCTCGCGGCTGGTCGCTGTGACCGTGATGGTGACACCCAGGTAATTGCCGCCCTTGCTTTCGCGCAGTTCAATGGTGGATGCGTCAAAGCTCGGGTCGAACTCCTTGGCGATCATGGTGATGGCATGTACTAAGCCATCGACCTTGTGTCCCATTACCTTGATAGGGAACGGCGAGGGGTATTCGATCAAAGAGTCGGCGGGGGCAATGTGCGGAAGGTTGCCGGGTGTTGGTGTGTTGGCCATGGATGCGCCTTTCAAATGGGGGGTCATGCCGCGTCCGTCACAGCACGGTCATCAAAGCCTGTCAAAAAGTCAGGGCTTTGATGCTTGCGCATTATCGCCGCCCCTCCATAGTGTTCGACGGTGATTGGTGGAGCGGGAGGCTGTGCTCCACCGGGTCGCGGAGCCACTCGCATCGCCAGGAGTTGGTTTCTACGTATAATCAGAGGCTGTGCATTGAACCGGGCAACAGACGGAGTGCGTTTTTGACAATGACAACACCGCACGACCAAGCTGCCTCCGTAAGCGTTGACAACCCAGATGGGGTGTTGGCAGAAGAGTTCAAGCCCTTGACAGCAGCAGAGGCCCAGCAGTGGCGCCAACGCAATCTCCCGGTGTCTCCGTGGCGAATCGTAGGCATGCAATGTGTTGCGGCCTTTGTCGCTGCGGTGTTTGCTTGGCTGGGGTTTGGGCAGGCTATTGCTGTGTCTGTGTTGTATGGCTCTCTGGCGGTGGTGGTCCCTGCGGCGGTGTTGGCACGTGGTCTTCGCAGACAGGCGCTTGTCAATGATTCCGGGGCTGCATTTTTGGGTTTTGTAGTGTGGGAAGTAGTGAAGGTGGTGTTAACGGTAGCGATGCTACTGGCGGCGCCCAAGCTGGTTCCCGGACTGAATTGGTTGGCACTTGTGGCTGGCTTCGTGGTGGCGATGAAGGTGTATTGGGTGGCCGCTTGGCTGCAATCCCGGCGCAAGCATCCCGCTAATTTTTTTTGAATTTGGTGACATATGGCTTCTGACAACGCTGAAACCCATGCCCCCTCTGCCGGTGAGTACATCCAGCACCACCTGCAGCATCTGCAGAAAAACTTTGACTTCGAGAGCGTCAAGCAAACGAGCATCGTAGATTTCAGTGTCTTTAACCTCGACTCTGTTGTCTTCTCGTTGATCCTTGGTGTGTTTGGTTGTTTTTTCCTGTGGAACGGCGCCCGCAAGGCAACCTCCGGCGTGCCGGGGCGATTCCAGGCAGCTGTTGAAATTCTCTCGGAAATGGTGGAGACGCAGGCCAAGGGCGTGATTCACAACGCACAAAGCCGCAAGTTGATTTCGCCTCTGGCCTTGACTGTGTTTGTCTGGATTTTCCTGATGAATGCGATGGACATGCTGCCCGTCGATTTGATTCCACAAATTTGGCATGCAGCGGGGCCGGCAATGGGCTTCAAGGACTACATGCGTGTGGTTCCGACGGCTGACTTGTCGACGACCTTGGGTTTGTCGGTTTCTGTTTTGTTTGTTTGTCTGGTCTACAACATCAAAATCAAGGGTTTGGGTGGATGGGCGCATGAGCTCGTTGCGGCCCCCTTCGGCGATCACTGGATCCTGTATCCCATCAATTTCTTGATGCAGGTTATTGAATACATTGCTAAAACGGTCTCGCACGGTATGCGACTGTTCGGCAACATGTTTGCAGGTGAGTTGGTGTTCATGTTGATCGCCCTGATGGGTGGTGGCTGGGCGCTGTCAGCAACCGGCGTTGGTTTGGCCATAGGCCATGTCATCGCAGGAACTGTGTGGACACTGTTCCACATCCTCGTGATCACCCTGCAAGCCTTCATCTTTATGATGTTGACGCTGATCTACACCGGTCAAGCGCACGACGCACATTGATGATTTTTTCTTTTTCTTTTTTCTTTTTTCTTTTTTCTTTTAGGAGCATTTCATGGAAAACATTAACGGTTTGGTAGCGTTGGCTTGTGCTTTCATTGTTGGTCTGGGTGCAATCGGTGCATCTATCGGTATTGCACTGATGGGCGGCAAGTTCCTGGAATCTTCTGCACGTCAACCTGAATTGATGAACGAACTGCAAACCAAGATGTTCATCTTGGCTGGTTTGATTGACGCTGCGTTCCTGATCGGTGTTGCTATCGCTCTGTTGTTCGCATTCGCTAACCCCTTCGTTCTGAAGTAATTGACGGCCCTTCACGTTAGAGAAGGAATCAAACCGTGAACATTAACGCTACCCTGTTCCTGCAGGCTATCGTTTTTGCGATCCTGGTGTGGTTCACGATGAAATTCGTGTGGCCCCCGATCACAAAAGCGCTGGACGAGCGGGCACAGAAAATCGCCGATGGTCTTGCTGCAGCCGACAAGGCGAAGGCTGACCTGGCCTCCGCCAACAAGCGTGTAGAAGCTGAATTGGCAACTTCACGCAACGAAACTGCTTCCCGTTTGGCAGATGCTGAGCGACGCGCTCAAGCCATCGTCGACGACGCGAAGACCCGCGCCGCAGAAGAGGGTGCTCGCATCATTGCAGCGGCGAAAGCCGAGGCTGAGCAGCAGTCTGTGAAGGCCCGGGACGCTTTGCGTGAGCAAGTCGCCGCTCTGGCCGTCAAAGGTGCGGAGCAGATCTTGCGCAAGGAAGTCAATGCAGGTGTGCACGCTGATTTGCTGTCGCGCCTGAAGACTGAGCTGTAAGGGAATCACATGGCTGAACTTGCCACCATCGCCAGGCCTTATGCCGAAGCTTTGTTCAAGGCTACGCACGCGGACTTGAGCGCTGCAGCTGTGTGGCTGGATGAATTGGCTGAAGTTGCGCGCAACAGCCAACTCCAGCAATTCGCCGGCAACCCCAATAGCACCAACAGCCAGGTATTCGACCTGGTTGCAGGCGTTATCAAGGCTGCATTGCCTGAGCAGGGAAGAAACTTCCTGCGTACTGTGATCGATAACGGACGCCTCGCAGCGTTGCCGGAAATCGCAGCCCAGTTCCGTGCACTGAAGAACGCCCAAGGCGGCTTTTCTGATGCCGTCGTGTACAGCGCCTTCCCGATCGATGCAACGGCATTGGCGGAAGTTGCCGCTTCTCTCGAGAAGCGTTTCGGCCGCAAGCTCAACGTGATCGTTGAGTTGGACGCTGAATTGATCGGCGGTATCCGTGTGGTGGTGGGTGACGAAGTTCTTGACACATCCGTCAAGGCCCGTCTGGAACAAATGAAAGTGGCTCTTTCAGCGTAAGGCTTTGCCTTTCGCTGTCAGCCCAACCAAAGAAAGAAGGAAAGAGTCATGCAACTCAATCCCGCAGAAATTTCTGAATTGATCAAGAGCCGCATTGACGGTTTGTCCGCAAGCGCAGACATCCGCAACCAAGGTACCGTGGTTTCTGTGACCGACGGTATCTGCCGCATTCACGGTCTGTCCGACGTGATGCAGGGCGAAATGTTGGAATTCCCAGCCGGTAGCGATGGCTTGCCCACCTACGGTCTGGCATTGAACCTGGAACGTGATTCCGTGGGTTCCGTGATTTTGGGTGAGTACGAGCACATCTCCGAAGGCGACACTGTGAAATGCACAGGCCGCATCTTGGAAGTGCCCGTGGGCCCCGAGTTGCGTGGCCGCGTGGTCAATGCTTTGGGTCAGCCTATTGACGGCAAAGGCCCTATCAACGCCAAGATGACTGACGTGATCGAAAAGGTGGCACCTGGTGTGATCGCCCGCGAATCCGTGAGCCAGCCTATGCAGACCGGCTTGAAGTCCATCGACTCCATGGTTCCCGTCGGCCGTGGTCAGCGCGAATTGATCATCGGTGACCGCCAGACCGGCAAGACTGCCGTGGCGATTGACGCGATCATCAACCAGAAGGGTCAGAACATGACCTGCGTGTACGTAGCGATCGGTCAGAAGGCTTCTTCTGTCAAGAACGTGGTGCGCGCCCTGGAACAAGCCGGTGCCATGGAGTACACCATTGTGGTGGCTGCTACCGCCTCCGAGTCTGCAGCGATGCAGTACGTGTCTGCCTACTCCGGCTGCACCATGGGCGAGTACTTCCGTGACCGCGGCGAAGACGCTTTGATTGTGTATGACGACTTGTCCAAGCAAGCCGTGGCCTATCGCCAGGTTTCCTTGCTGTTGCGTCGTCCACCAGGCCGTGAAGCCTATCCCGGCGACGTGTTCTATCTCCACAGCCGTTTGCTGGAACGCGCAGCCCGTGTGAACGCCGACTACGTGGAAGCGTTCACCAAGGGCGCTGTGAAGGGCAAGACCGGTTCTTTGACTGCGTTGCCCATCATCGAAACCCAAGCGGGTGACGTGTCTGCCTTCGTTCCTACCAACGTGATTTCCATCACTGACGGTCAGATCTTCCTGGAAACCTCGCTGTTCAACGCCGGTATCCGCCCCGCCATTAACGCCGGTATCTCCGTGTCCCGCGTCGGTGGAGCAGCGCAAACCAAGCTGGTGAAGAACCTGTCCGGCGGTATCCGTACCGACTTGGCTCAGTACCGCGAATTGGCAGCGTTCGCGCAGTTCGCTTCCGACCTGGACGAAGCGACCCGCAAGCAGTTGGATCGTGGTGCCCGCGTGACTGAATTGCTGAAGCAAGCCCAGTACAGCCCTCTGTCCATCAGCCTGATGGGCGCTACGCTGTTTGCCGTAAACAAGGGCTTCATGGATGACATCGAAGTCAAGAAGGTGTTGGCGTTTGAACACGGCCTGCATGCTTTCCTGAAGGACAAGCACGCAGCCCTGTTGGCCAAACTGGAAGCCAATAAGGCCATGGACAAGGATGCTGAAGCTGAATTGAATGCTGCCATCGTGGCGTTCAAGAAGTCTTTCGCCTAATTCCGACTTGATGACCCAAGGAGCCTTGTATGGCAGCAGGTAAGGAAATACGCGGCAAGATCAAATCGGTGGAAAACACCAAGAAGATCACCAAGGCCATGGAGATGGTGGCCGCATCCAAAATGCGCAAAGCGCAGGACCGGATGCGGGCGGCCCGTCCGTATAGCGAGAAAATTCGCAATATTGCTACCAACCTCGGCAAGGCCAATCCGGAATACGTCCACGCGTTCATGCAAACCAACGACGCAAAGACCTCCGGGTTTATCGTCGTGACCACAGACAAAGGTCTGTGCGGCGGCATGAATACCAACGTGCTGCGTTCCGTGACCGGCAAGTTGCGTGATTTGCAGGCCGCTGGCGTTTCGGCGCAAGCGGTTGCGATCGGTAACAAGGGCTTGGGTTTCTTGAACCGTGTGGGCGCCAAAGTGGTTTCTCACGCGATCCAGTTGGGCGATACGCCCCACCTCGACAAGCTGATCGGGCCTGTCAAGGTATTGCTGGATGCGTATGTCAAGGGTGAAGTGAATGCGGTGTACCTGTGCTACACCAAATTCATCAACACCATGAAGCAGGAACCCGTGGTTCAGCAGTTGTTGCCTCTGTCTGCTGCGCAGATGGAAGCTGAATCTCAAGCCAGTGGATCCGACCACGCTTGGGATTACATCTACGAACCCGATGCGCAAGCGGTGATTGACGAACTGTTGACCCGTTACGTTGAAGCACTGGTGTACCAGGCCGTGGCCGAAAACATGGCGTCTGAGCAATCGGCGCGCATGGTGGCCATGAAGGCTGCGACGGACAACGCTGGAAGCGTGATTGGTGAGCTGAAACTGGTCTACAACAAGACCCGCCAAGCCGCCATTACCAAAGAATTGTCGGAAATCGTGGCCGGTGCCGCGGCGGTGTAAGCCGGACCGCACGGAAGCATCCGAGTTTTTGTTAAAGATTTAATTTTTGGAGCGAAAAATGGCTCAAGCTAACTCCCAAGTCCAGGGAAAAATTGTTCAGTGTATTGGCGCGGTGGTGGACGTTGAGTTCCCACGTGACAAGATGCCCGGCATTTATGACGCGCTGAAGATGGAAGGCTCTACCCTGACGCTGGAAGTTCAGCAGCAGCTGGGCGACGGCATCGTCCGTACCATCGCTTTGGGTTCTTCCGACGGCCTGCGCCGCGGCATGATCGTGTCCAACACCGAGAAGCCCATCATGGTCCCCGTGGGCCAGGCTACTCTGGGCCGCATCATGGACGTCTTGGGTGCGCCCATCGACGAACGTGGCCCTGTGGCTTCCGAGTTGACTGCATCCATCCACCGCAAGGCGCCTACTTACGATGAGCTGAGCCCATCGCAAGAGTTGCTGGAAACCGGCATCAAGGTGATTGACTTGGTGTGCCCGTTTGCCAAGGGCGGTAAGGTTGGTTTGTTCGGTGGTGCCGGTGTGGGCAAGACCGTGAACATGATGGAGTTGATCAACAACATCGCCAAGGCACACAGCGGTTTGTCCGTGTTTGCCGGTGTGGGTGAGCGTACCCGTGAAGGTAACGACTTCTATCACGAAATGGCTGACTCCGGCGTGGTGAATCTGGAAGACCTGACCAAGTCCAAAGTGGCGATGGTGTACGGCCAGATGAACGAGCCACCAGGCAACCGTTTGCGCGTGGCCTTGACCGGTTTGACCATTGCGGAATCTTTCCGTGACGAAGGCCGTGACGTGTTGTTCTTCGTGGACAACATCTACCGTTACACCTTGGCCGGTACCGAAGTGTCCGCCCTGTTGGGCCGTATGCCTTCCGCCGTGGGCTACCAGCCTACCCTGGCTGAAGAAATGGGTCGTCTGCAAGAGCGTATTACCTCTACCAAAGTGGGCTCCATCACTTCCATCCAGGCCGTGTACGTGCCTGCCGATGACTTGACCGATCCATCGCCTGCAACCACCTTCGCTCACTTGGACTCCACCGTGGTGTTGTCCCGTGATATCGCTTCTTTGGGTATCTATCCCGCTGTGGATCCGCTGGACTCCACCAGCCGCCAGTTGGACCCCAACGTCGTGGGTGAAGAGCACTACAACACTGCACGTGCCGTGCAAGGTACTCTGCAGCGCTACAAGGAATTGCGTGACATCATCGCGATTCTGGGCATGGACGAATTGGCCCCTGAGGACAAGCTGACTGTGGCACGCGCTCGTAAGATCCAGCGTTTCCTGTCCCAGCCTTTCCACGTGGCTGAAGTGTTCACCGGCTCTCCCGGTAAGTACGTGACATTGGCTGAAACCATCCGTGGTTTCAAGATGATCGTTGCCGGCGAATGCGACCACCTGCCAGAACAAGCGTTCTACATGGTCGGTACCATCGACGAAGCGTTCGAAAAAGCCAAGAAGGTCTAAGTCATGAACACCATCCACGTGGATGTGGTCAGTGCAGAAGAGTCCATCTTCTCCGGTGAAGCCGTCTTCGTGGCGCTTCCCGGTGAGGCTGGCGAGCTGGGTATCAAGCCCCGCCACACGCCCCTGATCACGCGCATCAAGCCCGGCTCGGTGCGCATTCAGAAAGCCGACGGAAGCGAAGAATTCGTGTTCGTAGCCGGCGGCTTGCTGGAAGTGCAGCCTAACTGCGTGACCGTGTTGTCTGACACAGCCATTCGCGGCAAGGACCTGGACGAGGAAAAGTCCAATGCCGCCAAAGCGGCTGCAGAGGAAGCCTTGAAGAATGCCAAGAGCGAAATCGACATTGCCCGTATCCAATCGGAAATCGCGGTAATGGCGGCAGAGATCTCGGCAGCCCGCAAGTTCCTGAAAAAGAAGTAAGCCCTGGGCTTGCCTCACTGACAAAGCCACCTTCGGGTGGCTTTGTTGTTTGTGAGTGGATGTTATTGAATGCTCGGTTTGTCCGTAAGCTCATTCGGGTTGTGTTGACCGGATGCCACAGGAAAATGCGTCTGCAAGGTCAGGCTTACGCGGTCGATTGCGGTACGCAATCCGGCTTCCCATCGGCCATCTCGCAAGCGCTCGCTCAACGGGCCAATCAGCTGTGCCCAATGGGCGTCGCTGACCTTGTGTTGTATGCCGCGGTCTGCCACCAACTCTATGGCGCGCTCGGCGAGGCACAGGTAGAGAAGTACTCCGTTGTTATGTTCCGTATCCCAGACACGCAGCCGCGAGAACTCGTCCACGGCGCGCTGGCGAACAAGAGCCTTCATACTTGCAGTCTGTAGCAGGTAGCTGCCTGGCAAGGCGGCTTCGATACACACCCTGATCTCTCCGCTGTGGGCGCACTCACTTTGGCGTATTTGGGCCGTCAATTGATCGCTCAAACCAGGGGGCAGTTGGCGTAGTGCATCGTCCGCCCAGCGATGGCGAAGCCAACGGGTCCAACGTTGCCACATCACCAGCCTCCTGAGGCGCCACCGCCTCCGAAATTGCCACCCCCGCCGGAGCGAAATCCGCCCCCGCTGTCGCTACCGGGCCAGCTTCCTGAATGTCCCCCGGAATAACTGCCCATGCCTCCAGCACCGGTTCCAACCCGACTGAGGCTGGAGATCAGCGTCATCAGCAGGCCTGCAAGGCCTGCGAGCAGCGCGAGCCACCATGTCTGTGTGACATAGAACACGAGCGCGGTGCAGCCTGCCCCGATGAGCATAGAGCCTTTCCGTGTACCGAGAGCGCGCCGTGCCATGGAGCCGCCGACTGCCGATGCGAAAAATAGAAACACCGCCAGATCCATCCACTGAAAGCCGGAGCCATCACGGTGCCCGTCTTGCGGCGCAGGGAGCTGCTCGCCCCGTATCAGGTCAGAGAGCTGCTGAATTCCGGCGTCGAGCCCCCCGGGAAAATCACCTTGTTGGAAGCGGGGCGCAATGGTTTGCGCGATCACGCGGCTGGCAGCCAGGTCGGGAATGGCGCCCTCCAGGGCTTTTGCAACTTCGATCCTGATCTTCCGGTCTTGTTTGGCAACCACCAGGAGCAGGCCGTCGCCAACGTTCTTCCGCCCCAATTTCCAGGTGTCTCCGGCACGCTGAGCAAACACCGCTATATCTTCAGGTGCTGTGGTCTCCACGATCAACACAAGCAGCTGTGCTCCAGTCTGCTTCTCCAGTGCGGCTAACTTGGAGGAAAGCGCCTCATTCTGGACTGCAGTCAGCGTGCCCGTTTCGTCCATCACGCGCGCTGACAGTACAGGAACGGCCCGAACGGACTGGGCCAATGCGCCCATGACAAGCACAGTCCACAGGCAGGCAATGCAGACGACAGGCCTAAGGAGACGGAAGGTCAATAGGGCTGACAAAGGCGCTACTTCTTGTTGAAGTCAATCACGGGTGGCGCGCTGATCTGCGCCTCATTTGCCACGGTGAAGGCGGGTTTGGGCTGGTAGCTGAAGACCATTGCCGTCAGGTTGCTCGGGAAGCTGCGCGCGAGCACGTTGTATTCCTGCACGCTTTGGATGTAGCGATTGCGGGCTACGGTGATGCGATTCTCTGTGCCCTCCAGTTGGACCCGCAGATCGCTGAAACCCTGATTGGCTTTCAGGGTGGGGTACTGCTCACTCACCATCATGAGCCGGCTCAGGGCGCCACCCAATTCGCCTTGGACCTGCTGGAACCTGGCGAATGCATCCGGGTTCTTCAAAGTCTCAGGGCTGACTTGCAGGGAGCTTGCCTTGGCACGTGCCTCGACCACCTTGGTCAAGGTGTCTTGCTCAAAAGCCGCTTCGCCCTTGACGGTGGCTACGATGTTGGGGACCAGGTCGGCACGGCGCTGGTACTGATTCAACACCTCACTCCATGCTGCCTGCGTCTGCTCGTCCAGCCGCTGGAAATCGTTGTACCCGCAAGCACTCAGCAAGAGGGCGGAGGCCACCGCAACGCCGCCAGTCAGTGCGCGCAGCCAGCGACTGCGCGCTACAAGCCGTGAGCATTCCATATCTATCCTCCAAGACACACAGAAGCCCGCATCCTACAGCCAGCGTGCGACGCAGAGCATGCGGATGCGAGAGAATCCCGACATGTCAAGACAAAAAGCAAAACTGCATGCCGTGATGGGCGGAACCCCCGACGATGTCGAAGCCGCCTTCTACGAGGCTTTGCAACGGGGTGATCTGGAAAAACTCATGGCCTGCTGGGCCGACGAGGATGACATCGTGTGTATTCACCCCGGCGGCGGCCGTTTGACGGGGGCCGGCGCGATACGCGCCAACTTCGAAGTCCTGTTCGCGCAGGGCGGCGCGGTGCATGTACGGCCTGAACACATACGGCGCGTGGACTCCCTTGCCAGTGCCGTTCACCATGTGCTGGAAAAGGTCGAGATCCTCACGCCTGAGGGCCCGCGCAATGCCCATGTGCTGGCCACCAATGTGTATCACAAGACCCCACAAGGCTGGCGATTGGTCGTGCATCACGCCAGCCCGGGAACGCCCGAGGATGCGGACGCCCACCTGCAGTCCGCACAAATTCTGCACTAAATTTGCATCTAGCCCCCGTGAGTAAAGCGTAGTCCGCTATGAATTATGTAGCACCTTTTTGGCTGCCAGGCGGCAATCTGCAGACCATCTGGCCGGCCCTGTATTCCAGGCGCGTCTTCGGCCCCCATCCCCAATTCCGCAGGGAGCGCTGGGACACTCCCGACCACGACTTTGTCGACGTGGATTGGCTGCATCCCGGGGCCGGCAGTGATGCACCGCTGCTCGTCATGTTCCACGGCTTGGAAGGCAGCTCCCGCAGCCACTACGCGGAAGCTTTCGCAGACTTTGCACGATCCCGCGGAATGGCCTACGCGGTTCCCCATTTCAGGGGCTGCAGCGGGGAGCTGAACCGCGCACCGCGTGCCTACCACTCCGGCGACTATGAGGAGATCGGATGGGTGCTGCAACAGTTCCGCCGTCAACATCGCGGGCCCGTTCTCGCTGTAGGAGTCTCCTTGGGCGGCAACGCCCTGTTGCGCTGGGCCGAAGAGGCGGGAGACACTGCCGCAGCAAGCGCCACGGCAGTGGCTGCGGTCTGTTCTCCCATTGACCTTGCCGCGGGTGGCTATGCCATTGGCAGGGGCTTCAACCGCGTGGTGTACACCCGCATGTTCCTGAACACCATGGTGCCCAAAGCGATGCAGAAGTTGGCCCAGTTTCCCGGACTGTTTGATGGCGAGGCCTTGAAAGCCGCACGAGACCTTTACGAATTCGATAACCTTTTCACCGCGCCGCTGCACGGCTTCAAGAGTACCGAGGACTACTGGGCCCGCGCCTCTGCAAAGCCCCATCTGCACCGGATACGGATACCGGCCCTGGTGGTAAATGCCCGCAACGACCCCTTTGTGCCGGCCTGGAGCCTCCCCTCTCAGGCGGATGTGGGCAGACACGTCACGCTCTGGCAACCCGCCCATGGCGGGCACGTCGGCTTTCCGCACGGGCGGGTGCCCGGGCATGTGCGCACCATGCCGGAAGCTGTGGGATCATGGCTGGCAGACGTACTCCCCGCAGCAACGAAATAGCCATGGACGACATCGTGAAACAGGCCATGGCCAAATGGCCGAATGTGCCCGATTGCTATGGATGGCTGGGCCTGGACGGGCGCGGAGACTGGTACCTGCGGGATGATGCAGCACAGGCAGCAGGAACATTCTCCAGTGGAGTTCCGGGGGCCAAGGGCAGCCGTCTGCAGCATGAAAAACTGATTGAGTTCATCCAGCGCAACTACGCGCCGGACGAGCAAGGCCGCTGGTATTTTCAGAATGGTCCGCAGCGTGTGTATGTCGAACTGCAATACACCCCTTGGGTGTGGCGAGTCGGCACCAACGGGCAGGTGACTGCCCACAGCGGGCAGGCAGTCCGCCCGTCGGCCAGCTTTCTGGACGAAGCTGGACACCTCTATCTGGTGACGTCCCTTGGTATCGGACTTGTGCATACGGCCGATATGGGCCCCGCTGCCGCCATGGTGGAGGCCGGCAGCTGGACTCCGATGGAGCTAAGTCAGGCCACCCTTGAACGCCGTTTCAGCTTTGTCCGCAGTCCTTGGCTACAACTCCAACGGACGTGACCATCCTATAAAAAGAATAGCTGCATGCGCAGGACATGTAAGCGTCAGACGCAAAAAAACCGGCATGAAGCCGGCTGTGCTAAGGAAGAAGGGCAACCTACTTTGCTTCTGCTTCCGGTTTTTTGGGCTCGTCAAACTTCGCTCCACCTGCATTGGCCATGTACACCACGGCACGTGCAATTTCGTAATCAGAGAAGTCCCCGCCGGCTTGTGCACCCATCGCGCCCTTGCCTTTCAGGGCAGAGGTGTACAGCGCCTCGAAACCCGTCTTTACGCGAGCACCCCAAGCGGCTGCATCGCCCAACTTGGGCGCACCCGCAGCACCTGTGGCATGGCAAGCGGCACACTGGGCCTTGAACACGTCTTCACCGCTTTTCATTTCGCGGTTGGCGTCACGGATTTCCACCGTGCCGACTTTTTGAATACGCTCAGCGGTTGCTTTTTCTACGTTGACCGCACCGGCTGCAGGCTTGTAGTCGGAGGTCACATAGTAGACCAGTCCAATGATGACAAAAATCGGAACGACAAACGAAAAAAAGGCCGCCAACAACAACTGCTTGGGCGACTTGATGGGGCCGGTGTGGTCTTCCTCGTGCCCGGTGGCGTGGCTGTTGTCGCTCATGTGTATCCTCAATTTAATCGGGGGCATTCATTCTGGCCGCGATTATAGCGGCCACCCCTTTGAAAACACCTACAATCCCCACTCGGTTGCGGCTGTAGCTCAGTGGATAGAGTATTGGCCTCCGAAGCCAAGGGTCGTGGGTTCGATCCCCGCCAGCCGCACCACCTCATCTAGAAACCCCATTTCCATGCGGTTCCCGCGCCCGTAGGGCTTCTCCAGCGATTGCACTGAGCTACATGCAGGTACTGCATGTGCCCGTGATCACCAAGTAGCGCGGCAACTTCCGCTCGTGTTGCCGCGCCATCCCGGGGCGCTCCAGAGGGCTATTGCACCGCCGGTAGAACGGTCGCTTCGCAGGGGCCGAAGCCGATGGAGCGAAAGCCCGCCTTGCGGCAACGTCCGGCCAGGGCCACGCTATCCCCATCTTCGACAAAGGTTCGCTGTTCCCCGTTGGGCAGGCTGATAGGGCGTTGTCCGCCTTGCGTCAATTCAAGCAAAGAACCGGCTTCATTCGCTTGGGGGCCCGAGAGCGTTCCCGTGCCCAGTAGATCACCGCTGGCCAGCGCACAGCCATTGACCGTGTGGTGCGTCACCATTTGGGCGATGGTCCAGAAGGCAGCGTCTGCGAAATTGGAGCGGCTGATCGTTTCTGCGGGCAGACCCGCTTCGCGCATCTTTCGGGTTTGCAGCAGCACCTGCAGCTCAACGTCCATGGCACCCTCGGTGCGGTTGCCCGGGCAGTCCAGATAGGGCAGGGGCTGCGGCTCGCCTTCGGCGCGCACAAAGGGGCGTCGAAAGGGCGCCAAGGCCTCCATGGTCACGATCCATGGCGACACCGTGGATGCGAAGTTCTTGGACAGAAACGGGCCCAGCGGCTGGTATTCCCAGCCCTGCACATCGCGGGCACTCCAGTCGTTGAACAGCGCCAGACCAAAGACATGCGATTCCGCTTCGCCGATGGCAATGGCTTGCCCCTGGGGATTGCCGGTGCCGATGAAGACACCAAGCTCGAGTTCGAAGTCGAGTCGCTTTGTGGGCGCCAACACAGGTTGTGCGGCATTCGGCGGCATCAGCTGCCCTTGCGGCCGGACAAAGGGTTTGCCGCTGGCGAGAATAGTCGAGGCCCGGCCGTGATATCCGATGGGGACCCATTTGTAGTTGGGCAGCAGCGGGTTATCGGGGCGGAACAGTTTTCCTACCGATGTGGCGTGGTGAATGCCCACGTAGAAGTCGGTGTAGTCGCCGATGAGGCTGGGGACGTCGTACTCTGCTTCGGCCTGCGCAACCAGGCAGGCTTGCATCACGTTCTGCTGCACGCTGCCTGAACGCAGGCCCTGAGACAGGGCAAGTCGCAGCGCGGACCAGGCCTCCTGGCCCAGCGCCATCAGCGCATTGAGTTTGTCTTTCGCGCCTGCCTCGATCGCACGGCCGGCCAGGCCTGCAAAGGTTCCGGTGCTGTGCAGTGCGGCCAGGTCCACGATCTGGTCGCCGATGGCTACGCCGCCACGCCAGCTTTCGTTGCTGCCTTTGCGGCGGAACACCGCCAAGGGCAGGTTCTGAATAGGGAAGTCAATTTCAGGCTTGTTGGCCGAGGGCACCCAGCTGTTGAGTGCGGGGTCATGTGTTTCGTTCAGCAATGTCATTTAGGTTACCTTAGCTGGCCATGCTGCCGTCGTGCATCCATGCAGCGTGCTGGGGTGCTTTCTTGGTGCGACTCCATTCCTCCAGCATGTCCCACTTGACGCTGTCGAGCTTCTGGTACATCTCGGGGGTACCGATGTCAACTGCCAGTTCCAGGCGGTGGCCGTTGGGGTCGAAAAAGTAGATGCTCTTGAATATCGTGTGATCGGTGGGGCCGAGCACCTCGATGCCGGCGGCGAGCAGCTTGTCTTTGGTGGCCAGCAAGGTTTCCATGGAGTCGACCTTCAATGCCAGGTGTTGCACCCAGACGGGGGTGTTTTCGTCCCGTCCCATGGGCTTTTGCTCCGGCAGTTCAAAGAAGGCCAGCACATTGCCGTTGCCTGCATCCAGAAAGATGTGCATGTAAGGATCCCACGCCTTGGTGGACGGCACTTCGTTCTCTGCAATGGCGAGTACGAATTGCATGCCCAAGTGTTTGGTGTACCACTCCACGGTTTGCTTGGCGTCCTTGCAGCGGTAGGCCACGTGGTGGATTTTTTCGATCAATGCCATGGGGATCTCCTTTAGGTGTTTGCGTGACTGGGTGCCACGGGTGTGATGCTCTGCTTGTCGACGATGCTGTTGGTGGCCGGGGCGCCGGCCTCGGGGGCTGCGCTGTGACGGGCCAGTCGGAAGGCGTCTTTAAGAACGCCCAGGTCGCTGATGTGATTGGCCAGCAGGAGCACCAGACGGGCGTTCAGTGCGTGGCTCTGCTCGGTGCTCAGGCCTTGATGTGCGGCGATGAGCGCTTCGTACATGTCGTCGTAAGCAAAGGCGTTGGCGTGGGTGTTGAGCATGGGTTCTCCTGGCGGGTCAGGCAGTCACAGGTGCGCGACTGCTGGATTGTGCTGTGGCGGTAGCCAGCGCGCTGCGCACTGCAGCCTGGCTGGGTTGGCGCCATCGGGCGGCCACGTGCTGGTCAGGGCGGATCAGGTAGGCGGTGCCCGGTGTGGCATCCAGTCGTTGCTGCACCAAGCCCTGCACATCCTTCAGGTCTTGGCCTACCGAGATGGCGCTGACGTGGGGCAGGTCTTGCACCCATTCGGGGACTGGACCGAACACCAGCAGTGTGAAGTCGCGTGCGGTTTCGCGCAACAGCCAGCTGGCGCTGCCGTCAGCACGCGTCACAGGCGCATCTGTCAGCGGTGCACCGGGAACCATCCTTCCGGTAAACGTGTCCGTATCTGGCGTGTTCAGCGGGGATCCGGTGAGCGTTGCGGGTACGGACAGCCGTCCGCTGTTGACGATGCGGCGCGCAAAATCGTGTTCGCGTGCCAGGTCGAGCGCAGCGTCCCGGAACAGGCGGCTGATCTCGCTTTTCGGCGTGATGAAGTCCGTGGCCCGGGTGGAGTTGAGGATGTTTTCATCCGCGGCGTATTCCCGCTCAGGGCCATAGGTGTTCAACAGCTCCGGGCCGGCCCAACCCTTCAGTAACCAGTCGAGTTTCCAGGCCAGATTGTCGGCGTCCTGCACGCCGCTGTTGGCGCCGCGGGCGCCGAAGGGCGACACGCCGTGCGCGGCGTCACCGGCAAAAATCACGCGACCGTGGATGAACTGGTCCATGCGCAGGCAGGCGAAGGTGTAGACGCTGGCCCATTCCAGCGTGAAATCCACGTCCTTGCCCAGAAGGGCTTTGACCCGGGGAATGATGTTCTCCGGCTTCTTTTCCTCTTCCGGGTTGGCATCCCAGCCCAACTGAAAGTCAATGCGCCAGACGTTGTCGGGTTCACGGTGCAGCAGCACGCTTTGGTTCGGATGGAACGGCGGGTCGAACCAGAACCAGCGTTCAGTCGGGAAGTCCGCAGTCATCTTGACGTCGGCAATCAGAAAACGGTCACGGAAGATGCGACCCTTGCTTTCCAGTCCGAGGTGGCCTCGCATGGGCGAGCGTGCGCCGTCGCAGGCCAGCACCCAGTCGGCCTCCAGTTGATAAGGGCCATCAGGGGTGTCTATGCTCAGCAAGGCGCTACCTTCCCGCGCCTCCACACCATTGACCTGGTTGCCCCATCGGATGTCGATCAAGGGCAGTTGCAGGCAGCGCTCCACCAGGTAGGACTCGCAGTAGTACTGCTGCAGGTTGATAAATGCGGGGCGCTCGTGCGCCTCTTCGGGCAGCAGGTTGAATTGGTAGACCTGCTGGTCCTTGAAGAACACTTTGCCCAGGTTCCACGACACCCCTTTGTCGACCATGGGGTCGCCCACGCCCAGGCGGTCCCAGATCTCCAGCGTGCGTTTGGCAAAGCACAGTGCACGGGAGCCGAAGGACAGTTTGTAGTCGTTGTCCAGCACCACCACACGCTGGCCACGTTGGGCCAGGTCGATAGCCAGCGTCAGGCCGACCGGACCGGCGCCCACTACGACAACGGGGTGTCGCACCGGTGTTGCGGCGTCCTGGTCGGGTGAACGGCGGTAGGGGAACTCAATCGCTTGCACTGCGTCACTGGTGCCGCGGAATGGAAAGGTGGAAGGGTCTTTGGGGGTCATGAATGTCCTCTGTGATGATGGGCGGCACTCTGTCAGGAGTCTGGAATTCAGCCTTCCAGGGATTCCCACATCTGGCGGTCGCGCTCTGCGGTCCAGATGCGCGGATCGGGGAACTGCGTCGCCTCGTCATAGGCGCGGGTCACGTCAAAGGGCATGCAGTGGTTGAAGATCACCCACTCGCCATAGGTGGGCTTGAGTTTGGCGAAGGTTTCTTCGTAGACCGTGCGCAGGTCGCGCCCCGCGTCGGCGCCGGCCTTCACGCTCGCCCATACGTCACGGACGAAAGACTGGGTGACATCCAGGCCTTGTTGTACCTGGGCCGCGCCGCGCAGTGCCGGGCCACGACCGGGCACCAGGGCCAGTGGCTTGAGCGCGCCGATGTTTTCCAAGGTCTGCGGCCAGTCCTGGAAGTAGGCGTCCCCAGCGTAGGGCGTGGCGTCGAACTCGACCAAGTCGCCCGACAGCAGGGTGCGTTCCTGGGGCAACCACACCACGGTGTCGCCTTTGGTGTGGCCCCGGCCGAGTTGCAGCAACTGCACTTCCAGCTTGCCCAGCCACAAGGTCATCTTGCCCGTGAAGGTCATGGTCGGCCAGGTCAGGCCTTCGGGCACCGTTTCCAGGTTGCGGAACAAGCGCGGAAAGCGACCGATCTCGCTGGCCTTGTCTTGTTCGCCGCGTTCCACGATCAGGTCGTAGGTGTCCTGGCTGGCCAGAATTTGCTGTGGCTGGTAGGCGCTGGCCCCCAGCACACGCACCGCGTGGTAATGGGTCAGAACAACGTACTTGATGGGCTTGTCGGTGACTTCGCGAATGCGGCGTACCACATCGGCGGCCATGGCGGGAGTGGCCTGGGTATCGGCCACCAGCACAGCGTCGTCGCCGATGATGATGCCGGTGTTCGGGTCGCCTTCGGCGGTGTACGCCCAGGCGTGCTCGGAGAGCTGTTCGAAGGTGACCTTCTTTTCTTCGAGGTCGGCGGCGGAGGCAAAGGTCTTGACCATGAGCGGTGTTCCTGGGCGTTGGGTTGAAAAGGATGATTCGCTATCTACAAATCAATTTGTAATTGGCGAATTTATAGAATCTGCTCGCGTGTGTCAAACTCGTTTTCCCTATGAATAGAAAAAAAATCCTCCCCGGTGATGTTTCCGTCGAGTCCACCGACAAATCCCAGCGTGCGGTGCAGTCCGTCGAAGTCGGGGGGCGCCTCTTGTTGGCACTGGCCGACAGCGCGAGTGCGTTGAGCCTCAAGGATCTGGCGGAGATGGCCGGGCTGACGCCCTCACGCGCACACCCTTATCTGGTGAGCTATGGTCGTCTGGGGCTGATTGAGCAAGACGCCACAGGCCGGTACGACCTCGGGCCGGCTGCATTGCGCGTAGGTTTGGCGAGCTTGCAGCGTCTGGAGCCCTTGACCGCTGCAGAGCCGGTGATCCGAAGCCTTGCTGCGCAGACGGGACATGCCGTCGCGCTCGCCGTGTGGGGGAACTTCGGCCCAACCGTGGTGCGCCTGATTGAAGCCACCCGGCCCCTGCACACCACCCTGCGCTTGGGAACCGTGTTGTCGATCTTCGATACCGCGACGGGGCGCGCCTTCGCTGCGACGCTGCCTGCGGATCGGCTGCGCCAGGCGATTGCAGGCCCCCTGGGTGAGCCTTTGTCAGGCACAGAGTGGGCGCAGCGAACGGGCGAACTTGAAAAGATTGTGGAGGAGTTCCGCTGCCACCAAGTCGGCCGCGCGGTGGGCAGTCCCATCCCCGGAGTCAATGCCTTCAGCGCCCCGGTTTTCGATCTGGAAGGAAAACCGGCGCTGGTGGTGACCGTGACTGACCGAGAGGACCGCCTGCCCGCAGACTGGTCTTGCCAGACCGCGGAGGCCTTGACGCGGGCGGCGCATGAGCTAACGCTGCGCCTGGGCGGCCAATAAGAGGTCGCGTGGGGCGCCTGAGTCTTCAGGGTTCTTGCAGAATACGCCCGGTGGCTTCTGAGTAGGGTAACAACGCCTTGGCAGCTTCAATTCGGTCATGCAGGGGATAGGCCGGATCATTCATGACGCCCATGAGAAACTCCCGGGGCGTGACGGCCCTCACGCCCGGTTCCACATCAACTTCCGACGAAGCAGGCAGGTGCTTCGTGCTCTTTGGAGGGCTTAACGCATCCACGTCATGCTGCGGTTTCAGCCTGTCCAGCGCGGCCCGGAGTTGCTCGGGCTGGGTGGTGCGAAGCTTGGACAAAATGTCCGCTTGTTGGTCGGGGTTGGGTGCGAGGTCCAGCCACGGCTCTTCTCCGAACACAGCGGCCAGATCCGGACTCACAAAGGCAGACCAATAGCCAGTGCTTTCTTGCCGGGCTGGCACCAGCGTCGTGTGCTGATAAGTGACATGCTCCGGCCCGTCGCCGGGGGGGTACATATGCAGCCGCTTCGGTGCGACCGCATGCAGAAACTTGTGTTGTAGCCCGGAGAGGAAGCGGCGGGCCAACGCGAGGTTTACCGCTTCCGAAAGCGAAAACCATAGCTGGAGGCTATCCGTGCCGGACACAGCAATGGCGGGTGCCGGCAACTCCAGTTCGGATTGGACGCCGTACCAGACGGCCGACAGCACTTTCCAGTCGGCGGGGGAACCCAGCTCCAAGACAAGTGCGCGCACCGCATCGTCTTCAATCAAACGGCCGCCTGGGACTTGTGGGAAGAGGTAGAGCCGTGTTTGTTCTTGCTGAAGTCGGGTCATGAAGTCGTCAATGGGGTGTCAGTGCGACCATGGTACGCGCTTAAGTCCCCGCGACGCCGAAGGCAACCTGGACATACAGCGGAATGCCGACCACCAGATTGAGTGGCAAGGTGATCCCGAGCGACATGCCGAAATAAAGGGCCGGGTTGGCTTCCGGCATGGAATGTTTGAGGACCGCTGGTACGGCGATGTAGGAAGCGCTCGCCGCAAGGACCATCAACAGTGCCAAATCGCCAGCCGCCAGGCCGCAGACATATCCCAAACCCAAAGCGAGTCCGGCATGCAGCACCGGGGCCAATACTGCATAGGCATAGATCCAGGGGGTTTGTCCCCTGAGTTGCGGCAGGTTGCGGGCGGCACTCAGGCCCATGTCGAGCAGGAAAAAGGCCAGCATGCCTTTGAACAGATTTCCGGTGAATGGCTCCATGGCCAGTTGGCCGTCCTGCCCCGTCAAGAATCCGATCACCATGGACCCCAGCAACAAGAACTGGGCACCATCGGTCAGCGACTCATGCAGCACATCTTTCAGGCTGCTCTGTGCGGGCAAAGAATGTGTAGCCCCTCCGCTCCCGGTGCTCTGTTTGCGCAGTTGTGCCGCAATGGCGATGGCAATGATGATGGCAGGAGACTCCATCAGGGCCATTGCTGCAGCCATATGGCCTCCAAAGGGGTAGCCACGGGTCTCCATGAATTGCACCGCTGTAATGAAGGTCACTGCACTGACGGAGCCATAAGTGGCGGCGACAGCGGCGGCATCAAATGGGGTCAGCAGTTTGCGCATGACCAGATAGCCGATGCCGGGAATCAGCACGGCCAACAGTAACGCCAGTGCCAGTGCTAAACCCACATCCGTTGTCAAGCCGGACTTTGCCAACGCAAAACCCCCTTTGAGTCCCAGCGCCATCAACAGGTAGAGGGCCAGAAAGCGGGAAATCGCGGGAGGTACTTCCAGATTGGATTTGAGAAAGCCAGCGACAGCGCCCAAAAGGAAGAAAAGGATCGCGGGGTCTAGAAGTGCTTGCATACGGGCGCCAGTGGAATGCAGCGATCCTAAGAATCCTCAGGCATAAAGTAAAATCAAATTTACTGCGCATAGGCATAGAGATAACACTATGAACATAACCTTCCGGCAACTGCGAACCTTTCTGGCTCTGGCGGAGCAAGGCAGCGTGACCGCCGCCGCACGCGCCATGCATGTGACGCAGCCCACGGTGTCCATGCAGCTCAAGGAAATTGCCGATAGCGTGGGCCTGCCGCTTTATGAGGTGACAGGCAAAAGATTGCAACTCACGGAAGCTGGGCGCGACCTGGAAGCCACCGCACGTGCGATGCTCCATGAATGGGATTTGTTCGAACAAGGCATCGCTGCCTTGCGCGGGCTGAAGGCAGGGCGTTTGCGGTTGGCGGTGGTGAGCACGGCCAAGTACTTCACGCCCCGGCTATTGGGAGACTTCTGCCGCATGCATCCCGAGGTGGAGATTTCGCTGGAAGTCCTGAACCGGGATGGCGTGGTGCAGCGCTTGCGTGACAACGTGGACGACCTGTACATCATGTCCAAGCCACCGGCTGATATTGACGCGGTAGCCCATGCGTTTCTGGCGAATCCCCTGGTATTGATCGCACCGCAGTCCCATCCGCTGGCACTGCACAAGGGCATTGCACTCCCAGACTTGCATGCCGACCGTTTTTTACTGCGTGAAAAGGGGTCCGGCACGCGCTTAAGCACAGACGCGCATTTTTCCGCCCACCATTTTGTCCCGCGCATCCGTCTGGAGATGGGCAGCAATGAGGCACTGAAGCAAGCCGTGGCAGGGGGGCTGGGTCTTTCTGTTGTCTCGCGCCACGCCCTGGGGCCGGACGTTGCAGGCCAGGGACTCGCAGTGCTGGACGTCAAAGGCTTTCCAATCATCTCCAACTGGTACACCGTGCATCTTCAGGGCAAGCGTCTGTCCCCCTTGGCCGAGGCGTTCATGGGCTATCTGGCCCGTTTCGCGGCAGCGGGATAAGGCGTTCCAGCACCTACAATCCGGCCCTTTTGCCCGCGAAACCAGCATGGACATCATCGTCAACGAAGAGCTCAAGGCCTACATCGATCCACTCACGCCTGAAGAGCATGCGGCTTTGGAGCGAAGCATCCTGACGGAAGGCTGCCGTGACGCCCTCGTACTCTGGGGCGACGTACTGGTAGATGGGCATAACCGCTACGGCATCTGCCGCAAACACGGGCTGCCATTCAGCACGGTGCAGAGCACCCTGTTCAAGTCCATGGACGATGTGCACCTGTGGATGATTGACCAGCATCTGGGCCGGCGCAGCGTGTCGGACTTTCAGCGCGGCGTGCTGGCATTGCGCAAACGCGAAATCCTGGCGGTGCGCCAACACCAGGCGATGGCAGATGCTGTGGCGCTTGCGCCGGCCGCCCCGGCACAGGGTGAAGAGGCCACCGCCCCGGGGGCGGTGGCAGACACCCCGGCGGCCCCCGCCTTCAAAAGCCGCGAGGATCTTGCCAAGGCAGCGCGCCTTAGTAGCAGTCAGGTGGTGATGATTGAAAAAATCCAGAAGCAGGCGGCACCTGAGCTGGTGGCTGCCGTCAAATCCGGTGTCATTTCCATCAATGCGGCCGCTGCGGTCGCGACCTTGCCAGCAGAAGAGCAGGTGGCTGCGGCGAGTGCCGGCAAAGAAGAGCTCAAGCAGGCGGCCAAACGTGTGCGGGATGCCAAGCGGGCCGCCCGGGAAGCCATGGCGGAACACAGCGAAATAGCGTCGGCGGCGGATGATGGCGTCACCGGAGGCGCCGATCCGCAGGCCACGGTGGCCGTGCTGCAACAGCGTATTGCAGTGTTAGAGGCAGAGAATGCTCAGTTGCGCCAACAGTTGAGTGCCTTCCAGGCGGGGTGACGCTGCTCTCCGGTGAAGGGCGGAGCGGCGAGCCATTGCAAAAAGGAATAACACACAGTGTTTGTCCGGAGTTGCAATCGCGGAGGCAAAGGAAGATAGTCGCACGCAGTCAAATTCGAAAAACCGTCCTGGATACCTCTATGAAAAAACGCCACTTCCTGCTCGCAAGCACATGGGCTTCGTTGGCCCTCGCAAGCTCCGCTGTCTTAGCCCAAGACAATGTTTTCAAAATCGGCCTGATCCTGCCCATGACCGGGCAACAGGCCACTACCGGTCGCCAGATTGAGGCTGCCGCCAAGCTGTACATGGCCCAGAACGGGGACACCGTTGCCGGCAAAAAAATCCAACTCATCATCAAGGACGACACCAGCATCCCGGATGTGACCAAGCGCATGGCGCAAGAGTTGATCGTCAACGACAAGGTCAATGTCCTTGCCGGCTTCGGTATCACCCCTTCTGCTTTGGCGACCGCGCCATTGGCTACCCAGTCCAAGACCCCGCAGGTGGTGATGGCTGCGGCCACTTCCAGCATCACCGAAGCGTCGCCCTATATCGTGCGCACCAGTTTCACCTTGCCACAAGCATCCGTCTCCATTGCAGACTGGGCGCCTAAAAACGGCATCAAGAAAGTGGTGACCCTGGTGTCTGACTATGGCCCCGGACTGGATGCAGAAAAGTTCTTCAAAGACCGTTTGACCTTCAATGGCGGTACCGTGGTTGACACCTTGCGTGTGCCTCTGCGCAACCCCGACTTCGCCCCTTTCCTGCAAAAAGTGCGTGATCTGAAGCCCGATGCATTGTTTGTGTTTGTGCCCTCCGGCGCGGGCGCAGCGGTCATGAAGCAGTTCCTGGAGCGTGGCATGGACAAGGCCGGCATCAAGCTCATCGGAACCGGCGACATCACGGATGACGACCAGTTGAACGACATGGGCGATGGCGCATTGGGGGTGGTCACGTCGCACCACTACTCCGCCGCCCACCCATCGGCTGCCAACAAAAAGTTTGTGGAGGCTTTCAAGAAGGCCAACAACAACCTGCGCCCCAACTTCATGGCCGTGGGGGGGTACGACGGCATGCGCGTGATCTATGAGGCGCTCAAGGTCACCAAGGGCCAGGGCGGTGGCGAGGCCTTGCTGGCGGCCATGAAAGGCCAGATTTTCGAGAGCCCGCGCGGCCCGATCTTCATCGACGCCCAGACCCGCGACATCGTGCAGAACATCTATCTGCGCAAAGTGGAAAAGAAAGACGGTCAGCTCTACAACGTGGAGTTTGATGTCATCAAAGACGTCAAAGACCCCGGCAAAGCCCGATAGCCGACCTGTTTGACCGCTACCATGTGTTAACCACCGGGGCGGCAGTCCGAAGACAAACAAAGCGATGGTGACCCCCTCGCTTTTTTGTTTCCGGGACATTGCCGATTCCCGGCAAAAAAGACCCGGAGCCATCCCCTTATGTTGACCATTCTCTTTGACGGCATCGCCTATGGCATGTTGTTGTTCATCCTCGCGGTTGGCCTCGCCGTCACCATGGGCCTGATGAACTTCGTCAACCTTGCCCACGGTGCCTTCGCCATGGTGGGCGGCTACGTCACCGTGCTGTTGATGCAGCGCCTGAATGTGCCGTTTCTGTGGTGCCTGCCCATCGCATTCGTCACCTCGGCCGTGCTGGGCGCCATTCTGGAGCGCACGCTGTATCGCCCCTTGTACAAACGCCCGCACCTGGACCAGGTGATGTTCTCCATCGGCCTGACCTTTATGGCGGTAGCGGCGGTGGACTACTTTGTGGGCTCCACCCAGCAGATCATGCAGTTGCCCGAATGGCTGAAAGGCCGTACCGAGATCGGTGAGGGTGCCTGGATGCTGGGCATGGGCCACTACCGCTTGTTCATCATTGCCGTGTGTGCAGCACTGACCATTGCCCTGCAGCACATCCTGACCAAAACCCGTTTCGGTAGCCGCTTGCGCGCATCGGTGGACGACCAGCGCGTAGCCGCCGGTTTGGGCATCAACGTGAACCTGGTGTTTTTGGCTACCTTTGCAGTGGGCTCCGGCCTTGCCGGTCTGGGCGGCGCACTGGGGGCGGATGTGCTGGGCATGGACCCCACCTTCCCGCTCAAGTTCATGATTTACTTTTTGATCGTGGTGGCCGTGGGCGGCACCTCCAGCATCACTGGCCCGCTGCTGGCAGCTTTGCTCTTGGGCATTGCGGACGTCGCCGGCAAGTACTACATCCCCAAACTCGGTGCCTTCATTGTGTACAGCCTGATGATCATCATCCTGGTCTGGCGCCCGCAAGGCCTCTTTGTGCGCAAAGGTGGCAAGGCATGAACACCCCGGACGCTTCTTCCATGAACAACACCCATATTCTCATGCGTGCCGGCCGCTGGCGCTGGTGGGAGCTGCTGCTCTGGGCGGTGGCCCTGTCCCTGCCCTGGGTCATGAACACCCACGCGCTCATCATCAATGAGATCGCCATCGTCGCGCTGTTCGCTCTGTCTCTGGACATCATCCTCGGGTACACCGGCATCGTGTCGCTAGGCCATGCGGCCTTCTTCGGCATGGGCGCGTACACCGCAGCCTTGTTCTCCAAGCACATCAACCCCGACCCCTTGTTCGGCCTGGCGGTCGCCATGGTGGTGTCCACGGTGCTGGGTGCCATCTGCAGCGTGACCGTGCAGCGCGGTACCGACCTGACCCGCCTCATGGTGACCATGGGCGTGGGCCTGATTCTGATGGAGCTGGCCAACAAGCTCGACTGGCTCACCGGCGGTGCCGATGGCCTGCAGGGCGTGATGATGGGCCCCTTGCTCGGTCGCTTCGAGTTCGATTTGTACGGCAGCACGGCGGCCACCTATTCCATCGTGGTGCTGTTCATCATGTTCGTGCTGGCTCGCCGCTTCGTGAACTCGCCTTTTGGCAGCACGCTCAAGGCCATTCACGACAACCGCCTGCGCGCCATGGCCATCGGCATCCCCGTGGCCAGCCGTATCGCAGTGGCTTACACCGTGGCCGCGGGTGCTGCAGGCATGGCCGGGGCGCTGCTGGCGCAGACCACCGGCTTTGCCTCGCTGGATGTGTTTGAGTTCCACCGCTCTGCGGACCTGGTGTTGCTGCTGGTCATCGGCGGCGTGGGCTGGTTGTATGGCGGCGTCATTGGTGCCATCGTGTTCAAGGTGTTGCAGGACGCCATCTCCAGCATCACTCCGCAGTACTGGACCTTCTGGATCGGCCTCTTCCTCGTGGTGCTCATGCTGGTGGGCCGCGAGCGTGTGGTGCGCCCCTGGACCTGGTTCGGCACATCGTCCTCCAAGAAGAAGGAAGGTGCGGCATGAATTCCAACACCGTACTCAGCGCGCAAGGGCTGGTGATGAAGTTCGGCGGCATCACCGCCACCAATAACGTCACCCTCAATCTGCAAAAAGGCGCACGCCATGCGCTCATCGGCCCCAACGGCGCGGGAAAAACCACGCTCATCAACCTGTTGACCGGCGTGCTCCAGCCTAGCGAAGGCCGCATCGTGCTCGAAGGGGAAGACATCACGCATTTGGCCCCGCACCAGCGCGTGCGTCGTGGCATGGTGCGTACCTTCCAGATCAACCAGCTGTTCGACAGCATGAGCCCGATGCAAACCCTGGCCATGGTGGTGAGCCAACACAAGGGCCTGGGTGGCAAGTGGTGGCAACCGTTGGGGGCAGACCGCAGCGTGGTCCAGCGGTGCGAGCAACTGCTGGAGCAGTTTCACCTGAGCAGCGTGATGCACCAGGAAACCCGGGTGCTGGCTTACGGCAAGCGCCGCTTGCTGGAGATTGCGATTGCACTGGCCTGCGAACCCCGTGTGCTGCTGCTCGACGAACCGGTGGCCGGTGTGCCTGCCGGAGAGCGCGAAGAGCTGCTGCAAACCGTGGCAGCGTTGCCGGCGGATGTGTCCATCCTTTTGATTGAACATGACATGGATCTGGTCTTCAGCTTTGCAAACCGCATGACGGTGCTGGTCAATGGCGCCATGCTCACCGAGGGCAACCCCGGAGAAATTGCCAACGACCCACAGGTCAAGGCGGTGTACCTCGGCCACGCTGAAGGCGAAGGAGCGAGCGACGCCGGGCCGCCCCAAGGCGCGACAGCCCCCTCGGGGGGCAGCGCAGCACACGCAGTGGCGAGCGTGGGGGCAGGAGCTCATCATGACTGAGCTGCTCAAAGTAGAAAACCTGTCCGCCGGCTACGGCGAGGCAGTGGTGTTGCACGGCGTGTCGGTGTCCATCAACGAAGGTGAAACGCTGGCACTGCTTGGGCGCAATGGCACCGGCAAAACCACGTTCATGAATACCTTGGCCGGCGCCACCCGCCAGCATGGCGGCACCATGCGCCTAGGCGGGGCCGAACTGCACAAAATGCCCCAGCACGAGCGGGCAGCCGCCGGTATCGGTTGGGTGCCCCAAGAGCGCAATATCTTCAAGTCGCTGACGGTGGACGAAAACCTCACCGCGGTGGCGCGCCCGGCCCGCGCCGGCCGCAAGGCCGCGATGTGGACGCCCGATCGGGTGTATGAGCTCTTCCCCCGTCTGGCCGAGCGCAAGACCAACCTGGGTACCCAGCTCTCCGGTGGCGAGCAGCAAATGCTGGCCGTGGGCCGCGCGCTGGTGCTCAATCCCACGCTCTTGCTGCTCGATGAGCCATGTGAAGGCCTGGCGCCCATCATCGTGCAGGAGTTGTTGCGTGCCATCCGCCGCATCACCCGCGAAGAGGGTCTCTCTGCCATCATCGTGGAGCAGCACCCGCAGGCCATTCTGGCCATCAGCGACACCGCTGCCGTGCTGGACCGCGGCACCGTGGTGCACAGTGGCACTGCCCAGAGTCTGCGCGAGCAGCCCGCGCTGCTCGACAAGCTGCTGGGCGTCGCCCGCTAAGTGTTGGTTTGCTATCAAAAAGAGAGCTTCTTGCGCATATTCCACGAGCGCTAGTGGCTATTTTTGTTCTAAAAGGAGTTAGGTATGAATCCTGTGAAACGCCGTAGCGCCTTGGCTGCCCTTGCCTTCATCACACTCGCTGCGGCATGGCCCGCCGTGGCCGACACTTTCCCCAGCAAACCCATCCGCATCGTGGTGCCCTTCGGTGCCGGTGGTGTGGCCGACCTGACGGCGCGCACCGTGGCGCAAAAGCTCTCGGAGTCCCTGGGCCAGCCGGTCCTCATCGACAACAAGCCCGGCGCAGGTGGTGTGGGGGCGGGCGAGGCGGTGGCCAAGGCAGAGCCCGATGGCCACACGTTGTTGCTCATGTCTAACGGCACGGCGGTGAGTGCCGGACTCTTCAAGAGCCTGCCGTTCGACGCGCAGCATGACTTTGCGCCCATCTCTACGCTGGGCTTCTTCGACCTGGCGGTGCTGGCCTCGGCCAACGCGCCCTACAAGAATTTGGGCGAGCTCATGGCCTATGCAAAGGCCAACCCCGGCAAGCTCAATGTGGGCACCATCAACATCGGCAGCACCCAGCACCTCGCGGCCGAGTTGTTCAAGTCGCGCACCGGGCTGGACTTTTTGATCGTGCCCTTCAACGGAACGCCCGCGCTCACCACGGCCCTGCGCGGTGGGCAGGTGGATGTAGCCATTGAAATCCTCGGGCCCATGATGGGCCAGGTCAGCTCCAAGGCCGTGCGCCCGCTGGCCATCCTGGGGGACGAGCGCGCAGCGCAGGTGCCTGAGGTGCCCACGGTGATGCAAAGCGGTGTGGCGAACTTCGATGTGTCGTCCTGGAACGCGCTGGCGGCACCCGCCAAAACGCCCAAGGACGTGATTGCGCGCCTGAACAAGGAAGTACAAGCCGCCTTGGCCCACCCCGATGTGAAGAAAAAGCTGTTTGAGCTCAACGTGCAGGCCAAGGGCTCCACACCGGAGAAGCTGGGCGAGCTGTTGGGCAGCGAGATCAAGCGCTGGAGCGAGGTCATTTCCAAAGCAGGTGTGCCGCGCTTGTAGTCCATTGCAGCGATCCTGATGCTCGACATTCTGGCCATCACCGGTCCCATTTACCTGTGCATTGCCATGGGCTATCTGTGCACCCGCATGGGGGTGTTTAGCAAGCCCGATTTGCGGGTGTTGGGCAAGTTTGTGCTCAACCTGGCTTTGCCGGCACTGCTGTTCAACGCCATTGCCCAGCGCCCTCTGGCGGATGTGATGCACATGGACTACCTGCTGGCGTATGGCCTGGGCTCCGGCGCCATGCTGCTGGGCAGCACCCTGTGGGCCCGCTACATGAACCGCAGCACCGGCAGCTATCGCGCCTTCTTTGCCATGGGCACTGCCTGCTCCAACAGCGGCTACATGGGCTACCCCGTGGCCCAATTGGTGCTGGGCGGCATTGCTCCGGTGGCGCTGGCGCTGAACATGCTGTTTGAAAACCTCATCAAGCTGCCCGTGCTGCTCACGCTGGCCGACAACGCCGACGCTGGCGCGCACCGCCCCTGGGGCACGGTGGTGCGCGACATCGCCCGGGGCTGGGTGCGCACCCCCATGCTGGTGGTGATTCCGTTGGCGCTATTGGTGTCCGTCATGGGCTGGGTGCTGCCGGGCCCGCTGGCACGCACCATCACGTTGTTCTCACAGGTGACGACTGGCTTGGCGCTGTTTGTCATCGGCGGCGCGCTCGTTGGTTTGCAGCTCAAGGGCAAGCGCCGATTGGTGGGGCAGATCACTTTCGGCAAGCTGGTGCTGCACCCGCTGTGCGTGTTTCTCGCGTTCAACTTTGTAGTGCCGATTGCCGACCCGCAGCTGCGCACCGCAGCCTTGCTGTTTGCTGCCATGCCCATGCTGGGCGTCTACCCCATTCTTGCGCTGAAGTACGGCCATGAAGAAGTGAGCGCAGCCACATTGCTCGCCGCCACTGTGGGCTCGTTTTTTACGCTGAATGCGCTGTTGTGGGTGTTAAAGCACTATCCCTTGTGAGGGAGGGAGCAGGCTCACGCGGGTGGCTGCTGCGGGGACGCCGCTTGCTGGGACCATGCGCAGAAAAGCGCATCCCATGAGTCCGGGTTCTCTGGGTATTGCAGCGTTCCATCTTCCAGGTGTAGCCATGCTTGTTTGCTGCCCACCCACAGATGCCCTACGGGCTTGAGCTGACGCGTATCGCGCAAGGTGCCCGGTTTGATGCTCATGAGTTGTGTTTGTCCCACCGCGCGGTGGAACAAGCGCGTACCGCAGTCAGGGCAAAACTGGCAGGACATTTTCTGACCCGAGGGCAGTGCACGAATCCACTCCTTCAATTGCCCGGACAGAATTTCCACCACCGGGTCCCTGATCCAGAGCGCCATGCCGAATGCACTGCTGGATTGCCGCTGGCACTCGGTGCAATGGCAGGCAAAGAGCGTGGCGCTCTCACCGGTTACCCGGTAGGTGATGGCGCCGCACTGGCACTGACCTTCAAAGTGTTGTGGCATGTTGAATGCTGGCTGGCAGACTCATAGACGACGCGCTACGCATTGGAAGAGGGTTGGGCCTGTCTGAATAGTAGGCATATTTGTGACTAGCCAGTCCCCAACGTTGCGTCTTGAGCTACGTACATAAATTAAGAAATGCTGTACTTGACGCAAGTGAGCTCGCGCCATTCTTGACAGCGGTTAGGCAATCCCGGACAGTGGGCATGGCGCCAATCGGTTGTCGCATGAGCGACACACGAAATTACCATACTTGGCGCTACGTTCAAGTGCATTCGCACACAAATCCACCCCGAATGAAGAGGAGCATTCATGTCCACCATTTACCAACAACTAGAAGCCTTGCTACCGGATTGCGAAGTGCTTTTTCCCGGTTCCGTGGCCTATAAAAAGGCCATTTTTATTGGCAACTTGCTGTACCGCTTCAAAAAGCCTGCCTGTGTGGTTCTCGCCAAAACCGAGGCTGACATCCAAACCACGGTGCGTTTCGCCCGCGCAAACCACTGCAAGCTGAATGTGAAATGTGGCGGCCATTCTTACGCGGGTTATTGCTTGAACGAAGATGGCATCGTGCTGGACATCAGCCGCATGCAGCACTTCCATATTGATCATGACGCCATGACTGTCACCACCCAAGCCGGGGCTACGTGGTTGCATTTGTACGAAGGTTTGAAAGGCGCCAATGAGCAATACATGATCATTGGCGGCCAATGTCCTACGGTAGGTGTGAGTGGCTTTACCCTGGGCGGTGGTTTGAGCACCTTCTCGCGCCAATATGGTTTGGCCGTCGACAACTTGCTTTCCCTGCGTCATGTGGACGCCGAAGGTAATTTACTTACCCTCTCACCGCATGAAACCGACCCGGCACGGCGAGATTTGTTTTGGGCGTTGACCGGCGGCGGTGGCGGCAACTTTGGGGTGAGCACGGAGTACACCTTCCGCATTCACCGCTTGCCCAACCCTACTGTGGTCTGCGGTGAATTGACTTGGAACATCCCGCAACAAACCGCAGATTTCAAAGCGGCAATGAATGCCTTCAACACCATGGATGCGCCCGAGCAGCTGTGTATTGATGCGTACTGGAACTATGACGACAAGACCGGCCAGTTCCAGGCCATGATGACCACTATCTACAACGGCACGATGGAGGAGTGTGTCGAAGTGATGGCCCCCATCCTGCAATACAAGCCGACGAATGGGCTGCAAAGCATGCACTGGATCGACTGGGAGCGGGAGGAAGAAGGTTTTGACCAGTTCAGCAACATCTACCACCACCATGTTTCCTTCGTGCTTGGCGAAGGTGCCATCACTCCCGAAGTCACCGACATCATCTTGGAGCTGATGGAAACCGCTCCGCCATTGATACCTAACCCCGAACCGGGCCAGCCACCGCTGAACAAGAGCCATATCTTGTGGGACCATATTGGCGGCGTCACCAAAAAAGTGCCCGCCGATGCGACGGCCTTCTTCTGGCGTGATGGTGTGTACGTCATGACCGCCATGATCAATTGGCAATTCCCTGAGCAAGCCGCTGCCGCCTTTGCCTGGACTGAACGCTGCAAAGAAAAGCTCACCCCTTTCTGCCTAGAGGGTCAAGCCGCCTACGTCAACTACATCGACAGCACGCTGCAAAACTGGCAGTCTGCCTATTACGGTGGCAACTACCCCCGGCTGCGGCAGGTCAAGTCACGCTGGGATCCGACTAACTTCTTCTGGTTCAAGCAAAGCATTGAGCCGGTCGACGCTGTTGCCCCCGCCCATATCTGGCAGAACTGGGGCGAGTCGGTCAGCGCCACCCCCGACCAGCTGCTCAACCCCGGCACCATTGGCGAAGTCATAGCCCTGGTCAAGCAAGCGGCGCAGCAAAAACGCCATATCCGTGTAGTGGGTGCCGGCCACAGCTGGAGCCCCCTAGCCCCGTGCAGCGAGATGATGCTGTCGCTCACCGCCTTGAACCGGGTGCGTATCTCCGATGACAAAACCCAGGTGTTTTTAGAGCCCGGCGTCACTGTCGATCAACTGGCAGCCTTCTTGAAGGAGCACCAAGTCTGTGTTCCCTCTAACGTCGGTCACGGCGTCGGCGAAGCCACTTATGGTGGCGTTATTTCAACCGGCTGCCACGGCTCAGGCGCACAAATGCATAGCATTTCTGACTATGCCGTGGCCTTTGACCTCATTACGGCCGACGGCAGCTTGCGCCACATTGACACCTCCACCCCAGCGCTGCTCAACGCCGTGCGCTTGTCGCTGGGCCTGTTTGGCATCATCAGCCAAATTACCCTGGCCGTGCAGCCCACATTCCGCGTGCACGTGGTTGAAGCCAAAGTGCCCCTGCAGCAATGCCTGCAGAACATTCGTTCCTTTGTGCTGGACAACGACTACGCCGAAATTTCATGGATACCGTTTACCGACCAGATGTACGTGCAAAAAGCCAATCGCAGCACCGACCCAGTCACTCGGGTCGGCACTGAACCATATCAATCGGCTTTCCAGCAAAACCTCAATACCGTATCAGCCGCCAGCGCATTGCATGCCATCACCACCGATCCCAGTCAAACACCGGACGTCATGCGTGCGGGCTTTGAGTTGCTGCCGCTGTACGACTATGTCAGTGACATCACCGACTACCTGCACAACGCGGACTGGCGCCCGCTGCTGGCCTACAAGGTGTCTGACATCGAAGTAGCGGTTGAAATTGACGATGGTTTTGATGTGGTGCGCAAAGCCATGCTGATTTGCCAACAAAAGGTAGAGGCCTGGGCCCAAGCTGGCAAATACCCCTTTAACGGCTGCTTGGGCTTTCGCTTCATCCAAAACAGTGCGGCCACCTTGTCACCCGCGCGCGGGAACACTTGCACGGCACTGATCGAGCTGTCGAGCTATTTCCAAACCGACCTGTTTGAAGTGTTCGCCGCTGACCTGATGCAAACCTACATGGAAGAGTTGCCCAAAGCCCGGGTCCACTGGGCCAAAGGCTTTCAGTTCATGCCACGGGCGAAGGAATTGATACAACGATCCAGCGGTGCGCAAATTGCAGAATTTCTGCAACTGCGCAAAGACGCAGGCGTGGATCCCCACAACCTGTTCGCCAATGCGTACCTGCGCGACCTGTTCAATCTGAACTAAGCGGCCTTTCGGAGTAGCCCTGGGAACTCAGTCATCCCTCCCAGGGAGTCCATTGTTGGCGGACTCAAGGGGAAAGCACACCTTGCCGCCGTCATCACTGCGTCAGATGCTACTTTTTTTATAGTGCAATCTGACGCTGCGGCGCAGTGCGGCCTTACCGGTGAATGGCCTCCAGCACCACCTTGCTGACCACGTCCATGGCCTTGCGTTGGGTCTGGGTCGTGGGGCGGCGGGCTGACCACACCAGCATCAGTTGGCTCATGATGCGCGGGCTGTGGATGGACTGCACGGTGAAGGTTTCGGGGTGGTCGAAGTTGCTCAAGGTGTAGCTGGGCAGCACAGCGTGGCCCATGCCTTCTTGGACCAGGTTCAGGATGGCGTTGAGTCCGTCGACCTCCAGCATCAGTTCGGGGCGGCGGCCCAGGGCCATCATTTCGCCCTCCAGCAGGATGCGGAAGGCATTGGGTCGGCTGGGCAGGATCAGCGGCAGCGCCGCCACTTCTTTGAGGCTGATGGCGGGGGCTGCTTTGCTTTTGCCTTTTTTGTCGTTGGCAGGGTTGTGCGAAATGAGGTGCAGCTCGTCTTCATACAGCAGGCTCATTTCCAGTTCGCTGCTCTGGCCGGGGTTGTAAAGCACGGCCATGTCCAGGTTGCCCAGGCGCAAGCCTTCGTGCATTTGCACCGAGAAGCCTTCCGTCAGCGTCAGGTGGGCTTGGGGCAAGGCGTCGCGAAAGGCTTTCACCAGGGGCACGGTAATCAATTTCGAAAGGCTGGGCGGCAGCCCGATGGACACCCGGCCGGCCAGTGCGCCGCGTGCGGCGCCCATCTCTTCGCGGGTGAGTTGCACCTGGTGCAGGATGCCGCGCCCGTGCTCCAGCAGCAGCTTACCGGCTTCGGTGGGCACAGCGCCGCGTCCATTGCGCGTCAGCAGGCTCTGGCGCAGCTCCACCTCGAGCAGGCGTATCTGGCGGCTGAGTGCGGGCTGAGCCACGTCCAGCGAGATAGATGCGCGGGTAAAACTGCCCATCTCGGCCACGCGAACAAAATATTCCAACTGTTTCAAGTCCATAGCGATTCTCCAGATTGGCTGAGTTTCTTCTGAGAATAGCTGATCGTCAATTATGCTAATTTGATATATCTGCTAGTCACCTGCTTGGCTTATCAAAGTGGCCCCGGCCTACCAGAATAGGCGGCATGCAAACTCCCGCTTCCTCTCTCCACGCCCCTACGGGAACACGCCTGACAGCCATCTCGTCGATGGCCACGCGCCAGCTGTTGACGGAGTTGGCCCAGGCGTATGAGGCAGCCACCGGCGTGCAGCTCGCGCTGGAGTCGGTGGGCGGGGTGGACGCCGCCAAGCGGGTGCAAGCGGGCGAGGTGTTCGACATCGTGTTTCTGGCGTCCGATGCCATTGACAAGCTGTTGGCAGCAGGCCAGCTGGCGGCCGGCAGCCGGGTGGACCTGGTGCATTCCGGCGTGGCCGTAGCGGTGAAAGAGGGCGCTGCGGCGCCCGACATCAGCGATGAGGCTGCCGTGCGCTCCGCCGTGTTGGCCGCCCCCACCCTGAGTTACTCCACCGGCCCGAGCGGCGTAGCACTGGCCAAGCTGTTTGAGCGCTGGGGCATTGCCGACGAGATTCAAAGCCGCATCGTACAAGCGCCCCCCGGTGTACCCGTGGGCACGCTGGTCGCACGGGGCGACGTGGCGCTGGGCTTTCAACAGCTCAGTGAGCTGATCCATGTGCAGGGTATTCGCATCGTGGGCCCGCTGCCCACCGAAATCCAGATCACGACCACCTTTTCTGCGGGCTTGGGTGCCCACAGCAGCCAGACTGCCGCCGCACGCGCGCTGCTGGACTTCATGGCATCGCCCCAGGCCCACGCTGCCAAGCTGCGCCAGGGCATGGAGCCCGCATAAGCCCACACACTGACAACATCACCGGAGACTTCCATGATCATTGACTGCCACGGGCACTACACCACGGCGCCCAAGGCGCTGGAAAACTGGCGTAACGCCCAGATCGCCAACCTGTCCACGCCCGAGCTGGGCCCCAAGGTCGCCGACCTGAAAATCAGCGACGACGAGCTGATTGAAACGATTGAGCAAAACCAGTTGCGCCTGATGAAAGAGCGCGGCTCTGACCTCACCATCTTCAGCCCGCGCGCCAGCTTTATGGCCCATCACATCGGGGACTTCAACACCAGCGCTACCTGGGCGGCCATCTGCAACGAGCTGTGCTTCCGCGTGAGCCAGTTGTTCCCGGACCACTTCATTCCCGCCGCCATGCTGCCGCAAAGCCCTGGCGTGGACCCTGCCACCTGCATCCCAGAACTGGTGAAGTGTGTAGAGCAGTACGGCAACGTAGGTATCAACCTGAACCCCGATCCGAGCGGCGGCCACTGGACATCGCCCCCGCTGAGCGACAAGGCATGGTTCCCCATCTACGAGAAGATGGTGGAGTACGACATCCCCGCCATGATTCATGTCAGCACCAGCTGCAATGCGTGTTTTCACACCACCGGCGCCCACTACCTGAACGCCGATACCACCGCCTTCATGCAGTGCCTGACCAGCGACCTGTTCAAGCAGTTCCCTACGCTCAAGTTCCTGATTCCGCACGGCGGCGGTGCGGTGCCTTACCACTGGGGCCGTTTCCGTGGCCTGGCACAGGAGCTCAAGAAGCCTTTGCTGGAAGAGCACCTGCTCAACAACATTTACTTCGACACCTGTGTGTACCACCAGCCCGGTATCGACTTGCTCAATACCGTGATTCCGGTGAAGAACGTGTTGTTCGCCAGCGAAATGATTGGTGCCGTGCGCGGCATTGACCCGCAGACCGGCCACTACTACGACGACACCAAGCGCTATATCGAGGCGTCCAGGATTCTGAGCGCGGATGACCGCCATCAGATTTACGAAGGGAATGCGCGCCGCGTGTTCCCGCGTCTGGATGCGGTTTTGAAGGCCAAGGGTCGTTGAGTTTTTTTGGGCCTTGGATGGGCTCGGGGTGGCTATACGTTTTGCTACGTGTCCCCCGCCCGCTTTGCGGGCTCCTCCTTGACCTTCGCAAAACGCATAACCACCCCGAGCCTTGCCCGCGTGTTTGGAGTTCGATGACCAGATAAACACTTTCGCAGCGGCAGAGTAGGGGTGAGTGCCGTAGTGAAGTCAAGGAGGAGTCCGCGCAGCGGGCGGGGGACATGAGCGAAGGCGCTCACTCCTGCTCTGTTGCGGGCTCAGAGCAAAACGGACGAGAAATATTGAGGAGAAATGAAGATGTATGAACTAGGCGTTTGCTACCGCAACATCACCCGCGCAGACCGCACAGCCGCAGACGGCTTGGCCGCCTTGGGCTCTGCGACCGTGCACGAAGCCATGGGCCGCGTGGGCCTGCTCAAGCCCTATATGCGCCCCATCCAGAGCGGTGTGCAAGTGTCCGGCACCGCAGTGACCGTGCTGCTGCAACCCGGCGACAACTGGATGATGCACGTGGCAGCAGAGCAGATCCAGCCCGGCGATATCGTGGTGGCCACCGTCACCGCAGAGTGCACCGATGGTTTCTTCGGCGACCTGTTGGCAACCTCGTTCCAGGCCCGCGGCGCGCGCGCGTTGATCATTGAAGGCGGTGTGCGCGATGTGAAAGAGCTGCAGCGTATGGGCTTCCCGGTGTGGAGCAAGGCCATCAGCAGCAAGGGCACCATCAAGGCGACCCTGGGCTCGGTGAATATCCCCATCGTGTGCGCAGGCATGCTGGTCACCCCCGGGGATGTGATCGTGGCGGATGACGACGGCGTGGTCTGCGTCCCTGCCGCCAAAGCGGCTGCCACGCTGGCGGCTGCCCAAAAGCGCGAGAGCTTCGAGGGCGAGAAGCGCGAAAAGCTGGCCGCCGGCGTGCTGGGACTGGATATGTACAAGATGCGCGAGCCATTGGCTGCGCTGGGGCTGAAGTACATCGACTGATGTTCTTTGCTCGTAGTCCGGCAGTGACGCCGCAAGCCAAGAGGGCTCATCTGCCCTGCGGGCAGCAAATCGCCCCCTTGGCTTCCGCCATCACCGCCTCTTTGGCATGCGGACCGTTTGAAAGATTGTTATGACTAAACCCACTTCTGGTGACTTCACCAAGACCGCTGGCTGGATGGACTGGTACACCGGTCCGTCCACGCCTACCTTCAAGCTGCCTGCAGGCGCGGTCGATGCGCACTGCCACGTCTTCGGCCCTGGTGCCGAATTTCCCTATGCGCCCGAGCGCAAGTACACGCCGTGTGATGCGTCCAAGCACCAGCTGTTTGCTCTGCGCGATCAGTTGGGGTTTGAGAAGAACGTGATCGTGCAAGCTACCTGCCACGGTGCGGACAACCGCGCCATGGTGGATGCGCTGCTCGCCAGCAATGGCAAAGCGCGCGGTGTGGCCACGGTCAAGCGCAGCGTCACCGACGAAGAAATCCAGGCCATGCACGACGCCGGTGTGCGCGGTGTGCGCTTCAACTTTGTCAAGCGCCTGGTGGACTTCACGCCCAAGGACGAGCTGATGGAAATTGCTGCCCGCATTGCGAAGTGGGGCTGGCATGTGGTGATCTACTTTGAGGCGGTGGACCTGCCCGAGCTGTGGGACTTTTTTACGGCCCTGCCCACCACCGTGGTGGTGGACCATATGGGCCGACCCGATGTGTCGCTGCCCGTAGATGGCCCGCAGTTTGCGCTGTTCGAGAAGTTCATGCGCGAGCACAGCAATGTGTGGAGCAAAGTGAGCTGCCCCGAACGCCTGAGCGTCAGCGGCCCCAAGGCCTTGGATGGCGAGCA
Source organism: uncultured Rhodoferax sp. (assembly GCA_963508575.1). Classification (GTDB taxonomy): domain Bacteria; phylum Pseudomonadota; class Gammaproteobacteria; order Burkholderiales; family Burkholderiaceae_C; genus Allorhodoferax. The sequence goes on from CAUOXL010000003.1 coordinate 49,668, forward strand.
GCATGCGTACCGCGACGTGATCCCCTTTGCCAAGCGCATCGTGGAACAATTCCCCGACCGTGTGCTGTGGGGCACCGACTGGCCGCACCCTAACCTGAAGGACCACATGCCCGACGACGGCCTGCTGGTGGACTTCATTCCCCACATTGCGCCCACCGCTGAGCTGCAACGCAAGCTTTTGGTGGACAACCCCAACCGCCTCTATTGGAAAGACTGATATGGCACTCGACAAACCTTACCAGGATATTCCCGGCACCATCATTTTTGATGCCGAGCAAAGCCGAAAAGGCTACTGGCTCAACCAGTTCTGCATGAGCCTCATGAAGCCCGAGAACCGCGCCCGCTTCAAGGCTGACCAACGCGCCTACCTGAACGAATGGCCCATGAGCGAAGAGCAGCGCCAGGCCGTGATCGACATGGACCTCAACCGTGCCATGCAGCTGGGTGGCAATATTTACTTCCTGGCCAAGATCGGCTCAACCCATGGGATGAGCTTCCAGCAGATGGCGGGCAGCATGACCGGTATGTCTGAAGTGGAGTACCGCGCCATGATGGTGGCCGGAGGCCGTTCGGCCGAAGGCAACCGCTACATCGGCGAAGACGGCGACGCCCAGGCGCACCGCCAACCCCAAGGGCAACACTCTGCAACCGGCACCCAGAAAGACTGAACACCATGGCCAAAATTACTGCCTCTGTATTCACCTCCCACGTGCCGGCCATCGGTGCCGCCATGGACTTGGGCAAGACCCACGAGGACTATTGGAAGCCCGTGTTCGCGGGCTACGACGTCTCCAAACAATGGATGAAGGACAACAAGCCGGATGTGATCATCCTGGTCTTCAATGACCATGCGACAGCCTTCAGCCTGGACATGATCCCCACGTTTGCCATTGGCACGGCCGCCGAGTACACACCGGCAGACGAAGGCTTCGGTCCCCGCCCCGTGCCCAAGGTGCAGGGCCACGCGGACCTGGCGTCCCACATCGCCCACTCGGTGATCCAACAGGACTTCGACCTCACCATCGTCAACAAAATGGATGTGGACCACGGCCTGACCGTGCCCCTGAGCTTGATGTGCGGCGAGAAGGACCCCGTCAAAGACAGCTGGCCCTGCCCGGTGATCCCGGTGGCGGTGAACGTGGTGCAGTACCCTGTGCCCAGCGGTCAGCGCTGCTTCAACCTGGGTAAGGCCATCCGCAAGGCGGTGGAAAGTTACGACGAAGACCTCAACGTGCACATCTGGGGCACTGGCGGCATGAGCCACCAGCTGCAAGGCGCGCGCGCTGGCCTGATCAATCGCGAGTGGGACAACGCCTGGCTGGACAAAATGATTGCCGATCCGGCCGCCTGTGCCGCTACGCCGCACATCGACTACGTGCGCGAAGCCGGCAGCGAAGGCATTGAGCTGGTGATGTGGCTGATCGCCCGCGGCGCCATGTCGGATGTGCCCTACGATGCTACAGATTTGGAAGCAGCCCGCGCCCACTCTGTAAGCGTTAAGCACCGTTTTTACCATGTACCTGCCAGCAACACGGCGGTGGGTCATTTGATTCTGGAAACTGTTTGATATGAGCAAAACCATCAAAGTCGCCCTGGCGGGCGCAGGCGCCTTCGGCGTCAAGCACCTGGACGGCATCAAGAACATCGAGGGCGTGGAAGTCATCTCCCTCATCGGCCGTGAGCTGGACAAAACCAAGGAAGTGGCTGCCAAGTACGGCGTGGGTCATGTGACCACTGAGCTGTCTGAGAGCTTGGCAATCCCAGAGCTGGACGCCGTCATTCTCTGCACCCCGACCCAGATGCACGCGGAGCAAACCTTGGCTTGCCTGAAGGCTGGCAAGCACGTGCAGGTGGAAATCCCACTGGCTGACAGCTGGGCCGGTGCCGAGGCCGTGGTGGCCGAGCAGAAGAAGACCGGATTGGTTGCCATGTGCGGCCACACCCGCCGCTTCAACCCTAGCCACCAGTACGTGAACCAGCAGATCACGGCCGGCAAATTCAACATCCAGCAAATGGATGTGCAAACCTACTTCTTCCGCCGCACGAACACCAATGCGCTGGGACAAGCCCGCAGCTGGACCGACCACCTGTTGTGGCACCACGCAGCGCACACGGTGGACTTGTTTGCCTACCAGGCCAACAGCCCCATCGTGCAGGCCAATGCCATCCAGGGGCCCATCCACCCGGTGCTGGGCATTGCCATGGACATGAGCATCCAGCTCAAAGCCGCCAACGGCGCCATCTGCACCTTGTCTTTGAGCTTCAACAACGATGGCCCCCTGGGCACTTACTTCCGCTACATCGGCGACACGGCGACCTATATCGCCCGTTACGACGACTTGTACACCGGCAAGGAGGAGAAGATTGATGTGAGCCAGGTCGCCGTGAGCATGAACGGCATTGAGCTGCAAGACCGCGAGTTTTTTGCTGCGATCAAAGAAGGCCGTGAACCCAACTCCAGCGTGGGCCGGGTGCTGGACTGCTACCGTGTGCTGCACCAGCTGGAACAGCAATTGAAGGGTTAACACCCTCTAGTTTCCTGCTTGGCCGCGCGGCGGATGCCGGCAAAACGCGCTAAGCTGGATTTCTTCATTCGGTTGCCGCAGCGGCCTGAGACTCTCCTGTCCTGGCCCGTTTTTGATGGGTTGTCGCCATGCGTAATCAAGTCTCCCTGTCCCGTTTTTGGGGCCCCGCAGTGCGCCTCCACCGGCGCTTTGCGCTGGATCAGCAGTTGGCAGGTTTGGCCGTCAGTGGCGCGCTCTTGCTGGGGGGCGTGTTTTTCGCAGGCCACAGCGAGGCTGCGCTCTCCGGGTGGTGGCTATGGATGGCTCCGCTGTTGATGCTGTGGGGCTACCTGGCGCTGGGGAGCGTGATGCTTCTGCGTTGGGGCTTGCAGGAGGCGGGTCTGCTCCTGGACCAGGCCTTGGTCGGCAACCTGCGCCACAGTGTGGCACCCGAATTTTCCGCCTCTGGGGCCAGCGATGTGCATGTGCTGATGGGAAAAATCGATGCCATGCTCAAGCACACCTCCGCACTGGTAGCGGCGGTCCGCAGTGAGTCCGAGCTGGTGGCCATGGCGGGCAACCAATTGGCTCAGGGGACCGACAGCCTGGCCGACCGAACCGAACAGCAGGCCGCAAGCCTGGAGCAGACTTCCGCCAGTGTGTCCGAGTTGGCTCAGCGCGTCCAGCGCAATGCCGACGACCTCAAGGACGTGTTCCATCTGGTCGCGCAGGTCATGCGCGATGCCGAGCAAGGTGCCCAGTTGGTGCAAACCACCGTCAACACCATCGACAACATGGCCAGGCGATCGGGCAAGATGACCGAAATCATCGATGCCATCAACGGCATCTCGTTCCAAACCAATATTCTGGCCCTGAACGCCGCAGTGGAGGCGGCCCGTGCGGGCGAGGTGGGGCGGGGCTTTGCCGTGGTGGCCTCGGAGGTGCGCACCTTGTCGGGCCGCAGTGCAACGTCTGCGAATGAAATCAGCACCCTGATTCAGGGCTCCATCAGCGATGCGAGCAACGGGGTCCAACAGATAGGAAGTACCCAACAGGCCCTGCAGGAACTACTGCGCCAGATGCGCGACCTGGAGGGGCGGGTGCGCGTGATCTCCGGGTCGATCTCGGAGCAAAGCACCAGCATCCAGGAAATTGCCCAGGCGGTCCGCAGTCTGGATGACATTACCCAACGCAATGCGGAGTTGGTGGATGTGTCCAATCACGCCTCGGCCGCGCTGTCCAAGCAGGCGGGTAACCTCGCAGGCAGCGTGATTTCTGTGCGCCTGCGCCAAGGCTGCGCCGACGAAGCCCGCAAGCTGGTGGAGCGGGCACGTGCCGTAGTAATGGAGCAGGGGGTGGATGCGGCCGTTCGGCAGTTCCATGACCCGCAGGGGGCATTCCGTGACCGGGACCTGTTCGTGATCCTGTTGGATCGCAGGGGCTACTTTCTGGCCTTCGGCATGGATCCCAGCAAGGCCAACAAGCCCTCCGTCGCGGCGCCGGGCGTTGATGTGCAAGCGCTGAATCAAGCCTCCTTTGAACGAGCTGATTCAGGTGGCGGATGGGTTCAGTTCCGGGGAATGCATCCCTTGACCAAGCTGCCCTGCGACAAAATGGCCTACGTGCTGCCTGCAGGCCCTGAGCTGGTGCTGCTGACGAGTATCAACAGGAACGACGGAACTGATGCTGCGCTGGGTGCACGCGTTCACGCAGGCCACTGAGCAGAGGGCTGCCATCCGGCGGTGAACTCCCTTCTACAATCCGGCGAGGGCTGCATGAGCCCTGTGGAAATTGAAGTAGGGGTAGTGTGCTTATGGTGTTTCCCATGGATCCCGATACGGTGTCGCACGGCATCCAGCTGGCGGTGGCGCCGGTGTTTTTACTCACCGCCGTGTCCGGCATGATCGGGGCTGTCGCGCAGCGACTGGCCCGCATCATTGACCGGGCGCGCCATGTGGAAAGCCGTATCAAACAGGGCATGCACCCTGCGGAGGATGCCGATGGCTACATCGAACTCGCCGAGTTGCGCACGCGGGGGCTTCTTGCCAACACCAGCATTGCACTCTTGACCTTGTGTGCCTTCCTGATCGGACTCACCATCGTGGTCTTGTTCCTGGGTGAGACGATTGATTTCCCCGGGCTGCGGATTTCCATCTTCAGCTTTCTGGCTGGGGTTGTGTGTTTTTTAAGCGCGCTGATCTGCTTCATGGTGGAAACCTTTATTGCTGCGCGCCTGCTCAATTTCGGGCGCAACAAGCGCTAGGCAGAGGCGCTGAATTCCTGTGCATGGATTCAGCTCCGCACGCGCTCAGGCTTTTTTCACTTCCACCGCGCAGTCGTAAAACGTGGGCGCCCGGCCCATGTCGGTCAGGCGCTGGCTGGTCAGTTCGTTCACATTGGTGCCGTCGCGGCCGAGCTTGCGCCACCAGATGCCCAAGCCGTTGATTACCCCGGGGCGTGCGTGGGCGGATACGCGGGCCACGCAGCGGTGGGTGCCGCGGGCGTTGAACACCGTCACTTCATCTCCATCTGCAATGCCGCGTGGCGCGGCATCGGCCTCATGCAGCTCCACCAAGGGTTCACCTTCGATGTCCCGCAGGCTCTTCACGTTCACAAAACTGGAGTTGAGGAAGTTGCGTGCGGGCGGCGAGATCATGGCCAGCGGGTAGCGCGGGTCAGCGCCTGCCGGTTCGTAGTTCGGCACATGGTCGGGCAAGCCGTCCTCTCCGCGCGCGGCCAGGCGGGCGCTGTAGAACTCGCATCTCCCGCTCGGTGTAGGGAAGCCGCCATCGGCAAACGGTGCATCCTGCACGGGCAGGGGCGCATAGCCCTGGTTCAACAACAAGCCAAAGTCCACCTTGTCGCCAAAGGCGGTGCGGCACAGGCTTTCATCAGACTCTGCAAACACGTCGTCGGTGTAGCCCATGTGCCGGGCCAGGTCGCGGAAGGACTGGGTGTTGGTGCGCGCCTCGCCCAGCGGGGCAATGGACGGGCGGTTGAGCAGGATGTCGGTGTGGCCGTAGCTGCTGTGCACGTCCCAATGCTCCAGTTGGGTGGTGGCGGGTAGCACATAGTCCGCGTAGTCCGCCGTGTCGGTCTGGAAGTGCTCCAGCACCACGGTAAACAGGTCTTCGCGCGCAAAGCCCCGCACCACCTTGGCGGACTCTGGGGCGACCGCGACGGGGTTGCTGTTGTAGACGATGAGGGCTTCAATGGCGGGGCCGAACTCCGGGCTGGCCGTGCGCAGCAGGTCGTCGCCAATGGTGCTCATGTTGATGCTGCGGGGCGTGCGGCCGGCCAGCAGCTCGGGCCGTTCCAGTGCCATGGTCTGGGTGGGCACATAGCCCGAGCTGGACAGCAACACGCCACCTGCGCGGTGCCGCCAGGCGCCCACCAGCGCAGGCAGGCAGGCAATGGCGCGCACCGCGTTGCCGCCGCCACGCACCCGCTGCAGCCCGTAATTCATGCGGATGGCCACCGGTTTGCCAGCGCGCGCCGTTTCGCCATATTCGCGGGCCAACGCACGCACTTCATCCGCGCTGATGCCGCACACGGCTGCCGTACGTTCGGGCGTCCATTGCAGGGCACGCGCACGCAGGCCTTCCCATCCCAAGGTGTGGCGGGCGATGTAGTCGTGGTCCAACCAGTCGTGGGTGATGAGCTCGTGCATCAAACCCAGCGCGAGCGCGGCATCGGTGCCGGGTAGCAGGGCGATGTGCTGGTGGCATTTTTCGGCCGTCTCGGAGCGGCGGGGGTCTATGCAGATGATGCGCGCGCCGTTGCGCTTGGCGGTTTGCACATGGCGCCAAAAGTGCACGTTGCTGGCAATCGAGTTGCTGCCCCAGATCAGGATCAGCTTGCTCTCCGCAAAAAACTCCACCTTGGTGCCGACCTTGTTGCCCAGGGTGAGCGTCATGGCCTCTGCGCCGGCCGAGGCGCAAATGGTGCGGTCCAGCCGGGCCGCGCCCAGTTTGTTGAAGAAGCGGGCTGCCATGCCCTCGCCCTGCACGCGCCCCATGGTGCCGGCGTAGCTGTAGGGCTGAATGGCTTGAGGGTCGCGGGCCGCAATGCGCTGGAGCTTTGCTGCAATGTCGCTCAATGCTTCGTCCCAGCTCACGCGCTCGAACTGCCCGGACCCTTTGGGGCCCACGCGTTTGAGCGGGTGCAGCAGCCGTTCGGGGTGGTAGGTGCGTTCGGTGTAGCGCGACACCTTGGTGCACAGCGCGCCGTGGGTGGCAGGGTGATCGGGGTTGCCCTGCACCTTGATAGCCACGCCGTCTTGCACCGTGACCAGCATGGAGCAGGTGTCCGGGCAGTCGTGGGGGCAGGCGCCCAGAATCTGGGTGGTGTTGGCTGGGGGGGGAGCGGCGTCGGGAGAGTCTGGGTGCATGGTGCGGACTTTACCGAATTGCGTCTGTTCACGGGGTGAGTGGGAAGGCACAATTCCCTCCTTGCGGAGGACACTTGCCATGAATCTGATTGAGCCCATTGTTGCCAACACCCCCGAAATTGCGGCCCTGCGCAAAGACATCCATGCCCACCCCGAGCTGTGTTTTCAGGAGGTCCGCACCGCCGATGTGGTGGCCGCCAAGCTGACGGAGTGGGGCATTCCCATCCATCGCGGCATGGGCACGACCGGCGTGGTGGGCATTGTGAAGGCTGGTACCTCTGGCCGCGCGATAGCCTTGCGCGCCGACATGGACGCCCTGCCCATGCAGGAGTTCAACACCTTCGCTCACGCCAGTCGCCACGCGGGCAAGATGCACGCCTGCGGGCACGATGGCCACACCGCCATGCTGCTCGCCGCCGCCCAGCACTTGGCCCAACACCGTAACTTTGACGGCACGGTGTACCTGGTGTTCCAGCCCGCCGAAGAGGGCGGTGGCGGCGCCCGCGAGATGATCAAGGATGGCTTGTTCGAGCAGTTTCCGGTGGAGGCCGTCTTCGGCATGCACAACTGGCCGGGCATGGCAGCGGGCACCTTCGCCGCCAGTGCAGGCCCGGTGATGGCGTCCAGCAACGAATTCAAGATCACCATACGTGGCAAGGGCGGCCATGCGGCCATCCCCCACAACGCCATCGACCCCGTGGTGGTGGCCTGTCAGCTGGTGCAGGGCTTTCAGACCATCATCAGCCGCAATGTGAAGCCGATTGATGCGGGCGTGATCTCGGTCACCATGATCAATGCTGGTGAAGCCACCAATGTGATCCCCGACCGTTGCGAGTTGCAGGGTACGGTGCGCACCTTCTCCATCGAGGTGTTGGACCTGATTGAGCGCCGCATGCGCGAGATGAGCGAGAGCCTGTGCGCTGCGTTCAACACCCGCGTGGAATTTGAATTTGTGCGCAACTACCCGCCCACCATCAATTCGGCCAAAGAGGCCGCCTTTGCCCGCAAGGTCATGGAGAGCATTGTGGGCGCCGACCAAGTGTTCACCCAGGAGCCCACCATGGGGGCCGAAGACTTCTCGTTCATGCTACAGGCCAAGCCGGGCTGCTATGCCTTCATCGGCAATGGCGACGGCGACCACCGCACCCTGGGCCACGGCGCCGGGCCGTGCACCTTGCACAACCCGAGCTATGACTTCAATGATGCGCTGCTGCCCCTAGGGGCCACCTTCTGGGTCCGGCTGACAGAAGAATGGTTCACATTTAATATCGATTGACGACCCCGCCTGGGACGCGAGTGGCCGCTTCTTTGTATCCCCCCGCGACTATGGTTTTGTGATCCGGAAGGCCTGCTTTTGCAGGACACCGGGGTCATGCTGCGCGTTCCTCCGCATGTACCGGAACTGGCGACGGTGCGACTCACGTTCATCGCCACGGTGGACTTGAATCGCTTGTCTCATGAGGCGGCCCGTGCCGAGCTCATGCGCCTGGTGGACCGCGCCGTCCTGGACGCGCAGGGCGAAACCGGCGATGGTGTCCGCATTCTTGAGCATGCCTTTGACTCGGCTGCCGTGGTGACAGAAGACGCCCGGGATTCCAGCCATACCGACTTCTCGCAGTTGCTGGACCTGTAGAACCTTGCTGCGGGTGTTCAGGCCGGCTGCGCTGCCGGAAAGCGGACCTTGGCCATCTGCAGCAGGCCATCAAAAATCAGGTTGTCCACCAGCTCGAAAGGGCGCGTCATGCTGGGCGCCATCTTCCAGCCGGCGCCACCGGTCATGATGCACGCAGGCTCTGTGCCGCTGTGGGCGCGCACATGTTGGACCATGCGCTCCACCGCCCCAGCAATGGCGAAAGTGCCACCGCTGGTGAGAGCATCGCTGGTGTTGGTGGGGAATTCACGCACTTCGCCGGTAGGTACGTGCAACCCGGCGGTGCCGGATTCGAGGGCCCGCAGCATGATGCCGTGGCCCGGCAAGATCAGCCCGCCCAGGAAGCGCCCGTCCGCAGCGATGGCCTCCACCGTCACTGCGGTGCCCACCATCACCACCACCATGGGGCGGGGCGCGCCTTGGCTCAACATGTGATGGTAGGCGCCGACCATGGCCACCCAGCGGTCCGCGCCCAGGCGGGTGGGGTGGTCGTAGCCGTTGCGCAGGCCGGCTTCGCCCTCGCTGGCCACCACCCATTGCGGCACCACGTCCCACGGGTCCAACTGCTCTTGCACCCGCCGTTTCACGGCATCACCGGCGACCACACAGCCCAGTACCTGGGAAGGCTGCACCATGTCACGCCACGCGCCGTCGGCCAGCTTGTCGATGTTTTCCAGAAATTCCGCGCCCTGGGCCAGCAAGGCCGCGCCGGGGCGGGGAGACGCGTAGTGCGCCCATTTGAGGCGGGTATTGCCGATGTCCAACGCAAGAAAAGTCATGGTGCCGGGAGCTGTGTCTCTATAGCCAGCACTCTACCGGATTCAGGGCGTCACCCGCCCTGATTTGCGAACGCGCACTAGGTACTTACCCCCATGCGGGCGGTAAGCCGCTGTCAGGAGTCGTGGTTTAAAGTTGACGTTTACGTAAACGTCAGTTAACCCTGAGCTGGTGCCCTATGACCGATCTGCCTGCCGACATGCAATCGCTGGCCCCCTACCGTCCCACCCACAAAGTGCGCTTTGTCACAGCGGCCAGCCTGTTTGACGGGCACGACGCCGCCATCAACATCATGCGCCGCATCCTGCAGGGCATGGGCGCCGAGGTCATCCACCTGGGCCACAACCGCAGTGTGGACGAGGTCGTGACCGCCGCCTTGCAGGAAGACGTGCAGGGCATTGCCATCAGCTCTTACCAGGGCGGGCATGTGGAGTATTTCAAGTACATGGTGGACCTGCTGAAGGCGCGGGGTGGTGCCCACATCCAGGTGTTCGGTGGCGGTGGTGGCGTGATCGTGCCGTCCGAGATTCGCGAGTTGCAGGCCTATGGCGTAGCCCGCATCTACAGCCCCGAAGACGGCCAGCGCATGGGCCTGCAAGGCATGGTGGGCGAGATGCTGATGCGCTGCGACAAAGACATCAGCGCGCTGGCACCCACGGAGTTGTCCGCCATCCAGGGACACACCGAGTCCAGCTGGCGCGCGCTTGCCCAGTTGTTGACCGCTATCGAATCTTGCAAGCTGAATCCGACTCTGGCGCAGGCGATACGTGCGCAAGCAGCTACTAAAAAGATAGCGACGATCGGCATCACCGGCACTGGTGGTGCGGGCAAGTCCAGCCTGACGGACGAGCTGATCCGCCGCCTGCGCCTGGACCAGATCGACGCTTTGCGTGTCGCCGTCCTCTCCATAGACCCCAGCCGCCGCAAGAGCGGTGGCGCGCTCTTGGGCGACCGCATCCGCATGAATGCGATTGCGCCCTGGTCGTCTGGCGCGCGCGTGTTCATGCGCAGCCTGGCCACCCGGGATTTCGGCTCCGAGATCAGCGCCGCGTTGCCGGATGTGATCGCGGCGTGCAAGGTGGCTGGCTTCGATGTGGTGGTGGTGGAAACCTCGGGCATAGGCCAGGGCGACGCGGCCATCGTCCCGCATGTGGATGTGCCCATTTATGTGATGACGCCCGAGTTCGGCGCCGCCAGCCAGCTCGAAAAAATTGACATGCTGGACTTTGCGGAGTTCGTGGCCATCAACAAGTTCGACCGCAAAGGCGCGGGCGATGCGCTGCGGGACGTGGCCAAGCAGGTGCAGCGCAACCGGGAGGCGTGGCACACGCCCACCGAGCAGATGCCGGTGTTCGGCACCATGGCCGCCCGCTTCCATGACGACGGCGTCACCGCGCTCTACCAGGCCTTGCTGCCGCGCCTCAAGGCCTTGGGTGTGCCGCTGCAGGAGGGCAGCCTGCCGCGCGTGAACGTGCGCCACAGCTCCAACCAGACGCCGGTAGTGCCCGCAGCACGTACCCGCTACCTGGCCGAGATCAGCGACACCGTGCGGGGCTACAAACAACGCGCCAAAGACCAGGCGCGCCTGGCGCGCGAAATCCAGCAACTGCGCGCGTCCGGCCGCATGTTGCGCGAAGCCCACCCCGACCAGGTGAACGCCGTCACTGCACTCACCGCACTGGCCGCTGAACGCGAAGCGCGCATGGGCGCTGCAGAACGCAAGCTGCTGACGCAGTGGCCCGAGATGCAAAAGGCCTACGCCGGTGACGAGTACGTGGTCAAGATCCGTGACAAGGAAATCCGCACCGCACTGACCACCAAGAGCTTGAGTGGCACCACCATCCGCAAAGTGGCCTTGCCGCAGTACGAGGACCATGGCGAAATTCTCAAGTGGCTGATGTTCGACAACGTGCCCGGCAGCTACCCCTACACCGCAGGCACCTTTGCCTTCAAACGCGAGGGCGAAGACCCGACTCGCATGTTCGCGGGCGAGGGCGATGCCTTCCGCACCAACACCCGCTTCAAGCTGCTGTCCAGCGGCATGGCGGCCAAGCGCCTGTCTACCGCTTTCGACTCTGTCACGCTCTACGGCAACGACCCTGACCCCCGCCCGGACATCTACGGCAAGGTGGGCAACAGCGGCGTGAGCATTGCCACGCTGGACGACATGAAGGTGCTCTACAGCGGCTTCGACTTGTGCAGCCCGAGCACCAGTGTCTCCATGACCATCAACGGCCCGGCTCCGTCGATATTGGCGATGTTCATGAACACGGCCATGGACCAGAATATCGACAAATTCAAGTCGGACAACGGCCGCGAGCCTTCTGAGACCGAAGTCGCCAAGATCAAAGAATGGGTGCTGGAGAATGTGCGCGGCACGGTGCAGGCCGACATCCTGAAAGAAGACCAGGGCCAAAACACCTGCATCTTCAGCACCGAGTTCTCTCTGAAGGTGATGGGTGACATTGCCCAGTACTTTGTGCAGCACGACGTGCGCAACTTCTATAGCGTGTCCATCAGCGGCTACCACATTGCCGAGGCGGGGGCTAACCCCATCAGCCAGCTGGCGTTCACGCTGTCCAACGGCTTCACCTTTGTGGAGGCGTATCTGGCGCGCGGCATGCACATTGACGACTTTGCGCCTAACTTAAGCTTCTTTTTCAGCAACGGCATGGACCCTGAGTACACCGTGATGGGCCGCGTGGCGCGCCGCATCTGGGCCGTGGCCATGAAAGAAAAATACGGTGCCAATGAGCGCAGCCAGAAGCTCAAGTACCACATCCAAACCAGTGGCCGCAGTCTGCACGCGCAGGAAATCCAGTTCAACGACATACGCACCACGCTGCAGGCCTTGATTGCGATTTACGACAACTGCAACAGCCTGCACACCAACGCGTTTGACGAAGCCATCACCACGCCCACTGAAGACTCAGTACGCCGCGCCATGGCCATTCAACTGATCATCAACCGCGAGTGGGGCCTGGCCAAGAACGAGAACCCCCACCAGGGCGCCTTCATCATCGAAGAGTTGACCGAATTGGTGGAAGAGGCCGTGCTCAAGGAGTTTGAAGCCATTGCTGACCGGGGTGGGGTGCTGGGTGCGATGGAGACCGGCTACCAGCGCGGCAAGATCCAGGACGAGTCCATGCACTACGAGATGCTCAAGCACACCGGTGAACTGCCCATCATCGGAGTGAACACCTTCCGCAACCCGCATGGCGATGCCGTGCTGGATACGCTGGAACTGGCCCGCAGTACCGATGAAGAAAAGCAAAGCCAGCTCCAGCGCTTGGCTGACTTCCATGCCCGCCATGCCGCAGATTCGCCCGCCATGCTCAAGAGGCTGCAGCAGGCCGTCATCGACAACCAGAACGTGTTTGAGGTCTTGATGGACGCGGTGCGCGTGTGCTCGCTGGGCCAGATCACCCAGGCCCTGTTTGAGGTGGGTGGGCAGTACCGGCGCAATATGTAGGCCATGCACCGAGGGGGCGTTGCCGGGGTGCCCCCTGCGCAGGGCCTTGGTGGTGCGCTTATTGCTTGTGTCCCGACTAGCCGTTGGAACCCGCTGCTGCGGGTGGCGTTGGAGATCGGGCCTTGCACATGCTGTCAAAAATTCCCTTGTGGTTGGGGCGCCTGAGTGTCGGGCGCAAGCTCACGCTCATTTATCTGCTGGACTTAACCGCAGTCATCTATGTCTCCAGCATCCTGATCCACGAGAAGTTCCTGGCCATCGACTTCGCCCGCAAGGAAATCGTGGGCGCCCATTACACCGAAGTGGTACGCCACCAAGTGATGGAGCGCATCCTGCAGCCCGCAAGCGGCACGACGCCCGCCCCCTTGGAAGAACTCGACAGTGCCCGCGCTGCCTACGATGAGCAGCTGCATACCGCCAGTGCCTCCGGGCGCCTGCGTGCCGCGCTCGCCGATGCGCGCACCGATGCCGAGCATGCCCGCATGTTGGGGCAGGCCCGCGATCTGCTCATCATCGTGGGCAACCAGTCCAACCTGATTCTGGACCCGGACCTGGACAGCTACTACGTGATGTCGCTCACCCTGCTGCGTTTGCCGGAACTCTTGCAGGTGCTGCTGGACACCCATGACTTCATGGCGAACGGGGCTGAGCGCGTGCCCGGCTTCAACCCCAACGCCCAGTTGCTGACCCTGTTGGGTCGTTTGGATGCGGTACAGCAGGGGCTGGCATCGGACTACGAGCAGACCTGGCTGGCCGGTTCCCCCGCATTGCAGGCGGCCTTGCGTCCGGGGCGTGATGCCTTGCGCACATCGCTGGGCGAGTTCGCGCGGGTGGTGCAGGACATCCAGAGTGCCACCATGTCGCGCGAGCAGGCGGTGCGCCTGGAGGCGAGCTACCGGGCCGCACTCCAGGATGTGTCGGAGAGCTGGCGCGTCGGCATTGCCCAGCTCCACATCCTGCTGCAAAACCGGGTGGACCAGCTCTTTCAGCGCATGTGGCTGCACCTGGGCACGGCCTTGCTGGTGCTGGGCTGCATCTTGAGTCTGGTGTATCTGGTGGCTCGCCAGATCGCCAAGCCGCTGCAGGGCCTGGCCCGGGTGGCCCACGATGTGCGCCGCAAGGCGGACTACAGCCTGCGTGCCGAGTGGCACAGCCGCGATGAAATCGGTCAGCTCTTTGCCGCCTTCAACGGCATGCTGGAGCAGCTGGACCGCGACCGCCTGGTGCAGCAGGAACTGACGGCCAACGCACGCGCCGCCGAAGCCCAGCGTGAGCTGGTGGAAGCATTCCCCATTGCCATGGTGGTGACTTCGGTGCCGGACCACGAGGTTCTGCACGCCAACGCCCCGGCCCGCCCCTGGCTGGCCGGGCGCAGCACAGACCCCTGGCGCCACGGGCTGGAGCCCGGCGTGCGCGGGCGCTTTTTTCAGCGCCTGGCGGACTTCGGGGCGGTGGATGAATTCGAAGTGCGTTGGCATGGCGGCAGCACACCGTCCTGGGCGGTGCTCTCGGCCCGGCGCCTGAACTTCCAGGGGCGCGATGCGGTGCTGACGGCCTTCACCCCCATCAACAAGCTCAAGGTGCTGGAGCAGCGGCTGGAGTTGTGGGCCAAGGTGTTCGAGGCGTCCAGTGAAAGCATCATCATCTTGGATGGTGCCCGCAAGATCATCAGCGTGAACCAGGCCTTCTGCCGCAGCACCGGCCATGACTTTTACGAGGCCCTGGGGCAGGATTTGAGCCTGGTGATGGACTCCCCGCAGGACACCCTGTGGGCCGCGTTGGAAGACCAGAGTGCCTGGCAGGGAGAAGTCCGCTTCTGCAAACACAACGGCGACACCTACCCCGCTTGGCTCATGGTGTCTACTGTGCACAAGAGCGCCACCAGCGGCGAGGTGGTGAATTACATCGGCATCTCCATCGACATCACCGACCGCAAGGCCAAGGAAGAACGCATCCGCTTCCTGGCCCAACACGATGTGCTGACCGAGTTGCCCAACCGCGCCCTGTGCCAGCAGCGCCTGGGCGAGGCGATAGCGAACGCCCGCACCACGGGTGAAAAAGTGGCTGTGTTGTTCATAGACCTGGACCGCTTCAAGCTCATCAACGACACCCTGGGCCACCACATCGGGGACGGCTTGCTGCACACCGTGGCGCGCCGCCTCTGCAGCGCGGTGCGCGTGGACGACACGGTGAGCCGCCTGGGCGGGGACGAGTTTGTGATTCTCCTGCGCCATGTGCGGGACCTGCCGGAACTCAATGCCATGGTGGTCGAACGGCTGATTCCTGCCATCCGCCAGACCGCCACGGTCGATGGCCACGTGCTCACCGTCTCCTGCAGTGTGGGCGTGGCGCTCTTTCCCGATGACGCCAGCGACCAGGACGAGCTCATGCGCCGCGCCGACGCCGCCATGTACGAAGCCAAAGCAGCCGGGCGCGACACCGCCCGCTTCTTCACCCCCGAGACGGACCAGCGGGTGCTGGCCCGCCAGACCATGGAAACCCAGCTGCGCCAGGCACTGGACAACGAAGAGTTCAGCCTGCACTACCAAGCGCGCCTCCATGCCCGCACCCGCACCGTGCTGGGCGCCGAGGCGCTGCTGCGTTGGAAGAACCCGCTGCTGGGGCAGGTGCCACCGGGTGCCTTCATCCACGTGGCCGAAGAAAGTGGCCTGATCAAGCCCATAGGCGCCTGGGTGCTGCGCGAAGCCTGCCGCCGCTGGATGGAGATGGAGGCCCAAGGCCTGTGCAAGGGGCTGGAGCTGTCGGTCAACGTCTCGGTCGCCCAGCTCGCCGACCCCGAGCTGGTAGAGCAGCTCCGAGCTGTGCTGCGCGATACCCGCATGCCGCCTGCGCAGCTGGAGTTGGAGCTCACCGAATCCCACCTCATGGACAACCCCGTCGTGACCCAGCAGCAGGTGGCCGCCCTCAAAGCACTGGGCGTGAAGGTGGCGATTGACGACTTCGGCACCGGCTACTCCAGCCTGGCCTACCTCAAGCGCTTCGATATCGACAAGCTCAAGGTGGACCAGTCCTTCGTGCTGGGCATGCTGGAAGACAGCGCTGATGCCGCCATCGTGAACGCAGTGATTGCGCTGGGCCACACCCTGGGCCTGAAGGTGGTGGCCGAAGGCGTGGAAAACCTGCCCACCGCCCAGACCCTGACTGCCCTGGGCTGTGACGAACTGCAAGGCTACTGCTTCAGCCGCCCGCTGCCCCTGGACGCATGGGTGGACTACCTGCGCAACCACCGCAGCGGTGACGACCGCCGCCGCCCGCCCTTGGTAACTTGAGTTGCTATGGTTTCAGGAGCTGCTTGCGCATATTCCGCGGGCGCTAGCGGCCTATTTGGCTTGAAATTCAGGGCGCAGCGATTTTTCTGCGAGGCCACCGCGCCGCGAGGCGTGTGGGGCGGCCATGGACAATTCGGTTTATTTGAGGTCTTGCACCATGCCTTACCCCGCCGTTCACATTTTTGACCAGCTCAGCGCCCCGACCGAGTACTACTTGCCCGCGGAAAAGCTTGTCAGTGGCAACCCCAAGCAAAGCCTGTGGGCGCAGTACACCGACCCGACCCAGAAGTTTTCTACCGGCATCTGGCAAAGCGAGCCGGGCAAGTGGAACATCCACTACACGGAAGAAGAGTTTTGCCAGCAAGAGTGCGGCGTGAGCATCTTGACCGACCAAGACGGCAACCGCTTTACCGTGCGCGCCGGGGACAGCTACGTCATTCCCCGTGGCTTTGTGGGCACCTGGGAAGTGGTGGAAACCACCCGCAAGCGCTACGTGATTTACGAAGCCTGAACCCCCCTGCAGGGGGTGTGCTGCGCGTCCGGGCAGCCGCAGGGGGTTGCGCCGGGGTCAGGCCGTTAGCGTTTGGTGCAGCCAGCGGCACACCGGGCTGGTGGCGTCTTCCAGCCCGTGGATCACGGTGAAGTGGTCGGCACCGGCGATGGCGCTCAGCTCCACCGGGTTGCCCAGGGCCACCGCCGCATCGCGGTAGCCGGTGGACTGGCGGGCGAACTCGGCGGACTCGGCGCCACCCCAGGTCACCCAGGTGGGGGTGGGGCAGGCGCGCAGGTTGAGGGTGGGGGACTGGCGGCGGATGATGCCCTCGTCCAGCTGGATCATGGGCTGCAGGTAGCTGTAGCGCAGGGGCTCCAGCTCGTAGAGGCCGCTGAACAGCAGGCCGGCCTTGAGCGGGTCGCGCGGGAGGCCGTAGTCGGTGTCCCACGCGGTTTGCAGGCACATGGCGCCCAGGTGGCCGCCGGCGGAGTGGCCGCCCACGCCCACGCGCGTGGGGTCGCCGCCGTAGTGCTGGATGTTGCGCAGCGTCCAGGCCACGGCTGCGCGGCACTGGCGGGTGATTTCGTCAATCGTGACAAAGGGCGCGAGGGCGTAGTTCACCACCACGGTGGTGATGCCGCTGGCCTGCAGGCCCAGGGCCACGCCACTGAAATCTTTGGAGGACATGGAGCGCCAGTAGCCGCCGTGGATGAATACAAACACGGGCGCCTTGGGCGTATCGGCCGGGAAGATGTCCAGCGTTTCGTGCACCGTGGGGCCGAAGGGAATGTCCAGGTGGCACTTCAGTGTGCTGCGCGCTTTGTCGGCTTGCGCGGCAAAGTGTTTGCCGGGCGCGTGCGGGTCGGGCAGCCCGATGGAGGGGTTGTATTGCGCGTCGATCTGCGCCTGGGAGTCAAAGTCGCGGTAGAGCTTGGGCATGCGGTAGTCCTCGGGAAGAGGCGCATGATAGGCCGAACGCCCCCCGCGCCGGGGCGTGCGGCCGGGCCGGCTCAGTTCAACAGGTAGTTGTCGGCGTTGGTTTCAAAGTCTTCCGCATCGATGGCGGCGTCATAGGCGGCGCGGGCGGCCAGGGCTTCTTTGGTGTAGGGGATCAGCGGCTTGTCCAGGGGGCGCAGCTTGTGGCGGCGCAGGCCGCGCAGTTGCTGGGAGCGCTCCATGGTTTGCAGAACCAGCTCGGGCTCCATCATCAGGCTGAAGGGGTTGAGTTCAGAAGCGGTGGTTTTCATGGCAGTTCTCCGGTAAGGGGTTGCGCCGGTCAACCGACTTTGGCGCTTGGGAGAACTGTAGTCAGGCAGTGCAAAAACCGGAGTCAGACAAGCGCTGGAAAACGTGTAGGAATTTCCCTTACAAAGCCGGATAAACCGGCTTCCCCACCGCCATTACTGCCAGCGCGTTCAGAGCAAACGTGCTCGCACGCTTTTGCCTTTGACGCGGCCGGTGTTGAGCTTGTTGCAGGCGGCCTGGGCCACCTCACGCGCCACGCCCACAAAGGTGCAGAACTCGGTGACCTGGATTTTGCCGATCTGCTCGCGGGTGAAGGCGGGGCCGCCCTCGGCGTTGGTGAGCGCGCCCAGCACGTCGCCGGGGCGGATTTTTTCCTTGCGGCCACCGGCAATCTGCACCGTGACCATGGGGGGCAGCAATCTGCCGGTACCGCTGGGAGTCAGCTCGTCGAGCTTGTGCCACACCGAGGGCGCGTTCTGGTACTGCTCGATCTTGCCCACCGCGCCCATCTCGCGCATGCTGGCCAGGCTCAGGGCCAGGCCTTTCTCGCCCGCGCGGCCGGTGCGGCCAATGCGGTGCACATGCACTTCGGGGTCGGGCGTGATGTCCACGTTAATCACGATGTCCAGCTCTTTCACGTCCAACCCGCGCGAAGCCACATCGGTGGCCACCAGCACCGAGCAGCTGCGGTTGGCAAACTGGGCCAGCACCTGGTCGCGCTCGCGCTGGTCCAGGTCGCCGTGCAGGGCCTGGGCCACAAAGCCGTCGGCGACCAGCGTGTCCACCAGCTCGTTGCACTGCTGCTTGGTGTTGCAAAAGGCAATGGTGCTCACCGGGCGGAAGTGGTTGAGGATGCTGCTGACCGCAGTGAAGCGGGACTCGCGGTCCACCTCAAAAAAGCGCTGCTCAATGGTGCTGTCGGCCACCGGGGCTTCCACCTTGATTTGCTGCGGGTCTTGCATGAACTGCTTGGCCAGTTTTTCGATGCCTTCGGGGTAGGTGGCCGAGAACAGCAGGGTCTGGCGGTTCGGTGGGCACTGGCGCACCACAGTGGTAATGTCATCTAGAAAGCCCATGTCGAGCATGCGGTCGGCTTCGTCCAGCACCAGGGTGTTCAGGCCTTCCAGCGTCAGGTACTCGCGCTCCAGCAGGTCCATGATGCGGCCGGGCGTGCCCACCACGATGTGCGCGCCGTTTTCCAGCGAAGCGCGTTGGCCACGCGTAGCCACGCCGCCGCAGAGGGTGACGACCTTGATGTTGTCCTGCGCGCGGGCCAGGCGGCGGATTTCCACCGTCACCTGGTCTGCCAGCTCACGCGTGGGGCACAGCACCATGGCTTGCACCGCAAACCAGCGGGGGTTGAGCTTGGCCAACAGAGGCAAGGCAAAAGCGGCCGTCTTGCCGCTGCCGGTTTTGGCCTGGGCAATCAGGTCTTTGCCGGCCAGGGCCACGGGCAGGCTGGCGGCCTGAATGGGCGTCATGGCATCAAAGCCCAGCTGTTGCAGATTGGCCAGCGTGGCAGGTGCGAGGGGGAGGGTGGAGAAAGCAGTCATACGCCGATTATCGGCGCTGCGGTTTGCGTGGGCTTTCTTGGTCTGGCATGTTGCTATTGTTTTTGTAGCTTCCCGCGCATGTTTCATGAGCGCTAGGGGCTGGTTTTGTGCTGAATTGCTTATGGGCGGCGTTGGTGCGCGCACGCCACCTGCCTGGGTCTATCGATAGGCGCTATCCGTCGCGAGTCTATTTCTTAGCTCTGCAATCGCATTCCAGTTGTGATAGCGAGCAAATACACTTCCGACTTGCCTCTCTTGCAGACCAAGAAGTGCCTCCGTCCAGTAAGCCACGATGGCTCGCCTCACGCCGTTGAGTGCAAGAAATTCTTTTGCTTCCTCGAAGTCGCCTACGAATAGCACAGAAGACGAACGATCTAGTCCGCTGGAGTATTGATCGTGTCTGACTTCTCCTCCGTGATGCGCTACCCACTCGAGAACGTCTGGATAGTCAAGGATTAATCGGTCCATCAGGACCATGTGGATGGGCAGGGCACATTCTTTTGACACAGAAGTGGCAAACGCCACTTCATGGGACCCGATGTTGAGTGTGAAATATCTCCCTCTGCCTGTAGTCGGGAAAAGGCTGAATGTCCAACTGCCCTGATATTCGACCCAATTCATCAGTCCTGACAGGTGAAAGAGTCGGATCAAGTAGCTCGAAAAATCCTCGTCCTGAAACATCCTGTCGACTTTGGGTTTGCGTAGCAATAGGGCCGTATCAAGTTGTTTCAGGTGCTTCGATGCTACGACGGGAGGCACGGCAAACAATTCTCTCTGGCCTTCAATATTGGTGACTTGAGAGTCTTTGAATGTGTAGTGCAGCGACAGTTCAACCTGGCGCCAGTCCGTTACTTGCCGGTAGTCGTGCAGTGACCAAGGGCCGAGACTTTTGTAGGGTTCTGTCGCATTGATTTCACGAATTCGCTTACCGGGAAGATAGTCCGTCCCGCCAATCTTGATGAATTCACATTGAGAAGACGTCAGCACGTAAACGTGGCCTTCTCGTTTGTTTTTCGCGTCCATAAATGTGTGGGTTGCAGTGAATCGTTGTAGAAATTCAAGGCGTGGCTTTAGATACGGTGCTTGTGACCTTTGGCAGGTTGTCAAACAAGCGTTGTCTTCTCCGCTCATTTTCCACACACACGCACCCCCAGGCAGGTGGCTCTGGTGTCCGGGCGCAGGCCTCACTCGCGGTTGCCACAGAGCGGGCGATCCCACCACATCCCTAGAATGGCGCATCCTCTTCAGCCCCAGACACATGAAGCGCACCGTCCCCAGCCTTTTGCTCGCCACCTTGCTGCTCAGCAGTTGTGGCACCTACGTTGTCAACCCCGTGACCGGCCAGACCGAGCGTTCGGCCATGAGCGAGGAAGCCGAGGTGGCCGAAGGCGCCAAGGCGCACCAGCAGGTGCTGCAGGAGTACGGGGTGGTCCCCAACCCGGAGCTGCAGGCCTATGTGAACGCCTTGGGCCAGAAGCTGGCCGCGCAAAGCCACCGCACGCAGCTGGAGTGGCACTTCACGGTGTTGGACAGCCCCGAGATCAATGCCTTTGCTCTGCCCGGCGGCTATGTGTATGTGACGCGCGGCATCATGGCCTATATGGAGAGCGAGGCGGACCTGGCCGGGGTGATCGGCCATGAGATCGGCCACGTCACCGCCCGCCACGGCGCACAGCGTGCCACCCGCCAGCAAAACGCTGGGCTGGGCGTGTTTGCGGCCAGCATTCTGGGCGCGGTGGCAGAGGCCTACGGCGTCTCCGGGGCCGGGCAGCTGGCAGGCCAGGTGTCGCAAAACGTGGCGGCGGGCTACATCGCCTCTTACGGGCGTGAGCAGGAGCTGCAGGCCGATGAACTGGGGGCCGAATACCTGAACCGCACCCGCTATGACCCGCGCAACATGATCGACGTGATCAAGGTGCTCAAAAACCAGGAGCTGTTTGCTGCCGATCAAGCCAAGGCCGAAGGCCGCCCTGCGCCTGCCAAGGCCGACTGGCTGGCATCGCACCCCAGCAATGACCAGCGGCTGGAGATCATCACCCGCTTGGCCGAGCAGTACCAAAGCAAAGACCGCTACAACGACGAAGGCCGAGCCCGCTACCTGCAAGCCATCCGCAACATGGGCTTTGGCGACAGCCCGGAGCAGGGCCTGGTGCGGGGGCGCAATTTCTACCACGAGTCTTTGGGCCTGGCGCTCACCGCGCCCGCCGGCTGGTACATCCAGAACGGGGCCGAGCAACTCGCCTTCATCAACACCGCCCGCGATGCCGCGCTGCTGGTGCGTGTGGTGCCGGCCCAGGCCGGACGGGCGCCGGCCGATGTGGTGCGCAACCTGCTCAAACCCACCCAGGGCCGGCTGGAGCCCACCACCATCAATGGCCTGCAGGCCACGCGCTTTACCGGTGCGCGCGCCAGCTCCAACGGCACCTCGGTGGCCTTGGAGGCCACGGTGATCACCGGCCCCGGCGACCGGGTGTACCTGCTGCAGTCCAGCGCCAAGGACGCGCCAGCGCTCGCGCGTGCGCGTGCCGGCCTGCGCGAGGCCGAAGGCAGCTTCCGCGCGCTGACGCCTGCCGACAAAGCCGCCGCCCGGCCTTGGGTGATCAAGTCGGTGCCTTACCCCAAAGGCGGCTTTGCCGAGCTGGCCCGCAACTCGCCCATTGCCCGCCCTGAGCAGCAGCTGCGTTTGATCAATGGGTTCTACGGCGGCGGCGAGCCCGCGCCGGGCCACATGGTCAAAGTGGTGCTCCCTCAGTAATTTGCTATATTTTTAATAGCTGCTTGCGCATATTCCACAAGCGCTCATGCCCGAAAGCTTTATGAATCATCTCTCCATTTCTTCCCAGTTCGACTCCGGTGCCATTGAGGTGGTGCGGCTGGATGTGGCGTATGACATTCAGTTGCGCATACGCCGCGACACGGAGGCCGACTTTGCCCAGTGGTTCCACTTCTGCCTGCACGGGGCGGCCGGCGAGCCGGTGACCTTGCGATTCATGAACGCCTCCCAGTGCGCCTACCCCAAGGGCTGGGAGGGCTACCAGGTGGTGGCCAGTGAAGACCGGCAGCACTGGAGCCGCATCGAGACCAGCTATGACGGCGAGGTCTTGACCGCGCGCGTCACACCGCACACCAACGCCATCTATTTCGCTTACTTCGAGCCCTACTCGTACGAGCAGCACCTGGACCTGCTGGCCTCGGCGGCGGCCTCGTCACTGGTGACGGTGCAGCGCCTGGGCTCCACGCTGCAAGGACGCGACATGAGCCTGCTGCGCATTGCCGATGTGCACAGCCCGGTGGCAGAAGAAGACAAGAAAGATGTGTGGGTCATCGCCCGCCAGCACCCCGGCGAAACCATGGCGGAGTGGTTTGTGGAAGGCTTTCTGGAGCGCCTGCTGGACGCGGATGACTCGGTCAGCCGCACGCTCTTGCAGCGCTGCAACTTCCATGTGGTGCCGCATATGAACCCCGACGGCGCGGTGCTGGGCAACCTGCGCACCAACGCGGCGGGGGCCAACCTGAACCGTGAGTGGGAAGCCCCCAGCATGGAGTATTCGCCCGAAGTGGCCCTGGTGCGTCAGGCCATGGAGGCCGTCGGCGTGGACCTGTGCCTGGATGTGCATGGCGATGAGGCCTTGCCCTGCAATTTCGTGGCCGGGTCGGAGGGCACACCGGGCTACACCCCGCGCATTGCCGAGCTGGAGGATGTTTTTAAAACCGACTGGATGCGCGCCTGCCCCGACTTTCAGGACACGCTCAATTACGGCCGTGTGCCGCCCGGTCAGGCCAATATGTCGCTGGCCACTAACTGGATTGCCCAGCGCTTCGGCTGCCTGGCGCTGACCATCGAGATGCCTTTCAAGGACAACGCCAGCCTGCCCGAACCCATTACCGGCTGGAGCGGCCAGCGCTCCAAAAAGCTGGGGGCCAGTGTGCTGCAGCCTTTGCTGCAGTGGTCGGTGTAGGACTCGCGTGCGGTGTTTCGCTAGGTCCGTCACACCGCACGGACATCTTCCACTTATCCGCCCATCCACGCAAGAAGCGGTTTGCCCATGGCCTTACTTGGCGGTGCCGCCCAGGTGCAGGGTGGGGGTTTCGCTGAAGTAGTTCCAGGGCTTGAGCAGCACGTTCACCCATTCGGTGGGCATGATGGGCCACTCTTCGGCGCGGGCGACGTGGGTGGTGCCGGTAGTGAGCCAGACCACGTTGTCGGTGTTGACGATGTTCTGGTCATCCGCACTGAACTGCCCCAGGCCCGTGTCTTTGGCCGAGCGGTTGGGGTATTTGCCTTCCGGAAAGCGCTCTTCCGGGTTGTACTTGGTGACCCAGAGTTGCTTGTCCATGAAGCTCAGGCGGTGGTAGATCCACTCGTCCTTGCCGAAGTTGGCGCCCTTGGCCACGGGATGGGTGCCACCGGCATAGGGAATGAGCTGGTAGGACACCGGGTTGCCCACCTTGTTGGTCTTGTTGGTGTTGCTCAGCAGGCGCACGGTCGAGGGGTCAAACTTCTGTGCGGCCTGCTTCTCGGTGGTCACGGTCCGTTCCACGGTTTGCATGGTGCTGGTGCGGGGCGTGCCGGTGGTGTTGGGCAGGACGACCGGGTCCACTTCGGTCAGCGTGTTGTTTTCGCCGTCCACGTCCATGTCCAAGCGGAAGTTGTAGATGTGCTGGTGCGTGGTGCCCACGATGTTGTGGTCCAGCAGGGTGCCGTAGCGCGTGTCTTCCTTGGCCGTGGCGTCTTGCATGGTGCGGCTCTTGACGCCCTTGACCGCCTCAATGCCGGTGGCACCGGCGTTGATGCCTATGGTGCCGTTCTCGCTGAACACCCAGTCAAAAATATAGTCGTAGTTGCCCACGGTGCTGATCCAGCGCACCACCAGCTCGCGGCGCTCGGTGCTCACATTGGGGCGGCCCATTTCCTGGTGCTTGTACTCGGGGCCGGCGTAGCGCTCGAACACGGCAACCGCATTGGGGATGGTGGCAGGCGCACCGGTGAAGTCGGCCAGGGTGGCGTCCAGGTAGGCCGCGTTCATGGGAGCGTCCTTGCCGGGTTCTATGGGCGATGTCAGGGTGCCCATGCCGTATTCGCCCGAGTCCAGGTAGGCCTTGAAGTACCAGCCCACATCGGGGTCGCCGTAGGGCACGATCATGCCGCCCAGCGAGCCTTCGTACATGACCTTGCGCTTGGTGCCCTTGTCATTGAATGTGACGGTGGACAGGGACAGGCCCACGCGGGAGTCCACGCGCAAGTGGAAGTCCCAGTTGCGCCAGTGCAGGGTGTTGCCGGTGATGGTGTAGTTTTTGCCCAGGGGCTCGGTGATCTCCAGCGGCTTGCGGGGGGCGCCGGCTTTGCGGTCGCTGCCGTCGTAGGCGGTGGCTTTCATGGGCACCGGGATGACGCCCTGATCTTCAACTTTGATGATCTTTTTTTGCACCAGGTCCAGCACGGCCACCAGGTTCTCGATGGGGTGCGCCCAGTAGTTGCCATCGCCCACATCCAGGTAGCTCACGATCTTGAGCAGGCGGTCTTGTTGTTGAAGCCCGTCTTTGTTGTCGAAGTAGCCCACGGTCAGCGGCGTGGTGACCACTTTCTTGATGTCAGTGATGCCGCGCTTGGCCAGGGCAGCGATGTACTCGGGGCTGGATTCGATGGCCGCCTGCACGGTGGCAAAGTCATCAATCAGCACCATGCCGTGGGCGCCTTCCTTGTGTTCCCAACGGGTCACCTTGCGCGTTTGCAGGTCCACGGTGCCTTCGATCACGTGTTTGCCGTCCAGCACCGTCACTTCAGCTGCGCGCGGGGTGCTGACCTTCTTGCCGTTCAAGGCAAACGCCCACACCTCCTCCTTGGGCGGCATGCGCACGGCGATTTCCGAGAAGCGGTAGCCCTCCCGGTACTTGCCGCTGGCTTTGAGGATGTCCACCGTGGCTTTGATTTCTTCTGCACTCAAGGGGTTGAGCGGGTTGGGCGTGCGCTCGACCACGAAGGTGCGGTCCAGGCTGGACTGGGTGACTTGTTGCAAGAAGTCATGCGGCACATAGGCGGCTCCCTTGCGCACCACCACCGGCACTGACAACTTGAACGGACTGCCGTTGATGGTGATGGTGGTGCTGCCGGGCTTGGCGCGCACCAGCGTGCTGTTGCGGCTGAAGGTGTAGACGTTGGCGTAGCTGTCCCATTTGACGCTGCCACCGGCCTCTTGCGCGATCTTCTTGAGTGGCACCATGTGGGCCGCCCCGCCGTGGGCACCGGCTACCTGTGGCAGCAGGCTGGCGCAGGCCAGGGCTACGGCGCTCAGCGGCGCAATGCTGCGTTTCAGGAATGGGGTGCGAGGTGTGGAGAACGATGTGGAGGTTCGCATGGCAAGTGACCTTTGGAATAGGGGGCGAGGGCTCTGAAGGTATCCTGCCCCCAGGCAGGGCCGTTATCCGGATTTGGCAAATTTGCGGCTGTGTGCACCTGGCCTGATTTTTGCGGAGTGGGTGTATGCCTTTTGTCTATCAGCACAGCCGATCTTCCGATGCCAGTCAGCACGCGAGCAGCGTCCAGGAGTGGAATCAGCGCTATGAACAAGTCAGCGGGGGGCATTTCTGCGGGCGTTTCGAGCGGCTGCAATTGGGGCGCACGCTGGTGCTCCGGGAAACGGCCAATCGCACTTTGGTGCAGTCCGGCCATGTATGCACCGGGATGGTGGCCATCGGCGTGGTCAGGCGTGCGGGAGAGGGTGGCCGGTTTTGCGGCACCGAGCTGGGTCGGGGCAGCATGTTCGGCGCTGCGGGAGATTCGGAGTTCCAGTTCTTCGCGGGTGCCGATATGGAGTTGGATGCCGTGTCCGTCCCCCTGGCAGACCTGGAGATGCTGCGGACCACCATGGATGAGCCCGAGCCTGCGTTGGGGCTGCGCCCCGCGCGCCATGGTGTGTTGGAAGCAGGCTCCGCGTCGGCGGCAGCCCTTGGGGTCATGTTGGATCACGCACTGGCCGCAGCTGCGCCAGCGGGCGCCACAGCGCATCCGCACGCGGCGCGTATGCTCGAATTGGCGCTGGCGGACGCGGTGCTGCAATGCCAGGGGCCGGCAGTGAAGGCACATGGAGGCCGGGGCGCGTTTAACAAGCAGCGCATTGTGGCAGCAGCCCGTGCGTACATGGAGCAGCATCCGGACGCAGTGCTGGCCGTGCCGGACCTGTGCAAAGCCATTGGGGCCTCCCGGCGGGCCTTGCAGTATGCGTTTGAAGAGGTCTTGCAGGTGAGTCCCGTGACTTATTTGCGCCTGATGCGCCTGAACCGGGCGCGGGCCGATTTGCTGCAGCCCCATGCTGGCAGCGTGGGTGATGTGGCGGCACGCTGGGGGTTCTGGCATTTGTCGCGCTTTGCGGCCGAGTACAAGGCCTTGTTTGGTGAACTGCCTTCGGCCACGCTGCAGCGCGCAGGCTGAGCACGCTGCTCAGTCGCCGGGGTTGGCCAGCTGGCGGGCGAGTCGCTGGCGGTAGGTTTTGAGCAGGTAGGGCGGCAGCCACTGTTCGTAGGCAGCCCGCAAGGTGGCGTCCCTGCGCAATGCGGGAGTGATTTTCAGCAGGTCGCCAAACATGCGGTCGGTCTGCGGGCTCTTGGTGCAGCTCAAATGCCCGCTCACCAGGGCACTGTTGCCTGCAATGGGGAAGAAGTGGAGGGTGGCATCCTTGCCGTTGAAAAACACCATTTCGCCCGGATAGGCCAGGGTGTAGTCAAACCGGCTTTTGTGGAGCATATTGATCAGCGACTTGGTGGAGTTGTCCTGCTGAACCTGGACCAGGTGCCGGGCGCCGGTCTCCACCAGGGGCTTGAGGAGCTCGTCAACCACGCCGCCATAACTGCGAAGCCCGGCAATGCCCATGCGCAGCTCGCCTTGGCCCAGTACCTCGTGGAGCTGGAGCTCACCATCCTTGTTCAGATAGGGCTTGTACAAGGCCTGGTCCTGCGAACGGATGACCACCCCGATAGGAAAGACATAGCCGTAGGGTGGGGTGAAGCGCAGAAAGCGTTCCCTCTCCGGGGTGCGGGCGGCCATGGCTGTGCAATAGGGCCCTCCGACTTGGGCCATGTAATAAAGCACCCGGGGCCAGGGCAGCACTTCTTCGTGGATGCTGTGTTGCGGCAGGGTGTCGACCAACCGTTTGCGCAGCAGGTCCATATAGCCTTGCGGGCCGGAGTCACTGTTCGGCATAGCCAATGGCGGGAACTCCGCGCTCAGCCAGATGACCTCATCCGCGCGCGCGGGCGCCGAGGCAAGCGTGACGCATACCGCGCATCCTGCTAACCATCGCAAATGGGCCATGCTGCTTCTTTCCTTCGCTTCGCCATGGATAGAGCTTAGCCCAATGCGAGCACCAGAAAAAAGCCCCGCAGTGTTTCCACTGCGGGGCGATGGGTGCTGACAACTACACCAACAGGGCGTTCACCCGCTTCACATAAGCCGCAGGGTCGGCCGGCAAACCGCCTTCGGCCAGCAAGGCCTGGTCGAAGAGGATGTGGGCCAGGTCGTGGAAATGCACCGAGCCATCGAGCTTTTTGACCAGCGGGTGGTCTGCGTTCACCTCCAGCACGGGTTTCACTTCGGGGGCGCTCTGGCCGGCTTGTTTGAGCAAGCGGGCCAGCTGGGTGCTCATGCCGTCGTCTTGCACCACCAGACAGGCGGGGCTGTCAACCAGACGGGTGGTCACGCGCACGTCGTTGGCCTTGTCCTTGAGCGCCTCTTTCAGCTTCGCCAACACGGGCTTGAAGGTTTCAGCGGCTTCTTCGGCAGCTTTCTTCTCTGCCTCGTCCTGCAGCTTGCCCAGGTCCACCGCGCCCTTGGCCACGCTTTGCATGGGCGTGCCGTCAAAGTCCTGCAGGTAGTTCAGGGCCCACTCGTCCACGCGGTCGGTCATCAAGAGCACCTCAATGCCCTTTTTCTTGAACACTTCGAGCTGCGGGCTGTTCTTGGCAGCGGCCAGGGTTTCGGCGGTGATGTAGTAAATGGCCTCCTGGCCTTCCTTCATGCGCGCCTTGTAGTCGGCCAGGCTCACGGTGGCCGTGTCGCTGGTGGTGCTTGCAAAGCGCAGCAGCTTGGCCAGGCGCTCCTTGTTGCCGAAGTCTTCGCCCAAGCCTTCTTTGAGCACCGCGCCGAACTCGGCGTAGAACTTGGTGTACTTGCCCAGGTTGGCTTCCTGCTCGGCTTTTTCTTCGGCGCTCAGCACGTCCGTCACGCCATCGGCGCCGGCTGCGGGCAACTTGTCGTTCTTGGCCAGGGTTTCCAGCATGGAGAGCACGCGCTTGGTGTTGCCGTCGCGGATGGCTTTTACATCGCGGCTTTCCTGCAGCAACTCGCGGCTCACGTTCAGGGGCAGGTCGGCAGAGTCCACCACGCCCTTCACAAAGCGCAGGTAGCTGGGCAGCAGGGCTTCAGCGTCGTCCATGATGAACACGCGCTTCACATACAGCTTGAGCCCGCCTTTGTGGTCGCGGTTGTACAGGTCGTGTGGGGCCTTGGCCGGGATGTACAGCAGCTGGGTGTATTCGGTGCTGCCTTCCACGCGGTTGTGGGTGTGGGCCAGGGGGGCTTCAAAGTCGTGGCTGATCTGCTTGTAGAAGTCGTCGTACTGCTCTTGGGTCACGTCCTTCTTGGCGCGCGCCCAGATGGCATTGGCCTTGTTGACGGTTTCCCACTCGCCGGTTTTGACCATGCCACCGGGCTGGCGGCCGCCGTTCTCGTCGGAGGGGTTGATCAGCTCGCCGTCTTTCCACTCTTCCTTTTCCATCAGGATGGGCAGGCTGATGTGGTCAGAGTATTTGTTGATGATGCCCTTGACCTTCCAGGCTTGGACGTAATCCATCGCGTCTTCGCGCAGGTGCAGGATGACGCTGGTGCCGCGGGCTTCGCGCGAGATGGCTTCCACCTCAAAGGCGCCGCCCCCGCTGGCGCCGCCGTCGCTGACCCAGCGCACGGCCTCATCGGCCTTCAGGCCGGCGCGGCGGGATTCCACGGTGATCTTGTCAGCCACGATGAAGCCGGAGTAAAAGCCCACGCCGAACTGGCCGATCAGGTTGCTGTCGGCCTTCTGGTCGCCGGTGAGCTTGCTCACAAAGTCTTTGGTGCCGCTCTTGGCAATCGTGCCCAGGTTGTCGATGGCTTCCTGCATGGACAGGCCAATGCCGTTGTCGGTGATGGTCAGCGTCTTGGCGTCTTTGTCGAAGGTGACTTTGACCTTCAGCTCGGAGTCGTTTTCGTACAAGCCGCTGTTGTTGATGGCCTCAAAGCGCAGCTTGTCGCAGGCGTCCGACGCATTGGAGATCAGCTCGCGCAGAAAAATCTCTTTGTTGGAGTACAGGGAGTGCGTCACCAGGTGCAGCAGCTGGGCGACTTCGGCCTGGAAATTCATGGTTTGCTTGGTCATAGTTCAGTCTCTGAGTCTCAAAAAAGCGATGTGCGCCGCAAGTCGTGCCGCTTGCGGCGCGGGCAACCTTCAATTATGGGCGAGGGGTTGAGTTTCAAGAGGCTGGGCTGATGGGTAACATGCCTCAATGCCTCAATGCCTCAATGCCTCAATGCCTCAATGCCTCAATGCCTCAATGCCTCAAAACAAGAAACTTCGTGTCGGGCTAGTTGTCGCCTGTTTTCTATTACTTCTTTTGGGCAGTGGTCTGACCGCCGAAATGACGGAGTACTTGATTGCCACGACTCCCCTGTCAATTTGGGCGTGGCGGTTGATTTTTGCCCTTGGCGGAATTTTGTTGTTGGGCTTTTGGTGCATACCTTCTTGGCATAGCCGGCTCAGCGCTGCGTTGGAACACAAAATGCCGACACACATTTTTCGAGTTCTGCTGGGTTTTCCCGTGATGGCACTCTCCCTTGCTGGTGTTCTTGTTGCAGCGCCCTTGGGCTATGTCTATGGCTTGGCGTACATCACAGGTTCTCTCCAAACCGGAGTGTCAGCTGTCGTCTTGAAGGCAGAGCCTGTCCGGACATCGGGGAAAGGTTGCAAACAGGACTTCACATTTCGTCTAGAAGGAGCCACCAGTGAGGCTTGTGTGCAAGGGCGTGTTGTCGGTCCCTTGCCAGTGGCAGGTCAGCGGGTTGAGCTGCGAGGTATCCGGTCCGTTCTAGGTTTTTGGGTGCAAGAAGTGCATACGACAGCCGTATCCGCACCCAGCTAACGGTAACGAGACTTGCCCATGGTCAATCACCTTGCCCGTCTTCCCAACCTGGGCCCCAAGTCCCAGGCGATGCTGATCGCCGCAGGCATCCACACCTTGGCGGACCTGCATCGCCTAGGTTCGGTGGCGGCTTACCTCCAAGTCAAGCGCCAAGGCGGCAACACCAGTTTGAACCTGCTTTGGGCTCTGGAGGGAGCGATCAGCGGACTGCATTGGCAGGAAGTCGCCCGCGAGCATCGCACCAGCTTACTGCTGGCCTTGGAAGACGCAGAGCGCCGGGCTTGAGGTTTAGTCGTGACAGGCTCAGGCCAGCCAGTCGATCAGCAGCGCGCGCACTACAGGGCTGCTGAGCAGTTCCATGTGGTTGAGGCGGTACACCACGGCTTGGCGGTTTTTGGGGAAGTGCAGTGTGCGGGCGGCATCGTCGTGCCGGCCCTGGGCGCTGTGCAGGGGCACCAAGCCGTCGCCCACCAGGCGCTCGGCCAGCAGGCTGCGCGGTTTGGCTACGGTGGCGGCAACGGTGTAGCAGTCCACTCCCCCGGGCAAGGGCAGGTGGGTGCGCCGGTCGGGCTGGCGGCGGAAGCGGTCTAGGGCTTGCCAGTCAGACTCTAGGACCAAACCGTAGCGCAGGTCGGTGATGCCGGCACTGCGCAGCTGCCCCAGCCTGGCCAACGGGCGCGAATACGGTGTGCTGCCCAGAATCACATCCACCCAGTTACCAGCCCGCTCCAGCGGCGCTCCATGGTGGGGCGTGCCCAGAAACACCATGGCCTTGAGTAGGGCTCGCCACGGCACTGCGTTTGCCTCTGCCGTGGCGCAGGCACTGCGTGCCACCAGCCCGCCCATGCTGTGCACCAGCACGGTGATGCTCTCCACCGCCACAGGCCACTGGGCCATCAGCTCGCCGAGTTTTTCTGACAACGCTGCACCATTGACCGAGATGTGCAAGCCGGTGTTGTAGCGCACAAAAACAGGGGTGTAGCCATGGGCTTCCGCCAATGCGGCGGCGTGGCTGGTGGGGGTGCCGTCTGCCGCTGCATGTTCCCACTGCAGGTCGTTCATGCACAGGCCGTGCAGCACGATCAGCAGCTTGCCGTTGACAGCCGCCGGGGCCGGCATCTGGCCGGGCTCCAATACAGCGCCGTTAAAGCGCAAGCGCATCGGCGTGGCCAGCGGGTTGCCGGTGGCGGCCAAGTGGTCGCCCAGCACGCCATTGAGTGCTGCCACGACGGCGGCGCGTTGGGGGGATTCAGGGGGCTGCGCGCCGGCGGTTTCCAGCCAAGGGGTGAGGGCGCGCAAAGCGGTGTCTGCCGATTGGCCCACCAGGGTGGTGATGCCGCGCACTGCGCTGTACACCCAGCCGGTCAGGCCAGTGGCTTGCGGGTGGCTGCCTGTTTGGGGGCTGCTGGTGTCGCCCCGTGCACCCAGGGTGCTGAGCACCGACTGGTGCACGCCTTCGGCCATGCGCGCGACGCCCACAGTGGCCTGGGTGGCCAGCTGGGCTGCGCCCCGCAGGTCGGTGGCGATGGCTTTGGCAGAGACCTTGGTGCGGGGCGGTGCGGCCATGGGGGCCTTGTGCTTAAAACTTCTCGTGCGGCTGCAGATAGCGCCACTGGCCCACCGGCAGGTTGCCCAGCATCACCTTGCCCACGCGCACGCGCTTCAGGCCCACCACCTTCAGGCCGACCAGTTCGCACATGCGGCGTATTTGGCGTTTCTTACCTTCGGTCAGCACAAAGCGCAGCTGCTCCGGGTTCTGCCATTCCACCTTGGCGGGCTTCAGGCGCTGCTCGTCCAGGCTCAGGCCGTGGCGCAGCAGTTGCAGCTTCTCAGGGGGGAACACGCTTTGCACATCGCTGGTGACCGGGTCGTCATCGTCCAGGCGGATCAGCTGTTGTGGTTTGCCGCGTCCGGCCAATGCAGGGTAGGTGGCTGCGGGCGAGTGGGCCGCACCGGGGTTTTCCACGCCGGTGTAGGCCACGCGCACCAGGTATTCCTTCTCCATCACCGAGTCTTCGCCGATCAGCTGGCGGGCTACGCGGCCGTCTTGGGTCAGCACCAGCAGGCCGGTGGAGTCAATGTCCAGCCGGCCGGCGGGCACCAGGCTTTTGAGCTGGCTGCCGTGGAAGAAGAAGCGCGCGTTGTCATCGCGCCAGCGGTTCTGGGGCTGGATGAGTTTGATGGCGGGCTCGTGCCCGTCCTCGGCCTGCCCGCTCACAATGCCCAGCGGCTTGTTCAGCAGGATGGTGACCTGGTTGGCCTGCTGGCCCTGGGCCTGCTTGTCGATCTCGATGCGCACATCGGGTAGCACCTGCATGCCCATCTCGGCCACCTTGCCGTTGACCTTGACCCAGCCCTTGGCGATCCACTCGTCGGCTTCGCGGCGCGAGGCCATGCCGAGGTCGGCCATGCGTTTGTTCAGCCGCACGGTGCCGCCCGCGCCATGGGCGGCGGTGTTGGTCTGGCCCCGGGGGATGGCGCGGTTGCCCGGCGCGCGGGATGCGGCGGGCGGCGGTGCACGGCGTGCGCCGCTGGGGGCTGCTGCCTCCTGGGCGGGCGGTGGCGCGCGGCGCAGAACGGGGCGGGGAGGGGTCTGATCGGTCATGGTGCGTTTGCTATTTTTTTAGGAGCTGCTCGCGCACATTCCATGGGCGCTAGATGCAGATTTTGCTACTAATTGGCGTTGGAGGCCAGCGTTAGCGGGGGTGGAGGACCATCCGGTCTTTCCCGAGGGTGATGTCGAACTTGGACAGAAAAGACTGGCCGAGGAGCGCTTCGTCGTCCGCCCCTCCGTGCAGGCCCACGCCGATCTTGATGTTGCTGGCATCTACCGTGCCGATGGAGAGGCGGGCTCCCTCGACGACACGCCCGGGGCGGTCGCCGTTGGCGGTGCGGAAGGTGGTGGGCGTGCCTCCGGTCAGTCCGGCCTTGCGCGCAAAGGCTTCGCTCACCGTGACCAGCGACGCACCGGTATCCACCAGAAACATGACGTCCACGCCCTGGATGCGGCCTGGGATGTAGAAGTGCCCGTCCAGGGCGCGCGGGATGATCAGTTCGCCATGGGCCGATACGGTGGCCTGTTTGGGTTTGAGGTAGTGGGTCATGCCGGCATACAGCAGGCCCATGACGACGCACCAAAAAACGATGAGCGGAATCAGTCCGGTTTGGCGTGCGTAAGCAGGTGGACGCTCTTTGTCTCGCTTTCGCTGCGCGTCACGGTACCAGTCTCTATCTTCAACGCCCATCAACATTCCGTGCCGGTATCAGCGGTAGAAGGCTTCGACCTTGCCCTTGAGCTTGATCAGCAGGGGCTTGCCTTTGCGGTCCACGGTCTTGCCGGCGGGCACTTTGATCCAGCCTTCGCTGACGCAGTATTCCTCCACGTCCATGCGCTCTTTGTCGTTGAAGCGGATGCCGATGTCGTGCTCGAACACGGCAGCCACATGGTGGGGGCTGCGGGGGTCGATGGACAGGTGGTCGGGCAGGGCGGGGCGTTCGGTGGTGTTTGTCATGGCCCGCATTTTCTCATTCCCGGACTGCCGGCTTTGCGCTATGCCCCCACTCTGGCTACAAAAGCAGCGGCAGGCAGGGGTTTGGCAAACAGGTAGCCCTGGTACTGCTCAATGCCCTGGGCCTGTACCCAGGCCAGTTGGGCCGGGGTTTCCACCCCTTCGGCCACGATGTGCAGCTTCATCAAGCGGCACATGGCCACAATCAACTCGGCCACCTGGCGGTTGGTTTCAATGTCTTGCACAAAGGTCTTGTCAATCTTGAGTACCTGGATGGGAAAGCGGTTCAGGTAGGCCAGGTTGGAATAGCCGGTGCCGAAGTCGTCCACACTGATGGAAAAGCCCATGCGCCGCAAATCGTCCAGTGTTTCGTGGGTATGGGGGGCCACGCCCAGCAGCATGGATTCGGTGAGTTCCAGTTCCAGCCGCGCAGGCGGTACTCCGGTGGACTGGACCATGCGTTGCAGGCGCTGCAGCAGCTCCGGGTCGCGGAACTGGCGGGGAGAGAGGTTGACGGAGATCTTCAGGTCCAGGCCCTCGCGGGCCCATTGCACTTGCTGGCGGGCCGCCTGTCCGAACACCCAGTCCCCGATGGCGCCAATCATTCCGGTGCCTTCGCAAGCGGGGATGAAGGCGTCCGGGCCTACAAGGCCGCGTTGCGGGTGGTTCCAGCGGATCAGGGCTTCAGCACCGTTCACCCGTCCGGTGGCGACATCCACGCGGGCTTGGTAGTACAGCTCGAATTCACCGCGTGCCAGGGCATGGCGCAATTCCCCTTCGAGCTCCAGCCGTTGCTGGACGCGGTGCGCCATCGGGGCTTCGAAGATGCTCATGGCATTGCGACCGGCCTCTTTGGCGTTGTACATGGCCAGGTCGGCGTTGCGCAGCAGGGTGTCGAGGTCCTGTCCGTGCTCGGGGTAAAAGCTCACGCCTACGCTGGGCGTGACGATAATTTCCGTCCCGTGGATGTGCAGGGGTTGCGCCACGCTGTTGCTCAGGCGCTGGCGTACTTGCTTGACCTCGTGGCGGATGTTGGGTGCCACCATCAGGATCAGGAATTCGTCGCCGCCCAGCCGGGCCACCATGTCGCTGTTGCGGGTGATGGAGCGCAGCCGCTCGGCCACCTGCACCAGCAGCTCATCCCCTGCGGCATGGCCCAGGGTGTCATTGATGTCTTTGAAGTGGTCCAGGTCAATGTAGATGAGGGCCGCTTCGGTGGCGTCATGGTCGATGTCCTGCAGGCTTTCGGCAAAGCGTTGCATCACTTGGTAGCGGTTGGGCAGGCCGGTGAGCGGGTCGTGCCGCGCCAGGTACTGGGCCTGGTCCTGCGCGTGCTTGATGGCGGTGACATCCACTTCACTCATGAGCACGGCGTCCCGTCCGGTGACGGCATCGCGGCATTGGCGCACCGACACTTCGTGCCAGCGCAAGTTGCGGGTGGTGTGGGCGGGCAGCGTCAAGGTGGCTTCGCCGTGCTGCGCAAGCAGGGATAGCATGCGTGCCAGCGCGGCGGAGTCCTTAAAGCGTTCGCTCAGGCGCAGGTGGAGGTCGGTCACCGAGTCCCGGGCTGCAGGGTTGCGGTACAGCGGTGCACCGTCCGGGTCATACAAGGTAATCATCACATCGGTATGCAGCAAGGCCTCCACCGAACGCAGTGCCTCGGGCTGCTCCGGTTCGAGAACCCGGCTTTCGCAAAGCATGGCCATGCGCCCGCTGGTGGTGCGTATGCCACTGAGCTGCATGTTCATGCACACCGGTGCGCCTGCCGGGTAGATGGTCCACTGTTCGGTGAAGCTGGCGTCATGCTGCACAAAGTCGCTCTGGTATTGCTTGAGCCGTTTGGCCACCGAGGCGGACATGTCGGAGCCCATGTCGCGGCTGCAGAGTTCCTGCATGCTGCTGGCCCGCCACATGCTGAGTGCTGCGTCATTGGCCCAGTACACCGCGCAGCGGTCGATATCGAATACCCAGATGGGCAGGCTGATGCATCTCAGCATCGCAAATTGTTGCGCGCGCACGTCCAGCGCTTCGCTTGTCAGCATTCTTGGTTCCCTCGGTTGGTGGTGTGCATCTTAGAGGACGGGCTTCAACGCAGCTGCCGGATGAACACCTTTGAGCGCAGGGCCTGCAAATCCAGTACGCGCAGGCCGCCGTATTCCACCTGGATAAAGCCCTGTGTCTCCAGTGCATTCAGTGCTTCATTCACCCGCTGCCGCGACAGGCCGGCCAGGTATGCCAGTTCCTGCTGGGTGATGCGCAGAACCTCACCCACACCGGGGTACAGCACCGGGTTGAACAGCGAGGCCAGGCTGCGGGCCACCCGGATGTCGGGGTTGGTCATACGGTCGATCTCACGCGCGGCGATGAACTGGCCCAGACGCTCGTTGAGCTGGTTCATCACAAAGCGGTTGAAAGCAATCGAGTGGTCCAGGAGCCAATGAAAAGTGTCCACATGCAGGCCTGCGACCAGGCTCTTGCGCAGGGCCTGGATGTTGTAGCGGTAAGTCTCGCGTTTGAGGGCCGTGCCCTCTCCGAACCAGCCGCCGGGGGGGATGCCGGCAAAGGTCATGGTCTGGCCCTCGGCGTTGTCGCTGCTCATCTTCAGCAGGCCATCAATCACCCCGAACCAGTAGGTCACCGGCCGCCCCATGCGGCACATGAACTCCCCCGACTCGGTTTGCACAATGCGCAGGTCATCCATGGCTCGCTTTCGGTCGCCAGGCATAAGCAGTTGCAGCCACGGAATAGCGTCGAGTTCGGCCTCGGTAAGTGGGCGACGGCGCTGGTGCAGCGTCGCGTCAGTGGCGGTGGTGTGGCGTGGCGAAGGCATGGCGCTATTCGGGTCGAAGGCGTGTACACGTTGTCGTTCAGCGAAGGGAAAACACCTACCGAGATTCGGCTGAATTGTCGTCCAAACGACAACTCGGCGTCAAATGCGGTCCTACCATTCGCCCCATACCAAAGTCCGCGCCCCGCATGCAGCGGACCCCAACGAGGTGACACGCAATGGGTATGCATACGACATTTCCGCAGCTGTTGCTGCAGCACGCGCGTCAGCGCCCGCAGGCTGCTGCCATGCGCGAAAAGGAATATGGCATTTGGCAATCACTGCGCTGGGGTGACCTGGCCGTGATGGTGGAGCATCTGGCCGCCGGGCTGCACCAGGCCGGTTTGCAGCGCGGTGAGCACATGGTGGTGGTGGGCGCCAACCGGCCCCGCCTGTACGCCACCATGCTGGCTGTGCAAAGTCTGGGCGCGGTGCCTATTCCGCTCTACCAGGATGCTGCGGCCCCGGAGTGCGTGTTCCCCATCAACAACGCCGAAGTGCGTTTTGCATTCGCAGAAGACCAGGAGCAGGTCGACAAGCTGCTGGAGGTGCGCGAGCAGTGTCCGCAGCTCCAGCACATTTTCTTTGACGATCCGCGCGGCCTGCGCAATTACAAGGAGCCGGGGCTGGCCGGCATGGACGAGTTGCAAGCCGCCGGCAAAGCATTCGCCGTGATCCACCCGGCCTTCTTCCGCGATGCAGTGGCCAAGATCACGCACACCGATGTGGCTGCCATGTTCTTCACCTCGGGTACCACGGGCAACCCCAAGGGCGTGGTCCATACCCATGACTCATTGCTCAACCGCGCTCGTGCCGGTGCCCAGTTCGACCGCCTGAGCAGCGCGGAGGATGTGCTGGCCTATCTGCCCCCCGCATGGATAGGGCAGAACATCTTCAGCTATGCGCAGTGGTTGTGCTGCGGCTATGTGGTGAATTGCCCGGAGAGCAGCGCGACGGCCACTATCGATCTGAAAGAAATCGGCCCGACCTATTACTTTGCGCCGCCCCGGGTGTTTGAGGGCATGCTCACCAGCGTGATGATCCGCATGGAAGATGCGGGCAGCATCAAGCGCAACATGTTTCATTACTTCATGAACGTGGCCAAGCGTGTAGGCCCGGCGTTGATGGATGGGCTGCCGGTTTCCGGTGCGGACCGTGCCCTGTACGCCCTGGGCAACGTACTGGTCTACGGACCGCTGCGCAATACGCTGGGCATGAGCCGGGTGCGTGTGGCCTACACCGCCGGCGAGGCCATAGGCCCGGACTTGTTTACCTTCTACCGCTCTATCGGCATCAACCTCAAGCAGCTGTACGGATCTACCGAGACGGCGGTGTTTGTCTGCCTGCAGCCGGACAACCAGGCCCGCGCCGACACGGTGGGCATTCCCTGCGAAGGCGTGGAGATCAAAGTGGCCGAGAACGGCGAGATTCTGGTCAAATCGCCCGGCCTGCTCAAGGAGTACTACAAGAACCCGGTCGCCACCGCCGAGGTGTTGACGGCCGACGGTTGGTACCGCACCAGCGACGCAGGCTTCATCGATTCGCACGGCCACCTGAAGATCATCGACCGCGTCAAAGACGTGGGCCGCCTCAAAGGCGGTGCGTTCAACGATGCGATGTTCGCTCCCAAGTACGTGGAGAACAAGCTCAAGTTCTTTCCGCACATCAAGGAGGTGGTGGCCTATGGCGACGGTCGCGAGAAGGTGTGTGTGCTGATCAATATCGATTTTGATGCCGTAGGCAACTGGGCGGAGCGCCGCAATCTGCCTTACGCCGGCTACACCGACCTGGCCCAGAAACCGCAGGTGTATGACCTGATCAAAGAGTGCGTGGAAAAAGTCAATGCCGACCTGAGTGCAGATGCGCTGCTCGCAGGCAGTCAGATCAGCCGCTTTCTGGTGCTGCACAAAGAGCTGGACGCCGACGATGGGGAGTTGACCCGCACCAACAAGGTCCGTCGCGGCTTCATTGCCGAGAAGTACCAGGTGTTGGTCGATGCCCTCTACGAGGGCAAGACCAGCCAGTTCATCGAGACCGTGGTCAAGTTTGAAGACGGCCGTACCGGCAGCGTCAGCGCCACGCTGCGCATCGCGGACACCCAAACCTTTGCCCCTGTGAAAGAAGCAGCATGAGCGATGCATCTCCCCTATCAGTTCTAGCCGTGGAACCGGCTTTGCCGGGCCACAGGCGGGCGGCCCCCTTGGGGGGCAGCGCATTACACGAAGTGAAAAGCGTGGGGGCGAAAAAGATCGGCGATGTCATTCTGGACGTCAAAAACATCTCCCTGCGCTTCGGGGGCGTGAAGGCGCTGACCGACATCAGCTTTGATGTGCGGGAGCATGAGATCCGCGCCATCATCGGCCCCAATGGCGCGGGCAAAAGTTCCATGCTGAATTGCATCAACGGGGTCTATGCACCGCAGGAAGGTGCCATCACCTTCCGGGGGCAAACCTTCAAGCACATGAATAGCCACCAAGTGGCGGTGATGGGGGTTGCGCGCACGTTCCAAAACTTGGCCTTGTTCAAGGGCATGAGCGTGTTGGACAACATCATGTCCGGGCGCAACCTCAAGATCAAAAGCAACATCCTGCTGCAGGCCCTGCGCATAGGCCCGGCCGAGCGGGAAGAAATCCGGCACCGCGAGGCGGTGGAGCGCATCATCGATTTTCTGGAGATTCAGGCCTACCGCAAAACGCCAGTGGGGCAGCTGCCTTACGGTTTGCAAAAGCGGGTGGACCTGGGCCGCGCGCTGGCCATGGAACCCCAAGTGCTGCTTCTTGACGAGCCCATGGCCGGCATGAACGTGGAAGAGAAACAGGACATGTGCCGCTTCGTGCTCGACGTAAACGATGAGTTCGGCACGACGGTGGTGTTGATCGAGCACGACATGGGCGTGGTGATGGACATCAGCGACCGTGTGGTGGTGCTGGACTACGGCAAAAAGATCGGCGATGGCACCCCGGACGAAGTGCGCAATAACCCCGACGTGATCAGCGCCTACCTCGGCACCTCGCACTAAGGACATACCCCGATGGCATTCTTTTTGGAAACCCTGCTCGGCGGCCTGATGGCCGGCATGCTGTATTCGCTGGTCGCGCTAGGCTTTGTGCTGATTTTCAAAGCCTCAGGCGTCTTCAACTTCGCCCAAGGTGCGATGGTGCTGTTTGCTGCACTGGCGATGGCGCGCTTCGCGGAATGGATTCCTGTGTACATGGGCATCACTTCCCCGGTGGCGGCCAACGTGCTGGCCTTTGTGGGGGCGGGTGTCGTG
The DNA here is from genome assembly GCA_963508575.1 of uncultured Rhodoferax sp. GTDB lineage: Bacteria > Pseudomonadota > Gammaproteobacteria > Burkholderiales > Burkholderiaceae_C > Allorhodoferax. The sequence goes on from CAUOXL010000003.1 coordinate 89,816, forward strand.
ATGTTTGTGGTGGCTTGGATTATCGAACGCCTGGTCTTGCGTCATCTGGTGAACCAGGAAGGCACCACCCTGCTGATGGCCACTCTGGGTATTACCTATTTTCTGGAGGGCCTGGGCCAGAGCATCTTCGGCAGCAGCATCTACAAGATTGACATTGGCATGCCTAAAGACCCGGTGATGATTCTGGAGAGCAGCTTTGAAGGCGGCATCCTGATCAATAAAGAGGATTTTTACGCCGCCATCATTGCCGCCGCTCTGGTGGCCCTGCTGAGTGTGTTCTTCCAGAAAACAGCAACGGGCCGCGCTCTGCGCGCCGTGGCGGATGACCATCAAGCGGCGCAGTCCATCGGTATTCCGCTCAACCGCATCTGGGTCATCGTCTGGTGCGTGGCCGGTGTGGTGGCCCTGGTGGCCGGAATGATCTGGGGCAGCAAGCTAGGGGTGCAGTTTTCACTGACTACCGTGGCCTTGCGTGCCCTGCCGGTGGTGATTCTCGGTGGCCTGACCTCGGTGCCCGGTGCGATTGTGGGCGGCTTGATTATCGGCGTGGGCGAGAAGCTGTCTGAGGTGTACCTCGGCCCCTTTGTGGGCGGCGGCATCGAAATCTGGTTCGCCTATGTGCTGGCGCTGGGCTTTCTGCTGATCCGGCCCCAGGGCCTGTTCGGCGAGAAGATCATCGATCGCGTATGACCCCCGTTTTGTATTCGTCTTTGTTCACCATGGCGCACCTCCGGTGGCAGGGCGGTAGTGCGCTTTGCGCAGGTCAAGGAGGAGCCCGCAACGCGGGCGGGGGACACGGAGCACAGCGCGCTGCCGTCCTGACACAAAGCCAAAAGACTGCGAGATAAAAAATGTTCTACAGAGAAAACGGTCAATTCAAAACCACCTACCGCGCGGACCAGCAGATATTCCCCATTCTGCAAGACCGAATCGCCATGGGAGCCCTGCTGCTGGTGGGTTTTGCGATGGTCCCCATGTGGGCCAGCGACTACCTGTTCCGGGCGATTCTGATTCCCTTTCTGATCTTCTCGCTGGCCGCTGTCGGGGTGAATATTCTGGTGGGTTTCTGCGGCCAGATTTCGCTGGGGTCCGGCGCTTTCATGGCGGTAGGGGCCTACGCGGCATACAACTTCTTTGTGCGCATCGAGGGCATGCCTTTGTTGGTCGCGCTGCTGCTGGGGGGCGTGAGCTCCATGCTGTTCGGCATGGTGTTCGGATTGCCCAGTTTGCGTGTCAAGGGACTCTACCTCGCGGTGGCCACGCTGGCAGCCCAGTTCTTTGCGGACTGGATGTTCTTGCGCATCCCGTGGTTCACCAACCACTCGCCCTCAGGGTCGGTGTCCGTGTCCAACTTGCAAGTTTTTGGCCTGTCGCTGGAGTCGCCTGTGGCCAAGTACCTGTTTTGCCTGACCTGGCTGGTAGTCATTGCCCTTTTGGCCAAAAACCTGGTACGCGGCGCTGTCGGGCGGGAATGGATGGCCATCCGTGACATGGACGTGGCAGCGGCGGTGATCGGCATTCGCCCCATGTACGCCAAGCTCAGTGCGTTCGCCGTGAGCTCCTTCATTGTGGGTGTCGCCGGTGCCTTGTGGGGCTTTGTTTACCTGGGTGCCTGGGAGCCCGCTGCTTTCTCGGTGGACCAGTCCTTCAAGCTTTTGTTCATGGTGATCATCGGCGGCATGGGTTCCATCTCCGGGGCATTCTTCGGTGCTGCGTTCATCGTCGTGTTGCCCATTTTTTTGAGCCGGTTTTTGCCGGCCTTGACCGGCCTCTTCGGGTTGGAGATTTCCACCGCGGCGGTCTCGCATGCCGAGCTGATGGTGTTCGGCGGCCTGATTGTCTGGTTCCTGATTGTCGAGCCCCATGGCCTGGCCAAGCTCTGGTCCATCGGCAAGCAAAAGCTCCGGCTCTGGCCCTTCCCCCACTGATTTTTCCCGTGCTTCAACCACTTATGACAGGAGAGACACATGAAGCTATCTCAACGCGTACTCGCAAGCACTCTGGTGGCTGCCGCTGCATCCGGCCTGATGGCAGGTCATGCTGTTGCGCAAGCCAAGGAGCAGTTCATACCGGTGTTGTCCTACCGCACCGGGCCTTACGCGCCCAACGGTGTGCCGTGGGCCAACGGCTATGTGGACTACATCAAGCTCACCAATGCGCGTGGCGGCATCAATGGCGTGAAGTTCAGCTTTGAAGAATGCGAAACCGGCTACGACACCGCCCGCAGCGTGGAGTGCTATGAGCGCCTCAAAAGCAAGGGCGCCTCCTTTGTGCAGCCCCTGTCCACCGGTGCTACTTTTGCCATCACCGAAAAAGCCCCTGTGGACAAGATTCCGGTGGTGACGGTGGGGTACGGCCGCAGCGAGAGCGCAGACGGCTCCGTCTTCAAGTGGAACTTCCCGATTGCGGGCACCTACTGGGTGGCTGCAGACGCCATCATGCAAGCCATCGCCAAGAAAGAGGGCGGCTTCGACAAGCTCAAGGGCAAAAAGATTTCGCTGGTCTACCACGACAGCCCCTTCGGCAAAGAGCCTATCCCCTTGTTGCAAGAGCGTGCGGCCATGCACGGCTTCAACCTGACTTTGTTGCCCGTGACCGCCCCCGGCGTGGAGCAAAAGGCCACTTGGTTGCAGGTCCGCCAGAACCGCCCTGACTATGTGGTGTTGTGGGGTTGGGGCATCATGAACAGCACCGCCATCAAGGAAGCGCAAGCCACCGGCTACCCCCGCGAGAAGATGTACGGCGTGTGGTGGGCCGGTGCCGAGCCGGACGTGAAAGACGTGGCCGAAGGCGCCAAGGGCTACAACGCCGTGACCATGCAGCACGGTGCCGAACCCCAGTCCAAGCTGGTCAAGGACGTGATGGCCCTGGTGCACGGCAAGGGCCAGGGCACCGGGCCGAAAGAAGAAGTCGGCCAAGTGCTGTATATGCGCGGCGCCATGAGCGCCATGCTGGCCATCGAAGGCGTGCGCTCTGCCCAAGACCGCTTCGGCAAAGGCAAGGTGATGACCGGGGAGCAAGTGCGCTGGGGCCTGGAGAACCTGAACCTGACCCAGCCCAAGCTGGATGCGCTGGGCTTTGCCGGCGTGATGCGCCCGATCAGCACCTCGTGCACGGACCACATGGGGGCGTCCTGGGCCCGTATCCATACCTGGGACGGCGCCAAGTGGCAGTTCACCTCGGACTGGTTGCAAGGCGATGAGCAAATCATCAAGCCGTTGGTCAAGACCACTGCGGCCAAGTACGCCGCAGAGAAAAAGCTGACACCACGCACACCTGCGGACTGCCAGTCTTGAAAGCACCCCCGTTGACCGCTCACTGCGTGTAGCGGTCCTCCCCCCTCTAGGGGGCAACACCAGCGGCCTGGCGTAGCCGGTTCCGCGGTGTTTCTGGAAGGGTGGCTCGCGCTGCTTGCCACTCTCCAGATGAATGCGTCGTGCATCGGGGCTTTCATCTGGTCAACAAGGCTGAGTTATGGAACCGAAAAACATCGTTCTCAACGTGAATGGCATCGAGGTCATTTACAACCACGTGATCCTGGTGCTCAAGGGCGTGTCGCTGCAGGTGCCGGAAGGTGGCATCGTGGCCATCCTGGGCGGCAACGGCGCGGGGAAGACCACGACCTTGCGGGCTGTGTCCAACCTGTTGGCGGGTGAGCGTGGTGAGGTCACCAAGGGCAGCATCGAGCTGCGCGGCGAGCGCATCGAGAATCTGAGCCCGGCAGACCTGGTGCAGCGCGGTGTGGTGCAGGTGATGGAGGGGCGGCACTGCTTCGCCCACCTGACGATCGAAGAAAACCTGATGACGGGCGCCTACACCCGCAAGAGCAAGGCCGAGGTGGCGGCTAACCTCGAAAAGGTCTACACCTACTTCCCCCGCCTCAGAACCCGCCGCGCCAGCCAGGCCGCCTACACCTCTGGGGGCGAGCAGCAGATGTGCGCCATCGGCCGGGCGCTCATGGCCAACCCCAGCATGGTGCTGCTGGATGAACCGTCCATGGGTCTGGCACCGCAGATCGTGGAAGAGGTGTTCGAGATCGTGAAAGATCTCAACGCCAAAGAGAAAGTCACCTTCCTGCTGGCCGAGCAGAACACCAACATGGCCCTGAAGTACGCCGACTACGGCTACATCATGGAAAGCGGCCGGGTGGTGATGGATGGCGCAGCCATTGACTTGCGCAGCAATGAAGACGTCAAGGAGTTCTACCTCGGCATGGGGGGCGGTGAACGCAAGAGCTTCAAGGACGTGAAGAGCTACAAGCGCCGCAAGCGCTGGCTGGCCTGATTTTTGATGTCAAAAGTGCTGCTAGCGCCCGATTAATGAGCGCGAGTAGCTCCTCAAATAATAGCAAACCAGCTGACGGAGAGCCTATGACCCCCGCCTACGACGCCCTGGAAATCCGTTCGCAGGCCGAGCGCCATGCCGCCCACATGGCGGCGCTGCCCCGGCAGGTCGCCCACGCGCAGCAACACAGCCCGGCGTTTGCCGCCATCCTGCAAGGGGTGGACGCGGCCGGCATGACCGACCGCGCGGCACTCGCGCGGTTGCCAGTGATCCGCAAATCCGAGCTACAGGCGCTGCAGCAGGCTGCGCGCCAACAGGGCGGCAATGCATTCGGTGGCTTCAGTGCCATCGGGTTCGGCAGCGCCATGCCCCGCGTGTTTGCCAGCCCGGGCCCCATTTATGAACCCGAAGGCACTGCGCGCGATTATTGGCGCATGGCACGGGCCATGTATGCAGCGGGTTTTAGACCCGGCGAACTGATCCACAACAGCTTCAGCTACCACTTTGTGCCTGCCGGCTCCATGATGGAGACGGGTGCCCATGCCTTGGGGTGCACGGTGTTCCCCGGCGGTACCGGTCAGACCGAGCAGCAAGTGCAGGCCATGGCCGAGTTGCAGCCGGCGGGCTACATCGGCACGCCCGGCTTCCTGAAAATCATTCTTGAGAAAGCGCTGGACATGGGCGTGGCCTTGCCCACCGTGCGCAAAGCCATGTTCGGTGGCGAGGCGTTTCCGCCTTCGTTGCGCGACTGGTTCATCGCCCACGGGGTGGAGGGTTACCAATGCTACGCCACGGCGGACTTGGGTCTGATTGCCTACGAAACCAATGCGCGTGAAGGGCTGGTGCTGGATGAGCAGGTGATTGTGGAGATCGTGCGCCCCGGTACCGGCGACCCGGTGCCCGAAGGTGAGGTGGGCGAGTTGGTGGTGACCAGCCTGAACCCGGATTACCCCTTGATCCGTTTCGGCACCGGCGACCTCTCCGCCGTGCTTGCCGGGCAGTGCCCGACCGGGCGCACCAACACCCGCATCAAAGGCTGGATGGGGCGCGCCGACCAAACCACCAAGGTGCGCGGCATGTTTGTGCACCCCAAGCAGGTGGATGAAGTGGCCAAGCGCTTCCCTGAAGTGCACAAGGCCCGTCTGGTGGTCAGCGGCGAAATGGCCAATGACCAGATGACCCTGATGCTGGAGGTGGCAGGTCAACCGGAAGGCCTGGCGCAGCGTGTGGCGGATGCGGTGCGTGAGGTGACCAAGCTGCGTGGGGATGTGCAACTGTTGGCTCCGGGCAGCCTGCCCAATGATGGCAAGGTGATCGAAGATGCCCGCAGCTACCGCTGAGCAGAGTTTTTGCTGCTGAAAGTCTCAGGGTTTTCCCGAGCTGTTGAACACCACAGTTCCCTAGGCGGCCGGGTCTGGATAACCTTCGTGCCGCAGGAACCCAAAAACCGAGGCTTTCATAGCCCTGCAAGTTAGGGGCTTTCCACATGACAGCCTGCAGTGGGGGGCGCTAGACTGCATTCATCCACCGGAGACAAATCCATGACCATGAAAAAACTACTTGTTGCGACCGCTGCTCTGTTCTCTGTGTCAGCCTTTGCACAGGCCTATCCTGCCAAGCCCATCACCATCGTGGTGCCGTTCACAGCCGGCGGCCCGACAGACCGCGTGGCGCGTGACCTGGGCGAAGCATTGCGCAAGCAGTTGGGTGACGTGAGCATCATCATTGAGAACACCGCAGGCGCGGGCAGCTCCATCGGCTCCGCCAAAGTGGCCAGGGCCGCTCCGGATGGCTACACCCTGTTGCTCAACCACATCGCCATGGGCACCATGCCCGGTCTGTTGCGTAACATGCCTTTCAAGGTGGAGACTGACTTCGAATACCTGGGCATGATCAACGATGTGCCCATGACCTTGGTCGGCCGTCCTGACCTGCCTGCCAAGAACTACAAAGAGCTTTCCGCCTGGATCGGGCAGAACGTCGGCAAGATCAACCTGGGTAACGCCGGCATCGGCTCCGCCTCCCACCTGTGTGGTTTGCTGTTCCAGAACGCGGTCAAAGTGGATATGACGACGGTGCCCTACAAAGGGACTGCACCCGCGATGACCGACCTTATCGGTGGCCAGATCGACCTGATGTGTGACCAGACCACCAATACGACCCAGCAGATTGAGGGCAAGAAGGTGACGGCTTACGCTGTCACTACCGCCAAGCCATTGACGACTCCAGCCCTCAAGAGCCTGCCTACCCTGCAAAGCCAGGGCTTGGCCAATTTTGAGGTCACGATCTGGCACGGTCTCTACGCCCCCAAGGGAACGCCCGCCGATATTCAGGCCAAACTCAACTCCGCTTTGAAGGCAGCGCTCAAGGATGCGGACTTCTTGAAGAAGCAAGAAGCCCTGGGTGCCGTGGTGGTGACCGACAAGCGCGTAGAGCCTGCCGAGCACAAGAAGTTTGTGGCAGCTGAAATCGCCAAGTGGACCCCCATCATCAAGGCCGCCGGCGTCTACGCTGACTAATCTGGTCTGATTCCCGTCTGACCCGCTGGCCGGGTCAGACGCCCCAGGTGATGTCCTTGCCCGCAGCCATGCTGCGGCGGGCCATGTCCAACAAGGGCGTGGCCCGCTGGCGCAAGCTCACACCGGTCGGGGGCGTGTCTTCCCCTTTCTCTTGAGCCTCCAGAGCCGCTTGGGCGCGCTGGGCCTCTTCTTGTGCAATAGCCTCTTCGAGCGCGCTGATGGCTGCGGGCATGTCTGCTGCGAGCAGAATGCCTTTGCGCAGACTGTCTTCCCCGGTGCGGCCCCACAGGCCCAGAATCTGGCGGCCATGGGGTTCCAGCATGATGACGTCGCTGGTCACTTTGGATTTGAATTTGTAAAGCATGGCGGAGCCCGCAGTGGTTTTATGATGCCCTTGGCTGCAGGTGCAGCCCCCACAGCATACTGACAAGAGGAGCCTTCATGGCGGACATACACATACTGCGCGAACACAGCCTGGGCTTTGCCGCAGCACGCAAGATTGCTTTCCGGTGGGCCGAGCAGGCGGAGCAGGATTTCGACATGGAGTGCACCTATGTCGAAGGCGAGGGGCTGGATGAAGTGATCTTCCAGCGCTCCGGGGTGAGCGGCATGCTGCAGGTGAGTGATGCCACCTTCGAACTCAGCGCTAAGCTGGGCTTTTTGCTCGGGGCTTTCAAGGACAAGATTGAGGCCGAGATCGTCAAAAACCTCGACCAATTGCTCAAGCCCCAAGGCACTGCCAAAGCCGGGGCGAAAAAAAAGTAGCGCTATGCGCTACTTTTTTGATAGCTGCCCGCGCATACAGCACGGGTGCCAAGAGCTGATTTAGCTCAAAGATTCAATCAGATCGACGTATTGCTGCATGGCGTCATCGCTGCTGATGCCCTTGAAGCCATCCCAGGCCTCCCATTTGGCGCGGCCCACCATGTCGGCAAAACCGGGCTTCTTTTCGGTGTTGTCACCAGTGGTCGCTTGTTTGTAGAGGGCGTAAATCTTGAGCAGGGTGCCGTTGTCGGGCCGCTCGCTCAGGTTTTTGGAATTGGCGACAGCGGCTTCGAAAGCGGCTTTGAGATCGGCCATGGTTTTCTCCGTTCGGGTAGGTGCAGGGAACTTGGGGGTACACCCGATGCTGGCGGGTGCTTGCCCCGTATCTTAAGCGGCGATTTGCCCCCAGAATAGGCGCTCGCCCCCCACCCCTGTTCCGCCCGGAGAATCCATGGTCACCCGTGTCACTGCCAAGAAACCTGCCGACAAGACCCGCAGCCCCGCCCCCCGGACGACCTCTTCCGGTGTACCGGTCGCCAACAAGGTCGTACGCCGCACACGCAAGGCCGCGCAAGTGGTGAAAAAGAATGTGGCGGATGCCGTCATCGGCACACTGGGCCTGAATGGCGAACGCATGTCCAAGGTGGACACGGCTTGGTTGCGCATGGACTCCAGCTCCAACCTCATGATGATTGTGGGGGTGTGGGTCACCAAACCGGGCTTGCCATTGGCAGACCTGAAGCAGCGTGTGGAAGACCGGCTGCTGAAATACCCCCGCTTCAAGCAGCGGGTGGTGGAAGACGCCGCCGGTGCCAGCTGGGTGGAGGATGCCGACTTCCATTTGGACCACCATGTAGTCACTGAAACTTTGGCCAAGAAGCCGCACGGGCGCGAGCAGGAGGGATTGCAGGAGCGCTTGGCGGCCTTGACCATGGAGCCGCTGGATCGCGCCCGCCCGCTCTGGCAGCTCCATTTGGTGGAGAACTACAAGGGCGGCTCCGCCCTGATGGTGCGTATCCACCATTGCATTGCGGACGGTATTGCGCTGATCTCGGTGACCCAGTCTTTGGTGGACGGTGGCAGTCCGCCGCCCGCGCGCCGCAACAAGCGTGAGCGCGCACAAGGGCAGGCTGGGGCAGAAGCGTGGTTGAGCGACGCGCTGCTCAAGCCCCTGACCCACATGGCGGTCAAAGCCTTGGGCGCTGCAGGGGATGGGGCTGTGAAGTCCATGTCTGTGTTGATGGAGCCCCAGAAAGGCATGGAGTCGGGCATGCACAGCTCGGTGGACTTGGCAAAGATGGCCTACCAGGTGGTGAGTGACCTAGCAGCATTGGCATTGATGCCCGACGATTCGCCCACGCGCCTCAAGGGGCAGCCCGGCAATGCCAAACGGGTGGCCTGGTGTGCCCCGCTGCCACTGGAAGAGGTGAAGGCGGTGGGCAAGGCCTTGAATTGCTCCATCAACGATGTGCTGCTGAGCTGCGTGGCGGGGGCGATTGGCGAATACCTGCGCGAGCAGGGCGATGCCGTGGCGGGCAAGGAAATCCGTGCCATGGTGCCGGTGAATTTGCGGCCTCTGGAGCATGCCTATCAATTGGGCAATCAGTTTGGCCTGGCGCCGCTGGTGCTGCCCATCGGCATGGAGAACCCGGTCGAGCGGGTGTATGAAGTCCGCACTCGCATGCGCGGGCTCAAAGGAAGCCTGCAACCACTGCTGGCTTTCGGCCTGTTGGCCGTGGCGGGTTTGCTGATCAAGCCGGCGCAGGATGCCTTGCTGAATTTGTTTTCGAAAAAGACCACGGCGGTCATGACCAATGTGCCCGGTCCGCGCGAGAAGCTCACAATTTGCGGTGCCACCATCGAAGAAAACCTCTTCTGGGTGCCCCAGAGCGGCTCTGTGGGCCTGGGGGTGTCCATTCTGAGTTACGGTGGCGGCGTGCAATTCGGTGTGGTGACCGATGCCACCTTGTGCCCCGACCCCCAGAAAATCATTGACCAGTTCGAGCCGGAGTTTGCCAAGCTCTCTATGTTGACCCTGATGTTGCCTTGGGGCGATTGATCAGTTCGCCAGTTCGGCCTGAACCTGGAGCACCGCGAGGTGCTCCATGGCGTCCATGGGCTGCACCGCAGCGGCTTGTTCATAGAGGCACATGGCCTCGGATTCGAACTCCTGCATGTCAAGCATCAGCAGTCCGCGGGCGTATTCGGTGAGCGCCATGGCTGCGCGCGGGATCAGCGCCACGCCGGTGCGGAAGTGGTGCAAAGCAGTCTCGCGTTTGGCCCCGTAGGTCATGTTGCCGATCAGGGCGCCTACCTTGTCAATCACCTCCGCATGGAAGGTGCCCAATGCGATATGGGCATCGGCATGGTCGGGGCTCAAGGCGATGGCGGTTTCGAAGGCGGTTTTGATCTTTTCACCGTAGCCCTTGGCCAGCGCTTGCGCCACACTGGTGCCCTGGCTGTAGCGGCCCAAGGCGTAGCCATAAAAGTAGTGGGCGTTGGCATTGTCAGGCGCTGCCGCCATGTGGGCCTTCGCGCGCTCCGCGGTATCGAAATACAACTTGAGGCGCGCGGCTTCGCTGCGGGCCAGAAAGTCGGCCTGGATCAGGCACGCCTTGTTTGCCACGGCGTAGCCTTCTGCTCCCAGCAGACGGCCAGCCCGGAAGGCCGTTTCAAATTCGCCACGGTGGTACAGCGCCCAGGCCTGCAACACCTCGTCGTTTTGGGGGAGGGGCTCCTGATCGCCGGCATGAAGTCGTGGCCACTGCGCAGGCAGGTTATCGCTGCCAAACGACTGTTGGTGTACGTAGGGGTAAGGGTCCCAGACCGGAGTGCTGTGCATCAGGAACTGGTGTAAGCGCCACTGAGTTGCAAAAGATGGCTGCGCTGCTGGGCTTCGAGGTAGGGGACCAGCAGGTTGAGCACATGTTGTCCGCCGCGCAGCAGGGCTGCCTGGGCGCTCTCCGGTTCCAGTGCGTTGCGCGGGTCGCGCACGTATTCAAAGCTCAGCCAGTAGGTGAGGACCACCACCATGCTGGTGGCGGTGGCCTCCATCTCGCGCACATCCATGCGGAGTGCGCCGGCCCGCGCCATGGATTCGAGCATGGCGCGAATGGAGCGGGCTTTGTTCTTCAACACGCTTTGGAAATGGGTTTCCAGTCGCCGGTTTTTGCTCAAAAGGTCATTCAGGTCGCGGTACAAAAAACGGTACTGCCAGATCAGCTCGAACAGCGTGTGCATGAAAAACCAGGCATCCTCCACATCGCGCACGTTGTCACTCGCATTGAGCACTTCATTGAGCGAGCGTTCGTAACGGTCAAACAAGGAGTTGATCAACTCGTCTTTGGCCGGGTAGTGGTAGTACAGATTCCCCGGGCTGATGCCTAGCTCTGCCGAAATCAGGGTAGTCGATACATTCGGTTCCCCGAAGCGGTTGAACAGCTCCAGGGTGGTTTCCAATATCCGCTCGGCGGTACGCCGCGGCGCTTTTTTAGCCATGGGTCAGTACCTCAGCAATGTCTCGTGGCGAACCACATGTGAAAGATCGTCCATAAGGTCCTGCAATGTTCCGGCTGTCCATTCCCCGACGGGGCGAAAACACACGTTGAAAGCCCTCGGGCCTCACCGAAAGCGCGTTTCATCGCGATTTGAGGCTCGGTTTACGGGATCGCCTTTGTGACGCGAAGTGTAGTGGTCTGCAGGGTGCGCTCATGCTGCATTGCAGCAGTTGCACAGAGTGCAAGATAAGGCGCGGCCACCCTAGAGAAGCCTGTTTCATCGATTCGCTTTAGGCGGTTTACTTGCCGTCTGCAGTTGCGAGCGGGGTGGTGCTTGCAGTGGCTTTCTTTCGAGTGGCCTTTTTGACAGCGGGTTTGACGACGCTTGCCTTCTTGGCGGGTGCCTTTTTTGTCACCACAGCTGCGGCTGGTGCTGCTTTCTTGGTGAGAGCTTTGGCTACCTTCGCTGGAGCGGACGCATTGGCAGTCAGTTTCTGCACGGTCTTGTTGAGTTCGTCGATGCGTTCCATCAAAGCGCTCACGTCCTTGGCGGAGGGAACCCCCAATTTGTTGAGGGCTTTGGCGACGCGTTCTTCAAAGATGTTTTCCAGCTTGTCCCACTGTCCGGTGGCCTTGCTGGTGATGTCGTTGGCCATGGTGGACATCTTGGTGGTGGCTTCGTTGATTTTTCCTTCGGCGGCGGCTTGCGTTTTGCGCTGGATGCTCACGCCTTCTTTGACCAGTGCTTCAAACGCCTTGCTGCCTTCGGCCTGTGCACGGGTGAACGCGCCTAAACCAGCCTGCCAGATTTGTTGCGCCGAGTCCTTGACGGAGGCGGATAGTGGCGTGCCAGTGGATGTCGAGAATTTGTTTTTTTGGATTTTTTTGACCATGAGAACTCCTGATGAATCTGTGACAGGGTGCGCAAGCATTTGGCACCGGCTTACCACCGACTCTAAGGCTTGGCATTCAGTCTGTGTAGGTGGGGGCTACTAAGGAAAACGCGCGAAGGGCTCCACATTCGTTCCGGCACATGAGCGACTTCGCGGGTTTACGATGAAATCCGCCGCGCTGAAGTCCGTCAGAATTATTTGATTCACAGGAGCATGTATGCGGTATTTCGTTACGGGGGCTACAGGGTTTATTGGCAAACGGCTGGTGAAGAAGTTGTTGCGGCGCAAGGGGGCAACAGTGCACTTCCTGATACGCCAAGAGAGCGAAGCCAAAGTCGCGGGCTTGCGGGCGTTCTGGGGTGTGACAGATGCCAAGTCGGCAGGTCGGGTAGTTCCCGTGTTTGGAGATCTGACATGCAAAAAGTTGGGGGTGAGTGCGGACGCTATCAAGGCGCTCAAAGGCCAAGTGGATCATTTCTATCACCTGGCCGCGGTGTATGACCTGGAGGCTGACGAAGGGGAGCAAATCGCCGTCAACATCGAGGGAACCCGTAACACCGTGGAGTTTGCGAAGGCGATCGATGCCGGCCATTTGCACCATGTCTCTTCCATTGCGGCTGCTGGTTTGTACGAAGGCGTGTTTCGCGAAGACATGTTCGATGAGGCCGAGAACTACGAACATCCCTATTTCTTGACCAAGCATGAAAGCGAAAAAATTGTTCGCACGGAATGCAAGGTTCCTTGGTCGGTGTATCGCCCTGCTATGGTGGTTGGCGATAGCCAAACCGGTGAAATGGACAAGATTGATGGGCCGTATTACTTTTTCAAGCTCATTCAGCGCATGCGGCAGCTGCTTCCGCCATGGATGCCGTCCATCGGCTTGGAGGGTGGTCGGGTCAACATCGTCCCCGTGGATTTTGTTGTAGATGCCTTGAACGTGATCAGCCACAAGCAAGGCATTGCCAAGCAGTGTTACCACTTGGTGGATCCAGTGGGCTATCGCGTAGGGGATGTGCTGGATATCTTCAGCAAAGCGGCTCACGCTCCGAAGATGAACATCTTTGTGAATGCAGCCCTGTTGGGGTTCATTCCACGCAGCGTGACCAAGAGCCTGATGGGCCTCGCGCCTGTGCGTCGCGTTCGCAACGCCATCATGAAGGACTTGAGCCTGCCCGAAAACATGCTCACCTTTATCAACTACCCCACACGCTTTGACTGCCGTGACTCCTTGGCGATGTTGAAGGGTTCGGGCATTGAATGCCCCAACTTGAAAGACTACGCATGGCGTCTCTGGGACTACTGGGAGCGCCACCTAGACCCCGACCTCCATATCGACCGGTCCCTGCGTGGCACTGTGGGCGGCAAGGTGGTGCTGGTGACGGGGGGCTCGTCGGGCATCGGTCTCGCCGCAGCACACAAATTTGCCGAGGCAGGTGCGACCACCATAATTTGCGGTCGGGACATGGACAAGTTGGAGGAAGCCTGCAAGGAGGCAAAGACAAAGGGCTACAGCTTTGTCGCCTACCCAGCTGATATTGCCGACATGGCAGACTGCGACCGGTTCGTCAAAGTGCTGATCGAGAACCATGGGGGCGTGGACTTCCTGATCAACAACGCCGGCCGTTCTATCCGCCGCGCTATCGAGTCCAGCTATGACCGTTTTCATGACTTTGAGCGCACCATGCAACTCAATTACTTCGGTTGCCTGCGCGTCACCATGGGCTTGTTGCCCGGCATGGTGGCCAAGAAAAAAGGGCACATCGTGAACATCAGCTCGATCGGCGTGCTGACTAATGCGCCTCGCTTTAGCGCCTATGTGGCGTCCAAAGCCGCTTTGGACGCGTGGACGCGCTGCGCATCCAGCGAATTCGCGGACCAGGGCATCAGCTTCACGACAATCAACATGCCTTTGGTGCGAACCCCCATGATCGCGCCGACCAACATTTACAACAACGTACCCACCTTATCGCCTGAGCAGGCTGCCGACATGGTGGCTGACGCCTGCATCAGCAAGCCTGTGCGAATTGCGACCCGCTTGGGCATTTCCGGGCAGGTAATGCACGCTTTGGTGCCCCGCATCGCTCAGATCGCCATGAACACCAGCTTCCGCATGTTCCCGGATTCGTCAGCAGCCAAGGGGGCGAAGCCGGGAGAGAAGGCCAAGTTGTCACCTGAGGCGATCGCGATGCAGCAGATGATGCGTGGGATACACTTTTGACTTTTTAAGTGTGCTTATTGAACATTCTTAATGTGGGCTATGATCGCGCCTTGTCTGGCTCTGGAGGTCGTGTCAGACCTTAAGTTCGTTAGGCTTTTGTCCGGACCTTGCTTTGCGCAGGCCTGATCGTTTTGTGAATTCGTTGAATTCGTTCAGGCAGGCCGTGCGCCCCGAAAATGCATCTGCCAATGCTTTATTAGGCGCCATATTAGGCTATGACCTTGTCGGTCACATTTCTGTCATGGCCTGGCAGTCATTAGTAAATTGAGAGAGTCGAGTGCGCCCTTTGAATCTGGAGCTCCCCATATCATCGAATACAAGTGATCTGTTGAAGCGCTTGTGGGTGCACCTCAGCTTAAGGCGGCGCACACAGCTCGCAGTGTTGCTGATGATGATGTCTATAGTCTCGTTCGCTGAGGTCGTGAGCATCGGCGCCGTGCTGCCTTTTCTAGGGGCATTGACGTCGCCGGGATGGGTGTTCGCTCATCCAATGGCGCAGGGATTGATTCATGTGGCCGGAATTGCTTCGGCCGATCAGCTGCTCTTTCCTCTCACCCTTGTTTTCGCCTGTGCTGCTTTGCTTTCGGGGGCCTTGCGCCTGGCCTTGCATTGGGGGCAGACCCGGCTTTGCTATGCCGTGGGCGCGGATCTCAGCATCAGCATTTATCGACGTACGCTGTATCAGCCCTACGCCGTGCATTTGACACGTAATAGCAGTGAAGTTATTTCAGCAATCGCCACAAAAGCGGATGGTGTTGTCTACTCGACCTTACTGCCCTCTCTTGTGATCGTCAGCTCAACCATGATGCTGTGCGCAACCTTCATCACTTTGGTCGCACTGGAGCCGTTCATTGCATTTGCGGCAATCTTGGGGTTCGGTTCGATTTATGGCGTCACAATTGCAGTAACAAAGTATCGTCTTTCGACGTACAGCCGCACGATCAGTCGAGAGCAAAGCTCGCTTGTGAAGGCCCTGCAGGAGGCCTTGGGCGGGATTCGCGACGTATTGATTGACGGAACTCAAGCGCTGTATTGCGCCATCTACCAAGGTGCAGATCGGCGCTTGCGTCGAGCACAGTCGAATGTCGTCATCATCAGCAACAGTCCGCGCTACGTGGTGGAGGCGTTGGGAATGGTGGTCATCGCCGTCCTCGCCTATGTGCTGGCGAGTCGTCCGCAAGGTGTGGGTTCGGCGATCCCCGTTTTGGGTGCGTTGGCGCTGGGCGCGCAGCGCATGCTGCCGGTTCTGCAGCAGGGCTACTCGAGCTGGTCCACATTGCGTAGCGGCCGGTCGTCTTTGCTGGACACTCTGCTGTTGCTGGAGCAGCCTTTGCCGGAGCAGGCCGATTTGCCACCGCCAGCACCCATGCCTTTTCACCAGGAGATCCGTCTGGATCGAGTGGGTTTTCGCTATACGGATGCACAGCCCTTGGTGCTCAAGGATTTGTCTCTGGCGATTCCCAAGGGCGGTTGCATAGGATTCATCGGCTCCACTGGCGGCGGCAAGAGTACGCTGCTGGACATCATCATGGGCTTGCTCAGTCCCGTCGAAGGCGGCCTGTTGATCGATGGTGTTCGGATCACGCCCCAGAATTGTCGCGCGTGGCAGGCGCATATAGCGCATGTGCCTCAATCGATTTTTCTGGCGGATGCCACCATTGCCGAGAATATCGCGTTTGGCGTCCCGCTCGATCAAATTGATCATGAGCGCGTGCGCGCGGCTGCCCGACGAGCCCAGATTTCTCAGACCATCGAATCGTGGCCTGAAAAATATGACACTGAGGTTGGCGAGCGCGGCGTTCGGTTGTCGGGTGGTCAGAGGCAACGAATTGGTATTGCCCGGGCGCTCTATAAAAATGTCGACGTCATCATTTTTGATGAGGCGACCAGCGCGCTGGATGGGGAGACCGAGAGCGCCGTGATGCAAGCGTTAACGAATGTCGAAAAGGATGTGACTATACTCATGGTCGCCCATCGGCTGACTACCCTCCGTAACTGCACGCAAGTGGTCGAACTTGTTAGTGGGGCGATCCAACGAGTCGGCTCCTATTCAGAAATTATTGGCTTGTCTGACAAGCAGAGTTAACGGGGTTTAAGTATGAAGGCTGTCATATTGGCGGGTGGTTTGGGGACGCGCATCTCCGAAGAAACGCATCTGCGCCCCAAGCCGATGATCGAAATCGGTGGCAAGCCTATTTTGTGGCACATCATGAAGATCTACTCGCACTACGGCGTGAATGATTTTGTGATTTGCTGTGGCTACAAAGGCTATGTGATCAAAGAGTATTTCGCTAATTATTTTTTGCACATGTCTGATGTTACCTTCGATATGCGTGACAACAGCATGCAGGTGCTGCAACAGAGTGCAGAGCCTTGGCGTGTGACCCTGATCGACACGGGCGAAGAGACTATGACGGGCGGGCGCCTGCGTCGCGTTGCGCCGTATGTCAAAGACGAAGAGGCGTTTTGCTTCACCTACGGCGACGGCGTTAGCAATGTCAATATTGCGGAGCTCATCGCCTTTCATAAAGCCCAGAAGGTGAAGGCCACGCTGACTGCTACGCTTCCCCCGGGCCGCTTTGGCGCGTTGGACATGCAGGGCGACAAGGTGCGCACCTTCAAAGAAAAGCCTAAGGGTGATGGCGGCATGATCAATGGCGGCTTCTTTGTGCTGTCTCCTTTGGTACTTGATCTGCTCGACGGGGATGATTGCATTTGGGAGCGTGTGCCGCTTGAAACATTGGCTGAAGGCGGGGAGCTTGCCGCGTATCAGCACCACGGTTTTTGGCAAGCCATGGACACACTGCGCGATAAAACGCACCTCGAAGAGTTGTGGCAATCAGGCCAGGCCCCTTGGAGGGTTTGGGCGTGAACCTGAGCTTTTGGCGTGACAAGCGTGTTTTCTTGACCGGGCATACCGGTTTCAAGGGAGGTTGGCTCAGTCTTTGGTTGCAGCAGTTGGGCGCTGAGTTGACCGGTTACGCCTTGCAGCCGCCGACGCAGCCCAACTTGTTTGAGAAAGCGCGCGTGGGCGCGGGCATGACGTCCATCATTGGCGATATGCGTGATGGCGCGAAACTCATGGCAGCGCTGCGCGACGCTGCGCCGGATATCGTGATTCACATGGCCGCACAGCCGCTCGTGCGCCGCTCCTATCTCGATCCTGTGGAGACTTATTCCACCAACGTCATGGGCACGGTCCATCTGTTGGAGGCGGTGCGCCAATGCGCCAGTGCCCGCGCGGTGGTGAATGTGACCACCGACAAGTGCTACGAAAACCGCGAATGGCTGTGGCCTTACCGCGAGAACGAGGCCATGGGCGGCTACGACCCCTATAGCAGCAGCAAAGGGTGCGCGGAGCTTGTCACGGCCGCTTATCGCAACTCCTACTTCAATGCGAATACCTTCACCCAGCACCGCATGGCATTGGCATCGGCTCGTGCGGGCAACGTGATTGGCGGCGGTGATTGGGCAGAAGACCGCTTGGTGCCCGATATTTTGGGTGCCTTTGCGCGTGGCGAGCCAGTGGGGATTCGCAATCCTCACGCGGTGCGCCCTTGGCAGCATGTGCTGGAGCCGCTGCGGGGCTACCTCACTCTGGCAGAACGCCTTTTTGTTGACGGAACGTCCTTCGCTGAAGCGTTTAACTTTGGTCCGCGTGAAGACGATGCCCAGCCCGTCGATTGGATTGTGCGGCAGTTGGCGATCAAATGGGGAGACTCTGCCAAGTGGCAGGTAGATGGCGCGAACCATCCGCACGAAGCATCCTTACTGCGGCTGGATGTGTCGAAGGCGGCCCATCGTTTGGCATGGCGCCCCGAGCTCAACCTGGATGCGGCTCTTCAGCTCACGGTGGACTGGACCCGCGCAAACCTCGATGGCCAGGATATGCACGTATTCACAGGTACCCAAATTAGTGACTATCAGACCCGCGTCGCGGTGTCGTGAACTTGAAGAGTTGAGATATGGAAAACTCCAAAGCCCAAGCGCTCCGCGCAAAAATCGAAGAGCTGGTCGGTGAATATGCCACCATCGCGCTCGCTCCTCAGCCTTTCTTGCCTGGCGCGTCAGTCGTGCCACCCTCCGGGAAATTGCTGGATGCTGCAGAGCTGAAAAATATGGTCCATGCTTCCTTGGACGGTTGGCTGACCACGGGGCGATTCAATGCAGCGTTTGAGAAGAAGCTAGCCGCCTTCATTGGCGTGAAGCATCTGATCACCGTGAACTCCGGATCCTCTGCCAATCTCGTGGCCTTCAGCACGCTCACCTCGCCCAAGCTGGGCGACCGTGCCATTAAGCAGGGCGACGAGGTGATTGGCGTGGCCGCAGGCTTCCCCACCACGGTCAACCCCATTCTTCAGTTTGGCGCCGTACCGGTATTTGTGGATGTGGATCGTTACACCCACAACATCGACGCGGCCAAGATCGAGGCCGCCATCGGCCCGAAGACCAAGGCCATCATGCTGGCCCACAGTTTGGGCAACCCCTTCAACCTCGATGTGGTGACGGCGCTCTGCAAGAAATACAACTTGTGGTTGGTCGAGGACTGCTGCGATGCGTTGGGTACCACTTACCGCGGCCAGATGGTCGGCACGTTTGGCGATATCGCCACGCTCAGTTTTTATCCAGCGCACCACATCACGATGGGCGAGGGCGGCGCCGTGTTCACCAACAACGAAGAGCTCAAAACGATTGCAGAAAGCTTCCGCGACTGGGGACGTGACTGCTATTGCCCGCCCGGCAAAGACAACACCTGTGGCAAGCGCTTCTGCTGGAAGCTGGGCGACCTGCCCGAGGGCTACGATCACAAATACACCTATAGTCACTTGGGCTACAACCTGAAGATCACCGACATGCAGGCTGCGTGCGGTTTGGCCCAGTTGGACAAGGCGGTGCAATTCATCCAGGCACGCAAAGACAACTTTGCTTTCCTGAAAGAGCGCCTTAAGGCTTGCGAAGAATTCGTGCAGTTGCCTCAGGCCACAGAGCATTCAGATCCGTCGTGGTTCGGCTTCCCGATCACATTGAAGGAAAATTGCCCTGTCTCTCGCCTCGATCTGCTCACCTATCTGGACCAAAACAAGGTGGGAACGCGGCTCTTGTTTGCAGGCAATTTGGTGCGCCAACCTTATATGCAGGGCGCTCACTACCGCGTGAGCGGTGAACTGACCAACACTGACAACGTGATGAACAACACGTTCTGGATAGGTGTGCAGCCTTCGTTGATACCGGAAATGCTGGAATACGCGGCGCGGAAAATTGAGACCTATCTTGGTGTGAATTTCTAATGGATAGCACTCAGCGTCTCGCAACGGAGGTTCGTGGCCGCATATTGAGGATGGTGCATAAAGCCAAGGCCTCACATGTTGCGAGCGCTTTGTCGATTGTCGATATCCTCGCCGTGCTGTATGGGCAGGTGATGGTGAAGAATCCACTCGATCCTCAGTGGTCAAGGCGCGATCGATTCATCCTAAGCAAGGGCCATGGATGCGCGGCTGTCTATGCGACCCTGGCTACGGTTGGATACTTCCCCGTTGAAAAACTTGACTCCTATGGCGACGACCATTCGTGGCTGATGAACCATATCAGCCATCACGTTACCGGAGTGGAGTTTTCAACCGGTTCATTGGGACATGGATTGCCGTTTGCTGTTGGCAAGGCTCTTGCAGCAAAAAAACGTGGCCAAGAGTGGCGGACGTTCGTCGTGGTGAGTGATGGCGAGATGGATGAAGGCTCCAATTGGGAGGGCTTGCTATTTGCGGCGCATCAGCAATTGCAGAATCTGACGGTCATCATTGATTACAACAAGCTTCAAAGCCTGGGTACTGTTGATGAAACGCTGAGACTTGAGCCCTTGGTCGATAAGTTAACTGCTTTTGGTTGTTCCCCCATCGAAATCAATGGACACGATCATGGCGCGTTGGCGGGAGCGCTGAAGGTTGTCGACGAGTCAAGGCCAACGATAGTTGTTGCTCACACAATCAAAGGTAAGGGCGTGAGTTTCATGGAGAACCGCGTCGAGTGGCACTATAAAAATCCAAACGATGAACAATTGCGGCAAGCGTTAGCCGAGCTGGGGATAAACGATGCGTAATGCGTTCATTGACGAGCTGGTTCTGGCTGCAAGGGTAAACGAGAGAATTGTCCTCATCGTTGGGGACTTGGGCTATGGTGTCGTAGAGCCATTTGCTCGAGAGTTTCCTGAGCGCTTCATCAACTCTGGTGTCGCAGAGCAGGGCATGATGAGTGTTGCAGCGGGCATGGCCTCCGAGGGCTATCATCCCTTCGTATATTCCATTGCAAATTTCCCGACGTTTCGTTGCGCTGAGCAAATTCGCAATGACGTCGCTTATCACAATCTTCCTGTGACCGTTGTGGCCGTGGGTGGCGGCTTGTCTTATGGAAGTTTGGGCTACTCCCACCACGCGGTGCAAGACTATGCGCTGATCCGTTCTATGCCAAGAATGCTGATCGCTTCTCCGGGTGATCCCTTTGAAGTACGCGCGTGCATGCGATACCTGATTCGCAATCCTCAACCAAGCTATCTACGACTTGGGAAAGCTGGCGAACCTATCCTGCACGGCACGGTGCCAGAAGTGCAACCGGGACAATGGGTCGCTGTGCGTAAGGGAACATCAAATCGACGGGCATATCTAACAACAGGCGGCGTGCTGGAGTTGGTGGGTAAAGAGGCTCCAATAGAGAATTCAGTCTATTCAATGCCTCTATGGGGCATGGCGTTCAAACAGCCACAGGTGAATCTCGTGTCTGAGTATGAGTCTGTTGTCACGGTGGAAGACCATTTGAGAGATGGTGGTATGGGTAGTTGGATGCTAGAGGCGCTATCTGGTCGTCCCGAGCTCATCACCCGAATTCGTATCGAGGCGCTGAACCCGTCTGTATGTGGCATGGTTGGGCGGCAGTCGACGTTGAACGCTGAAGGCGGGTTAACGAGGCAGAGCCTATGCGAATAGCAATATTGGGGGCGACGAGCCAAATCGCGCAAGACCTTGTCTGTTCGGTAGGATCGGACGCGGAATGGGAGTTTTGTCTCTATTCTCGTCGATCAAACGCTGTTGCTAAATGGCTCGAAGATCAATCTCTAGCAAATCTCGCCCTTGTAGGCGATTTCAGCGAATTTGAAAAAACATCCACACCTTATGACGCTGTTATAAATTTTGTTGGGTCAGGTAACCCGGCTCAAACTGAACGCATAGGTGCAGCCATCATGGACGTGACCTATGACTTCGATGATCTTGTTATTCGTTACCTGAAACATCATCCACTTAGTCGATACATATTCTTTAGCAGTGGCGCAGTTTATGGCGGCGGGTTTGCTTCACCCGCGCATGATCAGACTAACTCAGTACTTCCTATTAACCATCTTGGTGCCCAAGACTGGTATGGCGTAGCCAAAATGTATGCTGAAGCGCGGCATCGCGCGCTATCTGATTTGCAAATCGTCGATTTGCGAGTCTTTAACTACTTCAGCTACTCTGCCGATATTGAGGCGCGCTTCCTAATTACCGACACTCTGCGATCGATTAGAGACGGTCAAGTTCTGCAAACTTCTCAAGAGAATATTTTCAGAGACTATGTCGGGCCGAACGAAATTGCGCAGCTCATCCGGAGAATTTTGCGGGCGCCACCTAAAAATGCGGCTGTTGACTGTTTCACGCGGGAGCCAATCGACAAAATTTCGATGCTAGAGCGTATGCGCTCTGAATTTGGCCTGAGGTACGACCTTGTCGAGCACCGAACAGGTCTTGTTGCAACTGGCAGCAAGCTGAACTACTACTCAAAAAGCCGAAAAGCTGCAGATCTATTCGGCTACGCCCCTGAAGCAACCTCTTTGGAGTTGGTCGTGGAGCAGTCTCGGCGCCTTCTTTCTCGCCTTTGAGAAAGTCGGCTAATTCCATCAGGGTTCAATAGTTGCCTAGCCGACTCGAGGTCTGATAGATGAAAAATAAAACGTGAGATCGCGTGGATGGAGTCTTCATGATTCTGTTGGCGACACCTGAGTAAGCAAAAGGAATTGATATGACTACCAATTTGCGAGATATCTACGACAGCGTTCCGTACCTTTCGATCAAGTACGACAGCTATTTCCCAGCCTATGAATCGCTGCTGCAAAAGTATGTGGATCGGGAGGTCACGATTGTCGAAGTGGGCATCTTCAACGGGGGGTCGCTGTTCATGTGGCGCAAGTTCTTTGGCTCTAAAGCGCGAATCATCGGGATTGATCTGAATCCCGATGCCCGCGAATGGGAAAAGCACGGCTTCGAAATCTACATTGGTGATCAATCGTCTGATACCTTTTGGACCGAGCTATTTCAAAAGATCGGCAAGGTCGATGTGGTAATCGACGACGGTGGCCACACCAACCGACAGCAGATCGTCACGTCGCACTACGCGATACAGAACATCAACGACGGTGGGCTGCTTATCGTCGAGGATGTGCACACCAACTATTTTCGCGAGTTCGGGAACCCCTCTCGGTATTCGTTCGTGAACTTCGCGCATCGAATTGTTGATGGCGTTAATTCACGCGCTTATTCGCTGCGCCGAACCTACGCGCAATATTCGTCGCGTGTCTACAGTGTGAGCTTCTTCGAATCGATGGTGGCGTTTCAAATCGACTCCCGCCTGTGTAAGCAGAGTGTCCCGACATCCAACAACGGCGCAAGCCGGGGCGTGACGGATTTCCGGTACCAAGGCCCGATTACCAGCGCTCTATTCGCGTTCAAAAACAAATTTACATCCAACGGCGGTCTCGCCGCGAGAGTCGTCAAGCGAGGCGTAGATATGTTGTTGTCTTTGCTGTCGAAGGCTGAGACGATTCGGTATCGAAAATATTTCGAGAACAAGAGCTAACGATGCACTGCAATCGCGCCTAAGCCAGCGTGAGGCAGTCCGTAGGGTGAGGAACCATTGAATGAAGATATTTTTCTGCACGACCGCGCCCTCGAGGAATTACAAGAGCTGGTCTAACATCCCCTATCTGCTACACAAGAACCTCGAGAAGAGGGGCTATGTCGTTAAGAATTATGTGATGCGGGAGGCAGAGCCTCTCAAGACTGTGTTCAACCTGCCGATTCGGGTGCTGAACAAGTTCTTCAAGCTGGGGACCACATACTTTTATGTGCGAACGCCCGTACATTTTTTCTTCACATACCTCTACAGCCGTTTCATCGGGCTGATGTCCGCCAAGCAGGATGTGATGGTCGTTCAAGGTTTCTCATATCCTTTGCACAATGGGAAAAACAGGCAAATCGTTCTTGGCGATTGGCCGTCTGAGTATCTATTCGAAAAATTTCTGAAGCGCCGGCCGAGTCGATTGGAGCGAAAGTCGATAGACCGGGAGAATGCGGTCATTGAGGCTGCAGACGCGGTGATCACGCTGTTTCCGAATGTCCGCGAATACATGCTGGGGAAATACAAGAACCAAAACATCTATTGTTTCGGAAACGTGGTTAACGTCGATGATGACGTGGTGCCGCCAGTCGACATTCGCGAGCGGAAATTAAACTCGAAGAAGCTTCTCTTTGTCGGCCAGCCCTTCTACCTGCCCGGGGCCCTTGAGTTGATCGCCGCTGCACGTAATCTTAGGCAACAAGGGCTCGAATGTGAAGTCGACATCATTGGTATCGACCCGGGCTTGATTGGAGCCGAATACGGGTGGCTGACGGTTCACGGATATTTGGACAAAGAGAAACCTGGCGATAAACAGAAGTACTACGAACTCTTGTCCAACGCGAGGCTCTTCGTGAACACCACTCCGGGATGGAGTGGCTTTCAGGCCTTGTTGGAGGCGATGTACTTTCACAATCCCATCGTGGTACGGCCCAATGAGAGTCTGAACAGCTATTTCTCAAATTTGACGACCGTCGCACATATTGTTGAAGAAGGCGGGCCGAGCATGGAATCCCTACTTGCGGAAAGCTTGACCAACAGTGCCCGATATCAAGGAATGTCCGATGCTGCCCACAAAGCGGTTGAATCTTCAACGTGGAACAATTTCACAGCCGAATTAATTGGGTTGTTCAAATGAATAAAAATATTACGGCGATTGTTTTTACTCGCAATGAAGAGAGACGAATTTCGGCTGTCTACCAAAACCTCAAAGATTTTTGCGAGGTGATAGTCTTTGATGCGGGGAGCACTGACGGAACGGAGGCGTTTTGTCGGGAAAATGGAATCAAATTTGTTTCTCGCCCGGAAGACAAGACGATCATGCGACTAAATACGCTCGCATGGGTTTATGAAAACGCTCCTACCGAATACGTCATTCATGTCTATTGCGCACACTTCTTCCCCGCGCAGTTATTGAATCAATTCGCGGATGTGGCGAATGCAAATGAGAAGTCCGCAGTATTTCATGATGTCGTGGTCTACCGTTACGGGGACGTGGTGCACCGTCCCTTGTTCAGAAGAATTTCATCAGCGTGTGTTTTCTATAAAAAAAGCATCATCAACTTCGAGAAATCCAAGATCCACGATGAATTGGCGATCGCCTTCGATGAGAAGACGATGATGCGTCTTCCGGGGCGTGATGACTTGTCCTTACACCTCTTTCAGGACGAAGACTGCGAGAGCTTTACCAAAAAGACGATCAACTATGAAGCGCTAGAGGCCCGGCAGCGATTCGCTTCGGGTGAAAGAGTGAGTGGCGTCAAGCTGTTCTTCGGGCCCATCGGACGATTTGTGTATCGATATTTCAGAACAGGATCATTTGCGAGGGGGGCAAAAGGGTTAGTCTATTCTGTTTTGAATTTGATCTATGACTTCAATGTTTCTGTCATTCTGTGGGAGTTGACGAATCAACTGACTTTTGACGACGCGATCAAAAGGAACGCTGAAAAGAAAGCGCAGTTGCAAAAAGATGGTGTGTAGAAATTCAAGAAGCCAGCGTAAAAAAACCTACTTCCGCATGGGACGCGGCATTGTCCACCAGACTGCGGTGATGGGCGTCTACAGCCGAGTCCTTCTGGCGCACAGCTTGGCGATTACGCTGGAGGCAGTGTCTGCCAAAGAGGTTGTCCAAGAGGCTCTAAATCGCTACGGCAGGCTCGAGATCATCAACGCCGATAAGGGGGCCGGCCATTCGCAGTCCAGGAGTTCGTTTATGCCGTATTGCACCCGGGTGCCAAGCTTTAGATGGATGGACGCTGTGCCTGGAGTGAGAAAGTGTTCGTTTAACGCGTCTGGCGCTCGGTCAAGTACGAATGCGTGTACCTCAAGGCGTATGAGTCGGTCGGTCAGGTTAGTGCCGATAATAATCGCTAGATTGAGTGGTACAACAGCGAGCGTGGGCACTCCAGCCATGACGGTCGAAAGTCCGAGCAGGTTTAGCTGGCTGCGTTGCCGCCAGTTAATAAAGAATCTCAATATAATGAAATCCGTTGGTGCGCCCCGAATTGCCCTCTATATCGTGCATTTTCGAGCAGCGACGACCGCCACCCTGGACAACTCTGCACCTCTTCAATCACGCACACTCACACTTATCCATCGACCTCAATCTGTTCAGATAAACCAAGCCGCTTCTATGAGGAATATGTAATGTATTTGGTATTAACTATGGCTGGAAAATACAGTCGATTTAGACTATTTGGTAGCAAAGTGCCAAAATATTTATTGCCGCTTGGGTCGGAAACTATACTTGCGGCAGTAATGAAGAATTTTTTATATTCTGCTCCTTATTGCAAATTAATATTAATAGCAAATAGGCAGGATCAAATATTTTTCCCGATAGTTAGAAGTATTATGGATAAATATGGGGTTGACAGAAAGTCGCTAATATATATCGATGATACTTCGAGTCAGCTAGAGACGGCTCTCTGTTCTTCTGAGTTAATTAATTATGAAGAATTTGATCGTCCTTTGGCCTTTGCTAATATTGATACGATTTTAGCAGAGAGACATGATTTCTTTGAAGCCTTGAAAAAGTGTGCGCCAGAAGCAGGGCTTCTAGATACTTTCAAAGGGTCCAATAAGCAATATTCATACGCTCGAGTAGATGAGCAAGGAAGAGTTTTTGATGTTGTAGATAAAAACGTAATCAGCAGTTATGCCTGTAGCGGACTATACGGCTTCGGATCCTATTCCACAATGGTAGAGATGGCTGCTGATTTATTGCGTAAAAATGGAGAAGCAAATTTCACAGACCTATATAATAAGTATATAGCCGCAGAAAAGAAAGTATCTGCTCGCTATACGGAGGATCCTAAAAATACAATAGTCTTGGGCACGCCAGAAGAGTATGTTATAAACATCCATAGGTTTAAATGATGGATGTTTTAAAGATATTAAAGGGCGGCTCACTATCAAGCACTTTTGTTATTCAAGACGGCGATCGAAAATTTGTTCGCAAGTCCATCTCTCATAAAGTAAATAGAGAGTTTGGATTGGTTAGATGGCAGTCGCAAATTCGTAAACTACAATTACTCAATAAGTTTTTGCCGCAAAATAGTGTGGCTATAGAGAAAATTGGAGTTCATGAAGATAGCTATTTTTACGACATTCCTTACTACGATGGCGCTGTAAATTGCTATGAAGCTTTGTTGGGTGGTGAAGATGTAGATCTTCTTGCAGAAGAAATGGCAGTTTTGCTATCTAGCATGGCGGCTATTCAATACGGAAAAACTCGAGGGGCTTTGAATATTTATCTAAGCGAAGAAGTTCGCACGCCCTTAGAGATGGCACTAAAGGCGGTAAATGAAAATGGTTTGACCTTGACCGGGTCTGAAATGGAATTGTTTTCTGACGCCGTGTACCGGGGACTTATTTTGGTAGCTGAGCTGTTGCAGGATACTAAAGAAACTGCATTAAATGAATCACTCACTCACGGAAATTTAACATTGGAAAATGTTTTATGGAATAAGGAGTCAGGAAAAATAATTATGATAGATCCGTATGCTGAAACTTACTGTGAATCAATACTGAATGATGTATCGCAGCTACATCAATCGTGCGAGTCCGGTTATGAATATATATCAGGCTTTTTTGAAAAAAACGAATATTCAATAGATAAGTATCCTGTTGCTGCAATTCCTGATTGTCTTCGGAAATTTTCAAGCGCCCTAACCAACAAAATCGAAAGGGAATCTTGGTATTCGGAAACATATTTGACCCTACTTAGGGCATCACAGTTTATACGGATGTTCCCGTTCAAGATGATCAAATCACCACGCCAAGGAGCGGCTTTCATGATACACGGAGTTGAGTTGCTGGAGAAGTCAAAATGCTGACTATATCGGGCGAAGCAAGTTCTCCATGTTTTCAAATGGGGGTCGAATATAAAAGGGATGTTGTTATAGAATTTTGCGATATATTTTTATATTTAAATAAAATTAAAAACGTCAAGAAGATTGTATTTATTGATCCAGTGGTGCTCGCCAATCAAGAAGAGTTTCTTGAAATTGAAAATTCAGACAATAACTTAATACTAGTGCCCACTAATTTACATGAAGCGAATAAAGATTTGGACTCCCTCAAATCTATACTTGATGTATTGGAAACGCACGGGGTAGGGAGAAGAGGGGATGTCGTTTGTGCAGTAGGCGGAGGAGCATTATTAGATGCAGTTGCATTGGCGGCAAGTCTATTTCGACGCGGAATTGCCGTAGTGAAAGTGCCTACAACATTGCTGGGAATTGTGGACGCTTCAATCGGGATTAAGACTGGAATCAACTTTCTCGGCCAGCGAAATAGACTTGGTTCTTATCATTTTGATTACAGCGTGGTTGTAACCCCAAACTTAATGAAGGGACTCCATAGACATTTGGTACGTCAGGGGTTGGGGGAAATTTTTAAGATTGCAGTAATTAAGTCAAGGGAATTATTTGATTTGATTATTTCACATAAAAGCCTGCTAGAGAATATTGAATTCTATGGTACAGGTGAGGGTGTATCAATTCTGGCGTTATCTATTAAGTTAATGCTGGAGGAGTTGCATAATAATCCAAGAGAAGACAATCTATTGCGATGCGTTGACTATGGGCATAGCTTTTCCCCTCTTGTCGAAATGGAGTCGCTGAAACGATCGGGAGTTAGGTCATTGCCGCATGGTTTTGCTGTAGCTTATGACTGTATGCTTACCGCAACTATCTCCTGGAGACGAGGGTTTTTAAAGGATTCCGATTACAAAAATATAGAGTCACTATTTTTCAGTTTTGATTTTGACTTCAAGAATGAAATATATTCGGATTACAATTTACTATGGGCTTCATTTGTTGAAATGACAAAGCATAGAGGTGGTAATCAGAATTTGCCGATACCTATTGGATTGGGGGCTTATGCCTTTATCCAAGATCTAACATTTGAAGAAATGCAAAATTCAGCTAGCATTTTGAATGATCGGGCAAACAGGTGAAATACCTTATAACAGGAACGTCTAGTGGGCTCGGATTCTGTTTGGCAGAAAGACTGTTAGCGCGGGGTCAGGTGGTCGGAATTTCTCGATCGCGCGGAAAATCCGAGGTATTGTGTCACTCAAGTGAATATTTACATCTGGAGTTTGATTTTTCGCGTTCTATCGAATCCGAAGAATTTCAAGTTTTAATTAATAAACTGCAAGATATTCTTGATGATGAACCGTTCACGATTGTCCTGAATGCCGCATGCTTTTATGCAGGAGAAAAGCGTTTATCAAAAGCACAATTGTCGTCCCTCTTCGAGGTTAATCTTTTTTCTTTAATTGGTCTGGTTCAAGCGCTCGAGTCTTCGAAGTTGAGGCGAGTATTCTTTGTTAATTCTATTTCTGGAATGATTGGGCAAGCCAATCAACATGAATACAGTGCGTCAAAGCACGCGGTAATGGGATTTGCGCGTTCTCTTGCCAAGAAGGCAAAACATTCTACATATGATGTAATGTGCATAAATCCTGGTGGAATGAAGACGGAGCTTTGGGAGCAATATAGGGATGTCAATTCTTCTGACTTTCTAAATCCCTCCTCCGTTGCTGATTTATGTGTAAGCCTGATTGAGTTTCCGCAGCGAGTTTTTATTGAATATTTATCACTTCTTCCGCCGTCTGATATTTAGAGTTGGCTTTGATGACTATAAATGGTTGCTATAAGCAGTTGTTGAATTGAATTATGTGATGCTAGTGTGCGGCGAAGTTGTGGATATTTTTTGACAATTATGTTGATGACGCTGATTTGATCGTCCGCTTGAAATTGAAAACGAGTAAATCTTAATTTTATTGGTTTTTACTCGTTTTGATTTAATATGTAGAATTGCGCGATTGGAATGCCGGTGCTAGTGCTATTTTTTGATACTTTTATAGTCCAAGGTGTAGGCGACAAAAGTGGCCAGTACAAGTCATTTGCTAATGAAGCCTCTCTAGGCGCAATTCGAGATGCATATCCAAAATATAAGTGGCAAAATAAAATTGATGTCGTAAAGTACACGCTCGCCAGCTATGCGGATATAGCATGGGATAAAGTTGTAATACGTTTTGAGTGTGAAGATATCAATGAAACTGAATCTTTTTTGGAGTTCTGTCGTCACTTGTTTCCAAGTGCTCAGATAAGAAACCAAAGATCTGCCACCGCAAAGCAGTATTACGATGCGCTGTCAACTCTTGATGTGGATGATAGTGCTTGGGTATTCTTTTCCCCTAACAATGACCATCCTTATCTAGCTAAGCCCGAGAAATTAATCGAATACATGCAGCTTGTTGAGCATGTGTCGAAAGAGTATCCCCGCAACGATATTGGCTTTCTTTTTTCTCACTTCACAGAAAGCATGTTGGACAATCGTATAACTGATCCTCAATGGGGCTATTTTGGTTTCAAGTTCAAGAAAATCATTTCAGAAAATAATACGGCTTATATCACTGCGTCTAACATTGCTCCACTAGACTCATGCCAGATATTCAGACTTGGGTATCTTAAGAAGATTTTCTCATCGACTATGAACAAGGGGCGAGTCATTCGTCTCGAGGATACCGAATTTTGCTCGTCACCAGATCATTCGGTGATTCAAATCTGTCCAAAAATCGAGCTTTGCCGGCATTATGATGGTTACTTTCACTTGATGAAGGCGATACCTCCACTGTTTATCCCGCCTGGTTTTTTTGAAAGTGACATCAAGTTAAGGTATGGGTATGATGAAGGCAAGGAAGGCTGGATTAATCTGAATCCAAAGTATAAGTGGATATCTTTAGATATTGACTTGCCGATTCTTCTGGAAGATATGCCAAATTTTTGGAAGAAAAGAATTTCAGCCATCGATATTAATCCCAATTTTTCCATCGAGAGTGACAGAGCAAAACTTGTTTTTTATCGAAATTTTAATAATCCATGGCATAACCGATCGAAAGCCCTCAATCTGATTCGATCAATGTATATATATATCCTTTTGCAAGGATGGAAGTTCGCACGTAGTGGTCTAAGATCTTTGGCAATTTCGGCGGGAATATTTGGCCCGCTCAAAAAGATCAAGAATAAAATTTTCGGAATTCGCTAAAGAGATCATCGCGCTGGCGCAACCCCGCCGTCGTTACCGCTCGGACATGATCTATCTGAAGTTGCGCCAGGCTGGCGAGGTGGTGGGCCACAAGCGGGTGGATCGCCTGTTTGCCTAGGCGGGCTTGCAGGTGAAGAGGCGCAGGCGCAAGAGGATTCCAGTGGCAGATTGGCATCCGCAGCAACGGCCAATGTATGCCAACCAGGTATGGTCCATGGACTTCGTGTTCGACCGCACGGCGGAGGGGCGAAGCATCAAGAGCCTGCTGGCGGTGGATGATGCGACCTATGAGGCTGCTGCAATCGTGCCGTAGCGGGCTCTGGGTGGGCCCAGCTGGTGGGCCTGGTTCAATTGGCCAACACGCGCGAGGCCTGCCCAAGGCGATTAGAACCGACAACGGCAAGGAGCTCTGCAGTCGGGCCATGCTGAGCTGGTCCCACGCAAGAGGTGTTTGGTTGTTTCTGATCGAACCCGGCAAGCCGAACGAGAACGCCTACATCGAGTCATTCAATTGACGTTTTCGGGATGAATGATTGACGAGCACTGGATCACCAGTCTGACGCATGCCCCCGTGATCGTCGAAGCCTGGCGCCGGGAATACACCGAGGAGCCCCCAAGAAGTGCCTTGGTGGATTGACGCTGATGCAAAAACCAGTTAAATTAACCTCGGACTCTAAAGCCCGGTTCTATTGAAAACGGGGGACGTCGCACTACAAATATCGGACTCACTCTCTCTTTTCATCACTTCAAAAAGAGTGTGTAGGCGCATGTGCCTGCGGCTCTCCCACAAAAAAAGTCCACCCCGAAGAGTGGATTTGTTGGGGGAATATTAAGCGGCTTTAGGAGCCTCAGCAGCCTTGTGCTTCTTGGGCATGAGGTTCTTGTCCTTTACGAAAGCAACGAACTTGAGAAGTTCAGCCTTGCCTTCTTCCGTGGAGTGATAACCGGTTGCTTTGATGAACGCGGGTTCATTGCCAGCATTCTCAAACAATGCCTTGAAGCCGGCAGGAACGTACTGGGGCAAATCCTGCCCCTTGTTGTATTTGGCGGGAATACCTTTGCCGCTAGGAGAGGGAACAGAAATCAAAACCTCACCTGTGTTTTTAGGGCTAATTCTCTTCGTAGTCTTGCTCTTAGGCAAAACCTTCTTGATGTCATCCAAGCTGAACAATTCAGTGATGGAGATACCAAGTTCAGAAATTGCCTTCTTCAAGCCAGCCAATTCACCAGCACGTTCATCTTTGGCCTTTTGACTCTGGTGTTGAGTTCTTTAAGCTCTATGTAGAGCTTTTCATCAGTCGAGCCAGCACTCAGCAATGCAATAATTTCACTCTTACGGGCTTGCAGATCTTGGATCATTTCAATCTCCTTGAAGCTTTAACAACAGTCAGCAACCTGTTTGTTGATGTGGAAACTATAAGTTATAAAATGTAATAATGCAAGAGAAGAGGATGGCCGGGAGTGATGTGAATATATTATCTGGTGAATTGTTGTAAAACAACATATTACTCACTACCTCTTCCAATATCAAGCAGAAAAAACTCGCCTAAGCGGGTCGTCTCTAAATCTTTCCTTCATTAGCAGGCTCGACTTTCGCTGGGTGTTTGCGAAGTCTCTTTACTCTCGAGTCCAAAGAGAATTTCTCGTGAAGCGCTGAAATTCGTTATGAGTAATCTATGGCTCTCTTGCCAGAATTATTAGGATCACTGAAATCTAGTCCAGCGTCCATAAGTTCCAGGATGTGCCCATCCTTGATGGGGGTATGAGTGCTGATTAGGTGGGCTAGATTTCCATCATGAAAAACCCCATTGTGGGTAAATGAAATCTTGGAGTTGATTTTCGAATCTCTTTCCTAATGCTTCAGGTAAGCAATAGCAATAGGACTTGTTGTAGCTATAACTTCAAATTATTCAATATCAATTTCTGGATTGAGGCTGAATTCTTAGATGATCTCAAATAATGAGTAGTACTGATGTTCATGCTTGAAGCTGTGATGAAGCTGGCAATAATCAAAACTAGGCATAGATTGACCAAAACACGATAGGCGATCAGCCTGTGTGGCGCTTTTGAAGCCCCTTGAAAACTTGAGCTAGCCGGGAGTAGAGAATTCCATGAAACGGAGTCTCTACGTGAAGAAGTCAAGATTCAGTGAAAGCCAGATCGTTGCCATCCTCAAGGATGTCAAGCGGGGTGCCACGGTCGGCGAGACGTGCAGGAAACACGGTGTCAGCGAGCCCCCCGTTTACAAGTTGAAGAGCCAATACTCAGGCATGACGGTGTCGCACCTGTCGCAACTGCATGAACTGCAGGACGAGAATGCCCGTCTCAAACGCATGTACGCGGAACTAGCCTGTGATGCACGGCGCATTGAAGGATGTCGCTGACCGAAAGCTCTGACCCCGCAGCATCGCGAAATGGTCGTGCAATTGCTGATAGCCGACCATGGCATGAGCCAGCGTCAAGCCTGCATTGCCAGCGGTATTGCCCGCTCGACACTGCGCTATCGGCCTGTGGCACGTGACGACTCCGGGGTAATCGCCTTCATTCAAAGCCACATGGCAATGAACCCACGACATGGATTTGACCTGCTCTATGACAGCGCCCGCCACCAAAAGCAGTCCTGGGGCAAGACGGTGTTGTGGCGTGTGTATTACCAACTGCGGCTGAGCCTGCCCCGGCGCGGCAAGAAACGGCTGCCAGAGCGCATCAAGCAGCCATTGCAGGCGGCGAGCCAACCCAATCAGGGCTGGAGCCGCGACTTCATGTCCGATGCCCTGTGGTCAGGGCGACGATTCAGGACGTTCAACGTCATCGATGAAAACAACCGGGAGGGGCTGCGTATTGAAATCGACACAAGCTTGCCGCAGCGCGAGTGATACGTGCATTGAATGAATTGGTCGAAGTACGTGGAGCGCCGCTGTCCATTCGCTTGGACAACGGCCCCGAGTTCATCGCCCATGCCTTGTCTGAATGGGCGCAGTCCGAGGGCATTGCTCTCAACCACATCCAATCAGGAAAACCGACACAGAATGCCTATGTCGAAAGATTCAACAAGACCTATCGAAGCGAGGTGCTGGACTGCTACGTCTTCGATTCACTGCACGAAGTCGGGCAGATGGCAGCGGACTGGCTACACCGATACGACCAACACCGACCACACGAATCGCTGCGCCGCATCCCTCCGGTCGAGTGCCGTGTGAAACAATTTCCCAGCCTCTACTTCTAACTGGTTCAGGAATTCGAGGTGGCTTCAGCTGAGAGCAACTGGGTAAAGCTCGGCGCAAAAAAGCTTCCCCAGTTGGGGGTTTACACCATCGTCAGTTACGGTTTGTGGGAGGAAATGAATTTTCCAGGGCCGATTACAATACCCGCAGGTTTAGCGGACCAGTCGCCGTCTAGGTCGTTAAAGTTTTTTGTTCCCTATTGTGTGTGTGACGCAGTGGAGTCGGCGCACGTGCCTGGCTGCTGGCTGAGTTGAAGTTGCCCCGTCAAGGCCTGGGCTGCAGGCAGTGACTAGGATTGGTGCGGCAATTTGGAGCACGGCACGAAGGATAAACTATGCCGGGCCAACTAATTGCCAAACGATAAGGGGATGCGAAGGTAGATCATTTACGAGTGGGCATCGTCCTCATCATGTTTCTCTATTTCCAGTGCTATGAAAGTTATCAAAAGAAGCTCCCACGGTTACGCGCAAGATCCCACGAAAAATTTGGGATTTGAGGTCTATGACGGACAGGGAGCGGATGACGTCGCGCTCATCATCGCTGCGTTTGATCAAGCTGCGGGTTGCTGGGACCAGTTCAAGCTGTCGCCAACTGAGTTGGATGCTGTCAAGAAGATGCGTGTGGTTCGTCTCGAATTTGAAGAACCCAATAAATTCTTCATTCCGGAAGATTTTGATGCCTACGACGGGGACTTTCACAGAGTTCTCACGCTTTGTCCGTTTACGGCGGAGTATTTGAATGAGCGTCAGGGTGTTAAGCGGCGAGTCCCGATCTTTTTCCCGTTCAACGAGGCGTTCATTCCGCTTAAGAGCGAGAAGCGGTACGACATCATTTATACAGGACACCTCTATTCCAAGCCGTTCATTCGGGATATGAAAACGGTTAGTCGGTTTAACTACCGACTGGTTTCCAATTCCGATCATGAGCTGGTGACAGATCGCGGGGTTGGATACCAAGAAAAACTGGATTTGATAGCCCAGTCAAAAATCACACTAACCCATAACATTCTTTACCCAACGGTTCGTCACGTTTTGAACGTATGGAAATACCCAGAATGGCAAAGAAACGGTGCGTTCTCCGATATCCCCGCGGGAGCGTTGGGGTTGTTGAAAAGACTTCTGACGGGGTCAGCGATTGAGGCGCCCCAGTTAAAGTCTCGAATTTTCGAGGCTGCGTTTTGTAGATCGCTGATTCTTTGCAAAAGAGACAAATTCAACGTCATCGAGAAATACTTTACGCCAGATGAAGAGTTCGTTTACTACGAGGAGGGGCGGTTAGTAGAGACAGTTAATAAAATACTGGACAACTACGATGCCTATCTGCCTTTGATTGACAGGGCCTACACCCGGGCGATCGCGCAGTACACCACTACTGCCTTTTTTGAGAAATATTTAAAAGTCATCTGATATGGATAAATTCATCGTCATTACTTCCATTTTTCTACCAACGGAAGCAATTGAAAAATTTGCGAAGTTGAAAGAATGGAAGGTCATCGTTGTCGGTGACAAGAAGACGGCTTCTGATTGGAGCTATCCAGGCGTGACCTATCTCTCGCCCAAGGGGCAGCAAGAGGTTGCCAACAAGTTCTCTGGCCTGCTTCCCTGGAACTCCTATACCCGTAAAAACATCGGGTATCTGTACGCCATCTCGCAAGGCGCAAGGGTCATCTACGAATCGGACGACGACAACATTCCCTTGGACAACTGGGTCAATGAGCCCGAGTTCTCCACGGATGCAGAGCTCCTCAGCGACGCGTCATTCGTCAACATCTATTCGTATTTCACCGACAAGAAAGTGTGGCCGCGAGGGATTCCCCTGCGTTGCGTGCTGGACGCTGAGACTCCCAAAGCCTCGGTGGCCAAGAACCTGAAGGTGGGGGTGTGGCAATTTTTGGCCGATGAAGATCCCGATGTGGACGCCATCTACCGACTGACCAACAACACACCGATCTACTTCAATTGGCGCGCACCCTTGGTCTTGGATCAAGATGCCTGCTGCCCTTTCAATTCGCAGAACACTTATTTCCGTAAGGAAGTCTTCCCGCTGCTCTATCTGCCATCGACGGTGACCTTTCGCTTCACCGACATTCTGCGGGGGTTGGTTGCTCAGCCTATATTGTGGGCTGCGGGTTATCACCTGGGGTTTGCGGGCGCAACCGTCCTGCAAAAACGGAATCCCCATGACTACCTGAAAGATTTCGAGTCGGAAATTCCTTGTTATCTGTCGGCGGAAAAAGTCGTGCAAATTGCCAAGGAAGCCGTTTCTCCTGAAAAGTCGATACCCGTGAACCTGCTGTCGGTGTATCGCGCGCTTTCCGGCAAGGGGATCGTCTCGGAGAAAGAACTCGATATTTTGAATTGCTGGTTGGAATTGGTGGCGGGTCCGAAAAAATAAAAATTAATGGGCACCTGATGCGCTACAAGAAATTACTCATAAGACTGCATTCTTTCCTGTCGGAGCAGCTTGGTCTTGATCCCCTAAAGACGTTCGCTGGTGTGCGTGGATTTCCAGAATACGTCCGAGATCTAGCCAAATTTCGGCGTGGCTATCGAGGTAGGCTAATTCTCAACCCTTACTTAGGTGATCGCTACAAAGAAGGTGGCAGTACAAAGAACGAGTACTTCTGGCAAGACTTGTTGGTTGCGCAGCGCATATTTCGAGAGCAACCGTTAAGGCATGTCGATGTTGGCTCAAGGGTTGATGGCTTTGTTGCCCATGTGGCTAGTTTTCGGCATATAGAGGTGTTTGATATACGCCCCTTAGCATCGGACATCCCCGGTGTTGTGTTCAGGCAAGCGGATCTCATGTCTGTTGATTCAGTCGATGCCCTATGTGGCGCGAGTGGGGGCTACTGTGATTCACTGTCGTGTTTGCACGCGATAGAGCATTTTGGTCTTGGGCGTTACGGCGATCCTGTTGATCCGATTGGATATCGCCGAGGAATTGAAAACTTATCCAAATTATTGCTGCCGGGCGGGCGTCTTTATCTATCTACTCCTGTGGGATCTGAGCGCGTTGAATTTAACGCAAACTGGGTTTTTGATCCAAACACGATTGTGACTACTGCGAATGCAGTTGGCTTGCGTCTCGACGAGTTAACGGTTCTGGATCAACAGGGTGGTCACGAAACAGTCGTGCGCCCAACCGCTGAAAAATTAGATTTACTGGCTAAAGAACACTACAGATTGGGAATCTTTCATTTCCTCAAAGAAGGTGGACATTAAGCGGCCCGTAGCTCTATGCCTCACATCTCCGTCTGCATCCCCGCCTACAACCGTGCAGGTGTCCTGCCCGCGTTGCTGGACTCCATCCTGAATCAGGACTTCGACGATTTCGACATTGTCATTGCCGAGGACTCCTCGCCTGAGCGTCCGGCGATTGCGGCCAAGGTGGCCGAGTACCAGCAGCGTTTCGGCGCCAAGGTCCAATATCACGAGAACCCGCAAACGCGGGGCTATGACGGCAACCTGCGGCGCTTGGTCGAGTTGGCGACGGGCGACTACGTGTTGTTCATGGGTAATGACGATCTGCTCGCGCCCGGCGCGCTCCGCGCGGTGGCGACGGCGGTGCGGGAGCGGCAGGACGTGGGGGTTGTGCTGCGCAGCTACTCATCTTTCGTCAGCGATCCCGAGCAGCCGGTGCAAGTGTTTCGTTACTTTGATGAGGATCGCGTGTTTCCGCCCGGGCCTGATACGGTGGTGACTTTCTTTCGCCGCTGCGTCTTTATTTCGGGCATGGTTTTCAAGCGAAGCTCGGCGGCCGCGCTGGCGACGACGAAGTTCGACGGGACCCTGCTGTATCAGCAACATCTGGCCGGGCATATCTTGGCGAAAGAGTCGGGCGTTTATCTGAACCGCATTCTTTCGTATCACCGTTTGGGTGGCGTGCCGGATTTCGGTGCGAGCGCGTCAGAGAAGGGTCTCTTTGTGCCCAAGCAGCAAACGCCAGCGTCGTCCGTGCATTTCATGCGGGGCATGCTTGAGATCGCCTATTCGCTGGATGCTGCCGGTGGCAGTAAAGTCGGGCGACGCATCTTGCGGGATATCGGCAACTACGCCTACCCAATCTTGTCGATCCAAGCGGGCCGATCGCTTGGTACTTTCCTGTCGTACTTGTGGCAACTCATGAAATTGGGTTTTTGGCGCGTACCCCTTTTTCATGTGTATGCCCTCGGTCTGCTGGTTCTGGGGCGCAAGAACTGTGATGGTTTGATTGCCCGAATTAAAAAGTCTCTCGGCAGGGCGCCAATTCTCGGTGGCGTTTATACCGGCCAGTCTCGAGACGCGAAAGGCGATTGAATGTCTCGAAAAGTTGTCGTTCGACTCAAGGGCGGTTTGGGAAATCAGCTGTTCTGCTATGCCGCCGCTCGCCGACTCGCTTGGGCGAACGATGCAGAGTTAGTGCTCGATGCGGTCACCGGCTTCAAGTACGACCACCTGTACCGCCGAACCTATGCCCTGGGCTGCTTCAACATTCCCGCCCGTTTGGCGACGCCGGCCGAGCAGATGGAGCCATTTGGGCGTGTCCGACGTTTTTGGGTGCGCAAGCAATCCGAGCGCAAGCCGCTCGCACAGCGCCGCTACATCCAGCAGGTGGGCGTGGAGTTTGACCCGGGTATCGTGACGCTCCGCTTAATGGACGGCACTACTTACTTTGACCCCTTCGGGCAAAGTGAGGGGTACTTTGCCGACATTCGCGATGAGTTGAAAAAGGACTTGGTGATGTCTGAGCCTAACGAGCCCGAGAATCGCGCGATGGCTGCGCAAATTGCATCGACCGACTCAGTGGCGCTGCATGTGCGCTGGTTTGACACTGGCGATAGTGCGCATTCATCGAACATGTCGCAGGCCTATTACGCAGCGGCCATTCCTCATTTGCTTGCGAGAATCCCAAGTGCGCATTTTTTTGTGTTTTCTGATCGACCCAAGGAAACCGCCCAACTTCTGGCCCCGCTGATGGGGGAGCAGCCCTTCACCTTGGTACAGCACAACGCCAAGACCGGAAACGCAGAGGCCGACTTCTGGCTGATGCGTCAATGCCGGCACTTCATCATCGGAAATAGCACCTTCGCCTGGTGGGCCGCTTGGCTGGGGGAGCAAGATCGTGTAGGGACAAATGTATCCGCGCCGGCGCGCTTCATCGATCCGCACGCGAACGTGACCTCCTGGGGCTTTCCAGGGTTGTTGCCTGAGCGCTGGACCGTGTTGTGAGCGAAGGGCCTTGCGTTGATGTGGTGATTCCCGTCTTTAATGGGCAAGAGACGATCGTCGCGGCACTCAATAGTGTGTTGACCGGACAGGGGGGCTGGGTGCGTCGCATCATAGTGGTCGACGATGGATCGCAGGACGATACAGCTGAGTGTGTTCGCGGTTTAGGCAGTCCGGTGATAGAGCTGATCCGCACGTCAAACCAAGGGGTAGCGCGGGCCCGAAATCTGGGGATTGAAAAGGCGACCGCGGAGTGGATCGCCTTCCTGGATGCGGACGACGTATGGATGCCCGGCAAGCTGGATGCCCAGCTACGGTGCGCTGGGGAGGCTGGTGCGGGCTTTGTCTGTGGCTCTGTCAGCGTCCAGTCTTCCATGGCGTCTTGCAAAATTTCCCCTAAGCGCCTGGCGCGGGGGAACTTTGTCGCTACTAGCTCCGTGCTGGTTCGACGCAGCGTGTTGCAGCAGATTCAGCCGGTTTTCACACCTGGCATGTCCTTTGCTGAGGACTATTTGGCTTGGTTGAAGTGTGTAACGCTGACGCTAGGCTACTACGTCTCTATCAAGCTGGTGGACTACATTCTGTCGGAGCGCCCGCGCTACCGATGGGGCCAAATTCTGCGTAACATCTTGGCGCTTAATTACCAGTACGCCCGCTTCCTAGGGCAAGCTGGAGCGGGGTGGCCGCAACGCATCGAGCTAGGTTTGGCGGTCTTTCTCGGTTCATTGAGGTCTCTGCTGAGTATCATCAAGCGATTTATTGGAGTACATGGTGCGGGCGGCTTGCGCAAATGAACATCAGCTGCCGAAATACTTCAGACTAACTCGCGTTTTGTTCAGCTGAAATTGACGGGTGCTAAATTGGCAATCTTTCTGATGATTAATAAACTCACGCGCAATGAGCGGTGCTTTGGTCGTTTATTTCGTCAGGGCAACGTAAATGCGGGTATTTCCTAATGCATCTGGCGATTGACGCAAGCAATATCCGTGAGGGCGGGGGCGTCACCCATCTTTCTCTGCTGTTGAGTGCGGCCAATCCTTTGGATGCTGGCATCCGTCAGGTCACTGTCTGGACATGTGCCGCGACTGCGGCACAGTTGCCTGACGCTCATTGGCTGACCAAGCTGTCTCCAGCGTGGACCGAGGCGGGGCTATTCAAACGGATGTTGGGCCAGCAGCTTTTGCTTGGCCGTGAGATGGCGTGCAGTGGCTGCGATGTACTGTTTTCTCCCGGTGGCACCGTGCCTTTTCATGCTGCGGTGCCGGTCGTGACGATGTCTCAAAACATGCTGCCGTTTGAGCCGGAAGAAGCCATACGGTTTGGGCGCTGGAGCTGGATGCGTTTGAAGATGTGGCTCCTGAGGCATTCACAAGGACGATCGTTTGCAAAAGCCGATGGACTGATTTTTTTGACCGAGTACGCACGCAAAGGCGTAAGTCGATGGCTGGGGCAGGGCAAAGGCCTACAGGCGCTGATTCCTCACGGCATTGAGCCGCGATTTGCGGTTGACCCGAAGCCACAGTTGAATGCGGAGGAATATTCCGCGGAACGGCCATTCACTTTTCTCTATGTTTCTATCCTGATGCCCTACAAGCATCAGATTGAGGTGGCCCGGGCGGCCAGTGACCTGCACCGGGCAGGATGCCCTGTCCGGGTGCGGTTTGTGGGCGCGGATTGGGGGCAATATGGCCAGCAGTTTCGCAAGACGCTGCGGCAGCTGGATCCACAAGAAGAGTTCCTGATCTGGCCTGGTGCCATGCCGTTTTCGGCTTTGCATGCCGAATATCAGGCTGCCGATGCCTTTCTGTTTGCCTCCAGCTGCGAGAATCTTCCCAATATACTGATTGAGGCGATGACAGCGGGGCTGCCCATCGCGTGTTCGAATCGGGGACCCATGCCCGAGGTTTTGGGCGATGCCGGGGTCTACTTCAATCCGGAGCAGCCCGACGCGATTTCGGGAGCGCTGCGCGTTCTTTTCGAGAAAACTCAACTTCGAGAGCAGTTCGCGGAGGCCGCCCAGATGAGGAGTCGGGCTTATTCTTGGCAACGGTGCGCTCGAGAGACGTTCGACTTTATTGCGGACGTTGCGGTGCAACGTGGAGCGGTGCGAGCCTCGAAAAAGTGACAAATGAATATGTAGAATTACGTTAATATAAAAACGTAATACTCGCCAAATTAGGGAGCGCGGGACTTTGAAATTGAACACAGAGATCCACATCAGTGCCGATGTGGCCAGCAATACCATCGGTCGCGGGACGCACATTTGGCAATTTGTGGTCGTGCTGGCTGGTGCCCGTATCGGGGAAGACTGCAACGTGTGCTCGCATTGTTTCATCGAGAACGATGTGATCGTCGGTGATCGGGTCACTATCAAAAGCGGCGTTCAACTTTGGGACGGCCTGCGGGTTGGTGACGATGTATTCATCGGTCCCAATGCCACCTTCACGAACGACAAACACCCCCGAAGCCGCAACGCTGACTTCGTGAAGCTCACGACCGTGATCGAGAAAGGGGCATCCATCGGTGCCGGGGCCGTCTTGTTGCCGGGTATTCGGATCGGCGCGAACGCCATGGTGGCCGCTGGCGCCGTGGTCACGAGGGATGTGCCCGCCAACACCTGGGTGGTCGGCAACCCGGCCCGTGTGGTGAAAGAGCCTTCGTGATCGGAGCGCAACCCCGGTTCAGCGTCGACCAGTGCCGCGTTGTCGAGTTGCCCAAGATAGAGGACCCGCGGGGCAACCTTACCTTCGTCGAAGGCATGCGCCACGTGCCGTTCGACTTTCAGCGCATTTATTATTTGTACGACGTGCCAGGCGGAGCTGAAAGAGGAGGCCATGCGCACAAGGACTTGCACCAACTCATCATTTCGATTTCGGGGAGCTTCGATGTGCTACTCGATGACGGGCGAAACAAGAACCGGTTTCAACTTAATCGGCCGTTCTACGGTCTTTACGTGTGCCCGCTCATCTGGCGCGAGCTCATTAACTTCTCGTCCGGCTCGGTCTGTATGGTGCTCGCATCTAACATCTATGACGAGGCGGACTATTACCGCGACTACAGCGAGTTTCTGCGGGCGACTGGGTGTCAACCGTGAACGTGCCCTTCCTCGATTTGAAGGCCACTTACCTCGAGTTGAAAACCGAGATCGACGCTGCCACCCAGCGGGTGCTCTACGGCGGCATGTACATCGGCGGGGGTGAGGTTGACGCGTTCGAGAGCGGTTTCGCCGATTTCTGCGGCGCCCGGCACGTCGTGGGGGTCGCAAACGGACTCGATGCGCTCAAGCTGGCCTTGCTGGCACTGGATGTGGAGCCTGGTGACGAGGTCATCGTGCCGAGTCACACGTTCATCGCAACTTGGCTCGCGGTCAGCCAGTGCGGCGCGACGCCTGTTCCGGTCGAGCCCACAGAGGGCGGATTCAACATCGATCCGCAGCGGGTGGTCGCTCGAATCACGCCGAAGACCAAAGGAATCATTCCGGTGCATCTGTACGGCGAACCGGCCGATCTAGCGCCCTTGATCGACATCGCCGGCCGCCACGGTTTGTTCGTCCTCGAAGACGCTGCGCAGGCGCATGGCGCCGTTTATCGCGGTAGACGCATTGGCTCGCACGGTCATGCCGTGGCTTGGAGCTTCTACCCTGGCAAGAACCTGGGCGCGTTCGGTGATGGCGGCGCGGTGTCAACCCAGGATGAGTCGCTTGCGCGCCGCGTGAGAATGCTGGGAAACTACGGCTCACGCGCAAAGTACGTGAACGACGTGATTGGTTACAACAGTCGCCTCGATCCAATTCAAGCGGCCATTCTGCGGGCCAAGTTGTCACGCATCGACGAATGGAATGCACGCCGCAGCGCGATCGCCGAGCGGTACAGCCAAGCGTTCGACGCACTGCTGGCAACGCCTCCACTCCCGAAAGAGCGTCAGGGCCACGCTTGGCATTTGTACGTGATCCGCCATCCGGATCGTGATCGTCTGCAACGACAGCTTTCGGACGCTGGGGTCGCGACCCTCATTCACTACCCACGTCCGCCGCACCTGCAAGCAGCGTATGCCCAGCTGGGCTTCGGCGTCGGTAGCTTCGCGATGGCCGAGCAATACGCCGACACGGTCCTTAGCCTGCCGATCGGCCCGCACCTGACGCCGACTCAGGTCGATCACGTCATCGAGTCTGTCACGAATTGCGCGATTTCGATCGCAGATGCTAGATCCAGTAGCTATGACTCCATCGCAAGACAGCCCTCAGTGCGCCAAAGTTCTGCTACCTGAGCAACTTGATCAACCCCATCCAGAATTACTTGAAATGTTGACTATTCAGCAGAACACCTCTCTTGGCGCACCGCCTCAGAACGCGCGCAATTCGTCGCTCCTGTTTTGGGCACCTTGCATCGCCACACTGCTGTACTTGAGTGGTTCACTTCTCATCTTCAAATGTGGGCCGGTCGAATGGCCTATTCATAATGAAGGTGATTTCTGGACGCTCAATGCACTTTACCTGATCATGTTTTTGGTCGGCTACGGTGCAGCTATGTGGAAGCGGCACTGGTGGGGTGGATACGGGAGCACACTGTCCTCTCGCGGACTCACTGAGCGTTTCTTCTGGCCAATCTGGGGTTGTGCGTTATTGGTCGTCTTGATCGGCCATCGCAACCTCACCGCGGGCCGGAGCTACATCCCCACCACGCTGATCTTCGAAATCATATCCGGCCTGACTGATCCCCATCGGGCCTATGACTATAAACTCAGCGAAGAGGCAAAAGGCAACTTTTCCGGCAATCCACCGATTACGCTCTTGTATGGTGCATTAGCGTTTTCCAAGCTGTTGCTGGTCTACATGCTGGTTTCAAGCTGGTCAAATTTGTCGCTCCTAAAAAAGTTTCTGGGGGTA
Source organism: uncultured Rhodoferax sp. (assembly GCA_963508575.1). Classification (GTDB taxonomy): domain Bacteria; phylum Pseudomonadota; class Gammaproteobacteria; order Burkholderiales; family Burkholderiaceae_C; genus Allorhodoferax. The sequence goes on from CAUOXL010000003.1 coordinate 133,778, forward strand.
GGTGTCGCTTTATTCCCGGTCGTGTCAGGTGTGTGTGTGGGCACCAACAAGCCGGTGTTTGATGTGGCCTTTGTTTTCTCAACCCTTTTCTTGGCGCAGGTGTCCATGACGCCGCGAGCGGAACGGCCTGCGTTCATCAAGGCGCGCCGCGTGCCGATTCTTCTGGCTGTGTGTGCCATCGTATTCGCTGGCTGGTACTTCAAGCACTCAATGAATGCGCGGGCGCCAGGCTTGGGATTAGCCGCAGGCCAGTCGACCTCGGCGGGAGTGGTTCGCCTGAGGCCCGGATTCCAAGACTATTGCGAGAGTAATGGTGAATGGACGGCCAAGGGTTGTAGTTTTGTTGCCGTAGGAGTGATCTACCTGACTCAGGGCTATTACGGCATGTCGATCTCTACCGGCTTTCCTCTGGAAACTACTTATGGGCTCGGCCATTCCAGATTCATGACAGATGCCTTGCAGAAGTACTTGGGGATCGATCTGAAACCCCGGACCTATCAGCAAAGAATTCGTGGACAGTGGGGCGCCAACGGAGGATGGCATTCCGCTTACAGCGAGTGGGCTAATGATGTCGGCTTTGTTGGGGTCGCACTTGTCATGCTTGCGCTGGGTTTCTATGTCAGCGCCATCTGGATTTCGGCACTGGTAACACACAATGTCGCTGCAGTGTGCAGCTTGCCTTTGCTGGTGATCTTGATTTTCTTTATTCCTGCCAACAACCAAGTATTCAATTTGCTTGAATCGCTCGCGTCATTCGTCGTCTTGTTTATCGTCTGGGTCGCCAGCTTGGTGCGCGGAAAGCGTGTCGGGGCTATTGGGCGCGCTAGCTGAATGGGGTGTAGCCCTGCGTCGAGCATGTCTCATTCACCATCCACTCTCGCTCACCGTCTCTGGGGACATCTCGCCCCGAGACGCCGGGCCCAGATTGTCGGGGCCTTGCTGCTCTCCCTCGCGGCATCGGTGCTTGAAATTGCCAGCATCGGCGCCTTGTTACCGCTGCTTAGCGCACTGATCAACCCAGGGCAACTTGCTACCCTTGCGCTGGCCGGTGGTCTGCTCGACCTTGTCGGTGCCAAGTCCGATGCTCAGATTCTGGCGTTCACCTGTCTGTTGTTCTGTTGTCTGGCCGTAGCGGCGGGGGGGGCCCGTTTTCTTCTGACGGTCATACTGGCCAGGCTCAGCTATGCGATTGGTTCGGATTTTTCGTTGGGCATCTACATGCGCGCGATTCGGCGTCCGTTCATCGAGCAATTGAAGTCCAACAGCAGCGATGTGATTTCAGCGGTATCCATCAAGGCGGAAATCGTTGTCAGACAGTTCCTCTTCCCGATCCTCACTATTGCCAGTTCGGGCGTGCTGGCGGTAGCCATCGTCACTTTGTTGTTCGTGGCTAGCCCAATCGTCACGATGGCCTCATCGTTGTCGTTTGGCCTACTGTACTTGAGTGTGCATTTCATGACACGGGGGCGGCTGCGGCGCTCTGGCGAAACCGTCGACGTCGAGACCAACAACATTGTCAAGAAGGTGCAGGAAGGGCTAGGATCGGTCAGGGACATCATTATCGATGGCAGACACAAGCTCTACGAACGCGAGTTAGTTGCCTCCGACACCCCGCTGCGGGAGGCTCGGGCAGCCATTCAAATCATCAGCCAAGTGCCGCGATACGTGATCGAAGCTGGTGGTTTGGTGTTCTTCGGTGTGCTCGCCTTCGTGCTTGCATCCCAAGGGGAGCTTGCCGGTTCTCTGCCAAGTCTGGGGGTGCTTGCGCTCGGGCTTCAACGCCTGCTTCCCACGCTGCAACAGGCCTACGCCGCTTGGGCGTGCATTCAGGGAGCACGGCAAGTCGTGATTTCGACTCTCGACTTCATGGACCTGCCGCTGCCCGTTGAAGACAGCGCCGCGCGCCCCATGTCTTTCAACCGCTCGATCGATATCGACTACGTGTTTTTCTCCTACGGTGATGGCAAGCGACCCGTCCTGAACGGAATCAATTTCCAGATCAAGAAGGGGACTCGCCTGGGGATTGTCGGCAAGACGGGCGGCGGCAAATCAACCCTACTCGATATCGTGATGGGTCTGTTGGTTCCGACGGGAGGCGCCGTGCGTGTTGACGGTGTGGAGATCGACTTCCGCAAGCCGAGTGGGTGGCACGAACTGGTGGCACATGTGCCACAGACCATCTTTATCGCCAATGCCTCGATTGGTGAAAATATCGCACTGGGAGTCGAGCGCGGGCTCATCGATATCGACCGTGTGCGTTGGTGCGCCGACAAGGCCCAACTCGGCGATTTCTTGGGGCAGCTCCCTTTAGGGTTGGACACCGTGGTGGGCGAGAGGGGGAGCTGGCTGTCTGGGGGGCAGCGCCAGCGCATCGGCATTGCCCGGGCTCTTTATAAATCGGCCACTGTACTGGTGCTTGACGAGGCGACCAGCGCGCTCGACGATAGTACCGAGACGGTGGTCATGCAAAGCATCGAAGGGATGGGCAAAGATATCACCATCGTCATGGTGGCGCACAAGTTGGCCTCTTTGCGGTCTTGCGACCAGATTATTGAACTCCGCGACGGGAGGATTCATCGCGTTGGCCGTTTTCAAGACTTCGCCGCCGAGCCCGGTCTCGTCGATAAAACGACATGATGTCTGAGCTCTCAAAGAAAATCGACGATCGCTGCGTCATTGTCATCAATAGCTGCGACGCCTACGCCGATGTCTGGCCGCTATTCTTTGCGGCTTTCAAGGAGCGCTGGCCTGATTGTCCGTTTCCTGTTGTCGTCAACACTGAATCGCTCGATGCCGTCGCCCCCGGGCTTCGTGTGGGCAGTCATGTGATGACGGGTGGTCAACGGTCGTCGGCCTGGGGAGCGCGCCTGCTCTCGACGCTTGAGGACCAAGCATCCGAGTACGTGCTGATGCTCTTCGATGACTTCGTGCTCGAAGAGCCTGTGGACAGCGAGGCTATTGATAGGTGTTTGCATTGGATGGCTGCGGACCCCTGCATCTCGGTGTTCTACTTTTCCCATGTGCCTGGCCCCGCACGCCCCGCAAGCTGTTATCCGGGCTTCGAGGCGATTCCACGGTTGACCAACTACCGGCTCAACTCGGCCCCCGCCCTGTGGCGCCGTCGGCACCTGATCGAGCTCACGCGGGCCGATGACAATCCGTGGATATGGGAACTGTTCGGCACCAGCCGAACATTTCTTCACTGCGGCAAGTACTTCTGCACGCAGCGCGGCCATGAAACCGTCTACCGCTATAACTACACGATGGGCGGGGCGATCTACCGGGGCAAATGGGTGGCGCAGGTGGCAGGCCCGCTGATCGAGCGCTACGGTTTGAACATCGACATCCAGCACAGGGGTATTACAGGAGCTCAGGGCGCACCCCGGACCCTGGCTGCGAAGCTGCGCATGCTCGCCCAGGGATTTCGTGCCTCTGGCTGGTTGGCGCCGGTCATCGTCTGGCTATTGTTGCTTGACAAGCTGCGAGCCTCCAAAGGGAAGACCTGATGGACTTCACCTTTGTCGTCATTACCTACAACCATGAGGCCTACGTGCTCGAGCACCTCGAGAGCATCGCCTACCAGATCCGTGAGTACGGCCAAGGCTGCACGTTTCAGTTGATCATCGCGGATGACGCATCAAAGGATCAAACGTTGGCGCTGGCGAGGCATTGGTTGGATCGACATTCCACCTTGTTTGCAGATGTGCAGATTCACACGCAAACCATCAACCAGGGAACCTGCTGCAACTACACGAAGGTGTGGCCGCACGTACGCGGCAAACTGTGCAAGTTGACCGCAGGCGATGATGTTTACTCCTGCGAAAATCTCCTCGCCGAGTGGCGACGGTTGCAGGATTACGACATCTCATCAGGTTATCCGTTGAACCTGTTCGACGGCCATCTAACCTGGCCTAAGTTCTTCAATGTGAACATGGTTGCGAGCAATCGTATATACGCACGCCGCAACTATATGAAGCGCATGCTCGGCCTTAGCGTCAGTCACACACCCAGCGTTATGTTTTCCACCCGGGTGCTGCGCGATGAGGTGATTCGGGATTTCGTGCGACGGTTTGTCGTCACCGAAGACTACCCCATGCACGTGAAGATGGCTGAACGATTTTCGCCACTGTCGTTCGTGCAATCGCCACTGGTGCACATCTACTACCGTCGCACCGCCGGCTCCACTTACTTGGTGCGCAGTGCCGCTTTCGACAAGGACAAGCTTGCGCTTTTCGACTACCTGAAGAACCATGTGGCACAAGGCTTTGAGCGGATTCTCATGGGTAACCGCATCTTCTGCTATCGACAGAGCTCGAAGTGGCGGCGGCGCCTGCTGAATCTGAACTACCTCGTCTATGGAGTTCAGGTGGCACTGCGTGGCTTCGGCATCTTGCGTGACCTAAACCGCTTGAAACCCGAGCTTGAGAAACATCGGCTTCACTATCAGACCATCCGCTCAAGGGCCGAAGAACAACGGATTGCGTTTGTGCGCAAGGGCGATGGTCCTGTTGAAGCATCTCCCATGTGGGAAAATATATTATGACTTTTACTTCAAAGTGTCTCCTTATCACGGGCGGTACCGGTTCTTTCGGGAACGCGGTGCTCAAGCGCTTCCTGCAGTCTGATTTGGCTGAGATTCGCGTCTTCAGCCGTGATGAGAAAAAGCAGGATGACATGCGCAAGCGCTACAACAGTCCTAAGCTGAAGTTCTACATCGGTGATGTGAGAGATGCTCGCAGCATCGCAGCCGCGATGCGTGGCGTGGACTATGTTTTTCATGCGGCTGCGCTGAAGCAGGTGCCCTCGTGCGAATTTCATCCGGGGGAAGCGGTGCGAACCAACGTGCTGGGCACCGAGAATGTGCTTGACGCGGCCATATCTGCGGGTGTGAAGCGGGTGGTGTGTCTGAGTACCGACAAGGCGGTGTATCCCATCAACGCCATGGGCATCAGCAAGGCGCTGATGGAAAAGGTCATGGTTGCCACCAGCCGGAATCTTGAGAAATCAGGTACGGTGATCTGTGGCACCCGGTACGGCAACGTGATGGCCTCACGTGGCTCGGTCATTCCTCTGTTTGTGGATCAGATCCGGGCGGGTAAGCCCATTACCGTGACCGATCCGAGCATGACCCGCTTCATGATGTCGTTGGACGATGCTGTGGATCTGGTGCTTTACGCCTTCGAGCATGGCCGCAATGGCGACATCTTTGTGCAGAAGGCGCCCGCGGCCACCGTGCAGGTGCTGGCACAGGCAATTCTGCAGCTAATGGGAAAGCCCGGTCATCCTATCCACGAGATCGGTACGCGGCATGGGGAAAAGCTCTATGAAACTTTGCTGGGTCGGGAGGAGATGGCCTCTGCCAAGGATATGGGCCAATATTTCCGTGTTCCTCCCGACGGACGCGATTTGAACTATGAAAAGTTTGTCGAGGTGGGCGAGCGCCGCCTCACGCAGAGCCTGCATGGTGAAGACTTCAACTCGCACAACACGACGCAGTTGGATGTCTCAGGTATGAAAGCGCTGCTGCTCAAGCTTGATTTCATGCAGCGTATTGCGCGCGGCGAAGACGCAGTGGCTGAGGAGTGATGGCATGAAGGTGCTCATCACCGGAGCCGATGGATTTGTCGGGAAGAATCTCCAGTTGCGTCTGCGCGAGCGTAAGGATGTTGAGATCGTGACCTTTACCCGGGTCGACAGCGTGGCAGATTTGCCCCTGCGACTGGATGGCGCGGACGTGGTTTTTCATCTCGCCGGTGTGAATCGGCCCCAGGACCCCGCGGAATTCGCAGCTGGAAACACCGGGTTGACCCAGGAACTCAGCCGCGCGGTGCGAAGCGCTGGCCGTCCCGTGCGCGTGCTGCTGAGTTCGTCGACGCAAGCGCGTCTGGATAACCCCTATGGCTCCAGCAAACGGCAGGCCGAGCAGGCGGTGCAGGCGTTGGCAGGTGTCAGCGGAACCTCGGCGCATGTGTTTCGTTTGCCCAATGTCTTTGGAAAGTGGTGCAAGCCTAATTACAACTCCGCGGTCGCGACCTTCTGTCACAACATCGCGCGGGGTTTGCCGGTCCAGATCAACGATCCGAATGCAAACGTGACGCTCGTGTATATCGATGATTTGCTCGACCGCTTCATCGATCTGATGGACGGTGCAGATGCGGCGTCGGATGCCGAGGGGTTTGAGGCGATTGCGCCGCAGTACACGGTGACGGTGGGGGAGCTTGTGCGCCAGATCACGGCGTTTCGCGAAAGCCGAGACAGTCTTGTGATTGACCGCGTCGGTACCGGTTTCGTGCGTGCGCTCTATGCCACCTATGTAAGTTATTTGCCGGTTGAGCGCTTTGCCTACGAAGTGCCACAGTACGGCGACCTTCGCGGTGTGTTCGTGGAGATGCTGAAGACGCCGGATTGTGGCCAGTTCTCCTTCTTCACCGCGCATCCTGGCATTACCCGGGGCGGGCACTATCACCACACCAAGACTGAGAAGTTTTTGGTCATAAAAGGTCAGGCGCGCTTTCGGTTTCGTCATATGCAGACAGGTGAGGCGCATGAACTCGAAACCCGAGGCGAAAAGCCAGAAATCGTGGAGACGGTTCCGGGCTGGACGCATGACATCACCAACACAGGTAGCGAAGAAATGGTAGTCATGCTGTGGGCTAATGAGGTATTTGATCGCGCCAAACCAGACACTTACGCTTGCCCCGTATAGTCGTATCAGAAAGATCAACTATGCCCCTCAAAAAACTCAAGATCATGACGGTGGTCGGTACTCGTCCCGAGATCATTCGTCTCTCGCGCGTGTTGGCGCGACTGGATGAGTGCTGTGATCACGTGCTGGTGCACACAGGGCAGAATTACGATTACGAGCTGAATCAAGTTTTTTTTGATGATTTGGGAATCCGTAAGCCGGATCACTTTTTGGATAGCGCCAGTAACTCCAGCGGGGCTGCGCATACGATTGGAAATCTCATCATCGCCGTCGATCGCGTGCTGGAGCAGGAGCGTCCCGAGGCCGTGTTGGTGCTGGGCGACACCAACAGTTGCTTATCCGTGATTCCGGCCAAACGCCGCAAGATTCCGATCTTCCACATGGAGGCCGGCAATCGCTGCTTTGATCAGCGTGTACCCGAAGAGACCAATCGTCGTATCGTTGATCACACCGCCGATGTGAACCTCACTTACAGCACCATTGCGCGAGACTATTTGCTGCGCGAGGGGCTGCCGCCCGACCTCGTGATCAAGACGGGCAGCCCGATGTTTGAGGTGTTGAACCACTACCGCCCTCAAATTGAAGCCTCGGACGTACTGACACGCTTAGGGCTCCAGGAAGGGTGCTATTTTGTGGTGAGTGCCCATCGCGAAGAGAACATCGAATCAGATAAGTCTTTTGAAAAATTGGTCGCTGTGCTGAATGCTGTGGCACAGGACCACGACTTGCCGGTCATTGTTTCCACGCATCCGCGCACGCAAAAGCGCATTGATGCTATCGGTGCCAAATTTCATCCGCAGGTTCGTTTGCTCAAGCCCCTAGGTTTTCACGATTATGTGCACTTGCAGTGTTCCGCCAAAGCGGTGTTGTCCGACAGCGGTACGATCAACGAAGAGTCATCCATCCTCAATTTCCCCGCCCTTAATCTGCGCGAGGCACACGAGCGGCCGGAGGGTATGGAGGAGGCCGCTGTAATGATGGTGGGGTTGGCGGTTGATCGCGTGCGTCAAGCACTGGCAATTTTGGAGAATCAAGCGCGTGGTGCGGTGCGTGACTTCCGTCAGGTAGCAGACTACAGCATCCCTAATGTTTCCAACAAAGTGGTTAGGATTATTCACAGCTACACCGACTATGTGAATCGTGTGGTTTGGAAGAAGTATTAGGCGTGGTTTGATGCATTTGCTTGTGATTACCCAGTATTTCTGGCCTGAGAATTTCCGTATTAATGATTTGGTCGCCGGCTTAGTCCAGCGGGGCCACCAAGTCACAGTTCTAACCGGTATTCCGAACTACCCTGAGGGTCAGGTCTTTGAGGCATACCGCCAGAAACCATCTGATTTTCAGAGTTATGCCGGGGCGCGAGTCGTGCGCGTTCCCATACTGACCCGTGGTCAAGGTTCAGCTCGTCTAATGCTTAACTATTTTTCGTTTGCATTGAGCGCAACCTTACTGGGTGCATGGAAATTACGCAAAGAGCCTGTTGATGCTATTTTTGTGTGCCAACTTTCCCCTGTGACTGTCGGTATTCCAGGTGCAATATTGCGCTGGTGGAAGCGGGCTCCAATGGCTTTCTGGGTGCTTGATTTATGGCCAGAGACATTGAGAGCTGTAGGTAAAGTGCGCACTGGTTGGGTCTTGCGTAGTGTGGGCTGTTTAGTCCAATGGATTTACCGAAGGTGTGATCTGATTCTGGCGCAATCGAAGAGTTTTGTGCCTCAGATACGTGTATATGCCGGTACGTCAAAATGGGTTGAGTATTTTCCTAGTTGGGCGGAATCGCTCTTTGCACAAGGCGGTGATGTGATCCCGGCTTCAGAGGTGCCGGTGGTGGCGGGAGGATTTACGGTGATGTTCGCGGGTAATATTGGGGAGGCGCAAGACTTTCCCAATGTCCTGAGGGCTGCGGAGATTCTCAAGGATACTCATCCACATATACGATGGGTAATCTTGGGAGAGGGGCGCTTAAAACCATGGGTAGATCAGGAAATCATTGCGCGTCAACTAACTGACAAAGTTCATATGCTGGGTCGTTTCCCAGTTGACCGAATGCCATCCTTTTATTTGGCAGCAAACGCGCTGTTAGTTAGCCTGAAGGGTGAGCCTATATTTGCAATGACCATACCTGGCAAGTTGCAGTCCTATCTGGCTGCAGGGCGCCCCGTTGTGGCCATGCTGGATGGTGAGGGCGCAACTTTGCTAAAGAACTCTAACGCCGGGCTAACTTGTGCGGCTGGAGATGCGGAAGGGCTTGCAAATGCAGTGGTGCAGTTGTCTGAAGCAAGCGAGGGGCAACGTGCAGATATGGGGCGTAAAGCCGTTGATTTGTATACGCGGGAATTTGATCGAACTATGCTCCTTGGGCGTTTAGAAGAATGGTTGATCCAAATGGCGACCAAATTTACAAATGAAAAAGGGATGTGATTAAGAGGTCACTTTTGAATGGTGTTCTAGGTCGTTGGTGAAGGCAGGTGCTGTCAGAAATGAGTTGGAACTTGAATCAAACGACCTCAAGCTTCGCTCCATTGCGAAAGAAGATGCGTAAAGAAAACTGTTTCGAAGAAATAGATCTAGTCGTTTGATGGCATGAGAGTGCACATTGCCATGTGTTTGGGTAAGTAAATTTCGCAAGAATACGCGTTGTAGGGCATTGCTGAAAAAAAGTAGGCGCAATTTAAAACTGATGCGCGAGTCATAGTGGTGCATCCGATTCTGTGGGAAAGCTGCAATTCGGCAGTGCCAAGGTTTGCTGCCACCTTACTATCGGTGATTTTGCCGATTATTCTTCGGTGCAAACACTTGGTGGAAGTATGGCTATCATTAAGGCAATGACGCTTGCGTAGATAGTGGGCTCAATTTACAGTTTTTGAAAAAGTCGAATCGGTGCCCTGATTGTTAGCAGGTTGTAAGTATCTTCCGTGAAGAGCACAAAATGAAACGTATAGTTGATTTGGTCATGGTTGTCGCAGCGGGGTTGACTCTAATTTTCCCTATGTTGTGTATTGCGTTAGCGGTTCGGTTGACCTCTAAGGGGCCTGCAATATATTGGAGCAAGCGAGTCGGTAAGAATAATCAAATATTCAAAATGCCAAAATTTCGCAGTATGAAAATAAGTGCGCCTGCTGTAGCGACCCATTTGTTAGAAAATCCTGACCAATGGCTAACACCTATAGGGTCATTTTTGCGTAAAAGTAGCTTGGATGAACTGCCGCAGCTATGGTGTATTTTCCGTGGCGATATGAGTTTTGTAGGGCCGAGGCCAGCGCTTTTTAATCAAGGTGACTTAATTGAGTTGCGAACTAATCACGGCGTTCATCTGCTAGTCCCCGGGTTGACCGGTTGGGCACAAGTGAATGGGAGAGACGAGTTGCCGATTCCGCAAAAAGTTGCCCTTGACGTAGAGTATTTAAATCAACGCTCGTTGTTGTTGGATTTCACGATAATTTGTCTTACGATTGTCAGAGTTTTGAGTCGTGATAGTGTTTCACATTGATTTTTTTCATCAAGGAGATGGTTTTGAGCAACCTTATTGATATCCAGTCTCAAATTGAGAAACTACAGAAGCAAGCGAATGAGATCAAGGCCAAAGAGTTCGCCAACACCGTGCAGGATATCTTGGCAAAGATGCAAGCCTTCGGAATAACCGTCAAGGATTTGCAAGGTGCGAAGCCTGCCAAAGGCAGCAAGCCAAGACGTGGTAGTAAAGTTTCCATAAACTCCAAGACCGACAGGGCTTCCAAAAAAGCAGTTGTTGCCGTTGCACCCAAATTCCGCGGCCCCAACGGAGAAACCTGGTCGGGGCGCGGCCTGACGCCTAAATGGTTGTCCGCCTTGATTGCACAAGGACAGTCCAAGGAAACGTTCGCAATCAATGCACAGTAGGGTGCTTGCTTGGCCTCGGTTGGCCAAGCGATTGATCGTCATTGCACTGGATATAGTGCTGGCGATTTTGGCAACGTGGGTGGCTTACTCACTTCGTTTGGATGGTTTGCACAGACCCACTGGAGCACAGTGGTGGGTGTATGGAATTGCACCTGTGTTGGCGATTCCCATATTCATTCGCTTCGGTCTGTACCGTGCAATCTTCCGGTATACCGGTCAAGCAGCGCTGGTTGCAACGGGTAAAGCAGTCGCCCTGTATGCACTGATTTTGTCTGTGCTGTTGATGTGGCACCAATGGCCCATGGTTCCACGCAGTCTGGGTTTGTTGCAACCTTTGGTGTTTTTGGTCCTTGTCGGAGCCAGTCGTGCGTTCGCGCGCTTCTGGTTGGCTGAAATGGATGCGAAAGCGCGAGGTTCAGCAGGACGGTTGTTGATTTACGGTGCCGGCAATGCGGGAGCCCAGACTGCGGCTGCGCTGGGGGTCGCTCGTCAATATGAGCTGATCGGTTTTGTGGATGACGACGAATCCATGGTCGGGCGCAGCCTCAATGGCCTGCCCGTCTATTCTGCAAAAGCCTTGGTGCAGCTGGTACCTGCCGCTGCCATTACAGATATTTTGTTGGCCATGCCGAATGCCCCGCGCGAGCGCCGCAATCAAATCATCGGGGCGCTTGATGGCTTGCCGGTCCATGTGCGTACGCTTCCCAGCATGTCCGACCTGGCCAGTGGGAAGGTGACTGTCCAGGATTTTAGGGAGTTGGATATTGAGGATCTGCTGGGCAGGGATCCAGTGCCGCCTTCCAAAGAGTTGCTTACGCGGGAACTGAACGGCAAGGTGGTGTTGGTCAGTGGCGCCGGTGGCAGCATCGGATCAGAGCTGGCGCGTCAGATATGTTCGCAAATGCCGAGCAAACTGGTCTTGCTGGACCATAACGAGTTCGGCTTGTACGCCATTCACCAAGAGTTGTCGGCCATTGATCCGGTGAGCGCAAACCTGGTGGAATTGGCTCCCGTGTTGGGCAGTGTCGCCAATGTGGAACGGCTACGCGACGTGCTGGCTACCTTCAAGCCCTCTGTCGTCTACCACGCAGCAGCCTATAAGCACGTTCCCATGGTGGAGGACAACCCCGGAGAAGGGGTGCGCAACAACATATTTGGCACCTTGAATCTTGCGCGTGCCTCTGCCGATGCCGGGGTGAAGCGCTTTGTGTTGATTAGCACAGACAAAGCGGTGCGTCCCACCAATGTGATGGGGGCTACCAAGCGGGTTGCGGAGTTGGTGCTGCAAGCCTTGGCGGCAAACAACCCGGAAACCTGCTTTTCCATGGTCCGATTCGGCAATGTGCTGGGCTCCAGTGGCAGCGTGGTTCCGCTGTTCCGCAAGCAATTGGCACAAGGTGGCCCGCTCACCGTGACCCATACAGAAGTTACACGCTACTTCATGACCATTCCGGAAGCGGCCCAACTGGTATTGCAAGCCGGCGCCATGGGGCGGGGTGGGGATGTGTTTGTGTTGGACATGGGGCAGCCGGTCCGGATCATGGATCTTGCGCGACGCATGATTCAGCTTTCGGGCCTGTCGGTCCGCGATGCAGATCACCCGGACGGAGACATCGAGATTGCCGTAACCGGTCTGCGTACAGGCGAGAAGCTCTACGAAGAACTGCTGATCGGCGACAACCCGCAGCCAACGGAGCATCCCCGCATCATGAAAGCGCACGAGCCATTTTTGACTTGGGAGCAATTGCAGCCGGAACTGGATGGCTTGTATGCCGCAGCCGAACGTAATGACTCCGTGGCCATCAAGGCCTTCATGCTGAAACATGTGCAGGGTTACCAGCCCGCCTGACCTGTAGCCTGAAATGGTGCTGCTCACATACGGCACAATTTGGGCCTGAATACTCCCTTCCGACACCACTTTTCATTGGGTGCCCTTCATGACCGACGCTAGTTCCGCAGCCACTATGGCCCCGTTTGACCAAGCCCGTATCCTGGCCCGTGCCTTGCCCTACATCCGCAAGTTCCACGGCAAGACCATGGTGATCAAGTATGGCGGCAATGCCATGACGGACCCCGCATTGCAAAAGGCCTTCGCAGAGGATGTGGTCTTGCTCAAACTGGTGGGCATGAACCCCGTGGTTGTGCATGGCGGCGGGCCCCAGATTGAAGGCCTTTTGAATCGCTTGGGCAAGAAGGGCGAGTTCATCCAAGGCATGCGTGTCACCGACCCGGAAACCATGGAAGTGGTCGAGTGGGTTTTAGGTGGGGAGGTGCAGCAGGACATCGTCGGGCTGATCAATCAAGCTGGCGGCAAAGCCGTGGGTTTGACGGGCCGAGATGGCGCCATGATCCGCGCCCAAAAGCTCAAAATGGTGGACAGTGCAGACCCGAGCAAAGAGCATGATGTCGGGCAGGTGGGGGACATCGTCAGTGTAGACCCCAGCATCGTCAAAGCCCTGCAAGATGATGCCTTCATTCCGGTGGTCAGCCCCATCGGCTTTGGTGAGAACAATGAAAGCTACAACATCAATGCTGACGTGGTGGCCGCCAAGCTCGCTACCGTGTTGCAGGCCGAAAAGCTCATGATGCTGACCAACATCAGCGGCGTGCTCGACAAGCAGGGGGTCTTGATGACGGATTTGACCGCCAAGCGCATTGATGAACTGTTTGCGGATGGAACGATCAGCGGCGGCATGTTGCCCAAGATTGCCGGCGCCCTGGACGCGGCCAAGAGTGGCGTGAACTCGGTGCACATCATTGACGGGCGCGTTCCGCATGTGCTGTTGTTGGAAATCCTGACGGATCAGGCCTTCGGTACCATGATTCGTTCGCACTAATCCGGGTGCTGCTGTTTTTGTAGCGCCTTGCGCATATTCCAAGAGCGCTAGAGAGGGTTTTGATGCGACTCCTGTTGGTCGAGGATGACGTGCTGGTGGCCAGCGGCATCAAGCTGGGCTTGACCGACGCGGGCTACGCGGTGGACTGGGTGGGCAGCGCCGAACGCGCGCTCGAAGTCACCCAGACCGAATCCTTTGACGTGGCGGTGGTGGACATCGGGCTGCCGCAGATGGACGGTTTGGCTCTCACGCACTCCCTGCGCAAGAACGGTCAGACCATTCCCGTGCTGATCCTCACGGCGCGCGATGCCTTGCAGGACCGCGTACAGGGTCTGGACATGGGCGCGGATGACTACATGGTCAAACCCTTCGAGCTGCCGGAGTTGCTTGCGCGCTTGCGCGCCCTCTTGCGCCGTTCACAGGCGGCGACATCGTCCATTTTGAGCTTTGGCCCCCTCGAACTGGATACGGCCCAGCGCTTGGCTTGCATTCGTGGGGAGGGGCAGATCGCGACCCCCCTGGAACTGGGTCCGCGCGAATGGACAGTGATGGAGTACCTGCTCCTGCAAGCGCCCAAACCCGCCAACAAAGACAAGCTCTTGCAAGCGCTCACGGGTTGGGACAAGGAAATCACCCCGAATGCGGTGGAGGTCTACATCTCCCGGCTGCGCGGCAAACTGGAGCCCCATGGTGTGGCGCTGCGCGCCATCCGCGGGTTCGGATACCGCCTGGAACTCACTGCTGCCTGAATGGTCACCGCCGGCATGTCCACTGGTTTGCAGCGGCGGCTTTTGTTGCTGCTGTTGCTGCCCTTGTTCATGCTGGCTTTGCTGAACGCCTGGTTCGACTACCGCTCCGCCGACAGTGCCGCCTTGCAACAAGACAGTCAGCTGCTCAGTCTGGTGCCGCTGCTGGCGGACTCCATCGTGGCCCGGGGCGATGCGACTGCTGAGCTTCCTGTGCTGCTCACCGCGCCCCCGGTCGAAGAGTTTTTGAACAGCCGCCCAGGCGCTGCTGCGATTGCCGTGGTGGGGCTGGACGGTGTGGTGCGCGTGGGGGCGGATTGGCTTTACGGCATGCCACCCACCACCAAAGAACCGGCCTTTACCAGTGAAGAATACGAGGGCGTGACTTACCGCATCGTCAGCCAGCGGGTACAGACCGTGGCCGGAGAATGGGTGGTTCGCCTGGCCGATGGCTCCGACCCCCGCCAGCAATGGCAGCGTTTGCTTGCCTTGAAGGTGGTGCTACCCAACCTGGTGCTCGCATTCGCGGGGTTCTTTGCGATCCGTTGGGCTGTGGGCACCGCGCTGCGCCCGTTGCTGGAGCTGCGGGACGCGCTGGAGCGGCGCTCCCCGCGTGACCTTTCTGCGCTGGATCCGGATGCCTCGCCGGATGAGGTCAGGCCACTGGTGCTGTCCCTGAACCGCCTCTTCGGTCTGGTGAATGCGCAAGCCGAAAGCCAAGCCCGTTTTGTGGCCGACGCAGCACACCAACTGCGTACGCCCTTGGCGGGACTGCAAGCCCAGGTAGAGGCCTGGGCCCAAGCGCTTGAGCCCCATGTTTCTGATCAAAATATGCCATCAGCCCCTGTTGATACTGCGCAAGCAGCTATTACTTTAGGAGCGGATCAGGTCCTGCGATTGCGCCACGCCGTGCGCCGTACCTCCCAGCTGGCCAACCAATTGCTGGCCCTGTCACGCGCGGATGCGCGCAGCGCCCATGTGCAGCCTTTGCAACGCATCGATCTGCAGCAACTGTGTGAGGCGGTGCTGGAGTCGCAGTTGGACGCAGCGATAGTCAAAAACATCGATCTGGGGCTCGACACCAGCCCGGCACACATTAGCGGACAGGAGTGGCTGCTGCGCGAGCTGCTGGTGAACCTGGTCGATAACGCGATCAAGTACACCCCTTCGGGCGGGCACGTCACCCTCCGTTGTGGTTTGAGGCGCCAGGCGTTTCTGGAGGTGGAGGACGATGGCCCGGGTATCCCCGAGCCTGAGCAAGCGCGGGTGTTGGAGCGTTTCTATCGGGGAGCGGGAACCGCCGTCGAAGGCAATGGCTTGGGCTTGGCCATTGCCAATGAAATCGCCCATGTGCATAGAAGTCAACTCGAACTGAAGCCAGGTGGGGAAGGGTGCGGCCTGTGCGTCGGGTTGCATTTCCCGCCGGTCTGAAATTCGTGGGGGCCACGGGCGTGTGCGAGAATTTGAGTGGCCACTAACTTCAACGTTTTGTAGAGCACTCCATGTCTGACCCCACGGCTGCCCCGACCGACACGCTTGCCCCCTCCACGGAACCCGACCAGGGGAGCGCCGCGCGCAAACGGCCCAAGCCCGGAGAGCGGCGAGTGCAGATTCTGCAAATGCTGGCCACCATGCTGGAGCAACCCGGTGGCGAGCGCATCACCACTGCGGCCCTGGCAGCACGCCTAGAGGTGAGTGAGGCCGCGCTGTACCGCCACTTCGCCAGCAAGGCCCAGATGTTTGAGGGCCTGATTGACTTCATCGAGCAAACGGTTTTTTCGCTGATCAACCAAATCGTGGAGAAAGAGGCCAGCGAGGGCCGGGCCGATGCCGGCACCCGTCAAGCCCGGCGGATTGCGGGCATGCTGGTGCAGTTCGCCGAAAAGAACCCCGGCATGGCCAGGGTCATGGTGGGCGATGCGCTGGTGTTGGAGCACGAGCGCCTGCAGCAGCGCATGAACGCCATGTTCGACAAGGTGGAGGCCGCTATCCGGCAATGTCTGCGCGACGCTGCTTTGCATGCGCCCTCGGTGGAGGGGCTGGTGGATCCGCAGGTCCATGCCGCCACCGTCATGGCCTTTGTGACCGGCCGGCTGCAGCGGTATGCGCGCTCGGGCTTCAAGCGTTTGCCCTCCGAACATCTGGAGCAAGGCCTCGCGCTCATCCTCGGGTAAACCCTAGATTTCCTTAGAAATGAGCCTCTAGAGGCTTGCGGGACTTCACAGCGCCCTGCGAAATGCTGCAAAATAGCACGATCGTTCTATTTTTGGTGCCGTTTTGCCTATGTCGTCCGCAACTGAAAACACTCTGGAAGCTGCGCCAGCCGAGGCAGGTGCCAAGCGTGCGCCTGTTCGCCGGGCCATGCAAAAGGGGCAACAAACCAAGGCAGCCATCGTAGACGCCGCGTTGGGTCTGTCCACCCAAATCGGCCTGGAAGGCCTGAGCATTGGTGCGCTGGCCGAAGTCACCCAGATGAGCAAATCCGGCGTGTTTGCACACTTCGGCTCCCGCGAAGAAATGCAAATCTCCGTGATCCGCGAATACTTCCACCGCTTTGAGCAGGAAGTGTTCTATCCCGCCTTGCATGCCGACCGAGGTCTGCCGCGTGTGGAGGCCCTGTTTGGCAACTGGATGAAGCGCGTTGCCGTGGAAATCCAGTCGGGATGCATCTTCATCAGCGGGGCGGTTGAGTTTGACGACCGGCCCGGCCCCGTTCGCGATGCGCTGGCTTCCTCGGTACAAACCTGGTTGAGCGCACTGAACCGCGCAGTCATACTGGCCAAACAATGCGGACACTTGCGCCCCGATGCCGATGAGCAACAAATGGCCTTTGAAATTCACGGCCTCATCCTGGCTTTGCACTACGAAGCCCGATTCCTCCAAAACCCCGGTTCTATCGAGCGCGCGAACCGTGGGTTTTCCAACATCCTTGCGCGCTACACCACCGCCGTGTGAGCGCACACGAATCACCCCAGTTACCCAGGAGACCCCACCATGCCCAGCTATACCCCCCCGATCCGAGACATGCAGTTTGTGATGCACGAAGTGCTCAAAGTGGCGGATGACTTGAAACAAATCCCCAAGCACGCGGACATCGATGCAGACACCATTAATGCGGTGTTGGAAGAAGGCGGCAAGTTCGCTGCGGAAGTGGCCTTCCCCCTGAACATCAGCGGTGACACCGAGGGCTGCACGATTGACCAGACCACTCATGCGGTCACCACCCCCAAGGGCTTCAAGGAAGCCTACCGCCAGTACATCGACGGCGGCTGGGCTGCACTGGCCTGCGACCCCGAGTACGGCGGCCAAGGCCTGCCTTATGTGGTCAACGGCATGTTCTACGAAATGCTCAACAGCGCCAACCAGGCTTGGACCATGTACCCCGGTTTGACCCACGGTGCGTACGCCGCCTTGGAGACGCACGGTACGCCCGAGCAAAAAGCCACCTACCTGCCCAAGATGACCAGCGGCGAATGGACCGGCACCATGTGCCTGACCGAACCCCACTGCGGTACCGACTTGGGTCTGATGCGCACCAAGGCGGAACCCCAGGCAGACGGCACCTACAAAATCACCGGGAACAAGATCTTCATCAGTGCCGGCGAACACGACATGACCGACAACATCATTCATCTGGTGTTGGCTCGCTTGCCCGATGCGCCTCCCGGCATCAAGGGGGTGAGCCTGTTCATCGTGCCCAAATTCCATGTGAATGCCGACGGCTCTCTGGGTGAGCGCAATGGCATTTACTGTGGCGGCCTGGAACACAAAATGGGCATCCATGGCAATGCCACCTGCCAGATGGTCTTGGAAAACGCCGTGGGTACTATGGTCGGCCAGCCGAACAAGGGCATGCAAGGCATGTTCGTGATGATGAACGCCGCCCGTCTGGGCGTGGGCAACCAATCCCTGGGCCTCACCGAAGTCGCATTCCAGAACGCACTGGCTTACGCCAAAGACCGCATCCAGATGCGCAGCCTCTCCGGCACCAAGGCCAAAGACAAGCCCGCTGACCCCATCATCGTGCACCCCGACGTGCGCAAAATGTTGATGACCGCGCGCGCCTACGCCGACGGCGGTCGTGCCTTGCAGGTCTACTGCTCCATGCTGCTCGAAAAAGAGCACAACCACCCGGATGAAAAGGTGCGCAAAGACGCCGGCGAAATGCTCGCCTTGCTGACCCCGATTGCCAAAGCCTTCCTGACCGACAACGGCCACATCGCCACCAACGCTTGCATGCAGGTCTTCGGTGGCCACGGCTTCATCAAAGAATGGGGCATGGAGCAGTTCGTGCGCGACAACCGCATCAACATGATTTATGAAGGCACCAACACCATCCAATCCTTGGATCTCTTGGGCCGCAAGGTGCTGGGCAACAACGGCGCAACGCTGAAGAAGTTCGGCAAGCTGGTCGGCGTGCTGGTGGCGGAAGAGGGCGTGAACGAAAAGATGGCTGAATTCATCACGCCGATTGCCATCCTGGGCGAGCAGATGACCAAATTCACCACCGAAGTCGGATTCAAGGGTTTCCAGAACCCCGACGAAGTAGGCGCCGCCGCCGTGGACTATCTGCGTGTGGCAGGCCACTTGGTGTTCGGATATTTCTTTGCCCGCATGGCGCAGGTGGCGCTGCGCGAAATTGCGGCCGGTAGCACCGATCCGTTCTACACCGCCAAGCTGCAGACCGCACGCTTCTATTTCGCCAAGCTGTTCCCCGAGACCGCGACCTTGATGCGTACCGCCCGCACCGGTTCCAAAGTGTTGATGGACACCGACGCCGCATTGGCTTAAAAAGTATTGCGTTTCCCCTTCCACTTTTTAACGACAGGAGACTTTCATGATTCGCAACACGCTTGTAATTGCTCTCAGCCTGACAGCGACCGCCGCCATGGCCCAAATGAGTCCCGTGGGGCTCTGGCGCCAGGTGGACGACAAAACCGGTCTGGCCAAGTCGGAGATCCGCATTGTTGAAGAGAACGGTGTCGTCATCGCGCGTATTGAAAAGCGCCTGGACCCCGCCGCCAAGCCGGACGACAAGTGCGATGAATGCAAGGACGACCGCAAGGGCAAGCCCATCGTGGGCCTGGAAATCATCCGTGGAGTCAAGAAAGTGGAAGGCAAAGACGTGTGGGATGGCGGCAAGATTCTGGACCCCGTAGAGGGCAAGGAATACAACGCCCGCCTGACCCCCATCGAGGGTGGCAAAAAACTGGAGATGCGCGGTTCCATCGCCTTTTTCGGCCGCACCCAAACCTGGACCCGTATCCAGTAAACCCATTCAGGAAAAACTATGTCCCGTTTCCAAGTCCGTAAAGTCGCAGTGCTGGGCGCAGGCGTCATGGGGGCGCAAATTGCAGCCCACCTCGTCAACGTCAAAGTGCCGGTGGTGCTGTTTGACCTGCCGGCCAAAGAAGGCCCTAAAAATGGCATCGTCACCCGTGCCATTGACAACCTCAAGAAGCTCAAGCCCGCCCCTCTGGGCGTGGTGGATGAGGCTGGCTTGATCGGTCAGGCCAACTACGAAGAGCACCTCGAACAGCTGCGCGAGTGCGACCTCATCATCGAGGCCATTGCAGAGCGCATGGACTGGAAGCTGGACCTCTACAAAAAGATCGCGCCCTTCATCGGCCCCAACACCATTGTTGCGTCCAACACCTCCGGCCTGTCGATTACCAAGCTGTCGGAAGCGCTGCCGGAAGAAATCAAACCGCGCTTCTGCGGTATCCACTTCTTCAACCCGCCCCGCTACATGGCGCTGGTGGAGTTGATCAACACCCCCACCACAGAAGCCCACTACCTCGATGCCCTCGAAGGCTTTGTGACCAGCACCCTGGGCAAAGGCGTGGTGCGTGCCAAGGACTCCCCCAACTTCATCGCCAACCGTGTCGGTATCGCCGGCATGTTGGCCACCATGAAGGAAGTGGAAAACTTCGGCCTCACCTACGACGTGGTCGATGACCTGACCGGCAAAAAGCTGGGTCGCGCATCCTCCGGCACCTTCCGCACAGCGGACGTGGTCGGCCTGGACACCATGGCCCACGTGATCAAGACGCTGCAGGACACGCTGAGCATCGAGACCGACCCCTTCTACGAGAGCTTCGCGACGCCCGTCGTGCTCAAGACGCTGCTGGAGATGGGCCACTTGGGCCAGAAGTCCAAAGCCGGTTTCTTCAAGAAGGTGGGCCGCGATGTGCTGCGCTTCGACAGCGAAAGCAAGGACTACGTGGCTGGTGGCGAAAAGGCCGACGAGGTCTACGCCCGCATGCTCAAAAAGCCGGCCGCCGAGCGCCTCAAGCTCTTACGCAATGCCGAAGGCAAGCAGGGTCAGTTCCTGTGGGCCATCCTGCGCAATAGCTTCCACTACGCCGCCATACATTTGGCATCGATCGCCGACAACGCCCGCGATGTGGACTTCTGCATGCGCTGGGGCTTCGGCATGAAGCAGGGCCCGTTCGAGCTCTGGCAGGAGGCCGGTTGGCTCGAAGTGGCGAAGATGGTTCAGGAAGACATAGCCGCCGGCAAAGCCCTGTGCAAAGCGCCTCTGCCGGAATGGGTGTTCAAAGGCCCCGTGGCCGATGCCGGTGGTGTGCACACCGCTGCAGGTTCCTGGAACCCCACCACAGGCACTTTTGTGCCGGTGCGCAAGCTGCCGGTGTACGAGCGCCAGCACTTCCCTGAGAGCGTGTTGGGTTCCAACGCGCCCAAGGCCGAGACTGCCGGCAAGACCGTCTTTGAAGACGAGTCCATCCGCCTGTGGACGCTGGACGAGCAAGTGCTCATTGCCAGCATCAAGACCAAGATGCACGCCATCGGTGGCGGTGTGATCGAAGGCCTGCTGCAAGCCCAGGAGTTGGCCGAGAAGGAATACCAAGGCTTGGTCATCTGGTCGCCGGACGAGATGTTCTCTGCCGGTGCTGACCTGCAAGGCATGATGCCCGCCTTCATGATCGGTGGCGCCAAAGCCATCGAAGGCGCGGAAGCCGAGCTGCAAAACGCCATGCTCAAACTGCGCTACTCCAACGTGCCCGTCATTTCCGCCATCCGCGGTCTGGCGCTGGGCGGCGGTTGCGAGCTGGCCGTTTACTCCAGCAAGCGTGTGGCGGCGATGGAAAGCTACATCGGTCTGGTGGAAGTCGGCGTGGGCCTGGTGCCCGGAGCCGGTGGCTTGACCTACATCGCCCGTCGCGCCGCAGAGAACATGGCCCAGTCCACCTCCAAGGACCTGCTGCCTTTCCTGACCGAAGGTTTCACCGCCGCCGCCATGGCCAAGGTGGGCACCAGCGCGCTGGAAAGCCGCAAGCTGGGCTACTTGCTAGACAGCGACGTGGTCGTGGCCCACAAGGATGAGTTGCTCTTCGTCGCTATCAACGAGGCCAAGGCCATGTTTGCCAGCGGCTACCGCGCACCGCACAAGCGCAGCTTCCCCGTGGCCGGTCGCAGTGGCATCGCCACCATCCGCGCCCAGCTGGTCAATATGCGCGACGGCGGTTTCATCAGCGCGCATGACTTCCACATCGGCCTGTTGATTGCCGAAGTGGTGTGTGGCGGCCAGCTGGATGCCGGCACCCTGGTGACCGAGGAATACCTCATGGCCATGGAACGCAAGGCCTTCTGCAGCCTGCTGACCCACCCCAAGACGCAAGAACGCATCATGGGCATGATGTCCACCGGCAAACCGGTGCGCAACTAAGGACACACGAAATGAAACAAGTACAAGACGCCTACATCGTTGCCGCCACCCGCACGCCCATCGGGCGCTCTGGCCGTGGCTTCTTCCGCAACACCCGCCCCGATGAGCTGCTGGTGTCTGCCCTGCGCAGCGCCATGCTGCAAGTCCCCACCCTGGACCCCAAGGCGATTGAAGACGCCATCATCGGCTGCTCTTTCCCTGAAGGCGAGCAGGGCATGAACATGGCCCGTATTGCGGTGGGCCTGGCCTTTGACCACCCGGTGGGCGGTGTCACCGTGAACCGTTTCTGCGCCTCCGGTATTTCGGCCATCCAGATGGCGGCAGACCGCATCCGCGTGGGCGAGGCCGATGTGCTGATCGCCGGCGGCGCTGAGTCCATGAGCATGGTGCCCATGGGCGGCAACAAAACCTCGTTCAACCCGGAAGTGTTTGCCCGCGACGAGAACGTCGGCATTGCCTACGGCATGGGCCTGACCGCTGAAAAGGTGGCCCAGCAGTGGAAGGTGACCCGCGAGATGCAGGATGCCTTCGCACTTGAATCTCACCTGCGTGCCATCAAGGCCCAGCAGGCCGGCGAGTTCACCGACGAGATCACGCCTATCGATGTGATCGAGCGCACGCCCAACCTGGCGACTGGTGAAGTGTCCACCCGTACCCGCACCGTCAGTCTGGACGAAGGCCCGCGCCCGGACACCTCCATTGAAGGCCTGGCCAAGCTCAAGCCCGTGTTTGCAGCGCGCGGCAGCGTGACCGCCGGTAACAGTTCGCAGACCAGTGATGGCGCAGGCGCGCTGATTTTGGCCAGCGAAAAAGCCGTGAAGCAGTTTGGCCTGACCCCCTTGGCCCGTTTTGTGAGCTTTGCGGCCCGTGGCGTGCCCCCCGAGATCATGGGTATCGGCCCCATTGAAGCCATTCCCGCCGCCCTGCGCTACGCCGGTTTGCAGCACGCTGACATCGACTGGTTCGAGCTGAACGAAGCCTTCGCGGCCCAGTCGCTGGCCGTCATCAACAGCCTGGGGCTGGACCCGTCCAAGGTCAACCCCATGGGCGGCGCCATTGCCCTGGGTCACCCGCTGGGTGCTACCGGTGCCATCCGGGCGGCCACGGTGGTGCACGCGTTGCGCCGCCACAACCTGAAGTACGGCATGGTCACCATGTGCGTAGGCACGGGCCAAGGCGCTGCCGGCATCTTTGAACGCGTCTAAAACGCGTCGCACCAAGGCCACCTTCGGGTGGCTTTTTTGCATGGGAAGGGCTGCACCGCAGCCATCTGGAGAACGCTTGCATGAGTCCCCACGTTTTTGATGAAGCCATTGCCTTGCAGGCACAGCCCGATGGCAGTTGGGCGGGGCACACCCACCCGGCCTACGCCAATATGGTGGGGCCCTTTGGGGGCATCACCACGGCACAGGCTCTGAACGCGGTGCTGCAGCACCCCGAGCGCTTGGGCGACCCGGTTTCGCTCACCGTGAACTTTTGCGCGGCGCTGGCGGACGGCCCTTTCACGGTCATGGCGCGTGCGGCGCGCACCAACCGGTCGACCCAGCACTGGACCATGGAGATCCAGCAGGGCGATGCGATGGTCATGACCGGCACCGCAGTGACCGCTGTGCGCCGCGAAACCTGGGGCGTGGACGAAGAGCCCATGCCCCTGTGCCCGCCACCCGCCGAAGTCGCGCCGCTGCCAGTCATGGCGCCCATGGCGTTTGTGCAGCGCTATGAGCTGCGACTTGTCACCGGCCACCTGCCCGCCGTGTGGGACGGCAGCGGCCACAGCAGCCTGAGCCAGCTCTGGGTGCGGGACAACCCGCCACGCCCGCTGGACTTTGCATCGCTGGCCTGTATCTCGGACATTTTCTTTCCCCGCGTGTTCATCCGCCGGGCCACGCACGTGCCTGTGGGTACCGTGTCGCTCACGGTGTACTTCCATGCCAGTACCGAGCAATTGGCCCAGACCGGCACCGGATACCTGCTGGGGCAAGCGCAAGCGCAGGCCTTTCGCAATGGCTTCTTTGACCAGAGCAGCCAGCTCTGGAACGAAGCCGGCGTGCTACTGGCAACCACCCACCAGATCGTCTATTACAAACAGTGATCCAATCCCCCATCCATTTTTGAGTGAGCGCACCATGCAAGACATCCTGATCCACACCGACGCCGGCATCACCACCATCACCCTGAACCGGGTCGAAAAGAAAAACTCCTTCACCCAGGCCATGTACGCCGCTTGCGCCGATGCGCTGGACGCCGCGCGTGACGACGCCGCCGTGCGCGTGGTGGTGTTCCAGGGCGACGCCACCGTGTTCAGCGCCGGCAACGACATTGCCGACTTTCTGGGCGCACCGCCCAAGGCGCAGGACGCGCCGGTGTTCCGCTTCCTGCGGGCGCTGGCGGCCTTTCCCAAGCCCATTGTTGCGGCGGTGTGCGGGCCGGCCGTGGGCATAGGCACCACCATGCTGTTCCATTGCGACCTGGTCTACGCCGGTGACAACGCGGCTTTTTCCATGCCCTTTGTGAACCTGGGCCTGTGCCCCGAGGCCGGGTCCAGCCTGCTGGTGCCCCAGATGATGGGTTACCACCGTGCCGCCGAAGCCTTGCTCATGGGCGAACCCTTCATGGCCGAGGCCGCGCTGGAAGTGGGCCTGGCCAACCGCGTGGTGCCGCCCACTGAAGCGAATGCCGTGGCCCAGGCCCAGGCCCGCAAGCTGGCGGCCAAGCCCATCGCCTCGCTGATCGAAACCAAGCGCCTGCTCAAAAAAGGCCAACTGGCCGAGGTGCTGGCCCGCATCGACGAAGAAGCCGTGAGCTTCGGCCGCATGCTGGGTGAGCCTTCCGCCAAAGAGGCGTTCATGGCGTTTATGGAGAAACGCAAGCCCGACTTCACAAAGGTCTGAATTTCAAGTGTTTTTGGCTGCTGGCGCTCACGCTGTAAGCGCTGGCAGCTCCTAAAATCATAGCAGTGTGATGGTGCGCCCGCTGCGCAAAGCGCCGGTGGGCGTGGCCCGCCTGCTGATTCCGGGCGCGCTCAACGGGTCGGTGCAATGGTTGGAGCCCGCCAAAGGGGCCACGGCAGAAGCGCTCGGTGAACACGCCGTGGCCATGTTCATTCAGGAGGTGTGATGCATTACGGTTCAGTCTTCGCGCCCGGCTTGTTCGCCGGCAAAGTGGTGGTGATTACCGGTGGCGGCTCCGGCATCGGTCGCTGCACCGCCCATGAGCTGGCGGCCTTGGGCGCCACTGTGGCGCTCATAGGCCGCAAGCCCGAAAAGCTGGAGAAAGCTGCCGCCGAAATCACCGAGGACGGCGGCCAAGCCAGCCAGCATGTGTGCGACATCCGCAATGAAGACGCGGTGAAGGCCTGTGTGGCCGCCATCGTGGCGCAACACGGCCGCATTGACGGCCTGGTGAATAACGCCGGCGGCCAGTACATGACGCCGCTGGAGGCCATCAGCGCCAAGGGCTGGGAGGCCGTCGTCAACACCAACCTGATGGGTGGCTTTTTGATGGCGCGCGAGTGCTACAGCCAAAGCATGCGCAAGCACGGCGGCGCCATCGTCAACATCGTGGCCGACATGTGGGGCTCCATGCCGGGCATGGGCCACAGCGGCGCAGCGCGGGCCGGCATGGTGAGCTTGACCGAAACAGCCGCCGTGGAGTGGGCGCACCGGGGCGTGCGGGTGAACGCCGTGGCACCGGGCTACATCGCCTCCAGCGGCATGGACCACTACCCGCCCGAGATGGCCCCCATGCTGCGCGAAATGGCCAAAACGGTGCCCCTGGGGCGCTTCGGCACCGAGGCGGAAACCGCCGCCGGCATTGTGTTTTTGCTCAGCCCTGCGGCGGCCTTTATCAGCGGCACCACGCTGCGTATCGACGGTGCGCGCCCCCAGGCCCGCATGGGCTACCCCATGCGTGTGGCCGACGAGGCAGCGCGGGCGCGCGAAGCCATCAAACCCTTTGAGGGCTTTCACCGCGCCAGCACGCCCAAGGTGTTTCAGGCATGAGCGCGCCCCTTACTTTCGAACCGGAGTTCATCGAAGGGTTGACCCGGATTTTTGAAGAAAGCATGGTCTTCAACCGGGTGCTGGGTTTGAAAGTCGTCTCCATTGCCCCCGACAAGGTCAAAGCCCGCATCGCCATGCGCCCGGAGCTGGTGGGGCACTACGCCTATCACCGCATCCACGGCGGCGTGATCAGCGCGGGGCTGGACGCCATGGGCGGCCTAGCGGTCATGGCCGCCATTGGCGCCCGCCACATGGACGAAGCGCCCGCGCAGCGCCTGCACCGCTTTGCCAAGCTGGGCACCATCGATTTGCGGGTGGACTACCTGCGCCCCGGCATCGGCGAGCAGTTCGAGCTGCACGCCGAGGTGATGCGCCTGGGCTCACGCGTGGCGTCTACCCGCATGGAGTTTCTGGGCACGGATGGCAAGCTGCTGTCCACCGCGTCTGCGGCTTACATCGTCTCTTGAGTTGCTATATTTTTAGGAGCTGCTCGCGCTTATTCCATGGGTGCTGTAGGTATAAATCGGCAGTAAATACGCTGGCGGTGAAGCGTGTTCATTTCATTGGTGCCGCTGGGAACCTAGGGCTGGCTTTACGATTTAAGAAATGAACAAAGCGCACGTCTACTTTGCAGCGGGAGCGGCCTTTCGCAAAGTACGTTCAATTTGAACGGAGTCTAGTCAAACTGAGATAAGCTAGTTGCCGACTTTGTCAAATTCAATATGCCTGTGCATCCATCTAGTCCCTTGCCGTAAGTGATTGATTTTCATGATGAATTCCAATTTTTGGGTGCCACGTTATCCGACTGGTTCCCGTGTTATTCCGCAAAAGTGCGGCTGATAAACGCTGATCGTTAAACCTCACCCATGGAATCAACAGAGCGCACTGAGAAGAGCGTCGACGATCGGTTCTACGATCGAGCCGATTCGCTCATCCACTTGGCGAACGAGCATTGCTCAGACATCGGTCGCGGCAAGGTCAGCGCTTCTTTTCTGTTTGCTGCCTCGCGGTTCAATGCCTGGGTTAGCGCATGTGGCTTCGATTCGGAGGATGCCATGCGCGCGAGCAAGGAAGAAACGCTTGAATACTTTGTGGCGCAATACAAGGCGATGCTCGAGGAGAACCTTGATGACTACATTGCAAACTTCAAGAAATACATGCAACCGCCCGAGGTTTAACCCTGCGCTCGATCCGACTCGCAACGGCTGGTCACGTCAGGCCCTCATTTCATTCTGGGCCTTCTGTGCCCAGCCGCCGCTCGCGGCTCTGCTGGAACGTTATGCCGCATGATCTTCGCCGTAGAAACTGAGAAACGAACTCTTATCGCATTCACTTGCGAATCGGACGCAGTGGCGTATTGCGAGGGCCTTGATGTAGAGGCGGCGGTGTGGCTTTTTTGGAGCGACCGTGGCGAACCACTCGAACCGCAATTCACAGTTCCAAACAAGCGAGGATTCTTCGTTGTGCGAAACGGTACTTACACTCTTGTTCCTGCATCGCCAGATCACCACGCAATACTGATGGAAGCGCTGGATGAGGTGCTCACATTTGAATCACCAGCGCCGTTCAATTCCGCGCAGGGAGTTCGTAGCTATCTGGAGAGTCGCAATGCATAAACCGTCGGTACAGCCGCGACACCCTACGGCTGCCGCTGGCCTCCAACGTTAACGTGCCATTTGAGTGACTGCTTCGGGGCGTTGGCAAAGGCAGCTTCCAGCCTGTAGCTCCCCCACAAAGCTCTGGAAGCCCGCAACACGTTTGGGTTTCTGTTCTTGTTGCATCAACAACCCTGCGAAATCCAATCCGCCATGAAAAGGCCACCCGAAGGTGGCCTCATCATGGGTAGCTGACGGTGCTTACTTTTTGGCAGGCGCGTCGCTCACGTACTCCGACATGACCTTCCACTTGCCATCGGTAATCTGCGACAGGCGGGATGCGCCGCTGCCCAGGCGCTTGGTCGCGGTGAAGGTTTGCAGCGGGGCGCCGAACATGTCGGGCGGGATGGTCAGGCTGTCCATGACCTTGATGTAGCTATCGGTGCTCAGGTTTTTGCCGGCTTTGTTGGCCACCGTGGCAAAGGTGTTGATGATCATGTAGCCGTAGACCGAGAAGACGGTGGGGTCCTCATTGAACTTGGTCTTGTACTTGTTGGCCCAGAAGCGGATGCTGGGGGTCTGCTCATCGGTGTAGGGGTTTTGCACGGTCATGGTGGCGTAGAGGCCGTCCATGGCTTTGCCGCCTATCTTGTGGATCAGGTCGGTGTAGGCCGCGCTGGAACCGATGAAGGTGGGGTTGTAGCCCAGCTTGCGGGCGGTGCCGATGGCGCCTATGGTCTCGCGGATGATGGTGCCCAGCACCACAAAGTCACAAGCGCTGGCCTGCAGTTTGGACACTTGGGACGAGAAGTCGGTGGCGCCACGCTTGTAGGAGGTTTTCTCGGCGACTTCCTGGCCTATGGTCTTCAGGCCGTCTTCTGTGCCTTTGAGCACTTCCAGGCCGAAGTCGTCGTCCTGGTAGAGCGCACATACTTTCTTGGCACCTTTTTCCTTCACCAGTTTGGGCACGGCCAGGCGCATCTGGTCGTAGTAGGTGGCCGCGAATGCGTACTTCAGTTTGTGGAAGGGCTCATACATTTCGCGGGCGGCGGTGATGGGGAAGAAGTTGATCACGTTCTTCTCAAATTGCACCGGCATGGCGGCCATGTTTTGCGAAGTGCCGATGTGGCCCATCATCATGAAGATCTTGTCCTGGTTGACCAGCTTCTGGGCGGCCAGTACGGCCTTTTTCGGGTCGTAGCCGGAGTCTTCCACCAGCAGTTTGAGCTTGCGGCCGTGGATGCCGCCCTGCTCATTGATTTCGTCCACGGCCAGCAGCATGCCGGCGCGGGCCTGTTTGCCGAAGCCGGCCAGGGGGCCGGAGAGGTCCTGGATGGAGCCCAGCAGAATTTCGTCTTTGCCCACGCCTTGTTGGGCGCTGGCAAACGTCGCAGTCAGGGCCAGGGTGCCCAGTGCGATGGCGGTACGCAGTTTCATGGTTGTGTCTCCTTGGGGTTCTCGGTGCAAAAAGGGGCGGCAGGGGTGCTAGCGGTACATGGCTTCTATCCGGGCTTGGTATTTCTTTTCCACCAGCTTGCGTTTGAGTTTCATGGTGGGGGTGAGTTCCTCGTCTTCCGCCGTGAGCTGGTTTTCCAGCAGGAAGAACTTTTTGATCTGCTCGACGCGCGCGAACTTTTGGTTCACCCGGTCCAGCTCGGCCTGGATCAGGGCCTGCACCTCGGGGGCGCGGGTGAGGGATGCGTAGTTGCTGAAAGGCACGTCCGCGTCCTGGGCAAATTTCTCGACGTTCTCCTGGTCAATCATGATGATCACGGTGAGGTAAGGGCGCTTGTCGCCGATGACCACGGCGTCGGTGATGTAGGGCGAGAACTTCAGGTCGTTCTCCAGCTCGCTGGGCGTGATGTTCTTGCCGCCCGCCGTGATGATGATGTCCTTCATCCGGTCGGTGATGCGGAAGTAGCCGTCCTCGTCCACCACGCCCACATCGCCGGTGTGCAGCCAGCCATCGGGGGTGATGGTTTCTGCGGTTTTCTCAGGCAGGTTCAGGTAGCCGGCAAACACGTTCTTGCCGCGCACCATGATCTCGCCAGTGGCCGGGTCCAGCTTGACCTCATTGAAGCTCGCCGCAGGGCCTATGGAGCCGGGCTTGATCTTGTTGACCGGGACACCGGTGGAAGCACCACAGGTTTCCGTCATGCCCCAGACCTCCAACATGGGCACGCCCAGCGCGAGGTACCAGCGTACCAGGTCGGGCGAGATGGGGGCCGCCCCCGTGATCAGAAAGCGCGAGCGGTGGATGCCGATGAGCTTGCGCACGTTGTTGAGTGCCAGCACCTGGGCCAGCTTGAACTGCAGTTTCAGCGACGCTTCCACGGGCTGGCCGGCCAGCACCTTGTCGGCAATGCGGGTGCCTACGCCAATGCCCCAGCCATACACGAACTGCTGGAATTTGCCGGACTCTTTGAGCGCAATCATCACGCTGGAGTAAAACTTTTCCCACACACGGGGCACGGCCGTGAACACGGTGGGGGCGATTTCGCGCACGTTTTCGGGGATGGTTTCCGGGTTCTCCACAAAGTTGAGCTTGGCGCCGGTGTAGAGCGAGAAGTACTCGCCGCCCAGCCGCTCGGCAATGTGGCACAGCGGCAGAAAACACATGCGCTCGTCGCTGGCGTCCTGGGCGATCAAGGTGTTGTAGCCGCGCACGGCATACACAATGCCCTGGTGCAAATGCATGGCGCCCTTGGGCTTGCCCGTGGTGCCGGAGGTGTAGACCAGGATGGCCAGGTCTTCCGGCTTGCAGGCTGCGCTGCGCTGGGGCACGGCGTTGGGGTGGGCCGCGTTGTAGGTGCGGCCCAGAGCCCGCAGAGCGTCGAGGCTCAGGACGCCGGGGTCATCCAGCCCGCGCAGGCCTTCCATGTCCATGACGATGATTTTTTGCAGCGTGCTGCACTGCGCACGCACTTCCAGTGCCTTGTCGAGTTGCTCGTCGTCTTCCACAAACAGGAAGCGGGTGCCCGAGTCCTCGCACAGGTACTGCACCTGGCTGGGCGCGTCGGTCGGGTAGATGCCGTTGGACACACCACCGGCCGAGAGCACGGCCAAGTCGGCCCATACCCACTCCACCACCGTGTTGGCCAGGATGGACGCGGTGTGGCCTGGCTCAAAGCCCAGGCTGATCAGCCCGCCGGCGATCTCGCGCACGGCGTCGGCGGTCTGGTTCCACGTCCAGCTGCGCCACAGGCCCAGGTGCTTTTGGCGCAGCCAGATGTCGGGGCCACGGGCGGCCACGGCGTTCCAGAACATGGCCGGAATCGTCTCGCCCGCAAGGGCAATGCCACTGTGGGGCCGGATGTCGCTGGTATCCCAGAGTCCGTTCATAGGTAGGCCCTCACCGTTCTAATGCGATGTAGCAGGGCGGGAGCAGCAATTTGCCGCAGGGCCGCCCCAAGGCAAATGCGCCCCCTCGGGGGGCAGCGACCCGCGTAGCGGCGGAGCGTGGGGGCCATATTCATCTCCATGTTTTCTTCTTTTTCCAGCGGCGTTCCCCGCGTACACCGTCTTCCTTCATGCCCAGGTAAAACTCTTTGATGTCGTCTTTCTCGCGCAGCCTGGCACAGGTGTCTTCCATGACGATGCGGCCGTTCTCCAGCACGTAGCCGTAGTCCGAGGCGTTGAGCGCCATGTTGGCGTTTTGTTCCACCAGCAGGATGGTGGTGCCGCGCTCGCGGTTGATGCGCACCACGATTTCAAAAATCTCTTTGGTGAGCTTGGGGCTCAGTCCCAGGCTGGGCTCGTCCAGCAGGATGAGGTCCGGGTCTGCCATGAGCGCGCGGCTGATGGCCAGCATCTGCTGCTGCCCGCCCGAGAGCAAGCCGGCATCTTGCGCAGCGCGTTCTTTGAGAATGGGGAAGTAGCGGTACACCGTGGCCAGGTCCTTGGCCACGCCGTCACGGTCCGGTCGGGTAAAGGCGCCCATGAGCAGGTTGTCATGCACGCTGAGCAAGGGGAACACCTCGCGCCCTTCAGGCACATGGCTCAAGCCTTCCTGGACGATGTGGGCCGGATCGCGGGCCGTGATGTCCTGCCCCTTGAACTCGACCGAGCCTTTACGCGGATCGATGATGCCGGAGATGGTTTTCAAAATGGTGGTCTTGCCCGCACCGTTGGAGCCCAACACGGTGGCAATCTCGCCGCGGCGCACTTGCAAACTCACGCCCCGGATGGCCTTGATGGGGCCGTACGCGCTCTCGACGTTGAGCAGCTTGAGCACAGGCTGGTCGCTGATGGGGGGCGGCAAGGTGCTCATGGGGCCTCCCAGGCGGTGTGGCGGCGCAGGGACGTTACGTCGTCTACCGTGCCCAGGTAGGCTTCCACCACCGCCGGGTCGGTTTGCACTTCCCGGGGGCTGCCCATGGCCAGCACTTCGCCCTGGTTCATGGCGAGCACCCGGTCCGAGACTTTGGACACCAGGCCCATGTCGTGTTCCACCATCAGGACGGTGATGCCCAGTTCACTTTGGATGTCCTGGATCCAGAACGCCATGTCATCGGTTTCTTCGACGTTCAAGCCGCTGGATGGTTCGTCGAGCAGCAGCAGCCTGGGTTCGGTGCACAGGGCACGTGCCATTTCGACCACCTTGCGCACGCCGTAGGGCAGGCCGGCCACCAACGAATCGCGGTAGTGCTGCAGGTCGAGGAAGTCGATGATTTCCTCGGCCTTCTCGCGGGCCTTGAGCTCGGCCTCGCGCACGGCGGGGGTGAACAGCAGGTCTTGCCACAGCGAGGTTTTGCGGTGCGTGTGGCGACCGATCAGCAGGTTGTGCAGCACGCTGGCGTGCTCAAACAACTCGATGTTCTGGAAGGTGCGCGCAATGCCCAGTGAGGCCACGTTTTGCGGGGCCTGCTCGGTGAGCTGCAGTGCGCCTTGCGGGCCCATGTAGGTGATGCTGCCGGTGGTGGGCGTGTAGATGCGGCTGATCAGGTTGAACACCGTGGTCTTGCCAGCGCCATTGGGCCCGATGAGGGTAAAGACCTCGCCTTGCTGGACGTCGAAGGACACGTTGTTGACCGCCAGCACGCCGCCGAAGCGCACGCTTAAGCCTTGGGCCGAGAGGAGTGGGTCGGTGCTCATTGGAGGCGATTGGACTTTTGGAAAGATTTCTGCCGCTTGAACAGCCCACGGCGGTAGAACGGGAACATCTGCAAATAGGTGCGCACTTTGAGCCAGCGGCCGTACAGGCCCATGGGCTCAAACAGCACAAAGGCGATCAGCACAGTGCCGTAAATCACGCTCTTGAGGCCGGGCGCCTGGCCGATGACATCGGGCAGCAACTCTTTGCCTGCCGAAATGCCCTGCGGCAGGATGATGAGGAAGATGGCGCCCAGAAACACCCCGTGCACGGAGCCCAGGCCGCCGATCACAATCATCAGCAGCAAGTCAATCGACTGCAGCAAGTTGAACTGGTCGGGCGAAATGAAGCGAAGGTTGTGGGCATACAAGGCCCCCGCCATGCCGGCCAGCGCGGCTGAGATGGAGAACGAGAGTGTCTTGTAGTACGCCAGGTGGATGCCCATGCTCTGCGCCGAGATTTCGGAGTCGCGGATGGCTACAAAGGCCCGTCCGGTCGGGGAGCGCAGCAGGTTCAGAATCCCCAGGGTGCACAACACGGTCACGGTGAGGCACACGAAATAGAAGCCTAGGCCGCTGCCCAGTTCGTAGCCGGCCATGGTGATGACGCCGACTGCTTTTCCCGCATTGCCGCCAGTGACCGATTCCCAGCGGGCAAACACTTCTTCAATGATGAAGCCGAAGGACAAGGTCGCCATGCCCAGATAGATGCCCTTGAGCCGCAGCGCAGGCAAGCCCACCACGATGCCCATGAGCGCCGACAGCGCGCCCGAGAGTGCCAGTGAGGCGACAAACGGCACACCCGTTTGGGTGAAGTAAGCCTGTGCATAGGCACCCACCCCCAGGAAGGCGGCATGCCCCAGCGAGAACTGGCCGGTAAAGCCGGCGAGCAGCATCAGCCCCAGGCCCGCAATGGCGTAGATCAGCACCAGGTTCAGCTGGGCCAGGCTGTACTCGGTGAGCAGCCATGGAGCGGCCACCAGCAGCAGCACCAGCGCGCTGTACCAGAACACATGGCCGCCATGTTTGGCGAGCTTGATGTCCTGCGCGTAATCGGTCTTGAATATGAAACGCATCAGACTTTCTTCCGCAATTTTTCGCCGAACAAACCATTGGGTTTGACCATCAGCATGACGAGCACCACCACGTAGGCGGCGGTGTCCTTGAAGCCATCGGGCAGGTAGAAGCCGGCAAACGACTCCACCAGGCCAATCACCAGCCCGCCCACAATGGCGCCGGGCAGGCTGCCGAAGCCACCCACCACGGCGGCAGGGAAGGCCTTGAGGCCGATAAAGCCCATGTTGGCGTGCACAAAGGTGATGGGCGCGAGCAGGATGCCGGCAATCGCCGCGACCGCTGCCGCCAAGCCCCAGGCCAGGCCATTGAGGCGCTGGACCGGAATGCCCATGTAGTAGGCCGCCAGCTGGTTCTGGGAGGCGGCCTGCATGGCAATGCCGAGCTTGGTGTAGCGGAACAGCGCAAACAAGAGCACGCACAGCACGCCGGTGGCGCCGATGATGACGAGGTGCTCCACGTTGAGCACCAGGGCACCAATGCCCATGTCATTGCCGCCGAACTTCAGGATCTCGTCTTTGTAGGGCACGGCCAGCGCGTTGGTGTCGGTGCCTATGCCGGGGATCATGGTGATCAGACCGCGCGCCACATAGCCGATGCCGATGGTGAGCATCACAATGGAGAAGGCAGGCTGCCCCAGAATGGGGCGGATGACCACGCGCTCCAGCAACACGCCGAAGACGGCCATGCCCACTATCGCACTGGGTACGGCAATCCAGTAGGGCATGCCCAGCAGGGTCATGCCGATCAGCCCGCCGAAGGCGCCCAGCATCATCAGTTCGCCCTGGGCGAAGCTCACGGTTTCGGTGGCTTTGTAGATCAAGACAAAGCCCAGCGCGATCAGGCCATAGATGCAACCTTGTGCCACACCACTGATCAGCAATTGAAGGAACTGCACGGGGTCTCCTCGGGAAGTGCAGTCCGGTTATAGCGGCGTGTCACTTGATCGCCGATAGGGTTCCCACTGATCTCGTAGACCCTAGGAAGCCCCCTCGAATCGGCGGGGCATCCCGAGTGCTGGCTTGAAGCGTTTTTTGGCTTTTGCGCTCGTGGAATAAGCGTAAGTAGCTATCAAATAGATAGCGCTATTCAGGCGCTTTGGGGATGGGTCGGGGGCGTCCCTGGTCGTCGATGGCGACATAGGTGAGTGACGCCTCGGTGACTTTGGTGTACTGCCCTTGCGAGCGGAAACGCTCGGCATAGACCTCGACCTTGACCGTGATGGAGGTGCGGCCGATGCGGCTGACCTTGCTGAAGAAACTCAGGATGTCGCCCACCCGTACCGGCTGTTTGAAGACGAACTCATTGACCGCCACCGTGGCCATGCGCCCCTGGGTGTAGCGCGCAGGCAGCACGGAGCCGGCCAAGTCGACCTGGGCCATGACCCAGCCGCCGAAGATGTCGCCATTGGCATTGCAGTCCCCGGGCATGGGGATGACCTTGAGCACCAGCTCCTGGTCGGTGGGCAGTGGAGCGGGGCTGGGTTGGGAGGCGGTAGACATGGGCACAATCCTGAACTGAAACTTTCCCGAATTGTCCCCCATGCGCCCCTCCGGTCTCCCTGCGGCAGCTCCTGCAGCCCTTTCCTCTGCTCCCGGCGTCACGCCCCACTCCGATTGGCGCACCTTGCAGCGTCTGTTTCCCTATCTGTGGATTTACAAATGGCGGGTGCTGGCGGCGCTGGCCTTCATGCTGGGCGCCAAGCTGGCCAATGTGGGTGTGCCCCTGCTGTTGAAAAACCTGGTGGATGCGATGACGCTCAAGCCCGGCGATGCTGCGGCGGTGCTGGTGGTGCCTGTTGCCCTGTTGGTCGGGTATGGGGCGCTGCGCTTGTGTACCTCGGTGTTCAGCGAGCTGCGCGAGCTGGTGTTTGCCAAGGCCACCGAGGGCGCGGCGCGCTCCATTAGCCTGCAGGTGTTTCGCCACCTGCATGCCATGAGCCTACGCTTTCATCTGGAGCGCCAGACCGGGGGCATGACGCGAGACATCGAGCGGGGCACCCGTGGCGTGCATTCGCTGATCAATTATTCGCTCTACAGCATCGTGCCCACCCTGATCGAGGTATCCCTGGTGCTCACGCTGCTGGCGGTCAAGTTTGATGTGTGGTTCGCCTGGATCACCGGCATTGCGCTGGTGGTGTACATCGCCTTCACCGTCACGGTGACCGAGTGGCGCACCCAGTTCCGCAAAAAGATGAACGAAATGGACAGTACGGCGCACAGCCGCGCCATTGACTCGTTGCTGAACTACGAGACGGTCAAGTACTTCAACAACGAGGAGTTTGAGGCTCGCCGCTACGATGAAAACCTGGAGCGCTACCGGCGCGCGGCCGTCAAGAGCCAGCGCACGCTGAGCCTGCTTAACAGCGGCCAGCAGCTCATCATCGCCAGCGCATTGGTCACCATGCTGTGGCGTGCCACCCAAGGTGTTGCGGACGGACGCATGACGCTGGGGGACCTGGTCATGGTCAACGCCTTCATGATCCAGCTCTACATTCCGCTGAACTTTCTGGGCGTGATTTACCGGGAGATCAAGCAAAGTCTGACCGACCTGGAGAAGATGTTCAGCCTGATGGAGCGCGAGCGCGAGATTGCCGATGCGCCTGATGCGCGCCCCTTGCAGTTGGCGGCCGATGGCTCAGACGCCAGCGTGCGCTTTGACGATGTGACCTTCAGCTACGACCCCGCTGGCAGCCAAGCGGCGGCAGGCACCGAGGCGCGCACCATCCTGCACCACATCAGCTTCGAGATACCTGCGGGCAAAACCGTCGCTGTCGTGGGACCCAGTGGTTCGGGCAAGTCAACGCTGGCGCGCTTGCTCTTCCGTTTCTATGACGTGGGATCACACCGCGGAGGGGCCGGCCGCATCACCATTGCCGGGCAGGACATCCGCAGCGTGACCCAAAGCAGCCTGCGCCAGGCCATCGGCATCGTGCCGCAGGACACGGTGCTCTTCAACGACACGGTGGAATACAACATCGCCTACGGGCGGCCCGGCGCCAGTCGCGCAGAGGTGGAGGCTGCAGCCAAGGCGGCGCACATCCACGGATTTATTGCGGCAGCACCGCGCGGCTACGACACCATGGTCGGTGAGCGGGGCCTCAAGCTCAGCGGTGGTGAGAAGCAACGTGTGGCGATTGCCCGCACCTTGCTCAAGAACCCGCCCATCCTGATATTCGACGAAGCCACCAGCGCCTTGGACAGCGCCAACGAGCGCGCCATCCAGGCGGAGCTGCAAGGCGTGGCCCGCAACAAAACCACGCTGGTGATTGCACACCGCTTGTCCACGGTGGTGGATGCCCACGAGATCTTGGTGATGGATGCCGGTCGCATCATCGAGCGCGGCAACCATGCCGCCCTGTTGGCATTCAACGGGCGCTATGCCGCCATGTGGGCCATGCAATAAAGTGGAGAATAGGGCATGGACTTATTGCTGCTATTGATGGCCGGACTGGCTTTTGTGTGGGTCAAGAAAAAAGACCAGAGTGAACGCATTGCGTTGTTGGGAACCGCGCTTTCCCGTTTTGATATTGAGAAGCTGATGGAAAGCCTCACGGACGGGTATTTGCGCGCTTTGGGCGAGGAAGACGCGGAGCGCCAGGCGCAGGTCTGGAGTTATCTGGAAGTGCAGGAACAAACCCTGAGCGAACAGTTTGCTGCGTTTGCAGCCGAATTCGCGACACAGGATGCGGCCGCCACGCGGGTAAGCCGCCTGCCGGTGGCCATTCCCTATGCAGCCCGCTGGTGGCCGGCGGCCGGCTTTGATGCGCGTGAAGCATTTGCGGTACATGCGCGTGGCATGGCGTCGGTGATTGAAAACCGCGCGGGTCTGTCGCCCAAGCACCGTGCCTTCACCCTGTCTGCAGAACTCTTTTTGATGCAACACACCTGCCATTGGTATTGCCGCTCCAAGACCGTGGCCTCGGCCCGGCTGCTGGCCCGGCACAAGACCTCCTACGCGCAGGTGTTGCAGGCCGTCAGCGCCGGCACCCGGGGTGCCTATTGCGCATTGACCGGACAGCCCGCATCGCCGTAAGGCCACTAGAACGAGGAGGGCTCGGACGTGACTCCGGGCCCTCAAGCCATCGCATGCGAATGGGTTCGGGGGACCATGATCAACACCAATTTATTTGTATGACGTCTGACGACTAGTTGGTCGTTGTTGCCCGAATTGGTGATGCAGTATCAGTGAAAACCCTAGGGGTCAACGGTCTGGATGTGGGCCTATTCCGGCTCAAGTTTGCGTCGGAGACGCTCCCGGCTGTTGTTCAGGTGCATGAACATGGCGGCCCTGGCGGACGCGGCATCCTGGCGGAACACGGCATCAAAGATCGCTTCGTGTTCGCGTTGAACCGTTTCTTTGCCGTCCGACAGGATGGGCAATGCTTCACCGAACTGCCCCGACACGCTAGCGGGTTTCAGAGGCGACTCTTCGTGGGAGTGGGAGCGCAGGGTCGCGCTCCCCAAGTTGCCCAGGACTTCCCGGAAGTAAACGTTGTCGGTAGAGGCCGCCACTTCCGCATGAAAACGGAAATCATCTTCCGTAGTACTTTTGCCGCTTTGCCAGTGGCTGCGATAGTCGTCCAGTGCCTCCCGCATGGTTTTCAGGTTCGCTTCGCTACGACGCATGGCGGCCAGGTAAGCGGCTTCCGACTCCAGGCTGATCCGGAGTTCAAGCATGGCCAGCGTTTGCTTGGCATGGAGCACGGTGGAGGGTTTGGACAGCAGGCCGGGGTGGGTCGTGAGATCCAGCACAAAGGTGCCAACACCGTGCCGGGTTTTGACGTATCCGCCGGCCTGCAGGCCGGACATGGCTTCCCGCACCACGGTCCGGCTGACACCGAATTCCTGCATCAGCAAAGGCTCCGGTGGAATGCGGTCCCCGGCCCGCAGTTCGCCGCTCAGAATGCGCGCCTGGATGCTGTCCACCACGCGTTGGGGTTGGCTCTTGCTGGGGGTGGCGTGTGGGGCGGGTGTCGTCATATGAGCCTGATTCTAATGGGGGCAACATCTGCGGGCACCTGCAGGACCGGGGGATGCTCAGGGTAAGTACCAGCCAAGTCGTCTGACGTCATGGCATATAGTCAACGGCATCTAATGGTGGAACGCGCATGAAGATAGACAAAGTAACAGGCCAGGTTTTTACGTATCCGACCCGGAGGGCGGTGGACAGCGATGGCCATTCACATCCGGGCGAGCTGTCGCAGGCACGCATGGCCTTGTTGACCATCCACACGGATACCGGTGACTGTGGTTATGCCTTCGCCCCCCAAGAAGTGGTCCGTCAGCATGTCCTGGATGCTTTTGTGCGACCGGTCCTGGTGGGTGAGCATCCCTGGCAGCGCGAGAAGTTGTGGAAGAGCCTGGAACATCGCCAACGTGGCAGCGCCGGTCAATTGACCGACCGGGCGCTGGCTGCGGTGGAGCAGGCCTTGTGGGATTTGGCCGGGCGTGCCCTGCAAACCCCGGTGTACCGCCTCCTGGGCGGTTACCGGGACAAAGTGCCTGCGTATGGCAGCACCATGTGCGGGGATGAGTTGACCGGCGGCTTGGCCACTCCGGAAGACTACGCCGCCTTCGCGGAAAAGCTGGTGGCGCGCGGATACAAAGGTATCAAGATCCATACGTGGATGCCCCCGGTGCGTTTCGCGCCGGACGTCGATATGGATATCAAAGCCTGTGCTGCGGTGCGGGAGGCTGTAGGTCCGGATATCGCCCTGATGCTGGATGGCTACCACAACTACAGCCGCATTGATGCGCTACGTATAGGGCGCGCTTTGGAAAAACTTCAGTTCGCCTGGTTCGAGGAAATGATGAACGAACAGAGCATGGAATCCTATGCATGGCTCGCCGGCCAGTTGGATATCCCCATCCTCGGGCCGGAAAGCCTGTCGGGCAAACATTACAGTCGTGCCGCGTGGGTCCAGAACGGTGCGTGTGACATTCTGCGCGCGGGGGTGCCCGGCGTAGGGGGGATCTCTCCCACACTAAAAGTGGCGCATCTGGCAGAAGCTTTCGGCATGGACTGCGAGGTTCATGGCAACGGTGCCGCCAACCTGGCAGTGTGTGCAGCCATCAAGAACTGCAAATGGTATGAGCGCGGCTTGTTGCATCCTTTCCTGGAGTATGACGAAGTACCCGCCTATCTCCATGCCCTGGTGGATCCCATGGATGAAGACGGCTATGTGCATCTGTCCCAGAAACCGGGGCTGGGCGAGGACATCAACTTTGACTACATCGAAGCCCACACGGTGGCTCGCTATTAAGTCTCTCCACCAGGAGCAAGGACCGGATCTATGTACGAGAACAAAAAAATTGGCTTTCTGTTTGTGCTGCCCTTTGTGATCGGTGTGCTGGGTTTCAAGTTGTTTCCCTTTGTGATGAGCTTTGCTTTGAGCTTTACGCAATACGACTTCATCAATCCGCCCCAATACATAGGCCTAGAAAACTACGATGAATTGCTCACGAAGGATCCGCTCTTCAAGAAGTCCTTGGGAGTCACCCTGTTCTTCGCTGCAATCGCTGTGCCTATGCGCGTGGGATTTGCATTGTTCATGGCCCACGTCCTGAATATCAAATTGCGTGGCATCAACTTCTTCCGTTCTGCGTACTACCTTCCGTCCATTCTTGGCGGCTCCATAGCGGCCGCCATCATGTGGAGATTTCTTTTCTCACAGAACGGCCTGGTGAATATTGTGATGATCAAGCTGGGCTTGCAGCCCATTGCCTGGCTTGCCGACGAGCACTACTCGCTGTGGACG
Source organism: uncultured Rhodoferax sp. (assembly GCA_963508575.1). Lineage (GTDB taxonomy): Bacteria > Pseudomonadota > Gammaproteobacteria > Burkholderiales > Burkholderiaceae_C > Allorhodoferax. The sequence goes on from CAUOXL010000003.1 coordinate 174,157, forward strand.
GTGGTGCTGCTCTTCACTTGGCAATTCGGCTCCGCGATGGTGATCTTTTTGGCAGCACTGCAGAACGTGCCCACGTCTCTGTATGAAGCTGCAGAAATTGATGGCGCAAGCAAGACGCAGCAGTTCTTCAAAATCACGGTCCCGCTGATCACCCCGGTCATTTTCTTCAACCTGATCATGCAAATGGTCCATGCGTTCCAGGAATTCAACGGCCCTTACATGATTACCGAAGGCGGCCCCCTGCATTCAACCTATGTGTTATCCCTGTACATCTATGACCAGAGCTTCAAATACTTCAACCTGGGTTATGGCAGCGCGCTTTCATGGGTGCTCTTTGCCATCGTGGCAAGTCTCAGTGCGATCTCTTTCTTCACATCCAAGTATTGGGTCTTCTATTCGGGCGAAAAGGAGCGCAAGTAATGCAAGCTGAATTGACCCTGGCAGAGCGTGCCAGTTCAGATGCCTACGCACGCCAGCTCCTGCGCAAGGAAAGAGTAAGTGCATCCGTGCGATATGGCGTCCTTTTGCTCATGGGGTTGGTAATGCTCTATCCCATGATCTGGTTGGTGGGCGCTTCGTTCAAAACCAATGCCGAAGTGTTTACGGAAATCGGATTCTGGCCCAGCCGGTTTGATTTTTCCGCCTATGCCAAGGGCTGGAAAACCAGCACGGAATACACCTTTGCGACGTACTTCATGAACTCGTTCCTGATCATCATTCCCAAGGTGATTGTGACGCTGGTCTCGTGTGTCCTGGTGGCCTATGCGTTTGCACGCTTCGAGTTCTGGGGAAAGAAGTTTCTGTTCAGTGTCATGGTCGGAACCATGATGTTGCCACTGATCATCCTGCGTCTGCCCCAGTACTTGATGTTCAAGGAGTTCGGGTGGGTCGACACCTACCTGCCGCTCATAGTGCCTTCGGCCTTCGCGACGGACACCTTCTTTGTCTTCATGCTGGTGCAGTTTCTGCGCGGTATTCCGCGGGACATGGAAGAGGCCGCACAGATTGACGGTTGCAATGCCCTCCAGTTGTTGTGGCACATCCTGATTCCGATTCTCAAGCCGGCCTTGATCTCGGTCGTGGTGTTCCAGTTCATCTGGAGCATGAATGATTTCATGGGCCCGCTGATTTACCTCTCGAGCGTGGAGAACTATCCCGTGTCGCTGGCATTGAAGATGAGCATTGGCGCCACGGAAGAGGTCGAATGGGCCAGCGTGATTGCCATCTCGGTGGTGGCCTTGGTCCCATCACTGGTCGTGTTCTTCCTGGCGCAACGCCATTTCATTGAAGGTGCCGCCAGCAGCGGTATCAAAGGTTAACGAGGAGCCTCTTGTGGCGCAATTGCAATTAAAAAAAATCGAGAAGACATACCCCAACGGGTTCAAGGCGGTGCATGGTGTTGATCTGCAGATCCGCGACGGAGAGTTCATGGTGTTCGTCGGGCCTTCCGGCTGTGCGAAAAGCACCATACTCCGGATGATCGCAGGCCTGGAGAGCATCAGCGGCGGCGAGCTTCAGATCGGCAACAAGGTCGTGAACAGCCTGCCCCCCAAGCAACGCGGCATCGCCATGGTGTTCCAAAACTACGCCTTGTACCCGCACATGAAGGTGTACGACAACCTGGCCTTTGGTCTGAAGCTTGCAGGCACCGCCAAGTCAGAGATTGACGCACGAGTCCGTGAGGCGGCCAAACTCTTGGAAATGGACCATTTGCTGGACCGTTTCCCCAAGCAACTATCCGGGGGGCAAGCGCAACGGGTGGCGGTTGGCCGTGCAATTGTGAAGCGCCCGGACGTGTTTCTGTTTGATGAACCCTTGTCCAACCTCGATGCCAAGTTGCGTGCTTCCATGCGGGTACGTCTGACCGAGTTGCATCGCACTTTGCGCGAGCAGGGGCGTCCGTCAACCGTGGTGTACGTCACCCATGATCAGGTGGAAGCTATGACGATGGGGGAGCGCATCTGCGTGCTCAAGGATGGTGAAATCCAGCAGGTCGATACCCCCACCGCCCTGTATGACCGGCCGGCGAACGTCTTTGTAGCCGGCTTCATCGGGTCGCCTGAGATGAACATCATTCCTGCTGACGTGGCAAGCAACGGTGCGCAGTTGTCCATCGGCGGAGTCTCGCTGCACGTGCCGCAAAGGCATGTCGAACGCCTGACGCCATACCAAAAAGTCAAGTTCGGTATCCGGCCGGAACATATCACTGCCGGTGGGCACAGCGAATCCGCAGTGCAGATGGTGGATGGCACCCTGCGCTTCATGGAGCACATGGGTAGCGAGGTTTTCGTGCACTTTACTTTGGGTGAGATACCGCTGACGGCTCGTGTCCCGGCAGATCAACTCCGCGATCTTGCGGGCAAAGCTCGCGGCGACCGCCATGCCTTCGGTATCCAGATGGATGCTTGCCATGCTTTTGACATGGATAGCGGCCTGAACTTGTTCTTGTGAAATAAAAGTATCAACGAGGAGACAACCATGAAACGACGTTCTATTTGGCTGGCAGGTGCCGCGCTTTCCCTGGCCATGGCTGCAGGTGCCCAGGAGACCAGTACCCTGCGCTTTTCCTGGTGGGGTGGTGGTGCCCGCCACGAAGCCACTCTCAAGGCGATAGCGGCGTTTGAAGCCAAGAATCCCGGCGTGAAAATCAAGGCTGAGTACATGGGTTTCAATGGCTACCTTGAGCGCTTGTCGACGCAGTATGCCGGTGGTTCAGAGCCGGACATCATGCAGATCAACTGGGCGTGGCTTTCGACGTTCTCCAAGACCGGCGACGGTTTTCTGGACCTGTACAAACACAAGGGGATGATGGGTCTGAATCAATTCTCCGAGGCCGACTTGCAGACCGGGGTGGTCAACAAAAAACTCAATGCCCTGCCTGTGTCGTACACCGCCCGCGTCATGCTGTGGAACCGGGCGGCCTACGAACGTGCCGGATTGAAGATGCCGACGACCTGGGAAGACTTGTTTGCTGCAGGCCCGGTGTTCAAGCAAAAGTTCGGTGACAAGGCCTACGCCATTGACGGTGAGCTTTACGACATGATTCTGCTGTCGCAGACATACATCATGCAAAAGTACGGCACACCATATGTGCACCCTGCGCAACCCAAAGTCGCTATGTCGGAGGCCGCCGCCTTGGAGTGGGTGCAGGTTTACAAGAAACTGACCGCGAACAACGTGGCGGTACCTTTGCCGGTGCGTGCCTCTTTGGGGGGCGCTGAAAAGCCGACGGAGCAGCAACAAGACTGGGTGAGCGGCAACTGGGCTGGCAACTACACCTGGGACAGTACCATCGCCTTGCGTGCCAGTACGCTGAACAAGGAGCAAAAGCTGGACGTCGGTGAGTTCCTGACACTGCCGAACGCCAAAAACTCAGGCATGTTCGGTCGTCCGTCGCTGATGTTTGCGGTCAGCAAGAAGACCAAAAACCCGGAGATGGCAGCCAAATTCCTGAACTTCCTGGTCACCGATCCGGAAGCTGTTGCCATCCTGGGCACGACCCGGGGGGTTCCTTCCGCAGATAGCCAGTTCCGTGCGATTGTGCGGACAGATGCTTTGCAAGGCGCTGAGCTCAAGGCATTTCTCCAGATCAAGAAGGTAAAAGACAACGGCAAGATTGACGTGCCATCACCGCTGTTTGAGAACGCCCGCTTCAACAAATTTGTGCGTGAAGTTTTCGAGACGGTTGCTTACGGAAAAACCACGGAGCAGGAAGCTGCCAAGCGTTTGGTAGTAGAAGGCAATGCCTTGTTGCAACGTATCAAGTAACCCAAGACCTATCACCCATGAGTAAAGCAAGTACCAGGCAGTTTGAATTTGCCAGCCGGATTGATCCGGACACCGGAGCCCGTGTCACCCGGCTGAGCCCGATGGATACCGCTTGCCATCGCACCTACTTCTATCAGAAATGCTTTAGCAATGATGGCAGGCAGTTGGTGTTTGGTGCCCGGTCCGGGAGCGAGTGGCACTATCACCTCCTGGACTTGCAAACCCAGATCGCGACCCAGCTGACGGATCAACCGGGCGAGAACACCTTCGGAGGTTTTCTCAGTCCGGATGACCGTTTTCTCTACTTTGTCAGAGCTGAGCGTCAGTTGATCCGCTTGGAGCTGGCGACGTTGAAGGAGGAGTGTGTGTACACCGTTCCTTCGGATTGGGTGGGCTATGGCACATGGGTTGCCAATAGCAACTGCACCAAAATGGTGGGTATCGAGATACTGGGTACGGATTGGTTCCCCCTGACCGATTGGAAGAAGTTCGGGGAGATGTTTCATTCAAAACCCCGCTGCAGGTTGATACGCATCGACCTGGTGACGGGCGAGCGCTCCGTGATTCATGAAGAAAAGTTGTGGCTGGGTCACCCGCAATACCGGCCGTTTGACGACAACACCGTCGCTTTTTGTCATGAGGGCACCCACGACCTGATTGATGCGCGCATGTGGTTCATCAATGAAGACGGGACAGGTCTTCGATGCGGCAAAGAGCATGAGCCTGACGAAAGTTGCACCCATGAATTCTGGGTTCCTGATGGTTCTGCCATGGTCTTTGTGTCTTACTTCAAAGGGCGCTCAGAGCGTGCGATGTGTTCGCTGGACCCCGTGACCTTGCAGACGCGGGTACTGACGACCATGCCGCCGTGTTCGCATCTCATGAGCAATGCGGACGGCAGCTTGGTTGTGGGTGATGGATCCGGTACACCGGTGGATGTGTCGGACAGTTCGTCCCACAAGGTGCTGAATGATCCCTTTCTGTATGTGTTCGATCTGAAAGCCGGCAGCATGCGAAAGATTGCACGGCATGACAGTTCGTGGCGCGTGTATCTCGGTAATCGCCAGGTGACGCATCCCCATCCATCTTTCACCCCAGATGAGCGGCAAGTCCTGTATACCAGTGATGCGGAAGGCGAGCCGGCGCTCTACCTGGTGGATCTTTGAATGGGCTGAAGGGGGATGTGGGGTTATTTGCGTGCGCATGCAGCCTCATACCTTGCGCGCATAATCTGCGGCCATGGAAACCAAATGGCTTGAAGACTTTGTGTCTCTGGCTGAAACCCGGAGTTTCAGCCGCTCTGCGCAGTTGCGCCATGTGACCCAACCCGCGTTTTCGCGTCGTATCCAGTCGCTGGAAGCGTGGGCGGGGACCGATCTGGTGGACCGTAGCAGCTACCCCACCCGACTGACCCCGGCGGGGGAGACTCTGTATGACCAATCACTGGAGGTGCTGCAGGCATTGCAAAGCACCCGTGCCATGCTGCGTGGACACACCACCACGGCGCAGGATGTGATTGAGTTCGCGGTGCCACACACTTTGGCATTCACCTTCTTTCCGGCCTGGGTGTCCGCGCTGCGGGAAAGTTTTGGCCCTTTGAAGAGCCGTTTGATTGCCCTGAACGTACATGATGCCGTGATGCGCCTGGTGGAGGGGAGTTGTGATTTGCTCATCGCCTACCACCATCCCTCTCAACCCAATCAGTTGGATGCTGAGCGCTACGAAATGGTTAGCCTTGGTGAAGAAGTGGTGGCCCCTTATGCGAAGCCGGATGAGTCAGGTCGCCCGCTGTTCAGCCTGCCCGGCAAGGTCGGCCAGCCGCTGCCTTATCTCGGCTATGCACCAGGCGCATATTTGGGGCAGATGGTGGAGCTCATCCTCAAGCAATCTGAGCTGCCCATCCACTTTGACCGGGTGTATGAAACAGACATGGCCGAAGGGCTGAAGGCAATGGCCCTGGAGGGACACGGCGTGGCCTTTCTCCCTCACAGTGCGGTTCAGAAGGACCTCCGGGCCAGAAAGCTCGTGAGTGCACTGCCGGAGCATATGCAATCCCTCCAAATTACCATGGAGGTGCGGGCCTACCGGGAGCGCCTGACCGCACGGGAAGCTGGGCGGAGTTTGAGTGCGGCCCAGCGGGCGCACAGCCGCGCGCCCAAACGATCTGCACAGTCCTTGTGGGACTATTTGCAGGCGCGGGCGGCAGTTTAGGCATAGCTTTTGCATTGAGGCCAGAGGATGAGCCGATGCGCAGCGGTCGACAGTCGTTTTCCGGGCAGAACAGGCGCCCGTCACTTGCTCATTCCGTCGTTGGAGTCCGTATGATCAAAGCAAACAAGATGCTTCAGCATGGTTCTTGGTTTCTGGTGCTCGCTTGGGCGACTGTGGGCGGTATGGCGCATGCGGCGGGCGTCCTTGACAGGGTCGCCAGTGGGGGTAAGTTGGTGATCGCCCATCGGGAGTCATCCATCCCGTTTTCCTATCTGGACGCCGATAAAAAGCCGGTCGGCTATGCCGTGGACCTGTGTGTGAAGTTGGCAGAGGCCGTTCGCAAGAAGACCGGAGCCAAGGGCATGCAGGTCGAGTTTCTACAGGTCACCCCTGCCAATCGAATCGCCATGGTGGCGGAAGGCCGGGCAGACCTTGAATGCGGCTCTACCACGAACAATGCAGAGCGACGCCAGAAGGTCGCTTTCACCATCCCCCACTTCATCACCGGTGCACGCATGCTGGTGCGGGCCGACAGCAAGATCGACCGGATTGAGGATCTGGAGGGGAAAAAACTGGTGTCCACCAAAGGCACCACCCCCCTCAAAGCCGCAGAGCAAGCCAACCGGGAGCGCCTGCTGCGAATCAACATACTCGAGGCACCCGACCATGCCAAAGCAGTTGACATGGTCGAAAAAGGGGAGGCGGATGCCTTTGTGATGGACGATGTGCTCTTGTATGGACTTGCATCCAACCGAGCCAAGCCCGAATCTTTGAAGGTGGTGGGCAAGTTTTTGACCACGGATCCTTTGGCCATTATGTTGTCCAAGGACGACCCTGAATTCAAGAAACTGATTGATGAAGAAATGCGCCGCCTGATTGTCAGCAAGGATATCCAAGCCATTTACGACAAATGGTTCCTCAAGCCCATCCCGCCCAACGACAAGGCGCTGAATTTGCCGGTGAGCTATTTGTTGCGGGATTTGTGGAAGTACCCCAGCGATTTCGTGCCCTTTTGAGCGCAGGCAAAGATTGAAAGATGGGGCCTGCGGTTTTGGGACAATAGGACCCATGACCTCCACAGCCTCCCCCCAGACCCTGACCCTCACCCGCCCGGACGACTGGCACCTGCATGTGCGCGACGGCGCCGCCCTGAACACCGTGGTGCCCCACACTGCCGCCCAGTTCGGCCGCGCCATCATCATGCCCAACCTGAAGCCGCCGGTAACCACGGCCGCACAGGCGCTGGCCTACAAAGCCCGCATTCAGGCGGCGGTGCCGGTAGGCGTGCAGTTTGAGCCTTTGATGACGCTCTACCTCACCGACAACCTGCCCGCCGATGAAATTGCGCGGGCCAAGGATGCGGGTGTGGTGGCTGCCAAGCTCTATCCAGCAGGGGCCACCACCAACAGCGATGCCGGCGTCACCGACATGCGCAAAACCTACAAGACGCTGGAGGCCATGCAAAAAGCCGGCATGCTCTTGCTGGTGCATGGTGAAGTCACCAGCAGCGACATCGATTTGTTCGACCGAGAAGCGGTGTTCATCGATACCCAGCTCATTCCGCTTCGCCGCGACTTCCCTGAGTTGAAGATCGTGTTTGAGCACATCACCACGCTGGAAGCCGCGCAGTACGTGGCCGCTGCAGACCGCTTTACCGCTGCGAGCATTACTGCCCACCACTTGCTCTACAACCGCAATGCCATCTTTACCGGTGGCATCCGTCCGCATTACTACTGCCTGCCGGTTTTGAAGCGTGAGACGCACCGCCAGGCGCTGGTGCAAGCGGCGACCGGTGGTTCTCCCAAGTTCTTTTTGGGTACCGACAGCGCACCGCACCCCGCGCACCTCAAAGAGCATGCCTCGGGCTGCGCAGGCTGCTACACCGCGCACGCCGCCATGGAGCTGTACGCCCAAGCCTTTGACGCGGCGGGCGCGCTCGACAAGCTGGAAGGCTTTGCCAGCTTCTACGGCGCAGATTTCTATGGCCTACCACGCAACCAAGGCACCATCACCTTGAAGCGCGAAAGCTGGACGCCACCCGAGAGCTTTGCCTTTGGCGAAACCACGCTCAAACCTCTGGCCGCGGGCGAAGCACTGCAGTGGCGTTTGGTCTAGAGGCGATTGACTGGTCCGCGCCCTGGCTCAGGCCATGGCGCGACGTGGGGGAGGGACTTGCGCGGCAGGTCGAAGCTGGTCTGACAGTGGCGCAAGCGCTGAATGCGCCCGCTACCGCCCCGGTGCGTTTCATTCCTCAAAGTGAGTTGCCGGCGGGCAGCGCCTACGAACAGCACATTTTTGATACGGGGAGCGTCCCGACCCGTGACGGTTTGCATGACTTTTTCAACGGCCTGTGCTGGATGCATTTCCCGCTGGCCAAGAAGAAGCTCAATCTCTTGCAGGCGGAGCAGATTGCCCAAACCGGCATCCAGCCGGTGCGCGGCCCGGCCCGCGATGCGCTCACCGTGTTTGACGAAAATGCCGCACTCCTCATGGCGCCGGATGCCCTCTGGGATGCTTTGGCGGCCAAAGACTGGCAGACGCTGTTCGGCCCCCTGCGGCCGATGTGGGCCGACGCCACGCTGGTGCTGTTCGGCCATGCCTTGCTGGAAAAGCTGGTTTACCCACGAAAACCCATCACGGCGCACGTATTCCGTGCGCGGGCAGCTACTAATTCGATAGCAGATATGGATGCCTGGCTGGCAGACACGCTGAGCGCCCCCATGCTGGCGGCCAAGCCCTTTGCCCACTTGCCGGTGCTCGGTGTGCCCGGCTGGTGGCCGGAGAACGAAGGGGCTGGTTTCTACGCAGACGCCAGCGTCTTCCGGGCCCCCAGGCCAACGGCTGCCTAGCACCCGGCCGTCGCGCTTAATCAGGCCTTGAGCTTGAGCAAGTGCACCATCACCCGGGCGGTGGTCTGGTCAAAGTCAATTTGCTCATGGAAGTCCTTGCCAGCCAGCCAGGAGGCATCCCAGCGGTTGTGCTTGAGCACCGTTTTCCAGCTGTCATGCAAGGTGGCCTGCCGCACCGCTTCCACCATGGCCATCTGGCGTTCTACCGGCACGGACTTGCCGGTGAATACCCCGCGCCAGTTGGCCATCTCCACCTGCATGCCCTGGTCGCGGATCGACGGAATACCAAAGGATGCCTTACGGGACGACACGCCGATGGCCCGGAGTTGCCCGCCGGCCAGTTGCGAGCTGAATTCGCTGTAGCCGGAAATCCCTACCACCGCTTTGCCAGCCAATACCGCAGAGACGACTTCCGGCCCGCCCGCAAACGGCAGATAGGTCAAGTCATCCGGGTTGGCGCCTGTGGCGCGGGCAAACACACCCGAAAAGATGTGGTCCACCCCGCCCGCTGAACCGCCTGCCACCGGCACTGCTTTCAGGTTGGTCTTCATGGCGGCGGAGAGGTCGGAAGCATTTTTGATCGGTGAGTTGGCGGCCACCACCATGACCAGGTAGTCGCTGGTCAGCCGGGCCAGGGGAGCCAGTGTGCTCATGTCGATGGCGGGCTTTTGCAGCGCAACTGCGCCGACCATGACGGTGCCACCCATGATCAGCGTGTTCGGGTCCGCCGCATATCTCTCGGCGTAGTACCCCAGACCGATGGTGCCCCCTTTGCCACCCTTGTTTTCGTACTCAACCTCATCCACCACCCCGGCAGAAATCATGGCTGTACCCAGGGCGCGGCCGGTCTGGTCCCAGCCGCCGCCGGGGTTGGCCGGAATGACGATCCGCAGTTTGGGCGACAACTTGGACGTCGCCTTCGGTTTGGGCGCGGGTGCTTTGGAGGTCTGCCCCCAGCTGTTGCCGTACACGCTGACGAAGGGAGCGGCAGCCAAACTGGTCAACAGGCGGCGGCGATGCAGTGTTTTCATGGAGTGCCTTATCGGGATACGTGAGGGAAGGGGTATTCTCTCCGCCCTTAGAGGGAATGCACCGCTTCCCGCTTGTAACACCTTGTAGGCACTGGAAAGGCCATAAACTTCATGGGCTCAAGCCCTGAGGTGCTTGAATTCAGACTCCGCGCCCCTAACATTTGGCGTGTAAACCCGCATCGGGTGTTCTTTCCAGAGACAACTATGAAACGTATTCTTTTGTTTGTATTGACCAACGTGATGGTCGTCGTTGTGCTGGGCCTGGTGGCCAGCCTGTTGGGCGTCAACAAGTTCCTGACTGCCAACGGACTCAATCTGGGGGCACTGCTGGGCTACGCGCTCATCATGGGTTTTGGCGGTGCCATCATTTCGCTCTTGATCAGCAAGCCCATGGCCAAGTGGACATCAGGCGTACAGATCATCGAGCAACCCCAGAACGCCGACGAGGCCTGGATTGTGGACACCGTGCGCAAATTCGCGGACAAGGCTGGCATCGGCATGCCGGAGGTCGGTATTTTTGAAGGTGAGCCCAATGCTTTCGCGACCGGCGCCTTCAAGAATAGCGCCCTGGTGGCTGTGTCCACCGGCTTGTTGCGCGGCATGACCCGCGAAGAAATTGAGGCCGTCATTGGCCATGAAGTTGCGCACATTGCCAATGGCGACATGGTCACCATGACCCTGATCCAGGGCGTGATGAACACCTTCGTGGTGTTCCTCAGCCGTGTGGTCGGTTACGCAGTGGACAGCTTCTTGCGTAAGAACGACGAGCAGAACAGCGGCCCTGGCATCGGTTACTACGTGACCACCATCGTGCTGGACATTGTGCTGGGCTTTGCTGCGGCCATGGTGGTGGCTTGGTTCAGCCGCCAGCGCGAGTTCCGTGCGGACGCAGGCGCCGCCCAGTTGATGGGCCGCAAGCAGCCCATGATGAACGCCTTGGCCCGTTTGGGGGGCATGACGCCGGGCGAGCTGCCCAAGAGCGTGGCCGCCATGGGCATTGCCGGTGGCATCGGTCAATTGTTCTCGACCCACCCGCCGATTGAACAGCGTATTGCGGCCCTGCAGGCGAACAACGGGCAGTAAGCCCTGCGGCGCACTGCGCTGCTAGCCTTGAGCGAACCCCTTGCCGCAGCGCGCGCCAAGGGGTTTTCTTTTTGCGGCGTGCTACAAACGCGCTTTGTATTTCACCCACTGCACCATGGAGCTCTCTACCTGGCTCGCCTTTTTCGCCGCATCCTGGGCCATCAGCATCTCGCCTGGCGCGGGAGCGGTGGCCGCCATGAGCGCCGGGCTCAACCATGGCTTCCGGCGTGGCTACATCACCACGATCGGCTTGGTGCTGGGCATCTGGACCCAGATCCTCGTAGTGGGAGTGGGGCTGGGCGCAGTGGTGGCTGCCAGTAGCTCGGCTTTTCTGGTCATCAAATGGGCCGGAGTGGCCTATCTGGTGTGGCTGGGCATCCAGCAGTGGCGTGCGCCCGCAGTTCCGCTCATTGCGAAGCCCACAGAGGCGGGGCCGGCGAGTGCGCGCACGCAGATCCTCCGGGCCTGGGTCATCAATGCCTTGAATCCCAAAGGCACGGTGTTCCTGCTGGCCGTCGTGCCGCAGTTCCTGCATCCGGCGCACGCGCTCGGGCCGCAATACGTGATCATTGCTGCCACGCTGGCCTTTACCGATCTGGTCGTCATGGGCTGCTACACGGCCCTGGCTGCCAAAGTGTTGCGAGCACTCAAGTCTGAATCGCACCTGCGGACCATGAACCGGGTGTTCGGCGGCCTGTTTGTGGCAGCCGGCACCTTGCTGGCGCTGTTCAAGCGGGTGGTGTGAGCATGGCTATCGCGCATATCGCTAGCCGGAGCCGTGGAATCCTTCGTTTGCATGGCTGGTTGCTAATGGCCTGGGCCGCCAGTGTCGGTGTGGCAAGTTCTGCGCTCCTGCTGCATCTGGTGGATGTTCACTCACTGGCCCTGCGCTATGCGGTTGGGGCCGGGGCTGTTTACTTCCTTGGCTTCGTGGCTGGTGGTTGGGTCTATGCCCATTGGTGGAGCCGCGCACGTGACGTGGCCCGTACGGAATTGCGTCACGCGGACCCTTCTGAAACACTGGCGTATCTTGAGAAAGAGGAAAGAATTCGCAAGCGCTTCGACTGGTTCCATGGCATGGACTTCGGCGGTGGCTCAGGCGGGGAAGATCCCCTGAGTGCCTTTCTGGCGGTACTGATGTTGCTGATGCTGGCTGCACTGGCCTTGCTCGTACTCGGCTACTTCCCCCTGTTGGCCACCGAAGCTTTGGCGGGTTTTTTAGCCGAAGTCGTTTTGGAATTTGTGATCGGCGCTGTCATTGCGCGCAAGGTCTTGGCGCCGCGCAGCCTCGACGACTATTGGGTGGTGATGCTGGGCAAGACTTGGATGGCCGGGCTGGCCTTGGTGGTAGGTGCGGGGGCGGTAGGCTGGGTATTGCAAACGCTACAACCTGGGGCGGTCACCCTGCTTCAGGTTTTTCGCTGACCCCCCTTGATGCGACGGGGTCAGCGGCTTCATGCTGCGAGTTGCAATGGACCACGCGGGCCGGGTAAGCGCCTTTGCTCAACCCGGAACATGCTGACCACCTCTTTCAGGCGGGCCGCTTGCTGTTTGAGGCTGTCCGCAGCAGCGGCGCTTTCTTCGACCAGTGCAGAGTTCTGCTGGGTCACTTGATCCAGCTGCATGATGGCGTCACTGATCTGGCTGAAGCCTGCGTTCTCCTCGGCCATCGCGGCAGAGACCTGGTTCATCAGTTCGTTCACCCTTTGCACACGGCCCACGATGCCCTGCACCGATGCGCCGGCCAGCTGGGCCTGTTGCTCGCCGGTGGCAACGCGGCTGATGCTGTCGCCGATCAGGGTTTTGATTTCTTTTGCTGCATCCGCACTGCGTTGCGCCAGGCTGCGCACCTCTGAGGCAACGACGGCGAAGCCGCGCCCTTGCTCGCCCGCTCGGGCGGCCTCTACGGCTGCGTTCAGGGCCAGGATATTGGTCTGGAAAGCAATGCCATCAATCACCCCGATGATCTCGCTGATCTTTTTGGAGGATTGGGCAATGGACTGCATGGTGTGCACCATGGCATCCACATGTTGACCACTCTCCCGCGCCGCGCCCGAGGTTTCGTTGGCCATGGCGCTGGCTTCGCGCGTGTGATCGGCATTGAGCTTGACGGCGCTGGCAATTTCCTCGGTGGAGGCGGCGGTTTCTTCGAGGTTGCTGGCTTGTTCCTCGGTGCGTGCGCTCAAGTCTGCCGTGCCGGAGGCGATTTGTTCTGACGCAGTGGCCACCTGCTCACTGCACTCGTGGACCAGGCCTGCCATGTGGGACAGGTTGTGTTTCATGCGCAGCATGGCGGCGACCACGCTATCGGTTTGCTGCTGGTGAGCCGGAATCAGTACCGTCAAGTCGCCTTGGGCGATCGCATTCGCCACGCGCACCACATCTGCCGGTTCGCCACCCAGCTGGCGGGTCAGGCTGCGGGTAATCAGGAATGCCACGATGATCGCCGCCACGATGGCAATTGTGGCGAGGATCAGGGTGGTCGTGATGGCGGCCGCGCCATCGGCTTTGGCTGAGGCCCCCTCTTTGCTCAACATCTCTGATTGGTAGCTGATCATGGCGTCGACAGCCGCCAGCAACTTGTTCTGGGGATCCCGGACTTGCTTCAGGAGATACTGCCCGGCTTCTTGCGGATTGCCGGCTTTGATCAATGACACCGCTTGATCGCGGGCCGCATTGAAGCGGGCGAATTCGGTTTCAATCGGCCGCAGCAGGGCAATGCCATTGGGGCCGACAATTATTTTCGACATGGTGGACAAAGCTTCCTGCGCGGACTTGTGGCCCTTTTCGACACGGGCCAGTGAATAGCTGAGCTCCTCCGCATCGCCCATGCCAATCACTGCACCGCGAATATTGCGAACCTGGTGGTTAATGGCCTGGTCCAGGTCGGTGGTGACGTTCACTTTCACCAGCCTGTCGTCCAGAATAAGGTTCAGGCTGTGGTTGATTTGCGTGATCCGGTAAATCGATGCCACACTGATACACAGCAGCAGCGCAATAAGGAGACCAAACCCGAGCGTCAGTTTTGTGCTGACCTTCCACGCGTCCATTGAATGCATCGAGCCCTCCTATGTAGATGAAGGGCCCATGCTAAACGCAAGCAGCGGTGTTCGCTAGGGGTTATCCCTATATGAGCCTGATTTATTCTGAATGCCCGCTTTGAGCGGCATCTACTAAACGGTTTCTTGCGGGCGCTGCCCGGCAAGCAGGTTCAGCGCCAATGCCTCAGCCACCTTGATGCCGTCCACGCCGGCCGACAGAATGCCGCCCGCATACGAAGCGCCTTCGCCCCCCGGGTACAGGCCGCGCACATTGGTGCACTGCAGGTCCTCCCCGCGAGGGATTTTGATGGGGCTGGAGGTGCGTGTCTCCACGCCGGTGAGCACGGCGTCCGCCATGTCAAAGCCCTTGATCTTGCGGCCGAACACCGGCAGCGCTTCGCGCATCGCCTCAATGGCATAGGCAGGCAAAGAAGGTGCGAGGTCACCGAGTTTCACGCCCGGCTTGTAGGACGGCGTGACGCTGCCGAACGCACTGGAAGGCTTAGCCGCAATGAAGTCACCCACCAGTTGGCCAGGCGCTTCGTAGCTGCTGCCACCCAGGGTGTAAGCGCCGCTTTCCAGCTGGCGCTGCAGGGCAATGCCTGACATGGGGTGCGCTGCTTTGGGATCTTGGGCCTTCATAGCTGCAGCTTCGGCCGCATAGCGCTTGCCTTTTTCTTCTCCAAAGGCGTGCACCATGGAGGCTTCGTCGTCCGGGTAGTCGGGCGGGTCAATGCCCACTACCATGCCGGCATTGGCGTTGCGCTCGGCGCGGGAGTATTGGCTCATGCCGTTGGTGACCACACGCCCCGGCTCGCTGGTGGCCGCCACCACCGTGCCGCCCGGGCACATGCAGAAGCTGTACACCGCCCGCCCGTTGGCGGCGTGGTGCACCAGTTTGTAGTCCGCAGCGCCCAAGAGCGGGTGCCCGGCATGGCGGCCCCAGCGGGCGCGGTCGATCACGCCTTGCGGGTGCTCGATGCGGAAGCCCACCGAGAAGGGCTTGGCATGCATGGCCACACCACGCTCGTAGAGCATGGCAAAGGTGTCGCGCGAGCTGTGGCCCAGCGCCATCACCACGTGGCTCGCCGGCAGCTCGTACCGGCTGCCATTGACAAGGTTTTCGACCTCCAGCGCTCGTAGATGTTGCGTGGATAGCTCCTGATTTGATAGCGAATTGCCCAGCACCACGTCCGTGACACGTTGCTCAAAGCGGATCTCTCCGCCCAGTGCGATGATCTGCTCGCGGATGCCTTCCACCACCTTCACCAGCTTGAAGGTGCCGATGTGCGGGTGCGCCTCGTACAAGATCTCAGACGGGGCGCCATGCTGCACAAATTCATGCATCACCTTGCGGCCCAGAAAGCGCGGGTCCTTGATCTGGCTATAGAGCTTGCCGTCCGAGAAAGTGCCGGCACCGCCTTCACCGAACTGCACATTGCTTTCGGGGTTCAGGTTCTTTTTGCGCCACAGACCCCAGGTGTCTTTGGTGCGCTGACGCACTGTTTTGCCCCGCTCCAGCACGATGGGCTTGAAGCCCATTTGCGCCAGCACCAAAGCCGCAAACATGCCGCAGGGGCCGAAACCCACCACCACGGGGCGCTCTTGCAAATCGCCAGGGGCCTGCGCCACCATACGGTAGCTCATGTCGGGGGTGGGGCCGATGTGCGGATGGCCTGCATGCTGGGCCAACAAATGAGCTTCCAGAGATGCGTCTGCCAGCGTGAGGTCCACGATGTAGACCGCCAGCAAATCCACCTTGCGCGCATCGAAGCTGCGTTTGAAAACTTGCAGGCTCGCTATGGCCGCTACGTCAATGTCCAACGCTTGGGCGCACAGCCGTTGAAGCGCCTCTATCGGGTGGGCGACAGGCGCGCGATCCGCGTCGGTTTCCGATGGCGCGTCGGAGGCCCGACGTTCCTCAACCGGCAGGGCAGACAGGGGAAGTTTGAGTTCGGTGATGCGGATCATGGCGGCTCGTGGTTATCAAGCAAGGCCGCGATTTTACGCGCCGCCTCAGTGCAAGCCGTGCTGCCGGGCCTCCGAGGGGCTGTGGCCGAAGAGCTTGCGGTAGTCGCTGGCGAACTGGCTGAAGTGCCAGAAGCTCCAGTCGGCGGCTACGTCGCGCACGGGGCTGTCCGGTTTGCGCAGCAGGTCTCTGCGCGCGCCGTTGAGGCGCAGGATGCGCAGGTACTGCACGGGCGTCATGCCCAGCACATCTTCAAAGCAATAATGCAGCGTGCGGCGGCTCACAAACAGGCGCTGGCACAGGTCGGGCACGGTGATGGTCTGGTCGTGGTGGGCCAGCAGGTAGTCGCGCGCTTTCGCGACGATGCGCTGGCGGCGCGCCAGGCTGTCGCGCACCGCACTGTCCACCACGCCGGTGTCCAGCAATGGCAGCAAAGCGTCCAGCGCCAGATGCTGCGGGTCCGTCGCAGATACGACATCGCCTGCCAACAGTGCGTGCAATGTGTGCAGGCATTGGCGGCGCGCGGCCGGTGAGGCCTGCACCACTTCGGCACGGCTCAGTCGCTCCCAATCGAGTTCAAAGCCCAGGCGCTGGGCCGCCTCGCACAAGGCGTCCTGCCGCACTACCACGCCGAAGATGGTGTAGTCCGCAGGCGTGATGAGTTCAAATTCGCAGTGGCCCGGGCGCACCAGCACGCTGTCAGGTGTGGCGCTGCGGCCGTTGATGCGGGTGGCCTGGGCCGAGTAGGGCAGGCCGAACCACAGGGCGTCCGGCCAGACGCAGCAGGTCTGCCGCATGCCTTGGCTGGTGCTCTCGCGGAAGAGCTGCATGTCCGGCCATTGCATTTCTTCCAGCAGCCCGTGGAAGGTACCCGGAGTCGTCTGGTCGTAGCACTGCTCCCAGTTGGTGAGGTTGCCGGCGTGCTCGTCCGCATCGCGTGCTTCGACGACACGGAGGGCGGTGGTGTGCGATGGCGACGATGGCATGGGCGAGCAATCAAGGTGTGCGGAATGTAGACCAAGGCAGCCTCACCGTGAAGGTGCGCCATGCAGGTTTGCCGATTTTTGATACCGGCTTTCCAAGCGCCTGCCTACAGTTACCGCTAGCAAACCCCATGCCGGCGTGTGTGGGGGCACTTTCTCAATCCCTGTCGGAGGAACCCCATGTCAACGTCACACCCCTCGTCGGGCGCCCATGCGCTCAAGCCGGTGCTCAGCACCTTGCAGCTCTGGGGCATCGCCGTCGGGCTGGTGATTTCCGGTGAATACTTCGGCTGGAGTTTCGGCTGGGCATCCGCCGGCACCCTGGGCTTTACGGTCACCGCCCTGTTCATCGCCGCGATGTACACCACCTTTATCTTCAGCTTTACTGAGCTGACCACGGCCATCCCCCATGCCGGCGGCCCCTTTGCCTACAGCAAGCGGGCTTTCGGCCCCACGGGCGGCTACTTGGCGGGTGCCGCGACGCTGGTGGAGTTTGTGTTTGCCCCGCCGGCCATTGCGTTGGCCATTGGCGCGTACTTGAATGTGCAGTTCCCCTCGCTGGATCCCAAGCTGGCAGCGCTAGGTGCCTACCTGGTGTTCATGACGCTCAACATCGTCGGTGTGCAGATTGCCGCCACGTTTGAGTTGTTCATCACCATCATTGCGATCTTTGAATTGCTGGTGTTCATGGGCGTGGTGTCGCCGGGCTTCTCCATGGCTAACTTCACCAAGGGCGGCTGGTCCGGTCAGGACGACTTCAGCTGGGCCGCCATTCCCGGCATGTTTGCCGCCATTCCGTTTGCCATCTGGTTTTTCCTGGCGATTGAAGGCGTGGCCATGGCCGCCGAAGAAGCCAAGGACCCCAAGCGCTCCATCCCGATTGCCTACATCACCGGCATCCTGACCCTGGTGTTCCTGGCCGTCGGCGTCATGGTGTTTGCCGGCGGTGCCGGTGACTGGACCAAGCTGGCCAACATCAACGACCCCCTTCCTCAAGCCATGAAGCTCATCGTGGGGGAGAACAGTGGTTGGTTGCACATGCTGGTGTGGTTGGGTCTGTTCGGTCTGGTGGCGTCCTTCCACGGCATCATCCTGGGCTATTCCCGCCAGATCTACGCTTTGTCCCGCGAGGCTTTCCTGCCTTCCTACTTTGCCAAGGTGCACCCCCGCTTCAAGACGCCACACCGTGCGATTCTGGCCGGTGGCGTGGTGGGCATTGCCGCTATCTATAGTGATTCTTTCATCACCATCGGCGGCCAGTCCCTGACGGCCAATATCGTCACCATGTCGGTGTTCGGCGCCATCCTGATGTACATCCTGAGCATGCTTAGCTTGTTCAAGTTGCGTCGGTCCGAGCCTGCCATGGTGCGTCCCTTCCGTGCACCGCTGTATCCCTTCTTCCCTGCGTTTGCCCTGTTCGGCGCGCTGGTCTGCATGGCCACCATGATTTACTACAACCCATTGATCTTCGGTTTGTTTGTGGGCTTCCTGGTGTTGGGTTATGTCTACTTTAGGATGACCGGACAGCAACGTGCTGACGCTATACCCCAAGGTGTTGGCGCCCCGGTTGCCAAGTAAACGCAGCGCTTTTCTACCCGCCATTTCCCTGATTCACTGACGTGCCAAGCCACCCTTATCAGCACACCGTCGCAAGCCATGTCTATGGTTTTCGGGATCTCAAAGACCTGATGGCCAAGGCCACCCCTTTGCGCTCCGGCGACCTGCTGGCCGGGGTGGCCGCGCACACGGCGCAGGAACGGGCGGCGGCCCAGATGGCCTTGGCAGAGTTGCCCTTGCGCACCTTTCTGACCGAGGCCTTGGTGCCCTATGAATCGGACGAAGTCACCCGACTGATTATGGATACCCACAGTGCGCAAGCATTTGCGGCGGTGAGCTACCTCACGGTGGGGGACTTCCGCAACTGGTTGCTCAGCGATGCGGCAGATACGGATGCCCTTTCTGCACTGGCACCCGGCATCACCCCCGAAATGGCGGCTGCGGTGAGCAAGCTCATGCGCAACCAGGACCTGATTCTGGTGGCCAAAAAGTGCCAGGTGGTGACCGCTTTCCGCAACACCATCGGTCTGCCCGGCCGCATGGCCACCCGCCTGCAGCCCAACCACCCCACGGATGACGCGACCGGCATCGCCGCCAGCTTGCTGGACGGCTTGCTGTACGGCAGCGGGGATGCGGTGATCGGCATCAACCCTGCCACCGACAACGTGGCCCAGGTGATGAAGCTGGTGCACATGATGGGCGATGTCATCGCGCACTACGACATCCCGACCCAGAGTTGTGTGCTCACCCATGTGACCAACACCATCCAAGCGATTGAGCGCGGTGCACCGGTGGACTTGGTGTTCCAGTCCATAGGCGGTACCGAGGCCACCAACAGCAGCTTCGGCCTGAACCTGGCTTTGCTGGCTGAGGCGCGCAGTGCGGCCCTCTCGCTCAACCGTGGCACGGTGGGCGACCACGTGATGTATTTCGAAACCGGGCAGGGCAGTGCCCTGTCCGCCAATGCGCACCATGGCATGGACCAGCAAACCTGCGAAGCGCGCGCCTACGCGGTCGCACGTGCCTTCAAGCCCTTGCTGGTGAATACGGTGGTGGGCTTCATTGGCCCTGAGTATTTGTTTGATGGCAAGCAGATCATCCGCGCCGGGCTGGAAGACCACTTCTGCGCCAAGCTGCTGGGCCTGCCCATGGGCTGTGATGTCTGCTACACCAACCACGCCGAGGCTGACCAGAACGACATGGATGTGCTGCTCACCCTGCTGGGTGCGGCAGGCTGCAACTTCGTGATGGGCATTCCGGGTTCGGACGACATCATGCTGAACTACCAGACCACGTCTTTTCACGACGCTTTGTACGCCCGCAAGGTGCTGGGCCTGCGTCCGGCGCCCGAATTCGAGGCCTGGTTGCAGCGCATGCATATTTTCCAGGGGCAGGGCGCCGACTTGGTGCTGCCGCCGGGACTGCCCGCCGCCTTCGAGCAGGCCCTATTGCCCTTGGCTTGAGGTGATGCATGTCTGACCCACAGTCACCCGTCACTGCCAACCCTTGGGCGGCATTGCGCCAATTCACCGATGCCCGCATTGCATTGGGCCGCTCCGGCGTGAGTTTGCCCACGAGCGCACACCTAGCGTTCCAACTCGCCCACGCCCAGGCACGCGACGCTGTGCACCGTGGCTTGGATGGCCCCGCCTTGTCAGAGCAGCTCATCGCTGCGTGGCCGGGTCTGCCGGGCTCCGTGCTCCAACTGCACAGTGCGGCCACCGACCGCAACCACTACCTGCAGCGCCCCGATTTGGGACGTCGGTTGGACATGGCATCGCGCGAACTGCTTGTGCCTGAAGCTGCTACAGGCGCAGGTACTTTAGAAGAGCGGCCTTTTGACCTTGCTTTCGTGATTGCAGACGGCTTGTCCGCCTTGGCCATCGAGCAAAACGCGGCGCCATTTTTGACTGCATTGCATCAGCGCATGGCGGGTGAGAACTGGAAGGTCGCGCCCCTGTGTGTGGTGCGTCAAGCCCGCGTCGCTATCGGCGATGAAATCGGGCAGGCACTGGGGGCGAAGGCGGTGGTGGTGCTGATCGGAGAGCGCCCGGGCCTAAGTTCACCGGACAGCATGGGCCTGTACCTGACCTGGATGCCCCGCGTAGGGCTGACGGATGTGAGCCGCAATTGCATTTCCAATGTGCGGCCCGCCGGGCTGAACTATGAGGATGCAGCCTACAAGCTGCATTACCTGCTCACCGAATCCCGCCAACGCCAGCTCTCCGGGGTGGACCTGAAAGACGAAACCGCCACAGCGGCTACTGCCCTGAACGCAGGCCACGGCAACTTCCTGCTGAAGTAAGCCGCGGCCCTTTGCGTGAATTCAGGTGGGCAAGTACCCTTCCACCGACAGGTAGCGTTCGCCGGTGTCGTAGTTGAAGCCCAGCACGGTGCTGCCTGCGGGAATCTCGGGCAGCTTCTGGGCAATGGCGGCTAGCGTGGCACCGCTGGAAATGCCCACCAACAAACCTTCCTCACGTGCGCTACGGCGGCCGTACTCACGGGCGGTTTCGGCCTCGACCTGGATCACGCCATCCAGCAGATCCGTCTTCAGGTTTTTGGGGATAAAGCCTGCGCCTATGCCCTGGATGGGGTGGGGCGCCGGTGCACCACCGCTGATCACGGGGGATGCGGAAGGCTCCACGGCAAACACCTTGAGCTTCGGCCACTTGGCTTTGAGCACTTGCGCCACACCGCTCAGATGTCCGCCGGTGCCCACGCCGGTGATGATGTAGTCCACGCCGTTGGGGAAGTCGTTGGCGATTTCCAGCGCGGTGGTGCGCACATGCACGTCGATGTTGGCGGGGTTCTCAAACTGTTGGGGAATCCAGGCGCCGGGCGTCTGGGCCTTGAGCTCTTCAGCGCGGGCGATGGCGCCTTTCATGCCTTTTTCGCGCGGGGTCAGGTCGAAGCTGGCGCCGTAAGCCAACATGAGGCGGCGGCGCTCAATCGACATGCTGTCGGGCATGACCAGAATCAGTTTGTATCCCTTGACCGCTGCGACCAGGGCCAAGCCCACCCCGGTGTTGCCCGAGGTGGGTTCAATGATGGTGGCGCCGGCTTGCAGCGCGCCGCTGCGTTCCGCGTCTTCAATCATGGCCAAGGCGATGCGGTCCTTGATGGAGCCGCCCGGGTTGGTGCGCTCGTTTTTCACATACACCTTGTGGCTGTTGCCGAACAGTTTGTTGATGCGGATGTGGGGCGTGTTGCCTATGGTTTGCAGGACGTTGTCGAATGCCATGGTGTATCTCCGTGATGGGGTCTGAACCTGAATATTCTGAAGCAAAGTGCTGAATTGCTTGCGACAGTTTGCGTATATCGATATTCCGGCGCTTGCAGGACCGATAATCGCGGGGTGAAGCCCGCCAGACCACCGCTGGTGCAATTCTGGAAACAGAGCACTGGAGGAACGTCCGGACTGCATAGGGCAGCGTAGCAGCTAACGGCTGTCCACTGACAAGCCGGCCACGCAAGTGGCAGGCCCTAAGGTGAGGATTAGAGCAACAGAGACGAGTTTTGGACTCGGACGCAACGCAAGTTGCGGCACGAGCCCAAAGGTGAAACGGGCAATCTCTACGCGCAGCAATACCAAGTAGGCACACGTTGACGGGGCCCCCGGAGTGTGCGGGTAGGTAGCATCGAGCCGTTTGGGTGACCAGCGGCCCAGAGTAATGGTGGTCACGTGGGGGAAACCCCATGCACAGAATCCGGCTTATCGGTGGGCTTCACACTTTTCAGATCTCAGGCCAAGGCGAGGGCGTCTTGGTCGGCACGCAGCAAGGCCATGAATTCAGCCAAGGGGACAGGGCGGGAAAAATAATATCCCTGCCCGTACTGCACCCCCAGCGCCCGTAAACGCAGCAACTGCGCCTGGTTTTCAATCCCTTCGGCAATGATTTCGCTGCTGATGGCTTTGCCGATGGCAATGATTTCCGGAATCAGGGTGGAGCGGATGGAGGTGTCCTCCATCTCAAACACAAAGGATTTGTCAATCTTGAGGTAGTCGGGGGCGATGTGTTTGACGGCCCCCAGATTGGAATACCCGGTGCCGAAGTCATCAATGGAAATGGCGTATCCGTCGGCCTGGAGTTGCCGAAGTTCCGGCACCAGGTGTTCAGAGAAGTCGTATTCCGTCACCTCCAGATGGAGGTGGAGATCGGTGCGTTCCGTCTGCTGCAGTGCCTGCTGCAAGTGGGGGTGCAGGATGCTGCGGCACAGGTTCTGCGGAAAGAAATTCAGGGCGACGGAAAAGGCCTCGCTCTGATCCGGCAGTGAGCGGCTGAGCTCCTGGATGGCTTGTGCCGTGACCAGCGCGTCGAACGTCCATGTGAGCTTCTGCTTGATCAGAGCGGGGATGAACTGGTCGGGATACAAGAGCGTGTCGCCGTCCTGCAAGCGGGCCAGGACTTCGCAGCCTATCACCCGGCCACTGGGCAAGTCCACGACAGGCTGGTAGTGACACACGATATTGCGGGCCACACACAGGTGGCGAATGCGGAAGTCAATGGTATTTAGGTAGCGGCAGCGGTTGCGGATCACGCTGCTGCTGAGCCAGCCCAGGAACAGGCACAAAGCGACAAAGCCTGCAAACAGCAGGGGTTGCGGGATGACATCGCCGACGGTCAGCACCGTTTGAGCGGATACCGGGCTCGGGCCGGGGACTGTGTTGGTGACCAGCAGCACACGTTGCTTCCAGTCGAACTTGAGGTGCGGAGTATCTGCCGCTACCACCGCATCGGTTGCCCGGCCCCGGCTGTCGTCTCTGCGGTAGACCATGCGCCGTTGCGCAGTGCTGCCGGCCCACAGGGTATCGACGTGGGCGATGTTGCTTCCACGCCGGGGGTGCTCTTCCAGTACCAACTCGAACCTGCCACGCCGCACCACCGTGGATGTGGAGGTGGCTTCTACCCGCGGGTTGAACCGGTTGGTCGGGGTGTTCAGGAAATAGCGGCCTACAGTGCCGTCAATGGCGGGGCCATCATGCACCAAAGGGGCGGGCAGCAGGCCGGCACCTGTGGTGCAGAACAAGCGTCCCTGGCCGTCTAACAAACCGATGGCCATGAATTGCCGGTGCTTGAAGAGCAGCCCCCGCAAGTGATTCAGGTTGTCGTCGTTACACACGGTGCTGTGCTGGCTGTGCAGCTCGTCCAACAACTTGCTCATGGCGGACTGTGAATTCCGCATTTGCTGGAGGTGCTGGGTATGCCCCTCGTCAATGACGTTGATGGAGGATTGAACTGCAATGCCGATGCCCGACACGAATGTGAGCAGACCCAGTGTTGCCCCGAAGAGGATCCCCACGAGGCGGGCGTGGCTTCCTATGCTTCTGCTGATGCGGAGCATGGGTCGATAAAGCATAGGCCGGAGCATAGTGATCGAAGCTTCGCAGTTCAAGGCAATGAAAGATTAGTTTACACCTCAGGTTGCTGGGAGTGCGACCTGCCACATCCTGCTTCACAGCAGGGGGTAAAAGGTTCTGCACCGACAGCGGCGTTTGGAAGGCACGGCGTGGGTGCCACTGCTCCTTGGCGAGGGAGCGCAGTGTGCGAGTGCATTGCTTTGCACAAATTCATGGTGGCTACATACGGGGATGTCGGAGGGGGCCTAGCATGGGCCGCTCATCCACCGCGAACCACCTATGCGAACTGATATTCATGCTTCCCCACGCCGCGCCTGGCTCGGTATTGCCATGACCGGTCTTTTGACACTGCGCACTGCCCACGCCCAAATGGGGGGTTGCATGGGGGGCGGGCCGCCCGGCGGTGGCAAAGGAGGCGATTGCAACAAAGGCGGAGAGGCCGCTGCGGATCCGGTGGGCGCCTCGCTGGTCAGAATCTATGCGGGGGAGCGGCTTCGCGTCTTGCCCGCAGAGCTGCAGCTCACACCCGAGCAACTGCCCTTGTATCGCATGTATGCGCAGGCGGTGGAGCAGATCCTGCTGGACGAAGGGACATGGGCCCAACGCCCTGACAACGCCAAGCACAATGCCCTCCAGCGTCTGGGGGCACACATCGACAGGTCCAATAACCGGACGGCGGCTTGGGAGGCGGTGCTGGACGCCGCGCGCCCCCTCTACGCGTCGCTCAGTAAAACCCAGCAGGAGATTGCCAACCAGCGCTTGGTGGTGTCCCTGGAGTCTTCCGCATGGGCCTTGCCCCCGGGAAGCAAGCGGGGTGCAACGCAGGAGGGCAAACCACCTGCCCCGCCGCCCGCTGACGGAGGCGTCCCGCTCACGTAGCGCTACGCTGCTGCGACAAAAGGCGCACCGCCAAAGCACCGAGCACCAGGCCCATCACATAGCGCTGAATGGCGAGCCACAAGCGGTGCTGCGCGAACCAGCGGGCCATGGCTGCCGCCGACAGCGTGACCAGCAAATTGACGCTGGAGCCGATGAAGACCTGCGTGCAACCCAGCAACAGGCTTTGCGCCATCACCGAGCCGGACTCCGGTGCAATGAATTGGGGCAGCACCGAGAGATAGAAGATCGCGACTTTCGGATTCAGGATGCTGGTGAGCAAGCCCATCACAAACAGCGTGCGGGGCGGCTCGGGCGGCAGGTCCTTGGCTTCCAAGGGGGAGCGTGCGCCGGGGCGCACCGCTTGCCAAGCCAGCCAGATCAAATAGAGAGCCCCCGCGAACTTCAGCAGCTCGTACCCCATGGGCACGGCCATGAACAGCGCGGTGAGGCCTACGGAGGCACACAGCATGTGTACCGAAAAGCCCAGAACCACGCCGCACCAGGACAGGACACCCGCTCGGCGCCCTTGGCACAAAGTGCGCGAGATCAGGTAGATCATGTTGGGCCCGGGTGTTACTGCCATCAGCAAGGCGGCCGCAGCAAAGATCCAGAACTGAGGGGTGGAGAGCAGGGGGGTCATAGGAAAACCTTTCCTACCATGCAGGTGACCGAATCGCCCCCCACCCACACCTGAGCACTGGTGTCCTGCTCAATATAGACGCGGCCGGCGCGGCCTATGCAGGTGCCTTGGGCGGCCACGTAGCGGGCGGGGGCGATGCCATCGGCAATTAACCACTGGGCCATGCTGGCGTTGAAGCTGCCGGTGACCGGGTCTTCCAGCACGCCGATGTCGGGCGCGAAAAAGCGCACTTCCACGGAGGGCGTGTCGTCATCATCGTGAGTGCTGCCAGCGTCGCGGGCACCGAAAGCACGCGCTTCACGGTTGCTGCGCACTATCAAATCAGGAGCTGCTGGTGCTCTGTCCATGCCAGCTACACCCACGCCGGGCACTAAGCCTTTGAGCGCGGCGGCATCAGGCTGCAGGCTGAGCACGGTGTCCATGCTGTCAAGCAGCAGGCCCAGCCAGGTGGGGCCGTTGTTGAGCCACTGCGCCGCCAGAATCTGCTGCGCCTTCAGGCCCAGGGCCGCAGCCACACGGGCGATCAGCGCTGCATCAGGCGTGCTGCGCTGCAAGCTGGGTGCGGCAAAGGCCAGGCGGGTGCCCTCGCGCTTCAGCTTCACCAAGCCTTTGGCGCACTCTTGCACGATGCAGTCTGCCGCCTTGGGCGCGCCGCCCGCCTGCAGCCAGGCGTGGCAGCTGCCCAGTGTGGGGTGGCCGGCAAACGGCAACTCGCTGCCGGGGGTGAAGATGCGCACCCGGTAGTCCGCACCAAGCGCTGCCGCTGCGGGGCTGGGGGGCAGCAAAAAGGTGGTTTCGCTCAGATTAGTCCAGCGGGCAAAGGCCTGCATGGCTTCATCGCTGAGGCCGCTGCCGTCCAACACCACGGCGAGTGGGTTGCCCAGGTACGGGGTGCGGGTGAAAACATCAACTTGTTGGTAAGTGCGTGGTGTCATGGTTGGTCTCCTCGGGTTACAGGGTGGCGCTGCCGCGCAGGCAGGTGACCGTATTGCCGCCCACCCACACCTGGCCGCTGGCGTCCTGGCGGATGTGGACGCGGCCTTCGCGTTGGATGCAGGTGCCTTGGTGCACCACGTACTCTTGGGGCATATAGCCGTCTTCGATGAGCCACTGCGCCAAGCTGCCGTTGAGGCTGCCGCTCACAGGGTCTTCCTGTATGCCTTCCAGCGGCGCAAAGGCGCGAACCTCCATCTCGTTGGCGGCACCCTTGTGGGCTGCGGCGGGCACCGAAGCCACCCCCACCTTGACGCCCAGATGCTTGAGCGCCAGATAGTCCGGCTGCAACTGCAGCACGGTCTGGCGATCGTCCAGCAGGATGCTGAGCCATTCGGAGCCATTGTTCAGCATCTGCGCAGCCACAATTTGCGCGGATTTCAGGCCGAGTGCGGCGGCCACCTGTGCCAGCAAGCCGGGGCTGGGGTTTTTGCGTTGCGTGCTCGGTGCAGCAAACGCCAGTTGAGTGCCATCGCGGCAAATGGGCACCAGTCCGCCCTTGCACTCCTGCACGATGCGGTCGTTGTTTTGGGGGGTGCCACCGGCCTCCAGCCAGGCATGGCAGCTACCCAGCGTGGGGTGGCCGGCAAAGGGCAGTTCCAGCCAGGGCGTGAAGATGCGTACCCGGTAATCCGCGCCCTGGGCCGCCGCCTCGGTGCTGGGGGGCAGCACAAAGGTGGTTTCGCTCAGGTTGGTCCAGCGGGCGAAGGCCTGCATGGCGTCATCGCTAAGGCCGCTGCCGTCCAACACCACGGCGAGTGGGTTGCCCAGGTAGGGCTGGGCGGTGAACACATCGACTTGGACGAAGGGGCGGAGCTGGGGCACGGGATACCTTTGGGTGTGTGGGGCGTGAAAAAAGTGTTCAGGGCTTTTGGGCGTGGATGGCTTCAGCCAGGGCAGCCACGCCACGGTGGATGTCTTCCACGCTGGGGGTCACAAAGCTCAGGCGCATGGAGCGGGCATCCGGGTTGCCGGCGTAGAACGGCGCACCGGGCACAAAGGCCACGCCCTTGTCCACCGCGTGGGGCAGCAGGTCCACGGCGTTCATACCGGCAGGCAGGCGTGCCCACAAGAACATGCCACCGGCGGGCGTGTTCCAGGTGAGCGACTGTTCGGGCTGTGTCGCCGCGTTGGGGAAATGCTGGGCCAAGGCTTCCAGCATCGCGTCGCGCTGGGCTTTGTAGAGGCTGCGGATGGTGGGCACATGGCGGTCCAGGAAACCGTTTTGCATCACCTCAAAAATCAGACGCTGGTTGAAGCCGGGGCTGTGCAGGTCAGCCGCTTGCTTGGCTTGCAAAAGCTTGGGGTACACCGCCTTGGGCGCCACGATAAAGCCCATGCGCAAGCCCGGCGCCAGCACCTTGGAGAACGAGCCCAGGTAAATGCCGCCTTCGGGGTTACGCGCAGTCAGCGGCGCGGGCGGGGCTTGGTCAAACCACAGGTCACCATAGGGGTTGTCTTCCATGATGGGCAGGCCGCTGCGAGCAGCTTCTGCGCTCAGGGCTGCGCGGCGCGCCTCAGTCATGCTGCGGCCGGTGGGGTTCTGGAAGTTGGGCAGCACATACAAAAAGCGGGCGTCTTGGGACTTGCTACGCAAATCGGCGATGTCGATGCCTTCGTCGTCGCTGGCCACGCTCACCACGTTCGGCTCCATGGGGGTGAAGGCCATCACCGCGCCCAAGTAGGTGGGGGACTCGACCAGCACCTTGCTGTCTTTGTCGATCAAAATTTTGGCGACCAAATCCAGGCCCTGCTGCGAGCCGGTGGTGATGAGCACCTGCGCGGGGTCCACATTCCAGGTCACGCCGGCAGCCGCGCTCTGCGCCTTGAGCTGGGCGGCCACCATTTCGCGCAGCGGGCCGTAGCCTTCAGATGCGGCGTACTGCAGGGCGCCTGCAGGGTCGCCTTGGAGCACCTTGGCGCAGGCCGCTTCAAACTCCGCCACGGGGAAGGTCTTGCTGCTGGGCAGGCCGCCGGCAAAGCTGATGATGCCGGGTTTCTCGGTCACTTTGAGGATCTCGCGGATCACCGAGGGGTTCATCTTGGCGGCACGTTCGGCCAGGGTCCAGTGGATCATTGGCTTGCTCTCTCTTTTGAGGGTTATGAGGGTTAAAAATTGATGTTGCCTTGCAGATACTGCACGCATGCTCCGCTGACATACACATGTTCTCCAGAAACACGACACCGTAGTTGCCCCGTGCGTTGTGATACCTGCAGTGCTGTCAGCGTGGATGTTTTGTTCAGTCTGCTTGCCCAGTAGGGTGCCAGTCCTGCGTGGATAGAACCTGTGACCGGGTCTTCTGCGCCACCGTTGGCGGGCCAGAAATAGCGGGACACGAAATCATATTGCGGGCTTGGTGCAGTCACCACTACATCGTAAGGATCGAGTTTTGCCAAGCTCGCTAAATGGGGAACTACATTGCGAACTTCCTCCTCGTGGTCATAGATGGCGAAATACGCTTGCACGCTGCGGAGAACGAGTTTCGGAGGGGGAGACAGGCCAGCGCTTAGTTCTGGGGGGATATCTTCAATGGGAACGGGCGCACGGTTAGGAAAACGCATTTCAATCAAGCCATCGTCGCTGGGTGTTGCTGTGATCGTTCCCACCGCTTGTGCTTGGAAGTGGAGGGGAGTCTTGTCCTTCCCCTGCTCAGACAAAACATAGGCGCTGGCGAGCGTGGCATGCCCGCAAAAATCTATTTCTTTGATTGGTGAAAACCACCGAATTGCGTAACTATGGGGTGCTTGTTTTACCAAGAATACGGTCTCGGATAAATTGTTTTCTGTCGCGATCGCTTGCATGACGGAATCAGGCAACCATTCGGAGAGCTGAATCACCGCAGCAGGATTGCCTTTGAAGGGCTCAGAGGTAAACGCAGCAATGATATGAATGGGGATTTGCATATGGTCGTCTTTCAGTCGGTAAGCATAGGGTAGAGCGAGGCCACCAGAGCCAGCGCCATGGTGATGTTGAAGATGCGCAGGCGCAGCGCGTCTTGCAGCAGGCCGCGCATGGCTTGGCCAAAGCCCACCCAAAACGCGGAGCAGGGTGCGCCCAGCACCATGAACAGGCCTGCCAGCAGCGCCACTTGCGCCATGCCGGCGTCGGGCGGCAGGTAGGTGCTCATGCAGGTCACCGCCATGACCCAGGCTTTGGGGTTCACCCATTGGAAGGCCGCTGCGGCCCAGAAGCCCATGGGTTGAATGGTGGATGGCGTGTTGCCGCCATCCGTATCTGCAGCAGGGGTCGGGCGGGCGCTGGCCAGCGTCCAGGCGATCCAGAGCATGTAGGCCGAGCCCAAGTAGCGAAGCACGTCATAAAACTGCGGAAAGCGGTCCAGTACCGAGTGCAGACCCAGGCCCACGCACAAGACCATGAAGGTGAAGCCGAGGTTCACGCCCCACAGGTGGCGTTGCGAGCGGCGAAAGCCGAAGTTAACGCCGGATGCCATGAGCATGGTGTTGTTGGGCCCGGGCGTGACCGAGCTGACCACGGCAAACAGGCCGGCAGCGAACAGCGTGTCGGGGCTCATGCAGCCTTCCCTTGCGGCACAGGTGGGGCGCCCGATGCAAAGCGCTTGCCGATGAACACCGTAGCCACCACCGCAAGCGCGAAGCCCACGGTCACCAGATCGAGCGACTCGCCCAAGAGCGGGATGGCGGCCAGAATGCTCAGGAAGGGCTGCAGCAACTGTATCTGGCTGACCCTGAGCGTGCCGCCCAGCGCCAAGCCACGGTACCAGGCAAAGAAGCCCGCCCACATGGAGAACGCCCCCACGTAGCCCAGCGCCCACCAGGAGCTGGCGCGCACACTGTGCTCCGGCCAGGTGAGCAAAGCCCCGGGCAGGGTGACGGGCAGGGCCAGCACGCACACCCAGCAAATGACCTGCTCCGCACCCAGGCTGGGCGTGACTTTGGCGCCCAGCACATAGCCCAGGGCGGCAAACAGGATGGCGCCCAGCATCAGCACATCGCCCCAGGCCAGGGCCAGGCCCGGGCCGTGCTGCATGGCGCGGTAGAGCGAAAAGCCCACCACCAGCGCAGCGCCAAGGCAGGCACTCAGCCAGAAGCCCAAGCGTGCGCGCTGCTGCAACAGGAGGGCGGCGACCAAGGCCGTCGCCAGCGGCAGCAGCGCGATGAAAACTGCCGCGTGGCTGGCGCTGATGGTGCGCAGCGCGTAGCCCAGGAGCAGCGGAAAGCCCAGTGCATTGCTCAGCGTGGCAATGCTCAGGGGGCGCCACTCGGCGGGCGTGGGCCAGCGCGAGCGGGTGGCCAGCAGAAACACGATGGACAAACCGCCGGCCAGCGCCGCGCGGCCCAGCGTCACAAACCAGGGCGAGAGCTGGGGCGCCTCGGCGGTGCCGGTGGCCAGGCGGGTCATGGGCAGGGTGATGGCAAAGATGGCCACGCCCAGCAGGCCCAGCCAGAGGCCGCGTGTTTCGTTTTTGGAATGCATGCAATTCACTGTACTTTGAAAAACAGCACACTTGCAGTACAGTTTTGCTAAACAGCCTGCAATCTGTATTGCTGGCATGACCGTTACAGCCTTGCCGTGAGAGCCCACCCATGTTGATGAAAACCGCCGCCCAGACCCTGGCCGAGCAGCTGTGTGCGGTGTTTGCCCAGCGCATTCGCGACCGCTTGCTGGCGCCCGGCGCGCGCCTGCCCTCGGTGCGCCTGTGTGCCCAGCAGCAGAAGGTGAGCCCCTCCACCGTGGTGGCGGCCTATGACCAGCTGCTGGCGCAGGGCCTGATCGAGGCGCGCCGCAACCGCGGTTTTTATGTGCGGGATATGCCACTGGCGCCCGTAGATGCTGCGCGAGTAGCTATGAATTCAGGAGCAAATGAAGGGGCGGCGGATGGCGGCAGCTTGATGCTGACCATGCCCCGCCAGCGCGCGCCGCTCAACGCCACGGCCTTGATTCGTGGCATGTTCCACGGGGTGAGCAACAAGCCCCAGCCCGGCATGGGCGTGCTGCCCAAGGAATGGCTGGAGACTACTTTTTTGGCAACTGCCGTGCGCCGCAGTTGCAGTGTGGAGGCGCTGAACGCATTTTCGCTGCAGTACGGCGAGCCGGCCGGCGACATCGGGCTGCGCCGTGCCTTGTCCACCAAGCTGGCGGGGCTGGCGGTGCATGCCGCGCCGGAGCAGATCATCACCACCATGGGCGCCACCCATGCGCTGGACGTGGTGAGCCGCACCCTGCTGCAGGCGGGCGACTATGTGATGGTGGAAGAGCCGGGCTGGGCCGTGGAGTTTGCGCGGCTGGATGCCTTGGGCATGCGCATTCTGCCGGTGCCACGCCGCGCGGACGGGCCGGACCTGGAGGTCATGGCCAGGTACTGTGAGGTGCACAAACCCAAGCTCTTTGTGAGCGTGAGTGTGTTCCACAACCCGACCGGTTTTTGCCTTTCGCCCAGCAGCGCCTACCGCATCCTGCAGTTGGCGAACCAGCACGACTTCCATATCGTCGAAGACGATACCTACAGCCACTTTGCCCCCGAGCACGCCACCCGCTTGTGCGCGCTGGACGGGCTGCAGCGCACCATCTATGTGGCGGGCTTTGCCAAGATCCTCGCGCCCAATTGGCGCGTGGGCTACCTGGCCGCGCCCAAGGACTTGGCCGAGCGCTTGCTGGACACCAAGCTGCTCTCTACCCTGACCACACCGGCCTTGCTGGAAAAAGCCATGGCATGGTGCATAGACCAGGGCCAGTTGCGCCGGCACGCCGAGCGCATTCGCACCCAGCTCGATGCCGCCCGCGCCCGCAGCGTGAAGCTCGCTTTGGCGCATGGCTGCACCTTTGCGTCTGACCCGGTGGGCTTGTTTGGTTGGGTGGAAACCGGGGTGGACACCGACGCCCTGAGCCAGCGCATGCTGGACGAAGGCTACCTGCTGGCTCCCGGCGCCCTGTTCCACGCGCGGCGCACGCCCAGCAGCTTGATGCGCATTAACTTTGCGTCCACCCAGGAGGCGCAGTTCTGGAAGACCTTTGCGCGGCTGCGGGACGAGGCGCTGCGCAAGGCTTAGCGGTCTTTTGCTATAAATATAGGAGCTGCTTGCGCTTTATCCATAAGCGCCATAGCCCTGTTTGGTGCTCAATGCCACTACTGTCCGGTAAATTCCCCCTAAAAGAGACGCAAACCTAAGCTGGCTGGGGGTTTCAAGCTCTTTTTTGATTCGGACGATTTCAAACGAGATTGCTCCAATTGCGTAGCGTGACCTCTTTTTTCCGAGGTTTACGCC
>CAUOXL010000004.1:0-186276 GCA_963508575.1 uncultured Rhodoferax sp.
CTAACGCCAACCCCGCGTTCAGTTACGAGCTTTACAGCTTCAACCTTGAACTCCCGGCTGAATTGCCTTCTCGTTGCCATTTGCAATCTCCTGTTTCATCGACCACCTTAACAAAATGTCTTTGAAACCGGCAGCAGCCCAGCACTGCGCTTAGTACGAACGAACGGCTATTCCCCATTTGCCAGCGACTCTTGTGACGACCCACAGATTTGTATGAGTTGAGAGTACAGTGCCCATTGCATCTCTCCGGGTGTAAATGACTACGAAGTGGACTTTATCTTTCGAAAGAAGAACCGGCTCCTTCTTTTCGTACCTAGTTTCGCTCCACCCAGTCGCCTTCAGGGTGTCAAAGAAATCTTCGGGATGGTTGCCTGGTGACTGCCAAACCAGCAAATCCCCACCCGAGTACATGACATGCGGGAAATGTAGCTCAGCATCCATTCCGGCGATGTCGGTGGCGTTGAAAGCCCGCGTGAATCGTTCAAGCGCAGAATCGGCCTCCCGAAGCAACGTAGGGCCATCGGCATCTTCGATTGCAGCAGAGAGAAATGTATGGAAGTTGGCCATTTGATGAGCTATGGTGTGCCGCCTAACGATCAGCGTTTATCAGCCGCGCAGCAATGCTCGTAGAAACCATGTACACCTCCTGCGGCTGATAAACCTTGTTGGACTGAACTGCCTGCTGTGGCGATTGCGATAGGGGTTTGTAAGCTTCACCCCATTTGTTGCATCAGATTATGGCTGGACGTGATGTGCTTTCAAGCAGGCAACATCGAGGTGCAGATGCATTTGGCGTTGCGCAATCTGACGTTTCGCATGCGCATGGTGTGGCCCAATTGACCTGCCTCGAACAAGGCGAAGCTACCCCCGTGTGAATCATGCTGCTACATATTCAGTAGCTGCTCGCGCATATTCCA
Source organism: uncultured Rhodoferax sp. (assembly GCA_963508575.1). GTDB lineage: Bacteria > Pseudomonadota > Gammaproteobacteria > Burkholderiales > Burkholderiaceae_C > Allorhodoferax. The sequence continues at coordinate 918 of CAUOXL010000004.1, forward strand.
CGGGGGCTAGAGCCAGATATCTCTAAAAATCAACCTCGCCGCAAATCCTTGGTGAACGGGAACTCTTTGCTGCCCGGCACATGGATGGTGGCGGGTGGTACCACCATGACGCCTGGCGTGTGACCCAGCGACGAGAAACGAGAAAGGCGGCGGCTTTCGGCCTCGTAGCTGTTCACCGGGAAGGTGTCGTAATTGCGCCCGCCGGGGTGGGCCACAAAGTACTGGCAACCGCCCAGCGAGCGCTTCATCCAGGTGTCCACGATGTCAAAGGTCAGCGGGGCGTGCACACCGATGGTGGGGTGCAGGCTGCTTGGCGGGTTCCAGGCCTTGTAGCGCACGGCGGCTACAAATTCACCCACGGTGCCGGTGCTGGTCATGGGCAGGGCTTCGCCATTGCAAGTGACCACATAGCGGCTCTCGTTCAGGCCGGTGACGCGCACTTCCAGGCGCTCCAGGCTGGAGTCCACATAGCGGGCTGTGCCGCCGGCAGCGCTTTCTTCGCCCATCACATGCCAGGGCTCCAGCGCGTTGCGCAAGGTCAGCTCCACGCCCATGCTCTTGACCGAACCCACCATCGGGAAGCGGAACTCGTAGTGCGGGGCAAACCAGCTGGTGTCGAACGCATAGCCGGCGGCGTTCATGTTGGCGATCACGTCATCAAAGTCCATTTTGATGAAGGTGGGCAGCATGTAGCGGTCGTGCAGTTCGGTGCCCCAGCGGGTGACGGGCGCTTTGTACGGCGTCTTCCAGAAGCGGGCTACCAGCGCGCGCAGCAGGAGCTGCTGCACGCTGCTCATGTGCGGGTGCGGCGGCATCTCGAAGGCGCGCAGTTCCAGCAGCCCCAAGCGACCCGTGGACGAGTCCGGCGAGTACATCTTGTCGATGGAAAACTCGCTGCGGTGGGTGTTGCCGGTTACGTCAATCAGGATGTTGCGCAGCGTGCGGTCCACCAGCCACGGTGGCATGCTCTGGCCGTAGAGTTCGCGGTTTTTGTAGATCTGCTCGATGGCGATTTCCAGCTCGTAGAGCTGGTCGTTGCGGGCTTCGTCCACGCGCGGGGCCTGGCTGGTCGGGCCCACAAACATGCCGCTGAACAGGTAGCTCAAAGACGGGTGGTTGTGCCAGTACAGCAGCAGGCTGGCCAGTAGCTCTGGCCGGCGCAAAAACGGGCTGTCAGCGGGCGTGGCGCCGCCCATCACGAAGTGGTTGCCGCCGCCGGTGCCGGTGTGGCGGCCATCGGTCATGAACTTCTCGGCACTCAGGCGCGACTCAAACGCTGCGTTGTACAAGAACTCGGTGTTGTAGACCAGCTCGCGCCAGTTGGTGACGGGGTGCACGTTGACCTCGATCACGCCAGGATCTGGCGTTACCTGCAGGAGCTTCAAGCGTGGGTCGCGGGGGGGCGGGTAGCCTTCCAGCACGATTTGCATCTTGAGCTCGGTGGCGGTGGCCTCGATGGCGGCCAGCAGGTCCAGGTAGTCTTCCAGACGCTCCAGTGGCGGCATAAAGACATACATCACGCCCGATTTGGAGCCCACGGCCTCGGCCTTGGGGCCGCTGGCGCGGCGCGGGTCGCGCACTTCCACGCACAAGGCGGTGCGGGTGATCCAGTGGGCCGACTCAAAGCGACTCGGAGCCTGCGCGTACATCGCCGGTTCAGGCTGCGTGGCGCTTTGGGCGTTGGTGGCAATGCTGGTGTCGCCAGTCCCCTTGGCGGTTTGCATCTTGCGGCCGGCTTCGGGCACGGCGAGGTTGCCGGCCATGTAGGGCACGCCATTGGCGGCTACGCTTCCAGGGGCGCCCATGAGTCCCCGTTCTCCCTGAACCGGTCGAAGGGCTTCGACAGGCTCAGCCCGAACGGAGCTTGTGGGGCTTGTTGCATAGCGCTGTGCAAAGGCTGCGTGTGGGGGCAGAGCGCCGCGGTCTACGGTCGGGTCGCGCTCTACCAGGTACGGGTAGTCCCCCTGGCTGACCCAGGGCAGGGAATCCAGTGGCAGGCGCAGCCCCATGGGCGAGTCACCGGGCATGAGGTACATGCGCTCATCGCGGAAGAACCAGGGGCCGGTAGTCCACCACGAGCCGGCCAGGTTGGGGTTGCTGCCCTTGCCGGTCAGGCGCGGGCCATCGCCCACCTTGAGCGGCAGCACATAGCCCACCACCGAGTCCAGCTTCTGCTCGAACACGCGGCGCAAGCGGGCGCGCTCCATTTCGTCATCGAGCTTGCTGTTGAAGGGGTCCACATTCACAGGCAGGCGGCGTTCGCGCCACAGGTAGTACCAGGTGTCTTCATAGCCAGCCTGCACGTACCTGTCGGTCAGGCCCAGCTTGCCCGCCAGAGTGCGGATGAAGTAGCCCGCGTCTTCAGCGGTGTAGTGGGTGGGCGTGCGCTCGTCAGTAAACAGGGCGGGGTTGTTCCACACCTTTTGTTTGTCGGCACGCCAGTAGATGTTGAGGGCCCAGCGCGGCAGCTGCTCGCCGGGGTACCACTTGCCCTGGCCGAAGTGCAGAAAGCCGCCCTGGCCGTATTCGTCCCGCAGTTTGTGCACCAGCTCGGTGGCAAAGCCGCGTTTGGTGGGGCCCAGGGCATCGGTGTTCCACTCGGGCGCGTCACGGTCGCTCACCGCCACAAAAGTGGGCTCGCCACCCATAGTCAGGCGCACATCGCCGGCCACGAGTTCGGCGTCCACGGCGTCGCCCAGGGTCATGACCTCGGCCCATTGCTCGGGCGTGTAGGGCTTGGTGACGCGGGGGGACTCGTACATGCGGGTGACTTGCATGTGGTGGGCAAATTCCACCTCGCACTTGTCCACGCCGCCTTCGATCGGGGCTGCGCCGCTGGGTTGCGGGGTGCAGGCCAGCGGGATGTGGCCTTCGCCGGCCAGCAAGCCGCTGGTGGCGTCCAGGCCGATCCAGCCTGCGCCGGGCAGATACACCTCGCACCAGGCGTGCAGGTCGGTGAAATCGACCTCCGTGCCGCTGGGGCCGTCCAGAGATTTGACGTCCGGTGCCAGCTGAATCAGATAGCCGGACACAAAGCGTGCGGCCAACCCGCAATGGCGCAGCAGTTGCACCAGCAGCCAGCCGGAGTCGCGGCACGAGCCGCTGGCCAGGGTCAGGGTTTCTTCCGGCGTTTGCACACCGGGCTCCATGCGGATGGTGTAGCTGACCGCCTTGTGCACCAGCTGGTTGATGTAGACCAGAAAGTCGATGGTGCGGCGTTCCTTGAGGTCGATGGCGTCCAGGAATTTTTTGAAAGTCGGGGTCAGCGGCTCGGCGGCCAGATAGGGCGCCAGCTCCTGGCCCAGCAGCTTGTCGTATTGGAACGGGAAGTTTTCGGCCGTGGGCTCGAGGAAGAAGTCGAAGGGGTTGTACACCGCCATTTCGACTACCAGGTCTACGGTGACCTTGAACTCCTGGGTTTTCTCGGGAAACACCAAGCGGGCCTGGTAATTGGCAAACGGGTCTTGCTGCCAGTTGATGAAGTGGGTGCTGGGCTCGACCTTGAGCGAGTAGGAAATGATTTTGCTGCGGCAGTGCGGGGCAGGGCGCAGGCGGATGACTTGGGGGCCGAGGTTGACCAGACGGTCGTACGAGTAGTGGGTAACGTGGTTCAGCGCTGCGTGAATGGACATGGGCCGGTCTCGGTAGATCTCACAGGGGACGCCGTGCAGCGGATGCCGCACAGACCCCATACTAACAATCGGGTTTGACAGGCGGTTTAAAGCAAGGTCCGCGCCATGCGGCGTGCGGGTGCTGCATGCCCGCAGGGGGCAGGCGTTAGCATGCGGCCATGTATGCCGATCTGCGACTCGCTGTTTGGCCCCGCACCGGCCTGGCGCTCGGTGCGGGCTTGTTCGCCGGCATCGCCCTGCAGCTGCAGCAAGCCGAGCTGGCAGCGTGGTGGGTTTATGGCCTGTTTGTGCTTCTGGCGCCCGTTGTATATGCGCGTGCAGCTACCAAAAGAATAGCAAGCGCCCGGGTGCAGTGCGGGGTGTGGCTGGCCGGGGCGGCGTTCGCCTGGGGCCTCACGGGCTTGCGGGCCGTGGTGTTTGTGAGTCAGGCGCTGAACCCGGCGCTCGAAGGGCGCGATGTGTGGGTGACCGGGGTGGTGGCCGATATGCCGCAGACCACCGAGGCGGGGTTGCGCTTCCGCTTCGCGCCTGAGGAGGCGACTTTGGACGGGCAGATCGTGCGCCTTCCGGCTTTGTTGGATCTGGGCTGGTACACCAGTGCCTACAACGCGCAAGCCCAGCTTCCGGAGCTGCAGCGCCCGCCGGTGGACCTGCGGGCCGGCCAGCGCTGGCGCATGCAACTTCGCTTGAAAGCGCCGCATGGCAGCGCCAACCCCCATGGGTTTGACTACGAGCTGTACTTGTGGGAGCAGGGCGTGCAGGCCACCGGCTATGTGCGCGCCACTGCCAGCGCGCCGGTGCCGCAGTTGCTGGGGCAGACCTGGCAGGCGCCGGTCGCGCTGGCGCGGCAATGGACGCGGGAGCGCATCCTCACCCATGTGGCTGATGCGCGCTCGGCCGGCTTGCTGGCCGCCCTGGTGGTGGGCGATCAGCGGGCCATAGACCGCAACGACTGGGATGTGTTCCGGGCGACCGGGGTGTCGCACCTGGTCAGCATTTCGGGCATGCACATCACCATGTTTGCGTGGGCGGCCACCCTGCTTGCGGGTCGTTTATGGAGGCGCTCGGCGTGGTTGTGTGACCGCTTGCCGGCCGCGCACGCGGGTTGGTTGCTGGGGCTGGCCTTGGCGACTGCGTATGCGCTGTTTTCCGGCTGGGGCGTGCCCGCGCAGCGCACCTGCCTGATGCTGGCCATGGTGGTGGCCTTGCGCGTGTCGGGCGCGCGTTGGCCCTGGCCCTGGGTGGCGCTGTGGACGGCGGTGGTGGTGCTGATGTGGGACCCCTGGGCCCTGTTGCAAGCCGGCTTCTGGCTCAGCTTTGTGGCGGTGGGCATCCTGTTTATGTCCACCATTGCTATGAATTCAGGAGCTTCTCGCGCACATACCACGGGCGCTGGAGGCCAAAAAGACCTTGAATCCGCAATGGCGGCCCCGCAAAAGGTGGCGGCCCGCTTGCTCCGCGCAGCCGCCGGCATGTGGCGCGATCAGTGGGTGATCACCCTGGCGCTGGCGCCGCTGGTCTTGCTGTGGTTCGGGCAGGTGTCTTTGGTGGGACTGGTGGCAAATGCCTTGGCCATTCCCTGGGTCACGCTGGTGATCACGCCCCTGTCGCTGACCGGGGTGTTGTGGCCGGAGGTGTGGACGGCCGCCACCGGCGCCGTCGCGCTGCTGTATGCAGTGCTTGACGTATTGGCCGCCTTGCCGTGGGCCACGCTGAATGTGCCGCTGCCGCCGCTAGCGCTGGGCTTGTGGGCCGTGGCGGGCGGCGTGCTGCTGGTGTTGCCACTGCCGTGGGCGGTGCGGGCCATGGGGGTGATGCCGGTGCTGGCCTGCCTGCTTTGGCGGCCGCCGCTGCCGGCCGAGGGCGAGTTCTCGCTGTTGACCGCCGATATCGGGCAGGGCAATGCGGTGCTGGTGCAAACCGCCCACCACGCCTTGCTGTTTGACGCCGGGCCGCGCTACAGCCTGGAGAGTGATGCGGGCAACCGCGTGCTGCTGCCCCTGCTCAAGGCGCTGGATGTGCGCTTAGACACCGTGGTGCTCAGCCACCGCGACACCGACCATGTGGGCGGTGCGGCGGCCGTGCTGATGATGCAGCCGCAAGCTGCTTTGCTGAGCTCCATCGACCCGCAGCACGCCTTGCAGCAACTGCGCCGCTCCAGCCGCTGCGAGGCGGGGCAACGCTGGGTGTGGGAGGGGGTGGATTTTGAAGTGCTGCAACCGCAGGCCGGTGCGTACGAGCAACAACCGCAGCCTAGGGCCAACGCCTTGTCCTGTGTGCTGCGCATCAGCAACGGCAGGCAGACGGCCTTGCTCACCGGCGACATTGAAGCTGCGCAGGAGCTCCAAATGCTGGCTGACCCGTACACGGCTTCCAAGCTGCGCGCCGATGTGCTCTTGGTGCCGCACCACGGCAGCAACACATCAAGCACACCCGAGTTTTTGCAGGCGGTGCAGCCGCGCCACGCGCTGGTGCAAGCGGGCTACCGCAACCGCTACGGCCACCCGGCCGCACCGGTGCTGGCCCGCTACGAGGCCTTGCGCATTCATTTGGTGTTGTCACCCCGTTGTGGTGCGGCGCGCTGGCACTCTGCAGAGCCCCAAAATGTGGCGTGCATGCGGGAAGACCAGCGGCATTATTGGTCCCATGATGTGCCATAGTGGTGCATCGGCGCGGTGGCCCGAAGTTTGCATAAGATGTAGTCAGAGAGGTCTTTTACATGCAGAAATTTGATGAGATGTACACCCAGCTCCCTTATGAATTTTTCAGCAAGGGCAGCCAGATAAGAGACCACTACAAAATTTACGATGAATGGCTCGCTCGCCAGCCCGGCGACATGATGGCCAAACGCCGTGAAGAAGCGGAAATGATCTTCCGCCGCGTGGGCATTACCTTCGCCGTCTATGGCGAAAAAGACGAGGACGGCTCCGGCACCGAGCGCCTGATCCCGTTTGACCTGATTCCCCGCATCATTCCGGCCCACGAGTGGTCCAGCATGGAAAAAGGCCTGGTGCAGCGCGTGAATGCGCTCAACCGCTTTATCCACGACATCTACCACGACCAGGACATTCTGAAAGCCGGCATCGTGCCGCGTGACCAGATCGAGGGCAACGCCCAGTTCCGCCCCGAGATGGTGGGGGTGGATGTGCCGCACCAGATTTATTCCCACATTTCCGGCATCGACATCGTGCGCGCGCCGGACGCCAAGGGCAATGGCGAGTACTACGTGCTCGAAGACAACCTGCGCGTACCCAGCGGCGTGAGCTACATGCTGGAAGACCGCAAGATGATGATGCGGCTCTTCCCCGATCTTTTTTCAGCCCACCGCGTGGCACCCGTGGCCCATTACCCCGACTTGCTGCTGGAAACCCTGCGCCAAAGCAGCCCGGCCACCACGGCCGAGCCGACCGTGGTGGTGCTCACCCCCGGCATGTACAACAGCGCCTACTTTGAGCACGCCTTCCTCGCCCAGCAGATGGGTGTGGAGCTGGTCGAAGGGCAGGATCTGTTCGTCAAAGACAACTTTGTTTACATGCGCACCACGCGCGGCCCACGCCGGGTGGACGTGATCTACCGCCGTGTGGACGACGACTTTCTGGACCCCACCGTCTTCCGCCCCACGTCCACGCTGGGCTGCGCCGGCCTCATCAACGCTTACCGTGCCGGCAATGTGACCATCTGCAACGCCGTGGGCACGGGCATTGCGGATGACAAGTCCATCTACCCCTACGTGCCCAAGATGATCGAGTTCTATCTCGGTGAAAAGCCCATCCTGAACAACGTGCCTACCTACATGTGCCGCAACAAGGATGACCTGGCCTACACCCTGGCCAACCTGAAAGACCTGGTCGTGAAGGAAGTGCACGGCGCCGGCGGCTACGGCATGTTGGTAGGCCCGGCGGCCACCAAGGCCGAGATTGAAGACTTCCGCAAAGCGGTGCTGGCCAACCCCAACGGATACATCGCCCAGCCCACCTTGAGCTTGTCGAGCTGCCCTACCTTTGTGGAAAGCGGCATCGCACCCCGCCACATCGACCTGCGCCCCTATGTGCTGTCCGGCAAAACCGTGCAAATGGTGCCCGGTGGCCTGACCCGCGTGGCCCTGAAAGAAGGCTCGCTGGTCGTCAATAGCAGCCAGGGCGGCGGCACCAAAGACACCTGGATTCTGGAAGAAGATGTGCCTGCGGCCACGGCAGCCGCGACCCAGACGCAAACACAGTCAGCCTAAGGACGAGGAAACCTTTTTATGTTGTCACGCACCGCTGACCACCTTTTTTGGATGTCCCGCTACACCGAGCGGGCTGAAAACACCGCACGCATGCTGGATGTGAACTACCAGACATCGCTGCTCCCCCAATCCCACGCCGTGGCCCAGATGGGCTGGCAAGGCCTGCTGTCCATCAGTGAGCTGCAATATTCCTATCAGCAAAAGCACGGCGAGATCCAGGCCCGCGAAGTGATGGACTTCATGGTCAAGGACGAGAGCAATCCGTCTTCCATCATGTCCTGCCTGAGTGCGGCCCGCGAGAACGCCCGTGCCGTGCGCGGCGCCCTGACCACCGAGGTGTGGGAAACGCAAAACACCACCTGGCTCGAAGTCAAACGCATGATCAAGAGCGGTGAATTCGAGCAAGACCCCTCACAGTTTTTTGAGTGGGTGAAGTTCCGCTCCCACCTCTCCCGTGGCGTGACCGTGGGCACCATGTTGATGGACGAGTCCTTGCACTTCATGCGCCTGGGCACCTTCCTGGAGCGTGCCGACAACACCGCCCGTTTGGTGGACGTGAAGTTCCACGCCGTGCAGAGCGACTTTTTCGGTGCCGCCAGCGAGAAGGACCAAGAGTACGACTTCTACCACTGGAGCGCGATTCTGCGCAGCGTCTCGGCGTTTGAGGTGTACCGCAAGGTCTATCGCGACGTCATCAAACCCGAGCGCGTGGCCGAGCTGCTCATCCTCAAGCCCGACATGCCACGCTCGCTACACGCCAGCCTGAATGAGGTGGTGGGCAACCTGGCCCTGGTGGCCAGCAACGCGGACAGCGAAACCCTGCGCCGCGCCGGCAAGCTGCGCTCGGAGCTGCAATACGGCCGCATCGACGAAATCCTGGCCACCGGCCTGCACGCCTACCTGACCCAGTTCCTGGACCGGGTGAATGACCTGGGTGCGCATATCAGCCGGGAATTTTTGGTTCCGGTGACCTAAGGCTTTGCATAATGTGTGTAACAAGGAGTACACATGCGCATAGCCGAGATTGACCGCGAGATTGATACGGCCCGGGCCGAAGGGCCGCTGAGGGACATCGTCATCCAGCCCTGTCCGGCGCTGTTGTCGGACCTGCGGGTCGAGGTGAACCGCGAGGACCCGGAGCCCGCCACCATTGCCAAAATCGCTTCGCGCGATGTGGCCATGGCGGCGGCGCTTATCAAGGTGGCGAACAGCCCCATTTATGCCCGCTCCCGGCCCGCCGATACGGTGGCCGAGGCGGTGGCGCTGCTGGGCATATCGCAAACGGTGTCCATCCTTACAGGTTTTTTGTTGCGGCAAAGCATGCAGGTGCAGTCGCCCTTGCTGGAGCACTTTTGGGAGACCTCCACCCGCCGGGCCTACGCCATGGGCTATATCGCCCGGCAGATGTACGGTGTGAATGCTGACATCGCCCATACCTGCGGGCTGTTTTGCAACGTGGGCATTCCGGTGATGCTGCAAGGCATCAAAGGCTATGAGGCCACGCTGGCCCATGCCATGGCGCAGACCGAGAAGACCAGCACCGAGGTCGAGAACGAGGCCCACCGCACCGACCATGCCGTAGTGGGAGCTATCGTCGCCAAGACCTGGCGCCTTTCACCCGACGTGGCCCATGCCGTGCGCCTGCACCACGATTTCACGGTGCTCAAGGATGACAGCATTCCGCCCAAGGTGCGGACCCTGGTGGCAATGGCCGCCTTGGCCGAGCATCTGGTGGCCTTGCACGAAGGTGTGCAGGAAAACCGCGAATGGGAACTTCACAGCGCCGAGTGCCTGGCCTACCTGCATGTGAGCGAAGCGGAAATCGAGCACTGGCAAGACGCCTTGCATGCGCAGTTTGAGGGGCCCGCAGGCTTCTGAGGCGGCACCCCGCCCCGCAGAGTGGGGCAGGGGTTAGGGGAGGGGTCAGGGCAGGGGGGCGACGCGGGCTTCCAGCGCCAGAGCGCGCACCTTGTCAGCCGCAGCGTCGGCTTCGGCCAGGGTGTCAAACGGGCCGACTTGCACACGGGTGCGATTGCCTTTGGGGAAGCGGATTTCCTTGCTAACCACCGGCAGCCCGGCATCCATGAGCTTGACCATGGCATTGCGTGCGTTGTTGGCATCCGCAAACAAGCCCACATTCACCACGAACCTTTCCGCCGTCAGGGCGGGTGTTGCCACTGCTACGGCAGGCCGTGGGGAGGCCATGGTCACCGGCACCGGCTGCCCCAGTGCGGCAGCTACTTCGCGGGCGGCGGATTCCGCTGCTGCGGAGCGCAGCGCCACCGGCGCCGGACCGGAGGGTCTGGTCGCTGCTTTTTCGCCGGAAGGCTTGGCCGGCGCTGCGGCCGGTGCGCTTGCGGGTGCAGCAGCTTTCTTGGACGGTGTGGCACTCGCCGCAACGGCCGGTGTGCTGGCAGCGGGCGTGCTGGCAGAAGCAGCCGGCTTTGCCACCCGTGCTGACGCCGGGGAAGCCGGCAATTTGGCCGGTGCAGAGGCCGGGGCTGCGGGCGTACTGGCGGCAAGCAATGCGGGCTTGGCTGCTGCAGGCGCTGATGCAGGGGCTGAAGCTACTGGAGCGGGCGCCGATGCCAGGACAGCAGGCGCAGAGGCAGGGACTTTCGCAGTGTCTGCCACCATGCCGTCTATCGCCCGGCCGCTGGCCACATGGCGGCTGTCCGGCGCGGCACTCACGGCCACAGGCGTGCCGGCGGGCAGGGCGGCAAAGCCGGCAAACAAGGCATAGGACTGCGCCGCGATGCCCGCAATGACCAAGTTACAGACCGCAATGATGATCAGCCCCTTGCGGGTACTGGCCTGTTTGCTGAGTTGGGTGCAGGCTTCGGCCACAGTCTGGTTGCTGGTCAGTGCTTTTTGCACGCGTTGGCGGGTGGCCAGGTAGTACAGGGCATTGCCGCCCAGACCGGGCACCACAATGGCCAGGCCTACCAGTGCGGCCAGCAGGCCCCACTGGGTACCTTCTGAAAAATGGAACACCAGCTTGCCGATGCCGAACAGCAGCAAGGCCAGGGCTACGATGCTGCCGCTGTACACCAGTGCCGCTTGCCAGAGCTGGCGGAACATCAGCCAGTTCAGGGTGTTGAGTGCGGCAGCCCAGTTCCAGCCCAGACCAGGGCGGTCGGCCACCTCAAAGCGCGTGAAGCGCGGCAGGTAGTAGCCGTTGCTGATCTCCCCGATGGCCGCGCGGTACAGCGCGGTGGTGGAGTGTTCGTCCGTGTTGTCCAGTGCGGTGGTAGGGGCGGTGGCCATGGCTTATTTTGGCATGCTTGCTTGGGCCTGGATGGCTTGGGCCACGGCCTGCCCGAGATCAATGACTGCCATGGCGTAGTAGCTGCTCCAGTTGTAGCGGGTGATGGCGTAAAAGTTCTCGGTGCCGGCCACATAGGTAGGCGGCTCGGCGCCGTTTTGCAGCTCGATCAGCGCCAGCAGTCCGGGGTGGGCCTGGCCTGCAGCATCCAGCACCACGCCTTTGTCTTGCATGGCAGCGGGGCTGAAGGTCGGCAGAATGTCCGGGGCCATCAAGGCGGGCTGGTCCAGGCGGGCCATGTCGAACTGCAGCGGGTAGTGGGTGGGCATGCCGCGCTGCCACTTGAAGGCCTGGAAATAGTTGGCCACCGACCCGATCACGTCGGCCTGGCTGTGGAACAGGTCTACCCGGCTGTCCCCATCGAAGTCGATGCCGTATTGGACCCAGCTCGAGGGCATGAACTGTGGCCAGCCCATGGCACCGGCGTAGCTGCCGCGCAGGGCCAGGGGATCGGTGCCGGTGCGTTGCATGAGGCTGAGGTAGGCCTCCAGCTCGCCCATAAAGTAGGTGGTCCGCACGGCTTTGCGCGGGTGGGCATCCGGAAAGTCAAAGCTCAGGGTGCTCAGTGCGTCGATCACGCGGTAGTTGCCGAGCTGTTGGCCGTAAATCGTCTCGACCCCGATGATGCCCACGATGATGCTGGCGGGCACGCCGGTCTGTGCTTCTGCGCGGGCCAGGGCGTCTTGGTTGGCCAACCAGAATTTGACGCCGGCCTTGATGCGGATGGGCTCCACAAAGCGGCTGCGGTAGAGTGCCCAGTTTTTGGGGGTGCCCACAGGCGGCGGGGTGATGGCCCGTACTACGGACGGCAACATGCGGGCTTTGGACAGGGTGGCACGCACCCACGCAGGGTCCAGATTGCGGCGCTGGGCGATGTCATCGGCCACGCGCATGACGTCTTCCCGCGCTCCGTAGGGCGTGCCTTCGCTGGCGGCCGCAGCCGCTTTGGCCGCTGCCGCATGCTTGCTGGCCTTGGATTTATGGTGTTTTTTGCCGGTAGCGCCCATGGAATGTGCGCAAGTTGCTATCAAAAATAGAGCAATGAGGGATTTTTTCAGAGACACAACAGAGTCTTGCAAAGGGTGGGTGCCGGTCTGCCCGTAGGTGCGGGCACATGGCTGGCAGTGTAGCCAGTGTGGACGGGCATGCGGGCACAATGCCTGCCTGTTGTCCCTCTCTTTTTTGTGCTCCTTATGCGTTTGTCCCTCCGTGTCCGTGTTGCCCTGGCCGGCACTGCCCTTGTCCTTGCTGCGGGTGTCTCGGCGCTGCCGTGGCTCAGCTCTCACATGTTGAGCACCGGCTTGCAGGCGCTGGCCATCGAGCACGCCAAGGGGGATTTGCGCATCCGCCATCTGGCGCACCAGGCAGGTTGGCTGAGTTCCTCGGGAACGCTGGATCTGGAATGGCATGCGCAATGCGCCGAAGATGCAGAGGGGCCTGCCATGGTGCACGTGCAGTACCACGCCCGCCATGTGCCGGACTGGAACGGCTGGATGCGCCTGGACTGGTCTGCGGCTCCGGCGGGCGAGGCATCTGGCGGTGTGAAGCAGCTGCTGCGCGGGGGGCGGCTCACCGGCACCGGAGTTGCAGGCCTGGATGGCAGCTTCCGCACCGACATGCAGTTACCCGCGCTGGGCATGGTGGTCCATGGCGAAACCTTGCAAGCGACACCCTCCGCAGGGCGTATGGAACTGGGCAAGACGGCATTGCGTTTGGACTGGATGTTGGAGCGCGTGGCATGGCAAGGCCCTGGCAAGTCGCTCGAAGCCCAGCGTGTGGCCCTGAGCCTGGACCTGAAAAACCGGGCAGCGGGTACCGGCCGCGCGACGCTGGACATGGACAGCCTGCGCACGGCCGACATAACACTGCATGGCCTGCGCCTCAGCAGCGAAACCACCGAGCGCGCGGACCGCCTGGATGCCAAGGTCACCCAGTCGGTGCGCAGTGCGCAGTTCCTGGGGCAGAACCTCCAAGACCTGGTGCTGGAGGCTGAAGTCAAGGGCTTGCATACGGCCAGCGTGCAGACCTTGAGCCAGGTGTACAGCGAGCGTTGCGCTCTGCAAAGCGCCACGGCCGATGACAAACAGCAGATGCGCGCAGCAGTGAAAAAGCTGCTGCTTGCCGGGTTCAGTGTGGGCATTCCCAAGCTGCAGGGCGGCAACCGCGAAGGCAGTCTGGATGGCAAGTTGCTGCTGTCCCTGGCTCCCGCGCAGGGCGATGAAGTTTTGCTGGCCAGTCAGCTCTCGTCCAGCGGACAAATGAACATCAAGGGCACGCTCATGCCCCCTGAGCAAAAAGCGTTTGCCTTGTCCACCGGGTATGTGAACGAGGTGGCTGATGGGGTGCAAGCCCGCTTTGAGTACGGCGGCGGCATCTTGAAAGTCAGTGGCAAAACCCTGGATGCCGCCATGGTGCAACTGGGCTTGCAGAAGCTGGACGCTTGGCTCCGGGCGTTTCTAGCGGGGGAGAGTTTGGCGCTGCCTGCGGAAGAGGTGCCTGCGGTGCCTCCTTCGGAAGCCCCCGCAGCCGCCTCCGCTGTGCCGGCGTCCTGAGCCCTCAGGCCTGGAGCCAGCGCAGGGTGTTCAGCTCGCGGCGCAGCGTGCGCAGCGCTGCGGGCTTGCCGTTTGGCTTGGCATAGCGCCAGGCTTCCAAGCGCATCAGCCAGGCAATGGCCTCAGGCGCAGCGCGTGCATCGCCTTGCAACAAGCCTGCCAGTGCGCGTGGCGTGCTGTCTTCCGGCACCGACAGGCCCAGTGCCCGCAGGCGCTGCCGTGCAGCTTGCAACAAGCGCAGCCAGGGGTCCTGGCGCTGGCGATCCCACCAGTTCCAGCCTGCGCCCGCCAAGCTGGCCGTGACGATCAGGCCGATGAGCACGGTGCTCAGGTCTTGCCAGTCCGGCGCGCTGAAGCCGAGGTTGCGCAACAGGTTCATTTGTTTGGCCTGGCTGTAGTTCAGCACCCACTGGTTCCAGCGGTTGTTGGTGGCTTCCCAGAGCGCGCGCAGGTTCACTGAGAAGCCGGGGCTCACGGTGTTAAGCACTTGGGTCAACACATTGGGTGGGGGCTGTAAGCGGGTGTAGCTGCCTATGCCCACCCGGCCCGGCGAGACGGCGGATGTCGGGTCCACCCGCACCCAGCCGCGCCCGGCCATCCAGACCTCGGCCCAGGCGTGGGCATCGCTTTGCCGCACGGTCCAAAAGCCATCCACCGCGTTGACCTGTCCGCCCTGGTAGCCGGTGACCACGCGGGCCGGTACATCCAGCGCACGCATCAACAGCACGAAGCTCGACGCAATGTGTTCGCAAAAGCCCGCCTTGCGCTCGAACCAGAATTCATCGGCCGTGTGGGTGCCATAGACGCCGGGTTCCAGGGTGTAGGTGTAGCCGCCGGTGCGCAGCATGTTCATCACGGCATCGACCAAGGCTTGCGTGCCAGCCGTCGCCAGCGCTGGCTGGCGGCGCAAGTCGGCGGCCAACTGCAGGGTACGGGGGTTGAAGCCGGGGGGCAGATCGACGTAATCCTGCAGGCCTACCGCCAAGCGGCTGGGTCCATGCTGGAAGTCGGGGTAGCTGGTCGCACGGTAGCGCACCAGATCGCCCATGGGTTGGTCAGCCTGCCATTGCAGGTCTGGCCCCATGCGTGTGTTGTAGCCCACGATTTCAGGCGCCTGCGGTGTGGCGTCCAAGACCATGAGCCAGGGGCGGCTGTTGGCCGCCAGCGTCACTTGGTAGCGCACCGGCTCGCCGCGCACCGCCAGTTCGGGCTGCAATTGGGCACGGGCGGGGAATGCCGAGCGCAGGGGTTTCCATTCCCGTCCGTCAAAGGTGGAGAAGACCGGACCGCGGAAGTACATCAAGTTTTGCGGCGGCGGCGGGCCCTCGAATTGGATGCGCATGGCAATGCTGTCGTCCAGCGCGAGGCTGGCAATCGTGCCTACCTGCATCTGGCCGGACAGGCCGCTGCGCCCGCTCATGGCGTCGCCCGGCAAACCCCACAGCGGAGCGATGCGGGGGAACAGCAGGAACAGCGCCGCCATGATGGGGGCGCCGGCCAGTGCCATCCAGCCCGCCATACGCGCGGCTTGCATGAGCGGTGGGCGGCCCACCGGCATGTGGCTGTTGACCAGTGCAGTGAGCAGGCCCAAAAGCGCAATCACCATGGCCCCGGCGGTGAGCAGGCTTTGCGAGAAAAAGAAATTGCTGAGCATGGTGAAAAAGCCCAGAAAGAAGATGACAAAGGCATCGCGCCGCGCCCGCATCTCCAGCGTTTTGAGGGCCAGCAGCACCACGATGAAAGTGACCCCGGCATCGCGCCCGAGCAGGGTGCGGTAGCTGAACCAGGTGCCGGCCGTGGCCAGGGCCAGCAAGGCCAGCAGCCACCAGCGCGAGGGCAGGGGGCGGCTGCCCCAAGCCAGCACGCCGCGCCACAGCAGCACGGCGCCTGCCATGGCGCTGCACCACCAGGGCAGGCGGTCTAGCTGCGGCAGGATGACCCAGGCGATCACGCCCAGCAAAAACAGGGTGTCGCGGGCCTCGCGGGGCAGGGTTTGCAGGCGTTGCAGCATGGCGGCGGTCGGGGTTCAGTGGGCTCAGGCCAGCGCCAGGGCTTGCAGGCAGTTTTTCTGGTGGGCCGAGCCGCTATCGGGCGCCAGCTCGCGCGAGCCCAAGCGCAAGCCGTAGCGCAGGCCTCGCGTCTCCGCGAGCAGCACCCAGGCGCACAGGCGCGAGAGGGCCAGCTCGCGCACGCCACCGGCAGCGCGGTTGCGGAGCTGGTTTTCCACTGCGCCCAAATCCAGCCACAGCTCCAGGCGCTGGGCTTGCTGGGCGTCACGGCTCACCAGTTCGTCGTTTTTGGCGGCCTTCTTCCAGACCACCAGTTTGAGGGGGTCGCCCCGGCGGTAGGCGCGCACGCCATCGAACTCGCCGGTGGTGTGGCGCTGGGCTGTGTGGGCACCACCGCTGCGGGGCTCGCCCGGCGGCAAAGGGGGCGGGTTCAACTCCGGCGCGGGGTACACCAGCATCTTGGAGGCGGGGCGCCACACGGTCCAGACCCGGAAAGTACCCAGCGGAAAGCGCGTCTCTGCGGTCAGAGCCGGCAGTGGCTGCAGGCCACGCGCCGTGGCGGGAAAGCTGATCTGCACCTTGGCGCTGCCTTGGGGGCCCACGTCGGTCCAGCTCCAGTGCCCGCTGCCCAGCACGGCCAGGCCGATGCCGTAACGGTTGCGTTTGGATGGGTTGTTGAGTTGTATGCCCAATGGCACGCTGGCGCCCGCAAAATGTGCGTCAGGTGCTATCAAATGCATAGTAAGGCCGCTGAGGGTGCCGTGGCACACATGGATGCCGATGATGGCCGCGCCGGTGAGCATGAAGGTCAGCAGGTAGCCCAGGTTGAGCTGGTAGTTGATGCTGGCCACCAGCAGCACCAGCAGCGTGAGCCCCAGCATGAAACCCGGCCGCGTGGGCAAGATGTACACATTGCGCTGGGTGAGCGTGGTGCTGTCCTTGAGCGGCAAGCGCGCCTGCCACCAGGCTTGAAAGCGCCGCTGCACCAAAGTAACCGGATTCCAAGTCAGGGCACCCGTGGAACCGGCTCCGCCGGGCCACCGGGTGCGCCCCCCCGGGGGGGGGGCGCCATCGGCGCTTAGTGGGGGCGCCATCAGGGCAGGGGTACCGCTTGCAACATGGCGCGCACCTGCTCTTCGGCACCGCGCCCCGCGTCACCCACCGGAATCAGGCGGTGCGCAATGGTTTGCGGCAGCACGGCCTGCACATCGTCGGGGGCCACGTAGTCACGGCCGCTGATCAGGGCCTGGGCTTTGGCGGCCCGCAAGAGCGCAATGCCCGCGCGCGGCGACAGGCCTTGCAGGAACCAGCGGCCGCTGCGGGTCGCGGTAATCAGGTCTTGCACATAGTCCAGCAGCGGGTCGGCTGCATGCACGGCTTGGACCGCCTGTTGCAGGCTGTCCAGCTCATCGCCTTGCAGCAGGCTGGGCAGGTGCTCCACCATGGCGCGGCGGTCCTCGCCTGCGAGCAAGGCGCGCTCCGCCGCACGATCCGGGTAGCCCAGAGAGATGCGCATCAGAAAGCGGTCCAGCTGGGACTCGGGCAGTGCGTAGGTGCCGAGCTGGTCCAAGGGGTTCTGGGTGGCGATCACGAAAAAGGGGCGGGGCAGGGCGCGGGTTTCACCTTCGACGGTGACCTGCTTCTCCTCCATGGCTTCGAGCAAAGCGCTCTGGGTCTTGGGGCTGGCGCGGTTGATTTCGTCTGCCAGCAACACCTGGGCAAACAAGGGGCCGGGATGGAACACAAAGGCCTCTTTGCCGCGCTCGTACACCGACACGCCGCTCAGGTCGCTGGGCATCAGGTCGGAGGTGAACTGCACCCGCGAAAACTGCAGGCCGAAGGTGCGCGACAGCGCATGGGCCAGGGTGGTTTTGCCCACGCCGGGGACATCATCAATTAGCAGGTGGCCCCCGGCCAAGAGGCAGGCCACGCAGTCGCGGATCTGATCGGGTTTGCCCACAATCACCGTGTTAAGCTGGTTGAGCAGGGCTCTGAGTTTGTCTTG
Organism: uncultured Rhodoferax sp.; assembly: GCA_963508575.1. Classification (GTDB taxonomy): domain Bacteria; phylum Pseudomonadota; class Gammaproteobacteria; order Burkholderiales; family Burkholderiaceae_C; genus Allorhodoferax. The sequence continues at coordinate 18,669 of CAUOXL010000004.1, forward strand.
GATGTCCATGACAAGACCTTACCCGAAAATCAAAAAATGCCGAGATACAGGTGAAGAAGACCGGATACTTTACGCACCGCGATTGCCACTTGCACGAGATGGGCCGCGGCCATCCGGAATGCCCCGAACGCCTCAGCGCGATCGATGACCGCTTGTTGGCCACCGGGGTGCTGGATGCGCTGGACCGCCGGGAGCCGCCACTGGCGCCGCTGGCAGACTTGGAGTTGGCCCACAGCCGCATGTATGTGGCATCCGTTCGCGGCCTCACTGATGCCCTGCGGGACGATGTGGCTGCGGGTGGTCCGACCCATGCGCAGGTAGACCCCGATACCTCCATGAATGTCCACACCTGGGATGCGGCTTTGCGCGCGGCTGGCGCAGCCTTGGCGGCCACCGACGCGGTGATGGCCGGCGAGCTGGAAAACGCGTTTTGCTCCGTGCGCCCGCCGGGGCACCATGCCTGCAAAAGCGAAGGCATGGGATTTTGCATCTTCAACAATGTGGCGGTGGCAGCGCGCCATGCACTGGAGCGCCACGGGCTGCAGCGGGTGGCCATCGTGGACTTTGATGTACACCACGGCAATGGCACCGAAAACATTGTGGCCGGCGACCAGCGCATCCTGATGCTGGGTTTTTTTCAGCACCCGTTTTATCCCTATGGCGGTGCCCAGTCGCATGCCAGCAATCTGTTGAACCTGCCGGTGCCGGCCTACACGCGGGGCGATGCCATCCGGGACCTGGTCCTGACGCAGTGGTTGCCGCGCCTGGAGGCCTACCGGCCGGAAATGATTTTCGTCAGCGCCGGCTTTGATGCCCACCGTGATGACGAGCTCGGCCAGATGGGTCTGGTGGAAGACGACTATGCGTGGATGACGAAGCAGATCAAGGCCGTGGCCGACCGGCATGCGCAGGGTCGTATCGTTTCCTGTCTGGAGGGCGGGTATAAGCTCGACGCCTTGGCGCGCAGCGTGGAAGCCCACGTGCGTGTGTTGGCTGATTTGTAAATGACTTTTTGTGAATTCGATGGCTTCTGTGAAACACCTTCCTACACCTCAACCGATTGACGACTTTGCCGGCTGGCTGGATGCATTTACGCAGACTACGGTGCTGCTGGAGCTAGCAGCCTTGGGGCTGAGTGTGTTCTCCGCCTGGGGGCTGGTGGCTGCCTTGCGCAAGGCGCTGGGGCAGCAAGAAGAAAAGTCCATCTGGTTCGGCCGGCGGGTGATTGACGGGGTTTTGTTTCCCTTGGTGCTCCTGTGTCTGGGCTATGTGGCGCTGGAGCTGCTGGGGCATTTTGTGAACATTGCGGTGTTCCGGGTGGTGATCCCGGTCTTGATGTCCCTGGTCGTGATCCGGGTGGGCGTCAAGGTCTTGCAGGCTACCTTTGCCGAGTCCCGCTGGATCAAGCCGCTGGAGCAGACGATTTCCTGGGTGGCCTGGATGGCCATGGTGCTGTGGGTGAGCGGCTTTTTGCCTGTCATCCTGAACGAGCTGGACCAGATCACCTGGAAGGTGGGCGGCACCACGCTCTCGGTGCGCAACATCCTGGAGGGCATGGTGACTGCGGGTGCGGTGCTCATCATCACGCTGTGGATTTCAGCCGGCATTGAATCCCGCCTGCTGCGCTCGGCCACCGGCGGCGAGCTCTCGCTGCGCAAGGCCGCCAGTAATGCGGTGCGTGCGGTGCTGATGTTTGTAGGCTTGATGATGGCGCTCTCCGCCGTGGGCATTGACCTTACGGCTCTGTCGGTACTGGGCGGCGCGGTCGGGGTGGGTATCGGTCTGGGCTTGCAGAAGCTGGCGGCCAACTATGTGTCGGGCTTTGTGATCCTGACGGAGCGCAGCATGCGCATCGGCGATGTAGTGCGGGTGGATGGTTTTGAAGGGCAGATCACCCAGATCAATGCCCGTTACACCGTGGTGCGCAGCCAGACCGGGCGCGAGTCCATTGTGCCCAATGAAATGTTGATCATCCAGCGGGTGGAAAACCTCTCACTGGCGGACCCGAAGGTGAACCAGAGTGTGTCGGTCACAGTGGGCTATGACAGCCCTGTGGAACAGGTCATGGGCTTGCTGCTGGACGCAACCTTGAGCCAGCCGCGTGTGTTGCGGGAGCCCGCGCCCGCCGTGCAACTGGCCAATTTCGGTGCGGATGGCCTGGAGTTTTCGGTGGCTTATTGGATCGATGATCTGGAAAACGGGCAGGGCAATCTGCGTTCGGACATCAACCTTGCCATTCTCAAGACCTTGCGGGAGCACAGCATCGACATTCCTTATCCCCAGCGGGTCGTGCACACCAAGGTGCATTGACGGTTTCTGAGTCCCCGCTCTAAAAGTTCGTGCCGGGAGTCTGTACAGACCGGTGAGCGCCGCTATAATTCGTAAAAAAGCACGATCGTTCTATTTTATTCCGGTCGTACTGGCTTCCCTTCGCGTCATGGGGCAGGCGGTACGGCATAGAATCAAATAATTGACGTAAACGTCAACTCAAACGACCAAATTTCTAACTATCTGGAGTCGCAGCAATGAAAGTCCTGGTACCCGTCAAACGTGTGGTGGACTACAACGTGAAGGTTCGCGTCAAGTCGGACAACACGGGTGTAGACATCGCCAACGTCAAGATGAGCATGAACCCCTTTGACGAGATCGCCGTGGAAGAAGCCGTGCGCCTCAAGGAAAAAGGCGTGGTCACGGAAGTGATCGCCGTGTCCTGCGGTGTGGCCCAGTGCCAGGAAACCCTGCGTACCGCCATGGCCATTGGTGCCGACCGCGGCATTCTGGTGGAAACCGCTGAAGAGCTGCAACCCTTGGCCGTCGCCAAACTGCTCAAGGCGCTGGTCGATAAAGAACAGCCCGGCCTCGTGATTCTGGGCAAGCAAGCCATTGACGACGATTGCAACCAGACCGGCCAGATGCTGGCAGCCTTGGCTGATTTGCCCCAGGCCACGTTTGCCTCCAAGGTGGAAGTGGTGGACGGCAAGGCCCACGTGACCCGTGAAGTGGACGGTGGCCTGGAAACCCTCGCAGTCACCCTGCCGGCCATCATCACCACCGATCTGCGCCTGAACGAGCCCCGCTACGTGACCTTGCCCAACATCATGAAGGCCAAGAAGAAGCAGCTCGACACCTTCAAGCCTGAAGACCTTGGCGTGAATGTGGCGCCTCGCATCAAGACCCTGAGCGTGGCGGAGCCTGCCAAGCGCAGCGCCGGTATCAAGGTGCCCGATGTGGCGACCCTGGTGGACAAACTGAAGAACGTTGCAAAGGTAATCTGATCATGACCGCTCTTGTTATCGCTGAACACGACAATGCATCCATCAAGGGTGCCACCCTGAACACCGTGACCGCCGCAGCCCAAGCGGGTGGTGATGTGCACGTGCTGGTAGCCGGCAGCAATGCGGGTGCGGCTGCTGCCGCTGCTGCGCAAATTGCTGGTGTGTCCAAAGTCATTCACGCCGACAGCGCGGCTTTTGAGCATGGCTTGGCCGAAAACGTGGCCGCCCAGGTGCTGGCTATTGTTGGCAATGGGGCAGGTGCCTACAGCCACATCGTTTTCCCGGCCACTGCCTCCGGCAAGAATATCGCCCCCCGTGTGGCCGCCAAGCTGGATGTGGGCCAAGTGTCTGACATCACCAAAGTGGTGAGCGCCGACACCTTCGAGCGCCCCATTTACGCCGGCAATGCGATTGCCACCGTGCAAGCCACGGATGCGGTCAAAGTGCTGACCGTGCGCACCACTGGTTTCGACCCCGCAGCCGCCACCGGTGGCAGTGCAGCGGTAGAAGCCGTGGCCGCTACCGCCACCAGCGCCGCCGTGACCTTTGTGGGTTCCGAGATCGCCAAGAACGACCGTCCGGAGCTGACAGCTGCCAAGATCATCGTCTCCGGTGGTCGTGCGCTGGGTTCTGCTGAGAAGTTCACCGAAGTCATGACGCCCCTGGCCGACAAGCTGGGTGCTGCCTTGGGGGCTTCCCGCGCTGCGGTGGACGCCGGTTACGCGCCCAACGACTGGCAAGTGGGCCAGACCGGCAAGATCGTGGCACCCCAGCTGTATGTGGCTTGCGGTATCAGCGGTGCCATCCAGCACTTGGCTGGCATGAAGGATTCCAAGGTCATCGTCGCCATCAACAAGGACCCTGAAGCCCCCATTTTCAGCGTGGCGGATTTCGGTCTGGAAGCCGACCTCTTCACTGCGGTGCCGGAACTGATTGCGGCACTCTGATGCCGGTTTGATAGAGGGGCATCGCTTGCGGTGCCCTTTTTTTTGGCCTCGCCCTTTCTATAACCTGTCTGTTACCCCACAAAAACTGGAGACGCCCCATGAGTTATGTCGCCCCCGTCAAGGACATGCTGTTCAATATCCAGCACCTGGCCCGCATTGAACAGATCGCCCAACTGCCCGGATTTGAAGATGCAGGCTTGGACACCGCACAGGCGGTGCTGGAAGAGTCTGCCAAGTTCACCGAAGGCGTGTTGGCGCCCCTGAACTGGGAAGGCGACAAAAACCCCTCCAGCCTGAAAGACGGCGTGGTCACCGCCACGCCCGGCTTCAAGGACGCGTTCAAGCAGTTCACCGACGGTGGATGGCAGGGCCTGCAACATCCGGTCGATGTGGGGGGGCAGGGCTTGCCTAAAACCATTGGTGCGGCATGCGTGGAGATGATCAACAGCTCCAACATGAGTTTTGCCTTGTGCCCCCTGTTGTCGGACGGCGCCATTGAGGCCTTGCTGACGGCGGGTTCGGATGAGCTGAAAGCTACGTATCTCGAAAACCTGGTGAGCGGCAAATGGACCGGCACCATGAACCTGACCGAGCCCCAGGCCGGCTCGGACCTGGCCTTGGTGCGCAGCCGCGCTGAGCCCCAGGCGGATGGCACCTACAAAGTCTTTGGCACCAAAATCTTCATCACCTGGGGTGAGCACGATATGGCCGAGAACATCGTCCACCTGGTGCTAGCCCGTGTGAGCGGCGCGCCCGAAGGCGTCAAGGGCATCAGCCTGTTTGTGGTGCCCAAATTCCTGGTCAACAAAGACGGTTCCTTGGGTGCCCGCAATGACGTGCAATGTGTCTCCATTGAGCACAAGATGGGTATCAAGGCCAGCCCGACTGCGGTGCTGCAGTACGGCGACAACGGTGGTGCCATCGGTTACCTTGTGGGACAGGAAAACCGGGGGCTGGAGTACATGTTCATCATGATGAACGCGGCCCGCTACGGCGTGGGTGTGCAGGGCATTGCGATGGCCGAGCGCGCCTACCAGAAGGCGGTGCAGTTCGCACGCGACCGGGTGCAAAGCCGTCCGGTAGATGGCTCCACACCCGGCAGCGCCCCCATCATTCACCACCCCGATGTACGCCGCATGTTGATGACCATGCGCGCCTACACCGAAGGTTGCCGTGCCCTGGCCAGCGTGGCTGCCAGCGCTTATGACGCAGCACACCACCACCCCGACGCGGAGGCCCGCAAGCAGAATCAGGCTTTCTATGAGTTCATGGTGCCGCTGGTCAAAGGCTACAGCACCGAGATGAGCCTGGAAGTCACCTCGCTGGGCGTGCAGGTGCACGGCGGCATGGGTTTCATCGAAGAAACCGGCGCCGCCCAGTACTACCGCGACGCCAAGATCCTGACCATTTACGAGGGCACCACTGCCATCCAGGCCAATGACCTGGTAGGCCGGAAAACCTCCCGCGACGGTGGCCAGATTGCCAAGGGCATTGCCGGCCAGGTGGAAGCGACAGAGGCCGAGTTGCTGGCCAGCGGCTCGGCCCACGCGTTGGCGGTGGCCAAGCGCCTGAAGGCAGCACGTTTGGCGTTCATTGACGTGGTCGAATTCGTGGCAGGTAACACCAAGGCCAGTCCGAACGCCGTGTTCGCCGGCAGCGTGCCTTACCTCATGCTCGCAGGCAATTTGATGGCCGGCTGGCAACTGGCCCGCTCGCTGCTGGTCGCCGAAAAGGCCATTGCCGAGGGGAACGATGTGGCCTTCATGCAGGCCAAGATCACCACCGCACGCTTCTATGCCGACCATTTGTTGAGCAAGGCCGGTGGCCTGCGCGACAGCATTGTGGAAGGTGCCGATAGCGTCACCGCCTTGCCGCTCGACGCATTCTGAGGAGACCCCATGTCCACACTGCCTGCACCACTGGATAGGCTGCCATTTCCCGTGATCGGCTCGCCGCTGTTCATCATCAGCAATCCCAAGCTGGTGATTGCCCAATGTATTGCGGGGGTGGTGGGGTCCATGCCGGCGCTCAACGCCCGCCCGGCCGAGCTGCTGGAAGTCTGGCTGAAGGAAATCACCGAGGCTTTGGCGGCCCATAACGCCGCGCACCCGGACCAGCCCGCCGCGCCTTTTGCCATCAACCAGATCGTGCACAAGAGCAATGACCGCCTGGAGCACGACATGGCCCTGTGCGTGAAGTACAAAGTGCCCATCATCATCACCTCTCTGGGCGCGCGGGAAGACATCAATGCCGCCGCCCATTCCTACGGTGGCGTGGTGTTGCACGACATTGTCAATAACAAACATGCGCGCAAAGCCATTGAAAAAGGCGCGGACGGCCTGATTGCTGTGGCCGCCGGTGCCGGTGGCCATGCGGGCGTGAAGAGCCCGTTTGCCCTGGTGCAAGAAATCCGCCAGTGGTTCGACGGCCCCCTGGCCTTGTCCGGCTCCATTGCCACGGGTGCTTCGGTGCTGGCGGCCCAAGTGATGGGGGCTGACTTTGCCTACATCGGCTCGGCCTTCATTGCGACCGAGGAAGCCCGCGCGGCGCAGGAGTACAAGCAGGCCATCGTGGACAACAACTCGGATGAGATTGTGTATAGCAACCTTTTCACCGGTGTGCACGGCAACTACCTGGCGCCCAGCATCCGCGCGGCCGGCCTGGACCCGGCCAAGCTGCCGGAGAGTGACCCTAGCAAGATGAACTTTGGAGGCGCATCGGCCAAAGCCTGGAAGGACATCTGGGGCTGCGGACAGGGCATTGGTGCTGTCGACAAAATTCAACCTGCAGGCGAATTTGTGGCTCAGCTCAAGCGGGAGTACGCCGCAGGCAAGGCCGCACTCTTGGCGCGCGACTACGCTTAGAATTTGAGGATTTTGGCCTGCTAGCGACCGCGCCCCGTGCGTGAGGCGCTATTTTTTTGATAGTGCGGTGCGGGCTGGCAACGTCCCGTGACGCTCAGGCTTGCAGGCGCAGCGCGGGCTCGTTGTCAGCCATGAGCCGGTTTAAAGCGCGTTCCACGATAGGCGCCTGGTCCAGCATCTGCAGCTCCTGGCGGCGCAGCATGGCGGCGACGTCCCGCTCCGAGAGCACGAAAGCATCAAAGCCCTCGCGGTTGGTGAACACAAAGCGCGTGCGCAGCGGGCTGACCCAGCTCAGGCGGCAGCGGAAGGGCGGGGTGTCGGGCGACACTTTTTCAAACCATACGCCCCGGGTCAGCAGCTGGGCATTGGCATCGAATTCATCCATCTGGCTGGGGTCCTGCTCCGCCAGCTTGATGGCGCGCCGCTCATCCAGCGCTTGCATGGCCTCCTCACCCGCACTTTCCTCAAGCGCGGCGCCTTGGGTGTCCAAGGGGGCTGGGGCCTTCATGCGGATGGCCAGCATATGGGTGGCAATCAGTCGGCGGGTGAAGTTGCCACGGTCTTCGCCTTCCCAGTGGATGCTGTCCAGCTCTGCGTTCAGGGTGCGCACCAGTTCGGGCAGCAGGGCGACCAGTTTCTGCCGCTCCTCGGGCGTGATTTTGGGCTGGGTGCTCCAGATCAGCTGGTCCATGATGTCCAGCGTGTGGTTCCAGTGGCCGGCATGGCTGTCTTCGGTCGTCCAGGCCAAGGCCATCACCTGGCGCCACTGCACGGCCAGGAAGGGCTTGAGGAAAGGGGCCAGTGGCAGATGCTCCGGCAAGGCGCTGATGCGGGCGTGCACGATCTCGTCCGCATGCGCCAGCGCTGCGTTGAGCTGCTCCTGGTTGTTTTCTTTCCGGGTGACGGGCTCGATGTGCGCATCCACCTGTTGCTCGCACTCGAACAGAAACTCGGTGAACTCGGCCAGCAGCACGGCAAAGAGGGAGAGGTCGTCATCAAACTCGTGCAACACCTGTTGCACGGTGCCTTCAATCCGCAGGTAGAGCGGGTCCTGCTCGCCTTTTTCGGGTGTCCACGTCACCGAGGCAGACGCCAGGGTGTCCACCAGCTTGCGGGCCGGGTGTTCGGTGCTTAAGAAGAAGTCGCGGTCCATCATGGCGGCGCGCAACACCGGAATCTGCAGCCGTCCGATAATGACCTTGAGTTCGGCGGGAATAGCGCCATCCGCAAACACATAGTCGAACACTTCCGCCAGCGCATCAACCGTGCCACGGTCCAGCTCCTGGGCGTCCTGGAAAGCGGGCTGGGTCCGGAGCCGGCGCAGCACGTTGCGGTGCGGTACGGGTTCGCCTTCGGGCAGGGTGTCCTGCAAAAACTGGAATTGCGAGCCGCGTCCCGCTCCCGCTTGCATGGCGCCCAGGTATTGAAGCAAAGCGGGGTCTGCCGGAATGGTGATGCTAGCGCCCTGACCGGGCGCATCACCGTCCTCGCCGGACATCTCCAACCCGTCCGGGCCTGTTCCGGCCGCGCGACCCATGCCCAGGCGTCGCAGGAAATTGCGTACCTGTTGGACGATGTGTGGCCCTGTGGGCGTCAACGCGGCCCACGCGGGGCGATGGCCGGTTTTTGTCGGGGCAGTTCCTGCCCCGGCGGATGGGCCGCTTGGTGTGGCTGGGTCCAAAGGGGCAGATCCAGACAACGGGGCGAAATGGGATGCCGAACTTGGGGCCTTGCGGATGCGGTGCACGGGGGTGGCCTGCACGCCTGCCTGAGACAGCATGGAGATCAGGTCGGTGTAGAGCGGCGCGAGGTCGATAAAGTGTTCGGGATCGAGTGCATCAAGCAAGTGCTCGGTCAGCTCGGGGGCGAGTTCACTGTTTTCCCAACCTAGCATGAATCCCTTGAGAAGTACCACGGGTCGGAAAGGGTTCTGGGACAGCGAGACCGTTTCATTTCCCATTAACGCAGCCAGTTGGGTACTTAAAGGGGTCAACAGGGTTTCAAACCGGTAGTTAAAGCGCTGTGCCACCCGGTCCAGCAACAAGATGCGATGGACTTCGTCCACATCAATGAGGCTGAGTGACATGCCGTCCAAGGTGGAGCTTTGCGCTTGGACGGGGGTGGAAAGCTGGTGCATGCCCGGCCATACCTGGGCCATGTCTTCATGCAAAGCGCGTTGCAGTTCAGCGCGGTAGTTTTTCAGGAAGCGCTCGGACTGGCGGGTCAGCAGCATGGAAGCCGCACGCAGGTTCTGCCCCTGCAGCATGGGCAAGGGGCCATCGGCCAGATCCAGCAGATGGGCGCGCAGTGCTTGGATGTGCCTGGTATCCCGCTCTTCAAAATAGCCCAGGGTTTTGCCGACCAAGGCGCGCACCAGACGATGCGCCCTGGCGCGTGTCTCGGGTGTGCTGTCGCTGGTGTGTAAGGACTGGAAAGCGCTCATGGTCCAACGTTGGCGTGGTAGCGGCGGGCCTCGCCCCCACGCACATGTGTCTAGGTTTTATCTGAATGGGAATGATCGCACGGGCAGGCTCAATTGGGCAGGGGGTAGCGCTCGCGTAGAGGCTTTGACGGTCGGCAAAACGGAGCTTTCTGGTAAGAATTTGTAATGACTTCCCGCCTGGCGGAATCGCTCAGGCAGGGGGAAACCACGTCACCCCATCCCCTTCTTGCCACGCAGGCACTTTATGCATGCAGCCGGCAAAGTGCGCAGACGCTTCGAAAGCCTGCAGCCAGCGTTGCAAGGCGGCCCAGGGCTGCGCGGAAAACCAGCTCGCATCGGTATGGGCGAACTGCCGCACAAAGGGCGCAATAGCGGCGTCTGCCAAGCCCCAGTGTGCTCCGTGCAAGAAATCCTGCACGCTCAGCACTTCATTGATTGATATTAAAAATAGAGCGCCTTGCGCACGATTCTCAAGCCCGTCCGGCAGATGGAAGCGATACGGGTATTTGTAGCGGTCCAGGTGTTGTTTGAACTCCCCGTCACAGCGGGCAATGAGCTCCAGGTTGCGCTCCAGTGCACCCTCCGTGGCGGGTAACCACGCCCAAGGGTCATGCTCACGCAGTACCTTGCGCATGATGTCCAGGCTTTGGTCGATGACCTCGCCATCGGCCAACACCATGACCGGCACGGTTCCTTTAGGGGAAGCAGCCAGAAGGGCGGCTGGCTTGTCCTTGAGTACCACCTCCCGCAACTGGACGCGCGTCCCGCTGGCCAGCAGCGCCAAGCGGGCGCGCATGGCGTACGGGCAGCGTCGGAAGGAGTACAGGACCGGCTCTGTCATGGCGCCACGCAGCTGCGGTCAGTCTGCGCGGGGCATGACAGCGCCTATGTGCACCTGCTGTCGTGCCTTGGCCAGTTCCCATTGGCGCTGGCGCTCGCGTGCACTGGCCTTTTGCGTATCCGTGGTGTGGCTGTGGCAACGGGGGCAGCTGACACCCGCTTCATACAGCGGGGATTCGGTGGCTCCTGCCTCCAGAGGGTAGCGGCACGAACGGCACAGGCCATGCGGCCCCGGAACCAAGCCGTGTCCCACCGAGACACGCTCGTCAAACACAAAGCATTCGCCTTGCCAGAGGCTTTGTTCCGGGGGAATGGTCTCCAAGTATTTGAGAATGCCGCCCTCAAGGTGATAGACCTCGTCATAGCCTTGTTCGCGCATGTAGGCGGTGGACTTTTCGCAGCGGATACCCCCCGTGCAAAACATGGCCACTTTGGGTTTTTTGCCGGAGCGTCCCAGAAGCTCGGACTGCGCCACCCACGCGGGTAATTCGGCGAAACTTTTGATGTGCGGATCAATGGCACCGGCAAAGGTGCCTATCTCCACTTCGTAGTCGTTGCGTGTGTCCACCACCACGACATCGGGGTCAGAGATCAGGGCGTTCCAGTCTTGCGGCTTGACGTAGGTGCCCGCCATCTTGGTGGGGCTGATGCCGGGCACCTGCATGGTGACAATCTCTTTCTTCAGGCGTACCTTCATCCGGTAGAAGGGGGCTTTTTCGGAGAAAGACTCTTTGTGCTGCAGATCGGCCAGCAGCGGGTCCGCGCGCAGGTAGGCCAATACGGCATGGACATCGTCGGGCATGCCTGCAATCGTGCTGTTGATGCCTTCGCGGGCCAGCAGAATCATGCCCTTGACGTTGTGGCTTTCACAAAACGCCAACAAGGGAGCCTTGCGCTCGGCGTAGTCCGGCAGGTCCACAAACTTGTAAAAAGCGGCGGTCAGGTAAACAGGTTTCGACATCCCCCGATTGTGCCTGCCGTACAGGCCGCTTGCCGGGCAGGGCAGTGCTCAGACCGGCCAGGTGGAGCCTTGCTCAGGCACCATGGCGCGCCAATGGAGCTCCCGTTCAATCCGGGCGCGAAGGGTGTCTGCGGCCGGCATGTCGCCGTGCACCACATAGACCTGATCGGGCGGGGCGGGCATCTGTTGCAGCCACTGCAGTAGCTGATCGGAGTCAGCGTGCGCGGACGCCGATTCGAGCTGTACTACCTCGGCCTGGATCTCTACATCTTTGCCGTGGATGCGCACCGTGTGGGCGCCTGAGGCCAAAGAAGCGCCACGGGTGCCGGGTGACTGGTAGCCGGTGAGGATCACCATGTTGCGGTGGTTGCCGGCGTGGTGGGCCAGATGGTGCAACACCCGGCCCCCGGTAGCCATGCCGCTGGCCGACAGAATCACCATGGGGCCGTGCCGTTCCGCGAGTGCCTTGGATTCGTCGGTGCTGCTGACCATGGTGGCCGCATGCGTCATGGCCCGGACCTCGTGGGGCGACAGCCGGTGCTCCCCGGGGTGTTGTTCCAACAGGTGGGTGGTACGCACTGCCATGGGGCTGTCCAGAAAAACGGGCAGTCCGTGGGGAATGAGGCCCCGTTCCTTGAGCTGTGCGATTGCCAGCAGCAGGGCCTGGGCCCGTCCCACTGCAAACACGGGCACGACCGCCACGCCTCCGCGCGCTGCAAGGCGTTGCAGCACCGGGCCGAGTTCACTCAGCAAATGGTCGTGGGGGTGTGTGCGGTCGCCGTAGGTGGATTCGATTAACACCGTGTCGGCAGCGGGTGGTGCATCGGGCGGGTTCATCAGGCTGTCATCCGGGCGTCCCAAGTCGCCGGAAAACAAAATGCGGCGCCCCGCCACTTCCAGCAGGATGCTGGAGGCACCCAGGATGTGCCCTGCGGGCTGGAAAGTGGCTTTCCAGCCGGGGAGGGGAGAGAACGTGCTGCGTTGGGGAATCGCTTTGAACAAGGGCAGGCAATCCAGCGCATCCTGGCGGGTGTACAGCGGCAGGGCGGGCTGGTGTTTGGAGAAACCATGGCGGTTGGCAAACAGGGCATCCTCTTCCTGGATATGGCCGCTGTCGGGCAGCAAAATCCCGGCGAGATCGCGGGTGCCACCCGAGCAATACACCTTGCCCCGGAAGCCTTCTCGGGCCAGCAGGGGCAGGTAGCCGCTGTGGTCCAGGTGGGCGTGGGTCAGCAGCACTGCATCCAGCGCATCCGGCTGGAGGGGGACAGGGGCCCAGTTGCGCAGGCGCAAGGGCTTGAAACCCTGGAATAAGCCGCAATCGACGAGCAAGTTGTGCTCGCCGTGGCGTACCCAGTATTTGGAACCGGTGACGGTGCCTGCGGCGCCCAGAAACGTAATGCTGACGGACATGCTGCAATCCTTCCGGCCGCTGTGGTGTGCCCTATGCACACAAAAAAGCCGCCAGATCCTTTATAGATCGTGGCGGCTTTGTTGCGGGTTCAGGGCATGCCCTGAACTTGATGCAGATCAGCTGAAAAAGCTTTTCAGGCGATCCGTCCAGCTGTCACCGGTGGGGGAGTGCTTGTTCCCGCCTTTTTTGAACGACTCGTCCAGCTCCTTGAGCAGCTTGCGCTGGTGTTCGGTGAGCTTGACCGGTGTTTCCACGGTGATGTGGCAATACAGGTCGCCGGGGTAGCTGGAGCGCACACCCTTAATGCCCTTGCCGCGCAGGCGGAATTGCTTGCCGGTTTGAGTTCCTTCAGGAATGTCGATCGCAGCCTTGCCGGCCAGCGTCGGCACATCGATTTCACCGCCCAGCGCGGCGGTGATGAAGCTGATGGGCACCGAACAATGGATGTCATCGCCATCACGCTCAAAGATGTCGTGCTTTTTGAGGCGGATCTCAATGTACAAGTCGCCAGGGGGGCCACCATTGGTGCCCGGCTCTCCGTTGCCCGCGCTGCGGATGCGCATGCCACCATCAATGCCGGCCGGGATTTTGACTTCCAGGGTCTTCTGGCGCTTGATCTTGCCCTGGCCGCTGCAGGCCGTGCAGGGGTCGGGGATGACCTTGCCACTGCCGCGGCAAGTGGGGCAGGTCTGTTGCACGCTGAAGAAGCCCTGGCGCATTTGCACAGAGCCCGCTCCGTTACACGTACCGCAGGTCTTGACCTGGGTACCGGGCTTGGCCCCAGTGCCTTTGCAAGTGTCGCAATTGTCCCAGCTGGGGATGCGGATCTGGGCATCTTTGCCGCGCGCTGCTTCTTCCAGCGTGACTTCCATGGCGTAGCTCAAATCGCTGCCACGGTAGACCTGACGGCCACCGCGTGCGCCACCGCGCTGTTGGCCGAACATGTCACCGAAGATGTCGCCGAAGGCCTCTGCAAAACCGCCATAGCCCTCACCGCCACCACCGCCCCGGTTGGGGTCCACGCCGGCGTGGCCGTACTGGTCGTAGGCCGCGCGCTTTTGGGCGTCCGAGAGCATCTCGTAGGCCTCTTTGGCCTCTTTGAACTTCTCTTCAGCGGCTGCTGCGGCATCCCCCTGATTGCGGTCCGGGTGGTGCTTCATCGCCAGCTTGCGATAGGCCTTTTTGATATCGTCTTCCGATGCGCCCTTGCTGACGCCCAGAACTTCGTAATAGTCGCGTTTGGCCATGTGTCTCTTGTGCCTGTTAACAACAGAAAAGCCGCGTTGAACCCCGACTGGCGTTCAACGCGGCATCTTTGTGCTGCGTTAGTGTGCCAGCTTAGCCTTTTTTCACTTCTTTGACTTCAGCGTCCACGACGTTGTCGTCGTCCGCTGGCTTGGAAGCCTGTGCACCGTGGTCTGCACCTGCCGCCTGTTCACCGCCTTCAGCGGCTTGCTTGGCTTGCATGTCGGCGTACATCTTCTCGCCCAGCTTCTGGCTGGCCGCCATCAGCGCTTCGCTCTTGGCCTTGATGGCGTCCTTGTCGTCGGACTTCAGGCTGTCTTCCACGTCCTTGATGGCCGCTTCAATCTTTTCTTTTTCGCCAGCTTCCAGCTTATCGCCGTACTCGCCTAAGCTCTTCTTCACGCTGTGGGCGTTGGCTTCAGCTTCGTTGCGGGCCTGCACCAGTTCGAGCTTTTTCTTGTCGTCGGCGGCATTCAGCTCGGCGTCTTTCACCATTTGCTGGATTTCGTCTTCGGACAAGCCGGAGTTGGCCTTGATGGTGATCTTGTTTTCCTTGCCGGTGCCCTTGTCCTTGGCGCCCACGTGCAAGATGCCGTTGGCGTCAATGTCAAACGACACTTCGATCTGGGGTGTGCCGCGCGCTGCGGGTGGGATGCCTTCGAGATTGAACTCGCCCAACATCTTGTTCACGGCAGCAATTTCGCGCTCACCCTGGAACACCTTGATGGTCACGGCAGGCTGGTTGTCTTCTGCGGTCGAGAAAGTCTGCGCGAACTTGGTCGGGATGGTGGTGTTCTTGCTGATCATCTTGGTCATGACACCGCCCAGGGTTTCAATCCCCAGGGACAGGGGCGTCACGTCCAACAACAACACGTCCTTGCGGTCGCCAGACAGCACTTGACCTTGAATCGCAGCGCCCACGGCCACGGCTTCATCGGGGTTCACGTCCTTGCGTGGCTCTTTGCCGAACAATTCCTTGACCTTCTCTTGCACCTTGGGCATGCGGGTCATACCGCCGACCAGAATCACGTCATGCACTTCAGAGGCGGATACGCCGGCGTCTTTCAGGGCGGTGCGGATAGGGGCAATGGTGCGCTCGATCAGCTCTTCCACCAAAGACTCCAGCTTGGCGCGGGTCAACTTGATGTTCAGGTGCTTGGGGCCGGATGCGTCTGCCGTGATGTAGGGCAGGTTAATGTCGGTTTGCGAGCTGCTGGACAGTTCGATCTTGGCCTTTTCAGCGGCTTCCTTCAAACGTTGCAGAGCCAGCACGTCCTTGGACAGGTCGACGCCTTGCTCTTTCTTGAACTCGGTGATGATGAAGTCGATCACGCGTTGGTCAAAGTCTTCACCACCCAGGAAGGTGTCGCCGTTGGTAGACAACACTTCGAACTGCTTTTCGCCATCGACGTCGGCGATTTCGATGATGGACACGTCAAAGGTGCCGCCACCCAAGTCGTACACGGCAATCTTGCGGTCGCCCTTTTCATTCTTGTCCATACCGAATGCCAGCGCGGCAGCGGTAGGTTCGTTGATGATGCGCTTGACGTCCAGACCGGCAATGCGGCCAGCGTCCTTGGTGGCTTGGCGTTGTGCATCGTTGAAGTAGGCGGGCACGGTGATCACGGCCTCGGTCACTTCTTCGCCGAGGTAGTCTTCGGCGGTCTTCTTCATCTTGCGCAGCACGTCGGCGCTGACCTGTTGAGGCGCCAGCTTGTTGCCGCGCACTTCCACCCATGCGTCGCCGTTATCGGCGGCGGCAATGGTGTAGGGCATCAGGTCGATGTCTTTCTGGACTTCTTTTTCTGTGAACTTGCGGCCGATCAGGCGCTTTACCGCGTACAGGGTGTTACGGGGGTTGGTCACGGCCTGGCGCTTGGCAGAGGCACCCACCAATACTTCGCCGTCTTCCTGGTACGCAATGATGGACGGGGTGGTGCGTGCGCCTTCAGCGTTTTCGATCACTTTGGGTGTATTGCCTTCCATCACAGCCACGCAGCTGTTGGTGGTTCCCAAGTCAATGCCGATGATTCTTCCCATGGTGTACTCCTAAAACTCTAAAAATTCAGATGTGGATAAGGTGTGGGCTACTCAAGACGTTTCAAGTGCCCACTGTCCCGATAAATGACATTTATTCGATGATGTAAGTGCGCTAAGGCACTTACTTGGGGGCAGACACAGTGACCAAAGCCGGGCGCAAGACGCGGTCGGCAATGGAATAGCCCTTTTGCAGCACATTGACCACGGTGTTGGCTTCCTGCTCGGAAGGCACCACGCTGATGGCCTGGTGCTGGTGCGGGTCAAACTTGGTGCCAGCGGCTGGTGCGATGGCGATCACTTTGTTGCGCTCCAGCGCAGCGACCAGTTGGCGCAGGGTAGCTTGGGCGCCTTCGCGGATTTGCTCGGGAGTGGCATCCTTGATCACCAGACCGGCTTCCAGGCTGTCGGCCACGGGCAACAAGCTCTCGGCGAAGCTTTCCACGGCGAACTTGCGGGCTTTGGAGATTTCATCTTCCGCGCGGCGACGCGCGTTTTCGGCTTCGGCTTTGGCGCGCAAGAACTGGTCGGCCAACTCGGAGCTTTTGGCTTTCAGTGTGGCGAGTTCAGCTTGCGCTGCAGTCAGCGGGTCCACTTCGTGGGCAGCCCCAGCCGCCAGAATTTCTTCGGGGCTGGGGGGGGCGTCTGGAGCCGGGGTGCTGGGAGTGCTGGGGGTATCTGACATACGGTTCAATCCGGTTGAATGCGATTGCGCCCTAGTTGGCGACGCATAACCATGTTTTCAAGGGGGTCTAGCCGGATATCTTTGCGATATCCGGCCAAAGTCACAGTGGGGCTTGGGGTGGAATTAGCCGCTAACGCCCAGCAACTCCACATCAAACTTCAGGGTGGCGTTGGGAGGAATAACGCCGCCAGCGCCACGGGAGCCGTAGCCCAATGCCGCAGGAATGATCAGGGTGCGGGCGCCGCCGACCTTCATGCCGGCCACACCTTCGTCCCAACCGCGGATCACCATGCCGGCGCCCAGGTGGAATACAAAGGGATCGTTGCGGTCTTTGCTGGAGTCGAACTTGGCACCTTGCACGCCGTCGTTGTACAGCCAACCGGTGTAGTGCACGGTCACGCTTTGGCCTTTTTTGGCTTCGTCGCCGGTACCTTCAATCGTGTCTTCAAACTGGAGTCCGCTGGCGGTAGTAGGCATAGTCACATCCTTTTGCTATAAAAACAGGAGCTGGTCGCACACGCACAATGGACGCAAGCGACCGGAAAAACCGCAAATTATGCCCCACGCAAAAAAAAGACAGGCATAGCCTGTCTGGTGGTGCACAGGCCGCTAAACGGCCGGGCGGGGTCTACTTGGCCTTTTTGGCCTGTGCGGTCGACCACTTCACGGCAAATGCCTGCAGGTCGCCCAAACGTTTGAGCAGGTCCGCGCCAGCGGCGGTAACCACATAGCCATCGGAGCCATGGGTCAGGAGGCCTGCTTCGCGCAGTTCCTTGATACGGGTGTTCAGGGTGTTGGGGGTGATGCCGCCCACGCTGTCCTGCAAAAGGCGGAAGGTCTGGGCGTGGCCGTCGCGCAAGGCCCACAAAACGCGCATCGCATAACGGGATTCCAGCAATTCCAAGAGTTGTCCCACTGCGACCGTTTCTTTTGCACTCATTACCTTGCCCTTTGTTGTTGGTACTGTGTTGAATCCTGAGGGTTTGGCCGCACTGGGCTGTCAAACCGAAATTGAGGGGAAACTATAGCGTAGATTTTCTCTTGCTACAAGTTTCATAGCTGTTAGCGCATGTAAACAGGGCGTCATCCCTGAAAATAGGCATGAAGCAATCCCTTGTTCCCAGCGGCTTGTCACCCGGGATGACGGGTGTTATGGTTCTCGGTGAACAATGCGTGAATGACTATTCCGGAGGCAGGTACCCATGACGTTTAACTTTGAACAGGTTCACAACTATTTTGAGCGGCTGGTGTTCGAGGAGGTTGTGCTGCGTGCGGCGCAGTACCCCGACTTCACCAATGACATGCTGGGCGATGTGTCCTGTGTAGCCTTGAACCGCTTGCCGGCACGTTATGTTCGCCATGATGTGGATTTGATTTTTTACCTGACGGAGCAGGAGCGCCAGGCCATGGAGCTGTCGCTGGAAGAGGTGCTGTCCTTCGCGTTCCGCTTTGTGGGCGAGCGCACTGCCAAAGCCGCTGGCTGAGTACGCCCTTGGCCACGGCGTTCGCTTGTCTGGTTAGAACGTCGCCAGTACCTTCTGTAGCAAAGCCGGGCTGACCGAGGGCAGGGGGCCGAACCAGGCTTCAAACGCGGGACGTGCCTGGTGCAGCAACATGCCCAAGCCGTTTGCCCTGGGGTTGCCCCGTGCTGCAGCGGCGGCCAGCAGCGGTGTTTCCAGCGGCACATACACAATGTCAGACACCAGTGCCGATACTGGCAAGGCATCCAGCCGGATGTCCAAGGCCGCTTGGCCGTGCATGCCCTGGCTCGTCGTGTTCACCAACAATGCAGCGCCTGCCAGAGCCTCGTGCCGCTCTGACCAGGGCACCGCCGTCACGCGGGGGCCGAATTCCTGTGCCATATCTACCGCCTTGCTATCGCTGCGGTTGGCAAGCCGGATTTCCGGGACGCCTTCGTCCAGCAAACCGACGATCACGGCGCGTGCTGCACCCCCCGCGCCGAGTACACAAGCGGGGCCATCAGCGGGCTTCCACGTGCTGGCGGCCTCCAACAAACTTTGAATGAAGCCGAAAGCGTCGGTGTTGCGGCCGCTCAAGCTTCCATCGGCATTGACCACGATGGTGTTTACCGCACCAATGCGCTGCCCCAAAGCATCCACGTGGTCGACGATGTTCATCGCGTCCACTTTGTGAGGGATGGTGAGGTTGCATCCGGCAATGCCGAGCACGGGCAGGGCGCGCAAGGCTTGCTCCAGCTTTTCGGGTTGCACGGGCAAGAGCACATAGGCACCGCGCAGGCCGTGTTCGGCGATCCAGTGGTTGTGAATGACGGGGGAGCGTGAGTGGGCCACAGGCCAGCCCATGACGCCGGCAAGCCGGTACGGTTGATCGTTAGCCATAACAGGTTCGTTAAACGGGAAGTGAAATCGGCGCTATCAAAAAAATAGCGCCCCGCGCACATTGCATGTGGGCTGGGGCGCTAAGTGGCCTAGAAGCCGCGGGCTTTACAGCGTATCGGTGAAGCTGCGCAGCTTGTCCGAACGGCTGGGGTGCTTGAGCTTGCGCAACGCCTTCGCTTCGATCTGGCGGATGCGTTCGCGGGTCACGTCGAACTGCTTGCCCACTTCTTCCAGGGTGTGGTCGGAGGTCATTTCGATACCGAAACGCATGCGCAGCACTTTGGCTTCACGCGGGGTGAGGCTGTCCAGAATGTCCTTGACCACATCGCGCAGGCCCGCCTGCATGGCGGCTTCCATAGGCGCGGTGTTGGCGCTGTCTTCGATGAAGTCGCCCAAGTGGCTGTCGTCATCGTCCCCAATCGGCGTTTCCATGGAGATCGGCTCCTTGGCGATCTTCATGATCTTGCGGATCTTGTCTTCCGGGATTTCCATCTTCTCGGCCAAGACAGACGCATCGGGCTCAAAGCCGAACTCCTGCAAGTGCTGGCGGCTGATGCGGTTCATCTTGTTGATGGTTTCGATCATGTGCACCGGGATACGGATGGTGCGGGCCTGGTCCGCAATCGAGCGGGTAATGGCCTGACGAATCCACCAGGTGGCATAGGTCGAGAACTTATAGCCGCGGCGGTATTCGAACTTGTCCACCGCCTTCATCAAACCGATGTTGCCTTCCTGGATCAAGTCCAGGAATTGCAGGCCACGGTTGGTGTACTTCTTGGCAATCGAGATCACCAAACGCAAGTTGGCCTCGATCATTTCCTTCTTGGCCGCGCGGGAGGCGTACTCGCCTTCGTTCATGCGCTTGTTGATGTCCTTGAGCTGGTCCAAAGGCACCACTACCTGTGATTGCAGGTCGATCAGCTTTTGCTGCAGGTCCTGCACCGGCGGAATATTGCGGCCCATGACGGCTGCCCAGCTCTTGCCGGACGCGGCTTGCTTCTCGATCCATTTCAGGTTCAAGAGGTTAGAGGCCACCTTGTTGCCCGCTTTGTCGCGGCCGCTGAAGTCGGCAATGAACTGCTCCTGCGGATAACCGCATTTGTCCACGATGATGCGGCGCAGTTCGCGTTCTTTCTTGCGCACGTCATCCACCTGGGCGCGCACCATGTCGCACAGCTTTTCAATCGCCTTGGCCGTGAAGCGGATGGTCATCAGCTCGTCGCTCAGGGCCTTTTGTGCCTTCACGTACGCAGGGGTGCCGTAGCCTTCCTTGTCGTAGACCTTGTGCACCTTCTCGAAGAGCTCGCGCATCTTGTCGAAGCGTTCTAGTGCTTGCTTCTTGAGCTCTTCGAGCTTTTTGGTCAAGGCCTTGGAGCCACCCTTGCCGTCGTCATCGTCGGCTTCGTCGAATTCGTCGAAGTCTTCTTCGGCCACATAGTCGTCCGCCTCGTTGGGGTTGGAGAAACCGTCCACGATGGTGGTGATGACAACCTTGCCCTCACGGATTTCTTCACCCAGGCGCAGGATCTCGGCAATGGTGGCGGGTGACGCGGAAATCGCCTCCATCATGAACATCAAGCCGCCTTCGATGCGCTTGGCAATTTCAATTTCGCCTTCGCGGGTCAACAGCTCGACCGTGCCCATTTCGCGCATGTACATGCGCACGGGGTCGGTGGTGCGGCCGAATTCCGAGTCCACGGTGGACAGGGCAGCTTCGGCTTCTTCTTCCGCTTCTTCCACCGTCGCGGCAGTGGAAACGTTGTTGTTCAGCAGCAGGGTTTCCGCATCGGGGGTCTGCTCGTACACCGCTACACCCATGTCGTTCAACATGGAGATCACGACTTCCAGGGTTTCCGCATCCACCAGTTTGTCGGGCAAGTGGTCGGAGATTTCGCCGTGGGTCAGGTAACCGCGGGTCTTGCCCAGGGTAATCAGGGCCTTGAGGCGTGCGCGGCGTTTGGCCATGTCCTCTTCGGACAGCACAGTCTCGTCCAGGCCGAACTCCTTCATCAAGGCGCGTTCTTTCGCCTTGCTGATCTTCATGCGCAGGGGTTTGACCTTTTCGCCGGTCGGCGTGGTCGTTGCCGCTGCTTCGGGCTCACCGGCCAAGTCGGCTTCAATGTCCGACATATCCATGTCGTCGCCACCGGACTCGGCCGCTGCCGCCTTCGGCTTGCGGCCACGCTTGGCGCCAGTGGTGGCTTTGGCAGGTGCTGAGGATTCGTCAGCAGCTGCCTTGGCTGGCCGGCCAGCTTTCTTTTTAGCCGGGGCTTCTGCGGCGGCGAGAAGGGCGTCAGCCGCTTCTTTTAACTGGGCGGCTCGGGATTTGGGTGCGGTCACTGCGGTGGCTTTCTTTTCGGTTTTGGCGGTGGCTTGGCCGGCGGACTGATCAGGCTTGGCGGATTTTGAAGCGGGCATGCAAAGACCTCAGGACAACAAAAACAAACAACAGAACAGGTGCCGGCTACGCTGCGCGCTGGACGCGATGTAGTGGCAAGACTAGGAATCAGATTCCCCGATGGCAAGATGGGAGGGCGAACATTTGGAGTGCAGTCCTTGCGGTAAGGTGGCCGTTTGTGAGTGGAGTTTCACGGTGGCCTGGCCCGGAGGTGCTGCTGTCGCTCTTGCCGAAACAAGGGCGGATTATACCGTGTGCTGATGCATACTGCCGGCATGAACAAGCCACTTTTCCTGTTGTGCCTGGGCGTCATGGCAGCCTTTGGCACCGCCTGGGTCCGCGCCGAGCAGCCTGCCCTGCAGACCATTGCCTCCCTGGATCTACCCCGCTACATGGGCACTTGGTATGAGATTGCCAAGTACCCCAACAGCTTTCAAAAGAAATGCGCCCGCAACACCCGCGCGGACTACCAGCCCCAGCCGGACGGCACGGTGCAGGTGCTCAACCGCTGCGTCATGGCCGACGGACAAACATCGGAGGCTGTGGGCGCCGCGCGCCAGGTCGGGCCTGCCGACTCCCCCAAACTGCAGGTGCGCTTTGCGCCGGCCTGGTTGTCGTTCCTGCCCCAAGTGTGGGGCAACTACTGGGTCATCGACCTGGACCCGCAGTACCAGCTGGTGGCCGTAAGCGAGCCACAGCGCGAATACTTGTGGGTGCTGTCGCGCACCCCCCAGGTGGAGCCTGCCGCCTACCAGGCCCTGCTGACCCGCCTGGCCCAGCAAGGCTTCGATTTGAAGCGTTTGGAACCCAGCCCGCAGGAGTGAGCATGATCGATGGATTGATTGCCGGCCACCTGGTGGGCCTGGCTGAAACCCGCCAAGGCAAAAACGGCAGCACGTTTGCGCTGGCCAAAGTCAAAGCCACAGCGGGCGATGGCGAAAGCCTGATCGTCAACGTAATTGCCTTCGCCACCGAGGCCAGCGCCGCCTTGATGGCACTGGATGATGGCGATGCCATTGCCCTGGCCGGAGCCCTCACCCCCAAGGTCTGGACCGACAAACAAGGCAATACCCGGCCCGCAATGGACATGGTGGCTACGCAGGTGCTGAGCGCTTATCACGCGGCGCGCAAGCAGCAGGCGCTGGGTGATGCGGGCGGCTCGTCTCTCAATCCTTGAGCACTACCCCTAGCGCCAGCAATTTCTTGGCATACGCATCCCGGCGCTTGGCTGCTTTGGCCGCCGTCTCCACCGCCGCCTGAATGGCCTTGGGCCCCTTGTTGGCCACCATTTTGATCAAGCCAAACTTGTGCGCAGCCTCGGCTTCCGCCCTGCGGTAGGTGGCGATGAGATCGGTGTGGGCGGGGGAGGGGTTCACAGGTACTTTCTTGGAAAAGGCGGTATTTTCTTCGCTTGCTGATGCTTTGGAACGGATTTCTGTAGTGGGCCAGAACCGGCCGTTGGTGAACGTCTGCTTGTATGCAGCAGGCCTATTCGCCAAAATACTCAAAGCATGGCCCAGGGTGCTTCAGCTTTCCACAGGCGGGGCACTGTTCTATGGGAACATGCAGGCGCATAGCAGTTACCCACCTTTGAGTAGCCTGATCAAAAAGTGCAGCGTTGGACGCGTTTGCTGGACGCCAATCATCAAATCGCCCCATTCCACCGAGAGGCACTGAGCGAAAGTGTTTCGCCGCAACTCCAGCATTTCCTTCCAGGAGAGCCTTCAGACAGTCTCGAATTGAATCAACAAAAGAGTCGCTGCGGCCATCTTCATCGCAAATTCGAAGTAGCTCCGTAGTCGTGGCCACTTCTTCCGAATAGCCCGCGCTTGGTGACACATCTACGGCGTCGCGAAGTTGAGAGTCGAGCACCGCCTTGACATTCGGGGAATGAAACACTCGACTTTCAGAAAGTCCTTGTGATGAGTGCCAGACATGGAATGCGATTAAATTGTCTGCGTCATCACACTCAGCTCCCGTCATTTCCATATTCGGAAACTTGCATACCAAGTAGCCACGGTCGTTCCGCCCGTAGGTTCCATTGATAGTCAGTGCTTCAAACTTTCCCACATCCTCCCAATAGGGGCGCGAGGCGTCTACGACTTCCCGCCACCAAGTGACTCGTCCCATTGCCTCAAACAGCATGCACTCGCGATAGACAACACAAAAGAAAACGCCACCAGCATGCAAATCCGTGAACGCTAGTGGGCCAGAAAAATAGGGGCGATTTAGTTCCATATGAGAACAATCAGTCTAGGTTGAAAGCAACTGGCATTCATCTTCCTGAAAACAAGCGTTCGCTTCGGGGTATCTCGCCTGGACTATTGCATTTCCCCTTCTTTTTTGCTGAAGCTAAGGGCCAAGTCCAGTCATTCACCTGCGACAGCTATCGGGTAGCCCAGTGTGCAGTTGCAAGACATCGTTCATTCCGCCGCTTTGCCGCGAGTGTTTAGGTGTCGCGCCGTTTGCCGGATTGACCGAAGCACGCTTGTGTCATGCGACAAGCGTAGCTCAACCTTTGCGTGAATCGCCCTTTGGCAGCAGAGCTACTATCTTGACCTCAGGGAGGGAAATAGCATGACCGCGATATATGACGCCTATAAGCCGCTGCGGAACTACCTGCGGCAATGCGCGCTGGAGACCACGCTGGCAGACATGTGGCAGCTGTCTCAGCACGTTGCCAATCCTGCTGCCATGTTGGCCCCCGCGCAGGCGGGCGAGCGACCGTATTCGCTTGATGGGCAACTATTCCCCTGGGATTTGCCAGCAATCGCGCGTGAGGTCTTGCTGCACGCTCGGCAACGCGGCGGCACAAAGCGGCTCAACTCGCTGGCCGCCGTCCAGACAGTTGTCAACAGTCTACGGAATGCCAACAATGAAGGCAGCAAGCTCCGACTTACCGGGCAGGACGATGTCTTCAACGAATTGCTGCGCATCTCACACCATCAGTTCCCTTGGCAGCAGGGAAATATCTACAAGTCGTTGATTCGACACCTCAAAATTTTCGGCGCTCCAAGCGTAGCCCCCATACTCGAGAAGCATACTGGACTGACGGTGAGGGAATTCTTCTTCCTGGGCTTTGAGATCGCGGGGCATCTACTGCGCCGCTTCGACATCAACAGCGCTCAGGACTACACCGAATTCGGCATCACGGAGGCGAAGGCGACCGCGTTCTTCTCGAGGCTGTCGATGAGCATTGACGACCTGAGGCCATTGCTCGCGGCTCAGCCTGTTGATGCGACATGGACCTATAGGGAGGATCACCTGGAAAAAAAGCCATTGGTGGCACTAGACCCTGAGCACCCGAATCGGCTGTACTGCCCTGTCCCTGACCTCCTGCTGCGCAGGTTCAGCACAGGTTTGTACTACGACCTGGTCGATGTTTCCGGCTTTGACAATGCTTTCGGCCCGGCATTCGAGGACTACGTCGGCGAGGTGTTGACGGTGGCTTACCAGGATGGATCAGCCACGGTACTCAAAGAGGTCCCGTATCACGTAATAGGATCGGGCACCCATCACGGGCCCGATTGGATCGTGTGCGATGCCGGTGGCAACCTTGTCGTCGAGTGCAAAACGAAGCGTTTGCCGCGTGTGGCACGTCAGGCCGGCAACATCGAACTTCGCGCTGAGGTCGACAAGATCGCGAAAGCCGTCGTCCAGAACTACAAAAACATCCGGGAAGCCCAACAGGGTCTGTCGTCATGGAAGCCGAATGGCCATCCAGTAATCCCACTGGTGATTACGCTTGAGGATTGGTTTTTCCTCGGGCCGCTCCTGCCTGAGCTGCTCGAGCAATGTGTTCGCAGCCAGTTGACTGGCGAGGGCGTCGACGCCCAGCTGATGGAAACCATGCCCTATGCGGTGATGTCTTGCCGCGAATTCGAGGAGTGCATTGGAGCGGTGAGAGAAGGAGGTATTGCGAAGTTCTTCCAGGGCAAGCGCGAAGGGGAATACCTGCAGTGGATGTGGCCGGAATATATGCACCACGTGTACAAGGGACTGAAGCCCATCAACTTCCAGAAGGTATTTGAGGCCGATTGGCGCAAGGTCATCCCGGTGGCTGCGATGCCGAAGGACTGGGAAGGTGAGGTTCCGGGAGAGTGACGAGCGCATCTAGAACCAGCGGAGCTGGTACTCATCCGGTTAGCCCTGTACCCGATGTACGCCGATGCCCACGAACTGCGCCACCGCTTGGGCGAACTGCTGGGGGCTCCTTGCCCGGTACCCGATGAGCTTGCACGCTGAATGACTGCTACCGGGCACCGAATCCTGTGTTTCCTGTGTCCGCAACGGGTCGTTTCCCGCCCAGCAATCCCAGTGCGAAAGGTCAGTTACTGACCATCCGTGTCCCCAACTTGTAAGCCGGCAACCCCGCCAACATTCGCTTGCCATAGCTGGTTTGCGTGAGTCGCTTGTCGTAGCAAATGACCTGCGCACGGTCTTCTTCGGTGCGGATGGCGCGGCCGGTCCATTGCAGCAGTTTCACGCCGGTGGCGGGAATCACCAGTTCGTTGAACGGGTCACGGCCCACGCTGCGCAGCCACTCGGCGCGGGCTTCGTCCACCGGGTCGCTGGGCGGGGCGAAGGGCAGTTTGGCGATGAATACGGTTTCGCACAATGCGCCGGGCAGGTCCAGCCCTTCGCCAAAGCTTTGCAGGCCAAACAGCACGGACGGCAAGCCACTCTCCACACGCTCGGCGTGCGCGGCCAGCAGCCGCGTGCGGGACTGCGTGCCTTGCACCAGCACCATGTCCATCATGTGGCCTGGCACCGCCTCTGTCGCGGTGCGCATCTGGGCGCGGCTGGTGAATAGCACCAGTGCACCACGCTTGACTTGCTCGATGTCAACCATGAGCGCGCGCACCATCTCGGCGGTGTAGGCATCCGCGTGCTTGGGGTCGGCCTGGGTGTGCACCACGGTCAGGCTGCCTTGCTTGGCGTAATTGAAAGGGCTGGCCACTTCCAGCGCGGTCACGTAGTCCTTGTTGGCCAGGCCTGCTTCTTTCAGAAAGTAGTCAAAGCTGCCGCAGCTCGTCAGCGAGGCGCTGGTGACGATGGCCCCGCGCACCTGGCTCCACAAAAACTGGCGCAGCAAGTCGCCGGGCACGATAGGGCAGGCGTGCGCGGTCATGGTGAGGTAGCCGTTGTCGCTCTCGGCTTGCAGCCACTTGGCCAGGGGCTGGTCGCCATGCTCCAGCAGCAAGTTGGCCGTGCTCACCAGGCTGCCCAGGCGCGGTGCAATGCCGCCCAGCTGGGCATACAGCTGGGCGCACAGCACGGCCTGGCTGGGGTCGTCCTTGGCGATGGCTTTCACGTCCACGCCCAGGGCTTCCAGCACTTTGGACAGGCCGGTGGCCTGCGACTGGACTTGGCGCACCGGCTCGTGCAGGGCCTCGGGAAGCACGCCGTTGGCAAAGCGCAGCGTGCCGTCTTTGCCGCCGCCATGGGCATCCTGGCCGGTGTGGGCCCACACCAAGTCCATGGCCATGCGGGCGACCGAGGTGAGGGCGCCTTTGAGCTGGCTGGTCACCGTCTGCACGTCTTCGCCCAGGTGCAGGGCTAGTTTGCCGGCCACCTCGGTCATGGTTTTGGGCAGCTTGTCCAGCCAGCGCAGGTTGGAGAGGTCCATGGCGCTGGAGAACTGGTCGAGCGCGACCGCCGGCAGGTGGTGGCCTTCGTCAAACACCACTAGGCAGTTGTCCAGATCGGGCAGGGTTTTCATGCCCAGGCTGGCGAGCACCAGGTCGTGGTTGGCCACGATAACGTTGGCTTCCGCCAGCTTGGTGCGCGCGTTGTAGTAGCTGCATTCCTTAAAGCGCGGGCAATGGCGGGCGGTGCAGGTGTGGCGCTCGGCCGCCACGGCGGACCAGTCGCGCGGGTCGGGCGTGTCGGCCAGGTTGTCGCGGTCACCGTCCCAGCTGGCCACCGCCAGCTTGTGGGCCATGCTCTCAAAGAGGGCTTGGCGGCGTTCTTCCATGGCCTCTTGCGACAGTGCGCTGACCTTGGGCTGGGGCCTGTCGCTATCAGCCAGGTCGTCAAACAAGTCGTCTTCAGCCGCGCCGCTGCCCACCAGCCGCTCCAGCTTCACCTTGCACACATAGCGCCCACGGCCCTTGGCCAGGGCGTAGGCAAAAGGCTGGTCCATGCTGCGGGCCAGGGCGGGCAGGTCCTTGGTCATCAACTGCTCTTGCAGGGCCACGGTGGCGGTGCTGATGATGACGCGGGTCTTGCGCTCCAGCGCCATGGCAATAGCGGTGCTGGCATAGGCTGCGCTTTTGCCCACGCCGGTACCGGCCTGGATGACGGCAATGGCTTTGGTGGGGGTGGGGTGCTCGCCGATGTCGGCCTGGGCCAGGGTGGCGGCCACGGTCTCGGCCATCTGGTGCTGGCCGGGGCGGCGTCGGAAGCCGCTGGTGCTGCCCACCACCTGCTCAAAAGCGCGCAGGGCATGCTGGGCCAGGGCGGCGCTGGCAGGGGGCAGGGATGAAAAATCGGAACTCAAGGGGGGTGACGGCCTGGGGCCGTTGCAGGGTCGGGAAGGAGAGGGAGGGCTGAATATACAGGCAGCAGGGGATAATCGCGCCTTCGCCGCCGCGCAGCACCGTCTGCTGCGCAAAGAAGGCGGCCAGACCACCCACCGGGAAATTTCAGCATGACCGATCAACGCACCCTTGCAGCCGGCAAGCAGACCCAGGCCGAACGCCGCCAATTTATGAAGAATTCGGCAGTAGCCCTTGCCAGCTGTGCGCTACCTGCTATCAATTTTGCACAAACGGCGCCTGCGGCCCCGCGCCATTTCAGCCCCCAACCCGCTGCCTGGCGCACCTTTGAAGTGACCACGCGGGTAGATATTGCCAAGCCCCAGGGTGCGACCCGCGTGTGGTTGCCCGTGCCCTCCATCAACAGCGAATGGCAGCAGTCCCTGGAGAGCAGCTACGCCAGCAACGGCAGCGCCCGCATGGAAGACGACAACGCCACCGGCGCACGCATGCTGTTTGTGGACTTTGCAGCCGACCAGGCCAAGCCCTTTGTGGAGCTGACCAGCCGCATCCGCACCCGTAGCCGCGCCCAGGACTGGAGCCAGAAGACGGCCCTGGCCGAAGATGCCGCCACCCTGAAGTACTGGACCCAAGCCACCGATTTATTGCCGCTGGACGGCATCGTGCGAACCACCGCGCTGGAAGCGACCCGTGGCGCCAAGACCGATGTGGAAAAGGTGCAAAAGATTTACGACTGGATCGTGACCAACACCTACCGCGAGCCCAAGGTGCGCGGCTGCGGTGAGGGTGACATCAAGACCATGCTGGAGACCAACAACCTGGGCGGCAAGTGCGCCGATTTGAACGCCTTGTTCGTCGGCCTGTGCCGCGCCGCTGGCGTGCCCGCACGCGATGTCTATGGCTTGCGCGTGGCGCCCAGCGCTTTCGGCTACCGCGAGCTGGGGGGTAACTCGGCCAGCCTCAAAGGCGCGCAGCACTGCCGTGCCGAGGTCTACCTCAAAGGCTATGGCTGGGTGGGCATGGACCCCGCCGACGTGGCCAAGGTCATGCGCCAGGAAACCCCGGAATGGATCAAGTCCGCCAGCAACCCCTTGGTGGCACCCGTGAACAAGGGCTTGTTCGGCGGCTGGGAAGGCAACTGGATGGCCTACAACGTGGCGCACGACGTGGTGCTGCCCCAGTCCCAAGGGCCCAAGCTGGGCTTTCTGATGTACCCCGTGGCAGAAACTGCCGCAGGTCGCCTGGACTCGTATGCCCCGGACGACTTCAAGTACCAGATTAGCGCCAAGGAACTGAGCGCCTAAGCCAGCCGCCTGTGTGCTTATGACGATTCCCCGCGCGCTGCTGGAGTTCGGCGACCCCTCCCATCCAAACCAAGCGGCGGTACGCCTCGCGTTTGGCGAACCGCAGCAGGTGCTGGCGGCCCGCACGCTGGACGAGGTGCGGCCCGTGCTGGAACAGGTGGACGCGCTGAGCCGCCAGGGCTTGTGGTGCGTGGGCTATGTGCGCTATGAGGCAGCGCCTGCTTTTGATGCCGCACTGCAGGTGCATGCCGCCGAGGGGCCGCTGCTGTGGTTCGGTGTGCATGCGCAGCCCTTGGCGGATGCCGACGTGCCGCAGCCCACAGGGCCTGAGCCCTACGTGCCCTGGACCCCGCGCATCCGCCGCGAAGCGTTTGACGCCAACATGGCACGCATCCACGAGGCCATTGCCGCAGGGGACTTCTACCAGCTGAACTACACCGCGCAGCTGGAAGCGCCCTTTGCAGGGGGGGCGGCACCGACGGCTTCGGACAGTGCCTGGGCCTGGTTTGCGGCCCTGCGCCGCGCGCAGCCGCGCGCCTATGCCGCCTTTATCGATACCGGGGAGGAGCAAGTGCTCTCGGTCTCGCCCGAGTTGTTTTTCGACTGGGACGGCCAGCGCATCCTGAGCCGCCCCATGAAGGGCACTGCGGCCCGGGGTGCCACCCCGCAAGACGATGCCGCCAACGCCGAACGCCTGCGCAGCACCCCCAAAGAGCAGGCCGAGAACGTGATGATTGTGGATTTGATCCGCAACGACCTCTCCCGTGTGGCCCAGCCTTTCAGCGTGCAAGTGCCGCGCCTGTTTCACCTGGAGGCGCTGCCCACCGTGTGGCAGATGACCTCGGACGTGGTCGCCCGCACCCGCGAAGGCACGGGTCTGTGGGATGTGTTTGCGGCCCTGTTCCCCTGTGGCTCGGTGACCGGGGCGCCCAAGGTGCAGGCCATGCGCCAGATCAAGGCCTTGGAGCCGGATGCGCGCGGGGTGTATTGCGGCGCGGTAGGCGTGGTGCGGCCGGGCGGGCACGCGACCTTCAATGTGCCCATCCGTACCGTCACGGTGCGGGGCGGGCAGGCCCGTTGCGGCATAGGCAGTGGCATTACCTTTGACGCGCAGGCCGAGGGCGAGTGGCAGGAGTGGCGCAGCAAGCGCATGTTTCTGGAGCGGGCCAGCCAGCCCTTTGAGCTGCTCGAAACCCTGGCCCTGCGCGATGGCGTGCTGCAGCACCAGGCCCTGCATCTGCAGCGCATGGCGGAGGCGGCGGCGCACTTCGGCTTTGCCTGGGATGCGGCCCAGGTTGCGCAGACCCTGGCCGGGCTGGTGCAAGCGCATCCCGCTGGCGCCTGGCGCGTGCGCGTGCTGCTGCAGCCGCACGGTCCCTGCACTGCGCAGGCCTTTGCACTGGCGGACACCCCCACACCGGTGACGCTGCAGCTGGCCGATCGTCCGATGGAAGAAGCGCATGGCGAATTCGTGCGCTTCAAGACCACACGCCGCGCTCACTACGACGCTTTCACGCCGTCAGACCCGGCGGTGTTTGACACCATCCTCTTCAATGCCCAAGGCGAAGTGACCGAGTGCACGCGCGGCAACATCGCCTTGCTGCTCGATGGTCAGTGGGTTACCCCGCCTTTGTCCTGCGGCCTGTTGGCCGGTGTGGGCCGCGCGGTGCTGCTGGCGCAGGGGCGCCTGAAAGAGCAGCTTGTGCGGGTGGAGCAGCTGCAGAAGGTGCAGGGCATTGCGTTCATCAACAGCTTGCGGGGCTGGCTGGATGCGCGTTTGCTATTTAATTGATAGCTTCTTGCGCTTGTGTGGTGAGCGCTAGGGGCTTGTTTCTTGCAAATCCTGCAGCGCCAGCAGACTGCGCCGGCTCTCAAACCTGCGCACGGCTCCACTCAGCGGGTCGGTGAATTCCAGCGTGCGTGCCAACAGTTGCAGGGGCTTGGTGTAGTGGTTGGCGCCCTCGGGTGTGAGCACCGGGTAAATGCCGTCGTGCAGGATGGGCAGGCCCAGCGCGTGCATATGCACCCGCAGCTGGTGGCGCTGGCCGGTGAGCGGGCGTAGCGCGTAGCGGGCCCAGGGGCCAGCCACTTCCAATGGTTCGATGTCGGTGATGGCGTTGACCTCGCCGCTCACCTCGGCCTGCTGCATGAAGTGCGCGGCGTCGCCGATGCGGCTTTCGCGGTGCACCGGCCAGGCCAGGGCCGGGTTCCAGGGTGCAATGCATTCGTAGGTTTTGCGCACTTGCCGCTCGCGGAACAGGGCCTGGTAGGCGTTGCGGTCCGCGGGCTGCACGGTAAACATCAGCAGCCCGGCGGTGTCTTTGTCAATCCGGTGGACGGGTGAGAGCCCGGGCAGGTCCAGCCGGTGCTGCAGGCGGGCGAGTAGCGTCTCGCGCACATGCTTGCCGCTGGGCACCACGGGCAAAAAGTGCGGTTTGTCCACGACCAGCAGGTGCGCGTCCTGCCAGAGGACTTCCTCCTGAAAGGGGATGGGGGCTTCGTCCGGCACCTCGCGGTAGTAGTACAGCCGCCGCCCCGGTGTGGCCGCATCGCTGGGATGGGCCGCGTGGCCTTCCGCATCCAGGATGTCCTGTGACGCAAACCGCGCCTGCCAGGTGCTGGCGGGCACCGTGGCAAAGCGCTGGCAAAAGAAGTCGAGCAGGTCGGCCCAAGCCCCGGGTGTCACCACCACGCAGCTGGGGCGCACGCCGTGGCGGGCCGCTGGGGCTTGGGGCCGGGGGCGCGCCATGGCGGGGGGGCTACTGCCGGGTGCGAGGCAGGTTCAAACGCGCTCGAACACCACGTCCCACACGCCGTGGCCCAGCTTGATGCCTCGGTTCTCGAACTTGGTGAGCGGGCGGTAGTGCGGCTTGGGGGCATAGCCGGCCAGTTCGGGGTGGGCGGGCAGGGCGCGGTTTTTGAGCTTGGGCTCTGCACTCAAGACTTCCAGAATCTGCTCGGCATAGGGCTGCCAGTCGGTGGCGGCATGCAGGTAGCCGCCGGGCTTGAGGCGGGCGGCGAGCTTGGCCACCAGCGGCGACTGGATCAGGCGGCGCTTGTTGTGCTTGGTCTTGTGCCAGGGGTCGGGGAAGAAGATGTGCACGCCGTCCAGGCTGCCGAGTGGCAGCATGTGGTCTATCACTTCCACCGCGTCGTGGTTGCAGATGCGGATGTTGGGAATACTGTTTTCGCCGATGCGCTTGAGCAGCGCGCCCACGCCGGGCTCGTGCACCTCGCAGCACAGAAAGTTGGTGCCCGGCAGGGTGAGGGCAATCTGGGCGGTCGCCTCACCCATGCCGAAGCCGATTTCCAGCACCACCGGGCGTTTGGCATCGTTTGGGGCTCCAGTGCCCGCTGCACTTGCGAAGACTGCTTCGAAATCGATAGCAGATGGCTGGTAGGGCAGTAAAAACTGCGGGCCCCATTCGGCCATGGCACGTTCCTGCCCGCTGCCCATGCGACCTGCCCGCTTCACAAAACTCTTGATGGTCCGCATAAAGGGTTTGGAGGCTTCCTCGGGTGGGGATGCTGCGGCTGTGGTGTCGAGGGGGGCGGGATTCGGGTTCGTCATGACGGCGGGCTGGTGGGAGAAGCAGGGCCTGCATTGTAGGCAGTTGCTGCTCCCGGGGCGACGACGGGGGGCGCCCGCGGAGCCGCCGTCGGGGCAATGGGGGCAATTGGGGGGGATTTGCCCTGTTTCATCCGCGTTTGCGGCGGGCCCCCAAAACTACCATTTCCCCATTCGAATGTTCTCGCGAGGTGAGTGTCATGAGTGATATCCGCGCTGTGCCCGGGTCCCCCCCTCCGGTCGTCACGGCCAACCCCATCAACAAAACCCAGAGCCCTGCGGCGGCCGTGGCAGCCGCGCCAGTCGCTGCGGTGGAAGCCCCTGCTGCGTCCGGCGGGGCGGTGCTCAGCATCAGCCCCCAAGGGCAGCAACAGTTCGAGCAGATGTCGGCCTCCGGTGTCGCGGGTCCGGGCGCTGGCGTGACCGCTGCGCCGGCAACCCCCCCGGCACCAGCCGACACGGCAGACAGTGCCGCCGTAAAACGCTATGAGGACGTCGCCAAAATGGGCGAGAGTGGCTGGACCTCCCTGAAGTCTGCCGTCCGGGATGCGGCGGCCCAGGTCGGCCTGGCGGAGCCCGCGCCGGCCACTGCTGCGGCTGCGGCCACTGCGGCTGCTCCGGTGGCGGTGTGAGTATGGGGCTACGACGTGCCTCCCTGTGCGTAGCGGTGGCCAGCACCCTGCTGTCCGGCTGCGGCTACTACACCGTGGTCCCGCTGTGGGAGGTTACCAAGGTGGCGGCCAGCGGCGCGATCACCAGCTTGCAGAGTGCGCCGGGGCAGGCCTCTAACACGATCTACCACGCGCACCCCACGCTCAGTGCGGTGTGCATCGAATACAACCCGGATGCGCAAACCGCCGATGTGGTGCCGGCCTTGCAGCGCGCCCTCAAGGTGCATGCCATCGAGAGCCGCGTGTACGAAGGGCAGGGGGCGATCGGCAGCTGCCCGGTCTGGTTGCGTTACACCACCCTGATGGCCTGGGACAAGGTGCCCTCGGGAGAGCGCTACCAGAGCTTCGTCCAGGAGGCCTCTCTCACCCTGCAGAGTGCGCAAGGCGAGGTGCTGTCCAGCAGCCAGTACGAAGTCGGTCCGGGCTTCGGGACCAGCAAGTGGGCGACGGTCTATGACAAGTTGTCCCCGGTGGTGACTGCCTTGGTGACCGGTGTGGAGCCGCAGCGGGCGGGCTTCTTTGGCACGCTCAAGAAAAAGAAGGACAAAGATAAAGACAAAGACAAGGTAAAGGAAAAATCATGAACAACCCATGCTTTCAGTTTCCTGCGGTGATTTTTGCGTTCAGCAGCCTGCTTAGCGGGTGTGTGATGGCGCCGCCGGTGGTGAGCGGGCCCATGATGGCTGCGCCGATTCCGCCCCCCCCCAATCTGGAGCGGGCCAACACCGGCTCCTTGTACAAGGCCTCTTCGGGATCGCTCTACAACGGACGCCGCAAGCCCCGCGCCGTGGGTGACATGGTCAAGGTCAACATCGTTGAAACCATCAGCACCAGCACAGCGGTCAAAACTGACATTTCACGCGACAGTTCCTTCAGTTCGAAAGGAACGGGCAATGCCAGCGACAACTCTCCGCTCAGCCCGTGGCTGAACCAGAACGACAAGGCGTCAGGCAACAACAACTTCAAGGGCAGCGGCTCGAACAAGAACGACAACAGCTTCAACGGACAGATCGCCGCCTCGGTGATCACCGTGTTGGCCAATGGCAACCTGGTGATCGCCGGGGAACGCATCATCGCCACGCAGGGCAATGGCAGCGCTGTGCGGTTTTCCGGGGTGGTGGACCCCAAAGACATCAAGGACGGCAACCAGGTCCAGTCCTCTGACGTGGTCAATGCCCGGCTGGAGATGGTGGGGCAGGGCGACGTGTCGGCTTCCTCATCGAGAAACTGGCTGCAACGGGTTCTTTCCAGTTCGTTGGCCATCTGGTAAACCACAAGGAGAAAAGCATGATGAAAGGCATTCGTCGTTTCCTGGCAGGCTCGGCCTGTGTCCTGGCCTGCTGGCCTGCCTGGTCTGCGGTTGAGATAGACGGCATCGTGATCGAAGACTCTGTCCAGGTCGCTGGCAAGGTGCTCAAGCTCAATGGCGCGGGCGTCAGCAAGCGGATGATGTTCAAGATCTATGCCATGGGCTTGTACCTTCCCCATCAGCGGGCCACGGTGCAGGACATCTTTGCCACAGAAGGCCCCCGGCGCGTGTCCATCACCATGATGCGCAATCTGCGCAGTTCCGAGTTTCAGGAAGCCCTGGCGTCCTACGTGAGTGATGAAGGCGCGTACATGCCCGAAGTTGCCGCAAACGGCATCCTGCAGCTCAGCCGCAATCTGGCGGAGCAGACTCAGGCCCTCAACAAGGGCGACGTGCTGACCCTGGACTGGGTGCCGGGCACCGGCACGGTGGTGGAGCTCAACAAGCGCCCGGTCGCAGCTCCGTTGCGGGAGATTGCCGTCTACCACGGGCTGCTCAATATCTGGCTGGGCGAGCGCCCGGCCGACCCCTCGCTGA
This sequence comes from uncultured Rhodoferax sp., assembly GCA_963508575.1. GTDB lineage: Bacteria > Pseudomonadota > Gammaproteobacteria > Burkholderiales > Burkholderiaceae_C > Allorhodoferax. The sequence continues at coordinate 54,027 of CAUOXL010000004.1, forward strand.
AAGACAAGCTGCTGGGGCGAAGCGGTGTGATCAAGGCCTCACTGAGCTACTGAGGGACTCTCTGCGCCAGACGGCTGCGCCAAGCGGCCGTCCAGTGCTCCAGGGCGGCGGCGATGGGCCCGGTGTGTGAAGGCAGCCCCAGTGCCGCTGCCGCGCGGTTCAGGGCGGCCAGGGGATCGGAAAGATCCAGCGCCGCAGCACCGTTTTGCTTGCTCAGTTTTTCGCCATTGGCCCCCAGCTCCAGAGGGGTGTGCAGGTACTGCACAGCGGGTGCCTCCAAGGCCGCCTGCAGCGCGAGTTGGCGCACGGTGTTGTCCGTCAGGTCTTCGCCGCGCACGATGTGGGTGATGCCTTGGGCCGCGTCGTCCACCACCACCGCCAGTTGGTAGGCCCATAGGCCATCTGCCCGCAGCAGCACAAAGTCGCCCACTTCTTCCGACAACTTCTGCGTCTGCAGACCGAGGCGGCGGTCTGTCCAGCGCCAGAGCCACGCCTGGTTTGCTATGGTTTCAGTAGCTGCTTGCGCATATTCCATGGGCGCTAGAGCTTGTTTTTGCTTGATTTCCGCCAGGTCAGTGCGAAAGCGCCAGGCGCGGCCGGTGCGCCCGTGCAGTCCTTCGCGGCAGGTGCCGGGATAAACGAGTTCGCCGTGGCGTAGCTTGTTCTCGCCCAGGGCTTCGCGCGCCAAGGCAATGTCTTTACGCGAGCAGGCGCAGGGGTAGGCCATGCCCTTGGCGATCAAGCGGTCCAGGGCGTCGCGGTACAGCGTGGCTCGCGCACTCTGCCAAACGGGCACCTCATCTGGCAGAAGTCCGCAGGTGGCCAGCTGCTGCAGGATGAAGTGGCCGGCACCAGGCAGGCAGCGCGGGGTGTCCACGTCTTCAATACGCACCAGCCATTGACCACCGTGGGCACGGGCATCCAGCCAACTCGCGAGTGCAGCAAGCAAAGAGCCCGCATGCAGCGGGCCCGTGGGAGAGGGGGCAAAACGACCTCTGTACATGGGGAAGATATTCTGGCGTGAGCGCCGCCGGGCCGCCCCAAGGCGCGAAGGCCCCGGGGCCGGAGGCACCCTTCGGTGTGGGGGGCAGCGACCCGCAGAGCGGCGGAGCGTGGGGGCTAAATTGCCAGGGCGAGTTCCAGGCCGGAGACAAAGGCGTCTTCCACGCGGTGGCCTAGGCACCAGTCGCCGCACAGGCCGAGTCCGGCCTTGCTGTCCCACAAAAAGCTTTCGCCCAGGGGCGCTTCGGTCTTGGCGTAGAGCCAGCGGTGGATCTGCACGTGGGAGGGTTCGGCGCGGATGCCGGTGATCTCGGCAAAGGCCTTGAGCAGCTTGGCCTGAGCGCGGTCCGGGCTGTCGTTCAAATGCTCTTGTGACCAGGCGGCGCTGGCCTGCACGGTCCAGCGTTCGACCTTGCCGCGCCCGGGCTTGCTCGATTCCCGTGACAGCCAGGCCACCCGGTGGTGGGTGCTGCGGGCGGCGTTCCACTGGGGCCCCAAGGTGGTCAGGCCGGGCTGCACGGCCTGGGGGTAGGCCAGCATCAGGGTCCAGCAAGGGGCGACGGAGACTTTGGAGGTTTTCTTGGCCAGCGTGGCGCCTTTGGGCGTGGTGGCCAGCAGCTCTTGGGCTTGGGGATGGGGGATGGCGAGGATGACCTCGTCAAAGCCGCCGTAAACGTGGTTGCTGCCGGCATCTCCCGAGGTGCGCAGCTGCCATTTCTTTTTGTGCAGCGAGTCTTGCTCCAGCGCGGTCACGCGGGTGTTGACCAACAGTTGGCCCGCATCCAGCAACGGCTTGGCCCAGGCGCGCAAGAGCGCGTTCATGCCGGGCGCGGGCACCCAATGGGCGTCACGGCCGGGCAGGGCCGCGGCGGCGACGCGCCCATGGGAATCGAGCACGCGCACCGTGTTGGCGCTCCAGGGGCGGCATAGGCCGGGCGTGGTTTGCAGGGCTTGGGTGAACCGCGCATCCCGCACGGTGAAGTACTGGGCGCCATGGTCAAAGGTGCCGAAGGCGCTTTCGCGGGTGGCCATGCGCCCGCCGGGGCCCCGGCTTTTCTCGAACACGGTGACGGTATGACCGGCCTGGACCAGGGTGCGCGCACAGGTGATGGCGGCCATGCCGGCGCCCACGATGGCAATGTGTCGGGATGTTGTCATGGCCGCAGTCTCCAGTGGTTGTAATGGCCTCTTTATACACGCAGCTGCAGGGGGGGCGTTCACGCGGAGCGGTGTTCCTCGATGAGCGCATTGCGGGTGGTTTCACTCTCCAGCTGGCCCAGCCACCATTGCAAAGCGCGGCCCTGGTTCACTGTTTTGGACAGGCGCCAGGCGTAGTGCAGGGGCACGGTGCGCTGGGGGCGTTCCGTTTTTTTGACGACCAGCCGGCCGGTGGTGATGTAGCTGTCGGCCATGCTGCGAGGCAGGTTGCCGCCGCCCAGTCCACGCAACTGCGCATCCAGCTTGGCGTGCATGGACGGCACGGTAAACACGTCCTGCCCGCTCAGCAGGCCGTAGGTCTGGCCGGCGCCGCGCTGGATGGAGTCCGCCACGGCCACGGCGCGGTGCTTCTGGATCACTTCGTCGCTCAAGGGTTCGGGCGCGTTGGCCAGCGGGTGGTGCGGAGCCACGGCATACACGAAGGTCATGCTGCCCAGGGGTTTGCTGTGCACCCCGGCGGTCCGTGCCGAGTCCGGGCCCACACCCAGCGCGAGATCGGCCTGTCCGTTGATCAGCACTTCCAGGGTGCCCGAGAGGGTTTCTTCCCGGATGCGAATGCGGGTAGGGGGCGACTGGCTGAAGAAGCTCTCGCACAGCTCCATCACCACCGGTTTGGAGATCACCGTGTCAATGGCAATGGTGAGCTGCGGCTCCCAACCGGTGGCCACCCGCTTGACCCGGTTGGCCACGGCATCAATTTCCTCCAGCAGGCGCCCGCCTTCCCGCAGCAGCTCCGCCCCGGCGGCGGTGAGCTTGGCCTGGCGCGAGCTGCGGTCGTACAGCAATACGTCTAAAGCATCTTCAATCTGGCGCACCCGGTAGGTCAGGGCACTGGGCACCATGCCCATCTCGCGGGCGGCTGCGGCAAAGCTGCCGGCCTCGGCGATGGACTGCAACATGGAGAGTGCGTCGGGGGTCAAAAAGTCGCGTGCAGTTTGCATGGTCGATACCCTTAAGTTGAGTTTTTTTGAATGATGCCATCAAACGGCATGGACGGAAAGCAGGTCCGCCGGGCCTAAAGTTCCCCCTTACGAAACCAGAGGCACATCACATGTTGACCGTACGCAAATCGCAGGACAGAGGCTATGCCGATCACGGCTGGCTCAAGTCTTTCCACAGCTTTTCATTTGCCGGGTACTACGACCCTGCGCACATGGGCTGGGGCAATCTGCGCGTCATCAACGAGGACCGCATTGCCCCCGGCACCGGCTTCGGCACGCATGGCCACCGCGATATGGAGATCATCAGCTACGTCCTGTCGGGCAACCTGGCGCACAAAGACAGCATGGGCAACGTCAAAGGCATTCCCCCTGGCGATGTGCAGCGCATGAGCGCAGGCACCGGCGTGATGCACAGCGAGTTCAACCACGCCCCTCAGGACACCACCCATTTCTTCCAGATCTGGATTGAGCCTAACGTGACCGGCATCCCGCCCAGCTACGAGCAAAAGACATTCGCCGCAGCCGACAAGCAAGGCACTCTGAAGCTGGTGGCCTCGCCCGACGGTGCGGACGGCAGCGTACGGATCCATGCGGATGCCAAGCTGTACAGCGGCTTGCTGGATGGCGCCGAGGCGGCCCGGCTGGCGCTGGACCCCGCGCGCAAAGGCTATGTGCAAGTGCTGCGCGGCGCCGTGTCGGTGAATGGCACGCCCCTGCAAACGGGTGATGCCGCTTTGCTGAGCACGGAAAGCACGCTGGTGCTGGACGCAGCGCGGGACGCCGAAGTCCTGGTCTTTGATCTGCAAGCCTGATTTTTCTCACTGTCCGCATGCTGCGGGCAATTTTTTGCGTCTTTTTTCTTTGCGTCTTTTTTTACCCAGGAGTTCATTAATGGCAAAAGTAGCAGTCGTGTTCCATTCCGGTTACGGTCACACCCAGCGCGTTGCGCAATTCGTGGCAGAAGGCGCGAGCGCCGAGCTGATCACCATCGACGCCAACGGTGACATCACCGAAGCGCAGTGGGAGGCGCTGGATGCCGCTGATGCCATCGTGTTCGGTTCCCCGACCTACATGGGCATGGCGTCATGGCAATTCAAGAAGTTCGCGGATGCCACCAGCAAGCGTTGGTTCACCGGCGGCTGGAAAGACAAAGTGGCCGGCGGCTTCACGATTTCCGCCAGCCCCAGCGGTGACAAGCTGTCCACCATTCAGTACTTCATCACCTTGTCTCAGCAGCACGGCATGATCTGGGTGGGCCAGCCCGCCATGAACGACGGCACCATCAACCGCATCGGTTCCAACTCCGGCGTGATGGCCCAGGTCGGCCCCACCAGCCCTGCAGAAGACATTCCCCAAGGCGACCTGGACACCGCCAAAGCCTATGGCGCACGCGTGGCATCCATCGCTGCCAAGCTGAAGGCCTGAGCGCTTCGGTCAGACCTCTGAGGTCTGCAAAGCAAGAGCCCGCTTCGGCGGGCTTTTTTTGTGCCCGCGCCAAGTTTGGGTAAGCTGTGCAGCGTTCAGACCAATGGAGAGCTGCCTTGAAGACCCCATCTGCTATTAAATTCATAGCTACTTGCGCAATATTCGCGTGCGCTAGCATGCCTTTTTATGCTTATTCTCAGACCGATGCCTCGGCGCAGAGCGCCGTCAGCGCGATGCCGCTGGCCTCGGTGGTGGGCGCCAGCGCCGGTGCGGTGCTTGCGATTCCCGTGGCATTCTCCACGGCGGGCGCCGTCTTGGTGATCAAGGGCGTGGAGGCCTCGGCCAAGGGCACGGTGTACGTGCTGGAGCGCATGTCGGATGGCGCGCGCGCCAGTGTGGAGGTGTCAGGCAAAGCGGCATCCGCCGTGTCCACCGCAGTCGGAACGGTGGTGTATGTGAGTGTGATCTCTGCCGGCGTGGTGCTCTCGGTGGCGGGAACCGTTATCGCGTTCATTCCCAACGAGATCGGCAAAGCCCTGTTGCACAACGAGCGCGTCAGCCAGTGAGTCGCCTTCGCCCCATGCTGCGTTGCGTGGCTTCCGGCCTGCTGGTCTTGGCTTGCGCCGGTCCGGTGCAGGCCGGCCGTGCTTGCAACGAACCGCAGAACCTGAAGCCGGAGACGGTGGACAAGTCCCTCTCCCTGGCCTGGAAGACACTGCAGGCCCTGGATGCCAGTGGTGCCAGGGTGGTGGTCATGGCGCGTGCCGGTCAGGACCTGAGCAAATACGGCGTGCGTTATTCGCACCTGGGATTTGTTTACAGGCAGGACACGCCGGACGGCGGACATGCATGGCGGGTGCTGCACAAGCTCAATCTCTGCGGCACGGCGGAGTCCGCCATTTACCGGCAAGGCCTGGGTGAGTTTTTTCTGGATGACCTCTGGCAGTACGAAGCCGCCTGGGTGGTCCTGAGCCCGCAGGCCCAGTCCGCCATGCTGAAAGTGCTGCAGGATGCGCCACAGTCATTGGTGTTGCACGAGCCGCGTTACAACATGCTCAGCTACCCGTGGGCCCAGAAGTACCAGCAGAGCAACCAGTGGGCGATTGAAACGCTGGCCTATGCGATGGCTACCGGCAGTGCCGCTCCGGTGAGCAAGCGCGCCCAGGCGCAAGACTGGTTGCAAGGTGCTGCCTACCAACCGACGACCTTGACGATCTCGCCCCTGGTGCGCCTGGGTGCCCGCATGACCAAGGCCAATGTGGCATTTGATGACCACCCGGACGAAAAACGTTATTCGGACCGGATTGAGACAGTCACGGTGGATTCCGTGTTTGCCTGGCTCAAGCGCGCCAAGCTGTCCGCTGGCGACCCGGTGGTGCAGCGCTAGCCGTTTAGGCTTCGCTGCTGTGCTGCAGGCCGGTGGTCTGCAGGTCGGCTCCCAGGGCCCGCCGCTCATCAAACACAAAGCAGCCGCCCTGGTAGTGGCTGCCGTCGGTTTCCTCGAAGTACTTGAGGATGCCGCCTTCGAGCTGGTACACGTGCTCCAAGCCTTCTTCGCGCATCAGGATGGCTGCCTTTTCGCAGCGGATGCCGCCGGTGCAAAAGCTCACCACGGTTTTGTCTTTGAGCTCGTCCAGGTGCGCCCGGAAGGCGTCGGGGAACTCGGTGAACTTGGTGATGCGCCAGTCGATGGCACCGTCAAAGGTCCCTTCATCCACTTCAAAGTCATTGCGCGTGTCCAGGGTGACCACGGGGCGGCCATGGTCGTCATGCCCCTGGTCCAGCCAACGCTTGACGGTGGCGGGCGCCACCGAGGGCGCGCGGCCCTCAGCGGGCTTGATGGTGGGGTGGTTCATGCGGATGATTTCTCCTTTGACCTTCACCAGCATCTTCTTGAAGGGCTGGGTGTCTGACCAGCTCTCCTTGGGCGCGATGTCGGCAAACCGGGGGTCTTGCTGGAGCTGGCTGACAAAGCTGCGCACATCGTCCGCCGGCCCGGAGAGAAACATATTGATGCCTTCTTCTGCCAACAGAATGGTGCCCTTGAGCTGCAGGGCCAGGGCCCGGGCCAGCAAGGCTTCACGCAAGGCGGCAGCATCCGGTAGCGGTACGAATTTGTAGGTGGAGATGTTCAGTACGGTGTTCACCCTTTGATTTTAATTGCCGGCCCAAACCTACAATGACCGGATGTTTGTACACCTGCGCCTTCACACTGAGTTTTCTGTCGTCGACGGAACCACCCGCATCGACGATGTCATCAAAATGGCGGCCAAAGACGGCCAGCCCGCGCTGGCCATCACCGACCTGAACAACCTGTTCGGCGCGATCAAGTTTTACAAAGGCGGCCGTGGCAAAGGTGTGAAGCCGGTCATAGGTGCAGAAATCATTCTGGAAGGCTTGGGTGGCGATGCCACCGCCGTCACCCGCATCATTTTGCTGGTGCAAAACAAGCAGGGTTACCTGAACATCTCGGAGCTGATTGCCCGCGCTTTCACGCAGAACGTGGTGAAGAACCAGGCCGTCATCAAGATGGCGTGGCTCAAAGAGCTGAATGAAGGCCTGATTGCGCTCTCCGGCGCACAGGCCGGGCCGGTGGGCCAGGCGCTGGTGCAGGGCGACACCACCCGCGCGCACGATGTGGCGCTGCAATTGGCGGGGGTCTTCCCGCACCGCTTTTACATCGAGCTGCAGCGCGCAGGCCGCGCCGATGACGAGGCGCACGTGGTGGCGGCGGTGAAGCTGGCTGCCCGCATGAAGCTGCCGGTGGTGGCGACCCACCCCATTCAATTTGCGGAGCAGGACGACTTTGAGGCGCACGAAGCCCGCATCTGTATTGCCGATGGCGAGATTCTGAGTAACCCCAAGCGGGTGCGCCGCTTCACCCGCGAGCAGTACTTCAAAAGCGCCGCCCAGATGGAGGCGCTGTTTGCAGACATTCCCTCGGCCATTGCCAACACCATCGAGATCGCCAAGCGCTGCAGCCTGACCTTGGTGCTGGGCAAGCCGCAGCTGCCCGCTTTCCCCACCCCCTTGGTCAACGGCCAGCGCATGACGCCGGAAGAGTACTTCCGCTATGCGTCCTTCGAGGGGCTCAAAGAGCGCATGGTGCACCTCTACCCGAACGAGCAAGAGCGCGAGGCCGAAATGCCGCGCTATGTGGAGCGCCTGGAGTTTGAGCTGGGCACCATTTTGAAGATGGGCTTTCCCGGCTACTTTTTGATCGTGGGCGACTTCATCAACTGGGCCAAGAACAATGGTTGCCCGGTGGGCCCAGGACGCGGTTCCGGTGCCGGCTCGCTGGTGGCGTATGCGCTCAAGATTACTGACCTGGACCCCCTGCGCTACAACCTGCTGTTTGAGCGTTTTTTGAACCCGGAGCGGGTATCCATGCCCGACTTCGACATCGACTTCTGCCAGACCAACCGCAACCTGGTGATCGACTATGTGAAGGACAAATACGGCAAGGATGCCGTGAGCCAGATTGCCACCTTCGGGACCATGGCCGCGCGCGGTGTGGTGCGCGATGTGGGCCGTGTGCTGGACATGAGCTACACCTTTTGCGATGGCATCAGCAAGCTCATTCCCAACAAGCCGGGCACCAACGTCACGCTGCAGCTGCCACCTACCGATGGCAAGAAGAGCGACAAATACGTCTACGCTACCGAGGCCGAGCCGATTCTGGCCGAGCGCGAAGCCAAAGAAGAAGACGTCAAAACCCTGCTGGAGATGGCCCGCAAGCTCGAGGGCATGACCCGCAACATCGGCATGCACGCCGGCGGCGTGTTGATTGCGCCGGGCAAGCTCACCGACTTCTGCCCGCTCTACCAGCAACCCGGTAGTGAGTCCGCGGTGAGCCAGTACGACAAGGACGATGTGGAAGCCATCGGCCTGGTGAAGTTCGACTTTTTGGGCCTGGCCACGCTCACCATTTTGGAGATTGCGGCGGAGTTCATCCGCAAGCGCCATCCGGGGCAGGAAAAGTTTGCCTACGAGAACCTGCCGCTGGACGATGCCAAGGTCTACAAGCTGTTCAGTGAAGGCAAAACGGAGGCTGTGTTCCAGTTTGAAAGCCGCGGCATGCAGGGCATGTTGCGCGACGCCAAGCCCAGCCGACTCGAAGACCTGATTGCCCTGAACGCGCTGTACCGCCCCGGCCCCATGGACCTGATTCCGAGTTTCGTGGCGCGCAAGCACGGGCGCGAAGTGGTGGAGTACCCGCACCCGGCCGTGGCCGAGATGCTGTCTGAGACTTACGGGATCATGGTCTACCAGGAGCAGGTGATGCAGACCGCCCAGATTCTGGGCGGCTATTCACTGGGCGGCGCCGACTTGCTGCGCCGCGCCATGGGCAAGAAGAAGAAAGAGGAGATGGACGAGCACCGGGGCATTTTCCGGGCCGGTGCGTTCAAGACCCACGGCATCCCCGAAGCGAAGGCCGATGAGGTGTTCGACTTGATGGAGAAGTTCGCGGGCTACGGCTTCAACAAGTCGCACGCCGCTGCTTATTCCTTGCTGGCCTACCACACTGGCTGGATCAAGGTGCACTACACGGCCGAGTTCTTCTGCGCCAACATGACCGTGGAAATGGACGACACCGACAAGCTCAAGGTCTTGTTTGAAGATGCGGAGAAGATGGGCCTGAGCTTTGAGCCGCCCAACATCAACCGCGGCCACTACCGCTTTGAACCGATCTCCAACAAGGAAATCCGTTACGGGTTGGGGGCTATCAAAGGCACCGGCGAGCAGGCGATTGTGGCCATCGTGGCCGCGCGGGAGGGCCGGGGCCCGACCGGTGAAGCAGGCCCGTTCAAGAGCTTGTTTGACTTCGCCCGCCGCGTGGACCGCACCCGCCTCAACAAGCGCTGCGTGGAAGCGCTGATCAAGGCGGGCGCGTTCGACACCTTGCACCTGAACCGTGCCGAGCTGGTGGCCTCCATGGACCTGGCGTTTGAGTTTGCCGCTGCCGCCGCCGCCAACGCCAACCAGGTGGGTTTGTTTGATATGGGCGGCGAGGATGACCATGGCTCCAGCACCCAGGAACCGGCGCTGGTGGAGGTCATGCCCTGGGGCGTCAAGGAGCGGCTTACCCAGGAAAAGACGGCGGTGGGCTTTTACTTGTCAGGCCATTTGTTTGATGAAGTGGCCACCGAAGTCCGCAAGTTCGCCAAGCGCCCGATTGAAGAGTTGCAGGATTCGCGCGAGCCGCAGTTGCTGGCCGGCATCGTGACCGAGTTGCGGGTGATCAACGGGCAGCGCGGCAAGCTGGCCCTGTTCAAGTTGGACGACAAGTCCGCCATGATCGAAGCCCGCGCCAGCGAGGCCCTGCTTAACACTTACAAAGACCTGCTCAAGGACGATGAACTCATCATCGTCGAAGGCAAGGCCATGCCCGACCGCTTCTCGGGTGGCATGCAACTCACGGTGCAACAAGTCTGGAGCCTGGAGCAGGCGCGCTGCCGCTTCGGCAAGTACCTGCGCGTGCCGGTGCAATTGGATGGCAAGAGCCGCACGCCGGATGTGGCCGCCCTGGTGCGTGAGTTTCCGGCGGTGCGGGAGATGACCGAACACGGCGAGCTGGTGCGGGGCTTGTCCGTCCGCTTGCAGTTGCAGTGCCAGGCTGCCACGGAGGGCGCCGTGCAGCAGGCGGCGGCTGAATTGCACCTAGGCGAGGGCGCCAAATTCTTCCCCTCGGATGCGGCGTTGGCCAGCTGGCGTGCGCAGGCCTCAGGGGGCGCAGCAGTTATTGCCTACGACTGAATTTGCATCAAATCGGCCTCTAGCGCACGTCAGATGTGCGCAAGTAGCTACTAAATTGATAGCGATGCTTATGGGCTTACTGCCCAACCAAGGTCTGCGGTGAGATCACGATCACCATGGGTGACCAGACTCTGCCATCGTCCAGCGGCAGTTTGCGGGTTTTCTCGATGGCGTTTTCAGCCGCGTCATCCCAGGCTTTGTTGCCGCTGCGCTTGGTGATGCGCTTGCTCAAAATCTCGCCATTCGAGGCCAGGGTCACTTCGATCTCGGTCTTGGGGTTGCCCACAATCGTGTCGGTGAAGGTGATGTTGGGTTTCACTGCGGCCTGGATGCGGCCGCTGTAGTTCGCACCCGGCCCGGAACTCTTGGCTGCGGTACCGGTGGCGTTGGCGGATCCACTGCCAGCGGCACCGGCCAAGCCGGTCAGGCGGTTGAGCTGCTGCTGGCGATCCAGCTCTGCGCGCTTGGCATCTGCTTTGGCGGCTTTCTCCGCCTTTTGTCTGGCGGCCTCAGCGGCTTTGGCTTTGTCGGCGGCTTCCGCTTTCTTGGCTTTTTCGGCCTTGTCGGCTTTCTCTTTGGCCTCACGCGCGGCTTTGTCCTTGGCCAGTTTCTCTTTTTCCTGCTGCACTTTCAGCTTGGCTTGGGCGGCGCGCTCTTTGTCGAGCTTGTCTTTGGCGGCCTGTTCCTGCTGGCGCTTTTCCAGGGCCTTGCGCTCCAGCTCTTGCTTGGCCTGCAATTCTTTGGCCTTTTGTGCTTCGAGCTTGCGTTCTTTTTCTTTGGCCACGGCAATGTCGGCCTTGCTGGGGGCCTCAGGTACCACGGGTTTCGCCACGGGTGGAGGAGGGGGCTCCGGCTGGGGTTCGACTTCAGGCTCGGGGGCGGTTTCGGGTTCGGGCGGTGTTTCTTCCGGGGGCGGCGGGGCGGCCTCCTGGGGAATGGTGGACCACAGCTCGGCTTCCATGGTGGCAGGCGGCAATTCCCGCTTCCAGGCCACGCCGATCGCCAGCACCGCCACCAGGGCCGCGTGGGCCAGCAGTGCCAGCACCAACGCACGCAACATGCCGGGCGTGTGGGGAGGGGTGAATTCCTGGCGGGTGTCTGCGGTCAGCATGGTGACTGGAAGGATGGCATCAGTTCGCGAGCTGGACTGCTAGGCCCACGTGCTTGATATCTGCGTTATGAAGCGTGCTCATGACGTTCACCACGCTCTCATATTTTGCGTTTTTGTCTGCGCTAATTACAACGGCAAAGTCGCTTTTGATAGCGTCGCCTAGCGGGTCTTGTATTCGTTTTACTGCGGAAGCTAATTCCTTAAGCTGAACTGAGTGGGTTTTGCCCTCAAAAGTGACGTCCAATGTCTCGTCCTTCGTCAAGACCACCTGAATAACTTGTTTGGGCTGCCCTTTGGCTTTACCAACACTCGGTGTATCGATCATGCTGGGGGTGATCAGCGGGGCGGTCACCATGAAGATGATCAAGAGCACCAACATCACATCGATGAAGGGCACCATGTTGATCTCGTTGATGGTGCGGCGACCCCGGCCACGACCTGCGACTGCTGGCATTGTGCTTCCTTGGTCTGCTTAGCGGGCCGCAGCTGCGGGGGCGGGTTGGGCGCTGACGTTGCGTTGCAGGATGTTGGAGAACTCTTCCATGAAGGTTTCCTGCTGGATGGCAATGCGGTCCAGATCGCGCGCAAACCGGTTGTAGGCCACGACTGCCGGGATGGCCGCAAACAGGCCGATGGCCGTGGCGACCAGTGCCTCGGCAATACCGGGGGCCACGGTGGACAAGGTCACTTGCTGCAACGATGCCAAGCCGGTGAAGGCGTGCATGATGCCCCACACGGTGCCGAACAGGCCCACGTACGGGGACACAGAACCCACAGAGGCGAGGAAGGACAGGTTGCTTTCCACCTCGTCCATTTCACGCTGGAAGCTGGCGCGCATGGCGCGGCGGGCACCGTCCATCAAGGTGCCCACGTCGCTCACGCGGCGCTCACGCAGCTTCTGGAACTCGCGCATGCCGCTGGCAAAAATGCGCTCCATGGGGCCACAGGTCTGGGCGTTGCGGCTGGCGGTGTTGAACAAGTCATTCAAGCTGGAGCCTGACCAGAATTCGCGCTCAAAGGCCTCGTTCTGCGTTTTGATGCGCTTGAGCGAAAACAGTTTGCGGAAGATGGCGGCCCAGCTGGCGATGGACACCAGCATCAGCAAGGCCATGACGGCCTGGACCACGATGCTCGCGTTCAGGATCAGATGCAGGATGGAAAGGTCTTGGTTCATGGTGGTTGTGCTAAACGGTGGACAGCATCGCACGTAAACGCTGCACGGCTGTTTCCAATTGTTTCATGGAGCTGGCGGTGGAGAAACGCACAAACTGTGCCGTTTGTGCGGTGCCGAAATCACGCCCCGGCGTAATGGCGACGTGGGCGCGGTTCATCACTTCCAACGCAAACTCCCAGCTGCTCTTGAGCCCCAGTTTGGCACAAAGTTCCGAGCAATCGGCCCAGGCGTAAAACGCACCATCGGGTTCTACCGGTATGCCAAAGCCCAGCTCGCGCAGGGCGGGAATAAAGTAGTCGCGCCGGGCTTTGAACTCAGCGCGTCGCGCCTCGTAGAGCGCCATGCTTTCGGGCTCAAAACAGGCCAGCGCGGCGTGCTGCGCAATCGTGCTGGGACAGATGAAGAGGTTCTGGGCCAGGCGCTCGATCACGGGCACCAGAGCGGGCGGCAGCACCATCCAGCCCAGGCGCCAGCCGGTCATGTGGAAGTACTTGCTGAAGCTGTTGATACTGATGATCTGGTCATCGATCTCCAGCGCGGTGTGCCCGAACTGGTCGTCATGGCTGAGGGCCAGGTAAATCTCATCGATCAGCGTGATGCCGCCTTGGGCCTGTACCACGGCATGGATGCGACGCAGCTCGTCCGGGTGGATGGATGTGCCTGTGGGGTTGGAAGGGGACGCCAGCAGTACACCCCGGGTGCGCGGGCCCCAGGCAGCCGCCACCTTGGCGGCGCTGAGCTGAAAGCGTTCTTCTGCGCTGGTTTCCAGCAACACGGCCTTGCCTTCTGCGGCGCTCACAAAGTGGCGGTTGCAGGGGTAGCTGGGGTCGGGCATGAGCACTTCGTCGCCGGGCTCGATCAGCGCCATGCACGCCAGGTGCAGGGCGGCTGACGCACCGGCCGTGATGACGATGCGATCTGCGCCAACGTTCATGCCAAAGCGGCTCGCATACCAGGCGCTGATGCGCGCACGCAAAGCCGGCAGGCCGGTAGCTGCGGTGTACTGGGTGACGCCATCCCGGATGGCTTGTTCGGCAGCTGCCTGCACCAGAGGCGGTGCCGTGAAGTCGGGCTCACCGATGTTGAGAAACACCATGGGTGCATCGGTGTGCGCTACTTGGGCGGCCAGGGCAGATGCGGCCTTGGCAACCTCCATCACGTAAAACGGCTCAATGTTCTGCGCGCGTGTCGAAATGTGCATGCGGGCGCTTCTGCGGGTCAGGCAGGCTTTTTGTTGCGTTCCGCCTGGATTTCGACCGCGCGAAGCTGAGGTGCAATGCCGTTGAGCACACCGTTGACGTACTTGTGGCCGTCGGTGCCGCCGAACTCTTTGGCCAGTTCAATGCATTCGTTGAGCACCACGCGCCATGGCACGTCCAGGCAGTGCTTCATCTCGTAAGCACCTATCCACATGATGGCGTGTTCAACAGGCGAGATTTCGCTCATGGGGCGGTCCAGGGCCGGGGTGATGAGGGCATCCAGCGCCTCCGCTTCGGCTACGCAACCGTGCAACAGGGCGTCAAAGTGCACCGCGTCTGCTTTGTTGAAGCCGGCGAGATCGCGGGTAAAGGGGTCAATATCGTCGACCGCATTGCGCCCGACAATGCTTTGGTACAGGCCCTGCAGGGCAAATTCACGGGCACGGGAGCGGTTGGACTTGCTGGCCGCCTTGCGGGCACCGGTGGCGGTCAGTCCGGTGCGGCTCTGGCGGGGGGGGCGTTTGGACGCGGAGTTGCTCGGGGTGTTGCTCATCAGATGCTCTCCAGCAGGTTGGCCATTTCGACCGCGACCTGTGCCGCATCGCGGCCCTTGTCGGTCTGGCGGGCAATGGCCTGTTCCAGGTTTTCCGTGGTGAGGATGGCGTTGGCCACCGGAAGTTGGTAGTCCAGCGAGATGCGGGTGACACCGGCGCCGGACTCATTGGCTACCAGCTCAAAATGGTAGGTTTCGCCACGGATGATGCAGCCCAGTGCAATCAGGGCGTCGTACTTGCCTTTTTCGGCCATGGCTTGCAAAGCCACTGGCACTTCCAGCGCACCGGGGACGGTCACGTGGTCAATGTCTTTGTCGGATACGCCCAAGGCCAGCAATTCGGTTTTGCATGCGTTTGCCAATGCGTTAGTGATGTCTGCATTGAAACGCGCCTGCACGATGCCGATGCTGAGTTTCTTGCCGTTCAAACGGTCGGAGGCTGCGATGCCTTTGTCTGCGCCAAACATGGGTGGTTCCTTGATTCGAATTATTTGCTGATGTAGCCGGTGATTTCGAGGCCGTAGCCGGTCATGCTGGGCATGCGGCGGGGGCTGCCCATCAACTGCATTTTGTGTACACCGCACTTGAGCAGGATCTGCGCGCCAATTCCATAGGTGCGCAGGTCCATGCGACCGCGTTCGGGCGCTTGCGCAGCGCGGGCGGTGCCTTCAAACTGGTCGAGCAGCTGTGCACCGCTTTCGCCGCAGTTGAGCAAGACCACCACGCCTTTGCCTTCGGCAGCAATGTGGGCCAAGGCGGCATCCAGGCTCCAGGAGTGCATGCTGCGCTTGACTTCCAGGGCGTCCAACACGGAGAGCGGTTCGTGTACGCGGGCCGGTACCACGCTGTCGGCATCCCACTGCCCTTTGACCAGGGCCAGGTGTACGCCGTGGCCGGTGCTGTCTTTGAAGGCGTGGGCGGTGAATTCGCCATACGCGGTGGTCAGGGGGCGGGTGCCGACGGGTTCGATCAAGGACTCCATCTGGCTGCGGTGTTGGATCAGGTCGGCAATGGTGCCGATCTTCAGGCCATGCTCGGCAGCAAACAGCTGCAAGTCGGGCAGACGGGCCATGGTGCCGTCATCTTTCATGATCTCGCAGATCACGGCGGCAGGGCTGCAGCCGGCCATGGCCGACAGGTCGCATCCTGCCTCGGTGTGGCCCGCGCGCATGAGCACACCGCCGTCCACCGCTTGCAGGGGGAAGATGTGACCCGGCTGCACCAGGTCGCTGGCGACGGCATTCTTGGCAACAGCGGCTTGTACGGTTTTGGCGCGGTCAGCGGCAGAAATGCCAGTGGTCACACCTTCTGCAGCCTCAATCGATACCGTGAAGGCGGTGCTGTACACGGTCCCGTTGCGCGCTGCCATGGGGGGCAGTTTCAGGTGTTCGCAGCGCTCGCGGGTGAGCGTCAGGCAAATCAGGCCACGACCGAATTTGGCCATGAAGTTGATGGCTTCCGGAGTGACATGGTCCGCTGCAAGTACCAGGTCGCCTTCGTTCTCGCGGTCTTCCTCGTCCACCAGAATGACCATGCGCCCGGCGCGCATGTCGGCAACAATGTCTTCAACAGGGGAAATGGGCACGGGGGAGAGGGCGGTCATGCAGAAGGGCTTTCCAAAACTCGATCTATGGCGGGGGCCCTGAGGGGTGCGGCGCTCCTGCCGGATGCACGGTGCCTCAGTTGTAACCCCCGATTATCGCCGCTTTCATCTGCCCTCTTACTGTGCTGCACTTCAACGAGCCGGCTGCAATAGGGGTATCAGTCCAGCGAGGCACTCCAGCGCGTATTCCAGCCGGTTTGCAGGGCACGCCGGTCCCGTTTGGTGGGGCGGCCGCCCGCAATGGTGTGTGCAGGTTCGGGGCTCAGACGTTGCTGCTCTGCCGCCGCGAGGCGTTTTTCAATGCTGTCCGGGGTTTCTGTGTACATCTGCTGCGCGACCGGTGCCGGCCCGCGCTGCTCGCTGATGAGCAGCACCTTGACGGTCCGCTTGACTTTGCCTTGCCAAATGGTGAGGGTGTCCCCGATTTTGACCTCTTTGGCCGGCTTGACATCGCGCCCTTCCCATTGCACCCGTCCCAAATTCACCTCATCGGTGGCGAGTGAACGGGTCTTGAAGAAGCGGGCGGCCCACAGCCATTTGTCGATCCGGGTGCTTTGCATGCAAGTGTGGGTCAGGAAAGATGGAGGGGTAATCGTACACAGGCATCCAGGCCAGTGCAGCTGCCGCCGGAAATCCGGTTGTTGAGTTGGATGCTGCCACCTAAAGCGGTCACCATTTCGCGGGTGATGGTCAGTCCCAAGCCAGAGCCTGAATGTGCGCTGCCCGCCGCGAAGGGTTGGAACAGGCGCATGCGCAATGCGTCGGATATGCCGGGGCCGCTGTCGGAAATGGTCAGCTGGGCCTCTGCGCCTTCCGGCTGCAGGTGGATATGCAAGCGGCCGCCCTCAGGGCTCAGGTGGATGGCGTTGTGCATCAGGTTTCGGGCCATTTCGCGCAGCATCCATTCATGGGCAAGCACCACGCAGGGCTCGGTGAGCAACTCAAAATCCAGATTCTTTCCGGCGATGAGGGCAGAGAGGTCCAATGCGATGTCGCGTACAGGTCCGGCCCAGTCCATAGGGGCGAAATCCTGTTGCTGGCGTACCTGCTCCACCTTGGCGAGTGACAGCATCTGGTTTGCCAATTGGGTGGCGCGGTCCACGGTAGTCTCTATTTCTTCCAGCCCTTGTCGGGCCGGAACGTCCCCCCGCAAGGCCGATTGGACTTGCACTTTAAGTACAGCCAAGGGGGTGCGCAGCTGGTGGGCAGCATCACGGACAAAGCGCTTCTGATGGTCCAGCAGGTGCTGCAGCTTGTGCATGACGTGGTTAGTGGCCACCGCGAGGGGCTGGATTTCGAGGGGGAGCTCTGCCGCAGGGAGGGCGGTCAGGTCATCCTCGTTACGTTGCTCCAGCTTTTCGCTGAGCTGGCGTACCGGACGCGTCGCCCGGTCCACTACAAACAGGACGATGCCTGCGATGACGGTCACCAGAATCAGTTGGCGCCTCAGGGTGTCCAGCAGAATTTGGCGTGCCAGGGTCCTGCGCAGTTCCAGTGTTTCCGCGACCTGCACCATGGCCATGGTACGTTCCCGCCCGCTGGCCACGGGCTGCAGCAGGACAGCCACCCGTACGGCATCCCCCCGGAAGGTGTCGTCATAAAAATCCACCAGGGCCGCATAGGGCCCTTGTTGGGGGATTTGGCCGCTCCATGCAGTCAGGTCTTGCTCGCCATCCACCCATTGACCTTCGGCAGTGGAGACGCGATAGCTCATGCGGCTGCGGTTGTCTGCTTCAAATGCTTCGAGGGCGGAATAGGGGACTTGGGCCCGCAAACGGGCCTCTTGGCCTTGGCCTTCGATGTCCAGCAGTTCGCCTATCCCTTTGGCAGAAGCCAGCAGCGTGCGGTCATAGGCGATATTGACGGCGGCCAGGGCCTGCCGGTACAGGCTGACCGTGTCCACGGCCACAAACAGCAGGATGGGGATCAGGATTCCCAGCAGCAGACTTTTGCGCAGGGACGGGGTGCTGCCGCTGCCCATCTTATTCAGCCTTCAGCAAATAGCCCAGGCCGCGCAAGGTGACCAGGCCGACCCGGGTGGTCACGAGTTTCTT
Source organism: uncultured Rhodoferax sp. (assembly GCA_963508575.1). GTDB lineage: Bacteria > Pseudomonadota > Gammaproteobacteria > Burkholderiales > Burkholderiaceae_C > Allorhodoferax. The sequence goes on from CAUOXL010000004.1 coordinate 72,064, forward strand.
GCGTAGACGATATACCACCACTTCAATGGCTTCAAATTGCACATCGGTCTGCCCGGGAAAGACCACTTCAAACAGGCGCTCTTTGCTGACAGCGTGCCCCGGACGTGACATCAATGCGCTCATCAGAGCGAGCTCTTTGGGCGTGAGGTCCAATACTTCGTGGCGGTGGTATACCGCGCCACTGTTCCGGTCCAGCCGCAGTTCACCCACCGTCAGGTCACTGCTTTGGGACGGGGGGCTCTCTGAATGGCGGCGGTGCAATGCCCGGATACGGGCTTCCAGTTCATCGAGGTCGAAAGGTTTGGGCAGGTAGTCGTCCGCGCCGGCATTCAGCCCCAGTACTTTGTCACCCACGGTGCCACGCGCCGTCAGAATCAGCACCGGCGTGCGAAGGCCGCTGCGGCGCGCCTGCTTGAGCACATCGAGGCCATCGACACCGGGAAGGCTGAGGTCCAGCACCACCACATCAGGCTGCAGGGCCTGCCATTGCCGCAGGGCTTGTGCTCCGTCGTCGCAAACATCCACATGCATGTTCGCCCGCACCAGGCTGCGTTGCAGTGTGGTGTGCAGTGCAGGGTCGTCTTCGATGATCAGCAAGTGCATGATGCGGGAGGAAGCGTGCGGGGTTACGGGTTTCCCCTAGGGAAAATGGACAGCCGATTGACAGCCACGGCCCGCATCATAGGGCTTGCAACTCAACCATAGGAGACAACCCATGCGTCGCGATACCTTCCTCAAATCCATGGCCGTGATGGCCGCTGCCGGTGCACTGCCCCTGACTGCCCGTGCAAGCACCAACTTGAAAATGATGATTCCCGCCAACCCCGGCGGCGGTTGGGACGGAACAGGTCGCGCCTTGGGCAAGGCCCTGATCGACGCCAAATTGGCAGACACCGTGCAGTACGACAACAAGGGCGGCGCCGCCGGCGTGATCGGCCTGGCTCAGTTTGTGAACTCTGCCAAGGGTGACCCCAATGCCTTGATGGTGATGGGCGCCGTGATGTTGGGCGGCATCATCACGGGTAAACCAGCCATTGGCCTGGACAAGGCGACGCCTATTGCCCGCCTGACCAGCGAATACAACGTGTTTGTGGTGCCTGCGGATTCCCCGTTCAAGACCATGAAGGACGTGGTTACCCAGATGCAAAAAGACCCCGGCAGTGTGAAGTGGGGCGGCGGCTCCCGCGGATCTACAGAGCACATTTGCGCTTCCATGCTGGCGACCAAGGTCAATGTGGACCCCAAGAAGGTCAACTACGTGGCCTTCCGTGGCGGCGGTGAAGCGACTGCAGCCATTTTGGGCGGCAACGTGTCGGTGGGTGGTAGCGGCTACAGCGAGTTTGCGGAATACATCAAAGCCGGCAAGATGCGCGCCATCGGCGTGACCTCCGATAAGCGTCTGCCCGGCATCAACATCCCCACCATGAAAGAACAAGGCTACGACGTGGTTTTGGGCAACTGGCGGGGTGTGTACGGCGCGCCTGGTATCAGCGCTGAGCAACGTGCGGCCCTGACGGACCTCATCGTTAAAGTCACCAAGACCAAGGGTTGGGCGGAGGCGGTGGAAAAGAATGCTTGGACGCCCGCAGTGTTGAGCGGCAAGGCGTTCGACGATTTTGTGGATAGCGATTTCGCCAGCTTGCGCGGCATCATGCACCTGTCCGGAATGTTGTCATGACCCCAGCGCTGAAAGCGCGGCAGGAAGCTGCCGTTGCAATCGGCGTGCTGCTCCTGGCCCTTGGGCTGGGGGCAGGCGCCTGGTCCATTCCTTCCGAAGCCGGTTACGCCGGCATCGGTCCGGATTTTTTGCCCTGGGTCGTCTCCGTGGCCCTGTTGTTGTGTGGTGGCTTCCTTCTGTTGGAAGTGCGCAGGGGCGGTTTTCTGGACATGGACGATGAAGCAGACAGCGAAGTCGCTTTCTGGCCGGGATTTATCTGGATGTCGGTAGGCCTGTTGGTGAATGCCGCACTGATCACCACCCTCGGCTTCATCTTCAGCTGTGCCATTTGTTTTGTGTTTGCTGCGCGGGGCGCGCGTTTGGCACAAGGGCAGGCTGGCGGCGGATACCGTTCCTGGTTGAATGATGCGGTCGTGGGCCTGCTCATCGCGGCGCCGGTGTTCTGGATGTTTACCAAGTTTCTGGCCATCAATTTGCCAGGTTTGACGCAGGGTGGATGGCTCTAATGGAAATCTGGAATCAACTTCTTCAAGGGTTTGCGACGGCGGGTACGCCGGTGAACCTGTTGTGGGCCTTTGTGGGCTGCGCGCTAGGCACGGCCGTGGGTGTGTTGCCCGGCATCGGGCCCGCCACGGCGGTGGCCATGCTGTTGCCCATCACCACGCAAGTGGAGGCGACCGCTTCCATGATCTTCTTCGCCGGCATTTACTACGGTGCGATGTACGGCGGCTCCACCACTTCCATTTTGCTCAACACCCCCGGCGAGACTTCCAGCATGGTCACGGCCATGGAGGGCAACAAAATGGCCAAGAGCGGGCGTGCCGGTGCTGCACTGGCAACCGCTGCCATTGGTTCGTTCGTGGCGGGCAGTATTGCGACCGTGGTGGTGACTTTGTTTGCGCCCCTGGTGGCTGAATACGCCGTCAAGCTCGGCCCGCCGGAATACTTCTGCCTGATGTTGCTGGCCTTCACTACGGTGAGTGCCGTTCTGGGCCAGAGCACCTTGCGGGGTCTTACGGCGCTGTTTCTCGGTTTGGCCATCGGCCTGATCGGCATGGACCAGATCACCGGTCAAGCACGCTACACCGGCAATATGCCGGAGCTGCTGGATGGCATTGAAATCGTGCTGGTGGCGGTGGGCCTGTTCGCCGTGGCGGAGGCGCTGCACTTTGTGCTCTTCGAAGGCAAAGTGGTGGAAACGGAAAACAAGCTGAGCCGTGTCACCATGACAGCCCGGGACTGGAAGCGCTCCATTCCCGCCTGGTTGCGGGGTGCAGCCATTGGCGCTCCTTTCGGATGCATTCCTGCAGGTGGCACCGAGATTCCGACATTCCTGAGCTATGCCACCGAGAAGAAGCTGGCCAAGGGCGACGACCTGGCCGAGTTCGGCAACAAAGGTGCCATCGAAGGCGTGGCCGGCCCCGAGGCTGCGAACAATGCGACGGTGACCACCGCCTTGATTCCCTTGCTGACCTTGGGCATTCCGGTGTCCAACACCACAGCGGTGTTATTGGGCGCGTTCCAGAACTACGGCATCCAACCCGGTCCGCAGCTGTTTAGCAGCTCGTCGGCCTTGGTGTGGGCGCTGATCGCCTCCTTGTTCATCGGCAACGTCATGTTGCTGGTGTTGAACTTGCCCATGGTGGGGCTGTGGGTGAAGCTGCTTAAGGTTCCCAAGGCCCAGCTTTACGCCGGCATCCTGATTTTTGCCACTGTGGGTACCTACGGCATGCGTCAGAGTGCGTTTGACCTGGTCTTGCTGTATGCGGTGGGTGTCCTGGGCTTGGTGATGCGCCGCTTCAACTTCCCGACCGCGCCGGTGATCGTGGGCATGATTCTGGGGCCCTTGGCCGAAGCGCAGCTGCGCAACTCCATGTCCATCGGTGAAGGTAGCGCCATGATCTTCCTGCAGCGTCCGATGTCGGTGTTCCTGCTGCTGGTGGTGCTGGCTGTGTTGGTATTGCCACGCGTGCTCAAGCGCTTTCAGAACAAGGCCGCTTAAGGGGCTATTTGTTGGTGATTTTGGCTGCTAGTGCAAGTGGGATATGCGCAGACAGCTATTAAAACGATAGCAAATGAAGGGGCGCCTATGGCGTCCCTTTTTCTTTGGGCCTGCGCTTTGGAGGCTTGAGGTTTGCGCAGGGCGAAAACCCGGTCGCCGGATGCTAACCTCCGGCCATGGCATGGAATTGGAAAAAAGTAGGACGGAACGCGGCGCTGACAGTCGTCGGCTGCATCGCTAGCGTGGGCGCATACGCCGGCACCGTGACAGTCGCGGTGGCCGCGAATTTCAGCAACACGGCGCAAAAAATTGCGTCGGATTTCTCACGTGCATCAGGCCATGAGGTCAAGCTGGTGCCGGGCGCCACCGGCAAGCTGTATGCGCAAATCAAAAATGGTGCGCCTTTTCAGGTGCTGCTCTCCGCAGATGACGAAACGCCCGCACGGCTGGTGAAAGAGGGCGGGGCGTTGGCCTCCAGCCAGTTCACGTATGCCACGGGGCGCTTGGTGCTCTGGAGTGCACAGGCCGGCTTGGTGGACAGCCAAGGGCAGGTGCTGACTACCTCATTTACGCGTTTGGCCATTGCGGACCCGAAGGTGGCACCGTATGGTGCCGCAGCCATGGAGGTGCTTGCCAAGCGCGGACTGCTGCCGTCGGTGCAGGCTCGCCTCGTGCAGGGCGAGAGCATTGCCCAGACCTACCAGTTTGTCGCCAGCGGCAATGCGCCCTTGGGCTTTGTCGCGCTGTCTCAGGTGATGCGCGATGGCCAGATAGATCAAGGCTCCGCCTGGCGCGTCCCCGCAGATTTGCATCAGCCCTTGCGCCAGGATGCGGTGCTCCTGCAAGCAGGCGTCGGGCAGCCAGCGGCCACTGCGTTTCTCACCTACTTGCGCAGCGATGCTGCCCGCAAGGTGATGCAAAGCGCTGGCTACGAGTAGGCCCTCTTCGATGCCCGCAATCCCCCTCACTTTGGACGATGCGCACGCCATTTGGCTGACACTCAAGCTGGCCACTGTGACTACCGTGGTCTTGTTGGTGCTGGCCACCCCCTTGGCCTGGTGGTTGGCCCGTTCCGGTTCGCGCTGGAGCAGCGTGGTGGGTGCTGTGGTGGCTTTGCCGCTGGTGTTGCCGCCTACAGTTCTGGGTTTTTACTTGCTGGTAAGCATGGGGCCCCAGGGCTGGGTGGGGCAGTTCACCCAGTGGTTGGGCGTGGGCTTGCTGCCCTTTACGTTTGCGGGGCTGGTCGTCGGTTCGGTGTTGTATTCGCTGCCGTTTGCGGTGCAGCCCTTGCAAAACGCCTTTGAGGCCTTGGGGGACCGCCCGCTGGAAGTGGCCGCCACGCTGCGGGCCTCGCCGTGGGACACGTTTTGGCATGTGGTGCTGCCTTTGTGCAAGCCGGGCTTTTTGAGCGCTGCGGTGCTCAGCTTTGCGCACACGGTGGGGGAGTTCGGGGTGGTATTGATGCTGGGCGGGAACATTCCCGAATCCACCCGCGTGGTGTCTACCCAAATCTACGGGCATGTGGAGGCGCTGGAGTACACCCAGGCCCATTGGTTGTCCGGCGGCATGGTGGTTTTTTCCTTTGCTGTCTTGATGTTGCTGGGCTGGCTCAACCCGCGCGGAAGCAGGCTGCGCGCATGAACGCCATGCCCCATCGCATCGCGCTGCAAATGCACAAGCCCGGCTTTGAACTGGATGTCGATGTGCAGCTTCCGGCCCAAGGTATCAGCGTTCTCTATGGTCCATCCGGGTCCGGCAAGACTACGCTGTTGCGTTGCATCGCGGGTCTGGAGCGGGCAAGCCGGGCTACCGTGCACATTCAAGGTGATGTTTGGCAGGACGATGCCCAAGGCGTCTTTGTGCCCACCTGGCAGCGGCCTTTGGGCTATGTGTTTCAGGAAGCCAGCCTGTTTGCCCATCTGGATGTGGCGGGCAACCTGGAGTTTGCGCGCCGCAGGGCTGCGCCGCCTCGCCTGGGCAGCCCGCTGCTGACCACGGAGTTTGCGGTTCGCACTCTGGGCTTGGAGCAGCTGTTGCACCGGCGAACTACAGAGCTCTCCGGGGGGGAGCGCCAGCGCGTGGCCATTGCCCGCGCCCTCGCGACCAATCCGCAATTGCTGTTGCTCGACGAACCCTTGGCTTCGTTGGACGAAGCGCGTCGCTTGGAGGTGCTGCCCTGGCTGGAGCGGCTTCGGGATGAATTGCGGATTCCCATGGTGTACGTCTCCCACGCGTCGGATGAAGTGATCCGACTGGCCGATACGCTGGTGGTGATGGAGCGCGGCCGGGTTCAGGCTTGCGGCCCCTTGCAGGAGGTGTTGGCGAGCACCGAGCCCTTGATTCGCATGGGCGGCTATGTGTCCAGCCTGGTGCTGGGGCAGGTGGCGGGCTATGACAGCGCATGGCATTTGACCTTAGTACATCTCGCAGCAGGAAACTTCTGGCTGCCGGATACAGGCCTGACCCTTGGCCAGACCGTGCGCCTGCGGGTGCTGGCGCGTGACGTCAGCATTGCGACCCGCATGCCGACGGATACCAGTATTCAAAATGTGTTGCCCTGTACCGTGGTCGCGGTGCGTTCTGACCAGCATCCTGCGCAGGCGCTCGTGCAGCTGGACTGTTCAGGCACACCCTTGTGGGCGCGCCTGAGCCGGCGGGCCGTCGATCAATTGGCCCTGCAGCCGGGGCAGGCCGTGTGGGCGCAAGTGAAGGCGATGGCAGTTCTGCGATAGCCAGAACTTGCAAAAGATTGTGAAATATCACCCATTAGAGGGAAGACAGCCGGCGCACAAGTCTCTACGCTCGAGGTTTGAACGCAAATAAGCCCTTCGCGATGTCCACAACCGTTCCCGGATCGATGCCAGCTCCGCACAGTACCTTGTTGCAGCAAGCCGCAGTGGCATTGCAGCGGGGTGAGGTGGAGTTCAGTCAGTCGCTTGCAAAAAGAGCCCTGTTGCATACCAAGAGATTGGGGGATTGCGCCGGAGAAGCGAGGGCACTTCTGGTTCTGGCTCAAGGAGATGGGCAGATGTCCCGCATCCGCAGAGCCAGGGAGGCGGCAGAGCTCGCGATACAGCTCTTCCGGGTGGATGGTGATGTTCTGGGTGAGGCGGAAGCGTTCTCCACCCTCGCCCAAGTCCTGAGTGTGGGGGGGCATGCGGGCAAAGGGGTGGAGGCTGCGCAGCGGGCTGCGAAGTTGAGTTCCGGACTTGATCCTGTAACGGAGGCGATTGCTTTGTGTACTTTGGGTATGGCCCATGCGTACAACCAAAGTTTCGACAAATCCGCAGAAGCCCTGCTGACATCCATCCGGATTTTTGAGTCAGAAGGGTTATGGGCGGAGTCCTCATTGCCCCGGTACCAAGCCCGGGCGGCCGTGTTGTACCAGTGCTTCTTGCACCGGTATTGCCATGGAGACATTTTGAGTCTGGAAAGCCTGAAGTCTCTCCCCAGTCTTCAGAATGTTGTGCAGGGTGCCCTCACGCAACACGTTGCAATGACCTGCCCCCCTGGCAAGGTGCAGTCCTTGCTGGATCTCTCTCAGGGGTTTGAGACGTGTTGGCTGGGGGATCCTGACGGAGCGGCGTCTATTGCCGACCGGGTGTGTGCCGGTGCGCGCAAAGGGGCGGATCAGCCCATGGTCTGGTTGATGGAGATCTGGTTGCGCGCGGAGATAGCCTGGTTGCGCAAAGATTGGCCGATTGCCGAAGCGCATGCGCAGCGCCTGCAGCTCCTGTCCAAACGGGCTGAGAACGAACATCTGCTGGAGGTCTCTTATCTCTTGCAAGCGCAGATTCACTCGGCCCAGGGGAAAGACGGTTTGGCCCAAACCCAGCTGCGCCTGCTCAAGGCGCACGAGGCGCAACTGCGCAACGAGAGCCTGCATACAAGCGATGTGCTGCTCCATGGTGAGTTAAACGCACCCGCCGTGACGAAAATGACGTCTGGGGCGCAGTTTTCCACGCAACAGGGCCCCTTCGTCTTGAAGGACATGCTGACGGGCCTGAACAACCGCAGATACCTCGAGCAGGTGGCCCCGGGCTTGATCGCCAGGTGCGCAGAGCGCCGCACTGCGCCAGTTATGTTCTTTCTTGATGTGGATCGGTTTCGCCACATCAATGCGTCGTATTCCCGCTTGGTGGGGGACGCTGTACTGAAGGTGTTGGCACAGATATTCGGCACCGTGGCAGGTACAGCGGACGCGCTGGCACGACTGGGGGCAGACGAGTTTGTCATCCTCGTGGATCCCGCAAACAGGGATGATGTTCCTTTGCTGATCCAGCGCATCCGCAGCGAAGTGAAGGCTTATGCCTGGAATCGTTTGCACCCGGAACTTGAGGTTTCCGTGAGTTGTGTCTCCGGGCCTGGTGAGCCCAACGACACCTTCGACAGCTGGTTGCACCGCTGTGAACTGTCCATGTGCATAGAAAAAGAGTTCCGCTCCCGGGCGCCTGCTTGAGCCGCGTTGTTTTCGGACGGCTCAGCTTTTTGTTGTCGCCATCAGCGCCGCAAAACCGACAAAGAAACCACCGGTCAACCGGTTGAAGGCCTGCATCACCGCCGCCCGGCGCAGGTAGTGGGCCATTTGTTTGCCACTGGCGGCATACACAAAATACCAGGCTACTTCCACCGCTGCAAAGGTGCTTAACAGAATGCCGAACTGGGGCAGTTGAGCCGTATCAGGGTTCAAAAACTGTGGAAAGAATGCAGCTGCAAACAAAATGGCCTTGGGATTGCTGGCTGCGACCAGAGCACCTTGGCGGTACTGGGCCCAAGCCCCGGGCGTGCCGGTGGCTACCGTGTTGGGTGGCCCGGAGTCACCGGACTGTGCTTGTACAGGTGAACGCCAGCATTGCACACCCAAGTAGGCCAGGTAAGCCGCGCCCAACAAACGCAGGGCTTCAAACACGGCCGGGAATGTTTGCAAGAGTGCACCGAGTCCCGCTGCAGAGAGGCTGAGCATCAGCATCAGGGACGTCATGCATCCCGCCATGTTGAGGATGGCGGCGCGCATTCCGTCGCGGGCACTGGTGCTCATCACCAGGAGCATGTTCGGGCCTGGCGTCGCAGACACCACAAATGTCATCATGACGAACAACCACCAGGTGTGAAGCGACATGCGGAGTCTCCCGATTCAATAATGCGGAGGCAACTCGTCGCGCAGATTTCGCGCGGTACCGGGTTCGGCTGCCTGCTGCCGCAGATGGGTGAGCTCACGGATCAGCAGATCCATTTGCTCCTGCTGGCGGATGATGATTTTGTCCAATTGGTCCAGCGTATCCTCCAGGTAGCTGGCCTTGATTTCCAGATCATTCAGGCGCTGTTCGTTGCGGTCGTTCGTGTTCATGACAGGTATTGGACACTATCTCAGTGGGCGATCACGGGCCGGCTGCTTTCATGGGCGCCGAAGAACTGTGGGCGCAACTTGCGAGTGCTATCTGCAGCCATGCGTCCCTGAATGGATCGCAATACGGGGTCTTCAATTCGGCCGAGCGTTGCTCGTCCAGCCCCGTGGTGATTCCGGCCTGTGGCACAAGCAGGAGGCGACACGTGTGCCATCCGCAAAGCTAGGCGGCGCCGCTATAGCCTTGCGGGTTATTGCTCTGCCAGCGCCACGCGTCTTCGCACATGGTTTGCAGGTCGCGGGTGGCCTGCCAGCCCAGGGCCCGGGCAGCGAGACCAGGATTGCCGTAGCAAGAGGCTACGTCCCCGGAGCGGCGTGCTTGTATGCGGTAGGGGACGGGCTTGCCGCTGGCGGCCTCGAAGGCACGTACCACATCCAGTACGCTGTAGCCGGTGCCGGTGCCCAGATTGATGGCGGCACATTGGCCGCCGGTAGCGACGGACAGTGCTTCCAGTGCCCGCAAATGTCCCAAGGCCAAGTCCACCACATGGATGTAGTCGCGTACACCGGTGCCGTCGGGTGTGTCGTAGTCATCGCCCCACACATTGAGGAATTCTCGCCGGCCCACGGCCACCTGCGCTACAAAAGGCAGCAGGTTGTTGGGTACGCCCTGCGGGTCTTCACCGATGCGGCCGCTGTGGTGAGCGCCCACCGGGTTGAAGTAACGCAGGATGCCGAAGCGCCAATCCGGGTCGGCCACAAAGGCTTCACGCAGGATGTCTTCGATCACGAGCTTGGTTCGGCCGTAGGGATTGGTGGCCGAGAGGGGGTGATCCTCGGTCAGCGGCAGCCTGACCGGGTTGCCATACACCGTGGCCGAGGAGCTGAAGACCAGGGTCTTCACGCCGCAAAATTGCATGGCCTCGAGCAGGCGCACGGTGCCCACCACGTTGTTGTCGTAGTAGGTCAGGGGCTGGGCCACCGATTCGCCGACCGCCTTGAGTCCTGCGAAGTGGATCACGGCCGTGGCGCCGCTGTGTTGTAGCGCGTCCCGCAGCGCCGCACCATCGCGGATATCTCCTTGCACCACACGGATTTGCTTGCCGGTGATGAGTTCCACCCGGCGCAGCCCTTCGGGCTTGCTGTTGCAAAAATTGTCATACACGGTGACCTGGTAGCCTGCGTTCAGCAGTTCCAGGCAGGTGTGGCTGCCGATATAGCCGGCACCGCCGGTGATGAAGATGTGTGATGTCATGGGCGTTGGTACAAGGGGTGGAAAAGCGCGTTCAAAGCGAGGGGGATGCGATTCGGCCGGACCGCTCACTGCAGCATGAAGGTTTGGTACTCAAGTTTATCCAGTACCTTGCTCAGGGCGAGCACGCCTACCAGGACGGTGATGAGCATGGCCAGTGTAAATCCATAGCCGAACCAAGCCGGGCCGAGCCAGAGGGAAGTCGCAGTGAGCGAGATATTGGCCACTGGCAGCAGGATGGTCAGGCCCAGTACCAGACGGCGCTGGTCGAGGTAAAAGAGCACATTCAAAATGCCCAGCAAAACCACCTGCAGGGCCGCACCCACCACGTCCACGTACAACAGTGGTAGATAGAGGCGGGAGATACCCAGTGAATCGAGCAGTACACCGCCCAGTGCGAAGGTGACCAGCACGGCAATCGCCTGAATCTTGGCAATGTCAAACAACCCACGCTGGATGTGATAGACCATGTGGTTGCGCATGCGTTCGATATAGTCGAGCGTCGCTCCCTCGCGCACAGCATCGTAGAACTTGACGTAGTACTCGACGAAGTCGGTCTCGATGCGCACCAGGAACACTGCCATTCCCGGGATGACCGACAGGTAGGACAAAAAAATCGGGAAGTCGTAAATCACCGAAGCATTCAGTGGGCCGATGACCTGCTGGCCGGTGCCCGGGTAGTACCAGAACATCAGCTTGTCGACCCAGGCGCCCAGATTGAAAAAGAAGCCGGTGCCCATCAGGCTCAGGTACATGGCACCGGGCTTCCAGATGTCAAAGGCCACAAAGCGGTCAGATTGGTAGTTGCGGTACACCAGCCAGACCATGCCCATGAGCAACAGGTAGTGCCCGATCACAAAGCCCAGTAGCAGCCCGTCCATGCCGAAGAAGGGGCGGAATAGCAGGGCAAAGCCCAGCGTGGCGCTGTAGCCCATGAAGAAGATGGCCACAATGGTGCGGTAGTGCTTCAGGCCGGTCAGGAAGACGGTGGCGATCCATACGGCCGACATGATGGCCAGGCCCATGGCGAACAGGATCCGGTACAGCACCGTTTGATCGGGGAAGAAGATGGCTGCAAAGGGCAGTCCTGCGGCCAGGCTGATGGCCATGGCCACCAGAATCAGGCCGTTGAAATTGGGCAGTATGGAGCCTTGACCCTTTTCAAAAATGCGGTCCGCCACAAAGCGGGTGAAGGAGAGTTGCACCAGCCCGGTACCGATGAGCGAGATCAGGAAGAGGTAAGTGATGGTGACCTGAAACTGGGAAATAGCCTCTTTGGGGTGTAGCAGCCCCAGGCTGAACATCCCTATCAACATGATGCCGATGATGGACAAGACCCAGGGCCCGGAGCTGATCAGTCCGGCGAACGCATAGGCCTGCAGCAGCCCGAAGTAGGACTGCTTTTTCAGCAGTTTGCGCAGCTCAAACCCTATGCCTGCCATTGGAAATTCTTCTCATACAAATCGCGGTAGCGGGCAAACATCATGTCCTGCGAATAGTAGGTTTCCACCCGCCGGATGGCGGCTGCGCTGGCCTGCTTCCAGGTGTCTTCATTTCCCAGCAGCTCCAACGCCGCCTGGGCTAGTGCCTGTGGATCTGCAATGCGCACCACCCGACCCGAGGCGCCGATGGCTGCGTCATCCCCCGGCAAGCCATAGACCAATTGCCGGCACGAGCCCACATCGGTGGACAGGGTGGGTACCCCCGCTGCATACCCCTCCAGAATGACCAGGGGCAAGGCTTCGCTGATGGAGCTGAGCACCACGACCCCGACCTTGGAGAGCAGGTCCGTGAGCTTTTGGAAGCCCAGAAACTTCACCTTGTCGGCGAGGCCCAGTTGCTCTGCCAGCTCCTTGCACTCGCGCGCGTAGCCGGGGGATTCGTCCTCGGGGCCGGCGATCCAGGCTTCGGCATCGGGCAAATGGTTCACCACCGTGCGCATGGCTCGGATGAAGGTTTTGATGTCCTTGATGGGGACCACCCGGCCGATCAGGCACAGCACCTGCGGAATTTTCTCGGGGCGCTGCGCGCGCAGTGGCGCAAAGCGCGGCACATCGATGCCATTGGGGATGTTGGTGGTCCGTTCGGGCGGCGCACCATCCAGCAGTTGGCGCTGGCGGTTGGCTTCGTACAGGGCGACGATATCGTCGGCTGCCTGGTAGGTCACATAGCCCAGATGCTCGAAAAAGCGAATCCAGAGCTGGCGGAAGTAGCTCACCCTGGACGGATCTTTGTCAAACACACTGCGGTTGTCCTTGAGCCACTGCGCCTGGTAGAGGTCGATCTTGCGTTCTTTCACGTAAATGCCGTGCTCGCTCAGGATGAAGGGCCGCTGGTTGCGGTGCTTGAGCAGCACCCCCAAAATGCCTGCGTAGCCAGTGGAGATGGCGTGGTAAATACGTGCCTTGGGGCAGTTTAGGGCGACTTCACGCAGGCGCCAGAAGGGCGTGTGCATGGTGCGAATCGTCCAAAAATAATCTACGAATGAGGGGTCGGTGCTGCGGCGTTTGTAGCTGTCCTTGATGTAGTTCCATGACTCCTGACTGTACAAAAACGCCTCGTGACTCAGGCTGCCCTCAGGCCCTGCCTCGTCCATCAGGTGCGAGAAAAGGGCTGCGCACTCGGGTGTCTGCCGGTCAGCTTCCAGGCGTGCGTGCACGTCCTTCATCAGCGCCATGCCATCCGGGTTGGCGCGCGCTGGGGCTACCGGCGGGTTCAGCCGGTCTTCATAGAGGTACGCGGTCTCCAGGTGCACCAGATTGTCCGGCAGGGCGTAGCGCATGTCGCCATAGTCTTGCGGCCGGCTGCCCAGGAAGACGGCGCCAAACCGCAGTTCCGGGAAACCGCGAATGATCTGGTTGACCCAACTGGACACCCCGCCGGAAACGAAGGGAAAGGTGCCCTCCAAAAGGAGCAAGACATCTACTTCGGCAGCCTGACGCAGCGGGTTGTTAGATGTGCTGGAGGAATTTGCGGTCACTGTATTTAATCTCGTGGCGGTTGCACCAGAAGTCCTGGATGGCGCGGGTGCGCGCAGACAGGTTCAGGTTCGACAGTTGCTGCATGTAGTCGCGTACCAGGTCAAAGTCGCGGCGCAGAAATGCAATTTCGGCCAGGTAGGGCAGGGCTGAACTGAGGGCCTGCCCCAGGCGGATGGCACCTTCAAACGCCTCTTGGGCTGCCTGGGGGTGACCTTGCTCCAACCAGATGCGGGCCCGAAGGAACAAGAGTCCGGAGCCGTTGTCGGGCTGCAGGGCCAGGGCCTGGTCGGCAAAGGTAGCGGCCTGGTGGAGGATGTGTTTACGCAACTCACCTTGCGCTAGGCAGGCATAAACCAGTTCCCAGTGCAGTTCGGCGAGTTGGCGCAGGCTGTCATAGCGCTGCTCGGTGTCGTCTGACTGGTTCAGGCGGTCCGCAATCTGGCGGATCTGGGTGGAGATCTTTTTCTCCTCTGCGTCCAGCATGCCGAATGCCACAAGGCGCACGTCGTCCGTTTCATCGCCCAGCAGGTCTTCCAGAATGGGGTTGGACACGCGGCTGGGTACGGCCTGCAGAGTCAGCAAGGACTGCATGCGCAGCGCACTCGGTACCCGGGGGCCCAGGCGCGAGCGGATCGCGCCTTGCCCGCCGCGACGCTGCTCACCTGATTGCACGTCATACACGGGAAGGCCGAGCGTCACCGGGTGGGCAAACTGCGCCTCTTCGCGGGCATGCCGGAGGTTGATGCGGGTGATCAGCACCAGCCCCACGGCGCCCAGCACCGGCGCAATGAAGGCAAAGCAAAACAGCAGGCCCAACACCGCCCAGCGGGGGCTGTGGTATTTGGAAGGCAATAGCAGGTACGTGGCCACAGCAGCCACCCCACTAATGAGCGCATGCGCCGCCATGAGCTGCCAGAACGCCGCCTGCGCGTTGGACAGTACCAGGGGCGTCATCAGCAAACCCCAGTCGGCGGTGGCGGCAAGCCAGGTCCAGTGCAACGGGTTCATGGCACAGTCATTGCCTTCTTCAGTTGCTCTACCGGTGTGGACGCATCCAGTCCGATGATCTGTAGCGAGACGCCCAATCCCGCAAAATCACCATAAAAGTGGATCTTCAACCAAGCTTCCAGCCGCTCCGTGAAACCATCGGCGGCCGTCGATGAAGCAAAGGGAAGCAGGACCACCAAAACGGGGAGATCTTCCACAAAGGTTTTCCAATAGAGGTCCAACCCGCGCTTGATCCGCAAAAAGGCGTCTGCGATTTCGCCTCCCCGTGTACCGTGAAAGCGCATCACGACCAGCTGGCTGTCCATGCCGATCTTGCGGTGCAGGTTGCCCATGCGCGCCAGTTCCTGGGCGAAGAGGAAGGGCATGGTGGGTATCTGCTGCAGGATGGGTTGAATGCCCCGGGCCGAGCCCAGGTTGTCGGCGTAATAGCCCAGCAGTACCAACAGCATCTGCAAATTTTCCACACTCAGGGAGAAAAACGGCATGCGCGTCACGGCCAGCACACCGATGAGCGTGTCGTCGCCGGCCACCAGCGGTGCCACTACCAGCTGGTTGCTACGGCGGTCCAGACCTGCGTCCTCGGTCGCAACATGGGCCAGGCTTCCACTCTCCAGGGCTAGTGTCAACAGGGCGTCGTCCGGCGCCAGGGCTTCGGGCTCCCCGAGCTGCGCGACGAATTCGCCGAGAACATAGTCGCCTTGGTGCTCGCGCAGGGTATAGAGGGTGGCAGCTTCGATGTTGACGTACTGCGACAGGAGTTGCAGCAGCCCTTGTGCGCCGGCCAGAGTCTGGCCTTCGGGCGCGGGCTCCAGGGTGGCGCTGCGCAAGCTGACCAGCGCGTCGCGTAGCGAACCGGGCCGTGCCAGCATTTCCTGCTCTAAACGGTCGTGCGAAAAATTAAGTAGCAGATGCCGCTTAGTCAGGCGCGAGAGGCGCTCGGTTACGTAGAGATAGGTTTCCTCCATGCGGCGGTTCCGGTCGTGCCAGACGTCGCTGAATTCGCCACAAATCAGCACCATCAAGCCGCCGCCAAACAGGGGCGCGGTCGAGAGTTCAGCGGGCACCCGGCCCCATTGGGCCGCCCCCCAGCCATTGACCAGCAAGACTGCACTGGCGAGTAGCCCAGGCCATACCCCATAACGCAGAGCGACCAGCACCGGGGCCAGCCATTGCCATGGAAAGCTCTGCTGCGACAGAGTGGGGTCCTGCGGGCTGGCCAGCCAGCCTAACAAGGCAGCCCCCAGCGGCAGTAGTACAACTTCTATCCATTGCTCCCGCGTGGCTACACGTTCAGGGGCGAGGCTGTCGCGGCTGAATGCAGCCGCGAGCCAGTGAGGGATTTGCCAGCGGGTCATCAAGGCCTACTGCGTGTTGGCGGCGGCCGGTAGCGCCAGCTGACCAAACAGCTCGGTCAACAGGCTCTGTGCGACCGCAGCCAAGGACTGGCGGCTCCAGCCGCTTTTTGCGCCGGAGGCACTCCAGAGTACCTGGTCGGTGCGCAGGTCACGGACTTGCAGTGTGACACCCACGGCAGGCTCGCCGTCAATGCCAACCTTGTAGCGCCATTCCTCCACGCTTCCGACCAGCGCGTAGCGAATGCCTTGCTCTTTGGCCCAGGCCAGAGCTTCTTCGGTGACTTTGCGCTCGGTGGGTTCAAACAAGCTGTCGCGCGACAAGGCCGAGGGGTAGCGCTGCAGCTGCACCACCCCGAGCGCGCGCAACTGGTGCTCCACCATGGCTTCAGCCGAAAGACCTGCTTGTGGCGTGTCCGTGTTGTTGGCAATCGGCAGTACTGCCCAGCGTGCCAGCGGGTCCGGGCGGTTCTGGCC
The DNA here is from genome assembly GCA_963508575.1 of uncultured Rhodoferax sp. Classification (GTDB taxonomy): domain Bacteria; phylum Pseudomonadota; class Gammaproteobacteria; order Burkholderiales; family Burkholderiaceae_C; genus Allorhodoferax. Next base: position 88,158 of record CAUOXL010000004.1, read on the forward strand.
CACGGTGGACTGGATGGTGGAGGCACAGCCTGTGGTGATCGCAACCAGCAGGCCAAGGAGAAATAATCTTGGAAGTTTCATGGTGGAGTCCTAAAAATAATGTCGGTATCGCAGGGACAGCGTGTTGGAATTTCCCTTGGCAGGTTCGGAGCCTTGCGTGCCGTCCCACTGCAGGCGCACGTGGTCTTCGCCGCTGAGGCTGCCCGCCACGCCCATCGTGGTGTTGAATCCGGGGCCTGCCACAGTGTCGCTGCTGACGCATGCGTTCACAAAGGGGCGCCAAGCGCGCGAGTAATTCAGTTGAAGATTTTGTCCGCCTATGTTCTCTCCCATATCCACACACAGGCCCGTGCGGGTGCTGCTTTCTGGGATGAAGTATGCAACGCCGTTTTGGGTTCCGTTTCCGATGGCAATCTGGGTGTCTGCCGGCAGCGCTTCCAGGGTGGCTGCGTCCAGCGCATCGGCCCGTGTGTGTTGCAGTTGTCGGACAAAGGCCCGCACGCGCCAGTCCGGGTACTCGAGGCGAAGCCGGTACCCCGCCTCCAGGTCCAGGCCCTGGCTGCTGCCCAGGTAACTGCCGGAGCGGGTGAAGTACTGCGCAAACAGAGGCGTGGCGCGCAGGTACTCTCGCCGGCCAAGGGCGTAGTTCACGCTGGCAGAAAGACTGTCTTCGTGGCCGGCTAGCCGCATGGGCACTGAGATCACGGACGCCGCGTGATGTGCCAGTGTGGTGTCCAGCGTCCATCGCCCCTCCGCGGGGCGGGTGTGGTTCCAGCGCAGACCGGTGCCGTCGCCGAGTTCGTTGTGCCGGAACACGGCCAGGCGGTTGGATGACTGAATTCCTGCCCACTGGATTTCCACACTGCGCAACTGCTGCTTGCTGGCGGCCAGGCCGGAAAACGTGGCGTCACCTGGTACTTGCCACTGGCTACTGCCCTGCAGCAGCACGAATACCTGCGGGGCCAGGGCGAGCCGGGTCTCGAAGTGCAGCGCGTTGGCGTCCAGTCCGCTGCCACGCTCCCACTCGGTTTCCAGTTGCACATAGTTGGCGGCCTGCGGCAAGTGCTGGCGGTAGCGGTCGTGCAGTGCTTGGTCATCGACATGCTCCATGCCCTGGAAGGCGACCTCCAGAGCGTCCTGCCGGCGGCCTAGTGTGTAGGCCATGTCGTAGCGGTTGTAGACCGGAAGAGCGTCGCTGTTGCGCAGCAGCAAGGTATCCATGGCGCCGGTGTCTTCGAGTTTCAGCGCCACCTGGGCCTGGCCCCACAGCGGTGCCTGGTCCAGAGTTTGTCGGGCATAACGTCGCCACATCCAGGCACGCGCGTTTTCCAGTTGTTCCTTCATCACGGCCCATCCCAGCACCAAGACCTCTGCCTCTTGTGAAAGCTTGCTTGCGCCCGGGGCTTGCAACTGGCGGATCAGTTCGCGAACCCTTGTCAACGCCGGGTCTCCAGGCTGGTTGAGAAGCTGGAGCCGCAGCAGGGTGCTCTGTTCCAGGCTGGTGCCAAGTGCTGGCCGGGTTTGGCCAGCGGGCAGGCGGGCTTGGAGCTGCAGCCAGGCATGGCGGCGCAGCCGGTCGGCCATGCCGGTGTGGCCCAGGCGCTCCCGCACATCCGCGTAATTCAGCAAGGTCAGCGGGTCATCGCGCTGGGTTTGCAGAATTTTCCCGTACCAGCGGGCCGCTTCGCGGTATCGCTCCAATTGCTGGGTAGCGGCTGCAAAGGCGGGCCAGAGCTCCGGTTCGGCTTCGGCGAAGACGGTCTTGTTTTTGAGAAGGGACTGCAACGCAGTGGTTTTGCCCGTGTCGATTGCAAACCACAGGCTTGCCTGCAGCACGTCCGGATCCTGGGGTGCCTGCTGCAAACCCTGTTGCAAGTCTGCCCATGCCAGCTCGGGCTCCTTTTTCGCTTGGTGAAAACGGGCCCGCAACAAGAGGAAGCGGATATCCGCAGCGGTCAGTTTCGTGGCGTCTTCGCCCAGCATGGTCCAGACCCGGGCTTGTGCGGCCAGGTCGCCTAATGCAGCGTACAGATTCATGCCTTCCAGCAGCTGCTCCGTTTGTTTAAAACGCTGGTACGCCTCTATCGCCAAGCCGGCTGCTTGGGCCGGGTGGTCCTGTCGGACTAGAAAAACCAGGCGCGCCCAATCGGCCGCGCCAGCCTGTGGTGCGCCCGAAAACCGCTCGTAGCCGGTCCGTGCACTGCGGAAGTCCCCCAGTTGCCAAGCCACCTGGCCCAGTAGACGCCAGTACTCGGCGGCTTCCCGGGGCACACGTTGCTCGTGCGTTTGCAAGAGCGTCAGTGCCTCTGGCATATTCCCGCGCCGTAGGGCAATCACCACAGCACGCAGCACAGCATCCAGGGAAAACGGCTCCAGCGCCGCACGCTGCTGATAGGCATCGGCGGCCCGAGGGTCTTCCCCTGTGCTTTCGTAAAGACGCGCAGCGAATTCCAGCAGCAAGGGGTTGTGGCTGCGGCGGAACTGGGCCATGAAGAAGTCGGCGCCGAGCAGGGGTTCAGCCGCCGCCTCATACAGCGCGAACACTTGCTGCCACTGCGAGTCCGGCAAGTGCTCCCGCTGGGCGTGAATGGACCAGGCCTGCAGAGCCATCAGCGGGCGATCTGCCCAGGGTGCCAGTTCCATCACTTTGGTGACGGTCTCGGCTGAGTGGTCGCCTTGCGCAAACAAAGCAAACCACTGGGCTGCTGCTACTTCAGGTTGTTGCGTCCACTGGCTGACTTTGGCCAGCCGCAAACGCCAACCGCGGTCCCTAGGGACGGATTCGACAGCTTTACTGGCAAGTTCAAATGCGCGCCGCAGATCTCCGGCACCCACCAAGGCATCAAAAGCCAGTACATAGTCCTGCGGGTCAAAAGGCCTCAGCTGTTCGCGTGCCCCGTCGGTGGAGGGGGGCGGCGGTGCGGATACAGCGGGGGCCTGCGCGCGGCGCCGGTCCACGGGGGGCGTGTTGCCGGGCAATGCCTGTTCGGGGGGCGCGGTATCCGGCAGGGGCGGCGTGGGGACCGGCGACGGAGGCGCAGATTCGCCCCTCTCCCAGTTTTGGCGGTGAATGGCTTCGGGCCGGTAGCTGGCAACCCGCAGCAGGCCGGTTCGCCGTTCGCTACGCGAGAGGGCCGCTTTGGCGGCAGAGGCGTCCGGCCAAAAGCCAGCGCGCAGCACATACAACTCGCCGCGTTGTTCGATGCGAACATACGGCAGGGATGCATGACGGGCAAAGGCCTGATTCAGATCGCCGGGCCGGGCCCCGCTGGCGATTTGCAGGGAGTAGTAGTCTTGCCCCGCCACGGGCGATGCGACGGCTGCACCGGCTGCACCGGCGAGCAGCGCGGCGCAGGCCCAAGTAGTCCAAGGACGGCTCAGTTTCACGGCCGGCCTCCTGCCATCGGTGGCGTGAAGACGAGCTTCCGGGCGTACCAGGCGGCCAGCGCTGGGTCACCTGCCGCAGTAGCGGTGCGGGTCAGGAAACGCAGCGTAGGCAAATCGTCCTCCAGGTCTCCCAAGTAGCGGTGTGCTGCCTGGATGGCCAAGGGAAACAGGCTGGCAGCCATATAGGTCTCCACGCCTTTTTGGAAGAGGCGGCGCGCTTGCTCGCGGGTGGCGGCCTGGCCGCGCGCCAGCAAATAGCACGCAGCGGCAGCCTGGTACTGGCCCCGGGCCAAAGCCTGGTTGCCAAGTTCTTCCAGCTCGGCAAGCGGGTGCGCCAGGTGCAAACGGCCAATCAAGGCCATGCCGGTGCCGGGCAGCTCAAGCTCAAAAGCGCTGAGCGCAAATGCACGCAGGGTTTGCGGTTGCAGATTCTCTTCGCTGGCTTGCTTGAGCAAGGCTCCCAGATGGCGGCGCACGCTGTCTGCTTCTGTGCGGCCAAACGCCTTGGCGCGCTGTTGCTGGTAGGCGTCGAACAGGATGGTGTACGCCTCCTGCCGCTGGCGCGGACTGCCTTCGCGCGCAGCCAACAGCAAGGTGGGCTCCAGGGCCGCCATGTCCCGCTTGCCGCCTTGCGTCCTGGCCAGCAACAGCGCCACATCCATATTGCTGGTTTCTGCGCGGTAGAGGTTTTGAATGTAGGACAGGGTCAAGGGGTCCAGGTCTTTTTGTTCATAGAGGGTGTTGACAAGCGTCTTTTGCGGAAAGATGGTTGCCAGCAGTGCAAGCATCATCATGGCAATCAGGGCGACTTGCCAAGGAGTGGTCAACACCAGACGGGGAATTTCCTCGTCAGGGGCTGCAAAGCGTTTCGAGCGGCTTGGCAGCATGTTCCCTGATTTCGTAGTCACTGGTGTCTCCTGTCACCCGCACCGGCCTGAGTTCACGTCCTGCCACGCGTACCTTGCAGGTCTTGGCGTGGGCGAGCGTGAACTTGAGTGGCACCTGTCCGGATAGGTCCCATTGCCATGTACCTTTGCGGCTGCTTGCGGATGATTCGATGCGTGCATTGGCGGACACCAGACGAACCTGTTGTGTCGGGGTGCTTTCCAGCACCAGTTCGGCACTGTCAGCGCCCAGGTGAATGTAGATGGATTCGCCCTGCTGCCGGTAACCGGCGATTCCGCGACTGGCCTCCATGTCTGGCCAGCCCATGCCGGCGGGCAGGCGCAGGGTGCGTGCATCCCGGGCGCCGCGAATACTCCAACCGGTGGGACTGCGTGCCACCGACAGACGTTGGAAATCCAGTACTTTGCGCGCGTAGTCGGCTACAAAGACAGGGGTGGTTTCCTGCGCCAGCGCGTAGTCAAAGACTTTGTCAAGGGAGCGCATGCCTGCGGCCTTGGCCGCAAGGTAGGTGTGGAAGTAGATGTTGATGGGTTTGAGGCGACGGGGTGACTCGGTGAATTCAAAGGTCTCTATGACCCGCTCATAGCCGTAGAAGGGGCCGGTCCAGTTATTCGTATAGACGTTTTCGTTCTGGTTGGGCGCATAGACCTGGAACGCGGTCTTTCGTGGGACACCCAAACCCTCCACTGCCGTGACCGTTGCCTGGGTGCGCATGGCCACAGTGTCGCCGCCGTTCATGTTCATGACCCCGACTTCCTGTGTCAAAGCCAGGGCATCGCTGCCGGGGATGCAGTCGCCGGTCCACAGAAACATCTCGACCTTCTTGCCCGGCGGTGCGAGCCGGTTCTCAATGTAGCGGATGGAGCCTTCGATCTCGCGCCGCGCATCAAAGCGGTAACCGGGAATGCGCAGGTTGTAGCTGTCACGACCCTCGTCGCCTCCGGCACCGACTTTGCTCCAGATGAAAGGGTGGGAATAGCTGTGTGATGCAATCGCCACATGGGGGTGCCGGAAGATTTCCTGTGCAGTCCGCTCCGCCCAGGCGGAAAGTCCGGGGTATAGGCCGTTGGGCGAGAGCTCCGCTTCGATGACCGATATCGTCATGGGCACCGGATATTTTTTCACCACACGATGCAGTACGACTTCCCCAGTGATCGGGTTGCCGGGTAACTCGGAGCGGCTGACAAAGCCGTCGCCGTCCATGTGCGTCATCAGCATGCGGCGTCCGGATTCCGTGCTGACATCCGGCACCGGCATGGCCGGCAAGCGCAAGGCTTGCTGGAAGAAGGCAAACGGATTGATCACCCAGCGATCGCCGTGGTTGCCGGGCAGCGTGATCACGGCAAAGTTTTCCAGGGCATAGCCACCCCAAGGGGTGAGCGCCACGGCCACTTGTTCTTGTTGGTCGCGCCGCAAGGTGAGCCAAGGCTGTGCGCCTTGGGCGTTCAGGGGGAGGAAGTTGTCAGCGGCGGGGCGGGGCGGTGTTTCAAAGCCGACTTCCGGACGCTGCTGGACGATGTCGGCCGCCCGCGCAGCGGCTACAAAGGCAGCGCTCTTCATGCCCAGTTCTTTGGCCAGAGGGCCGCTCCACATGTAATCCCCGGGATTGATCATGGCAATCGGCAGCTTGGCATGAACCTGCGCGGCAAGCCAGCGGGTCAGTCGGCGATGGCCGGCATTGCCGGGCGGGTCGTTCAGCCACACCACCACACCCGCATAGCGGCCTGGCAAATGGCCTTCCGGAAGACTGTCTGTGTCCACAAACTCCGGGGCATAGCCCAGGTAGTTGAGGGGCAGCGAGCCCAGGCGGACAGCTTCTTGCCCTGCCAGGGCGTACTCGCTGGCTAGCACGTTGTGGATGACCAGCACTTTGCGGGGCATCACCTCGATGGTGCCCACGCCCATGCTGGCGAGGTCGGGGCTGCTGACCCAGGGAATCATGCCCAGTTCACGGATTTTGCGGGCAGTCTCCCGGGCGCCGTCCCGGTCGGCCGGGGGCACATAGTCGATGGCACCCACCTGAAGCTTGAACTCGTCCCGGGCGCGCTGCAGTTCACCGAGTAGCCAACGGCGATCCGCCTCCGGGACATTGACGTATTTTTTCTTGCCGGCGTCGTAGCCCCGAAACAGGGATTCTGCGACCACCATCTCGACATGTTGGTGGACACGGGGGAGTATCTCAAACCCCCTGTTGAACACAAGCCGGATGTCCGGGTAGCGTCGGGTTATCGCCTCGATCACTGCGACCATGCCCGACTCCTGCAGCGCACGCTCTTGGGGTGATTTTGCGAACAGCTGGTAAGAATCCAAGGTGTCAAGGAAGAAGCTGCGATAGCCTCGTTTCCACAATGGGCCAATCACCTGTTCAGTAAAAAAGCGGGGCCAGTCCGGGTGCGACTGGTCCAGTACGCGGCTTCCCCAGTCTTTGTTGTCGCCCTTGAGCCAGGCGGACGGAATAGCTTTGGCATAAGGGCGGGAGGTCTGTACTTCTCCCAGTGCGACATACGCAGCCAGCCGGGTGCGTGCCAGCCCGGGGGCGGCGGGGTCTGGTACGTGGTCGGGGTCAACCACCACCAGGTCAAATGCCTGGAGCTGCTCCCAGGGCGGCTGGGCACCATAGAAAAAGGCCAAAGTGGGGGGCGGGGAGGCCATGGGCGCCGCGAAGGCCGTTCCGAGAAGGCAAAGCAGGAATAAAAGCCGGGTCGAAAAGCGCAATGAAGATCCTAAGCAGCCAAGTGGAGTGTTCCAAGCAGCCAAGCGGTGACCCTGAGCAGTAAACAACATCCGTTGCAGTGAAAACTGTAAAAAAGTGTATCACTCGATCCTGTCACAGGCCGTGTGGCGTGGGTAAACCACCTATTTAGAAATGGAAAATGCTCGATTAATGCACAGTTTTCCGAGTTATTTGCGGGCGGATTGCCGGCAGCGTTTCGCCGAAGCAGCTTCAGTTGGCCGCCGTCAATCCATTGGCAAAGTGCTCGGCCATGCGCTGCGCGGTGAGCGCAGGATTGCGGGCAGCAAGGGCGTCCATGATGGCGCGGTGCTCGGCAAGGGATTCTTCAATGCGCCCGGTTTTGAGCAGGGAGTTGTGGCGGTTGAGCTTCATGACCTTGCGCAGGTCGGCCACCATCTGGTCGCGCCAGCGGTTGTTGGCAATCTCCAGCAGGCGCATGTGGAACTTCTCATTCACCGCAAAAAACTGGTCGGTGGTCGCGGTTTTGTCTTTGCCGGGCTTGGCCGCAGCCTCCAGCGCTTGGTGCAATGCCTGCAGTTCCTTGATTTCCGCGTCGGTGGCCTTGATGGCCACTACGCCGGCCGCGTCGCTTTCCAGCAGGCTGAGCAGGTGGTACACATCGGACAGGTCTTGCTGCGACACTTCGGTCACATAGGCGCCACGGCGCACCTTCATGGTCACCAGGCCTTCGGCGGCCAGCACTTTCAGGGCTTCGCGCAGGGGAGTGCGGCTGATGCCGAACTCTTCGGCAATCTTCAGTTCGTCAATCCAGCTGCCGGGCTCCAATTCGCGCTTGAATATGCGCTGGCGCAGCAGCTCCGCCACTTCCTCATACAGAGGGCGGGGGGCCAGCGTTACAGCGGGGCGGGCATCAGACATCAAGGCGGACATGCAGGGTGCAGAGTGGGGTAGTTCGAAACGTTGGCAGATTGTAAGCTGCCCCAATATTCTGAATCAATAATTATGAATAATGTAAACTTGCATTCGCTCTGGATCGCTCGGGATTAGCCTCCCGCCTGCACTTGAGCCCATTTTCTGTACGACTTGCGGACCACGCCATGACCGACTCGACCCCTGAATTCAAAACCGCCACACTGGAAGCCTGGGCTAAGGCGGCAGCCAAATCCGCCCCCGGCGGCAATGTGGACGCGCTGAACTGGATCACGCCCGACGGCATTGCGGTCAAACCCCTTTACACGGCGGCGGACACGGCGGATTTGAAGCACGCTGACACGTTGCCCGGCTTTGAGCCCTACCTGCGCGGCCCGCAGGCCACCATGTATGCAGTCCGCCCCTGGACCATCCGCCAATACGCCGGCTTTTCCACTGCCGAAGAGTCCAACGCGTTTTACCGCAAGGCTTTGGCGGCAGGTGGTCAGGGCGTGAGCGTGGCGTTTGACCTGGCCACCCACCGTGGTTACGACTCCGAGCACCCGCGCGTCACCGGCGACGTGGGTAAGGCCGGTGTGGCGATTGATTCGGTCGAAGACATGAAGATCCTGTTCGACCAGATTCCACTGGACAAGGTGTCGGTTTCCATGACCATGAACGGCGCGGTGCTGCCAGTGCTTGCCGGGTATGTGGTGGCGGCCGAAGAGCAGGGCGTGAGCCAGGACCAGTTGAGCGGAACCATTCAGAACGACATTCTGAAAGAGTTCATGGTGCGCAACACCTACATCTACCCGCCTGCACCCAGCATGCGCATCATCGGCGACATCATTGGCTACACGGCCAAGAACATGCCCAAGTTCAACTCGATCAGCATCTCGGGTTACCACATGCAAGAGGCGGGCGCGAACCAGGCGCTGGAGCTGGCCTTCACGCTGGCCGACGGCAAAGAGTATGTGAAGACGGCCATTGCCTCGGGCCTGGACGTCGACGACTTTGCCGGCCGCCTGAGCTTCTTCTGGGCGATTGGCATGAACTTCTATCTGGAAGTGGCCAAGATGCGCGCCGCGCGCCTGCTGTGGTGCCGCATCATGAAGGGCTTTGACGCCAAGAACCCCAAGAGCCTGATGCTGCGCACCCACTGCCAGACCAGCGGCTGGAGTCTGACCGAGCAAGACCCCTACAACAACGTGGTGCGCACCACCATCGAGGCGATGGCTGCGGTGTTTGGCGGCACGCAAAGCCTGCACACCAACAGCTTTGACGAAGCCATTGCGCTGCCCACCGAATTTTCAGCACGCATTGCCCGCAACACACAGCTCATCATCCAGGAAGAGACGCACATTACCAATGTGATCGACCCCTGGGCGGGCAGCTACATGATGGAGAAGTTGACGCAGGACATGGCGGATGCGGCGTGGAAGATCATCGAAGAAGTCGAGGCCATGGGCGGCATGACCAAGGCCGTGGACAGCGGCTGGGCCAAGCTGAAGATCGAAGCTGCGGCTGCCGACAAGCAGGCGCGCATCGACAGCGGGCAGGACGTGATCGTGGGCGTCAACAAGTACAAGCTCAAGACCGAAGACGTGGTGGAGGCGCGCGACATCGACAACGTGGCGGTGCGCGAAAGCCAGATCGCCCGCCTCAAAGATATCAGGTCAAAACGCGACTCAGCCCTTGTGGAGTCTGCGCTGGTTGCTATCACTTCTGCAGCAGAAACCAACACCGGCAATCTGCTCGACCTGAGCATTAAAGCCATTCGCCTGCGCGCCACCGTGGGTGAGGTGAGCGATGCTTTGGAGAAAGCCTTTGGCCGCCACCGCGCCGATACCAACAAGGTAAGCGGCGTGTACGCAGCCGCCTACGACAGCGCCCAAGGAGACACCATGGAGTACTGGAACGCACTCAAGGCCGACATCGCCGGCTTTGCCGAAAAGCAGGGCCGCCGCCCGCGCGTGATGATCAGCAAGCTGGGCCAGGACGGCCACGACCGGGGCGCCAAAGTAGTGGCCACCGCCTTTGCTGACCTGGGCTTTGACGTGGACATGGGCCCGCTGTTCCAGACCCCCGAAGAATGCGCCCGCCAGGCCATTGAAAACGACGTGCATGCCGTGGGCGTGTCTACCTTGGCCGCAGGCCACAAAACGCTGGTGCCCGCCATCATTGCCGAGCTCAAAAAACAGGGCGCCGACGACATCATCGTCTTCGTCGGCGGGGTGATTCCGCGCCAGGACTACGACTTTTTGTACGCCGCAGGCGTCAAAGGCATCTACGGCCCGGGCACGCCGATTCCGGTGTCGGCGCGTGACGTTCTGAGCCAGATCGAGAAGGCGCTTGCGTCGCAGTCTTGATATGGACAACCGCTCCATTCACTGGTCCGTTACGACCTCTACCCTTATCGGGGAGCGTGTTGCAGGTCTCGTCTATTGGATTACTGCTTTACTAGTGGTCGGAATTGTGGCAATCCAAGTGCCGAAGGTACTTTGGCTGGGAATCGCCTTACTCCCTTTTTTTGGGCGGGCAATTGTCAGTTTTGTACGACTGCGTCGGGTCCAGGTGACGCTCAAAGCCGTCCGCTTGGTTGCAGACGAGTTTTGGGTGGCTGAACAGCCGTACACATTCCAGTTCGAGTTGGATGCCTCGGAGCATTTGAATGTCGATCGCGTTTCATTGATATGTGAATGGCGTGCCCGAGGTTGGGTTGTTCGGCTTAAGCGTCTGCCTATTCAAGTGAGGCCTGTAGTTGCCAACGGGCAGACATCCACGTTCAATGTTTCCGGTTTGGCACCTGTCTTGACCAGAGGGGTGACTGCAGGTGTCTTGTTCTGGTCTGTTCGTGTACAGGTGCTGGGAACCGATTTCTCTTTTCCTCTTCAATTGCAAGCAGCACGTTCTGTTCCACCTGGAAGTTTGATTGGCGTACCTAAATGATCGACATCGCCAATTTGTTGCCAGGAGCGGAGGGAATAGCACAGCGCCGTGCCATCGCCAAAGCCATCACTTTGCTGGAGTCCACCCGCAGCGACCACCGTGCGCAGGCTGACGAATTGCTGACGGCGCTGCTGCCGCACACCGGCAAGTCGTTTCGGCTGGGCATCAGCGGTGTGCCGGGCGTGGGCAAAAGCACCTTCATTGAAGCGCTGGGCTTGTACCTGATCGGCCAAGGCCACCGCGTGGCGGTGCTGACGATTGACCCTTCCAGCTCGGTGTCCGGCGGCTCCATTTTGGGTGACAAGACGCGCATGGAGCATCTCTCCATGCACGAGAAAGCCTTCATCCGCCCCAGCCCGTCCAGCGGCACGCTGGGCGGCGTGGCTGAGAAAACGCGGGAGGCCATGCTGGTCTGCGAGGCGGCAGGCTATGACATCGTGATCGTCGAGACCGTAGGCGTAGGCCAGAGCGAGACAGCGGTGCAGGGCATGACCGACATGTTTGTGCTGATGCAACTCCCCAACGCGGGCGACGATCTGCAGGCCATCAAAAAAGGGGTGATGGAGCTGGCCGATCTGGTGGTCATCAACAAGGCCGACATTGACGCCGATGCCGCCACCCGTGCCCAAGCACAAATCACCTCCAGCTTGCGCTTGCTGGGCATGCATGGCAACCCGAATGACCCGCACAGTGACAAGCATTGGCAGCCCAAAGTGATTTCGCTCAGCGCCTTGCACGGCATAGGCGTGGATATCTTTTGGGCGGCCGTGTGCCAGTACCAATCCCTAGGTGGCTGGGTGGTGCAGCGTTCTGCGCAGGTCAAGGAGGAGCCCGCACAGCGGGCGGGGGACACGGAGCAGAGCGCTGTGCCACCCAGCCTCCGGGAGCACGTGAATGGCAGCATTGCCACACGCCGCCAACAACAAGCGTTGGCGTGGATGTGGGAGCGCATTGACGCAGGCCTGAAGCAGGCATTCAAGCAAAACCCGGCGGTGCGCGAGCAGCTGCCCCAGCTCACTGCAGCGGTGCAAGCAGGCCAGTTGGCCGCCAGCACTGCAGCACGAAATCTGCTGTCAGCGCTCGAATTCACTGCGCAAGCAGCTCCTAAATAGATAGCAAATAACTCCTCATTTTCTGACCTGAAGGAAGACAAGCATGCAAGACATCCTCGAACAACTGGAAGCCAAGCGCGAGCTGGCCCGCATGGGCGGTGGGCAAAAGCGCATCGACGCACAGCACAAAAAAGGCAAGCTCACTGCGCGCGAGCGCCTCGAAGTGCTGCTGGACGAAGGTACGTTTGAAGAGTGGGACATGTTTGTCGAACACCGCTGCGTGGACTTCGGCATGGACGAGCAGAAGATACCCGGCGACGGCGTGGTCACCGGCTACGGCATGATCAACGGCCGCCTGGTATTTGTGTTCAGCCAGGACTTCACCGTCTTCGGCGGTGCGTTGTCAGAAGCGCATGCCGAGAAGATTTGCAAGGTCATGGACCAGGCCATGAAGGTCGGTGCTCCGGTCATCGGCCTCAACGATTCGGGCGGTGCCCGCATTCAGGAAGGTGTGGCCTCTTTGGGCGGTTATGCCGATGTGTTCCAGCGCAACGTGATGGCCAGCGGCGTGATTCCGCAGATCAGCATGATCATGGGGCCTAGCGCCGGTGGTGCGGTGTACAGCCCGGCCATGACCGACTTCATCTTCATGGTGAAGGACAGCTCTTACATGTTTGTCACCGGCCCCGAAGTGGTGAAGACGGTGACGCACGAAGAAGTAACCGCCGAAGAGCTGGGCGGCGCACTCACCCACACCACCAAGAGCGGCGTAGCCGACCTCGCATTTGAGAACGATGTGGAAGCGCTGCTGATGCTGCGCCGCCTCTACAACTACCTTCCCCTGAGCAACCGCGAGAAGGCCCCGGTGCGCAAGAGCGGCGACCCCATCGACCGCAAGGACCTGAGCCTGGACACCTTGGTCCCCGACAACCCCAACAAGCCTTACGACATGAAGGAGCTGATCGTCAAAACCGTGGACGATGGCGACTTCTTCGAGATCCAGCCCGAGTACGCCAAGAACATCATCATCGGCTTCGCACGCATGGACGGCCAGACCATCGGCATCGTGGCCAACCAGCCCCTCGTCTTGGCAGGTTGCCTGGACATCAAGAGCTCCATCAAGGCCGCGCGCTTTGTGCGCTTCTGCGATGCCTTCAACATCCCCGTGGTCACGTTCGTGGACGTGCCCGGCTTCATGCCTGGTACCAGCCAGGAGTACGGCGGCATCATCAAGCACGGCGCCAAGTTGCTCTACGCGTATGCCGAGTGCACCGTGCCCAAGATCACGGTGATCACCCGCAAAGCCTACGGCGGCGCGTATGACGTGATGGCATCCAAGCACCTGCGTGGCGACGTGAACCTGGCTTGGCCCAACGCTGAAATTGCGGTGATGGGTGCGAAGGGCGCGGTGGAAATCATCTTCCGCGAAGACAAGGGTGATCCCGCCAAGCTGGCCGCCAAAGAGGCCGAGTACAAAGCCCGCTTTGCTAACCCCTTTGTGGCGGGCGCGCGCGGCTTTATCGACGATGTGATTTTGCCGAGTGAGACCCGCAAGCGCATCTGCCGTTCGCTGGTCATGCTCAAGGACAAGAAGCTGGAGAACCCTTGGCGCAAGCACGGGAACATTCCGCTGTGATTCCAATGCGTGCTGCATTGGTTCGCGCTGGATCGGGCCACCAGAACGTTTTGCTCCGTGTCCCCCGCGCTGCGCGCTCCTCCTTTACCTGCGCAAAGCGCTCGGGCAGCCCGATCCTGAGTGTTGGGCGAGCTGTCGCTTTGGCTGGTGCAGCTTGGTTAATGAGTTTCTCCGCACTTGCACAAGTTCAATCAGTTCGCGAAACGAACTTGAGGCAGGTTTTGAACGGTCCATGTGCAGCAAATACTTACGGCAGTTTTTTGCAGAGTGCTGTTCTGAACGATGGTAGGGAAAAATTAGTCAGACCTAAAGTGAGTGCTGATCCAGGGGCAATGCGAGGACCAAACGGTGAGGTCGTTACCAGGGTGCTTGAAGTTAAGTCTGCCGAAGTTCTTCAGGTGTGGCTCGATGCACATTCCGCAGAGTTGGATGATGCAGAAACTGCTGAGTTGGCTCAGCTTTGCGGTGGACAGAACATGGCGCTTAAATCTGCAATGCGCAAAGTTGCCATGAAACGAGCCCTAGAGACTGCGACGATGTTCGCGAGACAAGGGCCGGCGCTGTTTGCAAACCCGAAAGCAGAAAACGACTATCAGAAAAGGCAACCTCCGCCCAACTTTTCAGTAGAGGAAGAGCAGGCGTTGGCATCTCTAAGGGGCTCAGATTTGGCTCAGAGCGCTATAAGGAAAATCAACACGTTAGTTGTTCCACGCATCAAAAAATCTTTTGATGTTTTAGATATGGAGCGAGGGCGCGATGAGCCTGTCGCTAAAGATGTTAAGTAAACAGAAAGCGCAATCATGTTCACCAAAATCCTGATCGCCAACCGTGGCGAAATCGCTTGCCGCGTCATTGCCACCGCCAAAAAAATGGGTATCCAAACGGTTGCCGTCTATTCGGACGCCGACAAGGAAGCCCGCCACGTGGCGCTGGCCGACGAAGCAGTCAACATCGGCCCAGCGCCCAGCCGCGAGAGCTATTTGCAGGCTGAAAAAATCATTGCCGCTTGCAAACAAACCGGCGCACAAGCCGTGCACCCCGGTTACGGTTTTTTGAGCGAAAACGAAGCATTTGCCAAGCGCTGCGAAGACGAAGGTATTGCCTTCATCGGCCCCAAGGCGCACTCCATTGCCGCGATGGGCGACAAGATTGCCTCCAAGAAGCTGGCTAATGAGGCCAAGGTCAACACCATTCCGGGCTACAACGACGCGATCAGTGGCCCCGAGCAAGCGGTGGAAATTGCCAAGGGCATTGGCTACCCCGTGATGATCAAGGCCTCGGCCGGCGGCGGTGGCAAGGGGTTGCGCGTGGCTTTCAATGACAAAGAGGCTTTTGAAGGCTTTGCCAGCTGCCAGAACGAAGCCCGCAACAGCTTTGGCGATGACCGTATCTTCATCGAAAAGTTTGTGCAGGAGCCGCGCCACATCGAGATCCAAGTGCTGGGCGACAGCCATGGCAATGTGATTTATCTGAACGAGCGCGAGTGTTCCATCCAGCGCCGCCACCAGAAGGTGATTGAAGAGGCGCCTTCGCCCTTCATCAGCGACGCCACGCGCAAGGCCATGGGCGAGCAAGCGGTGCAACTGGCCAAGGCCGTGAATTACCAGAGCGCGGGTACGGTGGAGTTTGTGGTCGGCAAGGACCAGGACTTTTACTTCCTGGAAATGAACACCCGCCTGCAGGTGGAGCACCCGGTCACCGAATGCATCACCGGCCTGGATTTGGTGGAGCTGATGATCCGCGTAGCCGCAGGCGAAAAGTTGCCGCTCACGCAAGCTGATGTGAAGCGTGACGGCTGGGCGATTGAGTGCCGCATTAACGCCGAAGACCCGTTCCGCAATTTCCTGCCATCCACCGGCCGCTTGGTGCGCTTTGCGCCGCCTGAGCAGTCCATGTGGCAGGGTGACACTGAACACCTGCAAGGGGTGCGCGTGGACACCGGCGTGCAGGATGGCGGCGAAATACCGATGTTCTACGACTCGATGATTGCCAAGCTCATCGTCCACGGCAAAGACCGCAACGACGCGATTGCCAAGATGCGCGAGGCCCTCAACGGCTTTGTCATTCGTGGTGTGTCCAGCAACATCCCCTTCCAAGCGGCGTTGCTGGCCCACCCTAAGTTTGTGAGCGGTGATTTCAACACCGGTTTCATCGCCGAGAACTACGGCAAGGGTTTCGCGGCGGAAGATGTGCCGCATGACGACCCCAGCTTCCTCTTGGCCCTGGCGGCCTTTGTGCGCCGCAAGTCACGTGAGCGTACGGCGGGCATGTCCGGCCAGTTGCCGGGGTATGCGGTGGACGCGGGCAAAGACTATGTGGTGGTCACGCTGGATGCCGCGGGCAACAACAGCTACACCGCGGTGCATGTAGACGAGTTTGAAGGCGAATCGGGCTCTGCCCAAGTGCGGGTGGGCGCGAGCAGCTATGTTATTCGTAGCAAGTCGCGCTTGAACGACATTGCGATTACCGGCACGGTGAACGGCAAAGTCTTCACGGCCCAGGTGGAGCGCGGCACCCCCAAGAACCCATTGGCTTTACGCGTGCAGCACAACGGCACCCGTATCGACGCACTGGTTATGTCCCCGCGCATGGCCGAGCTGCACACGTTGATGCCCCACAAAGCCCCGCCCGACATGAGCCGCTACGTGCTCTCGCCCATGCCCGGCTTGCTGGTGGATGTGGCGGTGGTGCCGGGCCAGAAGGTGCAGGCCGGTGAGCGTGTGGCCGTGATCGAAGCCATGAAGATGGAAAACGTGCTATTTGCCGCTGCCGATGGTGTGGTCGGTAAGGTGCTGGCCGCCAAGGGTGAGAGCCTGAGCGTGGACCAAGCGATTGTGGAGTTTGTATGACAGGTACCGCGGCGAAACGCCCCTTCAAGGTTCTAGGCATCCAGCAGATCGCCATTGGCGGCCCCGACAAAAAGCGCCTGCAAACCCTGTGGGTGGACATGCTGGGGCTGGAAGTCACGGGTACCTTCCAAAGCGAGAAGGAAAACGTCGACGAGGACATCTGCGCCATGGGCTCCGGCCCGTACAAGGTGGAAGTCGACCTCATGCAGCCCATGGACCCTGACAAGAAGCCTGCGGTGCACACCACGCCCTTGAACCATGTGGGCCTGTGGATCGACAACTTGCCGGTCGCGGTGGAGTGGCTCACCGCCAAAGGCGTGCGCTTTGCCCCCGGTGGCATTCGCAAGGGGGCAGCGGGCTACGACATCACCTTTCTGCACCCCAAGAGCAACGATGAATTCCCGATTGCAGGGGAGGGCGTGTTGATTGAATTGGTGCAGGCACCGCCGGAAGTGATCGCTGCGCTAGGCTGATGTAGCGGGCTGGCGTGGACGCTTGAGGGGAAACACGGGGGCAATGCCCCCTTTTTTTTGTGAAAAATCGTTACAAAGGCGGTAAAGTCAATCCGGCTGAAAAATTTACAAGGAACGCCCGATATGAGCTTTGTGAAGATTCTGTACCCGGGGATGTGGGGCATGCGCAAGATGCGCTTCGGCTCCAAGCTGGCCTTGATGCTGGCAGTGGCTTTGTTACCTTTACTTTTCAGCGTTTGGAGCCAGGTTTCCCAGACGCTGAATAAGCTCGAGGTTACCCGTAGTGAAGTGATCGGTGTACATGCGGTGGAGCAGGCGACTGACGTGATCCGTCAGGTGCAGGCACACAGGGGGCAGGCCAATATGGTCCTCTTGGGCAATACGGCCGCTGTGAGCGCGCGTGATCAGATCCGCAGCAAGCTGACAGATGAAGTCAATGACCTCAAGCGCCTGCTGGAGGGCTGGGGTGACATGGCGCCCCCGGCGGAATGGAAAGACATTCAGGGTCGCTTGGATGCACTGGGCAAGGACTTGGAAGGCAAGGATGCCCCGCAAGCTTTTCAACTGCACACGGCCATGGTGAGCGACCTGACTCGCTTGGTGTACGGATTGGCCGATGTATCGGGTCTGCTCTATGACTCGGACACCCAGACGTATTTGCTGATGGATATGTCGGTTTCCCGCCTGATTCCCTTGCGGGAGCAGATCGGCCGTTTGCGGGGCAACGGCGCGCAGGTGTTGAGCAAACCAGAATTGTCTGATGAGGCGGTTGGCCGGATGCAACTCATGACGGTGGCCTTGAGTGGGACTATGCAGGATGTAGCCTATTCCCAGAACATTCTGGCTAGGGCCGGGTTCACGGACCCAAGTGGAAAAACGATGCAGGCCGCGGTGGCCGACTTTGCCACGATGACCCGGGAGCGCTTCAAGCCAGGTGCCCCGGGGGGCGATCCGGAGGCGTACTTTGCAGCCGGTGCGAAAGCCATCGAATCGATAGGCGCATACCACTCCGTCGTGAATCAGCGGATGGTTTCCCTGCTCAAGCAGCGGGAGAAAGCGCTGAATCAAACCACCTACTTGCTGGTAGCAGGAAGCGTGATGGCCACGGTCCTGATGCTGTACCTGATGCTCTCTTTCAATACGAGTTTCCTTTCGGATCTGCGGCAGGTTCTGCGGTTTATGGAGGAGACAGCCAGGGGTAATCTGCGTCATGAAGTACGGATCCGAGGGGTGGATGAGCTGTCCGACATGTCGCACTCCATGGATGTCATGGTGAACAACATTTCTGTCATGGTGGCCAGTGTGCGCAGCAATGCTGAGCTGGTGGCCAATTCCGGTGGCGTCCTCGTCGAGGGCAACCGAAGCCTGTCTGATCGCACAGAGCAACAAGCGGCGAACCTAGAGGAGACCTCGGCCAGCGTGCAGGAGTTGGCCGCCACGGTGCAAGAAAACGCCAGAGCCGCCCAGGAATCCGACCGCGCGGCGCAGGGCGTGCGAGCCACTGCCGAGCAGGGCGCAGCGGGGATGGGCCAGGCGATTGAGTCCATTGAGGCCATTGAAGCCAGCACGCGCCGCATGGACGAAATTGTGGAAGTCATCGATGGTCTGGCGTTCCAGACCAACATCCTCGCACTCAATGCGGCGGTGGAGGCTGCTCGTGCGGGTGAGTCCGGGCGGGGCTTCGCCGTGGTTGCAGCGGAGGTGCGTTCCCTGGCGCAACGCTCGGCGGCATCGGCGCAGGAAATTCGCCAACTCATCAGTACTTCCACCTCCCTGGTGGCAACAGGTGTGCAGCAGATCCGGGCTGCGGCCCAGAACATTACAGCGATCACGGATGGTGTACGCGGGGTGGCCACCAACATGAGTTTGATCTCGGCGTCCAGCGCAGAGCAGAGTTCGAGTCTGTCTGAGATCACCACGGCTATTCGCCAGCTCGATCAAATCACGCAGCAGAATGCATCGATGGTGGAGCAGGCGGTCAACCAGGCCACTGCGCTACAAACCCGTGCCACGGTATTGGCTGATGCGGTATCCGTGTTCAAGTTGCAGCAGGGGTCTGCGGACGAAGCGCGTCATTTCGTGGACCGGGCGCTGGAACTGCGCCGCCACAGCGGGAGCAGGGATGCGTTCATCCGGGAAGTCACGTCCCCGCACTCCGGCTTGTTTGACCGTGATATGTATGTGTTTGTGCTGGATCGCAATGGCCAGTACCTTGCTTTTGCGGGCAACCCGGCCAAAGTGGGGACCCGTCTGCAGGACGTGGCAGGGATCGACGGGCAGGCTTTGATGGGTGCTATCGTTCAGCAGGCTGATGCAGCCCCCGGCTGGGTTGAGTATGACGCCATCCATCCGGTGACCCAGAGCGTCCAGGCCAAGATGTCCTATGTGATAAAAGTGGACGATGTCTACATGGGCTGCGGTGTCTACAAGAGCCTGATGGCCCATGTCTAAGCCGGACGCGCCCGATCCCCAAGCTGCTTAAGTGCTTTCGCCCGGGCTTGCTTTGCGGGCGCGGGCCCTGGCTAGGGCAGCTTCAATGACCGCGCGCTTTTTCTCCAGGAGCGCCGGATCGGTGTGCTGGGAATGCGCCGGCAAATCGGCCAGTTTCATGCGGGCTTTGGCTTCCAATGCATGGGCGTGTTCCTCGGCCTCGCGCGCTTGCCGCGCTTGGCGGCTCTCGTAACGCTGCCGCGCTTTTGAGGCGTCTTCAGGGCTCCAGGCTGCCCAACCAGTGCGTTCGCCAGAGACAGTTTCTACCTTGATGCAGTCCACCGGACACACCGGCAGGCACAGCTCACAGCCGGTGCAGTGCGGCTCAATCACCGTGTGCATGCGTTTGTTGCTGCCGATGATGGCGTCTGTGGGGCAGGCTTTGATGCACAGGGTACAACCTATGCACCAGTCTTCATCAATGAACACCACGGTGCGCGGAGCCTCCCGCCCGAATTCCGGATTTAGCGGAATGACCGGGTGGCCGGTGAGGGCCGCCAGGCGTGCAATGCCTTCTGCCCCACCGGGTGGGCACTGGTTGATGGGGGCCTCACCGCGCGCCATGGCGCCCGCGTAGGCCGCGCAATCGGGGTAGCCGCAGCGGGTGCATTGGGTTTGAGGCAGCGCGTCCAGCAGCCGAGCCTGCAAGGGCGCAGCCTCCGGTACGTGCCTCACTTGGCGGTGCTGACCCGCTTGCTTGCTACAGTTTTAGTAGCTGCTGGCACAGTCTTTGCGGGCGCTAAGGTCGGTTTTACTTCCGAATCGGGCATGGCCGACTCGGAAACAGCCCGAACTGCTTGGAGTGTGACGTTGTGGTTCTTGATAAAGGTCCTAACCTGCGGGTACACCAACTCGCGCCAGCGACGGCCCGAGAAGATACCGTAGTGTCCGGCGCCTTTGGCTTCGTAGTGGTGCTGGCGTTCCTTGGGTACGCCGCTGCAGATGTCGTGAACTGCCTGTGTCTGGCCGGAGCCGGAGATGTCGTCGAGCTCTCCTTCGACGGACAGTAAGGCCGTGGTGCTGATGTCAGAGGGCTTCACACGCTCAATTTTGCCGCTTTCGTCCCGCACGTCCCAGGTGCCGTTCACCAACGCAAAGTCCTGGAATACGACACGTATGGTTTCCAGGTAGTAGTCGGCGTCCATGTCCAGAACCGCGTTGTACTCGTCGTAGAACTTGCGGTGGGCTTCCGCAGAGGCGTCGTCGCCCTTGATCAGGTCTTTGAAATAGTCGTAATGGCTCTTGGCATGGTGGTCGGGGTTCATGGCCACAAAGCCGGTGTGCTGCAAAAAGCCGGGGTACACGCGGCGGCCGGCACCGGGGAAGCTGCTGGGCACGCGGTAGATCACGTTGTTTTCGAACCAGCTGTGGCTCTTGTTCATGGCCAGGTTGTTCACCGCGGTCGGGGACTTGCGGGCGTCAATGGGGCCGCCCATCATGGTCATGGTCAGGGGCGTGGTTTCCCCCCGGCTGGCCATCAGCGATACCGCCGCAAGCACCGGTACGGTGGGCTGGCACACGCTCATGACGTGGCAGTTGCCGTACTTGCCTTGCACGTGGCGGATGAATTCCTGGACGTAGTTGACGTAGTCATCCAGATGGAAGGCACCTTCCGACAAAGGCACCAGACGGGCGTTCTTCCAGTCGGTGATGTAGACCTTGTGGTCTTTGAGCATGGTCTTGACGGTGTCGCGAAGCAGCGTGGAGTAGTGGCCGGACAGGGGCGCCACGATCAGCACTACCGGCTGCCCCTTGATTTTTTCCAGGGTTGCGGTGTCGTCGGTAAAGCGCTTGAAGCGGCGCAATTCGCAGAAGGGCTTGGTGAGCTCGACGCGCTCGTGGATGGCGATGTCCACGCCATCCACATCGATGGTGCGCAGGCCGAACTCGGGCTTTTCGTAGTCCTTGCCCAGGCGGTGCATCAGGTCGTAGCTGGCCGACAGGCGCTGGGCGAACGGGCTTTGCCCGGCCAGAGACAGTGGGTTGCTATAGAGCTTGGCTGCTGCCAAAGCCAGGTCGGAAAACGGCTCCATCAGGGAGCGTTGGGTTTCATAGAGCTGGTACAGCATGGGGAACTCGCTTTCGGGAAAATGTTGCAGTGCAATATAACAGTGTTGTTTGCTTCAGCGATTACTGGCCTTGAGAATCCCTCGAACCGCATTACGGCTATGGGCTCCGAAGTTGGTCAGTAATTCAAGCACCAGTGCATCCAGCCGGGCCTTGCCGGGCGCGGGGGCATTGCGCACTTCTTTGAGTAAAGTCGTCTTTTCTTCGTTGGCATTGAAGTCAAACGATGGATCGGAGACCATGGCCTCGGGCATGCTTGCCAATAAGGTCGGTGTCATGCGAGCGCCATAGCTGGCCGCCTGGGAAGACACCACGTTGCGCAGGTAGAGGTCATACCATTCCGGGTAGTTGCTGTCTTTGTCGGGGGTGCGCAGGGCGTGCTCTACGGGGCTGTCTTGCTTGGAGGCAGCTGCGTTTTGTAGCAGCTCTGTTTGATATTTGTTCAAAGCCATGCGGCGGTTGGACGTCAGAGCCCCAATGTTTGACTGCATTGCGGGAAGTCCGACCAGGGCCAAGGTGTTGGCTGTAACAAGTGTGAGAGCGGACTCACCCGGGGCGGGGGTCGCGTGGTAGGGGTGGGTCAAATCCTGGACGTAATGCAGGGCCAGTCCGGCAAATCGCCATCCCCAGTAGGGATGCCCCGTTCGGAAGGCGAGCGCGGCAAGGGATGAAAACTGGTAGACCCGCAGTTGCGGGAAGGTCCGCTTGATCGATGGCATCGCTGCATACAACGGCCTGCTCTCATGTGGAAAATCCATGTGAAAAGGTGCCTGGCTGTTATACGGCGGTGTTGGATTGCCAAATGGTTGCAAGCCAAAACCATACAACTTGCCCCATTCGGAAGGGTTGTCTTCAAACAGATGCATGTCCAGGCCATAGTCCGGTTCGTCGGCAGCGGTGGCTAGCACCGTCAAAGGGGCCACCGAGTCGCCGGGCTTCAAGGCATGGAATTTCTGGCCAGCGCTACTTGGCAGGGGCACGGTGCTGACCGCATCCCAAGACAAACGGGACGCTGCAGATGACGCGTTTTTCGGATCCGGCTGAATGAAGAGGGCGAAGCGGCTGTCGGGTGCGATTCGCAATGCCTGGCTGAAGGCCAAGCGGCGGGCATCGTCACTGCGGTCAGGGTTGGCGGTGAAGGCCAGTCGAAGCGGTCGGGGTGGGTAACTCTGCAGGTTGGCGAGCGCCCAGGCCTCCTGGCTGGCCAACAAGGCCTCAATGGTTCGTTCTTCTTCCCGAAGAAAGGTGTCTAGTGGCTCCGCCACTACCGGTACAGCGTTCGCTACTTCAGGCATGGATTCCATGGCCCGGTAGGTTGCCAGGGTGTGGTTGTTCCAGGCATCTGCGCTTGAAGATATCAAGCCCAGCAGGGCACCCACGGCTAAGGCCAGGTTCTTCATGCTTGTTTCTCCATCACGGCGCAAGGGATGTGCGCAGGCAGCTATCCAAAAAGAGCTGCCTGCTTGATCCCGGTGTCGGGTCGCGGGGCTTAGACGACCTTGGCGATCGCCTGGCAGACGTAGTCGATGTTCTTGCTGTTCAGGGCAGCAACGCACATGCGGCCGGTGTCGGTGCCGTACACGCCGAACTCGGAGCGCAGGCGCACCATCTGGTCCTTGGACAGGCCGGAGTAGCTGAACATGCCGATCTGGGTCGTGATGAAGGACATGTCCTTGGCTACACCCGCAGCCTTCAAGCCGTCGACCAGTTTCTGGCGCATGGCTTTGATGCGCACGCGCATTTCGCCGAGTTCCTGTTCCCACTGGGCACGCAGCTCAGGGGTGTTCAGCACGGCCGCCACGATGGCTCCACCGTGGGTGGGCGGGTTGGAGTAGTTGGTACGGATGGCGATCTTGAGCTGGCTCAGGACGCGGTCGGTTTCTTCTTTGCTGTTGCCGACTACGCTCAGGGCGCCCACGCGCTCGCCGTAGAGGCTGAAGCTCTTGGAGAAGCTGGTGGACACAAAAATGTTCAGCTCAGAGGCCACAAACTTGGCGATGACAGCGCCGTCCTCGGCAATGCCATAGCCGAAGCCCTGGTAAGCCATGTCGAGGAAGGCGGTCAGCTTGCGGGCCTTGACCACAGCAATCACTTGGTCCCACTGGGCCGCGGTGATGTCG
Source organism: uncultured Rhodoferax sp. (assembly GCA_963508575.1). Classification (GTDB taxonomy): domain Bacteria; phylum Pseudomonadota; class Gammaproteobacteria; order Burkholderiales; family Burkholderiaceae_C; genus Allorhodoferax. Next base: position 111,691 of record CAUOXL010000004.1, read on the forward strand.
TAACCGGTGGGGTTGTGGCAGCAGGCGTGCAAGAGCACGATGGTGCCTTCGGCTGCGCTGTTCAACTTGGCCAGCATGCCGTCAAAGTTGATGCCGCCTAGGCCGCCGTTGGCGCTTTGGTCGAAGTAGGGGTAGGTGTCGACCGAGAAGCCAGCGTTGGTGAACAGCGCACGGTGGTTCTCCCAGCTGGGGTCCGAGATCAGCACGGTGGCGTTGGGGCTGATTTTTTTCAGGAAGTCCGCGCCGATCTTCAGGCCGCCGGTGCCGCCAATGGCTTGCACAGTAGCCACGCGGCCGCTCTTGACCACGTCGGAGTCAACACCGAACACCAGGCCCTTCACTGCCGCGTCGTAGGCGGCAATACCGTCGATAGGCAGGTAGCCGCGTGCAGTGGGCTTGTCCATCATGGTCTTTTCAGCGGCTTGCACACATTGCAGCAGGGGCAGTTTGCCGTTGTCGTCGAAATACACGCCCACACCCAGGTTGACTTTGTTGGGGTTGGTGTCAGCGTTGAATTGTTCGTTCAGACCCAGGATGGGGTCGCGGGGAGCCATTTCGACGGCGGTAAAGAGAGACATGGATAAGTCCTGTGATTGGAATGTCGTGAGGGTTGCCCGGAAACGCTGTCAGCGCTGCGGGTTCTCCCTATTTTACTGGGCACCGAGCTGGTGCCTTTTCTTGGGACCTAACGCACCAAGCCCTTTGCCAATGCACGCGTGAGTTCGGCTGCCGTCAGGTTGCCGCATTGCGAGGCGTTTTGACCGCTCCACAATGGGGAAAAGTCGGTTTTTCCCATGCACTCTGCCCTTGCACGTAAAGGTGCAATGGCCGCGGTGGCCAACGGAAATGCAGGGGCTGCCGGGTTCAAAGGGCCGAGTTCGTGCATCAGCCGGTTCACGATGCCGCGTGCAGGTCGCCCGGTGAACAGGGTGGTGAGCGCTGTATGGCGGGCTTGGGGGCTTTGAAGTGCTGCGCGGTGCAAGGCCGACGTCGTGGCTTCCGGACAGCACATATATGCGGTTCCGATTTGCACCGCAGACGCCCCGAGCGCCATGGCTGCGGCCACGCCTGCTGCGTCGGCAATGCCGCCGGCAGCAATGACCGGCACCTGAACGGCCTGCACGATCTGCGGCAACAAGGCCATGGTGCCCATTTGGGTGTTCAGGTCTTCGCTCAAGAAGATTCCGCGGTGGCCTCCAGCTTCTAGGCCTTGGGCAATGATGGCGTCCGCCCCGTGTTCTTGAAGCCATACGGCTTCGTCCACGGTGGTGGCTGACGCTAGCACCACGCTGCCCCAGCGTTTGACGCGCGCCAGCAGCGCCGCTGGTGGCAACCCGAAATGAAAGCTTATGACTGCGGGCTTGAATGGCTCCACAACATCGGCAGCTTGTTCGCTAAACGGGGTGCGCCCGGGTTCGGGTGTGATATCGGATAGCGAAAGACCGAGTTCTGCGTAGTAGGGCTGCAGGACCCGTTGCCACTGTGCCTCCCGGGCTGCATCGGGCTCTGGTGGGGTATGGCAGAAGAAGTTGACGTTGTAGGGTTTGCCGGTAAGCGCGGTGAGCTGCGTAAGCTCCTTGTGAAGTGCTTCCACGCTCAGTATGGCCGCTGGAATAGAACCCAAGCCGCCCGCATTGCAGACAGCGGCCGCCAGCGCATGGCCTTGCACCCCTGCCATGGGGGCCTGAATCAGGGGGAGGGTGGTGCCCAGGAATGAGGGGTTTGGCATAGCGTCTTCCTGCGTGTGAGCGGTCTAGTCTACAGTTCCACCTTTGCCCCTTTGAAGCCTGCCGCCATGTCTTTCCCTGAGCCCACCCCTGCAGTAACCGACGATGCCGAACAGGTGCGCACGGGCACGTTTGTGAGCTATCCAGACTCTCCTTTTGAGCTGTACCAGCCGTATCCGCCGGCAGGTGACCAGCCTGAGGCCATCAGCCAGCTGGTGAGTGGTGTGGAAGACGGTGAAGTGTTCCAGACCCTGCTCGGCGTGACCGGCTCGGGCAAGACCTTCACCATGGCCAACGTGATTGCACGTTTGGGGCGTCCGGCCATTGTTTTTGCCCCCAACAAAACGCTGGCAGCCCAGCTGTACAGCGAGTTTCGCGAGTTCTTCCCCAAGAACGCGGTGGAATACTTCGTCAGCTACTACGACTACTACCAGCCCGAAGCCTATGTGCCGCAGCGCGACCTCTTCATTGAGAAGGACAGCGCGATCAACGAGCACATTGAGCAAATGCGCCTATCGTGTACCAAGAGCTTGCTGGAGCGGCGGGATGTGGTGATCGTGGCCACCGTGTCTGCGATCTACGGTATCGGCAAACCCGAGAGCTACCACCAGATGGTCATGACGCTGCGCGTGGGCGACAAGCTGGGCCAGCGCGACATGATTGCCCAGTTGGTACGCATGCAGTACCAGCGCAATGACATGGATTTCAGTCGAGGCGCCTTCCGGGTGCGGGGCGACACCATCGACATTTTCCCGGCTGAGCACAGCGAAATGGCCATCCGCGTGGAGTTGTTTGATGACGAAATCGAGAGCTTGCAGCTTTTTGATCCGCTGACCGGCCGCATTCGCCAGAAGATTCCGCGCTTCACGGTTTACCCCAGCAGCCACTATGTGACGCCACGCGATCAGGTGCTGGCCGCCGTGGAAACGATTAAGACAGAGCTATCCGACCGCCTCAAAGAGTTGGTGTCGGCAGGCAAGCTGGTGGAAGCACAGCGGCTGGAACAGCGCACCCGCTTCGATCTGGAAATGCTGAGTGAAGTGGGGCACTGCAAAGGCATTGAAAACTACTCACGCCATCTGAGCGGGGCGGCCCCCGGCGAGCCGCCGTCAACGTTGACGGACTATTTGCCCAAAGATGCCCTCATGTTTCTGGACGAAAGCCATGTGCTCATCGGGCAGTTTGGCGGAATGTACAACGGAGACCGGGCGCGGAAAACGACGCTGGTGGAATACGGCTTCCGCCTGCCCAGCGCCCTGGACAACCGGCCGCTGAAGTTTGAAGAGTTCGAGACCAAGATGCGCCAGGTTGTTTTTGTGTCCGCCACGCCCGCCCAGTGGGAAAACGAGCATGCCGGCCAGGTGGTGGAGCAGGTGGTGCGCCCCACCGGCTTGGTGGACCCTGAGGTGGAGGTGCGTCCTGCGGGCACCCAGGTAGACGATGTGCTGCAGGAAATCCGCATCCGCGTGGACAAAAACGAACGTGTGCTGATTACGACGCTTACCAAGCGCATGGCAGAGCAGCTGACTGATTACCTGACCGACAACGGCGTCAAGGTGCGCTACCTGCACAGCGATGTGGATACGGTGGAGCGGGTGGAAATCCTGCGGGATCTTCGTCTGGGCACCTTTGATGTCCTTGTGGGGATTAACCTGCTGCGGGAAGGGTTGGACATTCCCGAGGTGTCGCTGGTGGCCATTCTGGATGCGGACAAGGAAGGCTTTTTGCGTTCCGAACGTTCACTCATTCAGACCATTGGCCGTGCGGCCCGGAACCTGGAAGGCAAAGCGATTTTGTATGCCGACAAGATCACTGACTCCATGGAACGTGCCATTGGAGAGACTGAACGCCGCCGCAAAAAGCAGATTGCCCACAACCTGGAGCGTGGCATCACGCCCAAGGCCATCGTGAAGAAAGTGCGCGATCTGATTGACGGTGTCTATAGCGAAAAAGCAGGCAAAGAGGCTGAACGCCTGGAGCGCGATGCCCAGCAACGGGCGCAGGTCGAGGACATGAGCGAGAAGGATATTTCCCGCGAAATCAAGCGCTTGGAGAAGCTGATGATGGAGCATGCGCGCAATTTGGAGTTCGAAAAGGCGGCGCGCGTGCGGGACCAATTGACCATCCTGAAAGAGCAGGCTTTCGGTGCGCCGGGGGCAGACAACGTCGTGATTTAGTAAAGTTGATTATTCTTATCGGGTAAATAGACTGATCAGTCTGCTTACTTGACTTGGATGCAGGGGCTTGGTGTTATACTTGAGTCCGCTAGTCAACAACCCCCGCCACGAAGGAGCAAGTGATGCGTCTCACCACCAAAGGCCGTTTTGCGGTTACCGCGATGATCGATCTGGGTCTGCGCCAAAGCTCCGGGCCGGTAACTCTGGCTGCCATCAGCCAGCGCCAGCAAATTTCCCTTTCTTACCTTGAGCAGCTTTTCGGCAAACTGCGTCGTCATGACCTGGTCGAGTCGACCCGTGGCCCCGGTGGCGGTTACACCTTGGCGCGCAAGGCTTCCGACATTACCGTGGCGGAAATCATTACGTCGGTGGATGAGCCGATTGATGCCACGCAGTGCAGTGGCAAAGAAAACTGCCTGGGCGAAGGCGCTCGCTGCATGACCCATGACCTATGGGCTTCGCTGAATACCCGCATGGTGGAGTTTCTGGACTCGGTCACCTTGCAGAAGTTGGTGGATGACCAGCTGGCCAAAGGAATTCAGATTGAAGCCAAACCTACAGTTAAACGTGCCATTTCTGCTATGCCCGTGGTGAAGCCCATTCGTGTGAATGCGCCCAACTCGGTCTTTGCCTTGGGTAATGCCTTCTCCAAATCCTGATTTTTTACTGACAGCCAGCATCGAGCCAGTTATGGACACCACACCTCATTTCCCGATTTACATGGATTACAGCGCCACCAACCCCTGCGATGAGCGGGTGGTGGATGCCATGGTTCCCTGGCTGCGCAACCACTTTGGTAATCCGGCATCCCGTAGCCATGCCTGGGGCTGGGAAGCGGAAGCTGCAGTGGAAAAAGCCCGCGAGCAAGTCGCCTCCCTGATCAATGCTGATCCGCGTGAAATTGTCTGGACATCGGGCGCTACCGAGTCCAATAACCTGGCGATCAAAGGCGCAGCCCAGTTCTACAAGGGCAAGGGCAAGCACATCATCACGGTGAAAACCGAGCACAAGGCGGTACTGGATACCTGCCGCGAGCTGGAGCGCCAAGGCTTTGAGGTGACCTATCTGGATGTGCAAGAAGACGGCCTGGTGAATCTGGATGCCTTCAAGGCCGCGATCCGCCCTGACACCATTCTGGCCAGCGTCATGTTCGTGAATAACGAAATCGGCGTGATCCAGGACGTGACCGCTTTGGGCAATGCTTGCCGCGAAAAGGGAGTCATTTTCCACGTCGATGCAGCGCAAGCGACTGGCCGTGTGGATATTGACATGACCCAGTTGCCCATCGATTTGATGAGCCTGACCTCCCACAAGACATACGGCCCCAAGGGTATTGGTGCTCTCTTTGTGCGGCGTAAGCCACGCATCCGCCTGGAAGCCCAGATGCACGGTGGCGGCCATGAGCGCGGTATGCGCAGTGGCACTTTGCCGACCCACCAGATTGTGGGCATGGGGGAGGCATACGCCATCGCGAAAGCAGAGATGCATGAAGAAAACAAGCGCATCAAGGCTTTGCATGACCGCATGTTGGCCGGCTTGGAAGGCATCGAGCAGGTTTTTATCAACGGACACAAGGAAAAACGCGTTCCCCACAACTTGAACATGAGCTTTAACTATGTGGAAGGCGAGTCGCTGATCATGGGTATCAAAGGTCTTGCGGTCAGCAGCGGTTCGGCTTGTACTTCTGCATCCCTGGAGCCTAGCTATGTGTTGCGCGCTTTGGGTCGCAGCGACGAACTGGCCCACAGCAGTTTGCGTATGACCATCGGCCGTTGGACGACCGAAGCAGACATTGATTACGCGGTAGACACGATCAAGCAAAACGTGGCCAAGCTGCGTGATTTGAGTCCCTTGTGGGATATGTACAAAGAAGGTATTGACCTGTCCACCATCCAGTGGAGTGCTCATTGACCCCCCCCCCTGCGGCTGGCGCCGCTCCGCCTCAAGGGGGCAATGCCAGCAGCCCGGCGAAGCCGGTTCTGCGGCATTCCTGGTAGAGACAAGGGACGTGGCGGATTTTGGTATTGAGATTGAGAGGTAAGAAAAATGGCATATTCAGACAAAGTCGTTGATCACTACGAAAACCCCCGCAATGTCGGCTCTTTTGACAAGGGCGACGAGTCTGTGGGCACCGGTATGGTGGGTGCCCCTGCTTGCGGTGACGTGATGAAATTGCAGATCAAGGTCAATCCCCAAACCGGCGTGATCGAAGACGCCCGTTTCAAGACCTATGGCTGCGGCTCCGCCATTGCTTCCAGCTCCTTGGTCACCGAGTGGGTGAAGGGTAAGACCCTTGACGAAGCTGCTGCCCTGAAGAACAGCCAAATCGCTGAGGAGCTGGCACTGCCACCGGTCAAGATTCACTGCTCCATCCTGGCGGAAGACGCTATCAAGGCAGCCGTGGATGATTACAAGAAAAAGCACCTGAACTGATATGGCCGTCACTCTGACAGAGGCCGCTGCACGGCACGTCACCCGCTACCTGACCAAGCGCGGCAAAGGCGTGGGCGTGCGCTTGGGCGTGAAGACGACCGGTTGCTCGGGCCTGGCCTATCAGCTCGAATATGTGGACGAGCTGGCGCCCGAAGACGTTGTCTTCGAAGGCCATGGCGTGAAAGTGCTGGTGGATCCCAAGAGCTTGGCCTATATCGACGGTACGCAGCTGGACTTTGTGCGCGAAGGGCTGAACGAAGGTTTTCGTTTTAACAACCCCAACGAGCGTGACAAATGCGGTTGCGGTGAGTCCTTCCGCGTGTGAATCTGCACGATGATGACTTTGCGCTGTTCGGCCTGAAGCAAACCTTTGCCCAGGACCGCGCAGCCACCGATGCGCGTTGGAAAGAGCTGCAACGCGAAGCCCATCCGGACAAGTTCGCTTCGCATGGTGTTGCTGCGCAGCGCGTTGCCATGCAATGGTCTGTGCGTATCAATGAGGCTTATCAGCGTTTGAAGGATCCGTTGAAGCGAGCGGCCTACTTGTGTGAATTGGCCGGGTTTCCCATTCAGGCTCATAGCAACACAGCCATGCCGTCCTCATTCCTGATGCAGCAGATGGAGTGGCGTGAGGCGCTGGATGACGCGCGAGAGGCGGGTGCGGTAGAAGCTTTGCTGTCCGACGTGCAAGCGGCGCGCAAGGACCTTCTGGCACAGTGCGAAAAGTGTCTGGACCACGACCGTGACCCTGCGGCCGCCGTGGGGAGTGTCCGGGCCTTAATGTTTATTGATAAGTTTGCCCAAGACCTGAATCAGCGCTTGGATCAATTTGAATAGTGTGAGTCTCCATGGCGCTTCTGCAAATTTCTGAACCCGGGCAATCACCCAACCCCCACGAGCGCCGTATTGCAATCGGTATCGATCTCGGGACGACGCATTCCTTGGTGGCCGCTGTACGTAACGGCGTGTCCGAGTGCTTGCCGGATGCGGAGGGGCGTGTCGTTTTGCCGAGTGTGGTGCGCTATCTGGATGCAGACCGCAGGCAAATCGGCTTTGACGCGCTCGCCAGCCAGACCGTAGATCCCGGCAACACCATTGCCTCCGTGAAGCGTTTGATGGGCCGTGGCGTGGCCGATGTGGCGCACAGCGAAAAGTTGCCCTACGCGTTGGTCGACGAGCCGGGCATGGCCCGCATCCGGACTATTGCCGGCATCAAGAGCCCGGTGGAAATCAGCGCTGAGATTCTGGCCACTTTGCGCTTTCGGGCGGAAGACAGCTTCAACGATGACATTTTTGGTGCGGTGATCACCGTACCTGCCTACTTCGACGATGCGCAGCGGCAAGCGACCAAGGACGCGGCTCAGCTGGCGGGCCTCAATGTCTTGAGGCTTATCAATGAACCCACGGCGGCTGCCATTGCCTACGGTTTGGACAATGCCGCAGAGGGTGTTTATGCCATCTACGACCTCGGCGGCGGCACCTTCGACATTTCCATTCTCCGTTTGTCCCAAGGTGTCTTTGAAGTGCTGTCCACGGGAGGCGATTCCGCCTTGGGGGGGGACGACTATGACCGTGTGCTGGCAGAGGCCATTTTGGCTCGTAGCGGCTTGAGTGCTGATACGGCGGAGGACCAAGCCGTTCTGATGGCTGCTGCCAGAGCGTGTAAGGAAGCTTTGTCTGACGAGGACATTGCCACTGTGGAAGTAGAGCTCTCGACCGGTGATGTTGACTTGTCCTTCAATCGTGAAGAGTTTGAAGCGGCCACGCTGTCGCTTACTGCACGTACCTTGCAAGCGGTGCGCAAGGCGCTGCGTGATGCAGGTTTGGGCAAAGAAGAAGTCAAAGGCGTGGTGCTGGTTGGTGGCTCGACCCGCATGCCACAGATCAAGCGCGCAGTGGGTGAGTTTTTCGGCCAGGACCCCCTGACCAATTTGAATCCGGACGAGGTGGTCGCTTTGGGCGCCGCCATACAGGCCAATCAGCTGGCGGGCAACAACCCGTCCGGAGATTTGTTGCTATTGGATGTGATTCCCCTGTCGCTTGGCGTAGAGACCATGGGCGGTCTGGTGGAGCGCATTGTTCCCCGCAACCAAACCATTCCCACCGCCATGGCACAGGACTTCACCACTTACAAGGATGGCCAAACCGCGCTGGCTTTGCATGTGGTCCAAGGCGAGCGGGATCTGGTGGCGGATTGCCGTAGCCTGGCCCGCTTTGAGTTGCGCGGCATTCCGCCCATGGCGGCAGGTGCTGCCCGTATTCGCGTGACCTTCACGGTGGACGCGGATGGCTTGCTGAACGTGTCCGCCAAGGAACAAGTCAGTGGGGTGGAGGCACGCATCGACGTGAAGCCTTCTTACGGGCTGACAGATGACCAGATTGCTGCCATGCTCAAAGACAGTTTTAGCACTGCCGAGGCAGATATGCGTGCCCGTGCGCTGGTGGAGGCGAGGGTAGATGCTGACCGTTTACTCTTGGCCACACGGAGTGCGCTGGACATTGACGGTGATTTGTTGGACGAGGCAGAGCGCGCGTCGGTGGACCAAGCCATGCTCCACGTGAGGGAAGCAATTGGGGTAACTGATCCTGCCGTCATCGAAGCAGCAGTGAAGGCCCTCGCCGATGTGACAGAACCCTTTGCGGCCATGCGTATGAACCGTGGTATTACCAAAGCATTGGCCGGCAAGAACATCGAAGCCATCTGAACGAATTGACCCTTATGCCCATCATCAAGATCCTCCCACACCCTGAGTATTGTCCGGACGGCGCGCAAGTGAGCGCTGCACCCGGTACCTCCATTTGTGAAGCACTGCTGGAAAACGGTATTGCTATCGAGCATGCCTGCGACATGAGCTGTGCTTGCACGACTTGCCATGTCATCGTGCGCGAAGGCCTAGGTTCTTTGAATGAGGCCGAAGAGACTGAAGAAGATCTGTTAGACCGTGCATGGGGCTTGGAGCCTCAATCCCGCTTGAGCTGCCAAGCCTATTTGGCACAACAGGATTTGGTCGTGCAGATTCCCAAGTACTCGATCAATCACGCCAAAGAGAACCACTGAAACTATGAGACCCATGCTTGCCAATTCGTGTGCTGCGCGGCTCCTCAAGGCGGGGCGTTTCCTCTTGGGACGGCCCGGCAAGGAAACCTGACCATGCGCCAAATTGTTCTGGACACCGAAACCACGGGTTTCTACGCCAATCATCCGGACAAGCCGGACCGCATGGTGGAAATTGGCTGCGTGGAACTGGTCAACCGCAAGCTGACCGGAAACAACCTCCACTTCTACTTGAATCCGGGGCGGGACAGTGACGAAGGCGCCCTGCGCGTTCACGGCTTGACCACGCAATTCCTGAGCGACAAACCGCGTTTTGAGCAAATTGCCCAACAACTGGTGGACTACGTGGCTGGCGCTGAAATCATCATCCACAACGCGCCGTTTGATTTGTCATTTCTGGACATGGAGTTAGGGCGTACCGGCCGCAAACCATTCAAGACCTGCGTAGCGGGCGTGCTGGACACCTTGGTCATGGCCAAGGAAATGTTCCCGGGTAAACGCAATAGTTTGGATGCCTTGTGCGATCGTCTGGAAGTGGACAACTCCGGTCGCACCTTGCACGGTGCATTGCTGGATGCCGAGCTGTTGGCCGATGTGTACATCAACATGACGCGGGGGCAGGATGCCTTGATCATGGAGAGCAGTGCGCCCCAGGATGCGGGTATCGTGGTGGAGCAGCTCGATTTGCGCAGCATCCAACTCCCGGTGCTCGAAGCCAATGCGCAGGAAATGGCTGCGCACGATGATGTTCTCACGCAGCTTGATAAATCCAGCGGAGGAAAAACGCTCTGGAAGCTGATGAGCTGAATATTTGGTATATAATTTGAGGCTTCCTTGATACGGAAACAAAGTTTCAAGGGCGATTAGCTCAGGGGTAGAGCACTGCATTCACACTGCAATGCGCTAAGGCTTCTGTAGCTATAGAAAACGGAAATTTTACAAGCCCTGTGTAAATTTCCGGTGTAATTTGATAGAAATTGGGCGATTAGCTCAGGGGTAGAGCACCACATTCACACTGTGGGGGTCGCAAGTTCGAAACTTGCATCGCCCACCAATTTCTAGTTCAAACGCCTTTGGCCTTCTTTGCGCCAATCGGTGTTACCAAACCTCCTAGTTTATCCAGCGCAAGCCGTTGAGCATCAATCTGCAAGTGGCTATACCGTTGGGTTGTTTGCACGGTGCTGTGTCCAAGAATCTTGCTGATCGTGTACAGGTCAACCCCAAGCCCAAGCATGATGCTGGCGCAGCTATGGCGCAAGTCATGGAAGTTCACATGCTCCATTCCCGCTTTGACCCGCGCACGCTGCCAAGCAGTCTTCACCCCTTCAAAGGTAACAGACACAGGAAAATGTTTTAGCCAAGGCCGCAGGGCGGGAATGATCGGTATCACCCGCATTCGCATTGTCTTGGTGTGGCTGGCGGGCAGGGTGATTGCGTCTTCGCCTATGTGCTTGGCTTCGATCTTTAGCAGTTCCCCCCGGCGTGCACCTGTAAGCAGTGCTGCCCAAATCACGGCCTGAATTTGCTCTGTGCAATGCTGTGCAATCTGGCGCACCTCATCCACAGTCAGGAACACCTCGCGCTTGTTGTTGACCTTCACCGACTGGATACGCAGGCCGTAGTTTTCATGGATTAGCTTTTGCCGCCATGCCAGCGTCAGCCCCATCTTTGCGCAAGCCAATGACCTGGCAATGGTGGCGGGTGCATAGGCGGGCTTTAGATTCCCGGCTTTGTCTGGAACCTTGGCGCTCATATCCTTGATTACATGGGCTGCGAACTCCTGTGCTTGGCTAGCCCTGTACTTGGCCGCCCATGGGCCTAAGCGCTTGGCGTGATGCTCTGAGGTATCAGCGCTACGCAAACCCTTGGCATGCTCCACGTAGAGCGCTAGCACTGCAGCCATGGGTGGATCACCGGGTATGTTGACCTTTTTAGGCTGACGCGCAATAGCTCCACGAATTTCTGCCTCGACTAGCTTGGCATCACCCGCAGTTGCACCTTCCGGCAAGATTCGGTGAACTCTTTTGCCATCGACCATGACGCCAACGTGCCGCCTACCGTCTTTGTCTTCCCATGTTGACATTGTTGATTCTCCTTGAGCCACTTCTTGCACTCTGCAAGGTCATAACGTTTTGACCGGACTCCCACGGGCGTAAAGGGCAGTCCATCATTTTCCAAACGCCGAATTGTGGATTCACTCACCCCCAGGGCGGCGCAGATTTGCTGGCGATTTAGTTCAGCCATTCTGGTTCACTCCATTTTTTATTTACAGCCAAAACCAACTCACCGTGGTGCGCCCAAGTCGGTGTTTCATACAAAACATTCTTTGGCGGGCGCAGCGCGTGAATGTGGGCAATCTCGACATGCGCTAGCAGATCCTTGCTCACAGGAATGGTCGCCACCTGAGAGAAGTGCAACCCAGTTTTTCTGAATTTCATGCCAAGCCAATGCTGATAAATCCGCTCATGCATGCAAATCGACTTGCCGATGTATTCCAAACGCCCCGCATCAGAAAACAGCATGTACATGCCGGTCCCGCCTTCGGGGAGCTTGGCACTTGTTGGCACCACATCATCTTCACTTGGGCAAAACACCAGCTCAGCAATGTCTTCGGATGTGAGGAATATGCTCATGATGCCCCCTGTGTCGATGGTTTGGACAGCCCGCGCACGCTCATGCTGTTGGCGGTTTCAGCTTCGGTCAGGCCGTTGATGCCTGTTGCCTCTGGTGCTGCTGCCAGCATTGCCGCCCAGCGTGGCTCAGAAAAAGATTGCGCCAACTCTCTTCTGTTGTCGCAGGAATGGTTGGGCCATTTGTCTTGAGCTAGATAGCCAGCTTCGCACATAGCCTCCGTAGGCTCCACAGGTACTAGCTTCCATCCTGCTGGCGCTAATTCCTGATTTCTTGAAATTTGGTAAAAGCGTTGAATGACCCGAATGCCACATGAAAACGTTTCTCGGCCTCGGTCTGTAGTCACTTCAAAACCAGCTTCACGCGCAAATTGGATTATTTGTTCTTTGGTAATCATTTCAAACTCCCATCCAATGGTGCGATACAACGGTGTTGCTTTTCGGCTCTGTTGAGGTTGGCCGCTGCGGCATGGCAAGCGGCTGGCGTGTTGAAAGCCCCCATGTATTGCCAATCGAAATGCGTGACGTACTGGTTTGCAGCAACCATCGCCCAGATGTAAAGGTAAGTTCCGGTAATCATGCTGGCTCACTGGCTCACTGGCTCACTGGCTCACTGGCTCACTGGCTCACTGGCTCACTGGCTCACTGGCTCACTGGCTCACTGGCTCACTGGCTTGGGGGTGGGATGGTGCGTAACCTGCACCACCGCACGCAAAACATGTTTGATTCGTCCCGATCATCCATCCTGTCCCAGCACAAATAGAACAGTTTGCTTGCTTGGACTGCACTTCCTTGGCTGCTGCTGCTAGTGCTTCTCGCGCAGCATTGACGGCAGCGGCTTGCCTAATGTTGTTGCTCATGTGATGTGCACTTATCATTTCTGACAAAGCATCCCGCATGGCGTTAAACGCTTGTTCTGTTGGTGTCATTTGGTTGCTCTCCTTCTGGTTTCTTCTTTCCACTGGGCTTTGCGCTTGCCTGTGCCTTCGCGCCAATAAGGTGAGACTTCTGGCGGCTCTCTCAGCGCTGGCAGGCCCAGACGAGCGGGCTCACCGTCAACCACCAATGGCACTTCCTGAAGACCGTTGGCGATGATGGTGGCTTGAATTCTTGCCATTGCGGCGGCGACTAAGCCCTTGTTCCTGCTGCCTACGACTATCACTCGCAAGCCCGTTTCTGCTGGTGTCATACTGGTGCTTTCAGGGAGGTAAATAAAAATGGCAATGTGTGAAGCGTGCAAAGAGTTGGCCGACAAATTGAAGGACGAACCACCGCACTCCGGGCTTGAATTGAGGTCTTCCAGAAGCCTGTCAAAGATCAGCATGGGCAGAGCCAGTGGCCATGTTCTCCACTACACCTGCAAAAACTGCAATACCCAGATCAGTTGTGATGGCGATAGCAAAGACAGCGCTGCTGGTTGGTATGTAGTGAAACAGGGTTGACTTCAACCAGTCCGGCTCACATCTATGGCAAACACAGTCACAGGCTCAGGCCCAAAGTGCTTGTGTTGCATGGTTTTAATGGTGTAGCCGGTCCACTTGCGCAGAATCCGGCGCTCTTTGTCGTTGGCTTTGGGGTAGCCCCAAGCAATCTCGATCTGGTCATAGGACCGGCCCACCAGGCGCTTGGCCCAGTAGGGTGTGCATAGGCGGTATTCCTCCAGTTTGGCCCCGGCCTTGATCTGGTGGAAATACTCGCCAATCAGGGACAGGCGAAGGGTGCTCATTGCAAGGTTGCGACTTCGGCCACATCACCGTTGGCAATACGCCGTTGCACGACTTTCACCCCTTCACTGATCTGCAATGGTGTGAGCAAAGCAATTAGCTGGTCGTGCAGGTCTATGGCAACGGGGATGTCTTGCAGCGCCAAACCGTCAAATCCAAACCGCCCGGTGCGCTGGAATCTCTCCCAGCATCGCAACATTGCATCCCGTGCGGCGATGGCGCTTTGCTCTGCGAGAGGGTCTATTTTCTCGGCCAGCACCATCGTGACGTTGACCACGGCAGCGAGTACGTGAAAGTCGGGCTCTGTCGCTATGCCGGTGCGCAGCTTTTCAAAAGCCAATTTGGGTGGGGTCGCAAGCCGTACTGTTTCTTCTGGTGTGAATAGCTGGATGCGATTCATCACGTTGTAGATAGCGGCAGGGTCGGCTTGGTAGCGCTGGCGCTTGCGTGCGTAGGTGCTTTGTTTTCTCATGCTGCTGCTTTCAAAATGGGAGGGCTTCATGGGTATGCTTGAGCCTTCACAAATACAGGGGGAAATATGTCCAATGAAGAAAGAGAAGTCTCAGGAACTCAGTCAGTAGCTATGAGCAAGGCCATAGCGGTTACAACCGAACAGCTTGCGGCCGCGATAAAGATTGCCGACAGAAAGTTTTCTAGTCACCCGCTTGATCACCAGACTTCACTGCTTGGAGCCGTCATTCAGGCGCTCGCAACTAACTACTTGGCAGAGGTCACGCGGACAACAGGAAAGAAGTAACGCCCAAAACTTTCATGCTGCGGCCTTCAGTGCGTTGATAACGTCCCGCGCAACTACAGGCACCACGGCATTGCCCAGCATATGCATGGCGTCTTTGGCGCGGGCGGGGAGTTTGTAGCTAGCAGGGAAACCCATCGCTTTGCGGCAGTGATCGACGGACAGCATGCGCATGCGATCACCGTCGATCACTGCCCAGCGGTCACGGGTGGTGATGGTGCCTACTGGTCGGCTTAGGCTGCGCCCTCCGTGTTCGTTGCCGTAGTACGCAGTAAGAAAGCGCGCGCCGTGGTCTTTCCGGCCAGCAGCTATGCGGGCCAGAGTGGCTTGGCTGCGCCCCGGTTTATTGATGCTTGACCAGCGGCCCGCCTCAAAGTCGATGATTTGGGCAGAACCCATGTGTTCGGCGCGAGGCAGGCTTAGCTGCACCGGGTGCTTGCTGCGCGTGCCGACGATGAACAACCGGCGGCGGTGCTGGGGTACTCCGTGGTCAGCGGCATCCAAAATCATGGGCGCTAGTGCGTAACCCAGTGCACCCATGGCAGAACACCACGCGGGGAAAAGTTGCCACTTTGCGAACTCGGGCACGTTTTCCAAAATAACCGATTCTGGCCGGTGGCACTCAGCAGCGGACACCACCGCCCAAGCCGTAGAGCGCTGCGCATCATGGTGGGCGCGTTCCTTGCCTCTGGCGCGGCTGTGGCCTTGGCAGGCGGGTGAGGCCATAAGCAGATCATGGGCTGGCACTTGCGTCCAGTCGGCTTGCTGTAGGTCTTGGCAAGCGTGCTGGGTGTCAGGGTGATTGTTTGCGTGCACTTGTACGGCGGCGGGCCAATGGTTTGCGGCCCAGACCACCTGAACACCCGCCATGGTTGCGCCAGTGGAAAAGCCACCGGCACCGGCAAAGAGGTCGATTGCTTTCATGCGAACCCTTAAAAGTTACTCAATACCTTCTTTGACCTCGCCGCCTAGCGCCTCAAACAGGTCAGGCAGTAGCTTCTTGAACTCGCCTGTGAAGATGGTCACATTCGCGTCAAAGTCATCCGCGTGGTTTTGGCCCTCTTGGTCCGTGAAAGCCACATCCAAGAGGTCGATCTTCTTGAGCGTCAGGGCGTCAGACAGCACGAAAGAAGCGCGGTCCATCCAAGTCATGGCCACACGGGTGGGCACCTTGCCTTGGGCGATGTGCTGGCTTACCTCGTCGGTGTCAAGCGCGTGGCGGGAGTAGCGCACGACAGCTTTGGATTCGTCCGTCGCCTTGAGCTCACATTCGCGGTCAACGCTGAATCCTTGGGGCGCTTCGCGGGTGGAGAGCCAATGCGACATAGCCGCGGCTGGCGAAGTCTCGGTGTGCACCAGCGAGAGCGCCAAACCGTCCACAGACTTAATCAGCGCTGTCACGGCTTCATCCGTCTTTGCTTGGCTGGCGCTGTCAATCACCAACGTGCGGCTCTCGGGGTCAATCCACAGCAAGGTGGTGCTGACTTTGGTGAATGCCATGGGCAGCAGTGACAGGCGCGCATCGTCGGTGAGTTCGCGGCGCTCCTTTTTCCCGGGCTTGCGTCCGGTGGTTGTCTCGATGACCTTGATTTGCTCGTCCACCTTGCGGCGCACCACATCGGCGGGCACCGTCTTGGTTTCGGTCATCAGCTTCAAAATCCATTGACCAGCGACGGATTCAAGCAAGGCGCCATGTTCATCGCCACGGGGCGGCACCCATCCCACCGATTTCTCTTGAGACGCCCCACAGGGCGCGAAGGCCTGAAAGTTGAGGTCAGCAGTGCCAGGGGAAAAAGTCGTGGGGAGGCTAACGATGCGGTACAGGGTTGCAGCTTTTAACATTGATGACTTTCAGAAGTAAGAAAGCCCTGACTTGCAGGGCTTGGGGTAAAGATTGGCGCCGACTAGCGGCGGGGGCGACTTACAGCGCGCTATGGGGCTTTATGTTCTCGACAGCCCATTTGCGAATCTGTTGCCAGCGCTCGGTTGGGTGGTTGTCGTTGGGCACTCGCACTGAGCGTTGGTGCTTCTTGTGGCCGTATGGTGGGAAGTGGTGTGGCGGCATCGGCCCGCAGATTTCAACTTCTACCCATTTCCACTCATCCGCAGCGTATTCGTCGTTCATGTACATGATTTCGGCGGCCATGGCTGGGGCGATGCCAAACCTCTGGCCTACGGCCTTTGTGTCGCAGTCCCACTCGTCACCCAAATCATCCATTTTTGTGCCACGCATGGCCCCTAGCACACCAAGTGCGCAAAACTCGCCGTCGGCTGTGGCAAAACTATGGGGGTACAGTCGCTTGTCCTCCATTGCGTCAAGAGCCTGGACAAGCTCCCGCAGCAAAACCTGTCCACGCTGGCCATGCATCGCATTTTTTACCGCTTGCCTCCAGCGTCCAAGCGCTAGCGGGTCTTCATCGTCGTCTGTGTATCCGCTTCTGCTCATATGCTTCTCCGGTTAAACATCGGTCGGCCCGATTGGCCGTTTATCTGCGCCTTCATCGGGCCACCATGGGCACTTGTGATTCATGCAGTCGGGCCTTCAAGCAATAGCGGCGGCACAGTCTGTTTAGGCTTGCGCCACGCCTCATGTTTGGCCTTCCATTCCTGCGGTGTGTGCATTGCGTAGCCGTTGCCAACGCGGGCGGGGTGAATGGTCAAGCTAATGACCTGTTCGACCATTTCGCCCCAGACCAGTCCGTCGCAGCACTTGCCGTTTTCCTGCACATCCCAGCCAGCGCCGGGGGCATCATCAAAAGTGATGGTGATGGTGCGTTTCATGGTCAGACCGGCGCGGGCTCGGTGCGGTACTTCTTGAAGGGCAAATCTTTGATGTGCTTGCCGAAGAAAGTGCCAGCGCTCTCGGCCTCTTTGAATGCGTCAAAGGTGGCCTGCTCCACATCCGGGTATTGGTACAGCGCGTTGCCGTAGTTGAACGTCACGGCCAGCGTCTTGGTTTCCGGGTCGTAGCCGATGGCCTTCACCTGGTTGGACTGAACGGCCTGCATGTTGATCTGCAGGGGTTGGCCTTCATCGAAGGCTTGCGGGGCTTTGGAAATGCGGGTCATGGGGAAATCCTTGATCTAGAAAAGGGAAGGGGACCGACTGGCCCCCTTGAACTTGTTACGCAGCGACTGCGTTGAACTGGTCTGACACTTCACCGATGTGCACCATCAGCGCTTGGCAGATGGCCGGGAAGTCCTCTTCGTGATACAGCTTTGCAGCCTTCACAGTGGTGGCCTCGTAGCCCAGCAATTTCAGGAAGTCGGCTGTCAGCGTGAAGCCCAGACGCTCACCAATCTCACCCAGCTTCAAGGTCGGCTCCGATGTCGCAGCGGGTGCTGGGGCTGCAATAGCCTTGCGCACCGTGGCGGGCATCAGGTTGACCACGGCTTCGTGGGTGACGTTTGGCACTGCAGGAGCAACCAGCGGGGCAGCGGCGGGTGGCGTTGCGGCGATGCGCTCGGCCTCGGCTGCTGCGGCTTGCTCGGCTGCCAGCTTCTCGCGGGCTGCCTTCTCTGCCTTTGCCTGCTCTTCGGCGCGGATGCGTTCGCGGGTTTCCTCCTCGCGCTTAGCTTCGGCGGCCTTGTGTTCGGCAATGCGCGACTTCACCAGCACCGTCAGGTCATCGTTGCCCTTGAGTACCAACTGCGCGGTGTCCGCAAACAGGAAGGCGTGTTCACCGGCCAGTTCGCGCAGGGTTGTCAGGTTGACCTGGATGCGGTCTGCCGCTTCATTGCCAGCGATCTTGCAGCGCGCCAATTCGGTGTCCAGCTTGTCCTTCATGCTGTCCAGGCTCTTCAAACCTTTGATCACGCCCGGGAAGTCGGCCTGAATCCCTGGCATGTAGGGCTTGCCCAAGCGCTCGTTCAATCCCTTGATGTGGTCGCTCAGCGCGGTGGACGCATCGCTCACCAGTTTGTTGCGGCGGTTTTCCTTCTCGGCCTTGACCAGCTTTTCCACCAGCAGGCGATTGGCGCGGGCCGTTTCGCGGTACAGGGCAGCCGTCTTGCGCATCGTGTCGATGCTGTCGGTCTGTGCCAGTGCGCCGGCTTCGGCTGCGTCCAGTGCATCCTCTGCAGCCTTCAAGGTTCGGACCGTGGCTTCCAAGTCGGCGAAGTCTTGGTCCGTCTCGGGCTTCTTGTTGATCCGCTCGATGTACGCGGTCAGCGCGGCGCCGAATACATCTAGGTTGTCGATCAGCGCAATGGAGCCGGACACCTGAATGGACACGGCGGGCAGGCCCATCTGGGGCGCAGCCTTGGCCGGGACGATCACTTCGGGGGCGACATAGCCCTGCAGGTCCTGCTCAAGCTGTTCCCAGCCCGCAACTATCCGGGCGCGCATTTCAGGGTCGGACACATACCAGCAGTGGCGCTCTTCCACCAGCTCGTCGCCCTTCCACTTGGAGGCCATGAAAAGCACACGCTCGGCGCCAGATACCAGCAGTTGCTGCTCCATCTGGGCTTGGTAGTGGGCCGGGAGGTGGAGTCCGTTGCCTTCATCCCATGGGGTGTAGCGCAGCGAATCGTTCAGGGTCTTGTGTTCGAAGGCCGTGTCCTCGGCCATGGTCAGGCCGTCGAAGCTGGCAGACAGCCGCCCTTCGGAGCCGGTCACCGGGTACAGGTCTTTGCCGATGATCTTTTCAGCCAGTGGGCGGGCCAGTGCTTCAAACCGGTGGCCATCGTCAAAGCGGCGCTGTGTGGCCGGGTCAACGCCAGGCGTTTGGCCGGTTGCCAGTTCGCGCAGCAATTCCGAGCGGGTCTTGTAGGGGCTGATGCCCAGCATGGCCGGTGCATCGCTGGCGTTGAAGTGGTTGGCGCGGTAGTCGTGCCAGGCTTGAGAGCCTTGAATCAGTTCATGGGTTTTCATGGTGTGGCGCCTCTTAAGCGGACCAGCTTGCAATCTCGACCTTCTGGTCGTCGCTCAGCAGTTCCTTGGTTTGGATGGTTGCGATCAACTCGTTGACGGTCTTCTTGCCGCCCTTGATGACCTTCATCCAGTCATCACGGTTGCGCTCGAAAGATTCGGCAGAGCATTCAGGCAGTACGCCGTCACGGTCAGGCGCTGGGCCGCTGGTGTCCACCGGGTCGTGGATGGTCACGAAGTCGCCCTCAATGACTGCGCCCTTGCCCTCCTCGGCGGCATGGGAGACGGTGAGTGCGTTCGACAGCTCAATACTGGAGGGCATGTACTTCAAGACCTGCAGCAGCGCGACCTTGCGGGCGTACATCTCGAAATTGCTCTCACTGGCGTGGGCATAGTGCCGGCCGCCCACCTTGTTGTATTGGTTCAGGTGCTTCAACACCTTGCCGCGTGTCCACACCTCAATGACCGGCATTTGCGCATCGCGCACCCGGCCAATGGCATAAACGTGGGTGAATTCTTCGCCGCCGTCTCCCGGCTGGTGACGGCAGAAAGGTTCGTCACCCAACTGGTAATCGAACTTGTCGCCCGGGTACACGGCACCGGTCCAGACCGTAGCACGGCCAGCGCGGGCAACCAGATCCACCAAGCCCTTCCAGCCTGGCACAAAGGTGCATGTGTCCTTGTAGGGGATCAGGTAGCCCTGCCCGTTGATACCGGGTTCCAGTCCAAGCTGTGCGGCGGTCATGATGCTGGCCGCGATGCTGTTGGTGCTGCACTTCTGGAGTGCTGGCGTGGAACTGAAAGCTGTCAGGGCCAAGCGGCTCATGCGGTCAGCGTTCATGTGCTTGGGCAAGGCCAGCGCCATCTGGGGCTTGAGCTTGTCCATAAAGCGGGAGAACTCCGCAACGGCGTTGGCGGGCTTTTGGTTGGTTACTGCGTTCATGGTGGTGCTTTCAAGGTGTGTAGAAAAGAGAACCCAGCCACATCAGGGCCGGGAAGGATGCGAGGCCGAGCAGGACGCCAAAGCAGACGTCGAGAACTCGGTTCAAGGTGTCCCAAGGCTGGTTGGTTTCTTCCTCGGTGTTGATGCGGTGGAGGCCTTGGCGGGTGTTCATGCTTCACCGCCTGCCGACTTGTTGATGGCGGCCACAACCGCATTGCACTGAGCAACATCGAACCAGCCGATATGGCACGCATTGACATCGGCTATGCCAAGAGCCTTTGCCAGCCACGCATATGCCTCGGAGCGAGACATTCCGCCTTGTTGCCAAAGTGGGTTAAACGCGGACTTGGCGCGTTTACGTGCGTTGCGAATCTCAGCGGTAGCCAGCGTTCCGAGTGGGATGCCTGTAAATGGATGGAGGCCCACATAGGCTTCGCAACCTTGGCACAACACTGCCCACGGCCATTCACCGTACTCGCGACCGTAGATCAACGAGTTATTCACGATGCTGCAGGGTGCCCCACAGTGCGGACACACCTCAGGCACGGGCAGTGGGTTTGTGACTCGGGCTGCAGCGCGGCGCGATGGCGCCCACGGGGTTACGGCGCGCCCGCTCATGCCGCCTGCTCCACGTAGGACGCCAGCAAGGGCAGGGCGACAAACACGGCGAACATAATCACCGGCCAGAACCATTTGGGCTGCCCGAGCTTGTCGTACAGAGTTTCGAGTGCGTGGGGGCTCATTGGGGCAGACTCCTTGCGATGAAAAAAGAAACCAGCGTCCAGAAAAGAACCCCGCAGACGTAGCCAATGGCCAGCGCCTTGCTGATTCGCTCCTCTGGGTTGCCGGTGCGGTCAGGGTCAGAGCAGGGGCACTCAATCGTTTCGCTGAGGCACATGCCGGCCTTTGAGCAATTGGCAGGGCAGGGACTCGGGGCGGCTTGATTGGCGCTGCAGTTCATGCAGAACCCCCCTGTTCAATAGAGTTCAAAATGTTGCGCAGGTAGCAGCGCTCCCATTCGTCTAGACTCCATTCGCACCCACGGTAGTAGCCCATCGTCCAGCCTGCGTCGAACTGTTTCTGATGGCGCATAGCGCGGAACATTCGCAAAATGAAAATTGCTCGTGGACTCATATCGCGCCCCCAAAAGTCTGCCCCGCCGTGTTTTTCGACACTTGCAGCCGGTGGTAAAAAATGGCGTCATTCGTTGCGCGAATCGCCTCGTTGAATCTCCGGTTCTGTTCGCGCTGACCGATCAGGCCAAGGCGCTTGCAGCTCAGGTAGTGCCGGAAAGAGGCAATGGCCGCTTGCTTTTGATGGATGTGCAAGGGCTTGGGAGGAAACAGGCAGACGGTCAGGGTGTATTGCCTGACCCGCTTATCGAACTCGCGCCCAAGGTCGGAAACCGTGGCCAGCAGTTGAGAGGCTTTTGTCATGGATGGCTCCTTGAAAACACAAGAACCCTGTCACGGCGCTTGTGCTTTCCCTCTACTTAAAGAGGGTGGCCGGCATATCCCCTGTTCAGGTTCCGGCTCATTGCGTGTTTCACACCCGAAGGCACACGCCCTGCGTTTTGTTCGCAGAGTTTTTTGATACGGCCTTGCGGCATGAAGCAGGGGGCACCCACCGACCTAGATGGCGCCTTACACGCACATCCCCGGCCCTGCTCGGCTTTCGCCTTCGTCCATTTCTCCGGCTGGACTTCGCCGCTTCCGTTTTCAAGTCCCGGATGGACTGAACATCTGCCGGTGAGCCTCGATCTGCTGCGCCGGATGCCTTTTTGTTTGGCATGGGTGAATTCTATCGAAAAGATAGACATGAGCAAGCGAAAAGATAGAAAAAAGGTAAAATATTTTCATGGGACGTAAAAAAGCCACCTGAAGGTGGCGAAAGGAAAAGCGAAATGAACTATCTACAAGCCGGGCAGCGCATCAATGACCCTCTGGGCCGCAGCCTTCACCTCAAGCGGGTTTTTGATGACTATGTGATCCCAGTCACTCGCGGGATCTTGTTGAAGATTGCGCTTGTGGCACTCGGCGTAGGCATCATCGGCAACACACAGGCGGGAGAACTTACGGCGGGACATGACCAAGCCCAGCTCCCGGCGCTCGTGGTCAGTCAAGAGGCGCGGCTGCCCGGTGCCTTGGTCTCGCGTGGCGAAGTAGCGCCGCCCGATGGAGGTGGACAGAGCAGCCCCGGCGTTGTCTCGCCGCTGGAACCTGTCGTGAAAGAACCTGGCAACAATACCAGCGCCAAAGCCGATGACGGCAGTGGTGGCGGGGTGGAGCAAGACTCCGAGCAACGTGTTCGCTATGGCTGGCAAATCCATCTGGGCATCCTCCTGGTGACGATTGCGGCAGGCTGGTTTGTTCCGCCGTCTGCAATCTATTTTCTCCTGTCCTTGCTTGGACGGCTATTTCGCCGGTAGTTGGGCGTAAAAAAAGCCCTCCGGAGAGGGCTGGGTCGCGCTTGTCTACTGCTTCAAGCGGCGACACTCCCGCACATCAATGCGGGTCTTGGCCTTGTGATCCTCTCGCGTGAGCCATTGCAGGTTTTCCGCCGAGTCAGCACCGCCAGCGCACAGCGGGATGATGTGATCCATGTGCCAGCCGGGGCAGGGCAGCCGGTGGAGCCCGGTAGCTGGGCAGGCCCGCAGCTTCACGAACTCGCGCAACACTTTCTTGCTACGGGCATATTCCGCGCTTGCGCCCGTGGATAGAGCGCAGGCAGCTATCAATATGATAGCGGAAAAGTTAAATTGCACCGCAGTCCCTAGCATTTACCCATGATGACAAGTAACCAGCCAAGCGGCCTAGCCCTAGTCAATGGCGAATTGGTGTTTCGCAATCCCCATCCAGTTCGGGTGCTGATGTTTGACCAGGGGGAGGTGCCCCCAGTTTCGTCCGCAGCAGGTCCGCAAGATTTTCTGCGGAATAGCGCTCTAGCAATAACGCTGGAAGACTGAGGCCATCCTCGCGCCCATCCGGGCCGTGTCTGTCAACCTTAAGCTGAATGCGCAGCATGGGCGACTTCACGCCATCCTGGTAGACGTTATCAATCCAGTCTGCGCGTAGCTCGTTGAGGGTGTACACAACCTCTTTTGGGGGCTTTGCGTTACTACTCACGTCACACCATCAAAAATCAGACTTCGCCGCGCCGCCCTTGAGCTTTGCCAGCAAACTTGCATCCATGCTGCCAACAGTGGTGCGGGCCTTGGTCTGCAAGTTGTTCAAAGAGTCCTCAAGTAGCGGGTAGTCCGATCCTTGGAATCTGAGCGAGAAGTTATCCCACTTTGATCGCGCCTTGCCATCTTTGCAATCAACTGTAATTGTGAAGTTGACGACATTCGACGAACCGCCGTACCCCACCAAATTCATGTTGCCCTTGCCGATCATTGTTCCGCGCTCGGGGTCATACACCTGAACAACGGCATTTGAATCTCTGAACGACACAGCCGCCCAATCGCGGGCAGCTCCGCAAATTTCTTGCTTTGTGCGCCCCGGCACATCATGCACGGTGACGATTTCCAGCGGTGGTGCGCTGCGGTCAACAGTTGCACACGCAGTCAGTGCGGACACGGCTGCAATTGCTACGAACTTGAAAAACTTCATTACTCACTCCCTAAAAGTTGATAAAACCAACGACACCGGCCTTTGCGGCTCCTGAAATGATATTAATTCTCAATATCCCCCGTTTGGGGGATGACACCCTCCGGGCAAACCCGTAAGATCACTGTATGGATGTACAGCAATTGTTAAAAATGAAAAGCCTATTTTTTGTTTCTTTTGTTTTGTGCCCTAACTTAAAAGCTGTATAAATACACAGTATTAAGGGGGAAAAATGATTGAACGTATGGAAATCCTTACGCGTGTCAGGAATGGCGAAGACCAAGACACGATCAACCGCGAGATTGCTAGATTGAGTGAGCTGGGCATCGCAGTCTTGTACTTCAACAGTCAGAAATCATTGGATGAGTGGCAGGCTAGGTGCTCAGCGATTTCTCTATAGCTGCAAACGCTTCCGCAAATGCTCTGGCCTGCTTCACAGGGTCGGGTGGAATTCTGTCAAAAGCAGCCGCCAGCTTGATTGCCATGTCGCTCGGTTTGCTCGGAAACTGAGAGGCGTACTCTTTGCGTGGCCCGCTCCAGTCGGGATACCTCGCATTCAGCTTGTCTTTCAGCCCAGGCCCTACCCCCTTGGGTCTGCCAGATGGAAGCAGCACGCCTGAAACGATCTGATAGATCGACTGGTCGTTAACGCCTATTGCTTTGGCGACAACCTTGTAACCACCCTCCTTGTCGCAGAGGGCTTGTAGCGCAGCTACGTCTGGACTCTTTATGTTTTCCATTTTTGCACTCTAGCGAAAAGAATCTATCGAAAAGCTTGTTGCACATCTATCGAAACGATAGAATCGGGCCATGAATAAATTCAGCCCATCCGTGCGACTCGCATACGCAACCAAATGCGGTGTTGCTGAGCAGTACCTCTATCAAGTCCTGACTGGCCGCAAGGTTGCAAGCCCAGAGCTTTGCGTTTCCATCGAGCGCGCCACTTCCGGCCAAGTCACTCGCCAAGAGCTGCGCCCCGACGACTGG
Source organism: uncultured Rhodoferax sp. (assembly GCA_963508575.1). GTDB lineage: Bacteria > Pseudomonadota > Gammaproteobacteria > Burkholderiales > Burkholderiaceae_C > Allorhodoferax. The sequence goes on from CAUOXL010000004.1 coordinate 136,598, forward strand.
CAAGCCATCTGGCCCGAGCTGGCCAAACGCCGCAAGCCCGCTCCCGCAACTGTTGGAGCCTGAGATGAAGCCAGAGAAAACTACTCCTGATCGCATCGAGCCGACGCTTAAACAAGAAGCGCTGCGGTTGACCATCATCAACAACACCCCAACCAAACTTTCCGAAGAGCTACTTCGCAAAATGATCGTTACGGAGTCTGCGGCTTCAGTTGCAAAGCAACTCGGCACATCGCTTAAAGACCAGACCCAAGCCGATCCAGCCAAGTCTTTGCTTGACCATATCGAATCGATGCTGAGCGAAGAGCAACGCGCTGAATTGATGGAGGTGCGCGCACTGCATGCAAGGATGCTCCCCGAGTGGCGTTCAAGAATTACCAATTTTTTGGGGAAGCTAAGCCCGCAAGTTTTGCTTGATTTGCGGGAGGATGGAACGGTCGGATTCCGTATTGATGCCAGTCCAATTTCTGCTGCGCTGAAGGAGTACAGAAAGGGGCTTGAGCTGCGCCCTGAAGCCTTTGGGCCAGAGGCGCCAAGCCTATGAGTGCAATCCTTCACGCATTCCAAGGGTCGTCCATGGATGGGCGATGCGGAAACCATTTCTCGCCCCATTCCTTGGCCGCTTTGGCTACCGCTTGGTCTGGATGCTGTGCCATTTCCCTTGCCTCCATGCATGCGCGGCGCTCGATCTTGGTTGATCTGCTCGACTCGCTCACCAAATCTTTCAGCACCTTGCACATCAAGTCGATCTGCGCCTGCAAACCCTTCATCTCTTCGTTCATGTCCGCCCCTTTCAAGGTCAATGGTTGTGTTGCAACTCCATTGTCCAGCGAAAGAGTGCGGGCACTCATCCAAGGAGCCTGACCCATGGCTGAAACCATCGTCTGCCGCGAGACCGTCAAAGACCTCGCCAGTGCAGCCGCCAAGAGCGGCCAGAACGTCCACCGCGCCAATCCATATCCAGCCGGATCGGCGGCTCACGACTTGTTTGTTGATGAGTTCATGCGCCTGCACTTCGTTCGTGTGCGGGAGCAGCAGTTCGGTTCGGTTCAGGTTTGCCATTCCTGAACTGTCGTTTTTTTTGCCCATTTGAGCCACACAACAGCTCACAACAAAGTTGAGGGAGCATATGAACCAAGTAGCTTTACCCGTTGAAGTCCGCCCGGAAGAGGTGGCACGTAAGTCCACATTGGGCCATGCCCTGGAGCTGTGCGCAGAGCTTGCTGGCTTCTCGCTGGACAAAGAACTGCAGCACAAGATCGGTGTGGACAAGGCGCAGTTCAGCCGCTGGCTGTCGGGCACAGAGGGCATCGTTTGGCCGAAGTTCACCAAGTTGATGGACGAGTGTGGCAACGATGCACCGCTGTTTTGGATGCTCTACCAGCGCGGATACGACCTGCACAGCATTCGCAAGCGTGAATCCGAGACGGAGAAGCAACTCCGTTTGGCCCGGGAGGAAAACGCCGCACTGCGCCGCGTCTTGGCTGGAGGTGCATGACCATGCGCACCCAAGTAGCAAGCACCTCCATTGCCACGTACCACTCCATCAAACGCGATGGCACGGTTTCAGTTCGCCAAGCCCAGATCCTGGCTGCCGTGAAGCCCGGGCGCGACTACACGCTGCAGGAGCTGGTGAAGCTCACGGGCCTGCCGGTGAATGTGGTGTCTGGCCGTTGCAACGAGATGCGCAAGGACGGCGCACTGGCCCCGTCTGATAAGCGCAATTGCTCGGTGACTGGCAACCGGGTCACCACGGTCAAGCTGCCTTCTGCGCAGGGGGCATTGCTTTGACACCTCGCCCAATTCCATACCCGAGCGACACGCTGGCCAAGGGCTGGCGGTTTGAGCTCGATCTGGAGCGCGTCATGCAATCCGACACATGGGCGCTTGCTGCTCCTGATGTTCGGCCATGGCTGCTGATGCTCTGGGCCACTGCTTGGCAACAAAAGCCATGCGGCTCCATGCCCTCGGATGACATGCTGATCGCTGCCCGCTTGGGCATGACCGTAAAGGCGTTTGCCAAGGTCAAGGCCATCTTGCTACGCGGCTGGTGGCTTGCAGAGGATGGCCGCCTCTATCAAGACACCATCGTTGAGCGAGTGCTTGAAATGCTCGAACACAAGTCCAAGGAAAAGACGCGGAAGGCCGCATACCGGGCAAAGATGTCCGCCGGCAGTCCCAACTTGTCCCACGGGACAGACACCGGACGGACACCGGAATCACATGGGAGTGACGACACCGGTACCGGAACCGGTACCGGAATAGGTATTGGTATTCCTACTCTTGTAGCTAAAGATGAAGATGGTTTGAACACACACACTGCGCGTGTGACCGAACCCGCCAAAGTTTGTTTGGTCATGAAGGCAGTGGGAGTCTCGGATACCAACCCCGGACATCCTGACCTGCAAATGCTCCTGAACGCTGGGGCATCCGTTGCTGAGTTCGAGGGGGCTGCGCGTACCGCTGTCGGCAAGGGCAAGGGCTTTGCCTACGCCTTGGGCACCCTGAAACGCACCCGCCAAGACGCCGCACAGACCGCGCAAACCCTGCACACCGGCCCGCTGCCGGTAGCCGCTCCCGCCAATCAGCCCATGAGCTTTGCCGAGCGTGACCGATTGGCTGGCATTGAGAGGTGGGAAAAGCTGACTGGCCGCAATCACCCCGACAAACCGCAACACCTCCAACCCGTGCAGCACATGGGCGACGTGATCGAAACCGACATCAAAGTTTTGGAGATTGCCAAGTGAAAACCGACCAAATTGACAACATTGTTGACGCCCTTTTCGGTGGCAATGACAGCAGCGCCGCAGCCGTTGACCATGTGTTTTCTGCGCTTCTCCTTGCGTATGGCCCTGCCTTCACGCGCAGCCTTGGCGACGCCCCCGAGAAGGAAATCAAGACCTTTTGGGGCTACCAATTGAGCGACTTCACGCACAGCTTGGAGGCTAAGCGGGCGATTGTTTGGGCGCTGCAAAACCTGCCGCCCAAGGTGCCAAACGCTATCGAGTTCAAGCTGCTTTGCCGCAACGCCCCGAGCAAGCAAGTGTTAGCCCTGCCTGCTGTCGTGACAGTCAACCCAGAGATTGCCGCCAAGGTGTTGGAGGGCTTGAAGTCTCATCCGGTTGCCAAGATCGATCACAAGGCATGGGCACACCGAATCTTGGCCGATGTAAAGGCCGGAATGAAGCGCAGCCCTGCCGTGGTGCAGATGGCAAAGAACGCTATCGGGGAGGCCGCATGAAGCCCGTAGTTATCGGCAACGCAACACTCTACTGCGGTGATTGCATGGAAGTGCTGCCAACGCTGGGCAAGGTGGATGCGGTGATTACTGACCCGCCTTATGGCTTGGGCAAGCGCATGCAGGGCGGCACATGGGGCGCGAAAACTGAGTCTAAGGAAATGGTCGTTTGGGATAACGCGCCCCCTGAAGTCGGTACCTTAATCAAGCTGGCAAACATAGCGGAGATTTCCGTTTTTTGGGGTGGCAACTATTACGGGCTTCCTCCTTCGCGTTGCTGGCTGGTTTGGGACAAGCAAAACGCGGTACCAACAATGGCCGATTGCGAGATTGCTTGGACAAGCCTTGACGCCAATACAAAGCGTTTCAGCCATCCAGTGGGCCGGGTACTGCATGGCCACCCATCTGAAAAGCCGCTTCAGCTAATGCGCTGGACTATTGAGGTTGTCCGCGCAGCCGGTACCGTACTAGACCCCTTCATGGGCAGCGGAACTACAGGAGTAGCCGCTATCCAGCTAGGCCGATCCTTCATCGGAATCGAGCGCGAACCCAAGTATTTTGACATTGCATGTAAACGAATTGAGCAAGCAGTAGCACAGGGCCAGCTATTCGCCCCTGAGCCAATCAAACAAGTGCAGGAGGCATTGCTGTGAATGACCCTCTACCAATCAACCCTTGCACACCTTGTCTGGATGGCTCAAATGGAGGGAGCGAAGGCCCATGCCTGCTATTGGGCTTTGGAGCTGCAGTCGGACGAGTCGGGACTGTGGCCGGACATTGCCGCCAAGCTGATGGAGCGTGTGCCCGGACTTGCGGAAACCATGGCCAACGAGCGCAGGCGGCTGGATGGCCAGGCAAAACATGCGGAATCCGTGCGCCAGAGCCCCATGAAACGCCCCTGAGTTACGCAGAAGTTGCGCATTTTGTGAGGTACGTATGAGCGACATCAACCAGACATTGACAGAGCGTGGAAGCCGTTACGGCACCTTTACCGGTCACGCCAAGATCACCCAAGAACTCAAGCAGGCCATCTTTCGGCATGTCGACCGCACGAAGGTTGATCTGTCCGACGACCAGCAAGAAGCCCTTGAAATGATATGCCACAAGATTGGCCGCATCGTGAACGGCGACCCAAACTATGCGGATAGCTGGGTGGACATTGCCGGATATGCCAAGTTGGTTGCTGATCGACTGGAGGGCGGGGAGCGATGAAAGCGACTTTTATCCTGGCTCACGACATGGCCCGAGCAAACGCCGTGCGCGCAGTCCAAGCGGCCCCGGCCGGTTTCGTGGTGCAAGTCTCTGAGCCAAACCGCACTTTGGAGCAGAACGCCGCGCAATGGCCCTACCTGGCCGGATTCGCCCAGCAAAAGCAGCTCTGCATCAATGGCCAGATGGAGTGGGTAACAGATGACGACTGGAAAGACGTTCTAACCGGCTGCTGGAATGGAGAAATGCGGATGGCCGCTTTCGATGGCAGGGTAATGATGCTTCCCCAGCGCACTAGCAAGATGGGCAAGGGTGCTTTCAGCACTTGGATGGAGTTTCTGGTGGCCATGGCCGCGCAGAGTGGTGTGCAGCCGGTCTACAAGTCGGCACCTAGGGGGATGGCTGTATGAAAGTCGTTTTCCTTGATATTGACGGCGTACTGAATAGCCATCGCACCGCAATTGCCTTTAGTGGCGTTTCATGGTCAGGCGCTGACGGCATCCGCGCCAAGATGGATGAAGTTGCGATTCGGCTGATTGGTGGAATCGTTCGCGCCTCTGGTGCGGTCGTGATTCTTTCCTCTAGCTGGCGCAACGACAGCAACTGGACAAGCATCGGGCCCGCCTTGGGTCTGCCGATTGCTGGCCGTACACCATCCGGCATGGGGCCGCGCGGTCAGGAAATTGCTGACTGGCTGGCTAAGAACCCTGGGGTTGAGCAGTACGCAATCATTGACGATGACAGCGATATGCTGCCAGAGCAGTTGCCTTTCTTTGTGCACACCCACTACTCAAACGGCTTCATGTTTGAGCATGCTGAGAAGTTGGCCGATCTACTGGGCATCTCAATCTATGACGTAAACCACCCCGCACAGCGATTGCCAGAGCCTACCAAGGGCTTGGACTGGAGTGGCGAATGACCTTCAACAACCGCACCCGCTGCCCCCACTGCAAGAGGAAGTTGGACGCTGGCCAGCGCATTCACCCTGAGTGCATTGACGACTACGCCGAAGCGCAAGCCGCTAAGGCCGAGCGCAAGAAGGCCAAGGAAGCCCGAGCTGCGGCAAAGTTGGAGAGGGCTGAGACAAGGCGCCGGAGAGAAGCCGACCAGGACATTCCCGATCTCATCAAGATCGCAGATGAGGTATTTGCGAGGTACATCCGCGCCCGTGACCGCCTGGCCGGTCATCCATGCGTCTCCAGTGGCAAGCCATTGAACTGGTACGCAGGCAATAGGGTTGACGCGGGGCACTACCGCAGCCGTGGGGCCGCTTCGCATCTGCGCTACCACGAGGACAACTGCCATGCCCAGAGCAAGCAGGACAACCGATTCAAGTCTGGAAACGTGGTCGAGTACCGGATTCGGCTGGTTCAACGCATTGGACTGGATCGTGTAGTTGCCCTGGAGCACGACAACGCAATCCACAAATGGACCCGCGAAGAGTTGAGGGGGATCGCAAAAACCTACCGCCAAAAGTTCAAGGAGTTGCAGGCATGAAGCAATGCGCTCTCCCTAGCATTTCCCTTGTTGACGCAAGCCATCTACAGAGGTGAGCAAGCATGAACCACGCCCAGGCTGAGTTGTTCACTGAGTCCCCGTATTGCGGGAGGCTTCGGCGCGTCAAACGAAAGGCGTGTCAGATCGAATTTAAGGGGCACGTGTCACCGCAGCTGTGCTTTGAACTGGTGGAGCGTCCCGAGTTTGAGGACGACGACCCGCTGATTTTGGCGCCGGCCATTCAGCGCACGGTGCCCGCCAGTTCCGTCGCCCCCATCTCAATCAAGTGCCCTTCGTCTGTCTGGGGGTTGGCATTCGCACCCATCCAGCTCAAGCAAAAGGCCGTGGAGCCCAAGAAGGTGCCCCGCAAGCTGATCGACACCGGCAAAGGCTTTCGGGCTGTCCGCATCATGGAGTGTGAAACGCAGGAATGGCGGGAGCGCGAGGAAGCACGGAGGGCAAAGCAAACACCTCCCCGGCCCTCGAAGGCCATGCGCACCACCAGCAAGCGATTCAAGGATTTGATCGGTGAATAGAACCACCCCGCATTCCCCGGAACCTCAACGGGTGCGCCAGGGGCAAATGGCGCATGGAACTGACGTGGGCGGCACACGTTCAATGAGGGGAGCCGAGAGGGGCAGCAACCCAGCGCGAAAGCGTCAGTCCCATGGGGTGCACTACTTTCAATTTAAAGCCACACAGGGATAGAAGATGGGGCGCAAGTCATCACTCACCGAAAAGCAATGGGCTGAGATTGGGCGACGGCTACTCGCTGGCACAGAGTCTGCCCGCGCACTGGCAAGGGAGTTCGGAACCTCCGAAGCGTCGGTGCGTCGAAAATTTCCGGCGCAGCGTCAAGACGTAAAAACCGTTGCAAATCAAATAGTTGCTGCAGAGGCCGCTTTGAAGGCTTTGCCGATTTCGTCGCAAATCGACGCACTCACACTGGTTGACGAGCTGCGCGCCGTATCGAACCACCTTGCCAGCGCTGCCAAGTTCGGGAGCGCCACCGCACACCGGCTGGCTGGTATCGCTCACGCCAAGGTTCAGGAGATTGACGATGCCAAGCCACTGAACGCCGAGAGCATGGAAGCCTTGAAGGGAATTGCAGTCTTGACCAAGATTGCCAACGAGGCCAGCACCATCGGCGTCAACCTTCTGAATGCCAACAAGGACCAGATAAAGCTGGTCAACGAGCCCCAGCAGGCCCCAAGCAGCCTGAGTCACTTCTATGGCGAGTGAGGGCAGGGCAACCCTCAACCCTGCACTGCGAGACTTTTGGAAAAAGAAAGCCCGCAACAGGGTCTTGGTGGGTGGCCGCGCATCATCGAAGTCTTGGGACGCTGCCGGCTTTGCTTGCTACCTGGCCGACAACGCAAAGCTGCGCTTCTTGTGTGTGCGTCAATTCCAAAACCGAATCAGTGAATCGGTCTATGCACTGCTGAAAATCCAGATTGAGCGCTTCGGCCTGAGCGGGCGGTTTGATGTGCAGCGGGACAAGATTTACTCGGCCACCGGTGCCGAGTTCATGTTCTATGGGCTGTGGCGCTCCATTGATGAAATCAAGTCGCTGGAGTCCGTGGATGTGCTGTGGATTGAAGAGGCGCACAACCTCACGGAAGAGCAGTGGAAGATTCTGGAGCCGACGATCCGCAAGGGGCATTCGCAGGTCTGGATTGTGTTCAACCCCAAGCTGGCCACCGACTTTGCTTACAAGCGGTTCGTCGTGAATCCACCGCCCGACACCATCGTGCGAAAGATCAACTACGACGAAAACCCATTTCTGAGCGACACCATGCTCCGGATCATCGAGGCGGCAAAGGTAGAAGACCCGGATGAATTCGCCCACATCTACGGTGGCGAGCCCCGGCAGGATGACGATGGAGTCATCATCAAGCGGTCTTGGATCATGGCCGCCATTGATGCCCACAAGACGCTCAAATTTGAGCCGGTGGGACGCAAGCGCATGGGCTTCGACATTGCCGACAGTGGGCAGGATAAGTGCGCCATCGTCAATGCGCACGGCTCCGTGGTGCAGGGTGCCGACATGTGGAAGGCAGCGGAAGACGAGTTGCTGAAATCGTGCACACGGGTTTATCACGCTGCCCGGGCTTTGGGCTGCGATGTGACCTATGACTCCATTGGCGTGGGGGCCAGCGCTGGGGCGAAGTTTGGGGAAATCAACCTGGCGAACCCGGGCGGCAAGCCTTTGCGCTACGCCAAGTTCAATGCTGGCAGTGCCGTATGGCTGCCAGAGGCGGTCTACAAGGACCAGACAAAGAACAAGGACATGTTCAGCAACATCAAGGCCCAAGCGTGGTGGCTGCTGGCTGACCGGTTCCGCAACACCTTCAACGCCGTGCGCAACGGGGAGAAGTTCGATCACTCGGAAATGATCAGCCTGTCCGCTGACCTCCCGCACCTAGAGCAGTTGATTGATGAGCTGAGTACACCCCTGCGCAACTATGACGCCAATGGCCGGGTGAAGGTCGAAAGCAAGCAGGACTTGGCAAAGCGCGGCATTCCCTCTCCCAACTTGGCGGACGCAATTGTGATGGCCTTCGCCCCAGAGGGTGGGCAGCAGGCGGGTATCTTTACCTGATGCCTTCCTAGCATCAGGTCCATGAACATCGTAGTCAACACCACAGACATTGCCCGCGCGCGCGAAGAACTCGCCGGATGGGCTGGCGCCCTGGATGCTAAGCGGCCAACAGCGTGGAGTCAGTACGGCTACTCTGACGTCATTGCTTTCCAGCAGCTTCTCACCGCCTACGAGCGCGGAGGCCCTGCACATGGCGCCGTGCACCGCATCTTGGACAAGTGCTGGCAGGACTTGCCTCGCATCAAGCAGCTTGGCGCTGACAAGGGAACGCCTTGGGAGAAGAAGGTCGGCAATCTGCTTAAGTCTGTAAAGGCATGGGCCAAGCTGCGCGACTTTGACCGCCGCAATATGGTGGGCCGCTACTCTGCACTGATCTACCGGGTGGCAGACAACAAGGATTTGCGCGAGCCGCTGGAAACCGCTTCCAAGCTGGTAGACATGATCCCCCTGTACGAAAACCAGATCAAGGTCACGCAGTGGCACAGCGACCCCGGCGACTCGGACAATTTCGGCAAGCCCAAGATGTTCCAGTACCGGGCACATCAGCCCGGGGCAGGTGACACCCAAGCCCAGCCCGACCAATGGGATGACGTTCACCCCAGCCGCGTGCAGATACTGGCTGAAGGCAGTGTTGGCAATATGTTTGAGGGTGTGCCACTGCTCAAGGCGGGTTTCAATTCACTGGTGGACATCGAAAAGATCAGCGGCGGCAGTGCCGAGAGCTACCTCAAGAACAGCGCCCGCACCATCGTTTTCAAGTACGACGCCAATGCCAGCGTGCAGACAATCACCACGCAGGACGGCCAAACCAAGACCGTGCGGCAAGCGCACGAGGATCAAACTCGCGCTTTAAACCGCAACCAGGACAGCTCTATCGTCTTACAGGGCGGCGATGCCAGCACTCTGCAGACCACGACCAGCGACCCCGGTCCAGCGTTTGAGGTGGCGGCCAACCTGTTTGCGGCTTCGGTGCGCATTCCTTTCACCATCCTGTTTGGGCAGCAGACCGGGCGACTGGCAAGCAACGAAGACAAAGAGGACATGATCGCCCGCTGCGTTAGTCGTCGCACCAATGAACTGACGCCCATGCTGGAAGAATTCGTAACTCGCATGCAGGCCGTAGGAATCATCGAGGCTGGAGAGTTCGAAATCGAGTGGCCTCCCCTGGATGCTCCGGGCGATGATGCCAAGTACGAACAGTTGGACAAGTTGACTACCGCCATGGAGCGGGCTTTCCGCGCTGGGCTCGCTGAGCCGCTGTTTGACGCCAACGAGCTCCGCGGAGTGGCCGGGTTTGAGGCGAGGGTTGACGATGGGATGCCCACCGAGGGCGATCCGGATCAGCCTGATCCCGATGCTGTGCCCTGATGGCATATCGCACACCAAACCCCGCAATCCCCGGTACGCCCAAAGACAGAACCGGGACAGCCGGAATCCTGCGCCGCGCCCATGCCCAGATTCGCCGCAGGTACGCAGGCCTGCAGACGGAAGTGCTGGCCATCTTTGACCGCATCCCTGTCTACGCCTTGAACGATGTCACAGACCGGGTGATGTACGGACTCACGCCAGAGCAACTGCAGGCCATGTCCGCAGAACTGGCGGCCGCCTACGAGCGGTGGATTGCAGCAGGCCGCGACCCGGCATATTCCTTCTGGTACAGCACCTACGTGGAAGACGCCACACAGCTCGGAACCGCCCAATCAGTGGCGAATCTCAGCACCATCGCCCCGGCCTACGCCGCGACCCGCACCATTGAAAGCATCATCTACAGCACGCCCTACAAGACGCGGCTGGGGATGGCGCAGATCAAGAGTTACGAGCATTGGACAGGCTTGGCCGCCCAGCAAAAGGCCGACCTCGCCCAGATCATCGGGCGGGCGGTGGTGGATGGAAAGAACCCCAAGGCCGTGCGCACTGAAATCATGGAACGGCTGGAGGTGAGCCGGTCTCGGGCGGCACAGTACGCGCAAACCGACATCACCGACACCCTGCGCCAGGCGCGCATGGCCGAGGCGGACTACAGCAGCGTGGAGCTGGGCTTGAAGATCGGGCTTCTGTGGACGAGTGCGCTACTGCCGACCACACGGGCCACGCATGCGGCGCGCAGCGGCAAGGTCTACACCTCGGAAGAGGTCAAGGCGTTCTATGGGAAAGACGGCAACCGGTACCGGTGCCACTGCTCAGTCACTGAGACGCTGCTGGACAGCGAGGGCAAACCCATTCTCACGGACAAGCTCAAGGCAGCCATGCTGAAAGAGAAAGCGACTTGGCAGGCCGCGCAGCCTAAGAAGTAGGTTTCTTGGGAGGCCTCGCCAGCCTCTTTGCCAGCCGCTCCGCTTCCTGCTTTGCCGCCAGTTCCTTGTTGTCCTGGATGTACTTGGCAAGGATGCCCAGCGACTCAAACTCCGTGTCAAAGAAGCCCGGTTCACCCGGTTTGGGTGGGGGTGGTTTGGGTTGGTCCATCTGCGGATTCTAGGGTTTGCGGCACTCCCTAGCATTTGACGCTCACTCTCTTCAATCTTCTTTGTCTCAAGGAAACACATCATGAAAAGCACTTTCCGCTTCATCGCTTTTGCCGTTTTAGCCTGCGCATCCCTCGTGTCTGCCACATTCGGTGCCTTGCGTGAAGTCGCAGCCGCAACCTATCGAATGGCAAAAGACTGGATTCGCGGTGGCTTCAAGCTGGTGGCCCGTGTCGAGGATGCATTCGCCCGACCCGCTGTCGCCATCGTGCAGGCTAAGGCACACGCACAGGCCTTGATGAAGCGTGAGCGCCCGGTGCTGACCGGTTCGTGGCGCATGTGCCCATCCATTTGATTCTTTCAGGCCGGTCTTCCGGTTTGAACCAAAAGCCCCGTAGCCCACAGCACGGGGCTTTTTTCTGCTTCCTAGCATTTCGACCATGACCAAAAAACGTGTACACATCCTCTCCGCTGTAAATGCCGCCAACGTCAGCAAGTCGGGCGGCGTTTACACCATCAAAAACATGTGCGGAGCAGTTGACGGCATCGTCATGAATTCCCGCATGTACCCCGCCGACCAGTTGGCCAAGGGCGTCGCAACGCTGGAAGGCAAGCCAGCACCCGCAGGCCACCCGAAGAACGACAAGGGCCAGCACATCAGCGCCTTGAATGGGGATGCCTTGCTGACCTCATACATTGGCGCGATCTGCCGCAATGCCCGCCACGAGGCAGGGCGCACGTTGGTGGATGTGGTGGTGAACGAGGCACAGGCCAAAGCCCATGCAGACGGCGCCAAGCTGGTTGAGCGCCTAGACGCGGCCTTGAATGGCACCAACGCAGAGCCAATCCATGTGTCCACCGGCTTGCTGCTGGATGAAGTGGTGGCCAACGGCGAGAGCCTGGGCAAGAAATACACATCGATTGCCACCAACCTGCAATACGACCACATCGCCATTTTGCTGAATGAATCAGGCGCCGGCACACCAGAGCAAGGCGTGGGCCTGTTCTTGAATAGCGCCGGGGAGGCTGAACCGGTGGAAGTGGTGAATCTGGAATTGAAGCCAGAGGACAAGCGCTTCACCGGCCTAGCGGGCTGGATTCGCAAGCTGCTGGGCAACTCAGATATGTCCTTTGAGCAGATCGCAGACGGCTTGCGCGGTCTGGTGCCCAAAGAAGCATGGGTGCGCGAAGTGTTCCCCAAGTATTTCGTGTGGGTGGACTACACCTCGGACAAGTTGTACCGGCAGGACTACGCACTCGCTTCTGACGGCTCCCTAGCATTAATCGGCGACCCCATAGAAGTGATTCGCAAGGTCGAGTACGAACCCATCGTTAATCAAGAGAAGGAAGACACCGTGAAAACTCACATTCTTGCCGCGCTGAACGCAGCCGGTATCGCCGTGGCAGGACTGGATGACACCCAGCTCTTGACCGCATACAACAGCCTGATCGTGAAGCCCACCGAAGAGAAGTTGATTGCTGCCAACAGCAAGATCGCCGGCTTCGAGGCTGAGAAGCACGCCGCTGTGGATGCTGAATTGACGACCTTGGCAACCGCCTTGGCTGTGAACTCCAGCCTGTCGGTGGACGACCTCAAGAAGCTCGGCGTCGAGCGCTTGAAGGAACTCAGCGCCAAGGCTGCACCCGTGGTGGTCTCCAACTCTGGCACGCCTGCAGCGCCTGCCAATGAGTTCGCAGGCTACGACCTCAACGCCACTCTGGGAGCATAACCATGGCAAACCGCATCCTCCGCAGCGCACGCGAAAACGCCCGCTTCATCACTGACCGCACCGTCTCTGGTGCGTTGCTGCCTGCCACTGCCGTGTTCGTCGGCGCCACTCAGTTGACCCAAGCAACCGCCGTATCCGGTGGCCGCCTGGCGTTGCTGGCTGACCGTGATTACTACGGCGCTACTGCCAACGGCATGAACTCCACCGACCCCCTGTTGACCGCTTACTCCAGCGGCGAGACAGGCGCAGCGGTGCTGATCGAGCCGCAAATGGAAGTGAGCTGGGCCATGGCCGCAGGCACTTACACCAACGGTCAAGAGCTGACCGTCGCCGCTGCTGGCCGCCTTGCAGCCGCTGCAACAGGCAACGTGGTTGTCGCTCACTTTGACCAGGCCGGCGCAACGCTGGCCGCTGGTGCGGTGGCAGACGTGACCATCACCAACTTCTACACCAAGGCATAAGGGGTAAACAACATGCTGAAATTCACACCCGAACAACAAGCCGCTATCTTGGGGGCTCGCGCTGGCTTCAACCAGCGACAAGTGGCTTTGGCCGCAAACTCCCTTGCCACAGCCTTGGAAGGCAATGCGCTGGCAATCCCGCTGGACGCATGGCGCCGCATCGATGGCCGCGCCCAGACTCTGGCCCGCAGCCGTCTTGCCGTGTTCAACCGCTTGGCACAGGCCAGCACCCAGCCCGTGAGCATCGCTGACCTGGTGAACTACTACCCACAGGTAGGCGACTCCGGAGAAATCAACGTCTCCATGGATGGCCGCGCACAAGCCAAGGCTGATGCGCCAAACATCAAGTACGTTGGTACACCGGTTCCCGTTCTTACCGGTACAGCACGCTTCGGCTGGCGCCAGATGGAAGTCATGCGCAAGGGTGGCGGCATGCTCGATGTGACTGCGATTGCCAACAAGCAGCGCAAGATGGCCGAGAAGCTGGAAGACATGGTGCTGAATGGCCTGTCTGCGGTGAACGTCGGTGGCGACACCATCTACGGTCTTCGCACTCTGCCCACACGCAACACTTTCAACCACACATTCACCCTGGCAACCGCTACAGGTGCGCAGTGGTTGTCTGCTGTGAAGGCTGCTATCGCCCAGGCCTTGGGTGACAACAACTTCGGCCAGTTGACCTTGTTCGTGAACCAGGGCGACTACACCGCAGCCGACACCACGGATTACGCCGCGAACTATTCCGGCACGATCCTGCAGCGTCTGCTGGCCATCAACCAGATCAAGGAAATCATCCCTGCATCTTCCGTTCCTGCGAACGAGATTCTGGGTGTTGCTGATCTGGACGCTGGTGAGTGGGGCGGCATCTTGTCTGCCATGCCGCTGACCACCCGCCCCAAAACCCGCACTGAGCCGGAAGATGACTACATCTTCTCCGTGATCGCCGCAGCTGCTCCGCAGTTCCGCAGTGATTACAGCGGCCAGTCTGCATTCGTGCACGGAAGCCTGTAATCATGAAAGTGCGCATCACACACATGAAAGCGCCTTGGCCCGAAGGGGCCAAGATTGGCGACGTGCTGGAAGTGTCCGAGGTGAAGCCTTGGGCGCTTGGCAAGTGCGTGGAAGTCGGCGAGGACGAGGAAGTCACCTTCGAGGCGCCTGTCGTGGACGCCGAAGCCGAGGCTCTGGCAGCTGCTGAAAAGAAGGCAGCCGAAGAAGCCGCGGCAATCGAAGCCAAGGCCGGTAAAAAGAAATGATCAGCAGCACGCAGGCGACCCAATACCTTGACCAGGCGCTGGGCGTCGGCGTGCCTTCATTCCTTGTCGATGCAGCCGTAGCTAAAGTTGCAACCGCAGAGGCCGCAATGGCCGACTACAGCGCGCACGACAAGGTGCTGATCCAATGCTTGGCCGTGGCCATCATTGCCGCTTCTGGTGCGCCCCGGCGCGTGAGCAATCAAGGCGCAGCTTCTGGCGCGTCTCGGGGCTTCAAGTACGCCGAGGGCGACCTCTCCGCGCTCCGGCGCTCACTGGCACAACTCGATACACGGGGCACAGTGGCTGCGCTTGTCGGGCCAGATCCTGCGCAGGGCAGCATGTTTCTGGTGGTGTAGCGCGTCCCTAGCATTTGGGGCATGTCTGCTTCATCCGCTTGGTCGCACACCTCAAAATTCACCCATTGGGCCTTGACTGGCTTCGATGATTGGACTGGTGCGAAAGCCTACAGCGCACCGGCTGTCTACGCCTGCGACTACAGCTCCAAGTCTGAGCGCATGACCGACGCCAACGGGGTCGAGTTCACCAGCCGCCAAACCATTTACACAGAGTTCGCCGGGGCCAAGCAGGGCGACATGGTGCTGATCGGCACCCATACCGGCGACCCCATCACAGCGGGCGCCATGGAAGTGCGTTCGGTGCAGCGCGATGCTGACACCTTCGATCAACTGGCCGACGATTTCAAGGTGATCACTTGAGCGGCGCCCGCATCACCAATCAGCTGCCGCAGTTTGTGGGGCGCGTGCAGCGCAATGCCGCACGCGCCATGACTCAGGCCCTGGTGCTGGGCAACTCTGAGGCCTCCGTGCTGACGCCCATCGACACAAGTACGCTGATCGACTCCAACTACAAGCAAGTGGAGGCACAGGCGGGCCGCGTCGTTGGGCGGGCAGGCTACACCGCTGAATATGCCGCTGCCGTCAACAGCCCAGCCAACAAACAGAACTTTAGGCGCGCCGGGGCTGAAAAAGACTTCTTAGACAAGGGCTTTCAGCGCGCAGAGCCAAACATTCGTGCCGTTCTCATGGGAGCCATAAAAACATGATGCCTGCCGACGCCATCAAAAGCGTGATCACGCCATTGCTCAAAGACTGGCTAATCCAGTATGGGCGCTGGACTGACGGAAAAGAGCCCAAGCGCTATGCCGTGGTGCGCCCGGTGGGCGGTGGGCTGGCCACGCTGGTGCGCAGGCCGCAATTCACGTTGCTGCTGATCGGGGCGAAGGGTGACGCGCAGACCGTCCCTAGCATGGCCGCTGACTCCATCATTGAAGCCATGCGCAAGACAAACGGCGGGCTTGTGTGCATGAGGGCCGGGGAACCGGTCTATTCAAACACCAATGACGGACGCCACACGTACGAATTTTCGATTTCAACCATCACGAATTGAGGTGATTAAATGAGCGCTTTCAACGGCACGGACTGTGCAGTTTCCTTTGCCATCGCACCAGAGTCTGCCGCTGTCGGCGGTCTGGTCTGGGTTTCGCTGGGGATGATGAAGACCAAGAGCCTAAAAAGCACTTGGGACACTGCTGACACCACGGCAGACAAAACCGCTAACGCGGGCAAAACTGCCATCGCTACCCGCATTGCCACCTCGTTTAGCGGTGATGGTGTGAGCTATGACGATGCCGTCTACAACCAACGCGCATTGAAGAGCCAATTCTTCAATCCCGGCGTGTCTACCCAGAACCAGCCAAAGGTGTGGTTCAAGCTGACGTTCGCCTCAAATGAAGAGTTTGTGGGGCCCTACCTCATGACCAGCTTTTCCGACGATCAGCCGGACGCCGATGTTGGCACCTGGAGCGTAGAAGCCCAGATCAATGGCCGTGTGACCTACAAACCATCCTAACTTGATCGGAGATTAGAAAATGGCAGCTATTGCATCCATCGTGGCCACAGGCCAAATCGGCACATTCAACGCGGCAGAGACAACACTGACCGCCAATGACACCATCACCATTGCCCCGGGCAAAGAGCAGCTTTTGCTTCTGCGTAACGGTACAGCCGGTGCCTTGACTGCCACCATTGACGGTGCGGACGGAACTACCGCGAACATCCCCGGATTGGGTTCTGTCAGCGTTGCTGCTGGCTACCCCATCACTCTGGCGGCGGGTGAGTCCAAGGCAGTGCGGCTTGCGTCCATTAGTCTGTATTGCCAAGGCGTCGTGTCCATCACTGGTGCGAGCGGCATGAAGGCAACCCTGTTCGACATCTGACCATGTTGATCGAGTGCGGCTACGTGCGGGCAGTGGCCGCAGACGGCACGGAATACACCTTTCGGCCGTCTTTTGCTCGAATCGCTGCACTCGGTAGCCCTCAAGACATTGTGGGCCTGTACGCAGGTTTGCATGGTCGCAGGGCTCCCGCAGTGGCTGCGTACATTCTGGCGACCTTGTGTGATCAAGAGGACGCCACCCCATTGGTCGGCTGGCATGACGGTGTGACACATCACCCCGGCCTGATGCCAGAGCAAGAGCAGATCGTGCTGGCCCTGCACCTGATGAAGCACGGGACCATGGGCACGGCCAAGCCCAGCAAGAAGGCGTCGGGCGGCTATTCGGACAGCTTCAACGTGGCTGAGTACATCGCCGCGGCCTGTGTGCACCTCGGGTTGTCGCGCTCTGATGCTGAGCAGCTCTCCATGACTGAGTTTCAGACCATGTATGAGATGAAGTTCCCAGACAGCAAGGCCAAAGAAGTGCCAAGCCGGGAGGCTTACAAGGCATTCATGGAGAAAGTAACGAAGGTGCGCAATGTCTGAAAAAGTCGGCGAGATTTACTATGACGTGACCCTTGAAACTGCCCAGTTGATCGATGGGCAGCGCAAGGTGAAGCGCGAACTGGACAGCACCAGCAAGTCGCTGGACGGCTTTGGTCTCAAGCTGACAAGTGTTGCGCGGGCGGTGGGGGTGCTTGGTGCAGCCATGGCCGCACTCAAAGCTGCACAGCTTGCCGACGACATCCGCATGCTCGGGGCAAAGATCGAGGTCGCGGCGGGAAGTATGGAGGCTGGAGCCAGCGCCATGGCTGCATTGGAAGCCATCAGCAAGCGCACCCAGACAAGCATGGCCGCAAGTTCTGAGGTCTTTGTCCGGCTGAATCAGTCTTTGATTCAAATGGGCGGTACCCAGCAAGACACATTGAACCTGACGGAGCTTTTGGGCAAGGCAATTAAGATTTCAGGGGCCAGTGCAGCCGAGGGAGCCAGCGCCATGACGCAGTTTGGTCAGGCCTTGGGGTCTGGCACGCTGGCGGGTGATGAGCTGAAATCGCTTCTGGAAAACGCCCCGTATTTGATGGGCAAGCTGGCGCAGGGCCTTGATGTGCCTATTGGTGCGCTCAAGAAGATGGGCGAAGAGGGCAAGCTGACTGCGGATGTAGTTACGAATGCACTGAACAAGGCTGCCACCCAGATTGACGAGGACTTCAAGAAGTTTCCCCAGACCATTTCCAGCGCAATGGATGTGGCGCAGGACGCAGCGGGGCGCCTGAGTTCCAAGATGGACGAGCTCACCGGTACCAGTGCGGCATTGACCGGTGTTGTGCAGGGTACAGGCACCGTCTTGGATGAACTCGCCAAGCAGTTTGCGGCCGCCAATGACCAGGCAGGCACCCTTGGGAGAAACACCGCTATCGCATCGTGGGCCGAGGGCACCAAGTACGCCTTGTCCTATGTGGTGGACGCTGCGGACATTGTTTGGCAAACTCTGTCGGTGCTGGGCCGGAACGTGTCCTATGTGTTTGAGAGCATCCGCGATGAAGTCGGTGGCATCGGCGCCCAGATCGCGGCGGTAGCGCGTGGGGACTTTGAGCAGGCAAGGGCCATTCACGACATGATGGTGGCCGATTCCGAAGCGCGCCGCGCTGCATTGGACGAGGCAGACCGCAAGACTCTCAGCAGGGCCAAAACCGCCGGGGCTGAGATGCGCGAGGCTTGGAAGGTGGGGGCGGGTGGCGGGCGTGGGTCTGCGAATCCACCAGTCAGCGAGGGTTCTACCTTGCGCGCACCAATCGCTGCCACCTCGGGCGGCAAGACCAAATCCAAGGGCAGCACGGCCAAGG
The DNA here is from genome assembly GCA_963508575.1 of uncultured Rhodoferax sp. Taxonomy (GTDB): domain Bacteria; phylum Pseudomonadota; class Gammaproteobacteria; order Burkholderiales; family Burkholderiaceae_C; genus Allorhodoferax. Next base: position 155,132 of record CAUOXL010000004.1, read on the forward strand.
AGTTCGACGCCGAGGGTTACTTGGCCGGATTGGAGAAGTCCACCGTCAGCGCGCTGGATGCGATCGACATCGCCGAGCAGGAGGCCATCCGCAAGAACGATGAACTGCTGAAAAACAAAAATATTACGTTCGAGCAGCATCAAGCGGCCCGCACGATGATTCTGGCCAATGCCCAGCAAGAGCGCGACGAGCTGGAGGCCAAGGCAGAGCAAAAGCGCAAGGCCGACTACATCAAACACGAAGAAGAGGCATTGCGCGATTCCAAAGCGAAGCAAGATGCCATCAACATGGCGAATGCCATTCTCATTGAGAACGACCCAGCAGCCAAAATTCGGGCGACTTACGCAGCGCGGGAGGCAGCGCTTCAAGAAGGAAGAATGCGCGAGTTCTTGGGCGAGGATTTGCAGAACAAAGCCATCATCGCAAACCGCGATAGCATGAATAAAGCTCTTGCTGACCTAGATCAACAGCGGATCGACAAGCAACTGGCCGCACAGTCCCAGATGTTCCAAGGCACCAGCCAGCTATTCGGAAACCTTGCGGATCTGGCAAAACAGGGGGCAGGGGAGCAGTCCGACATCTACAAGACCATGTTCGCAGCCAGCAAGGCGTTTGCCATCGCCGACTCGATTATCAAGATTCAGCAAGGCGTAGCCAACGCAGCAGCCTTGCCGTTCCCGACAAACTTGGGCGCAATGGCAACGGTGGTGGCATCAACAGCGGGCCTAATCTCAACAATCAGCAGCACCAACCTATCCGGTGGCCGGCAGTACGGCGGCGCGGTGAACAGCGGCAACCTCTACCGGGTCAACGAGAAGGGCGCCCCGGAAATGTTCACGGCAGCCAATGGCAGCCAGTACATGATGCCCACGGCCAGCGGGCGGGTAACGGCAGCCGATCAGGTTGGAAGCGGAGCCTTGAAGCTGACCATCATCAACAACACCCGGGCGCCCATTGGCGAGGTGGCAGAGCGCAACATGGGCAATAACGAACGGGCGTTGATCATCAATGAGGCGGTGGGTGCCGTGGCTGCGCAAATGGGTGACCCCAACAGCCAGGTGAGCCGGTCAATGTCCCGCAATTTCAACAGCCAAAGGAGCCGATAGATGCGAAGCATGCCAATTGGCCTAAATCCCGTATCGTCAGCCTATTCATTTGCTGGACCGTCAGGTGTGATGCGCACCGAAGTTGCGGGCGGGGCACCACGCTACGCCATGGACTACGACAGAGGTCCCCAGCAATTCAACGTCACGATGATCTTGGATGCTGAGCAAATGATGACGTGGACGCTCTTCTATCACCATGTGATTAAGAAGGGGGCAATTAGCTTCACCATGGAACTGGATAGCGGTATGGGGCACACGCCGCACGCCTGCAACATCCTACCCGGCAGCTACAACATGAATCGAGTTGGCTGGCAGCACTCGAGCATTTCATTTGTAGTGGAGGCAGAGGCCACGGCCTACAGCGTGACCACGGCAGACGCAATTGCGTTTGTGGAGTTCAAGGATGCCTATGGCGACGGTGGCTCCGAATACCTCGGGTTCATTGGCCAGTTCGCAACCGTAGATAGCACTGTGCTGGGGTACCCATGAGCCTTGATCTTGAAGCGCGGTTAAGGGTCTTTTGTGCGTCAGCACCGCAAAACTTGCGGGCTATCCCGACCATTGAGCTTTCGCATAGCCGAATGACCCAAGTGTTTCACCTGTGGCGGGAGCCTTATGCGGGCGAGGCTGGGGGCTTCACCATGCAGCCCTGCAACCTTGACATAAAGCTGGCGGGCACACCTAGCCACCTTGACCAAGTTTTCAATATCCGCATCGACACCACCGACATTGAAGACACTTTCCGGGCGCAGCTTGACCTGATCCCCGTGAATACGGTGGAAAAGGTCCGGATTGTCTATCGGGAGTATCTGAGCGATGACCTTGTGAACCCCCAAGCTGTAGCGGTGTTGCAGGCTGAATCCATCCACTACAACAAGGGCGGCGCCAGTATCAGCGCGGTTTCCCCTAGGCTGAACATGACCCGCACCGGGGAGCGGTACACACCAAAAGAGATACCCATGCTGCGCGGCTTCTTGTAGCCCTTGCTCCCTAGCATGGGGAGCATGACTGTCAATGACTACCTAGCCAAGACCTACGGCCCGCAGCCCTGTTGGGAGCTTGTGGCAGATGTGTATGCCACTGAGCTGCAGGCAATACCAATTGAGTACAAGACGATTGACCGAAGCGTTCGGGAAATGGCTAGCGCCTTCCGGCTGGCCATCTACAAGGGCGCGCACGGCTTCCAAAAGGTAGATAGCCCCAGTGACTTCGCCATAGTTCTGCTATCGAAAGCTGAGCGCCTTGGTATTCACCATTGCGGGGTTTACTTTGACGGACGTGTTTTGCACGCGCTGCCGGGGGTAACGGTTTACGAGGAATTGAGTGTTATCCGTGACGCCTACGAGGTGGTGCAGTTCTGGGCGAAGGCATGACCAAGATCAGGCTTTACGAGCACCCTTTAGCGGTGGTGGCCCCTCAAGAGTTTGAGGTGGCAAGCCTAGGTGAGTGGCTGATTCATCACTATGGCGATGTGCCCACGGTCAAGGTTCAAGTCTTCGCAGGGGAGCCGAGTGCGCAAACCGAGATTACCGGGGATGTGGCGGCCATCATGCGCAACGATGCGCCTGAGTACGTGATTTTGCAATCGCCTGGTGGCGTCGACCCTGTGAGCTGGGTTGTCATTGCCATTGTTGCGGTTGCGGCAACTGCCTTGGTTGTCTCGCTAATACCCAAGCCAGAGATTCCCGGGGCCGCTGTCAATCGCACCCAGTCAAGCCCAAATAACGCTTTGGGGCAGCGCTCAAACAATGTGCGCATGCTGGAGCGGGTGGAAGACATCTACGGCACGGTGAAGAGCATCCCATCGCTCATGATGCCGACTTACTCCAAGTATCTGAACCACAAGAAGTTTGAGTACGGCTACTACTGCGTGAGCCGGGGCTACTGCGACGTGGCCGAGCTCAAAGACGGTGACACGCTTATCAGCCAGATTGCGGGGGCCAGTGCCTCGGTGTACATGCCCTTTACGAGCCCAAACAGTGGTGCACCCATTCTGCAAATCGGGGCGGCCATCATTGACACCGTGCTGACGGTTACGCGCGCCAATGAAGTTGACGGCATCACGTTGAAGGCCCGCAATCAAATTACTCCATCCGATGCTGTGTACAGCTTCACCAAGGAAGCAAGCACCACCGGGAGGATTGAGCAGGCCATTAAGAATCCCAACTTCAATTCAGTGGCGGCGGTAGATGGCAGTGTCACGGTGGCGATGGCGGACTACACAAGCACATCTGGACCCAGTGAAGTTACTGTGAACGCGGCTGCCAAGTCGTTTGCCATCACGGCAGGCGCCCCCTTCTTTGCTGACCTGCAAGTGGGAGACTCGTTTGTATTGTCGGGCTTTACTGCGCCCTCAAACAATGGCAGCTTTGTTGTGGCCACCAAGCCCAACAGCGCGACCGTGACAGTCGCCAGCACCACACTGGTCAATGCAAGCGAGACAGGCATCTTCTGCGAAAAGATCAGGAATTACTCGGGGACTTACACAATCACTGGCGTGGGTGATGGCTACATCCTGGTTGCGTTTGGCGCATTGACGCCATGGAACACGCCGATTCTCAGCCACACATGCTCGATCCCATTGGCCGGGGTAACTGAGTTCACCGACTGGACAACGCTGCCGGACGCTGACCGCACAGAGGTGTGGTGCAACATCACCGCATCCAATGGCATGTACAAGGACAACGGCGGGAAAAGTTCTGCAACAGTGAATTTTGTTGTGGAAATCGAAAAGCTTGATGCGACAACGCTGGCCCCAACCGGCTTGGTGGAGACGGTGACAGGGGTTCTCAGTGGTAGCGTGACCGACGAGCGTGCGACAACTCTTGAGCAGGCCACCGCGTGGACAGGGCCTTGCAGGGTAAGAATGCGACGAACTACGCCCTTTGACTTCGGCTTCAAGGGAACGGTAGTCGATGAAATCAAGTGGGCAGACCTTTACAGCGTGTCTCCCGTATCCAAGTCGCACTTTGGCAACAAGACAACGATTCACACGGTTACGCAGGCGACAACGCGCGCCACTTCGGTGAAGTCGCGGCAGCTAAATTGCATTGCCTCTCGGAAAGTGCCCGTGTATGACGGCGCTGGATTTAGTGGTGTGCTTGATGCAGAAGGGCGCTTGGCCTCTGGCAACCTGTACCCCAGTGGCAAGCTGTGCGACATCATCGCGGCCGTGAGCGTTGACAAGAAGATTGGCGCACGTACGCTGGCTGACGATGTGGATATGGCGCAAATTTGGGGGGTACAGCAGCAGCTAGACGCTTGGAACGTCAAGTGCGGGCAGTTCAACTACACCCTAGACAACGATGCGCTCAGCTATGAAGAGACGCTGGTATTGATTGCCAATGCTGGGTTTTGCATTGCCTACCGCCAAAACGGGAAGATTCGCCTTGCGTTTGACCGCCTGCAAACGGCTTCGACTGCACTTTTCACACATCGCAACAAAAAGCCGAATGCAGAAACCATCACCAGGCGCTTCGCCAACGATGCCGACTATGACGGCATCGAATTCGTGTACATGGACTCAGACAGCCAGCAAAACGAAACCATCACATTGCCCTTGGATGGCAGCTACACCAAGCTGAAAAAGTACGAGATTGCGGGCATCCGCTCCTTCACACAGGCTTGGTTCAGAGCAAATCGGGAGTATCGCAAGCTGATTGGCCAGCGGCTTTCCATCGAAACCGCAACCACCATGGACGCCCGTGCGCTGCTACCAAATGCACGCATCGACATTGTGGACAACACCCGATACAAGGCCTTTGACGGCGAGGTGACAGGGCAAAGCGGCCTAGAAATCACCTTGAGCAAGGCAGTCGAGTTCACACCAGGGCAGCCTCACAGCATAGTTTTGATGCGCCGGGATGGCTCTCTGCAAAGCATTCCAGTAACTCCGGGTGCAACCGCCAACAGCGTGGTCCTGCAGTCCCTGCCGAGTGAGGCTCTGGTGACCTCATACGGGGAAGAGGGTGTCCGTAGCATTTATTCATTCGCGGCAGATTCGGCCCGTGGTGCCATGGCTTGGCTAGTGCAAGAGGTTGACGTTTCTGACGGCCAGTATTGCGCAATCAAAGCCATTAACTACTCGCCGGACTACTACGCAGCCGACTTTGAAGCCCTGCCAGCAAAGGCGGCAATCATCAATTAAGGATCATCGTGACAGCAATTACTTTGCAAGACCTAAGCAATGCCAAGCTCGACGTTGACCACATAGCGGACCTTGCCACGTCTAGCGCACTAACTGCTGTTGACCGAAAAGGGAATGTCAAGCGGACAGTTGCTGGCGCTTTGGCTGAGTTTCCAAACGCTGCCGCGCATCACGATGCGGCCGCGTTGCAAGCGCAGGCAGCGCAAATCGCTGCCACAAGTGCGGCTCAATCCAAGACTATTGTTGAGGCACGCGCTGCCGAAGCGCTCGCAAGTTCGAACAGTGCATCCACCAACGCCGCCATTAGCGTTGGAGCTGCTGCCACCGCCACCACAGCCAAGACCCAAGCCGAAGCCGCCCGTGATGCCGCCATCATTGGCTCGGGCGTCTACGCCACAGAGGCAGCAGGACGCGCAGCAGTTTCGGACGGCCAAGCATTTAAGGTGCAAGGCTCCGGCGCTGTGGCGGCTTATGAATATCGCCGAACGAACAGTACGACGAGCGTGCTTATAGCGTCGTACCCTAGCACTGATGGCGTGTGGCAGTACAGAGGCGAGATTGCGTCGGGTACTAGCGTCAATTCGCTCACCAGGGCTGGGACATATTACGGCGCTGCGGCCAGCACGATCAACGATAAACCCGCTGTATTTGCCGGATTGGCTTTTCAGTTTTTTGTGTATGACAGCTTTGGTGTTAACAGCCGATTTCAGCTGCAGGAAATCAGGCAGTGGGGCGTGCCTAGTAATGTGATGTACCGGTGGTTTGATTCCAGCGCGCCGACTGCTAATCCGTGGGTGGATGGGACCAGAGATGGCTCAATTGTTTCCGCAAAACTTGCAGCAAAAGCGGTTACGGCAGCAAAACTAGCCGACGATTTCAGCTATCGAGGGCAGGTGTCCAGTGGTAGTGTTGATGATCTTGTGCTGGCGGGCTCATACCTAATAAACGCAGGGCTGGCAGGCGCCCCGATTGGATCGACCACTGGCTACCTGCGGGTGTCGGTGCATGGGTTTTTTGTAACTCAAGAGTATTTCAACTACCAAGCCCCAGATATTCAGTGGATTCGCTATGTACGTACGGATGGCCCCACTTACGGCGCCTGGGTATCCCGAAATCCAGACAGCAGAGTATTCGTCGGAAAAAAAATCGCATTTCTAGGTGATTCAATCACTATGAATGGGGACTACCCCTCCCAAGTGGTGGGGCGAATTGGTGGAACCGCTATTAAACTGGGGTTTGGCGGTTCTAGGATGGCAGCACATGCCACTTACTACAACGACTTCAGTTTCTACAAAATTGCGGCTGCAATAGCCACGGGAAACTACTCGGCGCAGACGGCATCCGCAGCCTACCTGACAGGGCAGGCGATTGCTGACTACAACACGCCCGCAGCCCTTCTCGCGTCAACCAATTGGGCAACCGTGGATTACTTGGTAGTCGCCTACGGCACAAACGATTGGGGAAATAGTCCAATTGGCGCAGATTCGGACAACAGCAGCGCCGGTGCATCGTTCAAAGGTGCCATGAATTACGGCATACAGACGCTACTCACGGCATACCCAAATATCAAAATATTATTTGCTACGCCAATGTTTAGATCCCGCCAAACGGCAGGGGACGGACTAAACAGTGATGACAATTTGTATCTTGGAACGACGCTACTGAGCTACGTGGATGCAATCATCGCTATAGCGAATAGAAACCACCTGCCTGCACTTGACCTATATCGAGAGGGGGCGGTGAACAAGTGGAATAGCTCAACCTATTTGCTAGATGGTTTACACCCCAATACTGCGGGATACCAGCTTCTGGCGGGCAAAGTTTCTGCGGCTCTGGCTGCAAAGTTTTGATTGAGTGTCAAACATCAGCCGATGCACCGCTTGCCGCCAAGGGAGACAAACCACAATGCTAGAACCAATCCAAAGCACCACAGGTGCCGTGAGCCTGATGATGCTGGCCATCGCCGCATTTGGCCCGCTCGCTGGGCCGTATGTCGTGATTATTCTGGGGGCCACCGGTGGGGCGCTTTGGGCGCTTTCGAGTGCCGAACTTGCCACCCGGTGGCAAGGTGCTTGGTTGATGCTGCGCTGTGTCATCACGGCCGTGGTGCTGACCGCTTTCTTGGCGAAGCTAGCCAGCGACTATGCGCACGTAGACGTTACCGAAGCCTACTCATGGGTGTCTTTTGCCATTGGTGCCTTGGGCAATCGGTGGCTAGACATCATCGAATCCATAAAAGTACGAATTCAGGGAGCTATCACAACCGGGGGCCGCCCATGATGCACCTTGATTTGATCGTCTGGGAGTTGCTGTGCGCTGCCCTTTTCTATAGCGTGTTTTGCCGTTTGATCCACACCACGCCACGTACCCGGCTGGATGTGCGTCTGTCGATCTTTGCCTTGGGAATTGCTGCCCTGATCGGCATAGGCGCGCCCGTGTACGGCTGGAGGCCTGATTACGTTGTTTTTGTTATCACGGCTGCGTGTCTTGCTATGCAAATCGTAGCTGCGAGGCATTGGCGCAAGGGTATGCCCGAGCAATTTCTGTGTGCAACAAAGCCCACTGAGTTCCAACCGTCTGAAAGGACTTAGCCCCATGATCATCACAGTACAGCGCAAGCCAAGCCTATTCAACACCACGCTGGGAAAGCTGGCGATTGACGGCACCTTTGCCTGCTACACGCTAGAAGACCAAGTGCGCGAGGTGGTTGGCCAGCCGGTGGACGCGTGGAAGGTGCACGGCAAGACGGCAATACCTGCCGGTGTCTACAAGGTCACTTTGGTGAATAGCCCACGCTTTGGGCCTGACACGCTCAACCTTGTCAACGTCCCGGGCTTTGAGTCCATACGCATGCACGCAGGCAACACCTCCGAAGACACCGAGGGCTGTTTGCTGTTGGGTATGCAAGCTACAGAGCGCAGCCTGATCGGCGGCACCAGCCGCCCAGCGGTCGCACTTGTCAAAGGGCAAGTACAGCAAGCCCTGCAGCGTGGCGAACTGGTGACCATCGACATCCGCAACCCCTAGGTGCAGCCTATGAACTACCTGATCGCGGCCATCATCATCGCACTAGCTGGCTTTGGCGCCGGGTGGAAAACCCAAGATTGGCGCTATGGCGCAAAGGAGAAAGAACGTGCTGAAAACAATCTGGAAATTGAACGCATTGCAGGCGCTGATCGCAGCAGGCGAGACACCCAAGTCATCAAAGCCCAAAGCGCCGGCGCGCAGAGGGCGCATGTTGCCAGTGTGGACGCTGATACTGCCCGCAATGCTGCTGACCGGCTGCGCGTCGAGCTTGACCGTGCCAACGCCAACGCCCAACTATCCCTCGATGCCTGCACTAGGCACGCCGCAGCCCTCAGAGGGGTACTTGACGAGAGTGTCGCGGAATATCGACAAATGGGCGCAACGGCTGAGGGACATGCAAACGATGTCAGAACCTTGACCGAGGCTTGGCCTCGGGAATAAGTTCTGCCAGCTCTGCCTCGTCAGGCTATCTCGCTTCTGCAGCGGAAGAGAGCTTTGCTTTTGGAGGTACGATTTGCCAACTTTTGGAGGCGTGATGAGCGAATTGATAGAGCCGAACATAGAGGCGGCAGAGAAGGTTCTTGGTGAGCCATTTGGAATGGAATACACCGAAGACGTACTTAAGACCCGGAGAAACCTGCTGCTAGCAGGCGCTGCAGCGATCTTGGTGCACGCAGGCAACCTTCAGTTTGGGGGGATGCCGCCAGAGAACCCAATCAGCCCATTCTTTGGGCTTGCACTCAAGGGTATGACGCATACAACATTTCTCGGGTAATCGGAATAACGTGTGGAATGCATGATGTTGAAGCATAATACTCAGACGGATTATCGTGTTGAAAGAATTCATGCAACGGACTCAAATTTGGTCGTGCGGCGGGGGTGTTCAGTCGGCTGCGGTGGCTGTGCTGATAGTTCAGGGCGTGTACAAGCCGGACCTGTGCGTCATTGCGGACACGGGGGCGGAACAGTCCACAACCTGGCAATACATGGATGCGGTGCTGCGCCCAGCCTTGGCGACCGTGGGCCTGGAACTGCACAGGGTTCGCTCCCAGGACTGGGCGACCGTTGGCCTGTACGGCGGAAAGGATGGCGAGACGCTGTTGGTTCCTGTGTTCACCAACCAGAGCGGGGAGGTCGGCAAACTGCCCAGCTACTGCTCCAACGAGTGGAAGCAGCGTGTCGTGCGCCGTTGGGCGACCGCCCAGGGTGTGGAACAGGCGACGATGTGGCTTGGCATCAGCACCGACGAGATGCAGCGTCTGACCAAGGGCACGAAGAAGTGGAACCACCTCTACCCCTTGGTAGACCAGCGCCTGAACCGGCAGGAGTGCGAGCTGCTGGTGGAGCGGATGGGTTGGCCCAAGCCGCCCCGCTCCTCCTGCTGGATGTGCCCAAACCACACCCAAGAGGAATGGCGCGACATCAGGGACAACAAGCCGAAAGACTGGACGGCGGCCATTCGCTTCGACAGAGCCATCCGCCGACGCGACCCGAATGCCTTCCTGCACCCCGATTGCGTCCCTCTGGACAAGGCGAACCTGGACGACTCCAACGGCGTGCTGTTCAGCCACGGATGCAGCTCGGGACACTGCTTTGTGTGATTTCCACACGACAATCCGGGGATGAGAGATATATTGGATATGGAAGGCTGGACGCTGACCGACAAGAGGACCGAGGGGGCTATAGAGACCTTCTCGGGTGTGTACCTGCACGAGCCCAGGGCCTGTACCAAGTGCGGGGGCATGGCGCTGTACCGGCACGGCACGAAGCTGACGACCTACGCGGACGCCCCGCTGAGGGGCTTTGCGGCCAAGCTGGAGGCTACGGTGCGCCGCTACCGCTGCCGGGACTGCGGGGAGACGTTCCTCCAGCCCTTGGGCGGGGTTCTGGACGAGCGCCGGATGACAGAGCGCTGTGCGGAGTTCATCGCCAGGGCCTCCCTGAAGCACACCTTTGTGCATGTCGCCCGGGAAGTTGGGGTGGACGAGAAGACGGTTCGGGCTGTGGCTGCGGAGCGCATGGCAGAGCTTTCCACCCAGCACCAGCCACGCCTGCCCAGGGTGTTGGGCATCGACGAGACGCAGATTGCGGGAGAAATGCGCCTGGTTCTGACGGATGTGGAAGGCCGCAGGCTGCTGGACATGCTCCCGGCGCGGGACAAGGACACCGTGACCAACTGGCTTTGGCGCTTCAAGGACCGCAGCCACGTCCAGGTGGTGACCATCGACATGTGGCGCCCCTACCAGCGGATTGCCGCCGAGTTGCTGCCCCAGGCCACTGTGGTGGTGGACAAGTTCCACATCATGCGGATGGCCAGCGAAGCCATGGACCAGGTGCGCATCCGGCTGGCCAAGGTCAAGCAGCCCGAGGTGCGCAGGAACTGGGTGCGCTCCAAGGTCATGCTCCAGAAGCGGCCCAAGAACCTGACCGAGAAACAGGCATTCAACCTGTCCATGTGGCTGGACAACGAGCCGGACATTGCCGCCGCCTACCAGGCCAAGGAAGCGTTCTACAACCTGTTCGACCTGCCCAAGGCCGAGGCTATCCAGGCCTTCGACGGCTTTGCCGCCTCGGTTCCGGCCAGCGTCAAGCCCGAGTTCAAGAAGCTGCTGACGGCCATGCGCAACTGGCGCGGGGAGATTCTGGCGGTGCTCGACCAGCCGTACACCAACGCCTACACGGAGTCCCTGAACAGCCTGACCAAGCACATCGTCAAGGCAGGCCGGGGCTACAGCTTCGAGGTGCTGCGCGCCCGCATCCTGGCCAACTACGGCGACCCGGTGCGCAAACCCCTGCGGCTGGAGTTCCTGCTCAAGGACGGCGGCAACCCCTGCGGCAATTGCAGCCTGCCCTGTCGGGCCGAGGACATGCACCTGGCCACACTGCCACCAGTCACCCGAGGACAGCGCGCCAGGCGCGCCCTGGTATGCGACCTCTGCGAGCCTCGTTTCAACACGGAGACGCTCAAAGCTCATCGGAAGCTTTCCACACGGTAAACCGGATACCCGGGATTTTGTCCATGCTGTTCTTCTTATCGGTTATCCACAATTTCTGTGGATAAGTGGGGTTTATTCAAATGGGTTTTTGGGGATGCTGGCGGGGTCTTCGGCTTCCCATAGCGAGCAACCCTTGCGCGGATTGGCTATGGTTCTAGCGCGTCCCGTGTGCGTGCAAGCACCGTGCACATCAAAGCAAATCACGCCGCCAACATCCACACCCACCCATCCCTCGAAGTGCTGGCAGTTGTCGCACTTCCGCTCTGGAACGGAGCTAGAAAGGTGTGTGGAGGCGGTTGGGGTCCAAGAACTCATGATCGTTCAAGGCTATCAGATATGAATGGCCCGCAAGCCCTGTGTAATTTCGTGTGTAAAACAGTGCAATTCAGTGACTGTTTAGACTGGTCATTGGGCCATCCTCCAGAGGGAAGCCCTTACACAAAGCCGTGGTTACTGGCATTCACACTGCAGGGGTCACATGTTCGATCCATGTATCGCCCACCAATAAAAAGCCTTCTAAGTTTACTTAGAAGGCTTTTTTCTTTGTACGCAGCAGTACGAATTGGAGGCAGCTTCTCGCGCAGCATGCGCCTTTAAGCAGACGATGCCGGTTGAGTCAGGTAATGCAATGCCAATTTGTCGTCACGACTGAGGTCCTTGAATGCCATGCCTGCAACGAAACTCTCAAGCCCTGGAGGGCGGCTGTGGTGGCACAACGTGGCACTCAATTCGATGGATAGGGGGGCAGCATCGATGTGACTCTGCAAAGTCAAGTTCAGGACGTCTCCCACGGCGCCCAGTGGTGTTGCACAACGCACCATGGCTCCTTGCGGGCTGAGATCCACCAGGATCACTTCCTGTTTGTCAACTGATCCTTCCAATCGGATTTGGGCTGGCCACGACACTTTGGTGCGCATGGATTGGCGGACCTGTTTGGCATCCACCAGCGCCGGATACGCCAATAGGGCGTATGCGAAAGGTTTTTCGAAAGTCTGCAACACCTTGCTGACGAACGAAAACTCATGCTGACCGGTGAAGCCACGCACCACGCACACATCGCCCTGAGTCATTTCAGTTTGGGTGGCGTCCGAGCCTGCTGGCCCCACCATGACACCTTTGCCTTCAATGGCACCGAAAAACTGGGCTTCAATCTTGGTGGCGCCTTCTGCCAGACGGCGGGTCTGCAGGGTCATGCCGGAGCGAAGGCCTAGCGACTTGAGCGAAAGGCGCAAGACTGAATCGGTGGAAGTGTTCGCGTCGTCGTGGATGTCGGTCATGGAAGCTTCGCCGGTATCAAAGTGCGGGTGGTGGCAAGGTGTGAGCCCATTCAATGATTGTCTTCGCCATGGGAGCCACAGCATTGGGTGCCTTGATGGCACCCGCCAGCACATGCTGGCCTTTGGACTCGCTGTAGTCGACTTTCACCAGTTCTTTTGTTTTGGAGCTGAAACGCGCAATTGCCGCCTTGGTTTGCTCGGGCTCTACCGTTTCGTCTGCTGCGCTGTAGAACACCAGAACCGGCGCGTTGAAGCGCTCCAGCGCCCCCTCCCTAACCCCTTTGACCAACGCCATCATGGGGAACAGTGCCCGGGTCGGGTAACGGCTGGACCAGGCATTGGCCTCAGCCTCATTGGTGGGAACCCAGCTGCGTTCTTCCCCCAAAAGGCCGAAGGCAATCTGACGCCCCCATGGTCCATTGATGAGGTCCGCCCGGCTGTCTTTGGGGCCGAAATTGGGGGATACGAATACGTGGCCTGCCACTTGCGCATTCCGGTCATGGGTGCCCAACCAGGTGGCTAAGGTTGACCCTGTTGAGCAGCTGATAAGCAGAACCTTGTCGCCTAACTGCTGGCCGATGCGCAGTGCTTCGTCCGCGTCTGCCAACCAGTCTTGCACCGATACATCGCCCATGGCGGCGCCAGGAAGCCCGTGGCCGCTGAGGCGGGTGTAGAACACATTGGCCCCGAGTGCCTTGGCAACCTGTTCGGTCAAGGGGGCCGTTTCCAGGCGGCTGGCGGAGAAGCCGTGGATATACACCACGGACCACGGCGTGCGCTGCCCGGCTTCGCCCGCCCACACAATGCCCTTGGCATTGCCCGGTTTGATGTCTTTTATCTTGGCTTCCTGGGCGTTGAGCCATGCGTCCAGTTCAGCCACGTTTTGGGGCGATTGCGCCCGTGGCACGGGGCTGTCGGGGCCGAATGCGTTGCGGGGGCCTGCGAAGAATGCCGCGACGGCGATAGCCAATGCGGCGCTCAATCCGGTGAAAATTCTGAACCAGCGGCTACGGGAGGTTTGGATGGAAGCAGATGCAATGGAAGACAAGGGGAGCACTCCGGATGGGGCCAAGGCGGCTTGGTTGTTGAGAACACCGTTGGAAGCGTCCGGAAGCCAGTCCCGGGAGTCGCCTCCATCGTTATGATGGTACACCGGCTCACGGTATGTACCGGTGTCGGAGCAAGCGCTGGGCCCCTTGGGCGGGGGCGCAGGACCGTTGAGCTTGGGGGCTGATCGGTCAGCTCACTTGCCCTAGGAGAAGACATGGATTCGGTAGATTGCGTAGTGGTCGGTGCGGGTGTTGTCGGACTGGCGGTCGCGCGCAGCCTGGCTTTGGCCGGACGTGAGGTGCTAGTGCTGGAGGCGTGTGAGACTTTTGGTACCCAGACCAGTGCCCGCAACAGTGAAGTGATCCACGCGGGCATTTACTACCCGAAAGACTCCCTCAAAGCCCGTCTGTGCGTCGAAGGCAAGCGCCTGCTCTATGAGTACCTGCAAGCGCGGCATCTTCCATTCCGTCGCTGCGGGAAACTGGTGGTGGCAACCCGGGCGGACCAACTCCCTCAACTCGCGGCGTTGCAGGCCCAGGCTGCGGTCAACGGTGTCCATGACCTGCGCTTGCTGACTGCCGCGGAGGCGCACCTCTTGGAGCCCGCCTTGCATTGTGTGGGTGCCTTGCTCTCGCCCTCCACCGGGATTGTTGATAGCCACTCGCTGATGGTTTCTTTGCTGGGGGATCTGGAGGCTGCTGGCGGAGTTCTTGCAGTGAATTCGCCCCTTGCGCACGCAGAATATGCGGGTGGTGCTATTGAATTAGTAGCGGAAGACGGCACAGCACTGCGTGCAACGACCGTGGTGAATGCCGCCGGACTGCACGCCTGCGATGTCGCGCGGCGTTGCCGGGGCATGCGGCAGGAGGTGATTCCTCGCGCGCATTACGCCAAGGGGAATTACTTTTCGTTGCCAATGCAGAGTCCATTCCGGCATCTCATCTACCCCTTGCCCGAGGCGGCCGGGCTGGGAGTGCACCTGACACTGGATATGGCCGGGCAAGCCCGCTTCGGTCCTGATGTTCAGTGGGTCGACAGGTCTGATGATCTGGCGGTAGACCCTGCACGCGCAGCGGTGTTTTACAGCGCAATACGCACGTACTGGCCTGCGTTGCCGGAGGGAGCACTTCAAGCTGATTACGCTGGAGTACGCCCCAAGATTTCCGGTCCGGGCGAGCCCGCCGTGGACTTCCTCATCCAGGGCGAGGCGGCGCATGGGGTGCCCGGTTGGGTCAATCTGCTGGGGATCGAGTCACCGGGCCTGACCAGTGCCATGGCGATTGGTGACTATGTCCTGCATCTGCTCCATCCGCAGAAAGCTTGCACTGCCTCCTAGCGACGTAATGGACGCTTTTCGACACGCAAATCGCAAATCGCAAACTAATTGCTATCAAAAATGTAGCGCTCTACGCATATATGGTGAGCGCTAATCGCCTATTTCTTTAGATTTTTGAGGGCGAGGGTCGCATCTTTCACCAGCTGCGGCCCGGCGTAGATCAGGCCGGTGTAGATCTGCACTGCATCCGCACCCGCCTTGATTTTGCTGACCGCATCGGCGGCACTCATGATGCCGCCCACCCCGATGATGGGGAAGTCCTTGCCCAGCGCTGCACGCAGCTGGCCAATGACGGCATTGCTCTTCTCCAGTACCGGGGCGCCTGAGAGGCCGCCCGCCTCGTCGCAGTGCGGCATGCCTTTGACCGCTTCGCGTGACAAGGTAGTGTTGGTACCGATCACACCCCAGGCGTTGTTGACTTTGCCGCTGCTGTCAGTGCCGTAGCGCTTCAGGGTGGCCGCGATCACGGCGACTTGGTCTGCTTCGAGGTCCGGGGCAATTTTCAGGAAGATGGGTTTGCGCTGGCCATGCTTTTGGGCCAGTTGCTCGCGGCGCTCGGCAATGGCGCCCAAGAGGGCGTCCAGCGCCTCATCGCTTTGCAGGCTGCGCAGGTTTTTGGTGTTGGGGCTGGAGATGTTGACGGTGATGTAGTCGGCATGCGGGTACACACCGTCCAGGCAAATCAGGTAGTCATCAGTGGCCTTCTCGATCGGGGTGGCCGCGTTTTTGCCGATGTTCAGGCCCAGCAGCAGAGACGGATTTTTGCTCTGGCGCAGAGCGGAGCGCTGCACGTTGGCAATGAAGGCATCCAGGCCATGGTTGTTAAAACCCAGGCGGTTGATGAGCGCCTTGGCTTCGGGCAGGCGGAACATGCGGGGTTTGGGGTTGCCCGGCTGGGCCAAAGGGGTGACGGTGCCCACCTCCACAAAGCCGAAGCCCATGGCCCCCAGACCGTCAATGCAGCGGGCGTTTTTGTCCAGGCCGGCGGCCATGCCCACGCGGTTGGGAAACTTCAGTCCGGCGATGGTGACCGGGTCGTCCACCCGGCTGTTGCAATAGGCCAGCTTAAGTGGGTTGCCTTGGCTGGCAGCCAGGCCAGCCATGGTGATGTCGTGGGCGACTTCGGGGTCCAGATTGAACAAAACGCGGCGGGCGAGGGCGTAGGGCACCAGAGACATCGGATAATTCCTGCTTTCAGTTTTCAACTCCCTCCATTGTCCGTCAGGACGCGTTCCCCAATTTTCGCCATGACCACCTCCACCCCCGCTGCACTGACCCAAGACGAACTCAAAACCCTGGTCGGCCAGGCCGCCCTGCAGTACGTGGTGCCCGGCGAAATCGTGGGCGTGGGCACCGGCTCCACGGTGAACAAGTTCATCGACGCGCTGGCCACTATCAAGGACCAGATCAAGGGCGCCGTGTCTAGTTCAGTCGCCAGCACCGAGCGCTTGCAGGCGCTGGGCATCCAGGTGTTTGACAGCAACGAGGTGGACAAGCTCTCCGTCTACATCGACGGTGCCGACGAGATCGATGGTGGCGGCAACATGGTCAAAGGCGGCGGTGCCGCGCTGACCCGCGAGAAGATTGTGGCCGCCCAAAGCGCCAAGTTCGTGTGCATTGCGGACGAATCCAAGCTGGTGCAGACATTGGGCAAGTTCCCCCTGCCGGTGGAGGTCATCCCCATGGCGACGCAGCGCGTCATCGCCCAGTTTGCAGCCAAAGGCGGCAAAGGGACTATCCGCTTGAAGGACGGAAAACCCCTGGTGACCGACAACGGCCAGTACATCGTGGACGTGACCGGCCTGCAGATTACGGACCCACTGCCGTTTGAAGCGGAGGTGAGCCAGTGGCCCGGTGTGGTGACGGTGGGGGTATTTGCCTACCAGCGCGCCCAGGTGTGCTTGCTGGGCACCGCCAGTGGGGTGAAAACACTTGTGTTTCAGTAAAACGCTTGCGTTTCAGTAAAACGTTGGCGTTTTAAGCGGTGGCGGCGGGCGCCGTCATCATGCGCTCCACATAGCGCGCGATCAGGTCGATCTCCAGATTGACCTTGCCACTGACCTGCAGTGCATGCAGCGCAGTGTTCTCTACGGTGTGGGGAATCAGGTTGATGCTGACTTCGCAGCCTTGCGTGATGTCGGCAATCCGGTTTACGGTCAGGCTCACGCCGTTGATGGTGATGGAGCCTTTGTAGGCCAGGTATTTGCCCAGACTTTTGGGAGCCACAACCCGCAGCTCCCAGCTTTCGCCCACTTGGGCAAAGTGACTCACGGTACCGATGCCATCCACATGGCCGGACACCAAATGACCGCCCAAGCGATCGTGCGCGCGGAGGGCTTTTTCCAGGTTGATGGGCCCCGTGGCGTCCAGTCCGGCCGTTTTGTCCAGAGACTCTGCGGAGATATCGATGGTGAAACTTTGCGCGGCCACGTCAAATGCAGTGACAGTCATGCACGCACCGTTGAGCGCAATGCTGTCGCCCAAGCCCACATCGTCCAAATAGCCAGCAGGTGCCTGAATGGTGAGGCGCTTGCCGTGGGTTGAAGATTCGCCCAGTGCCTGGACGGCGGAAATGCGGCCTACGCCGGTGATGATGCCTGTGAACATCCATCCATTTTCGCAGGGAAAGAGCAGGGCAGAGCTTGCCTTGCCCGCAAAGCCCTAGAACTGGTCGCGGCCCTGAACACGAGCCACTACCCGCAGGTCCTGGCCCAGCATCTCGGTGGATTTGAACTCCAGCTCCGCGCCCTGGCTCAGTTCGGTGAACGGCCCGAGGTGGAACATCCCGCCGCCCTGGCCTAGCAACTTGGGCGCGAGGTACACCACAAACTCATCGACCAGACCCTCTCGCACCAGCGATCCGTTGAGCTTGAAGCCCGCCTCCACATGCAACTCATTGATCTCGCGGCGGCCCAAGTCCTGCATCATGGCGGCCAGGTCCACCTTGCCGGAGGGGTGGCCATTCGCGTCCATGCTGGGCATGAGAATCACCGTTGCACCTCGTGCTTCCAGTGCAGTACGTTTTTCATCATTTTCGGCTGCAGCGTAGATGAATACAGCGCGGCCAGCTATGAAAAAAGGAGCATCCAGCGGCGTCTCCAGCTTGCTATCCACCACCACCAGATGCGGCTGCCGAGGCGTTTCCACCAGCCTGACATCCAGCCTCGGCCGGTCAGCAAACACGGTGCCAATGCCTGTGAGGATGGCGCAGGAGCGGGCGCGCCACGCATGTCCATCCGCACGCGCGGCGGGTCCGGTAATCCACTGGCTGACGCCGTTGTCCAAGGCGGTAGTGCCGTCCAAAGACGCCGCCACCTTCATGCGCACCCAGGGCGTCTTGCGGATCATGCGGCTGAAAAAGCCAATGTTGAGTTCCCGGGACTGGATAGCCAGCGGGTGGTCCGGTGGTAGCACCTCCACTTCTACGCCTGCAGCGCGAAGTTTGGCAAAGCCATTTCCTGCAACCAAGGGGTTGGGATCTAGGTTGGTCGCCACCACCTTTTTGATTCCTGCTTGAATCAATGCATCGCAGCAAGGCCCGGTGCGGCCGTGGTGGGAGCAGGGCTCCAGAGTGACATATGCGGTGGCGCCTACGACGGAATGGCCTTGTTCGGCCGCATCACGCAGAGCCATAACCTCTGCGTGCGGACCTCCCGCTTTTTGGGTATATCCCCGCCCGATGTGTGCTCCGTTGGGCCGTGTAATTAGGCACCCCACGTGAGGATTGGGAGGTGATAGATAGCAAGAAGCTTCAGCCAAAAGCTTGGCCTCACTCAAAAGACTGAAAGCGGTTGATTTCAAATTGAGACTGCTAATTTATTTTCCCCAGCAGTCGACTGCCGTAGCACTGGTTGCATTATTTACTATGGTTCGTCTGTTTGCTTGATCAATGACAAAGTCGCCGCATTTATCATTTGATTGAGAAGAGGTTGTGACTCTCGTTGCCGTAAGCGTGTAAGTGGCGCCGGTAGCTGATGCAGCCTCTACGCTATATCGCCCCCCTTCCACAAGGAGAATCCCAGCGGGGATATTCGCTGCTAAAGGATAGGTTCCAGTCGTCGTCGCAGCGCGTTCCATCCACTGAGCTGCTTGGATTAAGGTGGTTTTGGCATTCGTACGATGTGCACGCTTTATATACTCCGAATAGCTAGGAATTGCTATTCGCGCTAGCACACCAATAATAGCAACTGTAATTAAAAGTTCAATTAATGTGAAGCCGTGCAATTTTCTCATGGCAAGTTGTTTCTTGAGCTGCTCATTGAATAATCTTACTGTAGTTGTTGCCAATTTCCCCGGCTTCCGGTGTATTTGGATATATTGGTATCTGTCGAAGGGCAGTTCTCACCTTGAGCGCACCTTGAAGAAACAAACTTATTTTTACCATCTGTCGTTAACATCGTTGTATCTCCACCTAGAGTCTCTAGTGTTGTGAGTGAAGTATTCGATGTTCTGGTATCAGTCAGGGTGAAAGGCGCATCTGCTGGTGGCTTCCCGCTAAACATATTGACAATGGTCAAAAAATTCCGCTCTGCAGTGGCAGAGAGAGAGCATGTTTCTTGGTTTGCATTAGCGGAAGTCTTGGGTATCATTGTTTGAACGAGTATCTTTTGCCCTTCGAACAAACGTATATTTTGAATATTGCGTTGACCTGCAATGGCCCAGTTTAAATACCACCCTCTTTTTGTTGAATAGTCGACAGAGTTGCTGGAGGAGGCGTAATAGTTGTTCCCTCCGTCTACTGTCGCTGTGCTTGTTGTTGTTTGTTGTACTAGTGTGCTTGGAATGCCTGTGTCGGTAGCCGTATTGATGGGGGTAGCATCTGAAATGGTTAACGTGTTGGTAGACGCATTAACGCTATAGCTGCTATTGTCCCAAAGCGAATAAAGTGTCTGTGTACTTGTTGTATCAGACTGATCTGCATCAGTAATGTTGCGTCCTGTCGCAATTGCGATGGAGATACCCCCCTGAGGGTGTGACATCCAGAACGGCGCCGACGTGAATGATTGGTTGCCTTGCTTTGCAATAAAAAATGGCCGACCTAACAAATTGGTCGAGTTGCTAAAGGAAACTTTCCAATCAGCACTGGTGCTAGATGTTATATCGAATTTCCATATGTTGCCTTTTAAATCGCCGGCGTATACCACATCCACTTTTCCGTCGCCATTCAAGTCAATGGGCTGTGGTGTAGATAGTCCGTTGGTTCCTTTGTATGCACATGTAGTGCTTGCGATAGGAAAGCCGCATGGAGAAAGCTTCTTGATGCCTTTAGTACCGTCTAAGTATTGAATGAATAGTACTGGAGCCTCATTGGTACTGTTGTAACCATTGCCAGTTATAACAGCCCATTTTCCATCGTTAAGTTTTACTATTTGTCTGGATTTGGTTGTATAGGAATTATCAATAATAGGTGGGGATGTTATATAACCTATATCGGCATCTGTTGATGCTGTCGTGTCTGTAATTACCAAACTGGACACATTTGATTCTGTAAAGTTGGCAGGATCTGTCACATCGAGCAGGAAGTATCCCTTCCCACCCAATCCAAGCGTACCGAATAAAACTGTTTTCCAGGTTGGCGTTGTTCCAATCTCCGCATCTCCGGTGATTGGCGTACCATCTACAAAATAATTGTGTGTGTAATTTGTGTAGGTCAATTTCCGCAGATTACCTTCAGCAACTCCTTGCGGGATATAAGCCATGACCTCTTTGCCGCCAGCTATCGTTGGGGAGCTAGTGGGCCAGCTTTGCGCAGCAAAACCATGGAGCATTCCATCATTGGCGCCAACATAAACAACCGGCAGACGTCCACCTTTTCCATTGGTTCCAGTTCCTCTGAATGTAATATACGATGAGCTGCTATAGCCACTGGCAGGTTTTCCGATGTACCAGAGATTGGAGTTAACAATATCGCCTAGTCTTGAATCTCTATCTCTAAAGATTCCGCCTGTATTTGCAATTTCTTTGGATCGATCGCCGCGTATATAGTCCACACGGTTTTGTCCATTGCTATCGGCAACGCCGGAACTGTTTTTTGCAAGTTCTGTTTGTTGGGTGGAGGGCAAATTGCTGTAGGTCTTCCAATTAATGCCAGTAGTGCCATTGTAGGAATAAACAAATCGATTCGTGAGGTTTGCAGTGGTAATGGCGTCAAGCATAGAACTTGCACTCCATGTAACTGTTGACTCAATAGATCCCGTGCTGCTGTTCAAAGGACGGGCAACTAGAGAGCCAGAGTATTTGTCTGCATTGAATCCCGCAATAAAAGCACTTACATCAGTTCCCAATCGGCTGGAGCTGGTTGCGATTGAAACCAATGGACGAGAAGTATCTCCGATGACTGTATTCAGAATTTCTGTAAATGCCGCATCTAAATCATTGGCTGTCTTGGCAGGGTAAAATTTCCCTCTGCCGTTTATGGCCATATGCCATAGTTCAGATGTTCTTACATCTGGGGTATTGTCGAGGTCATCTACGGCGACGTCACCCCAGGTGACTGCACCTTGGACGAGCTTTGAAAAATCTCCACCGTAATTATCTCTGGCGGTGTTGTTATTATCCCAATCCACGGGAGTGCTGGCGGTGTTGGGCCAGTTGACTGCACCAATACCAAAGCCAATGGTGTATTGAGTTATGTGCTGCCATGTCGCAGGGTCATTTTTGGGATTCCAAAATTCGGGCGTTGCAATGCAATTGCTGGCACTCGTACATGCTGTCGTTGCAAAGGTTTCTGCCCCAGCTTTCTTAATAAGTGGTCGCACGGTATTAGCCATATTCTGGGTATTTCCCGTTACCAATGTTCCTGCGCTGTCTCTTATTGAAGTGCCGGCGTTGCCGTCCTGCATGTCTTTGGACCAATTTGCAAAAGCAAGATCTGACAAGGTACTTGCAAAATCAGCATCATCGCCATAATTATCTTTATACACCTTGGAGGTGGCGGCATTCTTATCGTAGACCGTCCCGTTTGGAAGTGTTCTTGATACTCCATCTCCCTGTGACGTTCTTTGAGTGTCTGCTTGACTATTCCAAGCACCGTCGGTGAGGAATACATGATAGGTTCTGCGGCACGCAAGGTAAGGTGTGGTTTGGGCAGTCCCTGGGTTGTCCGCCCACGGGTTGGATATATGTGCCGGGGCATTCATGTAGGCTGCCACGTTCATCATCATGTCATGTGATGGTGTTCCGTTATCCGCAGTCAGTGTGTCAATGAAGGTGTTGAAGTTTGCTCGATGAGTGCCTGAAAATGGTTTCATCGAGTTTGTGGCGCCAAGTCGAATTCTCTTTGCTCCTCCATTTGTAATAAATTCACCGTTGTCATGCATGGCTTGAAAAGCGAGTCGAATTCGACCATCAGGAATGCTCCCTGAGTTGGATGTCCCGTTTCCGAATGTGTTTTTCAGCGCATTTTTTAAGATAGTTATCTTCCTGTTTGCAGCAATCCTTGTGGTGTTGTCTGTATTGATGTCCCAGGCCATACTGCCAGAATCGTCCACGGAAACAATGACGTTTGGAGCCGGTTCCCTTCCACCGCTTCCAGCGGGAATGGTCGAGAGAAGCAACTGTTCGCCATGACTCAGACTGGGAAAAAAGCACATCAGTATGCATGCAAATGCAATTGAAGATAGGTTTACTATCTCTGTGTCATTGTTAATGGTTTTCATGCTTGTATTTCCGTTTAATTGAGATTCACCTCTATTTACCCGCCCTGGCTTCGAGGATATGGTACAAAAATTGATCGAATAACTACACGTGTTCCTGGTTTTAATCCCTGAGCAATGGCAGTAATTCTGTATATGAAATTTCGCCCTTCTGAGGGAATCAAATTAGAAGAAATGTCCGCATCAATAGAGGCACCATATGAGTATCTAAATGCTTCGATCCAGTACCATGCGCTAGGAGTAGCGCTAGTTAAAATGGGATTTCCAGCTACACCTGGTGCGGCAAGTGAGTTTCTGGTGTATTGCCCATATGTTGCACCGAATGGAGTCCAACTTGCAAGGTCACTCGCGATATTTGCATGAGACGTCGTGCTTGAGGGCATGCATATCCCATTTTCACAGCGTTTCGTTGCATCGTTTGCTACAACAATATCTGTTACAGCATCAAATTCCTCATTGTTTTGAGGGAACCATGGCGTAGTCGTGGAATTCCTTTGGCGGCAGCTACTTTCGTATCCAACAGTTTCCACGTTTGTTGTTGTGCTGGTGGCAGGGTTGGGGCGGCATGGCCAGCCCAATTTGCCATCCGCTTGAACGGTGGTGTAAGGCGGGCGCCTTCCCCTAATATCGATTTCCGCATCCCTAATTAATGCCTCAGCAGCGGCTTGGGCACGACTGTAATCACTTGTGTTAGCCAAAATAGACTCATTTAAACTACTCACTCGAAAAGAGCCTAGTACTGCGCTAAGGGTTAACAATAGTACTATTAGTACAAGAAAAAGAGAAATTCCTTTTTGGTCTGATTTTGTTTTTGAAATACTTTTCATGGTATTGCATTTCTTAAGGAGAAGGTTCGCCTGTATACCTCTCTCAGTCGTCCGTCACTATCAATAGTTTGACCTCTGCAGCCGGTAAAATTTACGCCTGGCTGAGGGTTTCCTTGCGATTCTCCGATTACTTGCAAACAAATTGACACAGATTGCACTTTGTCCCAGTTTGGAATCAGGTTGGGGCCAAGCATTTCATCTGCTCGGTAGTATCTGAATTGTTCGCCGCTCCTAATTCCGTAAAGAACTTGAAAATCTTCAACACCTGAGGCAATAGATTGTGCTGCTGTATTGGTCGCGCCAAGGCACATGAGTTCTTGATTGCTTACGGAAAATTCATTATCAACATTGGTACCTGTCGGTGAGTTTCCAAGGCAATCTCTGCTGTTGCCGTTATTCTGATAGCTAACTCTTAGGGTGTCAGGGCTTGTACTGCTGGCGGTGCCGGCTCCATTTACACCATGTATGCTGTAAATCATCTTCGCGGCTCCGCTGGTTGTAGCTCCGGTAGTGGCTGGTTTATATCCAAGATATGAGGAGCTAAAATTCACCCATGCTGAGTCACCAATTGATGGCGTTAATTCTATAGAGCCAGCCTGTGCCAAATGTAGCCCCATGTTTCTGAAAATGACATCAGCCTTCTGTTGTAGCTGGGTACTTTCACTAACAGTTACGGCAGTTATTTTGGTAAATGAAAGACTTCCAATGGCTGCGATGACTACTAATAGGCCTATAACAATACCAATGAGGAGTTCGATCAGAGTCGCTCCGGTATTCCCTCGGTGCGAACTCTTCTGCTGCTGTGTTTGATAGTGACGGCTGGGCATTTTGTCAATCAGTTCAAGGTTGCACGTAATTGACTTGACAAATAGAGCTGGCTGGACAATTAATGCCACTCAGTGCTGATGTTACTAAGAATGGTAGGTTGTAAGCGGTGCTGTTTGAGTCTTGTCCTGCGCCTTCGTTGACCAGCCAAGCAATTGCAATACCAATCTGGCGTGCATCATTGGCTGACGCGAAGACGGTTGCATTTGCTCCAGGTAGAGCATTTGCTACATTTGCACGCCAGATATTTAAATCTGATTGAGCGAGCTGGGAGCTATTACAGTTATTTGAGCTGCAATCTTGTGCTGCAACCGTTGCCCCCCAAGCACTGACGTAACTTCCTGCCAAAGCGGCATCCCGATTAAATAGAATTCGGTTGGTCATGTCATCGATGAGGCCAATCGCAATTGCGCGATTTGTTGCGGTTCTGCTTTCCGCAAGCAGTCGTACCTGTACCCCGGCAAGGCCCAATACCCCTAACGCAAGTACTAGTAGTGCTATAAGCGACTCAATTAAGGTAATTCCTGCTTGTTGCTTTATTTTTGTTTTCAAATGACGCACTTGCTTTGTTAGCTGCATGAAGCATCTCCCTTTATGACTCGGATACGTCCGCCGCTGTTTATGCAAAGCGTGGTGGTTGCGCGACCGCTAACTCCCTCCGGTGGAGTAAATACAAACTTCTGGCCTGCGCCTTGCGCTTGTCCCCAAACGTTAATTTGCAAAACTGATCCCAAACCAGGGCGAACTAAACCGAAGCCATCTGGTAATAAAAATGTTTGTAATACTTGCTCGCTGGCATTTTTTGCGCCATTGCGATTGCTATCAACCACCACCTCCCACCCGCAACTCCAATCATCGGTATCAATTAGCTGATTTGAGCATCCAGTTGTTCGACTTAATAAAACCGGAAATCCTCTTCTGATTGCCTCGGATCTTGCGAGCTGAATCTGTGAAGTTAACTCATCCGCAGCGGCTTTAATTTTGTATTGGCGAATTGCTTCAATAAAGCTTGGGCCAGCTAGTGAGCTGAGAACCGCCAGAATTGCTATGACCACCATCAATTCAATAATGGAAAATCCGCCTTGCAAGCGTATACATGAGAAAGTAGTCTGCTGGCGTTTATCTAATCGGAAAAACATGGCTCAATGTAGCGCACAACCAGCGCTGCAAGTGTGCCCACTCGACTTACGTATCAAGTCAGGTGATGAGTGGTCGACACTACGTGACAACGGAAAAAATGCTGGTCATCGGCTCACTTCATCTACCAAGGTCTTGAATTCATCAACGTCTTCAAAGCTGCGGTAGACGCTGGCAAAGCGAACGTAAGCAACTTTGTCCAGTTTTTTGAGTTCGCGCATCACGAGCTCGCCGATGCGGGTGCTCTGGACTTCGCGCAGGCCCAGATTCAGGAGTTTTTCTTCGATGCGCTCGATGGCGCTGTCGATCTGCTCTGTGCTCACCGGCCTTTTGCGCAGGGCCAGGTTCATGGAGGCGAGCAGTTTTGCCCGCTCGAATTCAATGCGGCGACCGTCTTTCTTGACGATGGCCGGAAAGTTGACGTCCGGCCGCTCGTAGGTGGTAAACCGCTTGTCGCAGGAGCCGCATTGGCGCCTGCGGCGGATGAAGTCCCCATCTTCAGAAATCCGCGTCTCCACCACTTGGGTTTCGGAATGACTGCAGAAGGGGCACTTCATCGTGTGTTGACCTTACTTGTAAACCGGGAAGCGCGAGGTCAGGGCATGCACTTTGGCGCGAACGGCCGCAATGTTGGCTTCGTCGCGTGGGTTGTCCAGCACATCGGCAATCAGGTTGGCCGTGGCGCGGGCTTCTTCGTCCTTGAAGCCGCGTGTGGTCATGGCCGGAGTACCCACCCGGATACCGCTGGTGACCATGGGTTTCTCGGGGTCGTTCGGGATGGCATTCTTGTTGATGGTCATGTGCGCAGCACCCAACACGGCCTCTGCTTCTTTGCCGGTAATGCCTTTGGAGCGCAGGTCTACCAGCATCACATGGCTTTCGGTTCCGCCACTGACGATGCGCAGGCCGCGTGCAGTCAGGGTTTCTGCCACGATCTTGGCGTTGCGCACCACCTGGGCCTGGTAAGCCTTGAATTCGGGGGTGAGCGCTTCTTTGAAAGCCACTGCCTTGGCGGCAATCACGTGCATCAAGGGGCCACCTTGCAGGCCGGGGAAGATGGCGCTGTTGATGGCTTTCTCGTGCTCGGCCTTCATCAGGATGATGCCGCCGCGGGGGCCGCGCAGGCTTTTGTGGGTGGTGGAGGTCACCACGTCGGCATGAGGCACGGGGTTGGGGTACACGCCTGCGGCAATCAGGCCGGCGTAGTGGGCCATGTCCACCATGAAGATGGCGCCAACGTCCTTGGCCACTTTGGCGAAACGGGCGAAGTCGATAGCTAAAGAGTAGGCGGATGCGCCTGCGATGATCAGCTTGGGCTTGGTTTCATGCGCCTTGCGCTCCATGGCTTCGTAGTCAATGGCTTCATTGGCATCCAAGCCGTAGGACACCACGTTGAACCATTTGCCGCTCATGTTCAGGGGCATGCCGTGGGTCAAGTGGCCGCCTTCGGCCAAGCTCATACCCATGATGGTGTCGCCGGGCTTCAGGAAAGCGAGGAACACAGCTTCGTTGGCAGACGCGCCACAATGGGGTTGGACGTTGGCCGCTTCGGCGCCGAAGATTTGCTTGATGCGGTCGATGGCCAACTGTTCGGCCACGTCCACGTGCTCGCAGCCACCGTAGTAGCGACGGCCGGGATAGCCTTCGGCGTATTTGTTCGTCAGTTGGCTGCCTTGGGCGGCCATCACGGCTGGCGAGGCGTAGTTTTCGCTGGCAATCAGCTCGATGTGGTGTTCCTGGCGCGCGTTTTCGGCCAGGATGGCGGTCCAGAGTTCGGGGTCGGCTTGTTCAACAAGAATGTTGCGGTCGTACATGGCAGTCCTTTGAGGAGATCGGGCCTGTGGGTCAATGGTGACAACAGGGCTGCCCAGGCGAACGGCTGATCGCACAAACCGTGCAGGTCATGCGGCACGCTTCCCCGTGGTGTCCCACGTCAGCAACCGGCTTACTGAGGAAGCCGGCGCCTATCGCCAGTCGCGTGCGGGTGAGAGTTTAACCGAGCCGGGCAAGGTCCCGGCGGGTCGTCAGGAAGATTGGGTCAGGCGGGCCACGTTTTCAATAGCCGGCGCTTCTTCGGGTTGTGGTGCCACGGGGACTTTGGCAGGGCTGGGGGTGGTCATAGGGACAGACTTACCCGCAACCACACTTTGCAGCCTGGCGTGCTCAGCTAGCACCTTGGCAGCGTAGCCGCCATCCGCCTCCAAATTGGCTGCACCGACGTAGAATTTGAGACCACCTTCTATCGATCCGGCGCGTGCTATGCACTCCTTGAGTACCTTGGCGCCCACCCGCAGGTTGCTCACGGGGTCAAAGGCTGCGAGCTTGCCACCGAAGCCTTCGTATTTTTCGCTATGTACCTTGGTCATCACCTGCATCAGGCCTTGCGCGCCTACATGACTTTGCGCAAAAGGATTGAAGCCGGACTCCACAGCCATCACGGCAAGGATCAAGGTGGGATCGAGTTTGGCGCGTTGGCCGGTTTCATAGGCCTCGGCCACCAGGGCGCTCAGTGGCTCGGGCGCTACATTGTATTTTTTGCTTAACCAGTAAGCCACTGCGGCTTGCTGTTTTGGCAAGTCTTGCGGGTTGCTGGCTGTTGCGCGTTCGACGGCGTCTGCTTCTACCTCCAAGCCTGTGGCTTGGATGTGGCGGTCTTGCAGCCAGCCCATCAGTCGGACTTCGCCTTCCTGGCGGAGTTCTGGGCGTACGATGAGTGCAATGATGGCAAACATGACAGCCAAGCCGAGGAGGGCGAAGCCGTTGTGGGAAATCTCAAAAAAGCCTTGGGCAATATCGTTCGCAACAGTGCGAATGCCTTTGGTCAGTCGGGTAGTCGCTGTCATAGCTCTTCCTTCTTTGGCGGGGAGGCTTGGCTGCTGCGTTCTTCAGAACGTCATCAGTTCAGACACCTCGTTTGGGTTGGTACGCTATCAATATCCTGCGGCGTCGTCTCGACATGTGCAGCGATTTGAATATGCCGGGTTCGGCAGCGGGGCGGGTAATCCCGGAGTCGGGATTTCAGAATGGGCGGATTCTAGGAGGGCTTTATATGCCAAGTCAACCATATCAAATCTATTTGATATTCTTGACAGTTTTGAAAATCGCGTTTTTCCCCTGGGGCAGACCGCCTTCGGCGCTTTTTAGAGGCCTTGCCTCATTCAACAATCGAGACGCGTCCGCGAATAGTTTTTCATTTTTTGTATTCCCAGGGATCTATGCCTATAGTTTCAAGGCCTGCAGTTGCAGGTGGAATGCCGGCAGTAGCCAGTCCGCCCTAGGGGTGTGATAAAGCGGCCCCGGCCTTTGTCGGAGGCAATCGATTGCCTTCAAGTCCGCTGGTTGACATCCGACTCGCCAGCGGCAACCCAGATGGCAAGGCCCTTGAGGTCGCCATCGAGCCCGGTGCATCTGCCAGCAGGCTGATGCACCGGGCTTTCTTTTTCTGGAGGGCGCCACAAGGGTACTGGGTCAAGCCCAGGTTTCAGGCAGCTGCGCTGGGCAATAGCAATTTGCCGAGTTCCTTTTTTCGCTCCAGGAGCACGCGCAGTTGTCCGAGGTTGGCCGGGTCGGTGGCAAGAGTACGCATTTGGGCATCCAGGCGGTCCATCAGCATGCGGTTGAGCAGGTCACGCAACTCGGGACCGGACTCGCTCAGGGGCTCCGAGGCCAGCACGGGGCCGGCGGTCAGGCGTTGCACCAGGTCTTCGGCCGGGTGGCCCACGATTTCTTCTTTCAGGGTCCCCCGCGACACCGGGCCGTGCTCATGCAACTGGCTTTCCAGCCAGGTGAACAGCTCCCCATGGGGGGCGGGCAGCTCACACAGCAGGCCGTGGTCTTCGCTGGAGAGAATGTCCCACAGCTCGCTGTGGTTGAGCAGAATGCGGGCTGCCAGGTCGGGCCGGCTGTCCAACTTGGCCAGCGGGCCGGCGGGGCGCGCTTCGCGGTTGCCGAACTTGCTACCTTTGCCGGACCACTTGCCTTCCCATTTGCCATCGCCCTTGCTACGGGGTGTCCAGCCTTCTTTTTTCCACTCGGTTTTCTTTTTCCATTCGTCCTGCGGAATCCAGGGCTCTGAGAACTCCGCCGGCTCGTCGTAGCCAAAGTGTTCCTCGTCAGGGCCGAACTCCGTTGCAGGCGCAGCTTCGCGTTTGCGCCGTGGTGCGTCTGCAGGCGTTGGCTTGGCGGCTCCGTGGGCCCACAGGGTGCCCAGTTCGGCACTGCTCAGTTGTACCAGTTGGGCGATTTCGCCCAGCAACTGGAGCTTGAACGCGCCATCAGGCAGCTGGTTCCACAGGGGCTTGGCGTTACTGGCCATGCGGGCCCGGCCTTCGGCAGTGCGCAGGTCGCAGCCGTCCTGGGCCGACTCCACCAAAAAGCGGCTCAGTGGTGTGGCCTTGGCCACATAGTCGGCAAAGGCCTCTTTGCCGTAGGCGCGGATGAAGCTGTCCGGGTCGTGCTCGGCAGGCAGGAACAAAAACTTGATGCTGCGCACATCGGACGCAAAGGGCAGAGCGCCATCCAGCGCCTTGCGTGCGGCGCGCCGTCCAGCGGCATCGCCGTCGAAGCTGAACACCACGGCGTCCGTGAAGCGGAACAGCTTTTGCACATGGTCGTTGGTGCACGCCGTGCCCAGTGTGGCCACGGCGTTCGGAAAGCCCAGTTGCGCCAGTGCCACTACGTCCATGTAGCCTTCGGTCACCAGCACATAGCCGTGCTCGCGCAAGGAGCTGCGGGCTTCAAACAAACCGTAGAGCTCACGGCCCTTGCTGAAGACCGGGGTTTCGGGGGAGTTGAGGTACTTGGGCTTTTCATCGCCCAGCACGCGCCCACCAAAGCCTATGCACTCGCCCTTGATATTGCGGATGGGGAACATCACCCGGTCGCGGAAACGGTCGTAGCGCTTTTCCTCGGCGCCATTTTCCGCTTCGTGCAGGATGACCAGGCCGCTTTCCACGAGCAGCGGGTCGCTGTATTCGGGAAAGATGCTTGCCAGGTTGCGCCAGCCTTCGGGGGCGTAGCCCAGTCCGAACTGTTTGGCCACTTCGCCCGAGAGGCCACGACCTTTGAAGTACTCAATCGCCCGGGGCGACTCCTTGAGGCCACGCTTGTAGGCGTCGCAGGCTTTTTCCAACACGCTGGTCAGTGTGTTCTGCTTCTCACGCTGGGCCTGGACACGGGCGCGGTCTTGGGGGCTGCCTTCTTCTTCCGGGACCACCATGCCGAACTGGCCGGCCAGGTCTTTGACCGCTTCGATGAAGGTCATGCCAGCGTGGTCCATCAGGAAACTGATGGCGTTGCCGTTCTTGCCGCAGCCGAAGCAGTGGTAGAACTGCTTGGTCGGGCTGACCGTGAACGAGGGCGACTTTTCCCCGTGAAATGGGCACAGGCCCATGAAGTTGGCACCGCCCTTTTTGAGCTGCACATAGCGGCCCACGATCTCCACCACGTCCGCACGCGCGAGCAGTTCCTGGATAAAGCTTTGGGGGATGGCCATGGGGCGATTGTAGGGAGGTGAGCCGTCACAACGCTCCATCCCCCGCGTGTCAGGCACATCGCATTGCTATTAATTTAGGAGCGTATTGCGCTTGTTCTACGTGCGCTAGCGGCCAATTTCATATGAATTTGCACTACTGTCCGGTAAATTCCCCCTAAAAGAGACGCAAACCTAAGCTGGCTGGGGGTTTCAAGCTCTTTTTTGATTCGGACGATTTCAAACGAGATTGCTCCAATTGCGTAGCGTGACCTCTTTTTTCCGAGGTTTA
>CAUOXL010000005.1:0-182875 GCA_963508575.1 uncultured Rhodoferax sp.
AGGGTACGGTGACCGGCAGTAATGGCTCAATCCTTTTGTACAACGCTGCGCTGATTTCTTTGTTTCTGTTTTTCCCCATGCCGCATCAAACGCACCACCTGCGTTTGACGATGACAGGCTTTTGTTAGCAGCTCTAAGCCACTATTTGCGCTGGCCTCTGGCTCCGGCCTGGTTATTGCTGCGCGATTGATTGATCGGGTTGGCAAGGGTATAAGAGGTGCTCCGCGTGACGCATTGGTAGCAGACATCGCTCCACCTGCGATGCGTGGTGCGGCCTTTGGTATCAGGCAGTCTTTGGACACGGTTGGCGCGTTTCTAGGCCCCTTGCTTGCCGTATCGCTCATGCTTTTGTGGGCCAATGACTTCCGTGCAGTGTTTTGGGTAGCTGTTATCCCCGGGATGCTGGCCGTGGCGTTGCTTTTCTTCGGCATCAGTGAGCCAGATCGTCCATCCGCGGAGAGAAAAACCAATCCCATCAAACGCGAAAATTTAAAGCGTCTCGAAAGCCCGTACTGGTGGGTCGTAGGCGTTGGGGCTGTTTTTACTTTAGCGCGTTTTAGTGAGGCCTTTTTAGTGTTGCGAGCTCAGCAGACAGGCGTCGCCATGGCCTTAGTACCACTAGTCATGGTGGCTATGAATCTGGTGTACGCCGCCTCTGCCTATCCCTTCGGATGGATTTCGGATCGCATGAGTCACACCAAACTATTGGCGTTAGGACTAGTGGTACTGGTACTGGCCGATTGCGTTTTGGCAAGCGGGCGTGATTGGATGACGATGCTGGCTGGTGTCACACTTTGGGGCGTACACATGGGCATGACACAAGGCTTGCTGGCCACTATGGTTGCCGACACTGCACCGGCAGACTTGCGAGGAACCGCATACGGTGTCTTCAGCCTCATATGCGGTGTTGCGATGTTGCTCGCAAGTGGCTTTGCGGGTTGGCTATGGGAAAGCCATGGGCCAGAAGCTACTTTTTATTCTGGTGCTGTTTTCTGCATTTTGGCATTACTGGGCCTGGCATTGCGAGAGATCCGCTTGAGATGATTTACATCTTTAGCCCGCTCCCAATGTCATCTTTGATACGCGTGTACCGAGATGCGGTTATGAGCCTATTCCGGATCATTTCATCGGGATAGGAGTCTGCACTTCAAACTTTTTTGAGCATCTCATCTTGAGTCTGGAAGTCATTTTAAGCAAAAATTAGCTCTTATCGATAATCACATTTGATAATCCACCATTATCAAATCTCAAATTATTGAAATTAATCGCCTTGAATTTTATTAAATTGGTATGTATTATCGTGGTATGTAATTAGTATCAAATAAAGGTGGATCATGGCTAGGTCAGGAATTTACAAATCTGAGGTTGTACGAGCACGCAACAAGCTGCTGGCCAGCGGTGTAAACCCGTCCATAGACGCCATACGTGCGGAATTGGGTACCGGCTCGAAGACCACTATCCACCGGTATTTGAAGGAAATTGAAGAGGAAGAAGGCGGTGCAACCGGCACAAAAGTGGCCGTTAGCGAGGCCATCCAGGACCTCGTGGGCCGCTTGGCAGCCCGCTTGAATGAAGAGGCTGATGCCCGCTCTTCCGAGGCCTTGGCCGTCAGTGCAGCCAGTCTTGCCTGGACGCAAAAAGAAAACACGACGCTAAAAGCAGAGGTGCAAGCGGTTAGCAGCCAATTGGATCAGGTCCAGCGTAGCGTCGTCGCCGAAAAGGCCGATCACACCAAGACCCGGGAGGCCCTATCGAGCAAGACGCTTGAGGCCACGCAACTCAACCAACGGGTAATGGGCCTGCAGGAGCGCCTGGAAGCCGAAGAACGGCACCGCCAGTCGCTGGAAGAAAAGCACCAGCATGCTCGGGAGGCCTTGGAGCATTTCCGCACCTCGGCCAAAGAACAACGGGAGCAGGAGCAGCGCCAACATGATCAGCAAGTCCAGTACTTGCAATCCGAACTCCGCAAGGTCACCGACAGCCTGACCGGCAAGCAGCAGGAACTCATGCGGGCCCAACAAGAAGGCGTCCGACTAATTGGTGATCTATCTCGCGTACAGGCTGAATTGCACCAGGCCCAGGAAGAGTTGCGAAAGCTGCGCCCTCTGAAAGATGCACTGGCGTTTGAGCAACAACGAACCAAGGAGTTGGGAGAAAAGCTGGTGGTGCAGGTATCGGCCAATCAGGCACTCACAGCCATTGCGAACGATATGCAGACGAAACTGGACTCTCTGCAAAACAAGAGTCAACAGCTAGAGCTGGATTTGGCAGTTGCAAAAGCCGCCGCCCTCGCTCAGGAAGGGGTTGTAGCAAGCATGCTGCAGCGCCTTAGCGCGACCTCACCAGTACCAGAACCCGGCACTCTATAATCGAACCAACATAGCCGCCACGCCTCTTAACAATGCGCAACCTTGGCGGCTTTTTCGTTTCTGGGCCGGACTACTTGGAAAGATGGCGCCGTACGTCCGTAACCATCACCCCAACAGCCTTTACTGCGGCACGCAGTTGGACTTCGTTGCATTTGAACTCTGCGCACCAGTGCTTTACTTCCCAAGGCTCGTTCACGTTCACGCGGGAACGGTCTTGTGGACCACGTTTGCTCAAGTCGTCGGCCATAGCATCTCCTTAAATTGAGTTCTGTGAGCGTGTCTTCGCTCAGCCAAAGATCATTCTTACGGTAGACGCGGGAATTTGGCTATCCCCCAAACGGGTGAATTGCATGGCCTGGCGCCAAATTTGTATCCCTAAATTGGGAAATCCACGGCCACGCTCATCCGTTTGGGGGTGTACTGCCCCTCTATGTACGCGCGCGTTAAATTAAATGCGGACGAATACCCTCAGGGAACCGAAAAACCTCTGGAAGAGGCAAATGCGCTCGTTTTACCTTTTCGAGGGGATGGGCGTATTTAGCCAAGTTGCCTATAGCGGTTTCGCCCAGTGCAACGACCCATTGATCTTGAATGTGCCATGAAGTTTGCAATACATTCTAGTAGTCGTTAGACTATATGAATGAATAAACGAGAACTCAAAGACGCTCTCTACGAGCAAGTCGCCCGCATAGGCAAGGCCGCATCGAGCCCGAAGCGACTGGAACTGCTGGAGCTGCTGGCACAAGGCGAGAAGTCTGTCGAGGTGTTGGCGGACGAGCTCACCATCGAAATCAAGCTGGCTAGCGCACACCTAAAGGTCCTCAAAGAAGCGCGGATGGTGGTCGCACGCAAAGAAGGCAAGTTTGTCTTCTACCGCCTGGCCGGTGAGGATGTGGCAAGCCTCTGGGTGAGCATGCGCGAGGTAGCCCTGGAGCACCTGGTTGAGCTACGAGTGGCCTTGGACGGTATGGCCAGTGCACCAGACAAGCTCTCCAGCATCAGCCGCAAGCAACTGATGGAGCAGGCCAAGCGCGGTGAGGTCATCGTGATTGATGTGCGGCCGCGCGCCGAGTTTGATCTGGCCCACCTGCCATACGCGCGGTCGATGCCGGTGAATGAGATTGCACAACGTCTGGCCGAGCTTCCTAAGTCCACGGAAATTGTGGCCTATTGCCGCGGCCCCTTCTGCCTGTTCGCAGAAGAAGCGGCACACCTTCTCAAGGCTCACGGCCGCAAAGTCAGCAAGCTGCAAGACGGAGTAGCCGAGTGGCGGTCCGCCGGTATGCCACTGGAATTCAAGGAGTCCACATGAACACTATTCTCTTCATCCTGAACGACGCCCCTTACGGCAGCGAGCGGCCTTACAACGCAATGCGCCTGGCCGGAGCGCTGGCCTTGCATGACAAAGCACAGGTTCGCATGTTCCTCATGGGTGACGCCGTGGGCTGTGCCAAGTCTGGCCAGCGAGTACCAGAGGGCTTCTACAACGCATCCCTCTTGTTGGACAAAATCATCCAGCATGGC
The DNA here is from genome assembly GCA_963508575.1 of uncultured Rhodoferax sp. Taxonomy (GTDB): domain Bacteria; phylum Pseudomonadota; class Gammaproteobacteria; order Burkholderiales; family Burkholderiaceae_C; genus Allorhodoferax. The sequence goes on from CAUOXL010000005.1 coordinate 3,894, forward strand.
GAGGTAGCACTGTGCGGTTCCTGCATGGACGCACGTGGCCTGGAGGAGGCTCAACTGCTTCCGGGCGCCACCCGATCCAATCTGGCCCAGCTGGCCGATTGGACTGTGGAAGCCGACAAAGTGCTTGTGTTCTGAGGAGCAGCCATGTTTTTCAAACAACTGCCTACCAAAGAGGCGTCTCTTTCCTACTTCTTCGGTTGCGCAGGCCATGGTCTGGCTGTTGCCGTTGACGTTGTTGCCGGGGATGAAGACTGGTTCATCGAACAAGCCAGGCTTGCCGACGTGCGTATTACCCATGTGATTGATACCCACATCCACGCGGATCACTACACGGGTGGTCGTGAGCTGGCCCTTCGGGTCGAGGCCTCCTACTGCCTGCACGAGAGCGCGGCCTCGGTGGCAAAGTTTGAATTCAAACCCTTGGCCGATGGACAGGTGTTGGAGTTTGGCAATGTCAGGATCAAGGTACTGCACACGCCAGGGCACACCCTGGAGAGCGTGTGTCTGCTGGTGTCCGATGCCAGGCGCGGGCCGGACCCCTGGTTCGTCATCACCGGCGATACCCTGTTTGTGGGGGCGGTGGGCCGTCCCGACCTGGCTGGGCGTGAGCAGGAGATGGCGGGCATGTTGCACAAGAGCCTGGGCGAGAAGCTGCTGAATCTCCCACCCGAGTTGGAGATCTATCCCGGCCACCAGGCCGGTAGTGCTTGTGGTGCGGGACTCTCGGGCAAACCCACCTCGACCGTTGGCTTTGAGAAACGCTGGAACCCTTTCTTGGCCATGGACAGGGAGACGTTTGTACGCGAGTTGACCGCCAGCATTCCTGCGCGCCCTGCGGATATGGACCAGATCGTTGCAGCCAACATTGCTGCCTGAGATGCCCATGGAATTGCATCACGGCATACGTCCCAACCTGGACCAGTTCCTGCATCAACTCCTGCAGGTTCTGTTGGTTGGCCTCACCATTGGCATGACGCGCACCGTGGTGCCCGCACTGGCAGAGTCGGACTTTGGGGTGCCCAAGAACTCTTTCATGCTCCTTGTCTCCTTTGTGGTGGCATTCGGCCTAGTTAAGGGGGTCATGAACTTTGTCGCGGGCCGGCTGTCCGAGCGCATCGGCCGCAAGCGGGTGTTGCTGTTGGGCTGGGTGGTTGCTTTGCCTATCCCTGTGATGGTCTGGCTGGCTCCCAACTGGAGCTGGATAGTCGCCGCCACAGTCTTACTCGGAGTAAACCAAGGGCTGACCTGGTCCATGACGCAGACGTCCAAACTAGACATTACCCGGCTTGAGGAGCGTGGCCTGACCTTGGGGTTGAACGAGTTTGCCGGTTATGTGGGGGTGGCCCTGGCCGGCATTCTGACGGCTTACATGGCGACCCGCTTTGGAGCACGGCAGGGCCTGCTGATTTTCGGGCTCACTGTCATCGGGTTGGCGCTGCTGTTGACCCACTTCGGCATAAAAGACACGCTCCCTTGGGCCAAAGTAGAGGCGGCCAGACACGCGCCAGGCTCCACCCAGGCTCTGCGCCCACGCTACCCGCTCAACGTGTCGGCCACTCCTTCCACTTGGGAAATCTTCACGCTGATGAGCTGGCATGACAAGCGCTTGATGGCACTGAGTCAGGCTGGCTTGGTGGAGAAGTTTGTCGATGCCTTGGTGTGGGTCTTCTATCCGGTATTTCTGTATCAACAGGGTGTGAGCTTGCCCCAGGTGGGTTGGATCATTGGTGTCTATGGCTTTGTGTGGGGCGGCTCACAGCTTTTTACGGGGCGACTATCGGATCGGATTGGGCGGCATCACTTGAATGTCTGGGGTATGTGGATCTGTGGCGCCGGGGTGGCGGCCATGGTGTTAGGCCAGGGTGTTGTCTGGTGGGCAACCAGTGCTGCGGTGTCGGGCTTTGGCATGGCCATGCTCTATCCCAACCTCTCGGCGGCCGTGGCGGATATTTCTCATCCAGCCTGGCGTGGCTCGGCTATCGGTATTTACCGCTTCTGGCGTGATCTGGGGTACGGGATTGGTGCTTTGGGATTGGGACTGGCCGCACATTTCACCGGACAGCTGCAAGCTGCCTTCTGGTTTGTGGCTGTGTCGATGCTCGCATCGGGTTTCGTATTGAAATGGCTAGGGGAAGAGACCCATCCACGCATTAACCCGGCCGCAGCTCTTCTAAGTTCCTGAGGAAAGCGCCGCTTTTTCACTGCAGTGACAAACGGTGCTTCCGGTAGTCAGAACTGAAGAGTAGTGGTGTATTTGAAATGCGAACGCCTGGTGATGTTCATGCAAATACTCAATGGTTAGCATGATGGCCGACCATATTCACCCGTTTGGGGGATATGCAGACTCGCCCTGACACGTCAGACTCTATCTCCAGAATTTGAATAGCCACATAGATGGATGACGGATGGACTGAACCCACGCAGACCGTGGGAGTGTTTTTGGTGAGGCCCCCATGAAAAAACTCGTGTTATTCGCACTCCTGCTCGTGTCCAGTCTCGCATTTGCGCACTCTGGTGGGACCGACAAAGATGGCTGTCACAACGATCGAAAAGCAGGAACCCGGCACTGCCATTGAGTCTTCCTGTCGCCTGGTGATGTACCGCTCAGCAGGTGCCATTTCCATCGCGTAAATAGCCGAAGGTTCTCGTACGTCCACTGCGAAAAAGCGCATTAACACTATAGGTAGTGTCTTGCATCGATCAAAAACACCATATATAGTGATTTCATGGTTTCTCACTAAATAAAAAATAGGAGCTGAATATGGCAACCAACTCAAAGCAAACATCGCGTTCTGTGGCGTCCCTAGCGGGCAAGACGCTCCAGAGCGGCAATGCGTCCCAAGTGCAAAAACAACTTGCCGCATCGGCATTGGCTCAGGCACACACTGGCAAGCAAACTGGCGCAGCGATTGAAGCTACAGCGTCAAAGGCCTTGCGGAGCAGTTCCGCCAGTGCCACAACCCAGAAACTGGCCGGCTCAGTTGTCTCGCAGTCCAACCGCAAGCGCTAAAAAAGGAACTTCGCTCCGTGTCATTCGGCTACAACGGCTACGCCTTAACGGACATTGAAGTTACGGGTGTTTTTGGCCGTGCAGGGGTTGGCGCTTCTCTGTTGTGTTTGTGCATCGCCTTCCATGTCCCCCAAACTGCGTTGGCGGAAGTCAGGTTGCGTGATTTCCAGCTGCGGATCAATGTAGTGGGCAGTGACGGCCAGGTTCCTGCGTTTCTTGGCTTTGCTGAACCTGAAGTTCCCCTGGAACTGGCCACCAAGAGCGGCCAAAATCCCAGGCGCCTGATATTTGAACTCCCCCTTGCGGAAGGCCAGTTGTTTGCACTGGAGAAGTTTCGTGGTGGTGACGACCTCCATCTGAAGCTGCGCTTCACGGCCTTGGCAGACGGCCCCAACGGGGTTTGGCCACAGCAAGACGAGATCAGTCATAGGCTTAATCTCAGCGACTGGGCAAAGGTCTTGAAGGAGTTGCAAGGACCTGAGTACATGGTCATTGGCATTCCTTTGCCACAGTGCACGCAAGACCATGCCCTTGCCGAGGCGGTTAGTCGAATACGGCGGGCACATGGCCACCTGATTGATGGACGGTTTGATGCAGTAGTTTCAGAATGCCGCCTGGCCATCGAAAGCGCCGCACAGGCGACTGGTGAAAAGCCAGCCATTGACGCGACTGCACTGAAATTAAAGACTGCCAAACGGGATATGACAAAGCTCGAACGAGAGTTTTCTTTAATGGAAGCCGTACGGCACTACACGCAGCTGGCCCATCATGTGGACGATAGAGGTGCTGCGCAGTACTACAGCCGGGATGACGCCAATATGCTCCTTGCCACGGCGGCAGCACTGGTTTCATCTTCTCTGGCCCGGCAGTCCAGGGTGATTCAAGCAAAGGCCAAAGAATGAAACGTGACATGGATTTAATTCGGGAACTCCTGTTGAAGCTGGAGGCGCTCCCCATTCAACAGGGCAGTGTTGTCCACCTTTCGTTGGATGAGGACGATCCCGAAGATGACTTGCGAGTGGAAGGTTTTACGACCGATCAGATCAGATACCACCTGAATCTCATTGACGAGGCTGGCTTGATCGTAGGTGCCGGCAACAGGCCCATGAGCGGCATTCTTTTCAGATCACTGTCTTGGGATGGCCACGACTTTCTGGACTCAATCCGTGATCCAGAGGTCTGGAGAAAAACCAGGAATGGCGTGAAGGAAGTTGGTGGGTTTACGTTTGAGCTCGTCAAAGACTTGGCCAAAGGCTTCGTCAAAAAACAAATCGAAGACAAGACTGGAATCAAGCTATAGGCTTCCCCGACGAGGGGCCACAAATTTAGAATAACAACAAAGTCTTTAATAACTATAAGGCTTATGTGCTATTTCTGGCGTTTTCCCGGCTGACCCTCTACAACCCACAGAAGGTGCCATGCCTGACGGTGCGACTTAACCACCATACTGATGCTTCCATCGGCAAATTTGTGTACTTTTTGCGCCTACGCCGACAAACACCACTCGAAACAATACGCGCAGAATGCGAAACAGAAACGCTATTTCGCGCAACAGATATGCGGTAAACTGAAACAGAAATACAAATTTCCGTTTCAAGCAGTGCAACATCTCTCCGAAGTTCTCAAAATTCTAGACGGCGCGCTTAAAGCCAACGCCAGCATGGCCAGCAATTACGCAGGCTTGCTGGCGGACAAGCTTGAGCAGGATGGCGAGCGTCAGCAAGCCCGCCAATTGCGTGAGCGCTTGGCACGTGCTCCAGTTGCGTTGGTCTCGGCCCAAGACGCAGGCCATGGTGTCAGTCTGGGCCAACTTCCTACCGACAATGAGAGTCGTTTAAATACCGTCGACGTTAGTCGCCCGCGCAGCTTGGATATTGAGTTGGTGTTACCAAGCGCCATACAGGGACGCCTCAACGAGTTCTTGCAATGTGTGCGCCATTACGACGAGTTGGCCAGGGCGGGCGCCGCTGTGCCCAGCCGGCTTTTGATCTACGGCCCTCCTGGCACCGGCAAAACGCAGACTGCTCGATGGCTGGCCGCTCAATTGGATTTGCCGCTGCTGACGGTGCGCTGTGACACCTTGGTCAGTAGCTTGCTGGGGCAAACCAGCCGTAATTTGCGCAGAGTTTTTGACTATGCAGAGCAAAATCCCTCCATCCTTTTTTTGGATGAATTTGACGCCTTGGCGGGTGCGCGCGGCAACGAACGTGACGTTGGGGAGCTACAACGCGTAGTGATCGCTCTGTTGCAGAACATTGATGCCTTGCCCGATAGCACCATTCTTGTGGCAGCCACTAACCATGAGCAGCTCTTGGATGCGGCCATCGGCAGACGATTCGCCTTTCATCTGCCAATGCCTTTGCCAGACGCAGCATTGCGAACGACGCTGTGGCAACGATGGTTGAATTCATATGCCCCCGAAGGTATTGACTGGGATGAGCTCAGCTACCTGTCTGCGGGAACGACCGGCGCGGTAATTGAACATGTCTGCATGGATGCCAAACGAACGGCGATTCTGGCTGGCCAACCCGTCATTGAAGAGAGTGACCTGTATCGGCGCTTGGGCTTGGCTCAGGCATTGGCCTTGGGCGAGCGCTTGAGCACCACTGAGCAAGAGATCGCGTGGCTGCGCCAATGGGCTCCAGACCGTTTCTCGCTGCGAGTACTTGGCGCTATGTACAGCCACTCCACCCGCAAGATCACCAGTATCATCCAAGCGGAAAAGGGAGAGAACAATGGCAACAAAAAAGGGGCCAGCCGCAGGTGAGGCCGTGGCCGCAATACCCAGGCCGAATGAAGCGAATCCATTCGTACTGATTCCGCACGCTGCCGCTGACCTACAGAATTACGAGGCGACGGGTGGTGGCGCCACCGAGCTTGTGACTGTCACCCCAGCTCTGCGCCAGGAGTTGGTTCAAACGCTGCACGACACTCGCGCGGAACTCGCGGACAGTCTGCAACGCTATCCCAATTTGCACAGCACACTGGTCTTCAGGTTGCGGGAGAAAGGCATTGCCAAATCCCATCGCCCCATACACCTGTTAGAGCGAGCAGGTCTTGGTTCAGCAGGTCATGCACATCTGGACGAAATGCTGGTGGGTTGTTCCGCTGCGGGTTTTCAGCAACTGGAACAACTGATCAGCCAAGGGAACACCAAGGTCCTCAAGGCGAATATCAGTGCCATCCTCCGGATAGAGCCTTGGTCCCGCCAACGACGAAACCCTGAGGGTTCTTTGGCGTTACGCCAAAGCGGCCAAGCTTTGGTCCGACTGGTTCGTTTCTGGAGTGATCAGGCTACCGTTGCGGCACACACCGATTTAAGGGCACTACTTCAATTGTTAGATGTGAGGTTCAGTGTTTTGAACGGCACTGGCTCGGACGTTCTACTGAAACTCGAAGACTTGGACGCGGTCCTCGATCCTGTGCTGGAGATGATTCTGGATCACCCTGGGATACGCTCTGTCACCGCGGAGCCACTAGTGCAGCCAGTTGCAACCGGAGCTCCAGGTGTCCCCATGCCAGCGGCAACCGTGCTTGGCACTCCCCAAGGCGGCCTGCCCACCGTTGCCGTTTTCGATTCTGGTACGGGTGCTGGCAACGCGGCCTTGGCGCCCTGGATTGCCAGTCGGGACATATATGTTTTGCCACCAGATACCGATCATGTGCACGGCAATGCCGTGGCATCTCTTGTCACCGGGGGAACTGCGCTAAATCCGACTTTTGTTTGCCCGCCGTGCATCGTCCATGACGTTGCAGCCTTGGAGTCGGGGGGGAGTCGGCTCTCGGACATCGTTGAGCGATTACGTGATGCGGTTACCAAGCGCCCCGACATCAAGGTCTGGAACCTCTCACTGGGGGTTAATGCGCCCTGTGATCCCGATCAGTTTGGTGAATTGGCACAGGTCCTGGACACGTTGTCGGACCAACATGGAGTTCTTTTTGTGGTGGCTGCAGGCAATTATTTGGACGCGCCACGACGCACCTGGCCACCAGATGCGGCTATGACGCAAGACCGACTTTCGACGCCGGGAGATGCCGTGCGAGCGTTGACGGTGGGCTCTATCAGTCACGCCGAAGCACCTGATACCCTGAGCAGGGCCGGTGAGCCTGCCCCATACTCGCGTCGCGGGCCTGGACCCGTGTTCACACCGAAACCAGATATCGTTCACCACGGTGGCAACGTGCACACACCGTGGAGCGGTGGTACCACCTCAACCAACGTGCTGGCGCCCAATGGGACGACTTACGCAAGTTTCGGCACCAGTTTTGCGGCTCCATTGGCATCGGCCATGACCGCTCATGTCTGGCAGTCCTTGAATGGACACCCAAACTTGCAAGCCAATCCAGCATTGGTGAAAGCACTGATGGTCCACGCGAGCCAGCTGTCGAGCCCAGCCTATACCGGATGGGAGCGGAGATACTTTGGGGCCGGTCTGCCCCAAGATGCTTTGAGTGTGCTGTTTGACCGTGATGACAGCTTTACCTTGGTATTTGAGGCCAGCCTTATTCCAGGGGCATGGCGCTGGAGAAAATCGGACTATCCCATCCCCGCGGTACTTCGGCACGATGGAAAGCTACGCGCGGAAGTCATCATTACTGCGGCCTATGCACCACCACTCAACGCCACCTATGGTGCGGAGTATGTCCGAGCCAACTTGGAATTGGGCTTTGGTGTGGAAGATGAGAACGGCTTCAAAGGCAAGGTGCCGCTATTGGGCGAGGAAGGTACGGCAGGATACGAAGCCGAGCAGGTGGAATATGGCGGCAAATGGGCACCGGTCAAGGTGCACCGCCGTAAATTCCCAAACGGAGTGTCTGGTGACGCATGGGCACTAAACGCAAAATTGATGCTGCGCGCCTTTGAGCCACCTCTGCAGGAGGCGTTGCGCGCCTACATTGTGGTCACATTGCGGGCGACAGATGGTGATACCCGGGTGCACACCCAGGGCCTTCAAGCGCTGCAGGCCAGCAACTGGGTTCGACATGCATTGCCCGTGCGTGTCCCCATTGTTGTCTGAGCACCATCAAAAAATTACCTGTGGAGTAGCTCCATTTAAGGCGCCTCAAACTAAAAAGACTGGCTTCCTGTAACGGATGCAAATGCAACCGTTACGCATTACTTTATCTATTAAGGGGTCGATTTAAAGCTCTTAGCAGCTTCCCCCTACGGTCGGCCGCGAGTAAAGAATAGTCCTTGTGCAGGATGTTGAGTACGAAGGTCATGTGTTCAAAAAACAGGCAAATGCTGTTGTTGTGGGTCAAAAAGAGTCCGACATGGCTTGGGCCAAAGGAGTCCGAATTCACCGGAAAATGCGCGGTCTCAACGGACTGCTGAAAAAGGCTAACCGCTACAATTTGCACGCAAATCAGTAACGCTTAAATTTTAAGCACCTTGTAAGTTGTTGATTTATATAGGTTTTGATTTTGAAACCGCTACAATTTGCACGCAAATCAGTAACGCTTAAATTTTAAGCACCACCGCTAGCCCTGCGTTTTTGGGGTGGCCGATCCAACAATGCGTCGGCATATCGCTCCACTCCAAAGGCCATCAGCCCCCGGAAATTGATGTGCCCGAAGTGGACTGGTCCCATGCGACGTAGCCAGGCATCTTCAATCGGGTGCTTTTCCTTGCGCCAGCGATCGACGACGTGCTGCATCTTCATGGTGTTCCAGGCAATGACCAGATTGGTCAAGAGCGCGTGTGAACCAGAAACCGCCCGGATTTCGTCCCGCCGGCGTCCCCGCTCCGCAGCCAACCTGCCGAAATAGATAGCCCGCTGCAGCTGGTGGACGGACTCTCCGCGGTTCAACAGGGTGTGCATCTCCCGCCGAAACTCAGGATTGCTGAAGTAGTCGCACAAAAACAATGTCCGCAATAGGCGCCCCAGCTGGTCCGCCGCCTTGTGCAAGGGATCGCCCTGGGCCGAGGAGCCCATCTTCTCCAGCGCTTCCTTGGGTGTCAACCGGCCGCTGCGAATAGAGGCAATCAGTCGCAACAGCTCATCCCACCCTTTGTGAATTGCACGTTCCGACACATTGGTGAGCGCGATGCGTTCCAGGTTCTCTGGCAGCTTCACGGATCGAGGGAGGTACAGCCGGCGTTCCGCAAGGTCACGCATTTGGGGGCAAAGGTCAAACCCCAGCAGCTTGCTCATGGTCATCGCAACGAAGGTATACCCGTGGGTATCCACCGCCAGCATGGACAGACGCATGTTTTCATCGGTCTGTGCCGCGTTGTACTCCTCAACGCCGCTGACTGCCACAGACCCTTGCCGTTCGTTGTGGACGATAGGCTCGTCATGGGCAACTCCGTAGACATCCAGGACGTGGGTGTAGAGACCAATCGCTCGGGTGCGACGTCGGGGATCGGTTCTGGAGTTGTAGAGGTGCCGGGAAGCATCCAGCGCCATCATGTCCGAGGACGCCTTGGTGCCGGAGCCCCAATTGGCCGTGATGGAGTGCTGACGCTGGAACTCCACGACGCGGTCGTTAGCGCGGCGCAGGCGCCCGTGGGCTTCCAGGGATCGCATCGCAGCAGAGATATGGGCGACCTCGACGCCGGGAATCATCGCGGCCACGCCCTTGGCATCGTTCTCCGTACCGTGGGCCAGCAGTGCCGCGTAACAGGAGACCAGTTCCTGAGTGGTCTTCGCACGCCGGCCCAACAGAACTTCGCTAAAACCGGTTGCGGCGTCCATTTCGACAATGATGTCACCGATCTGAATCTCCCCGATACTGGCAAACATCATGTTTCGGCTCGCGTCAATAGCCTTGTCCTGTGCCAACGCCTCTATCTGGGGCAGATGCACCAGGCCACTTTCGTCAATACTGACTTCACCAGCCTCCACCGCTTCGGACAGGGCTTGCAGGCCGGCCTCCAGGTGGGCGTAGAGTCGAGTGAGGAATTTTTCTGGGTCCGCATTCAGGCTCAACGCGCTGATCAAGCGCAACCGATCTTTCTTCCATTGCGCCGGAGGGATAAGCAAATCCTCACGGTTCCGGTAATCCCAGCTATGGTCGATCCAAAGCCGAGAACTACGAAAACCATGGCGAACGGACTGCATGGTTGCGGCTTTCAGGGCCGCGAATGCCTTGCTTCGGTCTTTGTCATTGAGCATTTCGTGCCAGACCGGATCGACAATGCTCACATCAAAGTCTGCAGGAAGCTCTTTGATGCCTTTGGCATCAAGCTCTCGGAGTGCCATCACCTGTTTGAGCGGCCGTTGTGCGGCATCACCCTTGATCTCCAGATCTGCAAACACTTTCAGCAGGGACGTCACCTTAGTGGTGTCGTCTATCAGAGACTGGCGAACCAGCGCGGAGTGACCAATTGGTGCAGCGGACTCATCGTTGGGGATGAGCTTCTTGAGAGCTTCAATCTTCTCGTCGGAAGTGGTTCCTTCCGCATGGATGATCAATCGCATTTCGTCCCGCTGTTGCCGGTATTCGACCGCGGTACGTGCCTGCTTGCTGAGTACACGTCCGGAAGCATGTCGGTGCAGATCATTTATCCTTCGCCCAGTCAAATACATCAAGGTATCCGTGAGATCCAGCAACGTGACTCGCAAGAAGCAGGTGACCTCCAACATCTGGGTGTCATCGCTTAGGCGTCGGGTGTCAAAAGGCGGCCGGTTGGCGACGGCTTGGGCATAGGCGCGCATACGCGCGGTGGAGATGTGACTCAACGGCCATTTGTCGACCTCCAGCGTCTTGAGATAGGTGATCTTTTCTGATACTTCCGTCAGCGTGGTGGGGCTATGTTTACCTGGTGGAGTCTTGAGCCATTCCAGCATGGTTCCACCTGCGCGCCCGCGGCGTGGTGAGAACACTGCGGAAACCATGTTCTTGCGCACTGGAGCAGGAATTTCCTTCTTGATTCCTGCCATGGCCAAGGCCTCTGTGGAGGCAAAAGATTCGCGAGCGAGATCGCGCAAAACCCGGTCTGAAGGGAGAAGATAACGGCGATCAAATAGCCATCGCTCAGCAGCCTGTACCAAGTCATCAACAGAGGCGGCTGTCTTAGTCAGTTCGACCAACGTTATCGTCAATTCAGCCATAGCAGCGTCATCAACGTCGCTAGTTTCTACTGTTTCGCGGGCCCATTTTTGATGGTCGTATAGGGTAGCAACCCGCTTATAGATGGTCTTCAAAGAGCCTATCGCAGTTTCACTTAAACCAAGTGAGTGACACAAAGACTTGAGGAGGGTGCGCGGGAGATAGGTGGCACGGTCGAGGACCCGACCGGTTGCTCGAAGCACCACAAGCTGAACGGCTGCGCCAAGCCGGCGGTCCGTTCGGAAACGTTCGCGGATTGCCGCGATGTCTCCAGAACTCAGCTTGAAAGACTGTTCGACATCAAAGTCCGACAGGGACTTTGGAAGCTCCTTGGAGCCGACGAATCGCAAATGAAATCCGGCCAAAGCATCTCCCTGTGGGGTTGCAATTGCCGAACACTATAACTGGCGAGGGAATGGCTAAATCGGGGGCTCAAAATGCAAGGGTTTACCCTTGGTAGAAAGCGCGACAATTTGCACGTAAACCTAGATTACCCCACCGAAGAGTACGCGCTGAATCATCTCATCCACACGTACCCTAAGCCTTACTTGGCCTTTATGGATGGCATCGTGATGGGTGGCGGCATGGGCATCAGCCAAGGGGCATCACACCGCTTGGTGACCTCGCGAACCAAGATGGCCATGCCCGAAACCAACATTGGCCTGTTTCCGGATGTAGGTGGGGGCTACTTCTTGAGCCGTTGTCCGGGGAGCACCGGCGAGTGGTTGGCACTGACCGGGGAAGTGATTGGTGCAGACGCTGCCGTTGCGGTGCAATTGGCGGACTACCTGCTGGACGCAGGGCGGCTCCAGGAAGCCTGGGATGCCTTGGCCGGCGTGGATTGGGAGTCTGCAGGTTCACTCGACACCTGGATTGCTATATTTTCTATAGCTGCTTGCGCAGACTCCATGAGCGCTAGAGATCAAATTGATGCTTATTTCTCTCTGGCGGAGGTGCCCACTATCGTGAGTGCTTTGGAAGCCGACAGTTCTGAGTGGGCGCAACGCACGGCAGCTACTTTGCGCAAGCGCTCGCCCCTGATGCTGCATGTGGTGCTGGAGCAGGTGCGCAGAGCGCGCACCCTGAGTTTGGCCGAAGATTTGCGCATGGAGCGGGACATGGTGCGGCACTGCTTCGTCACCCGCCATTTGAATCGCGCCGGAGCGCGGAGTGAAACGGTGGAGGGTATCCGTGCACTGGCGGTGGACAAGGACCACCAACCACAGTGGAACCCGGCACGCATCGAGGATGTGACCGTCGCCATGGTGGCCCCTTTCTTCGACAGCCCATGGCCCGCGAACGCGCACCCCTTGCGTATGCTTGCCTGAGACGAACCTGCGTCCACACGTTCAACGCGGTAGTTGGGCGCAGTCGGCTTCTGACACAGCCATGAGGGCAGGGCGGTCCATGTCGCCGGTCAGGGCATAAGCGAAATTGCGGTCTACCCCGTAAAGGCTCAGGTTCTTGCCCTGTTGGCCGAACTGGACCGAGCTTGCCGCTGTGGCCTCGCTAGTTTCATGGAGTACTCCGGAGTTGCAAAGCAACGGGGGATGCAAGCTCACCCGACTAACGCGGGACTCTGGCGGTTTATTCCATGACGCCGAAAGATTAACGATTCCGGTCCTTCATGGCGCGTTCAACTTCCCGCTTGCCTTCGCGGTCCTTGATGGTGTCCCGCTTGTCGTGCTCAGCCTTGCCTTTGGCCAAGGCAATGTCGCACTTCACTTTTCCACTCTTCCAGTGCAAGTTGATGGGCACCAGCGTGTAGCCTTTTTGCTCTACCTTGCCAGTCAGGCGCTTGATTTCTTCCTTGTGCAGCAGAAGTTTTTTTGTTCGGATTTTGTCCGGGCTTACGTGGCTGGAGGCAGTGTGCAAAGGATTGATCTGCAGCCCGATGATGAACATTTCGCCATCGCGAATGACTACGTAGCCGTCGGTCAGCTGCACTTTCCCTTCTCGCAGGGACTTGACCTCCCAGCCTTCTAGCACAAGGCCCGCCTCAAATCGTTCCTCAAAGAAATAATTGAAGGCGGCTTTTTTGTTGTCGGCGATGCGGGAGGCAGTTTCGGGTTTTTTGGCCATGGAGTAAATGTGGGGGCGACGGGCAGAATTGAAAGACACGCGTTGGGGCTTGTCTACAATCCCGCGCAACCCTGCATTCTATGAAAACTGTCAACAAGTCTGTCCTGATCTGGTACACCCCCGCCGAAATGTATGCTTTGGTGAGCGATGTCGCGAGGTATCCCCAATTCTTGCCATGGTGTGATCATGCCCAAGTGCTGGAGCAGGATGAGGCCGGCATGACCGCCGAGGTGGGCATCTCGTTCAGCGGAATCCGGCAGACTTTTGTTACGCGCAACACCCATGTGGATGCGCAGCGTATCGGTATGCAGCTGGTGAAAGGGCCGTTTTCGAAGCTGGATGGCGAATGGAGTTTTGCAGCAGTGGGTGATGGTAGCCAGCGTGCATGTAGGGTGGGCCTTGCGCTGAACTACGGTTTCGAAAATGCCACCCTTGGCAAGCTGGTCGGACCGGTATTTGACAAGATCGCAGCGAATCTCGTGGATGCATTCGTTAAGCGGGCACAGCAGGTTTATGGCGAATGAAGCGACGTTGACCCTTGACGGCAATCTGTCAGTGACGGTGGTTTACGCTGCTGGACCGCGTCAAATCGAACAGCGTCAGCTTTCCATGGTAAGCGGTTCCCGAGTGGTAGAGGCGATAGCAGACAGCCAGTTGTTGAAAACGCTCGCTGCAGAAGCCGTAGATGCCCTGATAGTGAGTGTTTGGGGACGAAAGGCCGGCTTTCAGGATGTTTTGCGGGACGGCGATCGCATTGAAATTCTTCGCGATCTGCGGGTAGACCCCAAAGTGGCCCGGAGAGAGCGTTTTGCGAAGCAAGGCGCGAAGTCCGCAGGCCTGTTTGCGCGGCGCCGATCGGGTGGCAAGGCAGGATACTGATACGATTTGCGGCCTAACTCTAACTGCTTCCGTTATTTGCAGTCGGAGTCGATCACACCTTGAATGCGCTGGGCCTCTGCCGCGCGAGCCGTGTCGTCCAATATTTCCCTTTCGCCAGCTTGATTGGTTCGGGCAATTCTCAAGCCTGAATCTAAAGATGCTTTGGATTGACGGGCCAATTTACAGCTCTCCGCTTTTGCCTTGGTGATTCGTTCGTCTGCCGCTTTCTTGTTAGCGATCTCAACGGCTTCCGCCTGCTTCTTCTTGGCCTCCAACGATTTATCGATGCCAGAGTCTTTCGGAAGAGTTGGAGTCGCCTCTTGCGTAGGTGCCGCTGTTTCGTTACTGGTAGAGGAACCGTTTGGCTTGCCACCAGCGGGGCGCTTAAGGATGTTCTTATCGGGTACATCAGGTCCCGGCCCTCGGTCGCTGAAAATTTTTCTTCCATCCTTGTCTATCCATTGCCACTGGGCAAAAGCGTTGAGAGAGGCGATGGTCAGAGTGATCGCAATGAGGGGCTTGATCAATTTCATGGCTGAAGTTTAGCGCTTTGGGTAGGAGCCGCGCAGGGCGGCGCGGGTACAATTCGATTTTTGGAGCTTTGACATGCGCCTTCTCGGCAAAGCGCTGACCTTCGACGATGTGTTGTTGGTACCAGCGTTCTCCCAAGTCCTGCCTAAGGACACCAGCCTCGCCACCCGTTTTTCCCGCAATATTGCACTGAATCTGCCGTTGGTTTCCGCCGCGATGGATACAGTGACCGAAGCCCGTTTGGCAATTGCCATCGCGCAAGAGGGCGGTATGGGGATTGTTCACAAAAACCTGACTCCTGCCGAACAGGCCGCGCAAGTGGCAAAGGTCAAGCGCTATGAGTCCGGCTTATTGCGGGACCCAGTGGTCATCACGCCGGAAACCACCGTCCGTCAGGTGATGGCCTTGTCTGACCAGTTGGGTGTTTCCGGTTTTCCCGTCTGTGATGGGGGCAAGGTCGTCGGCATCGTGACCGGCCGTGATCTACGCTTTGAAACCCGGTACGACCAGACAGTGCGTGAAATCATGACGCCAAGGGAGCGTCTGATCACCGTGCCAGATGGCACAACGCCTGAAGCAGCTAAGGCCCTGCTTAACAAGCACAAGCTCGAGCGGCTGCTGGTGGTGAATGACGCTTTTGAATTGAAGGGGCTGATCACTGTCAAGGACATCACCAAACAGTTGAACTTTCCCAATGCCGCTAGGGATGCCACAGGCCGTTTGCGCGTGGGTGCAGCCGTGGGGGTGGGCGAAGGTACAGAAGCCCGCGTCGAAGCGCTGGTGGCAGCCGGGGTTGATGCGATCGTTGTGGACACGGCGCACGGCCACAGCAAGGGTGTGATTGACCGCGTACGTTGGGTCAAGCAAAACTTTCCCCAAGTGGACGTTGTGGGTGGAAACATCGCCACCGGAGCCGCAGCACTTGCCTTGGTGGAAGCCGGAGCTGACGCTGTCAAAGTGGGTATAGGCCCGGGTTCGATTTGTACGACGCGCATTGTGGCCGGTGTAGGCGTGCCTCAAATCATGGCCGTAGACAGTGTTGCAACGGCATTGCGTGGTAGCGGTGTACCTTTGATTGCCGATGGTGGTATCCGCTACAGCGGCGATATTGCAAAGGCAATCGCAGCTGGAGCCAGCACGGTCATGATGGGGGGCATGTTCGCGGGAACGGAGGAAGCGCCCGGTGAAGTCATTCTTTATCAAGGCCGTAGCTACAAGAGCTATCGCGGAATGGGAAGTATTGGTGCCATGCAGCAAGGTAGTGCAGATCGCTACTTCCAGGAATCCAGCACCGGCAATCCGAATGCTGACAAGCTAGTTCCAGAAGGCATCGAAGGTCGTGTCCCTTACAAGGGCTCCATGGTTGCCATCGTGTTTCAAATGGCTGGCGGTATCCGAGCTAGTATGGGTTATTGCGGTTGTGCCACGATTGCTGATATGCAGGACAAGGCGGAGTTTGTGGAAATTACCACTGCAGGGATCCGCGAGAGCCACGTGCACGATGTGCAAATCACTAAAGAAGCCCCGAACTACCGCGCTGACTGATTGCGCACGCTTATGCACCAAAAGATATTGATTCTTGATTTCGGCTCGCAAGTTACCCAACTGATCGCTCGTCGAGTCCGTGATGCCCACGTCTTCTGTGAAGTGCATCCCTGCGATGTGTCGGACGAATGGGTCAAGGCCTATGCCGCAGATGGTCACCTGAAGGGGGTTATCCTCTCCGGGAGCCACGCCAGCGTCTATGAAGAGGCCACTGACAAAGCTCCGCAGGCGGTGTTCGAGTTGGGCGTACCCGTGTTGGGGATCTGCTACGGCATGCAGACTATGGCGCAGCAACTGGGAGGAAAGGTCGAAGCCGGCCTTACTCGCGAGTTTGGTGCCGCTCAGGTTCGGGCGCATGGCCACACGAAATTGCTGGAAGGTATTCAAGACGGCACCAACGCGGATGGTCATGGATTGCTGGACGTTTGGATGAGTCATGGTGACAAAGTCACCGAGATGCCGCCGGGCTTCTCCTTGATGGCGTCCAATCCGTCTTGTCCCATCGCAGGCATGGCAGACGAAGCGCGTCGCTTCTACGCAGTGCAGTTTCACCCAGAGGTCACTCACACCCGTAAAGGGCAGGAATTGTTGGAGCGCTTTGTTCTGGAGATTTGCGAGGCGCGTCCTGACTGGATCATGGGTGACTACATCGCTGAAGCGGTTCAGAAAATCCGGGAACAGGTTGGTGATGAAGAGGTTATTTTGGCGCTCAGTGGTGGAGTTGACTCTTCCGTAGCGGCTGCATTGATTCACCGGGCCATTGGGGACCAATTGACATGTGTGTTTGTAGACCATGGTCTGCTTCGATTGAACGAAGGCGATATGGTCATGGATATGTTTGTTGGAAAGCTGCATGCCAAAGTGATTCGTGTGGATGCCTCCGATCAGTTCTTGGGACATCTCGCAGGCGTGAGTGATCCGGAGATGAAGCGGAAGATCATCGGCCGTGAGTTCGTAGAGGTTTTCAAAGCAGAGGCGGCTCGAATGACCGCTGCAGGCGAGACAAAAACGGGAGCCAAGTGGCTTGCCCAAGGCACTATTTATCCGGACGTCATTGAATCGGGTGGTGCAAAGAGCAAGAAAGCGGTCACCATCAAGAGTCACCATAACGTAGGCGGCTTGCCGGAGCAGTTGGGTTTGAAGCTCTTGGAGCCGCTTCGCGAACTGTTCAAAGATGAGGTACGGGAACTGGGTGTTGCACTTGGCCTTCCCGCCGATATGGTGTATCGCCATCCATTCCCGGGACCCGGGCTGGGCGTTCGCATTCTGGGCGCAGTAAATAAGGAATACGCAGATTTGCTGCGTCGCGCAGATGCGATTTTTATTGAAGAGCTTCGGAAAACTCCTTACGAGGGTGTGACTCTGCCCGGAGCTAATCCCCGCAAGCGGCCCCAAACTTGGTACGACGCGGTGTCACAAGCTTTTACTGTGTTTTTACCGGTTAAGAGTGTTGGTGTGATGGGGGATGGTCGCACTTATGACTACGTTGTTGCCCTGCGAGCAGTTCAGACTAGCGACTTCATGACTGCCGACTGGGCTGAGCTACCCTACAGCATGTTGAAGACAGTGTCCGGGCGAATCATCAACGAAGTTAAAGGCATTAACCGAGTTACCTATGACGTAAGTAGCAAACCTCCTGCAACGATTGAATGGGAGTAAGCGTCAAGTGTGTTTTGAGCGGGCAGTGAGCGTTTCTGTCAGTTGCCTGCTCGGCTTTTGTCATCTTCCTCTTGCTTGATGCACAATGCTTCTATGAGTACTGACAATTTGTTAGATCAGCATGCAGACAATGATGCACTCCATTTTTTGGATGATGACGCTACGATTGGCCAGGAAAAGGAGTTAACGTGGCGTGTGCTGATTGTTGATGACGAACCTGACGTTCATCGTGCGACAACCTTCGCTTTGGCAAGCGTCGTCATTCTTGGCCGGCGCTTGGAATTCTTGCATGCCTACTCAGCTTTGGAAGCAGCCAACGTATTGAGCGCCGAGTCGGACGTAGCGGTCGTACTCTTGGATGTCGTCATGGAGCGTGAAGATGCCGGATTGGCGCTGGTAAAGATAATCCGCAATGAATTGAAGCTCACCGATCTACGGATCATTCTGCGTACGGGGCAACCCGGATATGCCCCTGAAATCGAAACCATTCATGACTTCGACATCAACGACTATAAAACCAAATCGGAGCTCACTCGTACCAAGCTATATGCCACAGTCACGGCTGCACTTAGGGCCTACGAGCAAATCCGAAAACTTGATGAATTAGCGTTTTATGATCGTCTTTCCTGCTTACCAAACAGAAACAAGTTTATAGATCTTAGTGACGAACGTTTGGCAGATGTTTCGCTGCACAATGAGATGATTGCCATCTTGGACATTGACGATTTCTCAGAGATCAACGATGCACTTGGGCATCAACAAGGTGATCGTCTGCTCCAATCTGTTGCAGAAAGACTGAAGTCTCATATCGGACAAGAGGCGGTATTAGCCAGGATTGGCAGTGATACGTTTGGACTAATGGGCCCCGCTGAGGTGGTGGACCCGTTAAAGGTCTTGTCATTGTTTCGAACCCCTTTTCTTGTTCAGGAAGACAGCATGGTGGTGACTGCCACTATGGGGCTTACACGCCTTGTGGAAGGGAATGGCTGCGGACGGGATGCATTGAAAGACGCCAACATCGCACTGAAGCGGGCCAAGAAAAGTCGACGTGGCAGTTTTGTCATGTTTTCAGCAGAGATGGGGGCAGAGATTCGTGAGCGAGTACGACTTTTACAAAGTCTTCGTAATGCCGTTGATTGTGAGCGACTTTTTATTGTTTACCAACCGCAAATAGACCTCACCTCTGGGGCGGTAGTCGGCATGGAGGCTTTGATACGCTGGCGCAATGAGGATGGAACTTTCGTCCCGCCAGACCGCTTTATACCTTTGGCGGAAGCTTCCAGAATGATCATAGCTATCGGGGATTGGGTGCTACGCATGGCATGCCATGAGTTGGTCAGTCTTCAAAAATTGGGGCTCGGGAGTCTGCGGATGTCGGTGAATGTTTCACAGATTCAATTTCGCCATCCCGAGTTCTTAGAAAGACTTAATTCTGCACTGTCAGATACAGGAGTCGCTCCTGGCTGTCTTGAGCTTGAGATTACAGAGTCAGTGGCTATGGAGGATGCTGAATTTATGCTAAAAACACTGCATGAAGTCCGTCAGCTCGGAATTTCCATCGCGATAGATGATTTCGGCACGGGGTATTCATCACTTAGTCAACTTCGTCAACTTCCAATTGACCGTTTAAAGATTGACCGAGCGTTTGTGTCGGAGTTGGATGGGGATGTACTAGGTGGACATATAGCATCCATGGTCATCGAATTGGGACGTAGTCTCCAGCTAAAGGTCATCGCAGAAGGTATTGAAACGTCAGTGCAAGCTGATCGACTGCGCAAGTTGGGATGCCACGAAGGTCAGGGTTACTTGTATGCAAAACCAATGACTTCTCTTGCGTTGAAAGACTGGCTCAGGACCCGTAGCAATTTTGACTCCAACTGACGAATGTTTTATGGCACTCGCCATTGCGCAGGCCACAGAGGCGGCGCTGGCAGGTGAGGTTCCTGTCGGTGCAGTGGTGGTCAGGAATGGCGAAGTCGTTGCCTATGGTCGGAATAGAACAATTGAGTGGAACGATCCAAGTGCCCACGCGGAAGTAGTGGCGCTGAGAGAGGCTGCCAAAATCATTGGATCCCATCGGATGGCGGGGTTAGCTCTTTATGTCACATTGGAGCCCTGTGCGATGTGCAGTGGCGCAATTTTCCAAAGTAGATTAGATCGCGTCATTTTTGGAGCGACAGAGCCCAAAACCGGTTGTGCTGGATCTATTGTCGATTTATTCGCATTCAAGAAATTAAATCATCACACGAAAATCCGTGGTGGAGTTTTGGCAGCTGAATGTGGGGCATTGCTGCAGGATTTTTTCGACAGTAGCCGGAAACGTAATCAGTCTTTACGAGCTCCCCTAAGAGAAGATGCGCTGCGTACTCCTGAGTCAGCATTGTTAGCACAGCAATCTTCGGTCTTTCGTGGTGAGTATATTTATTCCCTTGAAGGACACAGGATCCACTATGTGGACTTGAATAGAACACAACAAAGTAAATCAGTCTTGTGTCTTCATGATTTACCTTACTCGGGAATGCAGTTTGACCCATGGACCTCTGGGTTAATTGATGCTGGATTTCGTGTAATTGTTCCCGACTTGGTGGGTTGTGGCTTGAGTGATAAGCCCAAAAAATCTTCTTGGCACACCGCGCAGAATCATGCAGCCGCATTAAGGGATTTAATGGCGAATTTGAAGTTCACACCTACCCATGTTGTCGCAATTGGTAGCAGTATTTCGATTGCTTCACATTTGTTGGAGAACGCTTGGAGGAATACGAGGATGTTGCCTCTACAGTTCGCAGTTCAGCAAACTTCGGAAGCCGGGGAACCTAAGAAAAGTGACCCCAACGTTACTGGCTTTTGGAAGTCTGTAGACAGACATATTCTCATGGGTTTGGAGGAGCAATTGCTGCGGAGTGTGAAAGCACCGTTTCCTGATAGGGGTTATGCTTCCATTCTGGAAGGTATGAAACATACAACATTCCTGAAACCTCTACGAAATTTCCGTCCTACCGTAGTGGGCTCTAATCTCTATGAGTTAGAGCCCGAAATCTTGGAATTCGTGCTTGCGGCGACAGAAGCTTGATTATCGAACTGTGAACAAAACTATCTATATTTATTCCCCGTCCAGTGCGGTACGGGACAAGGCCTCCTTTAGGCGTGGCGTCCATCGATTAAATCAGTTGGGTTACCAAGTTGAGATTGATATAGATGCGTTGGCGATCTCCACCAGATTTGCGGGTGACGATGCTTCACGCGTTCGAGCGATATCCCGTGCGTCTTCGAGTAAAGCGGATATTGCGCTAATAAGTCGTGGGGGCTATGGCTTGACGCGTATCCTGAATGACATTGACTTCGAGTTGGTGGCTCAAGCCATAGATGGTGGAACGCAGTTTGTTGGCATCAGCGACTTCACGGCCTTTCAATCAGCGTTGTATACAAAAACAGGTCGAATATCTTGGGCGGGTCCAGGCTTGTGCGAGGGTTTCGGAGTAGAAATAAATGAAGACTCAGGGCCGGACGAGATCATGGAAGACTGCTTTAATGATTTGGTTCTTGGGCGGGGTGAGGGTGCTGGTTGGCGGCAAGATAAGTCCGGATTTATTTCTTCAAGCGAATCGCAACTTGCAAGTGACTCGATAGTATGGGGGGGGAATTTAAGTGTCTTGACTTCATTGCTCGGCACAGATTTTTTCCCGCGTGTCGTGGGTGGGATTCTTTTTCTCGAGGATGTTGGAGAGCACCCATATCGTATTGAGCGTATGCTTACGCAACTACTGTATTCGGGCGTGCTGGCACAACAGAAGGCAATAGTCTTGGGACAGTTCACTGGGTATCAGCGGAATGCCCAAGACAGGGGGTTTGGCTTGTCTAGTGTTGTTACCTGGTTAAGGAGCCGGCTGAACAATCTACCAATACTTACAAATTTGCCCTATGGCCATGTGCAAACTAAAGTCTTGCTACCGTTTGGACTAAAGGCGGACCTTGCTCTGTCAGGAAAAGAGGTCATGCTGTTCTGGGGCGATTGAGTCTTGCTTTCCCATCACGTGATCAGCTCATACTTCGGTCTTTGCACTAAACTCTCCTTTGGATCCAAAGATACGGGAAAAATTGATGGGCGTTCGATCAACTGTTGTGTTTACTGATCTCCATGGTAGTACCGCAGTTTTTGGTCTACTGGGAAACGTTAGAGCAACTGAGGCAATTACCAGTATTACATCTTGGGTAGCTGCATTGTCTGAGGTGTATTTCGGTCGTCTTGTAAAGACTTTGGGTGATGGGGTGATGGTTGTTTTTAAGGAAAACCAGAAAGCCATTGAATTTGCGGTTGATGTTCAACGTCGTCATATCAAGTCGAGTCATAGTTTCCAAGCCGAAGGGAGGTTGCCCATCAGGATCGGGATGGCTTCCGGTGAGATAGAGGTGCTGGATGGTGATTGTTACGGTGATGCCGTAAACGTCGCTGCACGTTTGTGTGATCTTTGCGGGCCAAATCAGATTTGGGCGAGCGAGTCAGTTGTTGATTCAATCGGGGGGCAGGTACGTGGTGTTTCCACTCGGTCTCTCGGGCCAATCTACATTCGTGGGCGAAGTTCTCCTTGCAGCGTGTACCAAGTAGAGTGGCGCGAGGATGAACCTTCTGATTTCTTGACGATGCAGGCGCAGTTTGTGATGGATGCCAGAGCTGGGCAAGATGTCCTTGGTAAAGAGATTCGTCTATGTAGCGGGGACCGTAAAGCATCCTTTCGCTCATTTGACCTTCCGGTCCATATAGGACGCGTGAAGTCTGCTGAATTTGTTGTATCGGATCCGCGTGTGTCACGTACCCACGCGACAATTGTTTGGCGCAATGGTGGGATTCTTCTCGTGGATCTGAGTACTTACGGAACTTGGCTCCGATTTTCTGACGATAGGGCTGGTGACATTTTGCTGCGTCGTGAAGAATGCGTGTTGCACGGTAACGGCTGGTTCGCCTTAGGCGCATCTTTTGCGGATGCAACTGTTCCTACAGTTCAGTTTGAAATTCTCTAGTGTTACTGCAGATACCTTGATGCTAAATGCCGCGTAGCAAGATGTTCATTAACATAATATACATCGTATCAAATACGATTTTGCCAGTGCAAACCTTTCTTCTGATGAAAGCGCGGAGCAAAGACCTTACCAAACACCTTGAGGCCGACGGGCTCTAATGAAGGCAGCAATGATGGCTGCTGACTCCTCTTTTTTTGCTTGTAGAGCGAACTCCAATGCGCTCAATCCTTTGTCATTTTTCAAGTTAGGATCAGCGCCGGATTCCAGCAATAGCTTGACTGCTGAGCTGTTCCCATACATCGCGGCCATCATGAGCGGCGTAGTGCCGTTTGGCGATGAGGCATCGATATAGGCGAAATGATCCAACAAGAGCTGCATGACAGATGTATGAGCATTCGTCGCGGCATAGTGCAAAGGCGTCCATCCTGGTTTGTTCACATCAGCATCTAGTGCCAGCAAGGACTTGCAAAGTTCTAGATCACCGGTAAAAGCCGCCAGCATCAACGCACTTTCGTCATTAGGGTTTCGTCGCTCGACTTTGATTTCCTGATGGCCCATCAGAAGCTTTGTTATTCTTGGTGCTGGAGTTTTGATGGAAATCAGCAACGCTGGGACCCCATGGGGGTTAACGGTATTGGGGTCAAAGCCGCGTCGAAGCAAGGACTCCACAACCGATGCATTGTCCTTGTCTATAGCCCGAAAAAAATCTTCATAGGATCCGGCATGGCAGACCGGCAGACTTACCAGCGCAGCGGGTAAAAGTAGAGACGCCAGAAGTCTTTTCATGTAGGGACCTTAAACAACTGCTCGAAATTCCGACTTGTAGCGATGGCGATATCCTCAATGGAGCAACCCTTAATCTTTGCCAATTCCTGTGCAACCCAAGGGACGTATGAGGGGTTGTTTGTCTTGCCTCTGTATGGAACGGGTGCCAGATAGGGACTGTCTGTTTCGATCAGTAAGCGATCAATGGGAACCATTGCTGCCACGTCCCGGATGTCCTGTGCAGACTTGAAGGTCAATATTCCGGAGAAGGAGATGTAGAAGCCAAGGCTCAAGGCGCGCTTGGCAACGTACGCACCTTCGGTAAAGCAATGGAATACTCCGCCTGCACTACTATCATTCCCGCATTCCCCCTCCTCCTCCAGAATCCGCAAGGTGTCATCCGATGCGCTTCGGGTGTGGATGACCAAGGGTTTTTCCAATTGGCGCGCAGCCCTGATGTGGAGTCTGAAACGCTCACGTTGCCACTCCATGTCCGCTATGCTTCTGGCGCCTAATCGATAGTAGTCCAAGCCAGTCTCGCCGATCGCCACCACTTTGGGGCGCGAGCCGATAGATAGCAGCGTCTCAAGATCAGGTTCCTTGATACCCTCGTTGTCCGGGTGCACTCCCGCACTCGCCCAGATATGGGGTACTGATAGCGCAAATGAATGCACCGTTTCAAACTCTTCCAAAGTAGTGCAGATGCACAAAGCGCGGTCTACTTTTGCAGCCTGCATCGCCTCGGCAATACCGGGCCAGTTGTTGGCTAGTTCAGGAAACGTGAGATGACAATGGGAATCTGTAAACATGCTGAACCCGGTAGCCGCGGGCGCATGCATGCACACAGAGTCGCAGGCAATCCCGAGGTGGTGAATCTTTATACGGTTTGGGTGGGGCGATCAGATGCCATGTGGGCACCCAGAATCTCTTCAATCTTGAGCTTCAATGCCAGTGACTTTTCATCTTTGGGGAAGAGGATGCCCACGCCTTGGGTTCTTCCCCCAGCAGCTTTTGCCGGTGTGATCCATGCTACTTTGCCGGCTACGGGATACCGCTGCATGTCTTCAGGCAAAGACAAAAGCACATAAACATCATCGCCCAAGTTGTAATCACGGGTAGTGGGGATGAAAACCCCGCCTTCTGAAAACATGGGGATATACGCAGCGTAGAGCGCAGCCTTTTCCTTAATGGAGAGCTGGATCACGCTGGGCCGGGCGCTGGGGGTAGAGATGCTGCTCATTTTTTCCTTGGAACGCCGGAGTTTAGGACGGATTGCGCCTGCGAGACAAGTGCCTCTGTCATCAACCCTGTATTAAAGGGATGATCCATGGTTTTCATTGCATTTGCCAACTGTTTGGACCATTGAGCTAGGGCATTGAAATCCGCCTTCAAGCCTTGGAGGGCGGATCTCGGAAAGAATCGAGGCTCAGCCCCCGAAAACTGAAGCATCAAATCATGGCAAACCTTGTGTGCAGCGTCGATCTGAAGCTCCACACTCCAGTCTTTGAAAACTGAAGTATCTCCTGCCATCAAGGCTTTGGGAATCAGAGGCCAGGCTTCCAGCACGGAAGCGGCACTCGCTATAGCCAAGGCATCGTCAGGCCGGCCGCCGGCCGCCTGTAGTGCCAAAGGAATCACGTCCCGTGGAAGGCCTTGCGTCACCAGCCAATCGTTGGCCTCGTCCGGGGATGGCCATTCCATGGTGTGCGCTATGCACCGGCTGCGGATGGTGGCCAATAACTGATGTGCAGATTCACTGGCCAGTACAAACCGCACATCGCCTACCGGCTCTTCCAATGTTTTCAGCAAGGCATTCGCGGTGATATGGTTCATATCTTCCGCAGGGAAGACCAGCACCACTTTGCCCCTGCCCCGCGCGCTCGTGCGCTGCGCAAACTCTACGGTGTCCCGCATGGCGTCAACACGTATCTCTTTGCTGGGTTTGCGCTTCTTGTCGTCGATTTCGGACTGCGCTTTTTCACTGAGCGGCCACTGCAGCTCCAGCATAGCCGTCTCTGGCATCAAAACACAAAGGTCAGCATGCGTGCGCACATCAATGGCATGGCAACTTCCGCACGTGCCACAGGCACCATGCGGGCCGGAAGCTTCGCACAGCCACGCTTTAGCCAGCGAAAGACCTAGGGTGTATTGTCCCAACCCTGAAGGTCCCTGCAACAGCCATGCGTGGCCGCGTTGGGTCAAGAGGGATGTAGCCTGACGCTGGATCCAGGGCGCCAAAGGGGATGCATGGTTGCCCGTCATGCGGCGAAACAGCCACGTTCCGACAAGGCCGCCATCACGTCGGCACGGACTTCCGAAGGTGTCTGGTCTGCGTCAATACGTGCAAAACGCGCCGGATCTGACGACGCCCGGCGTGCATATCCTTCGGCAACCTGTTCAAAGAATGCCTGCGGCTGCGACTCGAACTTGTCCGGAACCCGGGCACCCGCCAACCGGACCGCAGCTACAGCCGGAGGCAGATCGAACCAGATGGTGGTGTGGGGCTTCAAGAGATCTCCTGGGGACGTGCCCTCCTGCAAAAGCAGCCGACCCTGTACCCACGACTCCAGTGTTTCCAACATGTTCCAGTCAAAACCTCTTCCTGCACCTTGATAGGCAAAGCTGGCGTCCGAAAAGCGGTCGCACAACACGACATCCCCTTTTTGCAGGGCTGGAACAATTACTTTTTGTACATGGTCGCGGCGCGCCGCAAACACCAGCAAGGCCTCGGTCATGGCGTCCATCGGATCGTTCAGCACGATATGGCGCAACTGTTCGGCCAGTGGGGTTCCACCCGGTTCCCGGCTCAAAGTGACGCAACGACCCGCATCCACGAAAGCCTGACGCACAGCCTCAATGTGGGTAGATTTTCCCGCACCATCGATACCTTCAAAACTGATGAATAGTCCTTGCATAACCCGCAACTCAGCGCCCTCTTTGGTATTTGTCAACCGCCCTATTGTGCTCGTCCAAGGTGTTGCTGAAGTGGCTGCTGCCGTCACCGCGCGCTACGAAATAGAGGGCCGTGGAGTTTTCCGGGTTGAGCGCGGCCAGCAAGGCGGAGCGTCCGGGGAGCGAGATAGGCGTTGGGGGCAAGCCATTGCGTGTGTAGGTGTTATAGGGCGAGTCTGCCTGCAAGTCGGCGCGACGCAAGTTGCCGTCAAACCTGTCTCCCAGGCCGTAAATCACCGTCGGGTCTGTTTGCAGGCGCATGCCGATTTGCAGGCGATTGTTAAACACGGCTGAAATCAGGCCTTGGTCTGCAGTCCGTCCGGTTTCTTTTTCGATGATGCTCGCCAGTACCAGTGCCTGATCAGGGGTCTGCAGTGGCAGCGAAGGGTTCCTGAGTTTCCAGACAGCCTCCAGGTGTTGGTCCATGGATCGCATGGCCCGACGCAATACAGCCAGGTCGCTACTACCTTTGGAATAGGTATAGGTGTCGGGGAAAAAGCGCCCTTCGGGATGCTGACCACTGCGGCCCAGGGCCTTCATCAGGGATTCGTCAGACATGGTCTTGCTGTCAGGTCGCAGACCCTCAGCCTTGGCCAATGCCTGCCTGGCTTGGCGAAATGTCCAGCCCTCCACCAAAGTCACAGATCGCAAAGCCTCATCACCCTGAACGAGTTTTTGCAGCAAGGCCATGGGAGTGGTGCCCTCCGGCAACTCATAACTGCCGGCCCGCATGTTGCGTGATTTGCCAGATATCCGGAACCACCAATACAAAAGATCCGGCTGTACTTTCACGCCCGCAGCAGCCACCGAGCGCGCGATCTCCCGCGGGCTGCTACCAGGCTCGATGTTCAAGTCGATACTGGCGGCATTTTGGGCCAGAGGCGTATGGACCCATGCAAATCCTGCGGCAAACAGGGCAGCTAATGCCAGAACAAGCGCAATCAAAAAACGCACAGCCTTACTCTCTGTCTGGATGAAACGGGGAATCATAATTCAGGCTATGACTACCCAGAACTTGTTGCCCTTCCCTCCCCTGCCTGATGGCGTAGCCCGTTTGACTCATTTGGGCGTAATTCGTATCCACGGCGAAGATTCCGCCAAGTTTATTCATGGCCAATTGACGCAAGACTTCACGTTGCTCGGGTCTGATCAAGCGCGCTTAGCCGCGTTTTGTTCGGCCAAGGGCCGCATGCAAGCCTCCTTTATCGGTTTGAAGGCAACGAATGGTGATGTATTACTGGTATGCAGTCGGGACTTGCTGGCGCCTACGTTGAAACGGCTGTCCATGTTCGTTATGCGCGCCAAAGCCAAACTTTCGGATGCTTCGGAAGAATTGTTTGCATGGGGTCTTTCAGGTTCCGCTACTAAAATGATAGCTATGGGTTCTCACACTGCTTGGGCCAAGCAGGATTTCGAGTCGGATTCTGTAGTCAACCTCTATCCGGCAGCGGGGACGCATCGCCAACTCATCATCCGCCCGCGCGACCACGCTGCGCCTGAGGGGCCCGCGATGGAGTTCGCCGTTTGGCAATGGGGCGAAGTAATGAGCGGGGTTGCCACATTGAGCGCTCCAGTCGTCGAGGCCTTTGTTCCCCAGATGCTGAATTACGAATCCGTGGGGGGCGTGAGCTTCAAGAAAGGTTGCTACCCCGGGCAAGAGGTGGTAGCCCGCAGCCAGTTCAGAGGCACTTTGAAGCGCCGGGCCTCCATCATCCATTGCGATGCGGCTTTGGCGGCTGGGCAAGAAATTGTGGTGGACGGGGACACGGAACAGGTCGCCGGTCAAGTCGTTCAAGCTGCGCGCTCCCCCAACGGCGGCTATGTCGCCATTGCGTCGCTTCAACTTTCCATGTTGGACGAGGCCTTGGGAGTTGATGGTGCGGCAGTGCATGTACTGCCACTTCCCTACCCGATTTTGGACGACATTTGAACGGTATTCCAAGGCTGTTTTTCGCCATGCTTTGGTGACGCCAGTCCATTCGCCCCCCATAATACCAACCGATAGCCAACGCGCCGAAGGGGAATTGCTCGCATATGTCCACACCGCTCAGCAAAGAAGAAGCATTTGCCCGTTTGGGGTCGATTACCCGTGAAATGCATGAGGCGTTGTCAGTGCTGGGGAACAATCAGCTGCACAACATCGTTGCAGAGATTCCCAATGCTCGTGATCGTCTCGCGTATGTCGGCAAGATGACCGAGGACGCTGCGAACAAGGTATTGACCCTCGTGGAGGTAGCCAAGCCGGCTTGCGACGACTTGTCCGGCAGAGGGCATCAATTGGGCGATGCCTTGGGCCGCTTGGCCCAGTCCCCCGACCTGAATACAGACAAAGCCCGGGGTATGTTGATCACCTGTGCCAAGTTTGCCCAGTCCACGGCAGACTTTTCAGAGAAGCAGGCAGAGGTGTTGAGCGACATCATGATGGCCCAGGACTTCCAGGATCTGTCCGGCCAGGTGATCAAAAAGGTCATTGACATCATCACCCGTACGGAAATGCAATTGGTTCAGTTGTTGATCGATAGCTCACCTGAAACCGTTTCGGTGCCCAAGAGCGGCGAAGCTACGGACGCTGTCACGGTAGACAACCATGTGCTGGAGGGGCCCCAAACATCGGAAAATGCCCTCAAGCAAGGGGATGTGGACGATCTGCTGGCGTCACTTGGTTTTTAGCCCCTGCCCTGTTTCTTCAGCTCCCCAGTGCCGCCCTCAGTGCGCGTGCAGCGTCTGCATGCGCTGTACCAGCTTCGCTGATGGCCCGTCCCATTTTGATGAATTCGTGTACGACCCCCCGGTAGATTTCAAGAGTTACCGGCACCCCCGCCCAACGCAAACGGTCTGCGTATTCAATCCCCTCATCCACCAGCGGGTCGCACTCTGCCAAACCGATCCAGGCGGGCGCTACGTCTGACAAATCTACTTCTGAGCCGTCCTCGCGCCGTCCATCCAGGGGGGCAAAGCGCCAGTCGTCCCGGTCCGCTGGGTTGCGGATGTAATGCTCGAAGAAATAGGAAATATTGGCCTCTTCCAGTACAAATCCTTGGCCAAACCGGCGATGCGATTCCGTGTTCTGATGACCTGCGCAGCCCGGGTAAAACAACAGCTGCAGCGCCAATGGCAGGCGATGGTCACGGGCTTCAATGGCACAGGCAGCAGCCAGCGTTCCGCCAGCACTGTCGCCACCGATGGCAAGCCGCGTCGCATCCAGGTCGCGGGTGGGGCCGTGCTTTGCAATCCACTGCAATGCATCCCAACAATCTTCGTGGGCGGTGGGGAATTTGAATTCCGGGGCCAGGCGGTAGTCCACGGAAACGACGGCGCAGTTGGCCAGATGCGCCAGGCGCCGGCACAAACCATCGTGGGTTGCAATGCTGCCCACCGTAAATCCGCCCCCGTGAAGGTACAGCAATACCGGTAACGCGCCGGATGTGCCGGCATAGTGGCGTGCCGGCAGGGCATGGCCGTCCCGGGCGGGAATCTCAAAATCCTCCACGCGGGGCAGCTTTTGTACCGGCAACTCCAGGACATTGGCTGCCGACGCATACGCCGCCTTGGCTTG
This sequence comes from uncultured Rhodoferax sp., assembly GCA_963508575.1. Lineage (GTDB taxonomy): Bacteria > Pseudomonadota > Gammaproteobacteria > Burkholderiales > Burkholderiaceae_C > Allorhodoferax. The sequence continues at coordinate 33,944 of CAUOXL010000005.1, forward strand.
CATGGCATTCATGGCATGCAAGGGAACGTGTCCGGCACGGGCAATACCGTGGACCACTTTCAGGGAAGCTGGTGAAAGCAGCGAATGCGGATGTAGATGGCGGTGGTGGCTCATACCAAGCAAAAGGAAACGTCAAAAGTCTGCCGATCCTACATTGCAGAGTGCATGTAGAGCCGCCCCGTGTCCCTGTGACAGTTTGATACAAACCTAGGCGATGGGGCACTTGATACGGCATATACACTGCCGTTCAAACTGAGACAAGAGCTCAGAAACTCGTTGGAATGTGCAAAACAATGGCTCAAGTAAAGCCCCTCAAGGCATTGCGCACACAGCTGTTGCGCAGTGCGTACCCCCGTCTGTATTTCGGAATCCTCGTCATCATGGTGCTCGTGAGCCTGTTGCGGTATCACTTGTTAATCCGTGACATCGTGGCCGAAGCGGTACTGGACAGGACGCAGCAGCTTGTATTTATTGAAAAGTACGTGCCGGATGACGTGTTTCGCCGAAGCCTCCATGTACCTGGGGCGGACATCCAGGCCGTGCTGGATGGCACATTGGCCATGCACAGCAGCATCCAGTCGTTGGAGTGGAGCCTTGGCCGGAGCACCCACAAAGCCGAGCGGCCCGCCCTTGCCACACGGCAAGTGCCCAAGTGGTTCGCCTCACTGGCCACCCTGCCCGAAGTGCGCAAGGACCTGCAAATCATGACCCCTGACGGCTCCACGCTGAGACTAGTGATTGTGGTGCGCGGGGATCAATACCTCACGCAAGGATGGCGCACGGTCGTGCGGCAACTACCGGTCTCCTTGTTGATTATTTGTATCGTGTTCGGCTTGCTGACCGTGCTAGTGCGCATCAATGCCCGTATGTTGCGGCGCCTGGATCACGCGACCAATGCCTTGCGCGCCGGTGCCCTGGGCACCCGCATGCAGGAATGCGGAACCCTCGAAATGCGTGCAGTGGCGCGTACGTTCAATGCCATGGCAGCGGAAATCCAGAAGTTGGTGCTGTCCCTGCGGGCAACCCGCTCCGAACACGGTGAACAAGTGCATTTCACCCATCAGCTCATCCACGCGTTGCCCCTGCCTATTTTCGTCCGCGGCCCGGATGGCACCTGCCTGGGCGTGAACAAAGCATGGGAAGACTACTTTGACCAGCCATCCAGCGCGGTGGTCGGACGGCACATGCGCAGCGACTTCGCTGACGTGTTCCGTGGCCAGGCGCACGGCCGGCGGACGCGCCCCGCCCGCAAGGAAGTGGAAGTCCGCCTCCAGGTCAATGCGCAGGAGGTACGCGACTTGGCCTACTACAAGGCGCCGTTCACCCTGCGCAATGGCACACAGGCTGGGACGATAGGGGCCTTGGTTGACATCACAGACCGCAAACATGCCCAAGCCGCGCTGCACGCTGAGAAAGAGCGCGCAATCGTGACCCTGTCGTCCATTGCCGACGGCGTCATCACCACCAATGGGGCCGGGCGGGTAGACAGCATGAACGAGGCCGCCCAGCATTTGACCGGCTATCTCCTGGCTCATGCTGCAGGTTTGCCACTGGCGGCCATCTTCCGGCGCGATCCCGGCTCACAACCTCTCCCCCAGGACCTTGAGGTGTGCCATCTGCATCTGGCGCAGACACCGGTCCATGCCTTGAATCAGGTTCTGGTGCACCGGTCCGGAGAGCGGTATGCCATTGAGTTCACTGCGTCCCCGATACGCCAAGCCGATGGAAACATCACGGGGTGTGTGTTGGTGTTCCGGGATGTGACGGAAGCCAAGGAGCTGCAGAACAAAATTTCCTGGCAGGCACGGCACGATGTGCTGACCGGCCTGAACAACCGGATCGCACTGGCCGAACGGCTCACACATGCCTTGTTCCAAACCCGTGAGACGCAGCAGAACCTGGCAGTCTGCCTGCTGGACCTGGACCATTTCCAGCAGATCAATGAGGCGCATGGGCAATGGATCGGAGACCGGCTCCTGAAGGAAGTGGCGCTGCGCTTGCGCAGCATCATCAAGGACAGCGAAGACATCGCCAGATTGGGGGGCGACGAATTCGTGGTTTTGCTGCGTGGCGCCGACCATGAAGCACAGGTAACCGCGCAGCTACGCGCGCTCTTGCTGCGCCTGTCCCAGCCTTATGCCATCGACGACCTCTCCATCTGCTGCACTGCCAGCGTGGGCGTATCCCTGTTTCCACTGGACGACGGGAGTCCGGATCTTCTGCTCCGCCATGCGGACCAGGCCATGTATCTGGCCAAACAGGCCGGACGTGGCGGCCTGCACCTGTTTGATGCCCGGCATGACCAGGAAGTGCAGACCACCCACAACCGGGTCGCACGTATCCGGCAGGCCTTGCTGGAGCATGAGTTCCTGTTGCACTACCAACCCAAGGTCCATATGCGCAGCCGGGAGATTGTCGGCTTCGAAGCCCTGCTGCGCTGGCAGCACCCCAAGGAGGGCTTGCAGGGCCCCCACCAGTTTCTGCCGCTCATCGAGCACACTGACCTGATCGTGGACACCGGCAACTGGGTCTTGAACCAGGCCCTGCGCCAATTGCAGGAATGGGTCCAACGCGGGCTGGAATGGAAGGTCAGTGTCAACATTGCGGCGCGGCATTTTCACCGGCCGGATTTTGTGAACACCTTGCAGACGCTGTTTGCACAGTACCCCGGTGTGCCCCCGCGCTTGCTGGAGCTGGAAATACTGGAATCCACCGCCTTGGAAGACATCCGGCACATGCGCCAGGTGATGCAGGAATGCCAGGCCTTGGGCGTCAGCTTTGCGCTGGATGACTTCGGCACCGGATTCTCCTCCCTGTCCTACCTCAAATGCTTGCCGGCAGAAACCATCAAGATCGACCGCACATTTGTGGAGGGCATTTTGACCGACCCAGAGGACAGCACCCTGGTCAGCGCCATCGTAGGTCTGGCGCGTGCATTTGACCGCACGGTGATTGCTGAGGGGGTGGAGACCGAGGCACAAGCCGATAAGCTCCTGTCCCTGGGCTGCGAATGGGGTCAGGGCTACGGCATCGCCAGGCCCATGCCGGCACCGGCCGTGTTGACCTGGGCGCGGGAGCGCGCAGCGGTACTGACGGCGCTTTAGCGCAAACGCTGGGCCAGGACCGGCGATAGGTTGGCCATGAAGGCTTCCACTTCTTCGGTGTAGGTTCCGGCACGGCCCAAAGACTGGTTGATTTCGCCATGGCTCAAATCCTGGCCGGACACCAGCACCCGCACCCCTAGGGTACTCGCTTGCGCGCTGAAGGCCTTGGCCTGCGCGCAGGAATCCTCCCTGCGGCTGGAGCACACGGCGAGCATGGGCTTGGCCGATCCGTGCAGCTGCTGCAGGGGCGAAGCGGCTTTCCAGAAGTCCTGATCGGTGCCGAAGGCGGCGTCATACAGCTTGAAATGCCGTTCTTTCATGATGAGCGCCACATCCAAAGCGGCGCTGTCCAGCAGCACCGAGCCCAGCCAGGGCTGGGCTCCGGCTTGCGGGCCGTAGTTGGCGGAGGACGAGAGCAAGGCCACCAGATGGGCGCCGGCCGAATGCCCCATGAGCACAAACTGCTTGGGGTCTGCCCCCCAGCTGGGGGCTTTGGCCTGGGCACTTGCCAGGGCGCGCGCAACGTCACGGACCTGGTCCAGCGGATCGGCCTCGGGCAGCAGGCGGTTGTTCACGGACACGAAGACAAAGCCTTTGGGCAGCCAGCGCTTGGCCTTGTTGTCCACCACATTGCTGTGGCGCTTGTCGCCGGTGCGCCAGCCGCCGCCATGCACCATGAAGATGACGGGGGCGGGACCGGTTGCGGGAGCATCCGGCAGATACACATCCATTTTCTGGAGGGCGTCACTACCGTAGGGCACATCCCGCAATACTTTGAGCGGGCTCTCACTCAGGGCATTTCCGTCCGGATTCTGCAAGGCCTCTTCGGCGCTGCCTTGGCCCTCCCGGCGCTCCAGGAGGTGCTGCTTGATCCGGTCCAGCAAGGGGCCGGCCTGCACCGGCACGGCGCTCGTCAGCAGGCAGACACCCAGCACGGCGCTTGCGAATGCAAGAGGCCGAAGGGGTAGTTGGGTCATAAAGGGTGCACCAGTTTCATGTCAGGCTTGTCCAGCCAGGCGATGAACTCATCCACCAACTGCTGGCTGGCACGGGTGGCGTTTGTCCACGCCTTCACCCGTGCCTGCAGATCATTGCCGTAGTGCGTAAAGTCTGTGCGGTCCGGAAGTTTGCTGTTCGGTAAAGTTTTTACCCAGTCCGGGTTGGGCGCTAGGACGACCATGGTGTCCAGAAACGGGCTGCTGCGGTGCCGCCACTTCAAGCCCTTGTCCAGCCAGCCGGGTACCACGCTTTTCTGGAAATGCGGGTACAGCACCAGTTTTTGGGCATCATTTTGGCTTCTGCCCCCCGTAGCATGTGCGTGGCTAGCTCCTGAATTAATAGCACTCAGGGCGCTGCCTGCACCCGGATAGTTCAGGTGCATGTGGTAGTCGGTGATGCCACCGTCCCAGTAAGCGCCCTTGGGGGCCCCGGGGATGTCCTGGATGGCCCGCAGCACAAAGGGAATGGAGCAGCTGGCCTGCAAGGCAGGCGTGAAGTTGTCTTCGCTCAAGGCCACCTGGCGGGTGCGGTAGTCACCGGTGGCAAACGGCAACTGCGCGCACCCCCAACCCGACACAGGGGCGCCCTGCCCTGCCACCGGGCTGGAAAACACCACCCGCTCCAACCAGGCACCCATCGCTTTGCGCCGTACCGTGTTGGTCAGGAAGGCACCCAGGTAGCCCAGTGGCGTGCGCAGCCCGTGCTCGGTGTGCAGCAGGTGGCGCCCGCGCGAGGTGACGATGTGCAGCCGGTAACGCGGGTGGTTCAGCACCTCGGGCACACGCCCGCCATAAAACGATTGCAGGCTGCGGCCAAAGGTTTCGCTCACCTGGTCCGCACTCACCCGTTTCTGGCCCGGTGCCAGTTCATAGTGCTGGTGAATGTAGTCGTGCTCCAGGCGCTCCAACGCGGCCACCGGCTTGTCCAGGCAGGCGCTTGCCATGCGCCAGGCACCAATCGACGCGCCCACCAAGTCCACTGGCTGGTCCGAGCGGGGCAGCCATTCCCCGAATAAAAAACGGTCCATCGCGCCCAGCATCAAGCCCTTGGGGCCACCGGCCGCAGCGGGAATGGTGACAACGTGCTGGGGTTGCAGCCCATGGGCCGCCAAAGACGCGCGGGCCACCGGGCCCGCATAAATTCGAAGTGCTTTCATGATCCAGTCAGGTATGGGCTGCCCAGTCAAACGGGTCTTGCTGCAGCACCATGTCGATGTTCAGGCCCAGAGCCACGCCCACGGCATCCGGATAGGTCACGGCCAGGCCTTTGTCATTCAGACGTGCTTCCTTGGCACGGGCACGCCATGCCGCGAGATGAATGACGCCGGCCAGCGGCTCGTACACATTGTTCTCAAAGGGCGCCTGCTGGTGTTCGATGGCGTCCACCATGGGCTTGGGGAACTGCCACATACGCGCATAGCCTGCGCCCACGCTGGCATAGCAATAGCCCAGCACGCTGCGCTCCACGAAAGCGCGGTTCAGGCCCAGGGCAGGCACTTCCTTGTCCAGCATGGCGCATACCTCGGGCATGGCCAGGTGCATGGCCAGCTCGCCCACGGCGTGGATCAGGCCGGTCGTGAAGGCGGCTTGCGGGTTGAGCCGCACCAGGGTGGCAAAAGAGCGCGAGAGTCGGGCCACGTTCAGGCTGTAGTCCCAGAACTGGGGCAGCTGAATGCCAGGTACGGCCTTGGGCGAGGCCGCCGCTGCAGCGGCTTGCGCCATGCTGCGTACATGGTTGAGGTCCAGCAGGGCCAAGGCTTCCGAGACGGTACTGATCTTGCCCGACTGCTGGAAGAAACTGGAATTCGCCAGCTGCAGCAAGCGGGTGGTCAGCGCCGGGTCGGTGCTGATGAGCTGGTTGATTCGGTGGAGGTTCGCCTCCGGACGTTCCAGTTCGCTCAGCAGCAGTGCGACCACTTTGGGAATGCTGGGCAGGTGGAACTGCTGCTCCAGCAATGCGCTGAGATTCATGTTGGCGGCCTCCCCGATCTACGAACAATGAGTGCCCGATTATGGCTTGCAGCCCATGGCCCCCCCTGCCGGCTGCTAGCGCTTGAGCTTGGCAAATGCCGCTGCCATGGCGTTGCCGGCAGCCGGTGCACTGTCCTGGTAGCGGCCGACCTGGCGTTCGCCACGGGCGGGGCCCTGGTAGCGGTTATCACCGGCTTTCTGGCCTCCAGCGCCCTTGGGGCCTGCGGGAGCAGCTCCTATTTTCATAGTGAGACCGATGCGCTTGCGCGCCACATCCACTTCCACGACCTGCACTTTCACGATGTCGCCGGTCTTCACGACCTCGCGCGCATCGTTCACAAACTTGTGTGCCAGCTGGCTCACGTGCACCAAGCCGTCCTGGTGCACGCCGAGGTCGATAAAGGCGCCGAACTGGGCCACGTTGCTCACGGTGCCTTCCAGAATCATGCCTTCCTTCAGGTCGGCAATGTCTTCCACGCCGTCATTGAAGCGGGCGACCTTGAAGTCCGGGCGCGGGTCGCGGCCGGGTTTTTCCAGCTCGGTGAAGATGTCTTTGACGGTGATCACACCAAACTGCTCATTGGCAAACAGCTCGGGTTTGAGCGTCTTGAGCATGTCGGCACGGCCCATGATCTCGGCCACCGGTTTGCCGGTTTTGGACATGATCTGTTCCACCACCGGATAGGTTTCGGGGTGCACGCCGGTCATGTCCAGCGGGTTGCTGCCGCCGCGAATGCGCAAAAAGCCTGCGCTTTGCTCAAAGGTTTTGGCACCCAAGCCAGTCACTTTCATCAAGTCCTGGCGGCTGCTGAAAGCGCCGTTGGATTCACGCCAGCGCACCACGGCCTTGGCCACGGTGCCTGACAGGCCGGATACGCGGGACAGCAGCGGCACCGAGGCGGTGTTCAGGTCCACACCCACCGAGTTCACGCAGTCTTCCACCACCGCGTCCAGGGTTTTGGCGAGTTCGCTCTGGTTCACATCGTGCTGGTACTGGCCCACGCCAATGCTCTTGGGGTCTATTTTCACCAGCTCGGCCAGCGGGTCTTGCAGCCGGCGGGCAATGGAGGCGGCGCCGCGCAGGCTCACGTCCACATCAGGCATCTCTTGAGAAGCGTATTCGCTGGCGGAGTACACCGAGGCGCCGGCCTCGCTCACTACGACCTTGTCGACCTTGATCTCAGGCGCGCCGGCTTGGTCAGCCATCTTGGCCAAAAGCTTGATCAGGTCGGCAGCCAGCTTATCCGTCTCGCGGCTGGCGGTGCCGTTGCCGATGGCAATCAGGTTCACGCTGTGTTTGGCGCACAGCTTGCCCAGGGTGTGCAGCGAGCCTTCCCAGTCCTTGCGCGGCTCGTGGGGGAAGACGGTGGCAGTGTCCACCAGCTTGCCGGTGGCATCGACCACGGCCACTTTCACGCCGGTGCGGATGCCGGGGTCCAGGCCCATCACCACACGCGGGCCGGCGGGGGCTGCCAGCAACAGGTCGCGCAGGTTGTCGGCAAACACCTTGATGGCCACCTTCTCGGCGTCTTCGCGCAAGCGGGCAAACAGGTCGCGCTCGGTGGACAGGCTGAGCTTGACCTTCCAGGTCCAGGCTACGCACTTGCGGATCAAGTCATCGCCGGGGCGGCCCTGGTGGCTCCAGCCCAGCTTGAGCGCCAGGCGCCCTTCGGCCAAAGACACCACCGCTGCAGGCCGTTTTGCTACTGAATTCGTAGCAGCTTGCGCAGATGCTGCGGGCGCTACTGCCACATTGGATGCAGAAACCGGCTCTGGCAACACCAGCTTGGCATCCAGAATGTCCAGCGAGCGGCCGCGGAACACGGCCAGCGCACGGTGGCTGGGCACGCGGCCAATGGGCTCGTCGTAGTCAAAGTAATCGCGGAACTTGGCCACATCGGCGTTGTTTTCGTCCTTGCCGTCCATCAGCTTGGAGCGGAACAGGCCTTCCTGCCACAGCCACTCGCGCAGGTCTTGCACCAGCACCGGGTCTTCGGCCCAGCGCTCACTCAGGATGTCGCGCACGCCGTCCAGCACAGCCAGCACGGTGGTGAAGTCGTCGCCAGCCTCGGTTTTTTCCTTGAGCACAAAGGCCTGCGCCTCGTCCATGGGCACCAGCTGCGGGTTGGCAAACAGCTTATCGGCCAGCGGCTCAATGCCGGCTTCGCGGGCGATCATGCCCTTGGTGCGGCGCTTGGGCTTGAAGGGCAGGTAAATGTCTTCCACTTCCTGCTTGGTCGCCGCTGCGTCAATGGCAGCCAACAAAGCGGGCGTGAGCTTGCCTTGTTCGTCAATGCTTTTGACCACTGCTTCCTTGCGGTCGCGCAGCTCGCGCAGGTAGCTCAGGCGGGCTTCCAGCTCGCGCAGCTGAATATCGTCCAGCCCGTCCGTCACTTCTTTGCGGTAGCGGGCGATGAAGGGCACGGTGGCTCCGCCATCCAACAAGGCCACAGCGGCCTCGACCTGCTGGGGGCGTACACGGATTTCTTGCGCAATTTGCGCGATGATTTTCTGCATTGCGAAAAAAGCCGGTCTGGCACCGGCAGGGAAATCGATCAAGGGCGGGAGTGTGCCACACGGCCACTGCGTTTCTGGGGTACAAACGCAGTCCCTCCTTTTCAGACGGCAAACCGATGCTTTCTTCCTCCCACAGCGTCGGCACCCTGCCTTCTGCCGCCCCCCGCCCGCTTTTGCACTGGACCGAACATGGCCAGCCTTGCTCCGCCCTCTGGCGCTCCGAGCGCGGCGCTGCAGCCCCGGCCAAAGTGGTGCTGGCCGACGACACCATGACCGCCGACGCCGCCTACCAACTGGCTTGCGGCGGCACAGCCCTCTTGTGGCGCGGCGATTTCAACAACGCCCGCCAACTGCTGCAAGCCCTGCAACGCCGCATCGACACCCCGCCCCGGCGCAAAAGTCGCGGCGCAGCACCCAACAAAACGCCACCCGCCTCTACTGATGCAGCCATGGACCCGCAAGTGTTCCACCTGCACCGCCAGGCCCAAGCCCAGCGCGCCCGCATTCTGGCGATGGTGCTGCTGCCCTTTGATGCGGACTACGCCATTCCCCTGCGCCGCGCGCCGGACGCCAAGCTGGCCTGCACCCAGGCCTGGGGTGCCGCAGCGGCAGACGAACCGGCCAGCGTGGCCTCCCTGCGTGATCTGTTGGGCATGCGCAGCGCCACTGAGTGGCGTAAAAACGGCGTCGAAATCGCCGCCTTGGGCACCGGGCACTACAACCGCATTCACCCGCACTACGGGGTGTTCTCGCCGGTGCGCGGTGAATATGTGGACTTGGTGGCCGCCGCGCCCCTGCCCGCCCAGTCAGGCAGCGACGTGCGCGACGCCCTGCCCTTTGTGGCCTTTGACATAGGCACTGGCTCCGGCGTGTTGTCGGCAGTGCTGGCCCGGCGCCAGGACATGCATATCGTGGCCACCGACCAGGACGCCCGTGCCATGGCCTGCGCCACAGAGAACTTTGCCCGCCTAGGGGTGACCGAAGGCATAGACCTGCAGCAGACCGACATGTTTCCGGCAGGCCGCGCGAATTTGGTAGTGTGCAACCCGCCCTGGCTGCCCGCGCGCCCGAGCGCGCCGGTGGAATACGCGGTCTACGACGAAAACAGCCGCATGCTGCTGGCCTTCTTGGCGGGGTTGCCTGCCCACCTGCTGGAGGGCGGCGAAGGCTGGCTCATCATCTCCGACCTGGCAGAGCGCCTCGGCCTGCGCAGCGCCACCATGCTGTCGGACGCGATCGGGGCTGCCGGCCTGGTGGTGCTGGGCCGCTGTGATGCCCGCCCGCAACACGCCAAAGCGCTTGATGCGCAGGACGCTTTGCACCGCGCCCGCAGCCGCGAAGTCACTACGCTGTGGCGGCTGGGCGTTGCCCCTGCGACCCTGCAATAAGGCGGCTACCATTGGCCGCACCGCATTTTGTGAGGACGCTATGCGCGCACTGTTTCAACTGGCTTTTCATCTCAAACAGAGGCAAGTTCAGTGTTCACAAAATTTGAATCTTCGTAAGAACCCAACTATGTGAACCCGAGATAGAAAAGAGGATGGTTTGAGCCAGAAAGATATGCGCCAAGAAGGAGTGTCGGCTCCGACAAAACAATTCAAGCTTGGGGACACAAGCTGCGCGAACGCAGTGCATGCACAATGTCGGCGCCCATCATGAACAAGGCACCCCACACGCCGGAGGGGATCGAAGCACTACCGGATGGGCGCTCGCTTTCGTATTGTCACTACGGTCATCCAGAAGGTGTTCCAATTTTTCAGTTTCACGGCACCCCTGGTTCTCGGATTTTCGGCCTAGACAGTGAACAGATCAGCGATGCTGGACTCCGAGTTGTGACGCCCGAGCGCCCCGGATACGGCAGGTCTTCACCTAATCCAAATGCACTTGTCGTCGCTGATTGGGTGCGAGACATTCAGGTGTTGGCTGATCGACTGCAAATCGATCGTTTTCATGTGCTCGGTGTTTCGGGGGGCGGGCCGTTTGCGCTTGCCTGCGCTGGACTTCTTCCCCATCGCGTTGTTACCGCCACCGTAGTCGCCAGTCCCGCCCCGATCGACTTTGCAAGTTTTTGGACTGGCCTATCCCTCTTGAATCGCACCCTGTTTCTTGTCTCCCGTAACGCGCCTGCCTTATTGCCAGCCTTATGTGCTGGACTGGCGTTGATAAAAAAGGACCGCGGCGAGGCGCGCACCCATGAAGGCGAAGCATTTCGTCAAGGCGGAATCGGATTGGAAGCTGATCTCAGAGCACTGGCAAGAAACTGGGGTTTCCCCCTTGGGTCAATACGTGTACCTGTGTTTTTGTGGCACGGCGAACGCGATTGCATGGCTTCACCAACTGCCGCGAAAAGACTTGCAGAAGCCATTCCTTTCTGCGAACCATACTTCGTGCCAGAAGCGGGACATTTCATCGGTAGAGACCCAGCAATCGCTCAAAGAATGCTGAATCGGATACTTAGTGTGCCTCTCGTTAACTGACCTATCCTCAAGGATGCCGCGCTGAACTGCTAACTTCGACCTTGAAGCGTGCTACTGGCTGTAGCAACGCGTTAACCTAGGTTCTTCATGTCCCGTGTTGTGACGCCGCAAGTGCTTGAAGTGGTGCGACATCGAAGCAATGTTTGAGGAGTTGGGAGCTGAGGTGAGCGAGCGTGAAGGTAGTCGTGTGACGGTTGTATTGTTTGGCGAAATGCGGGTTTTTCACAGGCCTCACCCCTCCCCCAACACGGACAAAGGTGCCGTCGCAAGTATTCGCAAATGGCTAGAGCAACACGGAGTAGCACCATGAACGTAATGACAGTTGACGGCTATCACGCCAAGATTGAGTTCGACGAAGAACTGGATCTCTTTCGCGGGGAAATTCTCGGCTTGAACGGCGGTGCAGATTTCTATGGGGAAACGCCCAAGGAATTGCGCGCTGAATTCAAGAAGTCTTTGCAGGTTTTCCTTGAAGTCTGCAAAGAGAAAGGAATCGAACCCAAGAAGCACTTTTCGGGGAAATTCAATCTCAGAATTTCGCCTGAGTTGCATGAACAACTGGTGATTGCAGCTCAGGCAGAAGGCAAAAGCATCAACTTGGTGGCGCAAGAAGCATTGCAGTTCCGTGTCACTTCTTGAGCGGTATATGCTGTCTAACAGCGCGATGCCAGAAAAGCAAAAGGCCCTCAACAGAGGGCCTTTTGCTTTGCATGCGGCGACGCAAGGTCGCCAGCGGATGCAGGGCTTAGCGGTGACGCTTGCCGGGGTTCTTCTTGCTGCGGGTGGCAACACCACGTTCCAAGCTCACGCGTTGACCGCGGCCTGCGGTGGGCAGGGTGTAGCCAGGCAGGGGCTTGGGTGCGGGGGTGGCTTTGCGGTCGGCTTCGGTAAAGATTTTGTTGCCCATGTGGCGATCCTGTTGAGGTTGGTGTGAAAACGCGTATTTTCTCATTTTTTCGGGCGCTATTTCCACGCCCTTGACACAAGGCTCTGACACATAGCCCTCAAGGCCCGCAGATGGGCATGGTTTGCCACAATCCCCGCATGCAGGCCTTTTACTCCGACCAGTTCGTTTTGCCCTTGCCCGAGGGCCACCGCTTCCCCATGGCCAAGTACCGCATGTTGCGGGACCGCATCGCCGCAGAGCTGCCCTCCATCCGGTTGACAGAAGCACCCGCTGCGACCGAGGGCGAACTGGCGCTGGTGCATACGCCGGCCTACATAGCCTCCATTCTTCAGGGCACCGCGGAGCCTGCCGTGCTGCGCGAGATTGGCTTCCCCTGGAGCCCGGCGATGGCCGAACGCGCCTTGCGTTCGGTGGGTGCCACGGTGGCTGCAGCCCGTGTAGCGCTGCGTGAAGGGCTGGCGGCCAACCTGGCCGGCGGTACGCACCATGCCTACGCACACAAAGGCGGCGGGTTTTGTGTGTTCAATGACCTGGCCGTGGCAGCCCGCGTGCTGCAGGCCGAATGGGGCCGCAGCCGCCACCCCGATGGCAGCCGCCGGCAGCCCTTGCAAGTCGCGGTGATTGACCTCGACGTGCACCAAGGCAACGGCACGGCCAGCATCTTCCGTGACGACGAGTCGGTGTTCACCCTTTCCTTGCACGGAGACAAAAACTTTCCCTTCCGCAAGGAAGACAGCGACCTCGACATTCCGCTGCCCGATGGCTGCGCGGACGCGGAGTACCTGAGTACCCTGGAGCATGCTTTGCAAGATTTGGAGGGCCGATTCACCCCCGGCATGGTGTTCTTTTTGGCGGGTGCCGACCCGCACGAAGGCGACCGGCTAGGCCGCTTGAAGCTCACGGCGGATGGCCTGGAAGCCCGCGACCGGCGGGTGCTGGACTGGTGCTGGCAGCGCCGGATTCCGGCCGTCATCACCATGGGCGGCGGCTACGGTGTGAATCTGGAAGACACCGTGCGCGTGCAGCTCACTACCTACAGGGTTGCTGCGAGCTACCGCCATCGCTGGGCGGGCCTGCTGGAGGCAGCCTAGCTCAAGTGGCCTGCGTGGCTAGGTGTTTGGCGCGCCAGGCAATGAAGTCCGGCAGCGGAATTGGCTTACTCATGAAGTAGCCCTGCGCTTCGTCGCATTGCAGCTCTACCAGCTTGTCCAGGATGGCCTGGTTCTCTACCCCTTCGGCCACCACGCTCAAGCCCAGGTTGTGTGCCAGATCGATGGTGGAGCGCACGATTTTGGCGTCGCTCTCGTCGTTCTCCATGCCCATCACGAAAGACTTGTCGATCTTCAGTTCATTGACCGGCAGTCGCTTGAGGTAGGCCAAGGACGAATAGCCCGTACCGAAGTCATCGATGGACAGCTTGAAGCCGCGAGCTGACAAGTGGTTCAGTGTCGCTTGCGCACGCAAGGGGTCGTCCATGATGGCGCTCTCGGTAATTTCCAGGCAGAAGTCCTGGGGCGCCGCGTTGTGCCGGTGCATTAGTGCTTCCAGCTTGGCGGGGAAGTCATGGTCCAGCAGGTCGCGGGTGGACAGGTTGATTGCGACCCGCAAAGGCCGCCCATCTGCATGCAAGCGCGGTAGCGCTTTGGCGACCTCTTCAAATATCCACAGTGTGAGTTGGCGCACAAATCCGGTTTGTTCGGCAAACGGAATGAAATCCGCCGGCGGTACCGATCCGCGCACCGGGTGCTGCCATCGCAGCAAGGCCTCAGCAGCCACCACCGTGTTGTCCGAGAGTGTGAGTTTAGGTTGCAGATAGAGACGCAACTCCGCGTTCTCCAGCGCCTGACGCAGGTCGGACAACAAGCACAGGTTTTGCGCGCTGGATGAGTCTAGCGCTGGGTCGTAGATTTGAATACCGGTAATCTGCTGCTTTGCCAAGCGCATGGCGATCTCGGCACGACTGAGTAGCATGTCCACATCCAGCGCATGTTGGGGCCAGGAAGCCAGACCCATGCCTGCGCTGAGGTCTACCGTTTGGTCGTCCAGTTTGAGCGGAACCTCGAATGCTATGGCAATGCCTTGTGCGATGGCCATGGCGGCATTGGCGTCTTGCGCCTCCACCAGGATGCCAAATTCATCGCCACCCAGGCGTGCCAAGGTCGCCTGCCCCTGTGTCATTTGGGTAGCCAATCGGCCGGCTACCGCTTTGAGGAGTTGGTCGCCAAATGCGTACCCTAGTGCATCATTTACCGATTTGAATCGATCCAGGTTGAGCATGATGACGGTAAGCACATGCACTCCATCGCTGCCTGCCTTGTTCACGTGAATCGATTGTTGGATCAGGTCCCGAAACTGGGTGCGGTTGGGCAAGCCCGTCAGGCGGTCCCGGTAGGCCAACTCCATGATGGCATGTTGCTGACTCTGGACACTGTTGCGCATGTGGTCCAGTGCGCGTGACAGTTCACCCACTTCATCCCGGTACTGCAATGCCGGCAGGTTTACCGCATAGTTGCCTCGGCTGAACTGCTCTGCAGCCTCCGCCAGCATTCGCAGGGGGACGGTCAATCCCTGCCCCAGCCACACACTACCAAAGGCAAACAAGATCAAGCTGATGCCCACGATCAGCAACGTGGGGCGGTGCAGCTTGTCGTAGGGCGCCGCCACTTCGTCCATGGAGCGCATTACCAGCGTGGTCAACCCCTTGCCCGTTTCGACACTTTCACTGATTTTCAGCATGTAGGTGGCATGCTCCAAGGCTACCTCACCAGAGCGCTGCATGCTGCTCAAGGCCGTAAAGCTGTCAGGGCTGAGGCTCGAAAACAGTATCTTGTGATCGCTGTCACGCACGGCAATATGCACGCCCGAAAGCGTGAGCATCTGATCTGCCAAGGTGGACTCAAGTGGCATCCCCATCAATATCCAACCTGACCAGAGGGTGTCCGTGACCGGAAACAACACGAATTGGTAGAGCTTGGAATCGATGGCTTGCAATTGATAAGCGGCTTGGCTCACGCCGAAGTCTTTTGCCACTCCCTGCAGTTCCAATGCAAATGCACCTTGTGCATGGCGCTCCACCCCGGTCGCCTGAAGTACAAACTGCGAGTCAAATACGGCCGTTACGGCTGCGTTTGCAGCTGCGCCGTGTATCGCCAGAAGCGCACTCTGCGTGTCAGCATCTCCGGTCCACAGCGCGGAGCGCAAGCTGAAATCATGGCTTGCGGCCTCTGCGCCTTGTCCGAGTAGCTTGGCATTCCGGCTCAGCAAATGCTGCCACATCGCCTCACCGGTGACCAAGTCCGTACGGGCTTGTTGGAGAACCTTGTTATCGATATTGGCACGCATCACGACGTAAATCGCTGCCTGTACCAAGAGCATCAGCACCAACGAGAAGGCGGCAAACCGGGTTCCCACATTCCAGCGGCTTAAGACATGCCGGGGCATCAAGCAGTCCCCTCGTCATGTGGCCTGCCGGCCATGCCCAAGCCGCAGCTTCGCCCCACCCTGAAAGAGGTGGCGAACAAAAGGACATGGCAAGCAACCGTGTGTAGGAGCATCCCCAATTTCTTCTTCAAGTCCTGCAGGTTCTGTGGCCCGTGCAGCTTGAGGAATTTACCCGATTCCTGCCAAGCAGGCTTTAGCCCCGCAGGGCTTTACGCAATTCCACCCCCAATTCGGGCTTGTGGGCAAACGGGTCGGTGGGGTTGCGGGCCAGCATCACGTCTTCCATGCGGGTCTGCACCGAGCCGATGGCTTTGGGGTGGCTGTAGATGTAGAAGCGCCCCTCGGCCACCGCATCGAACACCATCTGCGCCACCTGGGCAGCGGTGACTTTGCCACTCGTCACTGCCTTGTCGGTCATGGCCTGGCCGATCAGCTGGCTGCGCGTGAGCTGCAGCGCTGGGGCATCCGAGGGGCGGTTGCGTTCACTCTGGGTGATGCCGGTGGGCACGAAAAAGGGGCACAGCACACTGGCGGACACCTGGTCGGTGACCAGCGCCAAGTCCTGGTACAGGGTTTCGCTCAGCGATACCACGGCATGCTTGCTCACGTTGTACACCCCCATGTTGGGCGCGTTCAGCAGACCGGCCATGCTGGCGGTGTTGACAATGTGGCCCTGCCACGCCGGGTCCTGCTGGGCGGCTTCCAGCATCATGGGGGTGAAGACCCGCACACCGTGGACCACGCCCATGAGGTTGACACCCAGCACCCATTCCCAGTCGCGGGCGGTGTTCTCCCAGATCAGGCCCCCTGCCCCCACGCCGGCATTGTTGAACACCAGGTGCGGCGCACCAAAGCGCTGCAACGTGGCGGCACCCAGCGCTTCCACCTGCTCTGCCTTCGACACATCCACCCGCATGCCCAGCACCTGGGCGCCTGCGGCTTCCATCTCTGCGACCGCTTTGTCGAGCGCGTCTTGTTGCACGTCAGCGAGCACCAGGTTCATGCCCAGCCTCGCGCCTATGCGCGCGCATTCCAGCCCGAAGCCGGAACCTGCGCCAGTCAGCACGGCAGTTTTGCCTTGAAAGTCTTGAATCACAGGGGGTCTCCTCGTTATAGGTGTTTGAAAACGATGCTTCTCAGGCGTGGCGCAGCATCTCCAGATGCGGAATGCCGTCTTCGGTGTAGGGCTTGGCCACGTCCACAAAGTCGTGTCGCTCGTAAAAAGCTTTGAGGTGGGCTTGCGCACCGATGCGAATCGGTTGAGGGCCCCACTCGGCTGCCAGTGCGTTGATGGCTTCCACTATCAACCGGTGGCCGAGGCCGCCTCCACGGGCGTCGGGCTTGGTCACCACGCGGCCAATGCCGGCTTCATCAAACGTGACTCCGGCGGGGAAACAGCGGGCGTAGGCGATGAGTTCAGGCGCTTTTGCGCCACTGTCTTTGGTGGGGAGTGAGGGCGGCAGCGGGCTCTGCTCCGTGTCCCCCGCCCGCTTTGCGGGCTCCTCCTTGACCTGCGCAGCACCCGTAGCCCCCCTCACTCCCAGCAAGTGCATGGCTTTGTGGTCCAGCCCATCCATATCCTGGAACACGCAGTTCTGCTCCACCACAAACACCTCGCTACGCAGGCGCAGCAATGCGTACAACTGGTCGCGGCTCAGTGCATCAAATGCGAGCCACTGCCACTGGACGTCCAGACTCATGCCTGCGCCCCCTTGAGCACATAGCCGATGCGCGGAAAGTGCACATGCACGGTACCGGCACGTTCGTCCACACGCTTCAGCGTAAAGCGGGTGCGGCTGGCTGCAAGCAAGGTGCCGGCCGTGGTCTCCTGGCCGAAGGCTTCGGCGGCAATGGTGACTTCACTGCCCAGGGGAATGCCGTGTTCATCCTGAAAATAAGTGTCCAATGGAGCTTTGGCGCCCGCAGTGTGTGCGCAGAGTGCTATTGCTTCTGTAGCAGACAGTGTTTCGGCGTTACCATGGCCGATGGCCGCCATGCGCGCCATCCAGGCCTGTACCGAGGGCGTGGCATCCAGAATCCCGGCCATCACCGGCACCCGATGGGCGGTGAACCACAGCGGGTGGTAGGCCGCAAAGTCCGCCACGCAGGGCGCACTTCCCAGCAAAAAGTCCTGCCCCTCCAGCATGGTGGCCATGCGGCGCAGGTAACTCTTGTAAGCCGCCGTGGCATCGCCGGGGCGCAAGCGCGTCATGCCGTTGGCCATGGCTGCGCGGTCGGCGGCAAATGTCTTGACCGCCTCGGCGGGCACCCCCGCAAATATGGCAGCCGCCCCCTGGGGCTGCAGGTTGTAGGTCATGGCGGCCCAGAACAGGGGGCTGTCCGCCCACTGCGCCACGATGCGACTCAGGCCCTTGTCGCTTTCGGGGTAGAGCGTGGGGGTGGGCTGCAGGTGCTCCAGCACCTCGCAGATCAGGGCGCTGTCGCAGTACACATCCGCGCCTATCTGCAACACGGGGGTTTTGCGGTAGCCGCCGGTCAGTGCCACCACGTCGGGCTTGGGGCTCGTGGCGGGGATGATGACCGACTTCCAGGCCAGCTGTTTGTAGCCCAGCACCAGGCGCACCTTTTCGGAGAAAGGCGACGTGGGGTAATGGTGGAGGATGAGATCAGTCATACCGGACTCCTGATTGAATGCTATATTTTTAATAGCGCATTGCGCTTATCCAGCGCGCGCCAGGTGCCAAATGGGCTATTGACAGCCTAGTCAGTGGCAATCCCCTCACCTGCGGCGTTCAGTGCATTCACCTTGCGTGCGCCGGTGGCCAGGCGCTTCATGTACTTGAAGGTGCCGGTGGCATGGGCGCAGGCCTTGCCGTTGGCGTCATACACCGTGGCCTGGGTGAAGGCCATGGTGGCGGTGCGGTGTAGGAGCTCACCCTTGGCGGTCAGAGCGCCAACGGCGGGCTGCATGAAGCTGGTCTTCATCTCGATGGTGACCACGCCCAGCTCGGGAGTCTCACTGCGGGCCGCACTCGCCATGGTCACGTCCAGCAGGGTCATTTGCGCGCCACCATGGGTGACGTTGAATGAATTGAGGTGCTCAGCCTGCGGGGTGTAGCGGATCTCGGAACGCCCGCCTTCCATCACCGTGAGCTCAAAGCCCAGGTGCGTAACGAAGGGAATCTCGACGCCGAAGCCCAGCGCCTTTCCTGGGACGCTGCTCATGGCCGCACAGCACATGCAGTGGCAGGCGTGGGGGCCATGGTCTTCATCCGCCTGTTACCACGCTGACGCCGCCATCCACCGCCAGCCACTGGCCGGTGATGTGTTTGCCCGCGTCCGACGCGTAGAGCACGCACAGGCCTTTGAGGTCTTCGTCGTCACCCAGCCGCTTGAGCGGAGCGGCGGCAGCCAGCTTTTCTTCGCCCATGGCCTGCATCAAACCGGCCGTCATCTTGCTGGGGAAAAAGCCCGGGCACACGGCGTTGACGGTGATGTGGTACTTGCCCCATTCCGCCGCCAAGGCGCGGGTGAAGTTGATCACCGCACCCTTGGAAGTGTTGTAGGCAATGGTTTGCATGCCCGGCGGGTTGCCGTTGAGCCCGGCAATGGAGGCCACGTTGATGATGCGGCCCGTGTTGCGGGGAATCATGCTCTTCTTGGCGATGATCTGGCTCAGCAGAAAGTAGCCGCGCACATTGAGGTTCATCACCTTGTCCCAGGCGTCCAGCGGGTGGTCTTCGGCCGGTGCCCCCCAGGAGGCGCCGGCATTGTTGACCAGAATGTCCACATGGCCCAGTCGATGCAGCGTTTCATCGGCCAGGCGCTGGATTTCGGATTCTTTGGCGCAGTCAGCGGCCACCCAGCGCGCATCAATGCCGGCGGCTTGCAGCTCGGCACAGGCCTCTTCCAGGTCGGCTGCTTTGCGCGAGCTGATCAGCACCTTGGCGCCTGCTTCGCCCAGGGCGTGGGCCAGCTGCAGGCCCAAGCCGCGCGAGCCGCCAGTGATGAGCGCGGTCTTGCCGGTGAGGTCAAAAAGTTGTTGGATGGTGCGAGTCATGGTGTCTGCCCTTGTGTGTCAAAAACGTGGACGGCATTGTGCGCAGAGCAGCGCACCGAGCCTGTCTCCCCGGCGATATGCAGTAGCGCGGGCGACTATTCTTCCCGCAAGCGGGCACGGACAAACACCGCCACCACCCCGGCCGCCACTGCCAGCCCGCCCAACTGCCAGAACCAGGACGCGTCCTGCCCTTGCTGCTCCAGGAAGTAGCCCAGCACGATGGACAGCAGGCCCCCGTAGATCAGGATCCAGACCAAGCGCTCCAGGCGCAGCAAACGGGCACTGGTCGTGCCGCTATAAGGCTTGAAAAATGGCATCAAAAAGCTCCTTCCGGGAATGTTGCACAGGTCATATCCCGTGATTGCACCACACCCAGCCAGGCCTGGATCTTCGGCAGCTCAAAGTGGAAGAAGAATTTGGCGCAACCCACGTAGCCCTGCGTTGCCAGGGACTCCTGCTGCGGGTCGTTGTCCAGCGCGCAGCCGGCCACGTCCAGCCAGATCCAGGCGAGCACCGTGTGGCCGAAAGCCTGCATGTAAGGCACGGCATTGGCCAGGGCTTCTGCGGGCACACCGGTGGACCAGGCCTTCTGGGTAGCAGCGCCTACATCCTGCAGCGCGCGGCCCAGCGCCTTGGCGTGCGGCGCCAGCGCGGGAATGCCATTGCAGCGGTTCACCGTGGCCATGATGCGGTGGCTCAGCAGCGTCAGGCCTTTGCCCTCCTCCATCAGCACCTTGCGGCCCAGCAGGTCCAGGGCCTGAATGCCGTGGGTGCCTTCGTGGATCATGTTCAGGCGGTTGTCGCGCCAGTACTGCTCGACGGGGAAGTCACGGGTGTAGCCATAGCCGCCGTGCACCTGGATGGCCAGGGAGTTGGCCTCCAGGCACCACTCACTGGGCCAGCTTTTGGCGATGGGGGTCAGCACTTCGAGCAACAGGCGGGCCTCTTCCGCGTCTTGGGCGCTGCCGGTGTGCTGCTCGTCAATCAGACGGGCGCAGTACAGCTCGAGGGCCAATGCGCCTTCGCAATAGGCTTTTTGCGTGAGTAGCATGCGCTTCACATCAGCATGCTCAATGATGCGGGTTTGCGGGGCGGCGGCGTCTTTGCCGGCGCCGGGCCGTCCCACGGCGGAGTGCGCCCCTTCGGGGGGCAGCGACGACGCGTCAGCGCGCAGCGTGGGGGCTTGTATCGGGCGGCCCTGTGGGCGATTTTTGGCGTAGTCCAGTGAGGCGTAGTAGCCCGCCATGCCCAGCATAGTGGCGGCAATGCCTACGCCAATACGGGCCTCATTCATCATGTGGAACATGCAGGCCAAACCCTTGCCCGGCTGGCCCACCAGATAGCCCACGGCGCCCGCCTGGCCATCCACGGGGAACTTGCCCTCGCCAAAGTTCAGCAGCGTGTTGGTGGTACCGCGCCAGCCCAGCTTGTGGTTCAGGCCGGCCAACGCCACATCGTTGCGCACACCGGTCAGCTCGCCCTGGGCATTCACCATTTTCTTGGGCACGATGAACAGCGAAATGCCGCGGGTGCCTGGAACCAGCTTGCCGTCCGCATCTGGAATCTTGGCGAGCACCAGGTGGACGATGTTTTCCGTGAGCTCGTGCTCGCCGGCAGAAATCCACATCTTGTTGCCACGCAGGCGGTATCGCGCGCCCAGCGGGTCAGACGCAAAGCCCTCCCCATCCGGCACCGCACGGGTCGCCACATCGCTCAGGGATGAACCTGCTTGGGGCTCACTCAGGCACATGGTGCCGGCCCAGCGGCCCGAAAACTCCTTGTGGGCGAACACCTGCTTTTGCAGTTCGGTGCCATGCGCCATCAGCAAATTGGCATTCCCCACCGACAGCAAACTGGAGCCTATGCTGACCGACGCGCAGGCAAAAAACGCGTTCGCCGCCGCCTCCACGCTGTAGGGCAGCTGCATGCCGCCCATGTCGTAGTCCTGCGCGGCGCTCAGCATGCCGGACTCGGCATAGGCCTTGAACGCATCGTGCGTGGCCTGCGGCAGTGTGACCTTTTCGCCATCAAAGTGAGGCTCCTGCGTGTCCACCAAGCGGTTGAAGGGTGCGTACTTTTCGCGTGCAATGCGCTCGCACGTGTCCAGCACGGCATCAAAGGTTTCGCGGTTGTGGTCCGCAAAGCGCTCGCGGCCGGTGAGGCCGGTGGTGTCCAGCCAATCATGGAGCAGGAAGTCGAGGGTGGTGCGTAGGGTCATGGGGAGATTTTCCTGCAATGTCCGTTGCTGGCTCATGGCAGGTGTCCACTAGGTGACCTGCCCATACCAATCTACCTTGCGGGTACCCAACATAACAGCTGTCAGCAGCGAGAACATCAGCAGGGATCCCAACAACAAGGCGTTCTGTTCTGACTGCAAGATGCCAAACAAGGCCGCGTAGAGCATGCCCATGGCGGTGCTGAAGCCAATGGCCCGGGCTGCACCACGCAACACCGACGCCAAGTACACACCTAGCAGGACCACAGACGCAGTAGCAGACAGGCTGTAGGCCACAGCAAAAGCCATGTGCTCCGACAAACTGGTGAGTAGCAGGAAGAACACCGCTTGGACTAGGCCCACCAGCAGGTATTGGATGGGATGGATGCGTAGAGCTTTGAGCTGTTCGAATACAAAAAAGGCGGCAAAACTCAGCACGATGAACAGGAAACCATATTTCACAGAACGCGTGGCTTGTTGGTACACGTCGATCGGCTCAATCAGGCGCACCTGGAATCCTTCTGTGGCTCCACCGCCGTTGGATGCAAGCGCTGTTGTTCCCCACTGGGCGGTAAAGCCGCTGTCTTGTACGGTTCTTGTTCGTGGCAAAAAGTCGCCACCGAAGCTTGGGTGAGGCCAGTTGCTGCTCAGGTCGGCGGTCACTACATCACCGATAGGCACAAAGCCAAAGCCGCTGGTGCCCAGCAGGCGTACAGTGACAGAAAACGGCAAGGTTTTGGCGCTCCCATCCAGAAGCACATTGTTGGCGACACCATGAAAGCCACTGTTGAAGTCTTTGACATCGCTGCCGCCCTCTACGGCCAGCGTGGCACCTGCCAATGTGACCACCGGGGCATCAGCAATGCCGCGTGTGTCGCCCACACCCACGGTCAACACGGGGGGGCCCCATTTGAGCCGGGCGTTGGGGCCGAGCTTGGGCAAGTCTTTGGCCGTGGGCGTCACATAGTGACCGCTCTGCGTGGCGTTGAGCTCAAACACGGGCGTACTGAACAAGCCAAGCTTGCGGCGCTCTACATCCATCCGACCGTTCAAATCGACCACCGACGGCGTGACTTGCAGTGTATGTTTGCGCATCGCACGGTTGGTGCCCGCTAAGGCTCCGGCCTTGGTCCATCCGGCCACAGGTTCGTCGTATTCTTCATCCACGGGGATTGTGAGCACCGGTCCCCACAGCTTTTGCTCGCCGGCAGAGCTTGCGGTAATAGCCGTGACCGCCTCTGCACGGTAGGCAGTGCGCTCTTGGATGGTGCTTTCAATCATCATTAACGGTATCCACAGCACTACGCCCAGCACAAACACCAGCGCGCATTTCAAAAACAGTGCGTTTTTCATCAGATCAGACCCTAGTTGTTGCATGTGCTGGCAGTGTCAGCAGCGTGTGCGATGCAGGTGTGATGTCTGGTGGTGGGCACTGTGAAGTCTGTGTGAAAACGAAAAAAGGCCACCGGAAACGGTGGCCTTTTTGTTGGCTGACGCCGGGGGCAGCTTTAGAGCACTTCAAACACGCCCGCAGCACCCATGCCGCCGCCGATACACATGGTCACGCAGATGCGCTTGGCGCCACGGCGCTTACCTTCGATGAGGGCGTGGCCGGTCAGGCGCTGGCCGGACACGCCGTAGGGGTGGCCCACGGCGATGGCGCCGCCGTTGACATTGAGGCGGTCTGCCGGAATGCCCAGCTTGTCGCGGCAATAGAGCACTTGCACCGCAAACGCTTCGTTGAGCTCCCACAGGTCGATGTCGTTCATGGTCAGGCCCAGGCGTTTCAAGACC
Organism: uncultured Rhodoferax sp.; assembly: GCA_963508575.1. Classification (GTDB taxonomy): domain Bacteria; phylum Pseudomonadota; class Gammaproteobacteria; order Burkholderiales; family Burkholderiaceae_C; genus Allorhodoferax. The sequence continues at coordinate 57,389 of CAUOXL010000005.1, forward strand.
TTGGGGATGGCGAACACGGGGCCAATGCCCATTTCGTCCGGCTCGCAACCGGCCACGGCAAAGCCCAGGAAGCGGCCCAAGGGCTGCAAGCCTTTTTGCTCGGCCAGCTTTTCATGCATCAGGACCACTGCGCCACCGCCATCCGAAAACTGGCTGGCGTTGCCAGCCGTGACCAGCCCACCCGGCAGCGCCGAGCGCAGGCCGCTGATGCCTTCTTTGGTGGTGCCGGCGCGAATGCCTTCGTCGTCGCTCACGGTGACTTGCTTGGTCATCAGGCCCATGACCTTGTCGGCCACGCCCATGGTGACGGTGATGGGCGCAATTTCGGCTTTGAACAAACCGGCTTCCAGAGCGGCAGTGGCACGCTGCTGACTGGCAGCGCCGTATTCGTCCATCGCATCCCGGCTGATGTTGTAGCGTTGGGCCACGTTTTCAGCGGTTTGCAGCATGTTCCAGTAGATCTCGGGCTTGTTTTTACTGAGCCACGGGTCCATCAGCATGTGCTGGTTCATTTCCTGCTGCACGCAGGAAATGGCTTCCACACCGCCGGCAACGTACACATCGCCCTCGTTGGAGATGATGCGCTGGGCTGCCGTGGCAATGGTTTGCAAGCCGGAGGAGCAAAAGCGGTTGATGGTCATGCCCGAGACGGTGACGGGGCAACCGGCACGCAGGGCGATCTGGCGCGCGATGTTGGCGCCGGTGGCACCTTCGGGCGTGGCACAGCCCATGATGACGTCGTCCACCTCGGCGGCGTCAATGCCGGCGCGCGCAATCGCGTGCTGCACGGCGTGGCCCCCCAGCGTGGCGCCGTGCGTCATGTTGAATGAACCCTTCCAGCTTTTGGCCAAGGGGGTGCGTGCGGTAGAAACAATAACTGCGGATGTCATGGTGATTCCTTGAATGGTGTGAACAGCGCGGGCACTCAGTTGAAGGTCTTGCCTTCAGCGGCCAGACGGGCCAGCAGCGGCGCGGGTTGCCAGAATTGAGCATCGTCCAGCGGGTTCTGGGCAAAGCGCTTCATGGCTTGCACCACGTTGAACAGGCCCACTTCATCGGCGTAGTTCATAGGCCCGCCACGGTGTGCGGGGAAGCCGTAGCCGAAGATGTAGACGATGTCGATATCGCTGGCCTTGGCGGCAATGCCCTCTTCCAGGATATGGGCGGCTTCGTTCACCAGGCTGAACACCAGGCGTTGCACGATCTCTTCGTCCGAAATCTTGCGGGGCGTGATGCCCAGCGCCTTGCGGTGCGCTTCAATCATGGCCACCACTTCGGCGTTCGGGATGGCGTCGCGCTTGCCGGGCACGTAGTCGTACCAGCCGGCACCGGTTTTCTGGCCGAAGCGGCCTTTTTCGCACAGCATGTCTGCCGTCTTGCTGTATTTCATGTCGGGCTTTTCGGTGTAGCGGCGCTTGCGAATGGCCCAGCCGATGTCGTTGCCGGCCAGGTCGCCCATGCGGAAGGGGCCCATGGCCATGCCGAACTTCTCCATGGCCTTGTCCACTTGCTCCGGCGTGCAGCCTTCGTCCAGCAGGAAGCCGCCTTGGCGACCGTACTGCTCGATCATGCGATTGCCGATGAAGCCGTCGCACACGCCGGAGACGACTGCGGTCTTCTTGATCTTCTTGGCGACCGACATGACGGTCGCCATCACGTCTTTGGCGGTTTTCTCACCGCGCACCACTTCCAGCAGCTTCATCACATTGGCAGGGCTGAAGAAGTGCAGGCCAACCACGTCCTCGGGGCGCTGGGTGAAGTTGGCGATTTTGTTGACGTCCAGGGTGGAAGTGTTGGAGGCGAGGATGGCGCCGGGCTTCATCACGCGGTCCAGCTCTTTGAACACCGCTTCCTTGACGCCGATTTCTTCGAACACCGCCTCGATCACCATGTCGGTGCCGCTGAGGTCGTCGTAGCTCAGAGTGGTGCTCAGCAAGCTCATGCGCTGCTCGTACTTGTCTTGCTTGAGCTTTTTCTTGGCCACCTGGGCTTCGTAGTTCTTGCGGATGGTGGCGATGCCACGGTCCAGGGCTTCCTGCTTCATTTCCAGCATCTTGACGGGGATGCCGGCGTTCAGGAAGTTCATGGCAATGCCGCCCCCCATGGTGCCTGCGCCAATAACTGCTACAGAGTTGATAGCGCGCTGCGCTGTGTCCGAAGGCACATCTGCGATTTTGGATGCTGCGCGCTCCGCCAGAAACAGGTGGCGCAGGGACTTGCTCTCGGCGGTAAACATCAGGTTGATGAAGGCCTCGCGCTCGACCTGCATGCCCTCGTCAAATTTCTTCTTGGTAGCGGCTTCCACCACGTCCACGCACTTGGCGGGGGCCGGGAAATTCTTGCTCATGCCCTTGACCATGTTGCGGGCAAACTGGAAGTAGGCATCGCCTTGCGGGTGCTTGCATTTCAGGTCGCGCACCAGCGGCAAGGGGCGCACATTGGCCACCGAACGGGCAAAGGCCATGGCTTCTTCGGCCAGTGTTTCTGCAGACGCAGACAGTTTGTCAAACAGCTTCTGGCCGGGCAGCATGGCCAGCATCTCGCTCTGGACGGGCTCACCGCTCACGATCATGTTGAGCGCGGGCTCCACCCCCAGCACGCGGGGCAGGCGCTGGGTGCCGCCGGCTCCGGGCACCAAGCCGAGCTTCACTTCCGGCAGTGCAATGCTGGTGCCAGGCGCGGCAATACGGTAATGACAACCCAAGGCCAGCTCCAGGCCGCCGCCCATGGCCACGCTGTGAATGGCAGCAACCACCGGCTTGCTGGCGTTTTCCAATACCTTGATGACGCTGATCAGGTTGGGCTCTTGCAGGGCTTTGGGGCTGCCGAATTCGGTGATGTCTGCGCCACCGGAAAACGCCTTGCCGGCGCCGGTGATCACAATGGCGTGGACCGCCGCATCGGCATGGGCCTTTTCCATGCCATCCGTAATACCCTGGCGGGTGGAAAGCCCCAGGCCGTTGACCGGCGGGTTGTTCAGGGTGATGACGGCGATATCGCCATGGACGTGGTACTGGGCGGTCATGCGGGCTCCGAAAGTGAGGGGAATCTTCAAAAAAAGAACGGTCGTTCTTTTTCAGAGATTGTAGGGAGATTGCCTACGCCGCCAAGCGGTTTTGTCGCAACTGGGACAAGGGGTATTCCCTAGCCCATCCCCTCCATCGGAAGCCGCAGCCCTCCCGGCTCAGGCGCCGGGAAGTTGGTAGGTGTACAGCAGTTCGCGCAGCTTGGTTTTCTGCATCTTGCCGGTGCCCCCCAAAGGGATGGACTCCAGAAACACCACATCGTCGGGCACCTGCCACTTCGAGGTCTTGCCCTCGTAGAAGGCCAGCAGCTCCTCGCGACTGACCTCGCTGCCCGGCTTCTTGACCGCGACCAGAATGGGGCGCTCGTCCCACTTGGGGTGCTTCATGCCAATGCAAGCCGCCATGGCGATTGCGGGGTGCGCCATGGCAATGTTCTCCACCTCGATGGAGCTGATCCATTCCCCACCGGACTTGATGACGTCTTTGCTGCGGTCCGTGATTTGCATGAAGCCATCCGCGTCGATGGTGGCCACGTCACCGGTGGGAAACCAGCCATCCACCAAGGGCGAGCCGCCCTCGCCGTGGTAGTAGTCGCTGATCACCCAGGGGCCTTTGACCAGCAGGTCGCCGTAGGCCTTGCCATCCCAGGGCAACTCAGCGCCTTCGCTGTTCACGATCTTCATGTCCACGCCATAGACGCCACGCCCCTGCTTGAGCCGGACAGTCATTTTGCCCGCCGGGTCCAGTCCCAAATGCTTGTTCTTGAGCGTGCAGACCGTGCCCAAGGGCGACATTTCGGTCATGCCCCAGGCGTGCAGCACCTCGACACCGTAGACATCGTTGAACGCGGTGATCATGGCCGGCGGACAGGCCGAGCCGCCAATAACGGTGCGTTTGAGGGTGGAAAAGCGAAGGCCGCCCGCCTGCATATGGCCCAGCAACATCTGCCACACCGTAGGCACTCCGGCCGCAAAGTTGACCTTCTCGGACTCGATCAGTTCAAAAATGGATTTTCCGTCCATGGCGGGGCCGGGGAATACCAGCTTGGCCCCTGTCATCGCGGCGGAATACGGCAAACCCCAAGCATTGACGTGGAACATGGGCACCACAGGCAGCACGGCGTCACGCGCGCTCATATTGAAGGCGTCCGGCAAAGCCCCGGAGAGCGCGTGCAGGAGGGTCGAGCGGTGGCTGTACAAGGCAGCCTTGGGGTTACCGGTGGTGCCACTGGTGTAGCACATGCTGGAGGCGGAGTTTTCGTCAAACTCGGGCCAGGTGTAGGTGGCGGGCTGCGCGGCGATCCAGGCCTCGTAGCTTTGCAAGCCGGGAATGCCGGAATCTGCGGGCAGCTTGTCCGCCTCGCAGAGCGCGATGAAGTGCTTGATGGTGGTGCAGCGGCTGTGCACGGCCTGCACGATGGGCAGGAAGCTCATGTCAAAACACAGCACCTGGTCTTCGGCATGGTTGGCCATCCAGACAATCTGGTCCGGGTGCAAGCGGGGGTTCAGGGTGTGCAACACACGGCCCGAACCGCTTACGCCGAAGTACAGCTCCAAGTGCCGGTAGCCGTTCCAAGCCAGGGTGGCCACACGGTCGCTGAAGGCGAGGTTCAATCCATCGAGGGCATTGGCGACTTTGCGGGAACGGGCGGCCACCTCCCGGTAATTGCTGCGGTGAATATCTCCCTCTACTCTGCGGGAGACCACTTCACCTTCGCCGTGGTGGCGTTCGGCAAAGTCGATCAGGGTGGAGATCAGCAGTTGCTGGTTTTGCATCAGACCTAACATCGAGTCACCTCTATTTCTCATATTTCTATCGGAACCATTACCAACGTTGCGAACGAAGTCCTGCATCTCCGGCGACACGGATAGTAATGCGTGCAAGTCCCCTTGGCGACGCGGATGAAGTCATATGCGGGACAATTCAGTTATGCCTGAACTGACACCCGCGCTCGAGCCACTGAACCTTAAGCTCCCCTGGAATAACCGTTTTGCCGGCCTCGGTGAAGCATTCTGCGCCCCACTCCACCCCACCCCCCTGCCCGCCCCGTATTGGGTAGGCACCAGCCCATCGGCCGCCCGCTGGGCCGGGCTGGAGACGGCCTATTTGCGCGACCCCGAGGTGCTGCAAGCCCTCACAGGCAACCGCCTTCTACAGGGCAGCGAGCCGCTGGCCAGCGTGTACAGCGGCCACCAGTTCGGCCAGTGGGCCGGGCAATTGGGCGATGGACGCGCCATTCTGTTGGGGGAACTGAATGGATTGGAAGTACAGCTCAAGGGTGCCGGCCTGACGCCTTTTTCCCGCATGGGCGATGGACGCGCGGTGTTGCGCAGCAGCATCCGCGAATTTCTGGCCAGCGAGGCCATGCATGGCCTAGGCATACCCACCTCCCGCGCGCTGTGTGTGACCGGATCCGACGCCCCGGTGCGACGCGAGACGATAGAGACGGCTGCGGTAGTCACGCGCCTCGCCCCCAGCTTCATCCGCTTCGGGCATTTTGAGCACTTCTGCCACCACGGCATGCCGGACGAGCTGAAGGCCCTGGCCGACTTTGTGATCGAGCACTACTACCCCGGCTGCCGCGCAGATGCCCGCTGGGACGGCAACCCTTACGTGTCGCTCTTGGCCGCCGTCACGGAGCGCACCGCCCAGATGGTGGCGCAGTGGCAGGCCGTGGGGTTTTGCCATGGCGTGATGAACACCGACAACATGAGCATTCTGGGCCTGACCATTGATTACGGCCCCTTTCAGTTCATGGATGCCTATGACCCCGGCCACATCTGCAACCATTCCGACCATTCCGGCCGCTACGCCTTCCACAAGCAGCCGAATGTGGCGTACTGGAACCTGTTTTGCCTGGGTCAGGCCATGATGCCGCTGATCAATGAGCAGGACCATGCGATTGCGGCATTGGAAACCTTCAAGGACATCTACCCACGGGCATTTGCCGGGCGGATGGCGGCCAAACTGGGATTCAGCAAGCTGCAGGAAGCGCATACGCCGGTGATCGAAGGTGTCCTCAAGCTGCTGGCCGCTGACAAAGTCGACTTCACCATCTTCTGGCGGCGCTTGAGCCACTGGGTGCGGGACGAGGCTTCGGCCGGCGATTCCGTGCGCGACCTCTTTCTGGACCGGGCCGGATTCGATGCCTGGTTGCTATCGTATTCGGAGCTGCTCGCGCTTAATCCACGGGCGCTAGCGGCCGATTTGATGCTCAAAACCAACCCCAAGTATGTGCTGCGCAACCATCTGGGCGAACAAGCCATTCAAGCGGCGAAGCAAAAAGACTTCCGCATGGTGGCCGAGCTGTTGAACGTTCTGGAGACGCCGTACGACGAACACCCGGAGTTCGAAGCGTGGGCCGGCTTTCCGCCGGACTGGGCTGCACACATCTCCATCAGCTGCAGCTCCTGAACTTTCAGGCTTGCTGAGCATCCACCTATTCCAGGAGTTCCCATGACATTCCCCATCCAGAAAACTGACGCCGAATGGAAAGCCTTGTTGGCCGAGAAAGGTGCAGAGCCGGTTGCCTACCAGGTGACGCGCCATGCCGCCACCGAGCGGCCTTTCACCGGCAAATACGAAACCCATTGGGCCGACGGCAGCTACCACTGCATGTGTTGCAACGCCAAGCTGTTTGACTCGGACACCAAGTTCGACGCCCATTGCGGCTGGCCCAGTTTTTCGCTGGCCATTCCGGGCGCTATCACCGAGATCACTGACCGCAGCCACGGCATGGTGCGGGTGGAGACGGTGTGCAGCCAATGCGGCGCACACCTGGGCCACGTGTTCCCCGATGGCCCCACCGAGACCGGCTTGCGCTACTGCATGAACTCCGCCTCGCTACACTTCACGCCCACATGAAAACCCTACTCGACTTCATTCCCATCCTCCTGTTCTTCGCAGCCTACAAGCTGCATGACACTTTTGGTATCAGCAAAGACGAGGCGATTTACTTCGCCACGCCGGTGCTCATGGCGGCGACTGCTGCCCAAATGGCGATCATTTATTGGATAGACAAAAAGCTCAGCACCATGCACAAGATCACGCTGGGCATGATTCTGGTGTTCGGCACCATCACCTTGGTCTTGCATGACAAACGCTTCATCATGTGGAAGCCCACGGTGCTGTACGCGGGCATGGCAATTGCCTTGGCCGTGGCCGTCTGGGGAATGAAAATCAACTTTCTCAAGTCCATGCTCGGTAGCCAGCTGGATCTGCCCGATGCAGTCTGGCACAAGCTCAACATCGCATGGATTGTGTACACCTTGTTCATGGCCGTCAGCAATGGCTATGTCGCTGCGTATTTCAGCGACGACGCATGGGCCAACTTCAAGCTGTGGGGCTACGTGTTCCCCCTGGCCTTCCTGATCGGACAGGGGCTGTACATCTCGCCATATCTGAAAGGCGATGACTCCAAACAGGACCCGCCTACCTCATGAGCACCTCCCTCCCCACCGTTGCCCATCTGGAGCAACGCCTGCGCGAACGTTTGCAACCCGCAAGGCTGGAAGTCATCGACGAAAGCTACCAACACGCGGGCCATGTCGGAGCCCATTCCAGCGGGGTCGGAACCCATTTCCGGGTGAAGATTGCTTCACCTTTATTTACGGGTGTGAGCCGCGTAGCAAGGCATCGCCTTGTGTATGATTCGCTGCAAGATTTCATTGATCAAGGCCTGCACGCCTTGGCCATTGAGGCCGAAGCCTCGCCCTCTGGCACCTCTCCGATATAAAGCATTCCTGAAGGAAACGGTATGAAGAAGCACATTTTGTCCGCCTTGGCTGCAGCCAGCCTGATGGTGGTCGCCTCCTCCGCCTTGGCGCAGAACGTCGCCATCGTGAACGGCAAGGCAGTCCCCAAGACACGCATGGATGCCCTGGCCCAGCAGGTAGCCCGCTCCGGCCGCCCTGTGACCCCTGAAATGCAAGGCCAGTTGCGCGAGGCCGTGATTGAACGTGAGATCTTTGCTCAAGAGGCCCAAGCCCGTAGCCTGGATGCCAGCGACGAATACAAGAACCAGCTGGAACTGACCCGCCAGTCCATTCTGATCCGTGAGTTGTTTGAAGACTTCCAGAAGAAGAACCCCGTCACGGATGAAGAAACCAAGGCCGAATACGACAAATTTGCTGCCGCCAATGCCGGCAAAGAGTACCGCGCACGCCACATCCTGGTGGAGAAGGAAGAGCAGGCCAAAGCATTGATCGCTCAGCTCAAAAAAGGTGCCAAGTTTGAAGACCTGGCCAAGAAAAACTCCAAGGACCCCGGCTCCGGTGCCAACGGTGGCAACCTGGATTGGGCCAACGCCAGCAGCTATGTGAAAGAGTTCTCTGACGCATTGACCGCTTTGGCCAAGGGCAAGACAACAGACGCCCCCGTCAAAACCCAGTTCGGCTACCACATCATCCGTTTGGAAGACGTGCGAGAAGCCCAGCTGCCCAAGTTTGAGGACGTCAAGCCCCAGATCGCCCAGCAGCTGCAACAGCAAAAGCTGGCCAAGTTTCAGGACGAGCTGCGCGCCAAAGCCAAGGTGGAATAAGCTCCAAGGGCATTTCCCCCAAAGCGGCTACGGCCGCTTTTTTGTTGCCTACGACGAAGTGTGCCGCCTCAGCCCCTGCGTACTGCTTCAACGGTAGCTCGGTGCGCCGCTTGCTGGCCCTGATGGCGTCTCCCCCAGCGAAGCAAGATGCTTCCGAGCACGGCGAGGGCGACAACCGGCAAGGCCAGTCCCCATGCTGGCAGCAAGCTCAGGGAAAACGCAAAGCTGGGAGGACCCAAGGTTGCGCCCAGATTGCCCATCTGTGCCACAGCACCATTGGCGCGCGCTTGTTGGGCTGCATCCTGGTTGAGAAAGGGAATCAGCGCGAAAGCGGTGCCACCGGCCAGTCCTGCCAAACCCATGAGCAGCAAAGCCGACGCCGCATAGCCCCAATGCACAGAAGCCGCCAGAGCGCAAACAAGGGCGGAAAGACCCAGCAGGGGATACACCCAGCGCAGCAATTGCATGGGGTTGAGACGCCGCGTGAGCCAGCCCGCACCGAAGGTGCCCGCCATGCCGGTAAAAGGCAATACGGCCGCTGCCCATCGTTGGCCGGGCGGCAAGGCCTGGGGCAAAAAGGTAAGCAGCGCAACGGCCATGCCGGTGTAACAAAAGAAGCAAAGCCCCGGCAATGCCGTAGCCCCATGGGTGTAAATGCGCACATGGCGCTCCCACAGACTGGTGCGCGCAGTATCTAACAAGCGCGCCGCGTCTGCAGGAATCAGGCACCACACCCCGACGCAGGCCATTAGCAAGAGCGCAGCATGCAAGGCAAACATTGCTTGCAAGCTGAACAACGCCAGAAACGACTGGCCGAAGGCTGCGCTCAGCGCGAAGGCGGTCCCCACAAAAGTGCTCCACAAGCCCATCGCCACAGAACGGTGTTGTGGCCCGGCTGAGGCCGCCATCAGCGTGGGGGCCGCGACCACGACGGACAGATGCGAGGCGCCTTCCAGCACACGGCTTGCAAAAAAGGCCGCAAATGGCAAATCCAGCGCCTGAGCCGCAGCCAACAGGGCCCCCAGGAATAAACCGCCCGCCAGCAATCGTCGGTACCCGACTTTGGGGGCCAACAACCCCATGCTGACACCCAAGGTCAACCCGACTACGCCCACCATGGAGAGCACCCAACCCATCAAGGCGGCGCTCACCCCATAGTGGGTTTGCAGGAGCTGGAAAGCGAGGGAAATTTTGGCGAACTGCAGTGCAGCCAGAATGCCACAGCCCCACAACAGGAGTATGCGAGGCCAATGGGTAGGGGGTAATGTGCGCATGGGAACCGGTGAGTGTAGCCAGCGCTCAGGCTGCGGCCGTCTACCTGCGGGATAATTCTGCCCCATGTCTTTGCAAGATTTTCAACTCGAATTGCTGGCGCCAGCCCGCACGGCGGACATCGGTATCGAAGCCGTGAACCATGGCGCCGATGCGGTCTACATCGGCGGCCCGGGCTTCGGTGCCCGCTCCAGCGCCGACAACAGCGTAGCCGACATTGCGCGCCTGGCGCAGCATGCGCACCGCTTCAACAGCCGCATCTTTGTCACCATGAACACCATCCTGCGGGATGACGAGCTGGAGCCTGCGCGCAAACAGGCCTGGCAACTGTATGAGGCCGGCGTGGATGCGCTGATCGTGCAGGACATGGGCTTGCTCGCTATCGACATGCCGCCCCTGCAGCTGCATGCTAGTACCCAGACGGATATCCGCACGCCTGAAAAGGCGCGTTTTATGCAGGACGTTGGGCTCTCGCAAATTGTGCTGGCGCGGGAGCTCACCACCAAGCAGATCGCCGCCATTCGCGCTGCCACTGATCCGGAGAAGTGCACGCTAGAGTTTTTTATTCACGGCGCGCTGTGCGTGGCCTACAGCGGCCAGTGCTACATCAGCGCGGCCCACACGGGGCGCAGCGCCAACCGCGGCGAATGCAGCCAGGCATGCCGCCTGCCCTACCAGGTGGTGGACGATAAAGGCCGCTTCGTGGCGCATGACAAGCATGTGCTGTCCATGAAGGACAACAACCAGAGCGAAAACCTGGCGGCCTTGGTGGACGCAGGCATCCGGAGCTTCAAGATCGAAGGGCGCTACAAGGACATGGGCTATGTGAAAAACATCACCGCCCATTACCGCAAGCTGCTGGACCGGCTGATCGAAGACCGTCAGTACTCTGACCAACCCCTCGCACGTAGTAGCAGCGGCACCACCACCTTCACCTTCGAACCCGACCCCAACCAGAACTTCAACCGCGAGTTCACCGACTACTTTGTGCAGGGTCGCCAGATCGACATAGGCGCCTTCGACACCCCCAAGAACCCTGGTCAAGCCATTGGGTACGTCACCAAGGTCAATGCCGACAGCGTGGAGCTGGAGCTGATGGACCGCAGCAAGGCACTCAGCAATGGCGACGGCCTGTGCTACTACGACCTGCAAAAAGAACTGGTGGGCTTGGCCATCAACCGCGCAGAAGCCATCAACGCCCCCAAAGGCTTGTGGCGCGTGTTCCCCAAAGACCCCATGCCCGGTTTCAAGGACTTGCGCAAAGGCGTGGAGGTGAACCGCAACCGCGATGTGAACTGGACCCGCACGCTCGACAAAAAGAGCAGCGACCGGCGCATCGGCGTGTGGGCGGTGTTGGCCGAAGCGGCTGACGGCATTGCGCTCACCCTGACGGACGAAGACGGTTTCACCGCCACCGCCCGCACGACCCTGCCCCGCGAGCTGGCCAAGGACGCGAGCACGGCGCTCGACACCCTGAAGGACAACGTCCGCAAAATGGGCACCACCATTTTTGCAGCACTCGATGTGCAAGTGCAATTCAGCCAGCCCTGGTTTGTGCCTGCGTCTGTGCTCAACCCGCTGCGGCGTGAGGCGGTGGAAGCCCTGGAGCGCGCACGCGCTGCCGGCTTGGTGCGCCTGGCGCCTGGCGTGGCCGTAGAGCCACCCGTCGCCTACCCGGAAGACACGCTGAGCTACCTCGCCAATGTGTTCAACCAGGCAGCCCACGGCTTCTACGCCAAACATGGGGTCAAAGTGATTGCCCCGGCCTACGAAGCAGTAGAAGAATTGGGCGAAGTGAGCTTGATGATCACCAAGCACTGTGTGCGCTTTTCGCTGAGCTTGTGCCCCAAGCAGGCCAAAGGCGTGACCGGCGTGCAGGGTCAGGTGAAGGCCGAGCCCCTGCAGCTCATCAACGGCAAAGAAAAACTCACCCTGCGCTTTGACTGCAAACCCTGCGAAATGCATGTGGTGGGCAAGATGAAAACCAGCGTGGCCAACCAGAGCCGGAAAGAGTTGCTGGAAGCGGCACAAGGCGTGCCCATGACCTTTCACAAGACCCGGCCCAAGCAGGAGTTCGGGCACTAAAGCGCGGGGAACAATGGGCGTGGAAAACGCAGCCCCATGCAAAAGGGCCGGTATCCACCGGCCCTTTTTTACTTGCGCAAGCAGCGATTACTTCACTTCAGTGATGAAGTCTTCGCGGCTGCGGCGCACCTTCTTCAGGTTGACCAGCCAGTCGCCTTCGTCGGCGCGGTAGCCCAGGGGCATGATCACCACGCTGCGCAGGCCGCGCTTGTCCAGGCCCAAGATCTGGTCCAGCGCCTTGGGGTCAAAGCCTTCCATGGGCGTGGCGTCCACTTGCTCTTCCGCTGCGGCGATCAGGGCAGTGCCCACGCCGATATAGGCCTGCCGGGCGGCGTGCTGGTAGTTGACCTCGGCATCGCGGGGCACGTAGGTGCCCAAAACCATCTTGCGGTAGTTTTCCCAACCTTCGTTCACAAAGCCGCGCTCCGTGTTGACCAGATCGAATGAAGTGTTGATGCGGTCCGCGGTGTAGTTGTCCCATGCAGCGAACACCAAAAGGTGCGAGCCATCGGTGATCTGCGCCTGGTTCCACGCGACGGGAACGATTTTTTCGCGCACTTCCTTGTTGCTCACCACGATCACTTCATAGGGCTGCAAGCCGCTGGAGGTGGCGGTCAAACGGATGGCTTCGAGGATGCGATCCAACTTGTCTTGAGGGACAACCTTGGCGGGGTTGAATTTCTTGGCAGCGTAGCGCCACTGCAGTTTGCTGATCAGATCGGACATCGAATACTTTCTAAAGTTGAGTGGCTGCAACCCCCATGGGAGCAGCCGGGTGTAGGCAACTGGGGACTGTACTTGGAAAAACAAGAGGCCCGCAGGCCCCTTGTATCAACCCTGTGTCGTCATCAGGACATCAGCCCACCCACTTGCGCGCATTGCGCCAGAGCTGCATCCAGGGGCTGAATTCGCTTTTGTCTAAGCTGGTCCAGCTCATCTGCACGTTGCGGAACACGCGCTCGGGGTGCGGCATCATGGCGGTGAAGCGGCCATCTGCGGTGGTGACTGCGGTCAGGCCACCGGCGCTGCCGTTCGGGTTGAAGGGATAGGCTTCGGTCGCTGCCCCCGTGTTGTCCACAAAGCGCATGGCAGCAATGGCTTTTTCGGCGTTGCCACGGTACTTGAAGTTGGCGTAACCCTCGCCGTGCGCCACCGCAATCGGCAGGCGCATGCCGGCCAGATCGGTGAAGAACAGAGACGGTGACTCCAGCACCTCCACCAACGAGAGACGGGCTTCAAAGCGCTCGCTCTGGTTGGTGGTAAAGCGCGGCCAGTCTTGCGCGCCGGGGATGATGTCAGCCAGCTCGGCAAACATCTGGCAGCCGTTGCACACGCCCAAGCCGAAGGTGTCTTGGCGGGCAAAGAAGGCTTTGAACTGCTCGGACAGCACGTCGTTAAACGTGATGCTGCGCGCCCAGCCAATGCCGGCACCCAAGGTGTCGCCGTAGCTGAAACCGCCGCAGGCGACCACGCCCTTGAAGTCTTGCAATTTGGCGCGGCCGGTTTGCAAGTCAGTCATGTGCACGTCATAGGCTTCAAAGCCGGCTTCTGTGAAGGCGTAAGCCATTTCCACATGGGAGTTGACGCCCTGCTCGCGCAGCACCGCGACCTTGGGGCGGCTGGTCAGGATGTTAGGCGCTCCTGAATTGATAGCTGCTTGCGCAGATTCCACGAGTGCCAGGGCCTTGTTTGGTATGTAGACATGCATGCCGGGGTCGTTTTCAGCACCGGCAGCGGCGTGCTCGGCATCTGCACAGGCAGGGTTGTCGCGCTGCTGGGCAATTTTCCAGCTCACGGCGTCCCACACCTGGTGCAGGTCGGCCAGCTTGGCGCTGAAGATGCTCTTGGCATCGCGCCAGATTTGCAGTTCGCCCTTGCCGGCGCCGATGGCGTCAGAAGCCGGACGTGTCTTGCCGATGAAGTGGCTGAACTTGGACAGGCCGTGTTCACGCAGCGTAGCCATCACCTCCGAGCGCTCAGAGGTACGCACCTGCAGCACCACACCAAGCTCTTCGCTGAACAGTGCCTTGAGCGTGGCTTCTTCACGCCGGGCACCCACCTGCCCTGCCCAGTTCTTGCTGTCGCCTACGTCCATGCGGCTGTCGGAGATGCCGTCACCCTCGGTCACCAGCATGTCCACGTTGAGTGCCACACCCACACGGCCGGCAAAGGCCATTTCGGCTACTGTCGCCAGCAAGCCACCGTCACCCCGGTCGTGGTACGCCAAAACTTGGCCCTTGGCACGCAAAGCGTTTACGGCATTGACCAGGTTCACCAGGTCTTGGGCGTTGTCCAAGTCGGGCACTTTGTCGCCGACTTGGTCCAGGGTCTGCGCCAGGATGCTGGCAGCCATGCGGTGCTGACCATGCCCCAAGTCCACCAATACCAGTGTGGTGTCCTCGGTCGCGTTGAGTTGTGGCGTCAGTGTGCCGCGCACGTCTTGCAGCGTGGCGAAGCCGCTCACGATCAGCGACACGGGGGATGTGACTTTCTTGTCCTTGCCCTCGTCTTTCCACTGGGTGCGCATGGACAGCGAATCCTTGCCCACAGGAATGGAGATACCCAAAGCCGGGCAAAGCTCCATGCCCACGGCCTTCACGGTGGCGTACAGCGCGGCGTCTTCACCCGGTTCGCCGCAAGCGGCCATCCAATTGGCGGAAAGCTTCACGCGCGGCAGCTCAATGGGTGCAGCCAAGAGGTTGGTGATGGCTTCGGCCACGGCCATGCGGCCGGAAGCGGGTGCGTCCAGCGCGGCCAGCGGTGTGCGCTCGCCCATGGACATGGCTTCACCGGCAAAGCCTTTGAAGTCGGCTAGTGTCACGGCGCAGTCCGCTACCGGCACCTGCCAGGGGCCGACCATCTGGTCGCGGTGAGTCAAGCCACCCACGGTACGGTCGCCGATGGTGATCAGGAAGCGCTTGGAGGCCACAGTGGGGTGCGCCAGCACATCGATGACGGCCTTCTGCAAGTCCACGCCAGTCAGGTCCAGCGGCTTGAACTGGCGAGCCACGGTCTTCACATCGCGGTGCATCTTGGGCGGCTTGCCCAACAAGACATTCATCGGCATGTCCACTGGGGACTCCGCACCCTCGTCCACCAACTGCAACTGGCGCTCTTCAGTGGCCACGCCAATCACGGCAAACGGGCAACGCTCGCGCTCGCACAGGGCTTCAAACGTAGCAAGCGACTCGGGCGCGATGGCCAGCACATAGCGCTCCTGGCTCTCATTGCACCAAATTTCCTTGGGCGCCATGCCGGACTCCTCGAGCTTGACGGCACGCAGGTCAAATCGCGCTCCGCGGCCCGCGTCGTTGGTCAACTCGGGGAAGGCGTTGGACAAGCCACCGGCACCCACGTCGTGGATGGCGAGGATGGGGTTTTGCGAACCCTGCATCCAGCACTGGTTAATCACCTCTTGCGCACGGCGCTCGATCTCGGGGTTGCCACGTTGCACGGAGTCAAAGTCCAACTCGGCGGCGTTGGCGCCGGTCGCCATGGAGCTGGCGGCGCTGCCGCCCATGCCGATGCGCATGCCGGGGCCGCCTAATTGGATCAACAGGCTGCCGGCGGGGAATTCAATCTTGTGGGTCTGGTCGGCATCGATGATGCCCAGACCGCCTGCGATCATGATGGGCTTGTGGTAGCCGCGTGCCACTGTGTCCACGTCGCTGGCGACGGTTTGCTCGTATTCGCGGAAGTACCCCAGCAGGTTAGGACGGCCGAACTCGTTGTTGAAGGCTGCACCGCCCAAAGGCCCTTCCACCATGATTTGCAACGGGCTGGCAATGTGCTCGGGCTTGCCCAGGCTGCTGCCCCAGAGCTTGGAAACCGTGAAACCGGTCAAACCCGCCTTGGGCTTGGAGCCGCGGCCGGTCGCACCCTCATCACGGATCTCGCCGCCCGCGCCGGTGGAGGCACCGGGGAATGGGGAGATGGCGGTCGGGTGGTTGTGGGTCTCCACCTTCATCAGAATGTGGTTGGTTTTGCTATGTTTTTCGTAGCTGGCCGCGCAGACTTCACCGGCGCCAGTGGCCGATTTGGCTATAAACCGCTCGACCTGCACGCCTTCCATGACGGAGGCGTTGTCCGAGTAGGCCACCAGCATGTATTGGGGGTGCAGCTGGTGCGTGTTGCGGATCATGCCGAACATGCTTTTCTCTTGCGCCACGCCGTCGATGGTGAACTGGGCGTTGAAAATCTTGTGGCGGCAATGCTCGCTGTTGGCCTGCGCGAACATCATCAGCTCCACGTCGGTGGGGTTGCGGCCCAGTGTGGTGAAGGCGTTTACGAGATAGTCGATCTCATCTGCGGCCAGCGCCAAACCGAACTGGGTGTTGGCCTTCACCAGTGCATCTTTGCCACCGCCCAACACGTCCACATGGTCCATGGGCGCGGGTTGCAAGGCATTGAACAGCTCTTGCGCCTGGGCACGGTCCAGCATAGCGCTTTCGGTCATGCGGTCATGTAACAAGGCGGCGACGGCCTGCAATTGCTCGGGCGTCAACACGGTTTTGCTGAGCAAACCGCTCTTCAAGGTCAGGCGGTACTCCACCAGACGCTCTACCCGCTTCAGGGCCAGACCGCAGTTGTGGGCAATATCGGTGGCTTTGGAGGCCCAGGGGCTCACCGTGCCGAAACGGGGGCTGACCACAATGGTGGGGCCTTCTGAGGGGCCGCTATAAGGGTCGCCGTAAGTCAAGAGTGCGGCCAGCTTGTCGGCCAGGGCCTTGTCCAAAGCCGCTTCGGTCGCAGCCAGGTGCACAAAACGGGCTGCAATGCCGGAAATCTTGTCGCTCACGCCGTGCAAGGCGGGCAGGAGTTGTTGAACGCGGAAATTGCTCAGGGCGTTGCCGCCCTCGAAAGAGGTGATGTGCAGGGTCACGGTGGTGGCCTTGTAATGGGCTGGAGCGTTGGGGAGTGGTGATCCACACACGGCCGCTGACTGGGGACGCGCATGGAAGCTGCGGATTTTACCCGCCAGCGCGGCCCGCTTTTCCCCACCCTCTCGCCAGTCTCTGCCGGATGGGATAATCCCGCCCCATGACTATCACTTACAAAGACGCCCAAGGCATTGCCGGCATGCGCATCGCGGGCAGACTGGCCTCCGAAGTTCTGGACTACCTCACGCCTTTTGTGAAACCCGGCGTGACGACCAACGAACTCGACAAGCTGGCCCACGATTACATCACCCAGGTGCAAGGCGGCATTCCCGCGCCCCTGAACTACACCGGCGGCGGCAACACGCCCTACCCCAAGTCCATCTGCACCTCGGTCAACCAGCAGGTCTGCCACGGCATCCCCAATGACAAGCAGCTGAAAAAAGGGGACATCGTCAACATCGACGTTACCGTCATCAAAGACAGCTGGCATGGCGACACCAGCCGCATGTTTCTGGTGGGCGACTGCTCGATTGCGGCCAAGCGCCTGTGCTCCATCACGTATGACGCCATGTGGGTGGGCATCCAGATGGTCAAGCCCGGCGTCCATTTGGGAGACATCGGCCACGCCATCCAAAAGTTTGCCGAAGGCAAGGGCTTCAGCGTGGTGCGCGAGTTTTGCGGCCATGGCATCGGCCAGGTTTTCCACGAAGAGCCCCAGGTGCTGCATTACGGCCGCCCCGGAACACTGGAAAAGCTCAAGGAAGGCATGACCTTCACCATCGAGCCCATGATCAACGCCGGTGGCAAAGACATCAAAGACGGCCCCGAGAAAGACGGCTGGAGCATTGTCACCAAGGACCGTTCCCTCTCCGCCCAGTGGGAACACACGGTGCTGGTCACGCCGACCGGTTACGAGGTATTGACCCTCTCTGCCGGCAGTCCTGCGACACCTGACTTTGTGACTGCCTGAACTCCCAGCGAATGACCGAGTTGCAAGCCCTGCGCACCGACTACCGGGCGCGCAAAGTTCGACTTTTGGAGCAGGTCGCAATGAGCAAGGTCACGGGCCGCCAGGTACGCTCGGTGCTGCAGCGCATGGCGGCGCTCACGGACGAAGTGCTGCGGCAGCTCTGGTCGGGTGCAGGGCTGGCAGAGCCTTACGCCTTGCTGGCCGTGGGTGGCTATGGCCGTGCGGAGTTGTTTCCGTACTCCGACGTGGACGTGCTGGTCCTGCTGCCGGACGGGCGTTCGCCCGACACCGACTCCGAGCTCAAGAAGCGCATTGAGGCGTTCATCGGCCATTGCTGGGACGTGGGCCTGGAAATCGGCTCCAGCGTACGGACCTTGTCGGATTGTTTGCAGGAAGCAGAGAAAGACGTAACCGTTCAGACGGCGCTGTTGGAATGCCGCCTGGTCACCGGCAGCGCAGCGTTGCTGCAGGCCTTCCGCAGTGCCTTTACCGAGGCCTTGGACCCCAAGGCCTTTTTCGTGGCCAAGACGCTGGAAATGCGCCAGCGCCACACCAAGTTTGAAGACACGCCCTACTCGCTGGAGCCCAACTGCAAGGAATCACCGGGAGGCCTGCGCGACCTGCAGGTGATTTTGTGGGTGGCCAAAGCGGCGGGTTATGGCAACAACTGGTCAGAACTGGCGCGGGGTGGTCTGGCGACGGCCTTCGAAGTCAAGCAGATCGAGCGCAATGAAGCCCTGCTGCTGCTGATCCGCGCCAAATTGCACTTCGTGGCCAAACGGCGCGAAGACCGGCTGATTTTCGATCTGCAGAATGCGGTGGCCGAGTCCTTCGGTTACACCGCCGCTTCTCCGGAGGGCGACCGCAAGCAGCTGGTGCGAGCCAGTGAGGCGCTGATGAAGCGCTACTACTGGGCCGCCAAAGCGGTCACCCAGCTCAACCAGATTTTATTGATGAACATTGAGGAGCGGCTCAACCCCTCCACCCATGCGCCGCGCCGCATCAATGAGCACTTCAATGACAAGGCCGGCATGATTGATGTGGCCAGCGACGACCTGTACCGCCGCCACCCGCATGCCATTCTGGAAACCTTTCTGGTCTACCAGACCACCATGGGCATCAAAGGCCTGTCGGCGCGTACCCTGCGGGCCTTGTACAACGCGCGCGACCTGATGGATGCCCGGTTCCGGCGCGACCCGGTCAACCGCACCACCTTCCTGCAGATCCTGCAAGCTCCCAGTGGCATCACCCATGCCATGCGGCTGATGAACCAGACTTCGGTGTTGGGGCGCTACCTGTGGGTGTTTCGCAAAATCGTCGGGCAGATGCAGCACGACCTGTTCCACGTGTACACCGTGGACCAGCACATCCTGATGGTGCTGCGCAATGCGCGGCGCTTCTTCATGGTGGAGCACGCCCACGAGTACCCGTTTTGCTCGCACCTGGCCTCCGGCTGGGACAAGCCCTGGATTCTGTATATCGCTTCCCTGTTCCACGACATTGCCAAAGGGCGGGGGGGCGACCACTCGGAGCTCGGCATCCTGGAAGCACGCCGCTTCTGCAAGGACCATGGCGTGGCCAGCGAAGATGCCAGGTTGATCGAGTTTCTGGTCGGTGAGCACCTGACCATGAGCCGGATTGCCCAAAAGTCCGATTTGTCGGACCCCGAAGTCATCCAGGAGTTCGCCCAGCGGGTGGGGACCGAGCGCTACCTCACGGCGCTGTATCTCTTGACCGTGGCCGACATCCGCGGCACCAGCCCCAAGGTCTGGAATGCCTGGAAGGGCAAATTGCTGGAAGACCTGTACAAATACACGGCCCGTGCCTTGGGGGGCCGCGCACCGGATGCGGACGCGGAAGTGGAACAACGCAAGCGCGAAGCCTTGGTCATGGTGGCGCTGTACGCCCTGCCCTTTGAGGCCCACAAACCCCTGTGGGACACCCTGGACGTGGGCTATTTCATGCGCCACGATGCGGCCGACATCGCCTGGCACACCAAGCAGCTTTCCCGATGGGTCAATACCGACCAGCCGGTGGTGCAGGCGCGGCGCTCGCCGGTGGGCGAAGGCTTGCAGGTGGTGGTCTACACCCAGGACCAGCCGGACCTGTTTGCCCGCATCTGCGGCTACTTTGACCAGGGCGGCTTCAGCATTCTGGACGCCCGCATCCACACCACCAAAAAAGGCTATGCGCTGGACACCTTCCAGGTGGTGACACCGTCCGACATGGACGAGCACTACCGTGAAATGACCAGCCTCTTGGAAAACGGCCTGGCCCAAGCCATTGCCGAGGCCGGCCCCCTGCCCGCACCCAGTCGCGGACGCGTGTCACGCCGGGTCAAAAGCTTTCCGATTGCCCCGCGCGTGTCGCTCAAGCCGGATGAGAAGGCGCAGCGCTGGCTGCTCAACATCTCTGCGAGCGACCGGCTGGGCTTGCTCTACTGCATCGCCAGGGTGCTGGCCAAGCACCAGATCGTGGTGCAACTGGCCAAGGTCGCCACGCTGGGCGAACGGGTCGAAGACACCTTTTTGATCCACGGCCCGCAGCTGCAGTACAACCGGGCGCAAATCGACATCGAAACCGAGATCTTGGACGCCCTTGCGTCCTGAGCACCATGCCCGCTACTGAAATTTCCGTCACCGCTGCCGGCATGGTTGCCGGCAAGGAGCTGCTGATTCCTACCGGTCAGCAAGCCGAGACCCTGCCCCACATTCAAGACTGGGTGACCGCCCAATTGAGCGCCAAAAAGCCGGTGAAGGATGTGAGCAACCAGGTGCTGGTCAAAGGCATCAAGCAGTGGGCTGCCTACGAGCGCAAGGCAGGCGGCAAACGCATTCTCACGGTCTTCAAAATCACCTGACGGCGTCCGGCGAAAGGGTCAGTCGTCTTCCGCCGCCGCAATACCGGGGAACAGCACTTCGGTGTAGCCGAACTGGCGGAAGTTCCGCACGCGCATGGGGTAGAGCTTGCCCCAGACATGGTCGCATTCGTGCTGCACCACGCGGGCATGAAAACCATCCACCGTGCGGTCAATGGCATCGCCGTACTGGTCAAAGCCGGTGTAGCGTATGCGTGACCACCGTGGCACCACACCCCGCAGGCCGGGCACGGAAAGGCAGCCCTCCCAGTCACTCTCTTCTTCCTCACCCAGGGGCGTGATGACCGGGTTGCAAAGCACGGTTGGGGGCACGATGGGCCGATCCGGGTAGCGGGGATTGCGGTCATGGCTGCCGAAGATCACCAATTGCAAATCCACACCTATCTGGGGCGCTGCCAAGCCGGCGCCGTTGGCAGCGCGCATGGTGTCCAGCATGTCGGTGATCAGCAGGTGCAGGGCATCGCTGTCGAAATCGGTGACCGTTTGCGCCACGCGCAAAAGCCGGGGGTCACCCATTTTGAGAATGTCACGCACGGTCATTTCAACAACTCCAAAAGCCCGGCCTCATCCAGCACGGGTACGCCCAGTTCATTCGCCTTGTCCAGCTTGCTGCCGGCCTCAGCGCCGGCCACCACGTAATGGGTTTTCTTGCTGACCGATCCGCTGACTTTGCCGCCTGCGGCCTCAATGAGGTCTTTGGCCGAATCCCGCCCCAAGGTGGGCAAGGTACCGGTGAGGACCAGGGTTTTGCCGGCCAGCGGTTTGGGGCCGGCATCGGCTGGTGCACCTTCAGGCCAGGTGAGGCCACAGGCGCGCAACTGCTCCACCACTTCCCGGTTATGGGCCTGGTCAAAAAACGTGTGAATGCTTTTTGCAACGATCGGACCTACGTCAGACACAGCCAATAGCGCATCCTCGTCCGCGCCCATGATGGCGTTCAGCGTCCCGAAATGGCGGGCGAGTTCCTTGGCTGTGGCTTCGCCAACGTGGCGGATACCCAAGCCAAACAAGAAGCGCGGCAAGGTGGTTTGCTTGGATTTTTCCAGCGCATCCACGATGTTTTGTGCTGATAGTTCAGCCATTCGGTCGAGCTGCTTAAGCTGATCTACCGCAAGTTTCTCGCGCTCGTGAGGACTAAGGCTGCCATACAAGGCGCCTTCAGTTATCTGCTGCAACTCTGCCAAAGCTCGTAGACCTAAGCGGTAGAGGTCGGGCAGATTGCGAATGACATTGGCATCCACCAGCTGCTCCACGAGTTTGTCGCCGAGGCCTTCCACTTCGACCGCGCGGCGTTGCGCGAAATGGAGAATGGCCTGCTTGCGCTGGGCACTGCAGAACAGGCCGCCTGTGCAGCGGTAGTCGGCCTCACCCTCCTCCCGCACGGCAGCGGACTGGCACACCGGGCAGATGCGGGGCATGGTGAACGGGGGCGCATCACCCACCCGCTTGTCGGGCAGCACCGACACCACTTCCGGAATCACATCCCCCGCGCGGCGCACGATCACGGTGTCCCCCACCCGGACATCTTTGCGACGGGCCTCGTCCTCGTTGTGCAAGGTGGCATTGGTCACCGTGACACCCCCCACAAACACGGGTGCCAGCTTGGCCACCGGGGTCAATTTGCCGGTGCGCCCCACTTGCACGTCAATGGCCAGCACCGTGGTCAGCTGTTCCTGCGCCGGGTACTTGTGGGCCACGGCCCAGCGCGGTTCCCGCGTGACAAAACCCAGCCTTTGCTGCAAGGCCAGGCTGTTGACCTTGTAGACCACCCCGTCAATATCGAAGGGCAAGCCATCCCGGCCGGCTCCGATGCGCTGGTGATAGGCTATCAATTCAGGAGCGCCTTGCGCAATATCCACCTGCGCTGCAACCGGAAAACCCCATGATTTCAGCGTCTGGAGCATGGCGTAGTGCGTGCCGAACACGGGCCCGCCCTCGCTGGCCGGGGTGACTTCCCCCAGTCCATAGGCAAAGAAGCTCAAGGGCCGCTGGGCGGCAATGCCCGGGTCCAGTTGTCGCACCGCTCCCGCTGCGGCGTTGCGCGGGTTGACAAAGGTTTTTTCGCCCTTCTCGCCTGCCGCGATGCGTGCGCGCTGGCGTTCGTTCAAAGCCTCGAAATCATCGCGGCGCATGTACACCTCGCCGCGCACTTCCAGAATGGGGGGCACACCTTCCGGCAACTTCAAAGGAATCTGGCCGATGGTGCGGATGTTCTGGGTAACGTCTTCGCCAAACTCGCCGTCACCCCGTGTCGCCGCTTGCACCAACACGCCCTGCTCATAGCGCAGGTTCATGGCCAACCCGTCAAACTTGAGCTCAGCGACGTACTCCACCGGGGCATCACCCTCGTTCAGCTCCAGCTCTTTGCGCACGCGGGCATCAAAAGCAAGAGCTCCTGAAGACTCGGTATCCGTCTCGGTGCGAATGCTGAGCATGGGCACGGCGTGACGCACGCTGATGAACGCATCCAGCACTTGCCCACCGACACGCTGCGTCGGGGAATCCGGCGTCACCCATTCGGGATGTTCTGCCTCTATCGCTTGGAGCTCGCGGAACAGTCGGTCGTACTCGGCATCCGGCACCACAGGCGCATCCAGCACATAGTAGGCATGGCCGAGCCTATGTAGCTCCTCGCGCAGGGCCCGCAGGCGTTCGTGAGGGAGGGAGTCCGGCATTGCCGGCTCGGATGAAAACAAGTCCAGCGTTGCCATAAAGGGAAAAGAAACTTAGCTGAAGAGACGGCGCGCAATCGGTGAGCCAGCGGCAATGTCGCGCTGCTCCAGGGTGTCGTAGAGCACCTGGAGGTCGGCCGCGATCATGTCCATGGTCTGTGCGGCCAGTGGCTGGCCATTGTCATCGGTGACCACGCCTTCCATGGCCGCTGCCAGGGCTTCAGCGGCTTCACGCATGCGCTCAAAAGGCCGCTCTGCCCGGTCCACCTGGGCGACGTCAAGATGCAACGAGAGTTCGCGGATGGCGCTCTGGGCCGGGTCTTCTGCCAGCGCGGCTTGGGAGTCAAAGCCCAGCACCAGCACCGGAGGCAGCCCCTCCACCGAGGCCGGCAACACCATGCGCCCGGGAATCGCGCCCGCCACAAAACCCAATCGCGCCGCATTCTGGTGGATATAGCCGGGGCTCCAGGAGGCGTTGCGGGCCCGCAGTGTGAACCCCAGCTGGGCATCATGGGCGCTGGCGAAGTGGTCCAGCTCGCGGGCGCGAGCGACTTCGTCCAACATTTCAGGAAACTCGGGCGTGGCGTTGATCACGTCTGCAAACGCCTGGGTTTTCACCACGAACTCGGAGTACTCAATCTCATTGAGCGCACCGGAACGGTTGGCCAGTTGCACTCCCGCTTGGAAGCCTCCGTAGCGTTGACCGGGAGCTGGCACTTCCCATACCAGCGACTGCAGGTTGTAGCCTTCTACGGAGAAGGGCTTGGTACCCGCGCGGCGTGTGGCAGGCATGGCCGCCAAGGCTGCTTCGCCGGACACCGCAGGCGTGGCGGGATCGAGTGCGACCGTGGCAATCACATCAATCAGCGAATCCATGGCCGGACGCACCGGCGGGCGCGGCAGGTTGAAGGCCGGTGTGTCGGCATCGACCTCGGTGAGCACAGGCTCTTGTGCGAGATCACCATCCACAGGATCTTGAGGCGGCAAGGCCTGACGGGGGGCATTGCGGCGCGACGACCAGGCACCGTGGGCTACCACGGCTGCCAGCACCACGCCGCCTGCGATCGCCAATCCGATTTGTAAATTGCTCATGTAGGTTTTTGCTTTTGCGGTGTTCAGACTAGCTCAGCAAGGTGGGCTGCGGACTCCATGTCCACCGCGACAATGCGCGATACGCCCTGCTCCTGCATCGTGACACCGATGAGTTGTTCTGCCATTTCCATGGCGATTTTGTTGTGACTGATAAAGAGGAACTGAGTTCCCTTGCTCATGCTGGCGACCAGCTTGGCGTAGCGCTCGGTGTTGGCGTCGTCCAGCGGCGCATCCACCTCGTCCAGCAGGCAGAAAGGCGCGGGGTTGAGCTGGAAAATCGCAAACACCAGCGCGATCGCGGTGAGTGCTTTTTCTCCACCTGACAACAAATGGATGGTCTGGTTCTTTTTGCCGGGCGGCTGCGCAATCACCTGCACCCCAGAATCCAGAATCTCGTCCCCGGTGATGACCAGTCGCGCATTGCCCCCGCCGAAGAGTTCGGGGAACATGCGGCCGAAATGGGCGTTCACCTGGTCAAAAGTGCCTGACAGCAACTCGCGGGTTTCCGCATCGATCTTGCGGATCGCATCTTCCAGGGTGTTCATGGCCTGCGTCAGGTCCACGTTTTGCATGTCCAGGAACTGCTTGCGCTCACGGGCGGCGGCCAGCTCTTCCAATGCCGCCAAGTTCACGGCGCCCAGTGCTGCGATTTCACGGTTCAGGCGGTCAATATCCCCCTGCATGCCGAACAAGCGCACATTGCCGTCTTTGATGCTTTGCTCAATGGCTGCGAGGTCTGCCTGCGCATCCGCCAGCTGGGCCTCAAACTGCTCAAAGCCAAGGCGCGCGGCCTGTTCCTTGAGCTGGAATTCGGTGATGCGCTGGCGCAGCGGGTCGAGCTCGCGCTCCAGCTGCAGGCGCCGCTCGTCACTGGCACGCAGTTTGGCGGTCAGGTCGTCGTATTCGCTGCGCTTGGCGGCCAGGGCCTGTTCCCGCTCCAGCTTCAAGGCCAAGGCGTTTTGCAGACCCGCCTGGGCCGCCGCGTCGGTCAGGCGGTGCAACTCGTCCTGCGCGCGCTGTTCCTCCGCCTGAATACTCTGGTTCTGTTGAATGGCCGTTTCAATAGCGCGGGAGAGTTCGGCATTGCGCGCTTGCAAGCTGCGCTGGGCAAACACGGCTTCTTGCGCCTGGCGCTCCAGGCTGCGCTGTTGCTCGCGGCACTGGCTCAGTTTGTTCTGGACCTCAATGACGCGCTCGTCGAGTTGCGCATGGCGCTCCTGGCTGTCGGCGAGCTGCATGTCCAAGGACTCGAAGCGCGCTTCGGCTTCCACACGGCGCTCTTGTAAATCGTCCAGCTGGGCCTCGACTTCCGCCATGTCGGCATCGATCTGGGCACTGCGCGCACGGGTTTGCTCCAGCATCTGGGACAGACGCAGGGTCTCGACCTGCAACTCATGCACGCGCCCTTGGCTTTCGGCGGCTTCGCGGCGCGCACTGACCAAGCGCTGGGCGCTCTCGGCGTACGCACTTTCGGCACGACTCAGCGCGACGCGGGACTCGTCAGCAATCAGTACCTGCGCGCGGACCTGCTTCTCCAGGTTCTCGATCTCCTGCGCGCGGGCCAGCAAACCGGCTTGCTCCGAGTCCTGGGCGTAGAAACTGACACTATGGGCTGTGAGCACATGCCCGCTTTGGAGGTAAATGCTCTCACCCGCCTGCAACTGGTCCCGCTGGGCTAAGGCCTCTTCAAAACTGGCGGCCGTAAAACAGCCTTGCAGCCAGTCGGTCAACACTGCTTTTTGGCCCGCATCATTCACACGCAACAAGTCGGCCAAACGGGGCAAGCCGCCCACTCGTTCGGGCAACGCGGCTTGCGGCGGGCTGTAAAACGACAGCTTTGCGGGTGGCGCGTCCGCCGCAAAGGCCTTGAGCATCTCCAGCCGGGACACTTCCAAGGCGCCCAAGCGCTCACGCAACGCACCCTCCAGCGCGTTTTCCCATCCTTGCTCGATGTGGATGCGGCTCCACAAGCCTTGCAGGTGATCCAGCCCGTGCTTGGCCAGCCAAGGCCGCAATTTGCCGTCGGTCTTGACCTTCTCCTGCAAGGCTTTGAGTGCTTCCAGCCGCGCAGACAGATCCGCCAGCCGGGACGATTCGGTGTTGACCGTGAGTTGTTGTTCCTTGCGGGCCTCATCCAGCTGCGGTACGGCATCTTGCAGGTCCTGCAGCCGGGCATCCGCAACCAGATGCGCTTCTTGCACGGCTTCCAGCTGCTCTTGCAAATTGTTCAACCGGGACTCGTCCGGTGCCGACAGCGCGTTGCGATCCGTCATCAGCCGGTCGCGGCGGGCCTCCAACTGGCGGCTCTGCTCGTCGATGCTGCGTTGTTCAGCAGCCAGCACTTGAATTTGCTGCTGCACTTGTGCCACGGAACCGCGCTGGTCGTTGGCCGCACCTTGCGCTTTGGCCAACGCCGCTTCCAGGTCCGGCAGTTGCTGCGCTTGATCTTCCACCTGGGCGGCCAGCAGTTCTGTTTGCTCTTCGCCCAAAGCAGCCAATTCGGCCAAGCGCTCCATTTCGGCCTGCGCGTCGTCCTTGCGAGTGGCCCACTGGGCGATCTGTTCTTTGAGCGTGATCAGGCGCTGCTCCACCCGCTGGCGCCCTTCCACCACGAAGCGGATTTCCGCTTCCAGCCGCCCCACATCCGTGCTGGCCTCGTACAACTTTCCCTGGGCCTGATTGACCTGATCGCCAGCGGCATAGTGCGCCTGGCGCACCGTTTCCAGATCAGACTCAATGTGCCGCAGATCGGCCATGCGCGATTCGAGTGCATTGACGGCAGCCAGTCCTTCGGACTGCACCTTGGCTTTGTCGGCCAACGCCTCAGCCCGTTTCAGGAACCACTGCTGGTGCTGCTTGAGTGTGACCTCGGCCTGCAGCGCGTTGTACTTTTGCGCAACTTCCGCCTGCTTCTCCAAGCGCTCCAGGTTGGTGCCCAGCTCACGCAGGATGTCTTCCACCCGGGTCAGGTTTTCACGGGTATCGGAGAGACGGTTCTCCGTCTCGCGGCGCCGCTCTTTGTATTTGGATACACCTGCTGCCTCTTCGAGGAACAAGCGCAGCTCTTCCGGCTTGGACTCGATGATGCGGGAAATCGTGCCCTGCCCGATGATCGCGTAGGCACGTGGCCCCAGCCCGGTGCCCAAAAACACGTCTTGCACGTCACGGCGGCGCACCGCTTGGTTATTGATGAAGTAGCTGCTGGTGCCATCGCGGGTCAGCACCCGCTTGACGGCAATTTCACCGAACTGGCCCCATTGGCCCCCGGCACGGTGGTCGGCATTGTCAAACACCAGCTCCACGCTGCTGCGGCTGGCAGGCTTGCGGGTCGTGGTGCCGTTGAAAATCACGTCCTGCATGGACTCGCCACGCAACTCGCTGGCCTTGCTTTCGCCCAACACCCAGCGCACCGCATCCATGATGTTGGATTTGCCGCAGCCGTTGGGGCCCACCACGCCTACCAGCTGGCCGGGCAGCAGGAAGTTGGTGGGTTCAGCGAAAGACTTGAAGCCCGAGAGCTTGATGGAATTAAGACGCACAGCAGAGGAAAAGCTTCGCTAAGTGATTGATTTTATTCAACTTGAGTAGCGTCTCGACGGAAGAGGCTAGCCGCCGATGATACCGCGCACCGCTATGTACCCACGGCACCTGTTCACCGCAGCCATACAGGCCCCATCTTCCGGCCCGGGGCAACAAAAGGTTCACAACTGCGGCATCCTGCGTGCACCACGCCAGGCCTCTGCCTTGCGCAGGGTTTTACATGCCCAGGTACTGGGCAACCTCGCGTTCAAAAGTCCGCAAATCAGGCTCCAGCAAGGCATACGCTGCGGCCACCGTCGAAGCATCTTCCTTTTTGCTCATGTGCTCGACCACGCCGACCCTTTCACACAGCGCGGCCTCGCAAAAAATGGGAATAAATCCCTTGAGGGGATGCAACAGGTGGTTGGCCCCCAGCACATCCCCTTTGGCCAACAAATCTGAAATAGCGGGAACGTCTCGCTGCAGCGAGTCCAGCACCATGGGAAGCATTTCACGCAAAGCACCTTCGTCGCCGATTTGCTCCAAAGCACCGGCAATGTTCAGGTAACGGTAACCGGCACCATGGGAAGGATCTGCAGACATCGCTCACTCCTCGTAAAAAGCTGTGCAACCCCAGCGGACTGCAGGCCTGAGTTTAACGACGAGTCAGGGATAATGCCGCCCCATGAATCCGAATTTGTCCCATTTGCAGGCCTATCCTTTTGAACGCCTGCGCGAGTTGTTTGCGGGCGTAGTGCCCAATCCGGCCTTCAGCCCCATCAGCCTGGGAATCGGTGAGCCCCGCCACCCGACCCCTCAACTCATCAAAGACGCCTATTGCCATGCCATCCAATCGGGAGAAAGTGGTCTGGCTGCTTACCCCGCCACGGCAGGTGCCCCCCCACTGCGCCAGTCCATGGCGAATTGGATTCAACGCCGCTATGGTCTGCAATTGGATGCAGTCACGCAAATACTGCCCGTTAACGGCTCCCGCGAAGCATTGTTTGCATTCGCGCAGACGGTGATCAATCCGGCAGCTGCGCAAAGCGCAGTACAGGTGGTGTGCCCGAATCCGTTCTACCAAATCTATGAAGGTGCCGCCCTGCTGGCGGGCGCTTGGCCATACTTTGTGCCATCGGTGCCTTCCCGCAACTTTGCGCAGGACTGGGACAGCGTGCCCGACAAGGTGTGGGCCTCTACACAGCTCATGTATGTGTGTTCACCAGGCAATCCGGCAGGTGCGGTCATGCCTTTGTCCGAGTGGGAAAAGCTTTTCGCTCTCAGTGACAAGTACGGTTTTGTCATTGCCTCCGATGAGTGCTACAGCGAGATCTACTTCCGCGATGAGGCTCCACTGGGTGGACTGGAAGCCGCCGCGAAGCTGGGTCGAAGCGATTTCAAAAATCTGGTCTCCTTCACCAGCCTTTCCAAGCGGAGCAACGTGCCCGGCATGCGCAGCGGTTTCTGCGCGGGGGACGCCCGTTGGATCAAGCAGTTTTTGCTCTACCGCACCTACCATGGCAGCGCCATGAGCCCGGTCGTGCAGGCCGCCAGCATTGCGGCCTGGGACGATGAGGTCCATGTGATCGATAACCGCGCCAAGTACCGCGCCAAATTTGCCGCGGTCACACCATTGCTGGCAGAAGTGATGGATGTCACTTTGCCGGATGCCGGCTTCTATTTGTGGGCGGACGTCAAAGGCAGTGACACTGAGTTCGCCCGCGACTTGCTCGCTCTTTACAATGTGACAGTGCTGCCCGGCAGCTACCTGGCGCGGGAGGCCCACGGGCACAACCCCGGTGCAGGCCGCATTCGCATGGCATTGGTTGCCGAAACTGCGGAATGCGTGGAAGCCGCGCAGCGCATTGTCCAATTCGTCCGAAGTCGCAGCGCTTGAGGCGCTGGTCTTTGCCTCCTTTTTTCCGATGACTACCCCGAAGAAACCATGAGCCAACAATTGCAATCCCTTATCGAATCCGCGTGGGAAGACCGCGCCAACATCTCCGTGGCATCCGCCTCCGCCGAAGTGCGTGACGCGGTGGAACATGTGCTGAACGAACTCGACGCAGGCCGCCTGCGCGTGGCCACCCGGGAAGGCGTGGGCCAGTGGACCACCCACCAGTGGATCAAGAAAGCGGTGCTGCTGAGTTTCCGCCTCAAAGACAACGAAGTCATCCAGTCCGGCGACCTGGGCTTTTATGACAAGGTCCCCACCAAATTCTCCGGCATGAGCGCTGAAGCCCTGAAGGCCACCGGCGTACGCGTGGTACCCCCCGCTGTGGCGCGCCGTGGCAGCTTCCAGGGCAAGGGCGTGATCCTGATGCCTTCTTACTGCAACATCGGCTCCTATGTGGACGAAGGCACGATGGTCGACACCTGGGCTACCGTAGGCTCCTGCGCACAGATCGGCAAGCACGTGCACCTGTCCGGCGGAGTGGGCATTGGTGGTGTGCTGGAGCCTATGCAAGCCGGCCCCACCATCATTGAGGACAACTGCTTTGTGGGCGCGCGCTCCGAAGTCGTAGAAGGCGTGATCGTCGAAGAGAACTCGGTCATCTCCATGGGCGTGTACATCGGCCAGAGCACGCCGATTTATGACCGTGCCACCGACACCGTGAGCTATGGTCGTATTCCTGCAGGCTCTGTGGTAATCAGCGGCAGCTTGCCCAAGGGCGACGGCAAGTACAGCATGTATGCCGCCATCATTGTGAAGAAGGTGGACGCCAAGACCCGTTCGACGACCAGCTTGAACGACCTCCTGCGCGACTAAGCTCCTTGACGGAAGGCAACTATGGTCACGATCACCACACCACAGCCCTCTGGCACCATGGAGCGCATTCTGCGCCTCATGAGTGAAAAAAAGGCTTCTGACGTTTACCTCTCGGCGCATGCCCCTGCGCTCATCAAGATCAACGGCCAGTGTGTACCGATCAACAGCCAGCTGCTGCCTTCCGACGCGCCCAAAAACTTACTGGCCGAGGTTTTGTCGCCTGGGTACATGGAGGAACTGGAGCGCGAAGGTGAACTTAACATCGGTTTCCCGCTCGCCGGTGTAGGCCGATTCCGCATCAGTGCCATGCGTCAGCGCGGCACCATCGCTGCGGTGATCCGCTTTATCAGTGTGGATGTGCCACGGCTGAACAGCTTGCAACTGCCGCCGGTACTGGCCGACCTGATCATGGAAAAGCGTGGTCTTCTGCTGATGGTGGGCGCCACGGGAGCCGGCAAGAGTACAACCTTGGCGTCGATGCTGGACTACCGCAATGAAAGCGTGTCCGGCCACATTTTGACTATCGAAGACCCGGTGGAGTTTCTATTCAAGAACAAGAAATCCGTGGTCAATCAGCGAGAAATAGGGACCGACACCGCCTCCCTGCAGGTCGCGTTGAAGAATGCCCTGCGCCAGGCCCCGGATGTGATCCTGATCGGGGAAATCCGGGATCGAGAAACCATGTCAGCCGCGATTGCTTACGCGCAATCCGGGCACTTGTGCCTGGCCACCCTGCACGCCAACAACAGCTACCAGGCCCTGAACCGTATTCTGAGCTTCTATCCGGTGGAAGTGCGCCCCACCATGCTGGGTGACCTTGCCACGGCCCTGCGTGCCATCGTCTCGCAACGCTTGTTGCGCACCACCTCCGGCCTGCGCACCCCGGCGGCAGAGGTCTTACTCAATACCAAGCTGGTGTCCGAAATGATTGAAAAAGGCGACTTTTCGGGCGTACGCGAAGCTATGGAACAGTCCATGGCAGAGGGCTCCCAAACCTTTGAAGCGGATATTGCCCGGCTCATCCGCGATGGGTTGGTGGACCGCAAAGAAGGCTTGGCCCATGCCGACTCACCGACCAACCTCATGTGGCGTTTGCAGAACGACTTCAGCCAAGTCGCCATGTCGACTGCCGTACCGGAGGAGGAGGACGAAGCCTCCTTCACGGAAATTACCCTGGATGTAAAACACTGATGACGCACACGCTGCAGCTTACCGAGCAACTGATTTCCATGGCCTCGGTGACGCCCTCGGATGGCGGATGCCAGGCCTTGATTGCCGACCGCTTGCGCCCGCTGGGCTTTGTGTGTGAAACCATAGAGAGCGGTCCCGAAGACTTCCGCGTTACCAATTTATGGGCAAAACGGGCCGCAGGCCCCACAGGGTCTGCGGAAGCAGCTCCCAAAACCATAGCAAAAACCTTGGTTTTCGCCGGCCATACCGATGTGGTGCCCACAGGCCCCGCCCAGCAATGGGACAGCGCCCCCTTTGTACCCAGCCACCGTGACGGCAAGCTGTTCGGGCGCGGCGCGAGTGACATGAAAACTTCTCTGGCGGCCTTCGTGGTCTCCATTGAAGAATTTCTGGCTGCAAATCCTGCCCCTGAACTCAACATCGCCCTGCTCTTGACCAGTGACGAAGAAGGCCCGGCCCTCGACGGCACCGTAGTGGTCTGCAAGGCCTTGCAAGCGCGCGGCGAGGTGCTGGACTATTGCATCGTGGGTGAACCCACCTCGGTCGAGAAAACCGGCGACATGATCAAAAACGGACGGCGTGGCACCATGAGCGGCAAGCTCACGGTCAAGGGCGTGCAAGGCCACATTGCCTACCCGCACCTGGCCAAGAATCCCATCCACCTGTTTGCCCCCGCGTTGGCCGAGTTGGTGGGTATCGAGTGGGACAAGGGCAATGACTTTTTCCCTCCCACCACCTGGCAGGTCAGCAATATCCATGGCGGCACCGGTGCAAGCAATGTGATTCCCGGCCATTTGGTGATTGATTTCAACTTCCGGTTCTCCACCGAATCCACCCCCGAGAGTCTGCAAAAGCGGCTTGCCAGTGTGCTGGCCAAGCATGAGCTGGACTATGACCTGGCATGGA
The DNA here is from genome assembly GCA_963508575.1 of uncultured Rhodoferax sp. Classification (GTDB taxonomy): domain Bacteria; phylum Pseudomonadota; class Gammaproteobacteria; order Burkholderiales; family Burkholderiaceae_C; genus Allorhodoferax. The sequence continues at coordinate 90,189 of CAUOXL010000005.1, forward strand.
CCCTGGGCGGCTTGCCCTTTCTGACCACACCGGGACCCTTGGTGGATGCCGTGCGCGATGCCATCCGTTCAGAAACCGGGCTGGAGACCCAGCTGTCGACCACGGGCGGTACCAGTGACGGGCGCTTTATCGCACAGGTCTGCCCGCAAGTGATTGAGTTGGGCCCCCCCAACGCCACCATTCACAAGATCAACGAATACGTGAAGCTCGCCGACATCGAGCCTCTGAAAAACATTTACCGCCGGGTACTTGAAAACCTGAATCAGGCGGAAATTGCATGAATGTCAAAGAACTCGTCGCTCAGGCCACCGCGCAGCTGACGGAAGCCGGGGTGTCCTTCGGCCACGGAACCACCAATGCAGCGGACGAAGCCGCATGGCTGGTATTGCACGCACTGGGCTTGCCGCTGGATACCGGCCTGTCAGACGAAGATATAGCATCAAATCAGCCCGTGGCCCCCGAGGAATATGCGCGAGCAGCTACGCTTTTAGGAGCACGAATCAGCACGCGCAAGCCAGCCGCTTACTTGACTCAAGAAGCTTGGCTGCAAGGTGTGCCCTTTTATGTGGATGAACGTGTCATTGTTCCGCGCTCCTTGATCGCCGAACTCTTGGTGGACGGCAGCATCGACTACTGGCTCCAAGAAAGCACCCACCACGTGCTGGACCTGTGCACCGGCAACGGCAGCCTGGGCATTCTGGCTGCCATGGTCTACCCGAACGTGGAAGTAACGGGCGCTGATATTTCCGCGGACGCCTTGGCAGTCGCACGCATCAACGTGGACAAGCACCAGTTGCAGGAGCGAGTGCAGTTGCTGGAGTCCGATGGCTTGCAGGCTGTCCCCGGCGTATTCGATCTGGTGCTGTGCAACCCGCCGTATGTGAATGCCAAGAGCATGGCCGCACTGCCCGCTGAATATCTGGCCGAACCCTTCATTGCCCTCGACGGCAATCAGGCGGGGGGCAGCGGTGATGGCATGGACTTCATCCGGAGCTTGCTCGCGGACCTCCCTGTCAAGTTATCGGAAGACGGCGTGCTGGTATTGGAAATCGGCAATGAACGCGCGTTTTTCGAAGCCGCTTTTCCGGAGTTGGAAGTGGTGTGGCTGGAAACCAGTGCAGGCGAAGACCAAGTTCTGCTGTTGACGCGCGACGCACTGGCCCGCTTCCTGCAACCTTAATTTTTATCTTGGCGACATCCGGTAAGTGCGCATACCGGACAGGCCGAACTACCCGGTGAAGTGCATCGGGTAGCCTTTTTTTGACGGCCTCACGGCCATTCCCAGAACATGATTACATTGAAAAACGTCACCCTGCGCCGCAGCGCCAAGGTGTTGCTTGAAGGCGCTTCGGTCACCTTGAATCCGGGCGAAAAGGTCGGGCTCGTGGGCCGCAATGGGGCGGGCAAGTCCTCCTTGTTTGCCTTGTTGAACGGAAACCTGCACGAAGACGCGGGGGAGTACTACATCCCTGCCCAATGGCGTATGGGGCAGGTGGCCCAAGATATGCCGGAAACCGAGCAAGGCGCGACCGACTTCGTGGTCGAAGGCGATACCCAGTTGGGCGCAGCGCGGGCCGAAGTGACTGCCGCAGAAGCGACCGAAGACTACGAACGCATGGCCAATGCCTATACGGCATTGCACGACGCGGGTGAGTACGACGCCGCAGCGCGGGCACAGGCTTTGATTCTTGGGCTGGGCTTCAAAACTACGGAGCTGGACAAGCCGGTGAACAGTTTCTCAGGCGGTTGGCGTATGCGCCTGCAACTCGCCCGCGCACTGATGTGCCCGAGTGATCTGTTGCTGCTGGACGAACCCACCAACCACTTGGACTTGGACGCACTGGTGTGGCTGGAAGCCTGGCTGAAGAAATACGAAGGCACCATGGTGGTCATCAGCCACGACCGGGAGTTTCTGGATGCAGTGACCAACGTAACGCTGCACATCGACATGGGCAAGCTGGTGCGCTACGGCGGCAATTACAGCAAGTTTGAAGACATGCGCGCCGAGCAGATGGAACTTCAACAGAACGCTTTTGCCAAGCAGCAAGACAAGATTGCCCACCTGCAAAAGTTTATTGCACGCTTCAAAGCCAAAGCCAGCAAGGCCAAGCAGGCCCAAAGCCGGGTCAAGGCACTGGATCGGATGGAGAAGATTGCCCCCCTGTTGTCCGAAGCGGACTTCAGCTTTGAATTCAAAGAACCGGCCAACCTGCCCAACCCCATGCTCTCCATGCAGGGGGTGAGCTTCGGCTACCCTCCGCCCGAAGAAGCCCCGAAAGGCACTCCACCTACCACCATCGTGCACAACGTTAGCAAGTCGGTGCTCGCGGGGCAGCGCATCGGTATCCTGGGAGCTAACGGACAGGGTAAATCCACGCTGGTGAAAACGGTGGCCCGCGATCTGGCACCGCTGGGCGGCGAAGTGACCGAAGGTAAAGGCCTGAACATCGGCTACTTCGCCCAACAAGAACTGGACGTGTTGCGCCCCGACGAGACGCCGCTGGAGCACATGATCCGCCTCGTGAAGGACATGACAGCTGCCGGCAAAATTGCAGGTCAACAGACACGTGAACAGGACTTGCGCAGCTTTCTGGGGACCTTCAATTTCAGCGGCGACATGGTCAAACAGGCTGTGGGCAGTATGAGTGGCGGTGAAAAGGCCCGGCTCGTGTTGTGCATGATCGTGTGGCAGCGCCCCAACTTGCTGCTACTGGACGAACCAACCAACCACCTGGATTTGGCAACGCGCGAAGCGCTGGCCATGGCATTGAACGAGTTCGAAGGCACAGTGATGTTGGTGAGTCATGACCGGGCCTTGTTGCGCTCGGTGTGCGATGAGTTCTGGATGGTTTCACGGGGCGGGGTCGAACCCTTCGACGGCGATCTGGACGATTACCAGAAATATCTACTGGATGAAGCCAAGCGCCAACGTGAACTTGCCAAAGAAGAGGCGAAGGCCGGAGTGTCGCCAGTTGCCTCTCCCGCCCCAGTGCTTGTCCAGGCTGGGCCCACGACTGATGAAGTGAAGAAGTGGAAAAAAGACCTCGCCGCTACAGAGGCTCGTATGTCTGCCCTGAATTCTGAAGGTGCCGAGCTGGAAGCCAAGCTCTCCACCAACCCTCACCCATCAGAAATCGCAGAAGCCGGCAAACGGTTGAAATCCGTGAATGCGGAACTTCAAAAGCTGGAAGAGCTGTGGCTTGATCTCTCTGCAAAGCTGGAAGCTTAAAAGGAGTTGACGGGGCATACGCCCCAAAATGAAAAACCCGCCTTCAAACGAAGGCGGGTTTCATGATCCACTAAATAAGTGGTGGGAACTGAGAGATTCGAACTCTCGACCTACGGATTAAGAGTCAGTCAAAATCCAAAGCAAAATACAAATAACCTTTGTATTTCAACAGCTTGCATTGCTATACAGCACTACAGGTTGCCTACATTTGCTACATTTTTTGCCTACACGGTTGCCTACATGCCATAATTGGGGCGCCGAAAGGTAAACGGGCCGAGCAGATGCGTCAACACCTGCCCAGCCCTGACCACAATCAAAAAGGAACTTTGAACATGGCTAATGTGAACTCTACCCCATCCCAACAATCGAACAACATCGACGCCGTGGACACCGTCAACGCGCGACTGACCCAAGCGCTTGGCGTTCTCTATTTGAAGTTTTCCGCAGACGAGGCCAAGGGCAATACGGCGGACCCGGTGCTGTGGGCGGTGCAGGAATTATTGGAGCAAGCCCAAGCCGCCGTTGAGTCTGTGAGCTTCGCTGCGGCGGCTTAATGCCTGTACTTGCAAAGCGGCTAACCGATAGCGTCGCCCGCGCGGTTCCACTTCCTGCTAGCTCCTACACAATCCACTGGTGCCCAAAGACGCCGGGGTTTGGGCTGCGCGTGAGCGCCACCGGGGACCGTGCTTACATTGCCGAACGTCGCGTAGACGGCAAGACCGTACGCCGCACCCTGGGCAAAGCGGTGGGCGCTGGTGCAATCTCTAGCGATGCTGCGCGCGAGCTACAAATCACAATATCAAGCGAATTGCAGACGGGGCTGGACCGTGCAGAAGTAAAGCGGGAAAAGCGCAAAACGGACAAAGATGAATCACTCAACCTAGCCGACGCCCTTCGCGCATACGCCAAAGGTAAGCGCCGGGGCAAGGACGGCAAAGGCCTGAAAGACCGCACCAAGGCCGATTACATCGCAATGGCCGCACCCGGTGGCACCGGTGCCGACGGCAAACCCTTTGCAGGGGGTCCACTTGCAGCGCTCGCGAAGACATCCATTCACCGAATTACCGCCGACGACATGCGCAGCGCCTATGAGGCTGCGCTAAAGAAAAGCCAGCGCCGCGCAACTTACGCAATGCAGGTGCTACGCGCCGTACTGAATTGGCACGGTGTCAAGGTCGAAGGCTCCCCGCTGGAGAAGACGACGGCGGGCAAAGATAGGATTGTCTTAGCGAAAACCGCAGGCAAGCCCCACCCAATCCCTCCCGAGAATTTAGGCGCTTGGTGGGCGGCGGCGTGCAAGCGCGCGGGCAATGCCTCGGCTGACGGTTGCCGCGCCATACTCCTGACGGGGTGCCGCCCCGGAGAGCTTTTCAAATCCAAGTACGAGCCTGGATTGCTGGTGAGGGATGTCGATTTGATAGGCGCGAGGATGGTGCTTAGAGACACCAAGAACAGGACCGACCACACGGTGATGCTCTCCTCGCAGGCCGTGGGCATCCTGCAACCCCACGTAACGGGAAAGAAGCCCGCCGCGTCGGTGTTCGACATTGCAGACCCAGGCAAGACGCTGGAGGCTATCAACGCGGAGGCGGGTGTGACCGGGATTACGCCGCACAAGTTGCGCCACACGTTCGCCAGTGTCGCCGAGGAGTTGGTGAGCGTCTACGCCTTGAAACGGATGGTGAACCACACCGACGGCGATGACACCACCGGGGGGCATTACGTTGGGAAAAGCGAAGCGCAACTGCGGGCCGCGTGGCAGGCCGTTGCGGATTTCATTACGGATAGCACTAAGTAGTAACGCATGGTGCGCGTAAACGTTTAGGGGCCGCGTAAAGTGCCCCAACACCTTCCGAGATAGCCTGGCGCGACCAGCACACGGGAGTGGGCAGCAGGCCTTAAATCCTGCGACGGTGTAAGGAGCCCGACGCGAAGCCATCGACGCGTCCAGGCGTGCACCGAGCCCCAGGACAGCCTAACGGCTGGGGTGAAAGAACTGGCGAACCCTATGAAGGTATTCACCATGTCAGAAGTAAATCAATTGCCACGTATCGCCGTGGATGAAAAACAAATCGCCGCCGCAATCGGCATGTCCGTTGGATTCCTCCGCAAGGACAGGCAGACAAAGCGCCAGATTCCGTTCTATCGCATCGGTGGGTGCATACGCTACGACCTGAACCGCGTACGGGAAGCCCTCGCTGCGGTAGAGGAAGGCGGCAGCGCACTGCGCAAAGGGGGAGCATCACATGCAGCAGCATGACACACCCAACAGCGACGGGCGGTATATCCCACCACCGGCGCACTGCTACGCGGCTTGGCCGCACTACCGCGGCTACCTTGGAACTATGTACTTATCGGGGTATCCGGGCACGGCCGAGATAGCGGCGGCATTCGACGCCGAAGACCGGGCACGCGAAGCGGCCAGTGAATTTGTGCAGGGGATACGCGAGCTTTACGCCCGCTTAGAGAAGCAATTGAACGGAGGGCCGACCAATGGGCATTAGCCGAAGTACAAATGAAAAAGCCCGGGCGGCAACCGGGGCTTTTTCGAAAACACAAACCGAATTAGTACAAGCGCATTCTAGTGAAGCCAGCGGTGAAGCGCAAGGGGATACGCCGCTTAGTAAGTACCAATTACTCTGGCTTGCACCAATGCCCGCACCCCGCAAGCTGGTGGCTATGGCGCTGGCCTACCACTCGGACGACGATGGGCGCAACATCACCTGCAGTTACCTCACCGTGGGCATCATGTCGGGCGTACAGCATAGGCAGGTGGCGCGGCACATAGAAGACTTGGTAAGCACGGGTGTACTCAGGCTTGAGCGCAAGGCGGTCCAGCACCACCCCGCGCACTACACCTTAGACCTCGCGGTGCTCTCAGACCTATCTTTAAAGGCGGCCCTAGACCCGCTCACCGTGGCTGAAAAAGGCAAGTCGGTAACGGTAGACAAGCTAAGGGGCCGACTCATAAGGCAGTCAGACCCGTCTTTAATGACTACCCTGAGCAATTCCAGAGTGGTCATAAATGTCCACCCTGAGCAGCCAAAAACACCCCAGGGTGGACATTTAAGACATCCAGGGGTGTCATATATGTCTACCTACCCTCTCCACCCTAGTGGAGAGAGAGAAGCGGGTGCCGGGGGTCCGCCTTCGGCGGCCCCGGAATATCCAACGAACTGGCCTGCACAAGAGTGGGGTGTATTGCGAGCAAAGCGGGGGAACTGTTCGCACTTGGCTGGGTGGGAGAGAAAAGCGCGCCAACACCTCGACGGTGGTGGGTGCCGTGACGAGCTTGCGACACAGTTCGCATACCTTGCGGATAACCCCAAGGCGGTGCAACTACGGCTTGGTGAGGGTGTCCGCCCGCCTAAGCAAGAGAAAAAGAACTGGGGGTGGGCGAAATGAAGACCACCCAAGACGTGAAAGATTTATTGGCTAAGCGCCTTGCCTGGCCCTACCACAAGGCCCTGGTGCAAGCCGACATCCTCTCTATGCGATTGCTCAAGGGCGACAAAATACCCAATTCACTGGGGTGGACTTTGCGCGAGTTGGAATCCGCCCACGAGATACCCAAAGACCTCCCCCGGGAAACTAGGCTAGAGCAACTCGCACAGCGCTGGCTAGAGGTGTGGCAGGCGGAAGACGCAGAGCGCCAGCGAATCGCGAAAGCCGAGCGGCGGCAAAGAATGGAGCGGGAGGCCTTAGAGTGGGAACACGCACAGCGTGCAAGGTGGCCGAATTGCGGAGTGGGTGCGCGTTTCAGGGACTGCACCTTCGACAACTACACCCCGCAGAACGATGACCAAGAGCGCGCCCTGGCCGCGTGCGCAAGCTGGCCGTATGGGGTCGATGACCAAGAAGGGGACAGCAGGGCTAAAAACCTTTGGATAGTTGGCACGGTAGGCACGGGCAAGACACACCTAGCCACTGCGGTACTTCGCAAAGAGTTTTTTGTGAATGGACAAGAGCCGGGGGTGGTGACGCACAAGGGGCTGCTTGACGAAATCCGCGCAACTTGGGACAAGGACACGCGCACACGGACCCAAGACGAGGTTATCCGCAAGTACGGCGAAGACATCGCCCTGCTACTGTTGGATGACTTGGGTGCGGTGAACAACTCGGAGCAAGCCCGAACCGATCTGTTCGAGGTGATAGACCGCAGATACCGAAACAACCTGTCCACCATCATCACGAGTAACTTGTCAGCTACCGAACTGGATGAAGCGCTAGGCGCACGCATTGCAGACAGACTGCGAGACGGGGCAATCCTCGTATCCATCGAGGGTGAAAGCTACCGCAGGCCCTTGGAGGTGAGCCCATGAAAGCCCAACACTACGGTGCCACGGAGCCCACCGCAGAGCAGGCCAACTTAAACGGGCTTGGCTGGCCCACAATGGACGCGCAGGCCTACGCCCTAGCCCAAGCCCTAGGTTTAGAGCCTGACGGCTTGGCGGGCCTCCTGCCAGCGCCTCACACACTAGACCACCTAGCCGCCTGGGATTTGGTCTAGTCACCTGCCAATCAGGCACCTAGCAGGGGCACGGGCGCCAACTCGTGCCCCTGAACATACTGCAAAATTACTGTATTTTCGTACAGTGCGCATAGAGTGCGCAATGCCCCCGACCATAGGGGCTATGACTACCAAAACCGCACTCCTTGACAGCGAACTAGGCCAGCTTGATAGCCAGCTTGCTGCCGCCGATTCGAAATATCAGGCCGCGCTCGCAAAACTTGCTTTTGCCCCAGGTGACGGCAAGCTGCACGCGACCGCGAGCACAGCCGAGAGCGAGGTGCAAAGCCTTACCGCCAAGATTGACCGACTCAAGGGCGCACGCACAGCTGCGCAAAAAGCAGACCGCGAAGCTGCGACGCTGGAAGCGCAAGCCCGCGCCCGCGAGCATTTCGATTTGGCGGGTGAAGCCCACACACGGCGCCAGCAACATGCGCAGCGCATGGACGAGTTAATGGCTGAACTGTTCCGCGAGAGCACTCAGCTAACCAAAGCCACCAGCGACTTGCGCTCACACCTCGCGGACACAGCGCGCGGCATTTTTGCAAATGACCCGAACGAGTTCGCCTACGAGACAGTAGTGCGTAGGCTGGCAAACATGCACGAGAACGTCGGGCCTGCTTTCGCCGCACAACTGGACCGGATAACCCGCGCCGCAGTAATCGGGCCGGACTGCGTCGTTACCCATTTCTTCCGCAACGCCGAGGACAAAGGGCGCGAATCCATCGCCAAAGACACCGCCGAATCGGCGAGCCGGACCATTGACACGCTGCTAGACGCAGCACGCAGACGCAATTTTCCACTGGAGTAACAACCCATGATTATCGACACGCAGCTCCAAATGAGCGCAAAGCAACCCGTAACTGGCACCGCCAATAGCACCAACACTATCGACATCGGACCCTCACTCGGAGCGCTTTACACGCCCGACATGGTGGTGCCTTTCTTGGTGCGCGAAACTGTCACCGCAGCGGGGGCGGCCACTGTCACATTCCAAGTGATCGCAGGCGACACCCCAGACATGGCCACCCCCCAGGTGATTCTGAGTAGCGCAGCTATTCCCAAGGCTGACTTGGTGCGCGGCAAGGTGGTCTACCTACGCGTTCCTGAGACAACCCGAGGCACCTACCCCAAGGCCATGCGGTATTTGGCGGCCCGCTACATCGTGAATAACGGTCCGCTCACGGCTGGGTCTTTCGATGCGTGGCTGGCCCCTTGGACGGGCATCGAGCAAAACACCGCATATCCAGCGAGCCCCCGTGTGAAGTGACACGTGATGCCTAACCACTTAGTGTCAGCAAAGCACACAGCGGACGCCACGACCAACGAGGCGATAGCCGGGGCCGCACGGTCGCGGCAGTTCGACCCGCCGCGCACGAAACTGATAGCCGCCGAAGTGGCGTTACTGCGCACCATGCACGAGGTGGACGGGCGCGGATACCGCCAGCTTGCCCGCACGTTCGGTGTAAGCAAGACCACCGTGGCCCAGATATGCCGCAACGAGCGGAGAGTGGGCGCAACGTGATCACACGCAAATGCACAAGCACGGGGCGCGCGTTAGGGCAAGACAGCCCCGTGGCTAAGTTCTCGGACTCTCAGGTGGCGCAGATCAAACGCATGAGAAGCGAAGGCGCGACGTATGTGCAGATCGCCATGGAAGTGGGCTGTTGCCTAGCCTACGCCCAAAAGGTGGTGGCCGGAAAGTTGCGAGCGGGTAGGCCAGCACGCAACGCCACCAGCCTCACCGCCGAAGACCTGCCAACGGTGCGAGCCTGCTACGCAAACGGCTACGGTGTCGAGCGGATAGCGCGAGCGCTGAAAGCTACTTTCAGTTCAACCCTAGTGCTAGTGCGAGAGGCGAGGCACTTCGACGGCCCGCCACCAGTACGGCAAAGCAACGGACAAACGCTCACCCCGCAAGGTGTGGCCGAGATCGTGGCCGCGCACGCAGAAATGGGGGCGCAAACGTGACCCAACGCACTAGCACTGGGCGCTTTGTAAAGGGCGTGAGCGGCAACCCTGCAGGGCCAAAAGCGGGCAAGGCCTTGGTACGCAAATTACTTGACCCCAAGGCACCCGAACTTATCAAGGTGGTACTTGCGCAAGCGCTCGCGGGTGACATGGCCGCCTTAAAGATGTGCCTAGACCGGATAGACCCGCCCGCACGCCAACAGATCGAACCCGTAGAAATCCCCGGCTTTGCGCAAGCGCAGACGCTGGTGGAGAAGGCCCAAAAGGTAATTGAGGCGGTGGGCTCTGGCCTCGTAAGCCCTGACACCGGGGCCGCAGTGATAGGCGTCATCGCGTCAGCGGTGGCGATCAAACAAGACGACCAACTGGCCGCAGAGCTCGAAGCGCTCAAGGCCGCAGTGGAGAAGCTACGCAATGAGAACTAACTCCCTTTTGTCGGCAGTACGCAAGGCCACGGCACTCTTGCCCCAACTATCCGGCGACCTGTTCCTCGCCATGTGCGAGGGTGAGACGCAAATGGATTGCCTCAAGCGGCACGGGTTCACGCCGCAGAACTTCAACCCCACCCGCCGCACGTTCGAGCAACGTGGCCGGGTCTACCGGGTGTTGTTCTGGATAAATGAATTTCCCCAGGAGGCCGAGCAATGAAAACAAGCAGCCTCTTGTCCAGGGTTCGCCGCCTACGCGAGCAAGCCAAGCCACCAGAGCAAGGGGTGGACGTGGTCGCAATTCTTCTCGAAGGCCGTAGGCGAGCGATTGCGGGTGAACCCCACCCTTCACGCCCTTACACCCCCGAGGAGGAAAGCGACTTCAAGCGCACCGAGTTAGGCCGCGCCCTTCTCAACGCCCGCCGCCGCGTGGGCTGGTAACACGAAAGAAACACCCAATGACCCCAGACGACTTAGAAGCCCTCGCGCTGCGCATGTATCCAAGCATGAGGCCCGAAGCAACCGAACCGACAGCACCAACGCCGCCGGAGCCACAAGCCCAGCCCACCGAGCCGTCTACGGAATCTGCACCCGCTGCGGATTCGAAAGCAGCAGCTACGACCGACGAAGCGCCCGCCGAGGCACCAGCCTATGAACTCGCGCCAGTACCGCCCGAGGTGCTGGCTGAACGTGTGCGCGACCACAGCCGCCGCAGGTACTCACCCCAAGGGATATATGGCGCCGTTCTGCCCCATTCGATGCTTGACGATGTGCAAGACATGCCCAGCGAAGTCAAAGCCATGGTGGTGGAAGAACTGCGCGAAATGGCCGCAGACGTGGGGGCCAATCTCAAGGATGTTATGGAGCTAAGGGCCGCCATGTCCAGCGTCACCGAACCCCCAACCAACGAGCAGCGCGGAGGCTGGCAAGACGAGGCGATCACCCGCCTTAATGCCGAGTTCGGGCGTAAAGCCACACAGGCATTGGCCGACGCCAAGAAGTTCATCCGACGCGACCCGCGACTGGTGGCGATGCTCAACAACAACCAATTGGGCGATCACCCCGACGTGGTGATGAAGTTCGCACGCCTTGCGGCACAAGCCCGCGCCAATGGCAAATTGAAATAAGAGCACGCAATGGCAACAGTACCCACACCCGACAGCCAGCAACCGCCCGTCGAGCAGCAACCTAGTGCACCGGTGCAAGGGCCAGCCGTCGCACGCAAAGCCCTCCTGAATTCCACCAACCAAGGAGCACAAAATGCCCCGCGTCCCCACGTATTCGAATCTTGAAACATCCGTCGCGCAGCAACCTAACGTCCGCTTTCAAGGGCTAGGTGGCCCACAAGCGGGTGCGATAGCTGCGGAGCAAGCCAGCCAAATGGGCCAAGCCACCACCCAGTTAGGTGGCGCCGTCGCACGCATCGCAATTGCGGAACAGGCGCGCGTAGATGCGTCCCTGAGTGACGCGGCCATGAATCAGCTAATCCAAGCGGATACAAACTTGCGCTTGGAGGCACTGAGCACCAAGGGCCGCGACGCACTGGAGCGCCCCAACGGTAAGAGCCTCCCGTCTGAGTACGCAGAGAAGCTAGACCAGGCCATTGGGGATATTGAGTCCAAGTCGTTGCACTCGACGGCCCAAAAAGCGGCGTTTAGGCAAAACGCAAACGCATTGCGCGGGCGAATGTATGAGGCGCTAGGCCAGCACGTGGTGCGGCAACAAGGACAGTTCGACGCCGACCGCAGGCAATCGACCCTAGACACCGCATACCAACGCTCTAGCCTGCTTTACGGTGACGCTAACGCCGTGGCCGAGGCCCAGGGTGCGGTGGCTTCGGTGGTCAACGAAACCATAGCGGCCAACGGCTGGAGCCCCGACAAGGACAAGGCGCAGATCGACGCGCTCACCGTGAAGGCATACACCCCACTGCACGCGGGCGTACTGCTTGGCATGGTGAACTCTGGCAACTTGGCCGGGGCAAAGGCCTACTACGACGCCAACGGCCCGCAGATTGACGCAGGGGTGCGGCTCAAGCTGCACGACACCCTACAAACGGGCGAGTTTGAAGCGCGCACACAAGCAGGTGCGCAGGCCATTTGGGAAGCGAACAAGTCGGACCCAGCCGCAGCGCTCAAGGCAGCGCGCGAGCAGTTCTCGGGCAAGGAGGAAGACGCCGTAGTTACCCGCATCAAGACATTGGACGCCGAGCGGGTGCAACTTCGCGAGCGGGCACAGAGCACCGCAGCGGATGACGCTTGGCGCACCTACACCGACACAGGAACCATAGCAAAGGTGCCCGCCACGGTGCTAGCTGCGATGGACGGCAAGGCCTTGGAGGCGCTACGACGCACCGCCAGGGTGGACGCCGAGGCACGGGCGGGCCGGGCGGAGGTGAAGACCGACCCCGCGATTTATTACGCACTCAGCATGGCAGCCGCGCAAGACCCGAACTTCAAGAAGGAAGATCTGCGTAACTACTTTGACAAGTTGGGCCCAAGCGAGCGCAAGCACTTTATCGACTTGCAAGCCAAGGCCAACACCCCCGACGCGGGCGAGCAAGTGGTGGCAGTGGGTGCGCAAAAGAAAGCCATGACCGACGCCCTGGGCTTGAAGGGTGAGCGCGCCGGGATATTCCACCAAGAGGCCGACCGCGCCCTGTACGCAGCGCACGCCGCAAAGCGCGCACCACTTGACCAAGACGAACGCCAAAAAATCCTAGACCGTTTGGTGCTGCAGGGTGATGTGAAGGGCAAATGGTCAAACGTGCGACTGTTCGAGGCAATCGCCGAGGGCCGCGCGGACACGTTCAAGCCTGAATGGTCCGACACCGACAAGCGCAAGGCCACAGCCGCATTGCGAAGCCGAGGCATCACTGCCCCTACCGACGAACAAATCAACGCGACATTGCGCGCAGTTTACGGAGTTAAGTAAATGGACCAATTCGACCAAGCAGCGGCCACCGTCGCAGGCGACAACCCCTTCGACAGCGCAGCCGCAGGCGTAGTGGGTGACATACGTACCGCAGCACGCACCAACCTATACGGCGCCCTACTCTCTAACCCCGACATGGCCGCGCGTGCGCAGTCGCTGGGTAAGCGGACAGGCATTCCCGCCGATGTGGTGGAGCGCAACCTGCCCGAGGTGCAGCGCACCGCGCAGCTAAGCGACTTAGACAAAGTGCTGGACGGCTCGCCAGTCGTCGCGCAATGGGTGGCCGCTGACGCCGCCCGCGCCAAGCTGGCAAGCGACGACATAGAGAACATGGGCACGGTGGAGCGACTGTCGCGCCAATTCTTTGGCAGCGCTGGTGAGAACGTGGGGCGCTCGCTGCACGGCTTCGGCACCTTGCTAGACATCGCCGAGCGCCGGGTGACATCCACCATTGCGGGCCTGATACTGCCTGAGCCCCAACGCGGGCCCATGGGCATCAAACCCCAGCAGCCCACCGTGGAGTCTTTGCGCGGCCCGACTGTCGCCGACGACTGGCGCACCGTGGGCGCGGACACCATGCAGTATTACCGTGAAAACGTGTTGCTTCCTGCGGATAAGCAGACATTCGGCGACCGGGTGGTGGGTGGTATCGGCCAAGTGGCTAGCCAGGTGCTCATGTCACCTGTAGACCGCGGCGCGGGCCTGTACGCACAGGGCGCCAGCATCATGGCCGAGAAGGTGCAAGGCGATAACGCCAGCCAAGACGCCAAGGACTTGGCCGTGGTGGGCGGTGCAGCCGTGACAGGCATCACAGAGCGATGGGCACTAGACAAGTTACTGGGGCCGCTAGCCGTGCCCGTGAAAAACAAGATAGGCGCAGCGCTTGCACGAATCGGCATCGCCGCGGCTTCGGAGGGTGCGCAGGAATTTTCTGAAAATGTTTTGCAGGACTTGATTCAACAAGCGCTTACCAACCCCGACCACACGGTGGACTTGGGCAGCGCGACCGGAGACGCCAGCGTGGGCGCTGCGGTGGGCGGCATTGTCCGCAGCATCGTGGAGTCCGCACTGCACGTGCGGGTGCGCGGTGAACAGCGCATGGCCGAGGCACAAAAGGCCGAGCGCGACGCCAAAGCCGTGGAGGTGCTAGCCACCCTCTCGGGGCGCAGCAAGTTACGCGAGCGCTCGCCCGAGGCGTTCGAGCAGTTCGTGACCGAAGCCACCCAGGGCAGCGCCTTGCGGGATGTGTTTATCAGCGCGCAGACACTGGCACAGAGCCCCAAAGCGCGCGAGATTGCAGCCGCTTCGCCCTCGGTGGCCGAGCAATTGCCCGCCGCGCTCGAATCCGGTGGCGATGTACGCATCCCGGTGGGCGAGTTCGCCGCGCAGATTGCGGGCAACGGCTACGCGCAAGACTTGATCAACGAGCTCAAGACCGAGCCCGACGGCATGACCCGCACCCAAGCGCAAGAGTTTGCGAGCAAGCAAACCGACGCCATGAACCAAGAGATTGACATGCTCGCCGCCGAGCAGTCGCAAGACCTAACCAACGCCGAGCAAGCCAAGGCCATTCAGATGGATCTAGCGGCCAAGCTCAACGAGGCGGGGCGCTTCTCACCCTCAGTAAATCAGGCATACGCCCAACTGCCGGCCGCATTCTTTGAAACCATGGCAAAGCGCCTGGGCGGTACACCTGCCCAGCTTTACGCCGAGTACGGCCCCACCATCGTGGCGCAAGGTGTCACCGGGCCAATGCTGTCGCAAGACGCACAGGGCGGCTTCGTACCGCGCGAATTTACGCAGGACGGAAAGCCCCTAATCGGGATTTTCAAGGGCGCAGACCTAAGCACCTTTTTGCATGAATCAGGGCATTTCTTCCTTGAAAGCTACGCGGACATGGCGAAGGCCTCGCCCGTCTTGCAGGGTGACATGCAGACCCTATTGGATTGGTTCGGGGTGCAAGACCTGAACACCTGGCAGGGCATGGACCTAGACGCCAAGCGCGCAGGCCATGAGCAATTCGCCCGAGGCTTTGAGGCGTATCTGGCCGAGGGCACCGCCCCTAGCTTGGAACTGCGCAGCCTGTTTTCCCGGTTCCGCGATTGGTTGTCCAGTGTTTACCGCAACATCAAAGGGCTAAACGTTAACCTGTCGCCCGAGGTGCGCGCGGTGATGGACCGCATGCTTGCCAGCGACGAGCACATACAAACCGCGCAACGCGCACGCGGGCTGGTGCCACTGTTCAATGGCCCTGAGCAGGCCGCGCAGTACGGTGTGAACTGGGACCAGTACCAAACCCTAGAGCACGAGGCCACCGCAGCCGCAGTGAACGCCATGGAGGCCCGCAGTGTGCGGGATATGGCATGGTCTAACCGACTGCGCGAGGACACTATCAAGCGCCTGAACAAGGACGCCAAAGCCAAGCGCGACGAGGTCATGGGCGAAGTGGCCGCCGAGGTGATGCTGGACCCGGTCTATCAGGTGCAGCGCTGGCTTAAAAAGGGCGTTTTGCCCGACGGTTCCCAAACGGTGGGCGCGAAGCTGTCCACGGTGGCCTTGGCCGAGATGTACGGCGACGGCCCAGCCACACCCCGCCGCTACCTTGCCACCAACCTAGTAAGCGCTGACGGCTTGCACCCCGACGAGGTGGCCGGAATGTTCGGCTTTAAGTCGGGCGACGAGATGGTGCGCAAGATCGTGGACGCCCTGCCCTTTCGCGCGCAGGTGGACGCCCTCACCGATCAGCGCACGCTAGAGAAGTACGGCGACATCACCAGCCCGCAGACCGTGGCACGTGCTGCGGACGAGGCGATTCACAACGACGTGCGCACGCGCTTTCTCGCCACTGAACTGGCTGGCCTGCAAAAAGCCGTAGGCAGCGCCCAGGCACTGGCACGAGCCGCCAAGGAGTACGCGGCCAAGATGATTGAACGCGCCAAGGTGGGCCAGTTACGCCCCACCCAGTTCGCAGCCGCCGAGGTGCGCGCAGGCAAGGCCGCCGAGGACGCAATGCGCAAAGGCGACACCGCCGAAGCAATCCAGCAAAAGCGCTACCAAATCATTAACCACACCGCGACGGGTGCGGCTTACCAAGCGCAAGACGAGATACAAAAGACGCTCGCATTCTTCCGCACCGTGGCCGCTGGCGGCATCGACAAACGCAATGCGGACATCGTGAACGCAGCGCGGGCAATCCT
This sequence comes from uncultured Rhodoferax sp., assembly GCA_963508575.1. Taxonomy (GTDB): domain Bacteria; phylum Pseudomonadota; class Gammaproteobacteria; order Burkholderiales; family Burkholderiaceae_C; genus Allorhodoferax. Next base: position 106,458 of record CAUOXL010000005.1, read on the forward strand.
CGCCACCTACGGGGTGGGCATGCGCGGCAAGAACCCGCGCCAGTACATGGAGGCGGTGAAGGCCTACGACCCTGAACTGTTCGCCGTGATGGAGCCCATGCTGCAAGACGCGGAAGAAAACTCCAAGGTAATCGAGCAGCTAACCGTGGGTGAACTGCGCGCACTGCGCGACAACGTCGAGAGCCTTTGGTATCTCTCGCGCCGCGAGAAGCTAGCCGAGATTGACGGGCAGCTGGTGGACCGTGACGCAATCAACGAGGCCTTGGTGAAGCGTTTGGAAGTGCTGGGCGTACCTGACAAGGTGCCCGGTGAAGGCCGCGCAGTCACCGAGGGTGAGAAGGTGGCGCGCAAGCTCATGGGCGTACGTGCCGCGCTGCGCCGCACCGAGTCCTGGGCCGACCGCATGGATGGTGGCGACATTTCCGGGGCGTTCCGTAAATACCTGTTCACCCCAATCAGCGAGGCGGCAGACCGCTACCGCGCGGACGCCGGCACCTACTTGGCACGCTACCGGGATTTACTCAAGGCCATTGAACCCACCCTTACCCGTGGCCGGATTGCGGCGCCTGAGCTTGGCTACACCTTCGGATTCAGCAAGGGTGACGCGGGCAAGGCCGAGCTATTGCACGCCCTGCTACACACGGGCAACGAGTCCAACAAGCGCAAGTTGTTGCTTGGGCGCGGCTGGGCCGTAGAGATTGCGGACGGGGTGCTCGACACCAGCCGCTGGGATAGCTTTGTGTCGCGCATGATCAACGAGGGCAAGCTGACAAAAGCCGACTTTGATTTTGCGCAGGGTGTGTGGAACCTGTTGGAAGAAATTAAACCCCTCGCGCAGAAAACACACCGCGCAGTGTTTGGCCGCTACTTTGACGAGATAACCGCAAGCCCCTTCACAAATCAATTTGGTAACTATGAGGGCGGCTACGTGCCCGCAATCACCGACACGTTCGAGGTGCAAGACGCGGCGATCAATGCGGAGCTTGACGCGGCAAACGCCAACAACGCCTATATGTTCCCCGCCACCTCTCGCGGGTTCACCAAGGCGCGGGTGGAATACAACAAGCCCTTGGCGCTGGACTTGCGGCTAATCCCCCAGCACATCGACAAGGCTCTGTTGTTTAGCCACATGGAGCCGCATGTGCGTGACGTTACCCGCACGCTGCGCGCCAAGCCCGTGGCGACCACCCTAAACCGCTATGACCCGGTGGCCTATACAGATCTGTTGCTGCCCTGGTTGAACCGCGCAGCCAAGCAGACCGTGGACACACCCGCGACGGGCTGGGGTGGCAAGCTGGCCGACCAGTTTTTCAGGACTGCGCGCAGCCGTGCAGGCATGACCGCGATGTTTGCCAACTTCACCAATGCGTTCCAGCAAATCACAGGCCTGTCGATGAGTGCCTTGAAGGTGAACCCCGCGAACTTGAAGGGCGCCGCGTGGCGTTACATGCGGGCGCCCGGCGAGGTGTCCGCCACGGTGGCCGAGCTCTCGCCCTTTATGGCTAGCCGCATGGATAACCAGACCATGCACATGCGCCAAGAGATTGACGACTTGCTGATCAATCCGAACAAGTACCAAAAGCTGCAGGCCTACACAAATAAGCATGCGTACTTTCTACAAAGCGCTTTCCAGAACGTGGTGGACGTCATCACATGGTCGGGCGCTTTCGATCAGGCGACCGCCGAGGGCATGGCCCAAGCCGACGCGGTGCGCACTGCCAACGCTGCGGTGCGGGCTACGCAAGGGAGCTTGTCACCGGAGGACGTTTCCCGCGTGGAGACTGGCCCCGCATTCGTTCGACTGTTCACCCAGTTCACGGGCTATTTCAACATGCAAGCCAACCTACTGGGCACCGAGTCGGCCAAGGTGATTCACTCCATGGGCTTGAAGCGTGGCGCGGGTCCGCTGCTTTACGTTTTCTTGCTGGGATTGCTGGTGCCCGCGTGGTTCTCGGAGGCAATCGTGCAAGGCATGCGCGGTGGCCCTGACGACGACGAGGGCGACGGCTACCTCGATGAATTCCTCGCGGCGTTCTTTGGTGCCCCGGCGCGCAACGTCGCGGCCATGGTGCCCGTGGCGGGCCAGTCTGCGGTGTTGCTGGCTAACAGCTTCAACGGCAAACCCTACGACGACCGCATGAGCACCGCGCCAGCGGTGTCGATGCTGGAGAGCGCGGCGCAAGCCCCTCACTCCATTTACAAGGCCGTCGAGGGTGAAGGCAAAGCAAGCCGCGCAATTCGCGACACGCTCACCTTGATCAGCCTGGTTACTGGCATCCCCGTCGCCGCGTTGGGCAAGCCCTTGGGCTACGGTGCCGAAGTGGTGCAAGGGAACGTAACACCCACCGGGCCAGTGGACACCGTGCGGGGTGCAATTTCAGGGGCTGCAAGCCCTGAAAGCAAGCGCTAGTTGTGTAGTGCCTGAAACTGTAGGCGGTGGGAATTGTGCCTAAACGCCTACACCCGCGCCTACATGCCCACAAAAGAAAATGCCCCGCTACCAAAAAGATAGCGGGGCATTCAACATTTACTAGGTGTAAATTGGTGGGAACTGAGAGATTCGAACTCTCGACCTACGGATTAAGAGTCCGCTGCTCTACCAGCTGAGCTAAATTCCCGAAAGCTGATGGTGGGACCAGCGGGGGTCGAACCCACGACAAACGGATTAAAAGTCCGCTGCTCTACCAACTGAGCTATGGTCCCTACAGTGCTCTTTAATTTCTTATTGAACCCTGCGAAGCCTCAAATTATAGCGTCTTTTTTGAGGCCTGATTGCTTGGTGCAGATAATTTATCAATAACCCAACCTGCTGCGCACATTCCGAAGGTTGCCGTAACGCTTACCATGGATCCATAGCCATGACAATTTAAGGTGCCGTCACCAGGCAGCGCACAGGAAGCATCTGGCCCACGAACCGACTCTTTGCTAAAGACGCAAGCAACCTTCATGTTTTTTCCATCTTTGGGGGCACCATGCTCTTTGCGAAGGCGATAGCGCAGCTGCGCCAGCAGAGGATCGTGGGTCGTCTGACTCAAATCAGAAACATCTACGAGGTGCGCCAACCGCTTACCGCCCGCAGCACCAACCGATACAAAGGGAACTTTTGTTTGACGGGACCAAGCAGCCATGGCCACTTTTGCCTTGACGTTATCACATGCGTCGATGACCGCATCTACCTGGCCACCCAATATCGTAGGCCAGTTATCAGCATCAACGAAATCGTCAACAAGCACCACCCGACAGGAGGGATTGATCTCTGCAATGCGCTGTCGCATCGCTTCGATCTTCGACATCCCTATCGTGCTGGTCAGTGCATGCAGCTGCCGATTGATATTCGATTCGGACACATGGTCCATATCAATCAATGTCAACGCACCTATTCCACTTCTAGCCAGTGCCTCCACAGCCCAGGAGCCCACACCACCAATGCCTACCACTGCGGCATGGGAGCTGCGAAAACGATCGGCCGGATCGATCCCCAAGAGCCGGTCTAAACCAGAAAACCGCCGCGTGAGCGGAGCTTCCTCACTCGCATCGGTAGAAGCTTCGGTCACTTCAAACGCGCCAATCGATCCTTGGCCGCACTTGCAGCCTCTGATGCTGGATAGTTTGCAATCAGTTCCTCCAAAGTCTTTCTGGCGGCCTTGATATCTTTCAACTCCGACTGACAGTTAGCCAGAGCGAGCAATGCCTCAGGCGCGCGCATGTGGTCAGCAGACTGCTGGACGACACTGCGGAAGCTCGCTTGTGCATCCTTATAGTCTTTTGTTGCGTACCGGGCACTACCCAACCAGAACAAAGCAGAAGGTCGATAGCCAGAAGCTGGATAACGATTCAGGAAGGCAAGAAACTCCGACTGCGCAGTAGCAAACTCCCCCTTGCGGAATATAGCAAGCGCAACTTCAAAATCACGTTTTTCCGAAGGCTCAGCAACAAACTCACGCCCGTCCACCGTCACCTTGGAGGGCTCCAATTTACGCAAGCGATCTTCAACAAGTTGGCCGGAGTCCTTTTGCTTGCGCTGGGCGTCTGCAAGATCTCGGGCAATTTGTTCTACTTGACCGCGGAGTTTGGCCACTTCCGCACGACTGGATTCCAACTGATTTTGCAACTCCAGCAGTGAGCGTCGAAGCTGAGCCACATCCTCCGCATTCCGCTTCGCTTCTTCTGCGATTTTTTGATCGCTATCCGTGCGCACTATTTCCAAACGCTGGCGCAAATCGAGTATTGCACGCCGGGCTTCTTCATCGTCGAACAAGCCCGCAGATGAATGCCCCGCACCCAGTACAAGCAAAAGGGCGATTGGCGCCACCCGCGCAAAGCGCTTCTTCAAGGATGGCATCATGACTTAACGGTAGCTGAACTCAGCGCGACGATTCTTCTCCAGCGCTGCTTCGGAGTTACCCAACACAGCGGGCTTCTCCTTGCCATAGCTGATGGCTTCCATCTGGGCATCAGGCACACCTTGCAATTGCAAAGCTTTGCGGACCGCTTCAGCCCGTTTCTGGCCCAGCGCCAAGTTGTATTCGCGGCCGCCTCGTTCGTCGGTGTGGCCTTCAATGTTGACTCTACGCGCCTTATCTGCCTTCAAGTACTTCGCATGTGCCTCCAAAGTGGCCTGAAACTCCGAGCGGATCACGAAGCTATCGTAATCGAAGTAAACCGTCTTCAATGCAGCACTCAACGCAGGGTCTTGAGCGCTCTTATCCAAAGCGACAGAAGTGACATTGCTCTTTGCAACATCCGTACTACCGTTTGCACCCAATCCCCCTGCATTCACAGTTTGACCAGATTTGTCTTCCACCGGCACGGTATCCAGCTTGACAGCAGATCCACAAGCACTCAACACAGCGGCCATCGAAACAGTCAAAACCAATTTCTTCATTCTTAAACTCCAAGTTAAATGTATAAGTTATTTCTGAGCAGGGCCCCAATCGGGCTCCCGGATATCTCCACTCTGCCCCGCCAATCGCGCCTTGATGCGTCCATCCAAAGTCGTGGTCATCAGGGCTTCTTTCCCTTGCAATAAAGTCGCATAAATAATGAGACGACTGTTGGGGGAGAAGCTCGGGTTTTCGTCAGCCGCCGTGTCCGTAATTGCAGATACAGCACCAGTGCTAAGGTCCATGACATGCAGTCTGAATGCCCCGCTGACTCTTGATATATAGGCCAGCCACTTGCCATCCGGACTCAGGGCCGGAGAAATGTTGTAGCTGCCCGAAAAACTTACCCGCTCCGCATTCGCACCGCTAGCAGAAGCTTTGTATATTTGAGGTGCCCCGCCCCTGTCACTCACGAAGTAAATCGTCTTACCATCCGGGCTGTAAACAGGCTCGGTATCGATCGCGGCAGACTGCATCAAACGCTTGGGCTCGCCCCCGTTTGCATCCATGACATACAACTGAGAGCCACCATCGCGACTCAGCGTCAGCGCCATGCTTCGACCGTCAGGTGACCACGCTGGAGCGCTATTGGAGCCTTTGAAACTGGCGACAAGGCGGCGGCGGCCCGTTGCTACGTCATGAACATACACCACTGGCTTTCGCGCTTCAAAAGAAACATAGGCCAGTTGATTGCCGTTGGGCGCCCAGGACGGAGAAATGATCGGCTCAGGACTACTCAGAGCGCTTTGTGCATTTTCACCATCCGCATCTGCAACCCACAAATTGTAAGAATTGCCCGCCTTGGTGACATAGGAGATCCGTGTTGAAAACACCCCTTTATCGCCGGTCAAACGCTCATGAACAAAGTCTGCGATCTTATGCGCCGCCAAACGAAGATCGCCAGGAAGAACAGCATGACTTTGCCCGCCCAAGTCCTGATTTCGTACGACATCCCACAAGCGAAATCGGACATCGAATCGCCCATCTGCCAAACGGGTAACGCTTCCCGCAACCAAGGCATCAGCGCCCCGCTGTCGTAACGCGTTCAAATCCGGACGGCTGCTTTCGTCCAGTCCGGCACCGGCGTCCAGCCCTTTGAATTGTCCGCTGCGCTCCAAGTCCGCTTGCACGATGGCAGCAATTTTTTGAGGTGATTGCTCATCCCCACGAAACGTCGCTATCGAGATGGGGATTTGGGTCATCCCCACCCCAGAAACCTCCACGCGGAACTGAGCCTGCGAATGTGAAGCAAACAACCCCAAAAACACCGTTATCCAAAATTTCTTCATCGTTCTTCTATTATCACCGCCTGAACACTCGAACATCGCCAGATCTAAGACTTTGCTGGTAACCAACAGTTGCTTCGATCAGATGACTACTGATTCGTTCCCGGACACGTTGCGCATTCACGTTTTCCATACCCCGACTACTTTCGGGATGCCAAAGATGATAGACCTCTGTCGAATAAAAACCATTCTTTCGAATGAGGCCTGCATTGTGCAGGCGTAGAACAAAGTCAGCATCCTCATGACCCCACCCCACAAAGGTTTCATCAAAACCATTCACAGCAACGTAATCTGACTTCCACAATGCCATGTTGCAACTTCGTATTCCCTTCCATACAAATTCTTTCTGCCTGCGAAATGACGCATCCGGCAGTCTTACTTTTGCGGTCAGTTTGCTGCACTGCCCGTTCACTCTTCTCGCCCCCCAGATCCAGCCACTTTGATTGACAAGATCAACCCTCCCAACAATCGCGCTTGCGGTAAGCGCTGGACTCAAGAGGACTCTACTGCCGTTCACAAAACACCCCGACTCAGCAAGCATTCGATGCCGTTCAACAAAATCAACTTCCGGAACACAGTCCCCATCCAGCAAGATTAGATAGTCCCCGGAAGTGGCAGCAACGCCCAGGTTCCGAACCTGAGAGGCGGTAAAGCCGCTATCCGGATGCCACACATGCACTACCGGATAGATCGCCATACGCTGGTACTCTTGAATGCGCGCACAATGCATATCCGATGAACCATCGTCAGCCACGATCACTTCAAAGTCCCTATCAGTCTGCTTCTCCAAAGCCATTAGCACACATAGCAATGCATCACTCCGGTTGTAGGTGGTGATGACAATTGAGATTAACTCTTTGGACGACATTTTCGACTAGACTAAGGAGCACCTTGGTGCAGGATTTTCGACGCTTACGCCATCACTTCACGGAGGGCCCTGCCTCCGAATGTTATCACTCATGCCCACCATTTCTGTTTACATCATTGCGTACAACGAGGTCGAAAAAATAGGCTCCGCCATTGAGAGCGTTCAATGGGCTGATGAAATCATCCTTGTGGACTCACACAGCACAGATGGCACGCAGGAGCTGGCACAGCGCCTGGGCGCAAAGGTCGTCCAGGTGGAGTTCAAAGGTTTTGGAGATTTGCGCAACCAAGCTATCCATGCGTGCAGCAAAGAATGGATTTTCAGTCTAGATGCTGATGAGCGTTGCACCCCAGAGGCCGCTGCGGAGATCAAACGACTTGTGTCCAGCCATGACTTGCACGAGGTTTATCACACCCCTCGCCGAAACTTCTTCATGGGGCGTTGGATTAAACATTCAGGTTGGTATCCAAACTACCGTCAACCCCAGTTGTTTCGTCGCGGCGCCATGACCTATGACCTGAAGCCTGTGCACGAGGGATACGTATTGCATTCCAAGCTACCTATCGGCCACATGAAGTCCGCCATCTGGCAATTCCCCTTCAAGAATATGGCGGAAGTAATGCACAAGGCAAACCGTTACTCGAGCTTAGGGGCTGAAAAGATCAAACACAAAAAGCTGTCCATGTGGACGGCTTTGCTTCACGCCAAATGGGCGTTTTGGAAACACTACCTGTTCAAACTAGGCTTTTTAGACGGATGGGCAGGACTGGTGATTGCCATTGGGAACTTTGAGGGCACTTTTTATCGCTACGTGAAAGCGATAGAAATTCAACGCGGTGACTCTTGGAAGCGCTCGCCGGAAGCACTGAATGCTGCCAATGACTAAAGCGGATCGTGCACTTTACATTCGCCTACTAGGGTTTATTCGTCCTAACTGGAGGGCATTTCTGTTCGCCGTGGTTTGCATGATCCTTACGGCGGCAACTGAGCCTGTGTTTCCTGCCATCATGCGGTATTTGCTGGATAGCGGGTTTAGAACAAATGATGCGCGCATGGTCTGGGCAATCCCGTTGAGCATCGTTCTACTTTTCACCGTGCGTGGAATTCTCTCTTTCGTGACCAACTACTTAATGACTTGGATTTCAACCCGCTTAGTAGTGGACCTGAGAAGAGCGATGTTTGAAAAATTGGTGCTTGCTCCAACACATGTGTTCCAAACCAAGCCTGCATCGCAGTGGATCGCCCGTCTGCTCTACGATGTGGATAACATCAATCAAGCAGCAACTAACGTGCTGGTCACAGCAATTAAAGAGTCGCTCACAGCACTGGCTCTGCTCGTTTATCTTCTTTATTTGGATTGGCAGCTCACACTGGTGACTCTTACCGTTGGCCCCGTCATCGCCATTTTGATTCAAAGTTTTGGCAAACGCATTCGCAGGGCAAGCAAGGCTAGTCTGGAAGCATTGCGAGCAGTCGCCCATACAGTCGAGGAGTCGGCTGCCGCCAATAAAGTTATCAAAATCTATGGTGGTCAAAGTCAACAAAGAGACAGGTTTTTTTCTGTCACCGATGGCTTCCGGCGCAGCATGATGAAAGAGGCCGTGCCTGCATCCGCGCTCACGCCCATCACCCACATGACAGCGTCAATTGCGATCGCTTTTATTATTTTCATGGCGCTCCATCGTTCAACGGGGCAAGCTGGAGAGTCCGCCGGGAGCTTTGTATCTTTCATCACAGCGATGTTGCTGCTGATCTCGCCGATCAAGCAGCTTACAACGATCAGTCCAATATTGCAGCGCGGATTGGCTGCTTGCGAGAGTGTGTTCGGAGTACTAGACGCACCGGTCGAGGCTGATGTAGGCAAGGGCAAGCTGGCCAACTGCAAGGGTGACATTAAATTCGAGAATGTATCGTTTCGTTACCCCGGAAGTGACAGGCTGGCATTGGACAACATTAAGTTGGAAATTAGCTCAGGGCAAACGGTTGCATTGGTTGGCGCCTCGGGTGGCGGGAAGAGTACGCTGGCAGCGTTGCTTCCCCGTTTTTACGCCCCCGATGCAGGAAGTATTTCCATTGATGGGGTGGATGTTTCAACGCTAGCTTTGACTAACTTGCGCGAACAAATCGCCTTGGTTAGCCAAGACATTGTGCTCCTCAATGGCAGCATCCGCGCCAACATTGCCTTTGGTCAATCGCAAAATGCGGACGATTCCAAAATCAGAGAAGCTGCGGTTTCCGCGCATGCGTGGGAATTCATCAGCCAACTTCCGCATGGCCTTGACACCTTGGCTGGTGAAAATGGGGCTTCCTTATCTGGCGGACAGCGGCAGAGAATCGCAATTGCAAGGGCACTTCTCAAAAATGCGCCCATCTTAATCCTCGACGAAGCGACATCCGCCTTGGACACTGAATCTGAGCGAATGGTGCAAGACGCCTTGGCAACACTTATGCGCAATCGCACTACGTTGATCATTGCACATCGGCTCAGCACCATTGAACGGGCTGACCTCATTGTGGTGTTGGATCAAGGACGCATCGTGGAAACGGGAAACCACCAATCACTGCTTCAACGCAACGGCTACTACGCTAACCTGCAAAGGTTGCAGACATGAAAATACCAATTTTGATGTACCACCAAATCGATGAGCCGCCACCGCGTGGTACGGCATTGCGAGGACTCATCGTCGCACCATCCTCCTTTCAATGGCAAATGCGTATGCTCCGCCTGCTCGGATACCGAGGCTTGTCGATGCGCGACTTGGAGCCCTATCTGCATGGAGAGCTCACCGGCAAAGTGGTTGGACTGACTTTTGACGATGGCTACCAGAACAATCTGACGTATGCCCTCCCTATCCTGAAGGCCAACAAGTTCACCGCTACCTGCTATGGGGTGAGTAGTATGCTGGGGGGCACCAATGCGTGGGATGCGGGCAAGGTCGCACCAAAAACACTGATGAGCCAGAATGACTGGTTGTCTTGGCATAGTGCGGGCATGGATGTGGGCTCACATACACAGTCTCATGCCAATCTCACCGAGCTGACTGACACAGAAGCAATTAAGCAAATCAAGCAATCCAAGGACGACCTGCAGCAGATGCTGGACGCAGAAGTCCGCCACTTTTGCTACCCCTACGGCTGGTTTGAGACCAAGCACGAAGACATGGTCCGAGCAGCGGGCTACGCGACAGCGACAAGCACACGGCGAGGGCGCGTGCAAGCGGGGGACAATCCCTATGCCTTAAAGCGAATCATGGTGGCGCGTGCCACAAACCCACTGCAATTCTTCATGAAAGTATCCACAGCATACGAGGATAAGCGCGCATGAACGCACTGGCGCTCTACTGCAAAAGTTATAGCACCGACTTGCGACGGATCATGCGGCTGACGCAATCAGTACAAGAAAACAATATCGAGAAACTACCCTTTTACGTTTCTGTTCCTGGCTGTGACTTGGGGCTTTTTCAGCACCATTTGCATGGGTTTCCCGTTCAATTGCTAGCAGATGAAGACATTATTCGCAACAACCCGAGCATTTCTCTCAACGCTTATAAAGCGTTACCTGGTCATATCAGCCAGCAGATCGTGAAATCCGAGTTCTGGCGACTGTGCGACACCCAAGCCTATCTTTGCCTCGACTCTGATTCCGTCTTTATTCGACCGTTTGGCCAGCATGACTACGTTTCTGCTGAAGGCATTCCGTACACGGTCATCAACGAAGCGCAAGACCTTCAACATGAAGCCCTGCGTCGCCAAAAGATGTCGGTGCTGGACAACTTTGCACGTGAGGCGCAGCTACTCCAAACGACCTTTCAGCGCGCAGGGAAAGCCTACAGTTTTGGCCCCATGCCGATGGTTTGGCACAGGGCGGTGTGGGAAAGCTTATCCAAAGAATTACTGGAACCACAGGGCATCAATTTTTTGGATGCGATACTGCAAGCTCCATTAGAGTCGCGCTGGTACGGAGAGGCATTGTTAAAGTTCAAAGCAGTACCCCTATTGCCGTGTGAACCATTTTTCAAGGTCTATCACTACGCTTGGCAGTTGGACCAAGATCAAAAGCAAGGGATTACGAAACAGCAATTGGCACGCTTGTATTCCGGCGTGATTTACCAATCGGCATGGGAACGAGAATTGGATTGGCCTGCCGAAGGCGGAAATACCATGTCCCGCTTTGGAAGGCGAATCCGGCGCGCATTGGGACGCATATAACCATGCCAATCATTCCATTGCTATTAACCTCCAGCGTTGTCGCACATGACAAAGGAGTAAGCCTGAAAGATACGGATGCTCGAATACATCACGCCGTGGAGGCTATTGAGCGATGGTTGGCCATAGACCCGAAGCTACCGATTGTGATTTGTGATGGTTCCAGCTATGACTTTTCCAAGGAAATGCAGGCTAGATTTCCTTCCACCAATATCGAATGTCTATATTTTGAAAACGATCAACACTTGGTGCGTCAGTTTGGTCGAGGCTACGGAGAAGGAGAGATTGTCAAATTTGCCATTCAGCACTCGCAAACCATTGAGAAATACGGTTGTTTTGCAAAATGCACATCGAAGCTTTGGGTCGACAACTTCAATGCCTGCCTGTCCTTCTGGAATGGGAAACTACTCTGCAAGGGGGTTTTTTTGGATGCATTCTCTCCGCTCAAAAAAATTAATTTAAATTATATCGACACCAGGTTTTATATATCCAGCACAGATTTTTATAAAAAATATTTGTTGGATGCACATCAAGACATAAATGTTTCAAAAGGGTACGGTTTGGAGGAGTGCTTCCGCGATGTCTTGATACTCAGTAAACTGCACCACGTGCTTATGCCCATCTATCCGATCATTGGAGGCGTGGGTGGGGGCACTGGAGAGTATTACCGCAACCCTGCACGGCGCTTAATCAAAGAAAAGCTTCGTTTGCTAATCGCAAGGCGAAGCACTGAATTTAAAGAATTATTCAGCAACTGAGCCATACTAAAATTTACGCTTCCGCTTATTTCCAAGCATTTCGCGAATACGGTCTTTGAAAGGCGGCTTCCAATTGTCTTGTGGCAGGATACTATCGTAGTAGTCACCATTCAAGTCTGCTTCCACTTCGACTGGTCTCTTTAGCACCATACTCAAAAAATTTCCAAGTGCATCGGTCTTGTTATATTCAAAACAGATGCCTCCGACGGGACATGCAACTGGGGCCGGTTCAAATACCTCCAGAGCACGAGGAACTTTGCACGCTTCCGCGAGCGAAAAATTTACTGATTGGTTCCCCACGTATACACGGCAAGATTGCATTTTCCGCACCAAATCTAGCGCGTCAGTGACAGGTACGTACTCCAAATGTTTTAGTCCTTGACGTTTAACAAAGTCTTCATATTCAAAAGGCAAGCCAATGAAGCCGACTCGATCAAGTTGATCCAAAAGACTGTAGTTAATTGAGGTGTTACAAAAGCGGGTCGTACGCCCCATCAATACATCAAACTTAGGTTCGAATGCGGTAGAGTCAAGCTCAGGAGGCAGTGAAATCCATGACTTCTCCAATGGAAAAGCTACTCCAAATGCCTTGCGATACCAGCCTTGTATCAACCCTGCCTTAAGATTAATTCCGGCACTTTTAAATTGATCCAAGTCGATATGCTTAGCAGGCACTTGCGCCGCAGGCACATAGTGCACCTTTTCCACATAGGGCTGTACAGCCAACAAAGGTTCAATGAAGGCGAAAAGCCCGGCACTGACCATCCGATCACCGCCAGGATGAAATACATCCCCGCCCAGTCGCGAAGGCGTATCGGAGGGAATAAACAGTTCCGCAGGCTTACCCGCTTCCAATGACATCTGTTGAATCAGGGGCAAGGCATACACAATATCGCCAAGCCTGCCTGAGTGCTTAAAAATCAATTCTGTGTGCATTTTTTTATGTCCTTTGCTTTTGATATAGCCATATGAACAGCATAAAGAATGCCTGCATCTGCAGATAATGCTCTTGGTATACAGCGTCCACCATGCCACGGAATATCCAAAACATGGATAAAAGCATCAATGCCATGCCGCAGGTTTGGGCTTCGTTCAAAGTCAAAAAACACCTCGCCCTGCGTGCGAATGCAATGAAAACAGATGCATATAAGATTGCACCAATAAAGCCAACGGCCAGGGTCATATTGACCCATGCATTATGGGCGTGTGAAAAATCCATCTTCGGAATATGACCACACGATTGCTGCATGCGAATTTGATAGGCATCCCGACCACCGTTAAGACCTTCCGGATACTGAAGTGCGAGTTCCGCTCCTGCCCGAGCCAAAAGAACGCGCCCACCATCGCCATCCACACCCGCTATCAACGCGGATATATATTCCGGACTTCGATCTGCGTAGCGATGCCGAATTGCATCTTCATGGGCTTTGGATAGGCCATTACATAAGATACCCCTTGGGTTTTCCAACACCATCCCAATGGAAATTTTGTCCCCCATGGAGTACCAAGCCTGATTGCTTGTGAACACTTTCCAGAACAACATCAGGCATAAGATCAACCCAAGGGCCATGACCGACCGCTGTGGCCATGTCTTAAAAGTCAGCCCATGAACATTGTTTCGCGAAGACGAAGCCTTAGACAACCGTACTGAGTACCAGTGAATCGCAAAAGCTCCCGCCACAAGCATCAAGCCAAAATAAGTAGCAGCACGTGATTGCGCAATCACCACACTGCAAAAACATGCAGCGATCAAGCTGGCTGCTTGTATCAAAACTTTGTGTTCGCCTGTTCGCCACGCAGAGAATGCAATTGCCAAGCCCAAGCACATCGCCTGTGAGGCTGGGTAGCCCAGATTGCCATGCATGGGTTCGATTCCACGAAACCCCAGCGGAAACGTAGCAAATGCTTCGTGAATCAAAGAACTGTCATGTGCTACAGCAGACAGTGAGGCTAGCACTTGCTGCAATGACGGGTCCTCATAAAAGCCAGGCTGCAACACCCCACCCCACGCTAGCAGCAACAAGGTCAGATGAATAAAAACGGGTACGGCACTCACCAGTGCCAGTGGCCACAGACCCAGACGTCCAACACCGAGAATGAGTACGCTGCCCCATGCAAGAGTCCACGTCAGAATAGACTCACCCCACATGCCCTTGCCGAACAAATTGGCAATCGCTCCATCCCCATCCGGCGCCCACGCTGGAAACAAAAGCAAATAGCCACACCACAAGACCACCGGGACCGGAACAGCTTTGGCAAGTGCCACAAGGGACGACCTTTCGGTACGCAACTTCCAGATGACGTACCCTGACAGGAGAATCAAAAGTACGAGATGAAGGATATTCCGCAAGGCAATGGTCCCCGACACGGACAACACCGACAGAAAGCCCAATAGCAAGCAATAGTAAATTCGCTGAAACACTGTAAGTGATGGCGTCAAATCAAATCCCCTATAGTTTTTTTCAGACGCAAGCGCCATAACCAGTGTTTGACAAAACTTCGCGGAGCATCGCCGAGCAATGCCCCTTGGCGCAGGCCAAGTCGTAACTCCAACGCAGGACTCCACTCGCCCGAGCGCTTGAGTTGTTGATATCGCTCCAGCACGGCCAAATTGCCAAGCCGCGTATGCTCAAACCGTGCTGTCGGATGCTTTGATTGAAGCAGTTGTTTGTTCTTCTTGATGAGAGCGCGTGCGTCTTTACTGCCCTGAAAACTCGCACTGCCCACATGCAGAACGAACACATCTTCGGTAATCATCTGCTCCCACCCCGCAGTCCGCAGACGCAGACTGAAGTCAAAGTCTTCGTAGTAACCCAAGCCGAAGTCCTCGTCCAAGCCGCCCAACTGCGTCCAAGCCGATTGTCGAACTGCAATGCAAAAAAAGTCGCAGCGGTAGGCTGGCATATAGTGATGGCTCGGGTTCTCATGAAGCGTTTTGCCTATCTCCAGCCACTGCGCGTGCGATGCACCAGGTTGCCAGTAGCGTTGACCGTTGCCCGCCGCATTGGTCACGGGCCCAAGCATGGCCACACGCTCTGGCGCATCCTTCAACACGGCCAAGAGCGCATCCAAAGCCAATCCAGGAAATACCGTATCGTTATTCACCAGCAAAAGCCAGGCACCGGCTGCCTGACGGCAAGCCCAGTTCATGCCACCTGCATAGCCCCGGTTCTCGTCACTGAGCAAGCACCGCACGGAGGGGTAGGCAGAACACCACTCCCCCGTAAGTTTCGCAGAGTCGTCCGGCGAACCATTGTCCACCACCAAAAACTCTATCTCGGGGTGTGAGAGCCAAGGCTTCAGGGAGTTCAAGCATTGCTGGGTGACAGTTTTGAAATTGCGATACCCCAGTACCACGACAGACAACAACGGCTTCATCGCACCCACCCCACCAGTTGCCCGACAGCTGATGCTGTTGTGAGCGCGCTGATGCGACCACTGTCCGAAAGCTGCTGTCTAAGCCACAAGTCCATCAAGCTATTCAATGCATCCACCATGGTGGCCCCCTCCTGCACAATGTTATGTCCCTGTCCACGCAGCAGCTCTGCCATTTGGGGATTGCCATGGACTGTTGCCAAAATCGGCCTCTGCATCCACAGGTACTCGTAAAGTTTGGACGGGATGTATTCAGCGCAGATCGCCTCCGTACCGTGCAGTAAAAGCAAAACATCCGCACTACGCATACGCCGCAAAATCTGCTCGCGCCCCGATAGCCCAGAGGCTGGATCTGCTTCTATCCTGCCCAGGTGTCTGATCAGGTCCCGCACAGGCGACTTTGCGATGGCAGCATCAGACACGGCATCCAGTGGTCCACCGGTCAATTGCAGTTCAACCTTGTCGCGCAGCTCAGGGCGCTGGGCCACTAACGCTTCTAAGGCTTCAATAATGGGAGTCAGGTTGCGTGTCGAAGACAGCGAGCCGAAATGCCCAATCACCATCTTTGAGCCAGGCGCATAGGGTGGCAACTCCTTGAAAGGCGCATCGATACCCGGCAGCATCATCTTGCCGCGCTCGCCCAGTTGGGGGTGTCGCCGCTTGGCACTAGCCAGTGCCTGATCGGTAAACCAAACTGCCACATCGGCATGGGTGCAAATGATGCGCTCTACCTCTGCCTGCATCAGCTCTTGTTTGCTTACCGGCTCACTGCCGGGCATGACCAGCGGATCGTGCACTTCGGCCAGCCACCGCACTCCCAACTTTTGTTTCAAGGCATTGCCAGCCATGTGCGCCGCAAAGGCACCACCGGTTGAATAGATCAAGTCGAACTTTCGGCCCCGCGCCAAGTGCAATCCCTGGAGATAGGCTGAGAGCCACCAGGACCATGAGCTTTCCACGGGGCGCAGTAATTTCTCGACCAACATGAACAGCAACATGGGCAGTGACAACAACACCATCACCAGTCTGTAGGCCAGAGGTGAGGTGAAGTGCTTGCGCAAAACATGACGCAGTTCAAATCGGATACCCGCAGGACCGGCCGGCCAAAGTTGGTAGTGTTCATAGTGTCTATCCTGAGCCCCCGAAACGCCGCTCAGCACAACCAACTCAATGCCCGCCGCCTCAAGGTGCGGCAACTTGTCGGTAATCGTTTGGCTGGCAGCACGCCCATCCATGTTGAATGCATGGGAAAGCACCAACCAGCGTTGTTGGTATTTGCGAGCCACATCCGAAAAAAGGGCGGCATACCTCTGCCCCGCTTGAACCCACGAGTTCTCTTTTGCAAAGCCCAAGGCGCTACAGCTAAGCATGCTGGCAGAAGCTTGGTCCAACAACAACGCTTCTATCTTTGTTGCAAGGCCCACAGCGTCTGCAGGATCAGAAAGTAGTAGCGCATTGCCACCGTCAGTCAGGTCCTTGGCAATCCCGCAAAATGGTGCGTTGCTTACCACCACCGGCAGTCCGTGGGCCATTGCCTCCAGAACCACCATGCCGTAGGAATCTTCCAGCGTGGGATGCACCAGCATATCGGCAGCCTTGTAGGCTACAGACATATCTTTCATGCTACCCAACAAGTGCACACGTGACCCAAGCCCCAAGTTCGTCGCCTGTTGCGCATAGTCCTTGGCGCGCTCCGAACGCCCAACCACGAGCAACTCCACCTCGCTATCGATTCTGGTCATTGCTTCCAGCAAGGTATTCAGGCCTTTTCTCGCGAAATCATTCCCGACAAAAAGGAGCATTGGAACATCGACCGACACGCCGACCTCACGCCGCGCTTCGGCCTTCGCAGCTGGAGTGGC
Source organism: uncultured Rhodoferax sp. (assembly GCA_963508575.1). GTDB lineage: Bacteria > Pseudomonadota > Gammaproteobacteria > Burkholderiales > Burkholderiaceae_C > Allorhodoferax. The sequence goes on from CAUOXL010000005.1 coordinate 123,696, forward strand.
AGGCCCTGGCACGGCATCCACGCCAGGCGTAATGACTTCGAGCATCGGGCACGAATCAGGGAAAGCGCCTTCCACTACTTCTTTGAGCGTGGTCGAGGCGCACACCACCTTCTTTTTGTAGGCGAAAGCAAAGCGGCGTTCCTCCAGCCAAAGGTAAGCCAGAAGTCGCGGGCTGGTCACTACTTTCAACCACCGCAGAGCCAAGGCAAAGCCCTGCTTGCCGGCAAACAGTGTGTGCTTCACCGGCAACACATGCACCGTGTGCACATTGCCATGCCAGGTGTTTTCGTGGGAATGCACGATGTCAAAACCTGTGCGCGTAGCGCGCCAGGTCTTCCACCCGAAATAGAGCTGGTTGATCCAACGCGGGCGCTCCACCGGCATGGGCACCGGGTGGTAGGTCACCCCGGGAAAATCGTGTGAAATGGTCTGCGCAAACACATGCACTTTATGGTGTTTGGCGAGCTGCTCCACCACCGAGATGGAGTAGCGCTCTGCCCCGCCGCCGGTCACCGAGAAATTGCGGCTCAACACCGCGATACGCAAACGCTCAGTCACAAGCTGCCCTCACAGCAACACAATGTCGTATTGCTCCTGGCCCATGGCGGCCTCGCTCTGCAGCGATACCGGCTTGCCAATGAACTCCGAGAGGCCCGCCAAGTGCTGGCTTTCTTCGTCCAGCAGCAGCTCAATCACCTTGGGCGACGCCACCACCCGGAACTCACGCGGGGTGAACTGGCGGGCTTCACGCAAAATTTCGCGCAAGATGTCATAGGCCACACTACGCGGCGTCTTCACGATGCCCTTGCCTTCGCAGGTCGGGCAGGGCTCGCACAGCATATGGGCCAAGGATTCACGCGTACGTTTACGCGTCATCTCCACCAGACCCAGCTGCGAGAATCCGCCCGCCATGGTCTTCACCCTGTCACGCCCCAGCTGTTTGCGGAACTCCGCCAACACGGCCTCGCGGTGGTCTTCGCGGGCCATGTCAATGAAGTCCACAATGATGATGCCGCCCAGATTGCGCAGCCGCAATTGACGTGCGATTGCCTGTGCCGCTTCGAGATTGGTTTTGAAAATGGTGTCGTCAAAGTTGCGCGCACCGACAAAACCGCCCGTGTTCACATCGACGGTGGTGAGCGCTTCGGTCTGGTCCACGATCAGGTAGCCGCCCGACTTGAGCTCCACCCGCCGCGCCAGCGCTTTGGCGATTTCCTCGTCAATCGAATACAGGTCGAAGATAGGTCGCTCGCCCTTGTAGTGCTGCAACTTCTCAGCCGCTGCGGGCATGAACTCTGCACCAAAGGACTTCAGCACATCAAACTGCTCGCGCGAATCGACGCGAATGGTCTGGGTCGACTCGCCTACCAAGTCCCGCAGCACGCGCTGCAACAGATTCAAATCCTGGTGCAACAAACTCTGTGGCGGCAGGCGCAGAGATGCGTCCTTGATGCGCGCCCAAGCCTTGCGCAAGTACGCGATGTCGTCACCCAACTCTTTGTCGGACGCATCTTCGCCATTGGTGCGCAAAATGAAACCGCCGCCCTCTTTGCCGGCAAGAGCCTGCATGCGGCTGCGCAGCTCATCGCGCTGGGCGGTTGGGATTTTCTGCGACACGCCGATATGGTCGTCCTGCGGCAAGAACACCAGCAGGCGGCCGGCAATGCTGATCTGGGTGGACAGGCGTGCACCCTTGGTGCCAATCGGGTCCTTGATGACCTGCACCATGAGCGACTGGCCCTCGAACACCTGCTTCTCAATCGGAATCTGGGGTTGCGATGCGCGAGAGGCACTCAGTGACTCTCCCTCTGCAGGCGGGTGCCACACATCCGCTACATGCAAAAAGGCCGCGCGCTCCAAACCGATGTCAATGAAGGCCGACTGCATACCGGGCAACACACGGGCCACCTTGCCGAGATACACATTGCCCACCAACCCGCGCTCCAGCGTGCGCTCCACGTGCAGTTCCTGCACCGCACCGTGCTCCACGATGGCGACCCGCGTCTCTTGCGGGGACCAGTTGATCAGGATGTCTTGTTGCATGCAAAGCCCACCTCGCGCAAGGCCTGCGCGGTTTCAAACAAAGGGAGGCCCATGATGCCAGAGTACGAACCCTCTATGCGCGCAATAAACGCGGCCGCCCTGCCCTGCACACCATATGCACCGGCCTTGCCCATGGGCTCACCGCTGGCCACATAGGCGGCAATGTCCTCTTCGCTCATGGCAGAGAAAGTCACTACCGATTCCGAGCACGCCTGCGCCGTCTTCTCGCCCCATGCCACCGCCACAGCGGTAAACACACGGTGGGTGCCGCCCGCCAAGGCCCGGAGCATGCGCTTGGCATCTTCAGCATCTTCCGGCTTACCCAGGATGGCGTCACCCAAAGCAACGGTCGTGTCCGCACAAAGAATGGGGCAGTTTCGGCCATTGGCGCCCGCCAACCGTGCCTGAGCAGCTATCAATTTAAGAGCAGTCACGCGCTGCACGTAGACCGCAGGTGTGTCGCCCTCCAGCACCACTTCCAGGCTCTCGGCATCTTCCTCCGGGGCGGGCAAGAGCAACTCGTGGGCAACGCCGATCTGGCTCAGCAATTCGCGGCGACGCGGGCTCTGCGAGGCAAGGTAGATGAAATCCGGGGCACTCATGGTCATTCCCTGTGGTACGGGTGATTGGCGTTGACCGACCAGGCCCGGTAGAGCTGCTCAATCAGCAGCACCCGCACCATGGCGTGGGGCAAGGTCAGGTCGGAGAGGCGGATGCGCTCATGCGCCGCCTGGCGGAACTCGGGGTCCAGGCCGTCCGGGCCGCCGATAACGAGGGCCACATCGGTGCCGCCCAACTGCCATTCTTTCAGGCGTTCAGCCAGCGCCGTGGTGCGCAAGCTGGTGCCCCGCTCGTCCAGCGCCACTATGCGCGCGCCTTTGGGAATGGCTTCTTCGATGCGCTTACGCTCGGCAGCGTACAGCTGCTCCACCGTTTTAGAGCCGCGCGGCTCCGTCTTGATGGCTTTGAGTTCTACCTTGAGTTCATGCGGAAAGCGCTTGGCGTAGTCGTCCCACGCGGTTTGCGCCCAGTCCGGTACCCGCTGACCGACAGCGACGATGACCAGCCTCACGCAGGGCCTCAGGCTTTACGGGCAGCGGCTTTCTTCGCGGGCGCTTTTTTGGCGGCGGCAGGTTTGGCCGCAGCCTTCTTGGCGACCGTCTTTTTGACTTCCGGCTTGACCACCACCGTTTTCACCGCAGCCTTGGTCGAGGGTTTGGCAGCAGGCTTGGCTGCGCTGGTTTTGGCTCCTGCTGTCTTCGCAGCGGCCTTTTTGGCAGGCGCCTTCACACCAGCGGCTTTGTCTGCTGCTTTTTTCAGGGCGGCCTTGGACGGGAATGCTTCTTCCACACCCTTCTTGGCAGCGCTGGAACGGCGCATGCTTGGCTCCACAGCCTTGGCCGCAGTTTTTTTGACGGCTGGCTTGGCTTCTTCGCTGGCTTTGGCGACCACGGGCTTGGCTGCACCCAGCTTCAGGCGCACGGGCTTTTCGCCCCACAGCTCTTCGAGGTGGTAGTACTGGCGGAAGTTGGGCTGCATGATGTGCACCACCACCTGGTTGCAATCCACAATGATCCATTCGCCGTTGCCTTCGCCTTCGATGCGGGGCTTGGCAAAACCGGCTTCACGCACGGCATCGCGCACGCTCGCAGCCAGGGCCTTGGTCTGGCGGTTGCTGGTGCCGGAGGCGATGATCACGCGCTCAAACAAGGCAGACAGATGCTCGGTATCGAACACCACAATATCTTGTGCCTTCACATCTTCCAGACCATCGACGACGGCACGTTGGAGTTTCTGGGTATTTTTGGCAACGGTGGAAGTAGTCATCAGAGAGGTCGGTAAAGAAGGTGTTGGTCAATATAACGCGCAACCGGCTCAAAAACCAGTGGGGCAATGCTTTTGCCTGCAGCTACACGTTGTCGGATGTCGGTGGCGCTGACTGCCATGGGAGGCATGTGCAGCACAGTCAGACCGGGGATTTTGGCACCCAAGGCATCAAATTGACCCTTGGCGCCCGTTGAATCTGCGCGGGCAGCTACACAAATTATAGCAAGTGCCGGCAGCGCGTCCGATTCATGCCAGGTATGCAGGGCGCGTGCCTGGTCTTCGCCGATCAGCAAGTGAAGCACAGCCCCCGGATTTTCTGCATGCAGCTCGCGCAAAGTGTCCACGGTGTAGCTGGCACCAGGACGCAGAATTTCACGCGCATCCACCCGCACCTCCGGAAAGTCAGCAAAGGCCAGCGTGGCCATGGCCAAGCGGTGCTCTGCAGGACTCAAGCCCCGCGCTTTGTGCCACGCCTGGCCGGTCGGAATGACCAATAGCCGGTCCAACGACAGCTCGGCAATGGCAGCCTTGGCCAGGGCTAGATGCCCGAGGTGTGGCGGGTCAAACGCGCCCCCGAACATGCCAATGCGCTGGGGGCGGCTGGCAGAAGCTGTCAAACCCAGTCCCGCGCGGTGAGAAAGTGCGAGGTCAGCGCCTCTTCCGGCGAGCCCGCAGCCGCAACGTGCTGGTAAGACCAGCTCGCGTGCGGCGGCATGGACAACAAAATCGACTCCGTGCGCCCGCCGGACTGCAGGCCGAAATGGGTTCCCCGGTCCCACACCAAATTGAACTCCACATAGCGCCCCCGGCGGTACAGCTGGAAGTCGCGCTCGCGTGGGGTGTACGCCATGTCTTTGCGGCGCTCGACGATGGGCAGGTAGGCCTGCAAAAAAGCATCACCCACGGACTGCAACATCGCAAAACTGCGGTCCGGCCCCAACTCTGAGAAATCATCAAAAAAGATGCCGCCCACGCCACGGGGTTCATTGCGGTGCTTCAGGAAAAAATAGTCGTCACACCATTGCTTGAAGCGGGGGTACTTGTCGTCCCCGAAGCCAGACAAAGCGTCCTTGCAGGTCTGGTGGAAATGCACCGCGTCTTCATCAAAACCGTAGTAGGGCGTCAGGTCCATGCCGCCGCCGAACCAGCACACCGTGTCGCCCTGCGGGTTCTTGGCCGCCAGCATGCGCACATTCATGTGCACGGTGGGCACATAAGGGTTACGCGGATGAAAGACCAAGGAGACGCCCATGGCCTCAAAGGGCGCGCCAGACAACTCAGGACGGTGTTGCGTCGCGCTGGGCGGCAGCTTGGGGCCCCGCACATGCGAAAAACCACAGCCTGCACGCTCAAACACGGCGCCACCTTCCAGAATGCGGGTGATGCCGTTGCCTTGCAGCGGCTCTCCAGGCGCTTTTTTCCAGGCGTCGGAAAGGAAAGTGTCACCATCCACTGCGGCAATGGCGGTCGTGATGCGGTCCTGCAAACCCATCAGGTAGGCACGCACATGCTCGGGTGTGGCCGGGGTGTCAGACATGGTCTTGCTTTCTTTCACGCGTGTCCGGCCGCTTGGCCGGCAAAAATGTCACAGGCGCTGCCGCCTCGGGATGTTTGCCCCGCACGCCTTGCAGCAGGACTGCCATATGGGCGAGATCGGCATGCGGGTCCCCGCTCAAGGTCATAAACCGGGTGGCATCCACCACCTTGCGGCCATAGTCCAGGCTCACCACACCCACCGGCAGGTTTGCCTTGAGTGCCACCTGGTAAAACCCACTGCGCCAGCCTTCGGTGCGTTTACGGGTTCCCTCCGGCGACAGGCCCAGCCAATAGAGCTCCGATTGCTGCCGGGCGCGTTGAACGCCTTCCACCACCTGCCCCACCACTCCTTGCGAGGCATTCCGGTAGACCGGTATGCCGCCTACCCATCGCAGCCAGCGACCGAACAGCGGGAACTTGAACAGGGAGTCTTTGGCCCAAAAGTTGAGCTGCAGGCCCACGGCCCACTTGGCCAGGATGGCCACCATGAAATCCCAGTTGCTGGTGTGCGGGTACACCACCAACACACCCTGCAGCGCCGGCAGCCCTTCAAAGTCCACCCGCCAGCCCAAGAGCCCGAGAATTTTTCGGGCCATGGGGCTCCCCCGTAGCTGTACGGGGTGTGGCGCATGTCCGGCAGAGTTCACCGGTTCAGCCCTTGATGGCGCGGTACCCGATGTCACGGCGGAATTGCATGCCCTCAAACTGAATTTCGTCGATGACCTGATACGCACGTTGCTGGGCTTGCTTGACGCTGTCAGCCAAAGCCGTCACGCACAGCACGCGGCCGCCGGAGGTCAGCACCGTGCCGTCCTGCAAGGTGGTTCCGGCATGGAACACGGCAGCGTCTTCGCTGTCCTTGGGGATGCCGGTGATGGCATCACCCTTGCGGGGGCTCATGGGGTAACCGTGGGCTGCCAGAACCACACCCAGCGCGGTGCGGCGGTCCCACTGCAACTCCACTTCATCGAGCTTGCCGTGCGGGCCGGGCTCGGTGGCGGCCATCAGCACATCTACCAAATCGGTCTTGAGGCGCATCATGATGGGCTGGGTCTCGGGGTCGCCCATGCGGCAGTTGAATTCCAGTGTCTTGGGCTGGCCGTTTTTGTCGATCATCAGGCCGGCGTACAAAAAGCCGCTGAACGGAATGCCGTCGGCTTCCATGCCCTTCACCGTGGGCAAAATGATTTCGCGCATGGCCTTGGCATGCACATCCGGGGTGACCACCGGCGCAGGCGAATAGGCACCCATGCCGCCCGTGTTGGGGCCCTGGTCGCCATCCTGCAAGCGTTTGTGGTCCTGGCTGGTCGCCAGGGGCAGCACGTTTTTGCCATCCACCATGACGATGAAGCTGGCCTCTTCGCCTTCCAGAAACTCTTCAATCACCACGCGCGGCACAGCCACGCCGTCCGCCCCGTTGTTGTGGGCCACGCCCAGGGCGTTGTCCACCAGCATGAAGTCAATGGCTTCGTGGGCTTCGGCCACGGTCATGGCCACCACCACACCCTTGCCCGCAGCCAGGCCATCCGCCTTCACCACCGTGGGCGCGCCCATCTTGTCCACATAAGCATGTGCAGCCACGGGGTCCGAGAAGGTGGCGTACTCGGCCGTCGGAATGCCGTGGCGGCGCATGAACGCTTTGCTAAAGGCCTTGGAGCTTTCCAATTGGGCAGCCGCTTTGGTCGGGCCGAAGATGCGCATGCCGTGCGCGCGGAACTCGTCCACCACACCGGCGGCCAGGGGCACTTCAGGGCCCACCAAGGTCAAGGTAATCTGATTGTCTTGCGCCCACTGACGCAACTGCACCACATCGGTGATAGGCACATTCTTCAGACGCACGTCTGTCGCGGTTCCCCCATTACCAGGGGCCACATAGACCATTTGCACCTTGTCAGACTGGGCTAATTTCCAGGCCAGCGCATGTTCGCGGCCACCGCCGCCAATTACGAGTACGTTCATATCTTTAGTTCAGAGTGCGGCGTTGTGGAAGATGTCCTGGGTGTCGTCCAAGTCTTCCAAAACATCCAGGAGTTTTTGCATGCGCTCGGCGTCCTCGCCGGAGAGCTCGATGGTATTTTCGGCACGCATGGTCACCGTGGCGATTTCTGCGTTCAGGCCGGCGGCCTCTAAGGCGGCCTTGACGGCCTCAAAGTCGGCAGGCGCTGTCAATACTTCAATTGCGCCTTCGTCATCGGTAATCACATCTTCAGCGCCGGCTTCCAAGGCCACTTCCATGACCTTGTCTTCGCTGGTGCCGGGCGCAAAAATCATCTGGCCCACGTGCTTGAACTGAAAAGCCACCGAGCCTTCGGTGCCCATGTTTCCGCCGTGCTTGCTGAATGCGTGGCGGACTTCGGCCACGGTGCGCACCTTGTTGTCCGTCATGGTGTCCACGATGATGGCCGCGCCGCCAATGCCATAACCCTCGTAGCGGATCTCTTCGTAGCTGATGCCGTCCAGCGAACCGGTGGCCTTGTCGACGTTGTACTTCACCCGGTCGGCGGGCATGTTGGCGGCCTTGGCTTTTTCAATGGCCAGGCGCAAACGCGGGTTCATGGCCGGGTCGCCCCCGCCTTGCCGGGCGGCTACCGTGATTTCACGGACGATGCGGGTCCAGATCTTGCCTCGCTTCTCGTCCTGCCGCCCTTTGCGGTGCTGAATATTGGCCCATTTGCTATGTCCTGCCACACGAAACCCTTTAAAAATTCGTTACGCTACTCGCTCGATTGTACTTTTTGACACATCCATGGCTTCCATCCAAGACGAAGGCATCCTGATTGCCCAGCACGCCGCAGGCAAGTCTGCAGTGCAATGTTTCCTCCGGCCCGACAAGGCCAACCGCCATGGCCTTATCACCGGCGCCACCGGCACCGGCAAAACCATCACCCTGCAAAGCCTGGCCGAAGGCTTTTCTGCCCTGGGCGTGCCGGTGTTCATGGCCGACGTCAAAGGCGACCTGACCGGCATCTCCCAACAAGGTGTGTTGACCGACAAACTGGGCAAGATCATCAAGGAGCGGGGGTTTGAAGAACCCGCGTTTTCCGCTTTTCCCACCACGCTGTGGGACGTGTTCGGCCAACAAGGCCACCCGGTACGTGCCACCGTGAGCGACCTGGGCCCCCTGTTGCTGGCCCGCATGCTCAACCTGAACGACACCCAGGCCGGTGTGCTGCAACTGGTGTTCAAGATAGCCGACGACGACGGCCTGCTGCTCTTGGACATGAAAGACCTGCGCGCCATGTGCCAGGACGTAGGCGACAACGCAGCCCACTACACCACGGAGTACGGCAACATCAGCGCCGCCAGCATTGGCGCCATCCAGCGCGGCCTGATGCAGATTGAAGAGCAAGGCGGCGACCAGTTCTTTGGCGAGCCCATGCTCAACATCGAAGACTTCATGCAGACCGACATGAGCCGTGGAACCACCGCAGGCGGTGGGGGCAAAGGCGTCATCAACATCCTCGCGGCGGACAAGCTCATGCAGTCGCCCCGCCTGTATGCGACCTTTTTGCTTTGGATGCTGAGCGAACTCTTCGAGGCCTTGCCCGAGGTGGGCGACCTCGAGAAGCCCAAGCTGGTGTTCTTCTTTGACGAGGCCCACTTGCTGTTTGCCGATGCCCCCAAGGTGCTGATCGAGCGCATTGAGCTGGTGGTGCGCCTGGTGCGATCCAAGGGCGTGGGCGTGTTCTTTGTGACGCAAAACCCGCTGGACATTCCGGACAGCGTGCTCGCCCAGCTGGGCAACCGCGTGCAACACGCCCTGCGCGCATTTACCCCGCGCGACCAGAAAGCCGTCAAGAGCGCGGCCGACACCATGCGTGCCAACCCCGGCTTGGATGTCGCCACCGCCATCACCGAGCTGGGCGTGGGCGAAGCCCTGGTCAGCCTGATGGACGAAAAAGGCCGCCCTTCCCTCACGGAGCGCGTTTTTGTCATTCCACCGGCCAGTCAGATCGGCCCTATCACCCCCGAGCAACGCCAGACGCTGATCGCCGAATCCATAGTCGCTGGCGTGTACGAACAAGCGGTGGACCGCGAATCCGCTTTCGAAAAACTCAAGGGCCGCACCCAAAGCCGTACGCCAGCTGCGGCACAAGCCGAAAGCGATGCCACCCCACGCACCCGCGCCGGACGCGCTGCGCCTGCCCCCGAGCCGGAGGCAGCGCCCGCAGGCGGTGGCTTCCTGGACAGCATTGGCGACATGCTGGGCGGCGGCGCCCGCCGTTCGCGAGCCAGTGTGGGCGAGCAGCTCATCAAGAGTGCGGCCAGCGCCATTGGTCGCGAAGTAGGCCGTCAAATCATCCGCGGGGTGCTGGGCAGCATCCTGGGCGGCAGCAAGCGATAAACACTACAAGGAACTCACACATGGTCACCATTGATCCCGCAGCACGTGCCAACGTCACTCTCATTGACCACCCGCTGGTGCAGCACAAGCTCACCCTGATGCGCAAAAAGGAAGCCAGCACCAGCAGCTTTCGCCGCCTGCTCAACGAGCTGGCCGGCCTGATGATTTACGAAGTCTGCCGCGACATGCCGCTGCAAGACCTGGAGATTGAAACCCCGCTGGAGAAGACCACCGGCAAAGTCATCGACGGCAAAAAGCTGGTGTTTGCCAGCGTGCTGCGCGCCGGCAACGGCATTCTGGACGGCGTGCTCAGCGTGGTGCCCGGCGCCCGTGTGGGCCATGTGGGCCTGTACCGCGACCCCAAAACCCTGCAGGCGGTGGAGTACTACTTCAAGATGCCCAGCAATATGGAAGAGCGCGATGTGGTGGTGGTGGACCCCATGCTGGCCACCGGCAACTCGGCCGCTGCGGCCGTGACGCGCCTCAAGGCCTGCAAGCCCAAGTCCATCAAGTTCCTGTGCCTGCTGACCTGCCCGGAAGGCATCAACACCCTGTACAAAGAGCACCCCGATGTGCGCGTCTTCACGGCGGCCATCGACCGGGGCCTGAACGACCACGGCTACATCATGCCGGGGCTGGGTGACGCGGGCGATCGCATCTTCGGCACCCAATGAATCGTAACTTACTGATTTTATTGAAGGTTCAATGTTTTATCTAAAAATAGAAAAATACATTGAACATGCCCTCCAGCACCTTCTTTCTCGACCAGTCGGAGAGCCAAAAACGTCAGTTCATTGACGCAGAAACGGTGTTTCTGGCCACTGCCCAAGCCAAAAAGGTAGCGGCGGAGGTGCGGGGCAGCATGCTCTGGCGTGACTTGCGTGGCAAAGCCACCCTGATTCGCACCTCCGCAAATGGCGCTCAAAAGTCTCTAGGTCCGCGCAGCGAAGACACTGAGGCCATGTACGCCAGTTTCATGGCACGAAAGAAGTCAGCAGAGGAGCGCCTGAAGGCGCTCAAAACCCAATTGGCTACCCAGCAGCGCTTGAACCGCGCGCTGCGGGTCGGTCGCGTGCTCAATGCGTTGGAAAGCATTGGTGTGCAGGACCACTTTATGGTGGTGGGCACCCATGCCCTGTATGCGTATGAAACAGCCGCTGGCGTGCGCATTACCCAAGAGGCCATGGCCACGCGCGATGTGGACATGCTGTTTGACGCCCGCAAGCACATTTCTTTTTTCACCACCATGAAGAAGCTCGACAGCTCCTTGATCGGCGTGCTGCGCAAGGTGGACCCCAGCTTTGAGGTCGTGCAAGACCAGCTTTACACAGCCCGCAACCAGGACGGATTTGAAGTCGACATCATCCGCCGTGCCGCCAAAGATGCCGACCCGCACCCGCTGCGCATGAGCGAAGATGAGGGCGATTTCTGGGCAGTGCAGGTATCCATGGGTGAACGGCTGCAATCCGCACGGCGTATGGACCAGGTCGTCGTGGGCACATCGGGCGAGATGGCGCTGATGCGAACCATCCACCCGCTGGACTTTGCACGCATCAAGCAAGACCTTTCCACCCAGCTGGGGCGTGACCCAAACAAGAGCGGCAAGGACGCGCTGCCGTCCCGCATCGTCAACGAGCTGGTCAACGCGTATTTGCCACACTTCTTGCTTCCCGGCAGCAATGCCAGTGTTTCATGAAGAAAATCGCTTCTCCCGCACATCCAGACTGCGCAAGCAGCTATTCATTTTGTAGCAACCATTGAGGCCAGACCATGCTCGACCTGCTCATCCACAACGCCACCCTGCCCGACGGGCGCAGCCACATGTCGGTCGCGGTGCAAGGCGGCGGCATTGTTGAAGTGTCACAAGGCCTCACGCCTGAGGCTGCACCGGCGGCAGAGGTGGTGGACGCCGGTGGCATGCTTCTCAGCACCCCTTTTGTGGATGCGCACTTCCACATGGATGCCACGCTCAGCCTGGGCCTGCCGCGCCTGAACCAGAGCGGCACGCTACTGGAAGGCATTGCGCTGTGGGGTGAGCTCAAGCCCCACCTCACCTTTGAGGCGCTGGTAGACCGCGCCCTGGCCTATTGCGACTGGGCGGTGGCCAACGGCTTGCTGGCCATCCGCAGCCATGTGGACACCAGCGACCCGAGCATGCTGGCCGTAGAAGCCCTGTTGGCCGTCAAAAAGAAAGTTGCCCCCTATATCGACCTGCAGTTGGTCGCCTTCCCGCAGGACGGCGTGTTGCGAAGCAAGGGCGGCGTGGACAACCTCAAAAAAGCGCTGAGCCTGGGCGTGGACGTGGTGGGCGGCATTCCCCACTTCGAGCGCACCATGGCGGATGGAGCTGCCAGCGTCAAACTGCTGTGCGAGCTGGCCGCCGAGCAGGGCAAGCTGGTCGACATGCACTGCGACGAGTCGGACGACCCGCTCTCGCGCCACGTCGAAACACTGGCCTTCGAGGCCCACCGCCTCGGGCTGCACGGCCGCGTGACCGGCTCCCACCTCACCTCCATGCACAGCATGGACAACTACTACGTCAGCAAACTGCTGCCGCTCATGGCCGAGGCGCAGTTGAGCGTGGTGAGCAACCCGCTCATCAACATCACCCTGCAAGGCCGGCACGACAGCTACCCCAAGCGCCGTGGCATGACCCGCGTGCCCGAAATCATGGCCGCCGGCATGACGGTGGCCTTCGGACAGGACTGCTGCATGGACCCCTGGTACAGCATGGGGAGCGGCGACATGCTGGAGGTCGCCAGCATGGGCCTACACGTAGCGCAAATGACCAGCCAGAGCGCCATGCAGCAATGCTTTGATGCCGTCACCACCAACCCCGCCCGCATCCTGCACCTGGAGGGCTATGGCCTGGAAAAAGGTTGCCGCGCCGATCTGGTGCTGCTGCAGGCGCAAAACCCCATCGAGGCCATCCGCCTCAAAGCCACTCGCCTTAAGGTCTGGCGACGGGGCGCTCTGGTGGCACAAACGCCAGCGCGTACGGCTGCGCTGAACCTGCCGGGCCGGCCGGAAAGTACGTCCTATTTGCACGCCAAATAAGCCTCTAGACCTCATGAATATTACGCAAGCAGCTACTAAAAACATAGCATTGACCATTGCCGCAGCACAAAGCACATCGGTCCCGCTGGACGTGATTGCCAATGTGCAAAACCACCTGCGCTTCGTGGAAGTTGCCGCGCAGCATGGTGTGCAGTGGCTCGTCTTCCCGGAGCTCTCGCTCACCGGCTACGAGCTGGCCGCCATGCCTGGCTTGGTGCTCCATCCCGAGCACGCCTTGCTGGCGCCATTACGCGAGGCTGCAAACCGCACCGGCATGGCCATCACCGTGGGCGCGCCGGTGGACAGCGGCAGCGCCCTGCCCTGTATTGGCGCTATCACCCTGCGGCCTGATGGACAGCACAGCGTGTACCGCAAGTTCCACCTGCATGAAGGCGAAGAGGAGTTCTTTACCCCTGGCGATGCGCCCGTGCATATGCAGGAAAGGGCCGGACAACAGATCGCCAGCGCCATCTGCGCTGACACCAACCACCCCAGCCATGCAGCGCAAGCCGCAGCCGCCGGTGCCCGCGTCTATGCCGCCGGCATCCTCACTTCCGTCAATGGCTACGCCGCCGAAGCACCACTTTGGGCCGGCTATGCGCGGGAACATGCCATGACGGTCCTTATTGCCAACCACGGCGGGCCGGCGGGCGGCTATGTGCCGGCAGGGCGAAGCGGCATCTGGGGCGCCGATGGCGCATTGATCGCGGAGGCGGAGGGAACGGGGGAATGGTTGGTGGTGGCGCGGGCTGGCTGAACTCAGTAGCACAAGACCGCGGAGTGTCTTCCTCGGGCCCCGTGCCATGCGTCACCTTGCAGGGCTGCGACCGGTAGTATGCATATGCCCAAGCTGCTATATCAACTGCTATATATTCTTTTCCGGTACAGACCACTCCACACCTCGCAAAGGAAAACATGTCGATCCAATCCCTACTGAAATCCACCGTGGTCGCATTGGCGGTCATGACCGGGGCACCGCTGTTCGCACAAGGCACGCCCATCAATGCAGCGGCCTTTGACACGCTGATCGCGCAGGGCCCCGTCGCCGATGCTGCAACCATCGCGTCGAGCACCTGGGCCAGCAAGATCAAAAAGGCCGGCACGCTGCGCCTGGGCGGCCTCCAAACCTCGAATCTGTTCGCGCTGCTGAATGAGAAGGACGGCAAAATCCGCGGCTTTGACGCAGGTCTGGCCCAACTTCTCACCCGTTACATCTTGGGCGATGGCTCCAAATACCAGTTCACGCAGGTGAACTCGTCCACACGCGAGCAGGTACTCATCAACGACCAGGTGGACGTGGTGTTCGCCACTTACTCCATCACCCCCGCCCGCGCCGAGAAAATCTCGTTTGCCGGACCGTACTACAGCTCGCAGGCAGGTGTGCTGGTCAAGTCGAACAACAGCACGATCCAGTCGTACAACGATCTAGCGGGTAAAAAAGTCGCGACGCAGGCGGGCTCCACGGGGCCTGCCATCCTGGCGCAGTTCGCCCCCAAGGCTGTCGTACAAGAGTTCCAGACACACCAGGAAGCCCTTGACGGATTGCGCCAGGGACGCGTGGATGCCTACGTCACCGACCACACACTGCTGCTCAACGTTCTGAGTCTGGGTACCGCCGACGCGAAGCTGGCAGGCAGCCCCTTTGGCGCACAGGACCCCTACGGTGTCGGATTGCCCAAGGGTTCGGACGGCGTGGCTTTCGTCAATGCCTTCCTGAAGAAAATTCAAGCGGACGGCACCTGGGCCAAGTTGTGGACCACGTCCATCGGACAGCGCACCGGCAACACCGCCATTCCCACCCCGCCCGCGCTCCCGTAAGCGATGAGCGGTGTCTCCAGTCTCTGGGGGGACTATGGGCCTGCCTTCGGGCAGGCCCTTTTTCAGACATGGAAGCTCACGGTGCTGTCCTTCGTGCCGGGCTTCTTGCTGGGCTTGGTGGTGACCGTACTTCGCTTGCTGCCGCTGCCGCCACTGCGTTTCGGTCTGAGCCTTTACGTCGAGATCTTTCGCAATATTCCCAGCGTTGCGCTGCTGATCTTCATCGTGTTTGCACTACCCGACCTCAACGTCCTGATGGACTATGAGCCCGCCGTGATCCTGACCTTGACACTGGTGTGCTCCGCATTCACCGCAGACTACCTGCGATCGGGCATCAACACGGTTCCCGGTGGTCAATTGGAGGCCGCACTCAGTTTGGGAATGCCGCCGCTGCAGGTCATCACTGCGGTGGTGCTGCCTCAGGCGCTGCGCGCCGTGGTGCAGCCCATGACCTCCCTGCTCATTGCGCTAATGTTGTCAACCTCATTGGCTTCGCAGGTACCACTTCCAGGCCGGGAGCTCACTGCACTCGTGTCCAAGATCGCAACCGACTCCGCAGCCGGAATGGCTGCATTCACCGTTGCCGCCGCGATGTACGTGCTCACCGGATTGCTCATCGCCTGGGGCGGAGCGAAGCTGGAAAAGAAGGTTCGGATACTGCGATGAGCCGCGATCTGGAAACCATTCTTTATGGCGCGCCAAGCCCCCGAGCCCAGACCCTTACACGGTGGGGCAGTGGGGTCGCCGTAGCTATATTGCTGCTGATCACCACCGCGGTGGTGTTCCGCTTCCACTCCGCCGGGCAACTTGAGTCTCGACTCTGGAATTTCTTTGCCCAGTCGACAACCTGGGCCTTCCTCGGCAAAGGCTTGCTCGGCACACTGGCATCGGCCGCAATGGCCGCCCTGCTCGCGCTCACCCTCGGTCTGCTACTGCTGCTGGGGCGCCTGGCGCAGCCGCGACTGGTGCGTTGGCCAAGCATCGCACTGATTGAATTCCTGCGCGGTACGCCGACGCTGCTGCTCATCTATGTGTGTTTTCTGGTGCTGCCAACCGTCGGTGTGAAGCTGAGCACCTACTGGATGTTGACCTTGCCCGTGGCCTTCAGCACTGCGGCCGTGGTGGCCGAGGTGTACCGCGCGGGCGTACTCGCCGTTCCCCGGGGCCAGACCCATGCAGCCAGAAGCCTGGGAATGACTGAAGCCCAGGTCTTCTTCCACATCGTCTTTCCCCAGGCACTGCGTTACATCGTCCCGGCACTGGTCGCGCAACTGGTCATTGTGGTCAAAGACACCACCTTCGGCTACGTCGTCACCTACGGCGAACTCATGCAGAACGGCAAGGTGCTCATCGCTAACTACAACTCCCTGGTGCCCGTGTACCTTGTGGTGGCGCTGCTTTACTGCGCCGTGAATTACGCCATCTCCAAAGCAAGCCAGCGGCTTGGCCCACCGAGGTATTGAAGGTCACCCATGCCCCACTACTGGCTCATGAAAGCCGAGCCCGCCGAGGCCTCGATTGACGATGTGCTGGCCATGCCCGACGCCACCGTGGGCTGGACCGGCGTACGCAACTACCAGGCCCGCAACTTCATGCGCGACAGCATGCAGGTGGGCGACGGCGTGCTGTTCTACCACTCCAGCTGCGCACAGCCCGGTGTCGTGGGCATTGCGCGGGTGGCCTCCGGCATCAAGGTGGACCCCACGCAATTCGACCCCGCCTCGCCTTACTTCGATGCAGCCAGCAAGCCCGAAACACCCCGTTGGCTGTTGGTCGATGTGCAGGTGGTCCGCAAGACGCGCAACCTCACCTTGCCCGAGCTGAGGGCTGACGCTGCACTCGCAGACCTCCTTATTCTCAAGAAAGGCAACCGCCTCTCCATCACGCCGGTGGAGCCTGCGCACTGGCAACACATCGTGAGCCTGCTCGGACATCCGGGAGCCTGAGCGATGCGGAGGCCCCGTTTTCCGAAGTGGTGGGCGTGCGTTCTTTGGCTGGCCGGTGCGCTGCTGGCCAGTGCCCATGCCGGGCGCTTCGTAGAGATTGCGCCCGAACGAGTAGCCAGCCTCGCCCAACAATTGCCCGAAAAACCATCCGGCGTGGGGCCTGCCTGCCAGGATCGCTCCGCGTGGGGGCGAGCGGACGTTCAGCGGCGCCTGCAAGTAGTCACCAAAGCCGCTGACAAAATTGCCGCGCAGCCGGTGCCACCGTGGGATGACGAGGCCTACCTCGAATACAGCCGTCATGGTGTTCGTGGCAATGGTGAACGCATGATGAATGCGCGCAAGGCGGGCCTGCATGTGCTGGTGCTGGCGGAATGCAGCCAATGGGCCGGCAGCTACCTGCCCGCCATCTCACGCTTGCTTCAGGCCCTGAGCACCCAACCCACCTGGACGTGGCCGGCCCATGACAGGGATTTGCGCAATTTCCGCGGGCAGCATTTTGAGGTGGATTTGTTTGCCGCCGACACGGCCAACGAACTGGCGCAAACGCTCTACCTGCTGGGCGACAAGTTGGATGGTCCGACCCGGAAAATGGTGCGTGATGCCCTGGTGCAACGCGTACTCGCCCCGGTGCGCGCCAGCTTTGAGACGGGCGGTAAAGACCACTGGTGGCTTAAGGCAGACCACAACTGGAATGCGGTGTGCCTCAAAGGGGTGACAGGCACTGCACTGGCGTTGCTACCCGACCGCGAAGACCGTGCCGTGTTCGTGGCGGGTGCCGAGCATTACATCCGCAACTACCTGGGCGGCTTCCCGCAGGATGGCTACGCGCTGGAGGGCCCCGGCTACTGGAACTACGGCTTCTCGCATTTCACCGAGCTGCGGGAAATGCTGATGCAGGCCACCGCAAACCAGTTGGACCTGTTTGCCCAGCCGCTGGTACGCGAAGTGGCGCTCTACGGGTACCGGTTTGAGATGACGCCGGGGAACGTTGCGCTCTTTGGCGACGCCGGGCGCAACACCCGCATGGATGACACCACCCGCGCCTATGCCAACGAAGCCTATGGTCTGGGCCAACCGCAAACCCTGCTTAGCCAAAGCGTGAGTGTCAATGCCCCGGCCAACGCCAGCCCGCTGGTGCAGGCCTCCATCAAGCTGTTCAGCCAACCGGCGCCTGCAGGCCAAGGCAGCGCCTCGGCAGTGGGCTTGCAGAGCTACTTCAACACCGTGGGTGTGCTGGTATCCCGCCCCGGACCGGGCGAGACCCTGGGCTTTGCCATCAAGGCGGGTGGCAACGGCAACCACAGCCATAACGATGTGGGCTCCTACACCATCGCTCTTGGCACCGAACAGCCGGTGGGCGATGCCGGTGCCACGGTGTATTCCTCCAAAACCTTCAGCAAAGACCGCTTCACCATACTCGGCATCAACTCCTGGGGCCACCCTGTTCCCGTGGTGGCAGGCCAGTTGCAACGCGAGTCCACCAAGGTCAAGGCGCCGGTTCTCGAACAACACAGCGACGCCAATGGCAGCATGGTGCGCATCGACATGAAGCCCGCCTATGCGGTGGAGCCGCTACAAAAACTGGAGCGCTCTACGCACCATATCCGGGGGCTAGAGCCCAAAGTGATCATTGAAGATGCATTCCGCTTCAGCACCCCGCAGACCTTGGAGACAGCCATCATCAGCACCGGTCAGATCCAGCGTGTGGCCGACGATACCCTGGACTTCTGGCAAAAGCGGGAACACCTGCGGGCCACAATCAGCGCCTCGCAGGCCTTCGAGCTCCAGACCGAGACAGTGACGGAAGAAGGACTCACCTTCCACCGCACCGCCATCCGATTCCTGCAACCCGCCACGAGCAACGGCTGGGTGCGCATGGAATTCGCCCCCGCGCCTCGCTAATGTCACCCAATCAACGGGGTCAACGCTGCCCCTTCCGGCATGGGCACAGAAGACGCCAAGCTACTGCTGCGACAGGGACACCGTGCTCTTCTACCGCATCCCCGGCACCTGCCCTACGAAGTCAGAGCTCTGCGGCGTGCCCTTGCAAGAAGTGGCGCTGGACTAGGCAGCGCAGCATTTAGCGCCGCCGCGCAGAGCGCACGCCGGAGAGCTCATTCACGATCTTGAGCACCCGGGTCAGGCGGCCGGATTCCGCCACCTCCACGGTAAACGTCATCCAGGCCGTGCCTTTGACGGACTGGGTCTGCACGCCGATGACGTTCATCTTTTCCTTGGCAAACACCTCAGAGATGTCGCGCAGCAGCCCTTGGCGGTCGATCGCTTCCACTGCCACGTCCACCGGGTAAACGTTGCCGTCTTTTCCACCCGGAGCGCCCCACTCCACCTCGATCAGGCGGTCGCCACTGCGTTGCACCATATTGCGCAGGTTGGAGCAGTCGGACCGGTGCACGCTCACGCCCTTGCCACGGGTTACAAAGCCGCTGATCAAATCCGGCGGTGCCGGCTTGCAGCACTTGGCCAACTGGGTCATCAGCGAGTCGATGCCCACCACCAGCACCCCGCCCTTGCCGCCGGACACACCGCGCGGTTTTTTGAGCGGCATGTAGTCGTCCTGCATGCCGGCGGGCTCGGGCGGGCGCAGCAGAAGCTCGATGTTGCGCAGTGAAAACTCGTCTTTGCCAACCACTTCAAACAAGGCGTCGGCATGGTTGAAGCCCAGCTGGCTAGCGAGGTCGTCGAGCTTGATGGCGGTTTTGCCTTCCCGCTGCAGCAGCTTTTCGACCGCCTCACGGCCTTTGGCCATGGTTTCGCCCATGGCCAGCGCATTGAACCAGGCCCGCACCTTGGCGCGCGCCCGGTGGCTGACCAGGTAGCCCAGCTCGGGATTGAGCCAGTCGCGCGAGGGGCCGCCCTCTTTCACGGCAGTCACTTCCACGGTCTGACCGTTTTTAAGGGGCGTGTTCAGCGGCACCATGGCGCCATCCACCTTGGCACCCCGGCAACGGTGGCCCAGGTTGGTGTGCACGCTGTAGGCAAAGTCCACCGCGGTGGCGCCCTGGGGCAGCTCCACAATGGCGGCATCCGGGGTGAGCACATAGATGCGATCGTCAAACATGCCCTGACCATCGGCCGCCTGGGCGCCGGAGAGGTCACGCTCCCAGGCCAGTAGCTGGCGCAGCACCGCAATCTTGGCGTCATAGGCCCCCGCTGCGGTCACGCTGCCGCCATAGCCTTTGGCGCCCGCCTCTTTGTAGGCCCAGTGGGCGGCCACGCCATGCTCGGCATGGTCGTGCATGGCCTGGGTGCGGATTTGCACTTCGATGGGTTGACCTGCCGAACGTCCCGCTGCCGGGCCACCCCCAAGCGGGACAGCACCCTCGGGGGGCAGCGATCCCTGCAAGGGCGGAGCGTGGGGGTCTACTTCTCTTACTACTGTGTGCAGCGACTGGTAGCCATTCGGCTTGGGGCGGGCGATGTAGTCGTCAAACTCTTCGGTGATCGGTGTAAAGCGGGTGTGCACCAGGCTCAGCGCCGCATAACAATCGGGCACTGTGGGCACCACGATGCGCAGCGCCCGGATGTCGTACACCTGATCAAAGCCCAGCGACTTGCCCCGCATCTTTTTGACGATGCTGTAGATGTGTTTGGGCCGGCCCTGCACAGCCGCCTGCACGCCCTGCGCGGCCAGCTCGTCGGCCAGGTGCTGGCGCAAGCGCTCTACCGAGGCTTCCCGCTCCACGCGCTTTTCGTCCAGCAGTTTGGCCACCTGCTTGTAGGTATCTGGCTCCAGGAAACGGAAAGACAAGTCCTCCATCTCCCACTTGATTTCCCAGATGCCTAGCCGGTTGGCCAGGGGCGCAAACACCTGCAAGGCTTCAGACGCCAGCCCCGGCGGCACCGGCAACTTGGTCGCCGCAAAGTGCCGCAAGGTCTGCAAGCGCGATGCCAGGCGCAGCATGACCACGCGCAGGTCCTTGCTGAAAGCCAGCAGCATCTTGCGAACGCTCTCCGTCTGCAGCCCCGGCGCCCCCACGCTCCATCGCTGCGCGAGTCGCTGCCCCCCTGGGGCGGCATCACCCCCTTGGGGCGGCCCGGCGGGGCCGGCAGTCTGCGCCATGGCTGCCGCACTAGTGCTATGGCTGGCCGACTGGTGCGCCAGCCGTGCCATGCGCTGCAGGCGCACCAGCTTGGTGGTTTCCAACGCGAGGTCGGCAAAGTTGTCGCCGAAGGCCTTGGCAATCACCTCGTGGGGCTTGTTCAGGTGGTCACAGGCATACACCAGGTAGCTGGCGGCCTGCATGGCTTCCGAGCCGCCAATGGTGCGCAAGATGGCGGCTACCGCGTCCGCGTGTTGCAACACGTTTTCGCCGGTATCCAGTAATTCGGTGGCCAACAAGGGCTCGGCAAAAGCGCGGGCGCGCTGCAAAGCACCGGCCTGCTCGGGCAGGCTGTCGGCAGTGGCCGCAATCACTTGTGGGGGAGCCGGGGCAGTGTCCCCGGCGTACAAACTTTTCATGGAAGGCTCACAAGGCGAGGGACCTTACCCCAGCAAAAAAGAAGTCACGGCGTCCTGTTGGTCCTGCGCAATCAGGGTCGGGGCGTGGCCTACGCCGGCAAATTCCACCAGCCGAGCTTTGGGCCCACGCTGTGTCATGGCCTGCGCAGTTTCTGGTGACAAGAGGTCAGAATCCGCGCCGCGCAACAGCAAAGTCTCTGCCGTGATGGCGTCATACAGCTGCCACAGCTGGGCCTGGCCGGCCAGCGCCAGCTCTTCAGTCACCGCGCGGAAGGGGATGGCAATCGCAGGATCGTAGTGCAACGCCACCCTGCCATCCGGCAGGGTCTTGACCATGTGGCGTGACAACTCCAGCCACTGCGCCGGGGTGTGCGGCCCGAAACTGCTTGAAATCGCCCACATGGCGTCTGCCGCCTGCTGCAGGTTGTCAAAGCTCACCGCGCGGCCCAGATAGGTGCCTATGCGCTGCAGAGACGACCACTGGATTACCGGCCCCACATCGTTCAGCACCAATTTGCGTACCTTCACCCCCACCGAGGCGGCATGAGCGGTGACGGCCAGACCGATCAAGCCGCCCATGCTGGTGCCCACCCAATCCAGGGTGGCGGGCTTCAGGTGCGCCAGCAGCCCCAACATGTCGGCTGCATAAGTGGGCACGCCATAGCCGGCAGGGTCCTGAAGCCAATCGCTTTGGCCACGTCCAGCCACATCGGGACAGACCGCACGGATGGACTGGGAAGCGCGGGCTACTAGGGCCTGCGCCAGCACGTCAAAGTCGCGACCCTGGCGCGAGAGGCCATGCACACACAGCACGGTGTGGGCTGCATCTGCAGCGCCCCACTGCCAATACGCCATGCGGCGCGGGCCGTTGGCGTCAGCGCAGGGTACGTAGTTCAGCGTAGGTTCAGCCATGGTGCATTCACTCGTTTGATAATGACCACATCCTAATGGAATCCCCCCACCACTTTGTGAAGGAAGACGCATGTTGAAAGGTAAAACCGCCCTCGTTACCGGCTCCACCAGCGGCATCGGTTTGGGTATCGCCAAGGCACTGGCCGCACAAGGCGCCAACATCGTGCTGAACGGCTTTGGCGATGTGGAAGGCCCCCAGGCCGAAATTGCGGCCTTGGGCGTGCAAGTGAGCTACCACGGTGCGGACATGAGCAAGCCTGCCGAGATAGCAGCCATGATGGAGCACGCCAAGGCCACTTTTGGCGGCGTGGATATTCTGGTCAACAACGCAGGCATTCAGCATGTGGCACGGGTCGAAAACTTTCCCATCGAGAAGTGGGACGCCATCATCGCCATCAACATGAGCAGTGCCTTCCACGCCACGCGCCTGGCCCTGCCCGGCATGCAGGCGAAGAACTGGGGCCGCATCATCAACGTGGCGTCTGTCCACGGGCTGGTGGGCTCGGCCGAAAAGTCCGCCTATGTGGCCGCCAAGCACGGCGTGGTGGGCCTGACCAAAGTGACGGCTCTGGAAAACGCCACTACCGGCGTGACTTGCAACGCCATCTGCCCCGGCTGGGTGCTGACCCCGCTGGTGCAAAAGCAGGTGGACGCAAAGGCTGCGGCGCAAGGCATCAGCAACGCAGATGCCACCAAACAACTGCTGGGCGAGAAAGAGCCCTCCCTGCAATTCACCACACCCGAAGAGCTGGGCGCGCTGGCGGTGTTTTTCTGCTCGCCCGCCGGAGACAACGTGCGCGGCGTGGCGTGGAATATGGACGGCGGCTGGGCAGCGCAGTGATTTCAATAGAAATCCGACCCTAGCCCTTTCAGGGTATGCGTAAGAAGCTATCAAACTTATAGCAAATAGCCCCGACTCTCTCCAGCCGGGGCCTCTCTACGTGCACCATGCCAGGTCCGGCGGCATCGCAACACCTTGGCGGAGCCTGAGTCATGCAGCCCCCAAACAGATCAGCGAAATGCCGGCGCAGTCTGTCATCAGACTGCGTAAGCTGCGGAGCGGGCCACATACATTTCGAATTCGGGCGCTGCAAGCGGGGGACTGAACAGATAGCCCTGAAACAGAACACAGCGATGTGCCAGGAGAAAGTCGCACTGCCCTTGCGTCTCCACCCCTTCCGCCACCACCGCAAAACCCAGACTTTCACCTAGCTGGAGAATGGTTCTGGCGATGGCTGCATCACTGGCGTCGGTCAGCACGTCTCGCACAAACACCTGGTCGATCTTGATCTGGTCCAGAGGGAGACTCTTGAGGTAGCTGAGCGAAGAAAAGCCGGTTCCGAAATCATCCAGCGCACAGCCTACCCCCAGGGCCCGCAAGGCGCTCATCTTGCGCGCCATGTCGTCCACGTCATGCACGAGCATGCTTTCGGTCAGCTCCAGCTTCAGGCGCGAGGCCGGCACGGCATGGCGTGACAGGGCCCCCGCCACCCGTTGCACAAAGTCTTCCTGCAAAAACTGCTGGGCACTCACGTTGACCGACAGACACAATCCAGACATGGCCGGTACTGTCGCCCAGTGTTGCAAGGTCCGGCAGGCCGCATCCAGTACCCAGTCCCCCAAGGGGAGTATCAAACCGGACTTTTCCGCTTGCGCAATAAACTCCCCCGGCGACACCAGGCCCAGCCGGGGGTGCCGCCAACGCAGCAAGGCCTCAGCGGCCACGGGCGTTCCATCGGCGCGCACCTGGGGTTGATAAACCAGAAAGAATTCCTGCCGGGACATCCCCTGCTCCATCTCCCGTTCCAGAAAATTGGCATCCGCTGTTTCAATCAACATGATGTTGACCAGGGCCATCAAGCCGACGATGGCGACCCCTGCATTGATCCATACGCCCACGCGCCGCACGGATACAGGAACACTCAGCTCGGAGGGAAGACTCCAGTGCGTACTGGCAAACACCCAGAACGCTGCCATCAACACCCCACACAGCCCCCAGCGCAGCAAGGGATGCTCATCCTTCAGAACAAAAAGACATGCCAAGGTCAGGACCAGCAGATAGAGGTGGGCCGTACGCGGCGTGAACTCGTCAGGCACATCCAGGTACAAACAAAACAAGATGAGCACCAGCAAGGACACCACCGTCAACAGCACGAAAGCGCGCCGGGTACGGCGGATATGCGTCAACCAGGCAACACAGACGCCACTGACAAACAACCCGAGTTCCAGGTAAGCGATATGGAAGCTGCCAGTGATGGCGAAAAAAGTGGCCCAGCCGGCCCCTAAACCCATCTGTATGGCCGCACTAACCCACAAGATCAGGCGTACGCGACGCCTTTTGACCCGGAGGGAGAGTTCACTCACCATCACACCACACCCGGCACGATTGCAGGAGAACGCAGCGCGGACAAGAAGGCATCCGCCGGCATCGGTCGCCCGTACAAATAGCCCTGGTAGCTGGCACAACCGTTAACGAACAGGAAGTCACGCTGCTCCGGGGTTTCTACCCCCTCGGCAATCACCTTCATGCCCAAAGTATGACCCAGTGCCAGAATGGTTTTGACAATCGCCGCATCGTTGGGGTCTGTCAGCACATCCCGCACAAAAGACTGGTCGATTTTCAACTGGTCCAATGGCAAGCGCTTGAGGTAAGACAGGGAGGAGTAACCCGTTCCGAAATCATCCAACGAAAAACCGACTCCGCGCGCCCGCAAGGCCGACATCTTCAGAATCACATCCTCGAGATTTTCTACCAGCAAACTCTCCGTCAGTTCCAGCTTCAAACGAAGCGGATTGGCCCCGGTGTAGTCCAACATGTCCAGAATGTGCTGCGCGAAGTCCTGTTGGCGGAACTGCCGGGCGCTCACATTCACGGCCAGCGTGAGTGCTTCTGTCTCCGGATGGGTCGCCCACTCCAGCAACTGCGCACAGGCAGCTTCCAAAATCCAGCTCCCCAGTGTGAGGATCTGCCCGGTTTCCTCCGCCACCGGAATGAACTCGGCCGGAGACACCATGCCGCGCACCGGGTGGGGCCAGCGGAGCAAGGCCTCCGCGCCGACCACATGGCCCTTGGCATCCACCTGGGGCTGAAAGAACAACACAAACTGGCCGAACAGAATCCCTTGACGGATGTCTGCCTCCATGGCGGCACGATGGGACACTGCCGCTTGCATCTGCGGATCATAGAAACGCATGCCATTGCGCCCTGAGCCTTTGGCCTGGTACATCGCCAGATCAGCCTGCTTTAACAGCTCGTCCACTTCGATTTCATGGCCCTTGAACAGGGTCAGGCCCATGCTGGGTGTGCTGTGGAATTCATGTCCGGCCAGTTGATAGGGCCGGTTCAAGGTCGCAACAATTTTTTCGCCCACCGCCGTGGCCTGGGAGGCTGCCAGGTCACGGCTTTCATCCAGGCCTTCGAGCATGACCACATACTCATCCCCTCCCAAACGGGCCACCGTATCCTCCTCGCGCACAGTGTCCAACAAGCGCTGCGCCACCTGCTGCAAGAGCAAATCGCCCATGTCATGCCCCAGCGTGTCATTGAGGTTTTTGAAGTGGTCCAGGTCGATGAACAACAGCGCACCACAGCGGCCGTTGCGGGCACTGATGGCCACGGCATGGTGCAAGCGGTCAATCAAAAGGCGCCTGTTGGGGAGGTCGGTCAGCGGATCGTAGAAGGCGAGCTGCCGGATCTGGTCTTCGGCAGCCTTGCGCTGGGTGATGTCCGTCACCGTCGCTACGTAATGACTCACGGCACCGGTGTCGTCGGCGACTGCCGTGATGTGGACCCATTGCGGATGGATTTCGCCGTTCTTGCGCCGGTTCCATAGCTCGCCCTCCCAGGTCCCTGCGCTGGCAAGCGTTGCATTCATCTCGGAATAAAACGCATTGTCATGCCAGCCCGAGCTGAACATGGTGGGCGTCTGCCCAATGACCTCGACATCCTGATAGCCGGAGATGCGTGTGAACGCCTGATTCACACGCAAGATACGGCGCTGTGAATCGGTCACCATCATGCCTTCCTGGGCCTCGAAAGCAGTCGCGGCCACCCGCAATTCGGCCTCGGTGCGCTTGCGCTCGGTCAGATCGATGTCAAACCGGAACACCTCCGTGCGACCACCGGAGCCGCTCACTATGGCTTGACCTGACAGAACGGGCACTCCGCGCCCGCTGCAATGCATCAACATCATCTCCCCTGCAGGTGGTGCTTCTCCGGTTGCCTGCATCCGGGCCTGCGCCTCACGGAACTCCGCGCGTGTCTCGTGGGGCACCAGCACATCCACCAGATTGCGCCCCAGGACTTCCGCTTCGGAATACCCATAGAGCGCGCTGGACGCATGATTCCAGTAAGTGATCGTGCCGTCCGGCGTGTAACCCTGAACTGCCACCGCACCCACGTTCTGCAGCAAGTTGAAAAAGCGGTCCTCCGACGCGGGCGCCACGTCCGCAGCCGCTTGGCGAGTGGAAACGTCCCTGAACAGCAACATCACCAGCTCCCCATCCTGCCCCGGAACGTCCACCGGGTACATCCGTGCCGCCAGGCGCCTTGGACTCTGGGAGTCGGGCCAATCTACCTCGACAGCGAGCGGACTGCGGGTCTCCAAGGTTGCGCGGACACTGGCGACAAACTTTTGCGCATCCGTGTCGGCAAACACCGCATGCACCGGATGCCCCACAAAGCCGTGGGCACGCTTCCCGCATTCAGACTCAAGACCGCTGAGCACCTCCAGCAATACCCCGTCGCGGTCCAGCAAACACAGCAGATCAGGCATGGCACCGACGATCGCCCTCATTCGGGCTTGCTGCCGGTGCAGCGCGTCAACGCTCTGCAGTTGCTGCCGGGCATCCACCAGGATCAGCCCCAACAGCCACCCTGCCGGGCTATACACCAAGACCATCGTGAGCAAATCCGGCCCCACACCGGGCCGGACGCCCCCCCCAACGGCGAGCGTGCACAGCCCCACCACTGCCTGGCTGAGCAGGCTGCATACGCCCAGGACGGCTGCCCACTGCGGGCCGCTAACAGGGCGTCGCCACGCATGGCAGGCCACCCCGGTCAAGGTACTCAGAACGATGGCCAGCGCGGTGCCCCAACCGGACAAACCATCGGAGATCAGGTAGGGCGAGAGGGCGATCACCGCCGCCAGTGCGCCGCTCAGGGGGCCTGCCACGGCGGTGGCCATGCTCAGCACCACGGTGCTGCCATCCACCCGCAGCCCCGTCGATAACCACACCGGGTTGGCTACCGCCACCATGGCAATGCCGCCAAACAGCAAACCTGAGGCCAGTTCTGTGGGCCAGCGCCGCGCGCGCGCGGCCCGGATGATGAAGCTGTAAGACAAGCTCAGCGCGAGCACGATCGCCATGCTGCGCAAGAGGTCTACAGCCACTGGGCGCTCCCGTCGCCACCATCATTGCAAGAGTACAACTGCCTCTCCCTGAATGTGTATTCGGGAGATTATGGCGTCTAGCCTGTTTTTTGTGCAGCTGCCTCCAAAGGGAATGCGCGTTTCCCCCTACTCGGTATCTGCGGTGCGGCCCTACCTGCTGCTTTGCTCCCGCACTTGACGGCGTAACTGCTCTCGCTGCCGGGTATCCAAAGCACGCGCGGCGGCCAAAGCATCCGGCGGCTCGGAGCGCAACATGGCCTTGAGTTCGGCGCGCCGCCGCGCCTCCTGCGCGGCCTCCTCTGCAGACACCTCCCCCGACTCCGCTTTGAGATCAAGTGACTGCGCCAACGCCCCATGGGACGCCAGCCAGGACAGGAGAATGGCCTGAATAAAGTGCATGCCTGATGCTCCCACAAAGACACCAGGGCGGGCATCAGGAAATGCAGAGAGCCGGTAAAAATTGTCCCGATTTTTGTAACATAGTGTCAAAGTGCCGACTTCAAACCCGGATTTGTGGCTACATCCGCGCAAAATCCGGTCTGTTACATCTCTGAGGACGACATGCAAGCCCAATCCAGCCGACCCGACAAAATCCTTGTGGTGGATGATGATGCCCGCATCCGGGATCTGCTGCGCCGCTACCTGACCCAGGAAGGGTTTGAGGTACTCCTGGCGGAAGACGGCAAGTCGCTCACCCGCATCATGCTGCGCGAAACGACCGACCTGATTGTGCTGGACCTGATGATGCCCGGGGAAGACGGCCTCTCCATCTGCCGGCGGCTACGGGCCGCCAACGACCAGACACCTATCATCATGCTGACCGCCAAAGGGGAAGACATTGACCGCATCGTGGGTCTGGAAGTTGGCGCCGACGACTACCTGGGCAAACCCTTCAACCCCCGTGAGCTGCTGGCGCGCATCCATGCTGTCCTGCGCCGCCGCCCTGCACAAGAAGCGCCCGGTGCCCCCAGCAGTGATAACGAGCAGGTGAAGTTCGGTACCTTTGTATTTGACCTGGGCCTGCGCACCCTGAAAAAAGCCGACCAGGAAATCACCCTGACCACCGGTGAATTCGCCATGCTTAAGGCCCTGGTGCGCCACCCCCGCATTCCGTTGTCCAGGGAAAAGCTGGCCCAACTCTCCCGGGGCCGCGAGTTTGAACCCTTCGATCGCAGCCTCGACGTTCAGGTGTCCCGCCTGCGCAAGTTGCTGGAAACCGACCCCACCACGCCACGCTTCATCCAAACCGTATGGGGCGTGGGTTACGTGTTCGTGCCTGACGAAGCGAGCCCTTGATCACAGGCACCCCGATTGCAACCCACTCAATTTCCGGACTTTGACGCCAGCGGACCGGCAGACCTGTCCCCGCTGACCGAGGATGAACCTACCGGCTGGCGCAAGCCGTTTTCGCGCCTCAGCCTCTTCTGGCGCACATTTCTGCTGTTGTCACTGCTGTTGATCGGCAGCATCCTGGCCTGGTTGCATACCTTGCGTGTGCTGGAGTTCGAGCCCCGCGCAGTTCAGACCGCCCAACTGCTGGCCTCCCAGGTCAATCTGAGTCGGGCCGCCCTGGTCTATGCCGACAGCATCGCCCGCCTCTCCCTGATCAAGACCATGAAGGATGAGGAAGGCTTGCGCATCGTTCCGCGCGAGTCATCGGACGTTTTTGAGTCCAAAGATGACGACACCTTCAGCCGCCAGGTACTGCATGAACTGGGCACCCGACTGGGCAAAGGCACCGTGGTGGCCAGCAGCGTGAACGGACAGCCGGGACTTTGGGTCAGTTTTATGATCGATGGCGATGACTATTGGCTCCAAACCGACCAAGCCAAATTCAACCCGGCAGGTGGAACCACCTGGGTCATCTGGCTCCTCGTGGCCGGCGCGCTGTCCATGACAGGTGCGGCCGTCATCGCGGGGCTGATCAACCGGCCCCTCAAAGAGCTCTCATTCGCTGCCAGCCGCATGCGCGAAGGGGACTTCAGCGCCAGCCAGCTGGATGAGCATGTCAATACCAATGAAATCCGGGAAGTCAATATCGGTTTCAACCGCATGGCGCAGAAGCTGGCCAAAGTGGAACAGGACCGCGCGCTGATGCTCGCAGGCATCTCGCACGACTTGCGTACCCCCCTGGCCCGCCTGCGACTGGAAACCGAAATGAGCGTCAGTGACGAGGAAGCCCGCGCCCACATGGCGGCCGACATCAGCCAACTCGACGCCATCATCGACAAGTTTCTGGACTATGCCCGCCCCGACCGAGTCTGCTTCACCGCAGTCGCACTCCGGGACGTGCTGGACGCATGCATTTACTCCATGCGCAAACTGCCCGATGTCCGCATCCGGGTGGACATGGAGGACGAGGATGTGTTCGTGTTTGCGGATGAGGTGGAGCTGGGCCGCGTCCTCACCAACCTGCTGGAAAACGCCAGGCGCTACGGTAAAACCGCGCACACCGGCGTGGCAGACATCCATATATCGACCCTCGTCAAGGACAAATGGGTCTTCATGAAAGTCCGCGACCACGGCCTAGGGGTGGCACACGAACAGCTGTACCAACTTACCCAACCTTTTTATCGCGGAGAAGCGGCCCGCACGGCGGCCAATGGTGCCGGCCTGGGTCTGGCCATCGTGGACAAAACCATTCAACGCATGGGCGGCACATTCCACCTCGCCAATTCCAGCACCGGCGGACTGAGCGCCAACCTGCGCTTGCAAAAGGCCAACCGCCTGTGAGTGCGGCCAGTGGCCGCTCAGGGCATACTCAGTAAAACCACCGCGCGCGCCTCCATGGCGCGGCCCTCGCCCACCGGGCCCATCTTCTCCGCCGTTTTGGCCTTGACGTTCACGCAGGCTATGTCCAGATCCAGCACAAACGCAATGCGTTCCCGCATGGCCTGAATATGCGGCGCCAGCTTGGGCGCCTGGGCGATCACGGTGCTGTCCAGGTTGATGATGTGGTAGCCCAGCGCTCGCACATCAGCGGCTACTTTGGCCAGCAGCACGGTGGAGTCGGCGCCCTTGTACTGCGCGTCGGTGTCCGGAAAGTGTTTGCCGATGTCGCCCAGCGCCGCCGCCCCTAGCAGCGCATCGGTAATGGCGTGCAGCAAGGCATCGGCGTCCGAATGCCCCAACAAGCCTTTGGTATGCGGGATCTCGACGCCGCCCAGAATAAGTTTGCGACCCTCGACCAGTTGGTGGGTGTCCCAGCCTTCACCGATGCGTATGTTCATAGTAGATTCCGATTTATGTATTGAATATGGCTCTAGCGCCCATGGAATATGCGCAAACAGCTATAAAAATAATAGTAACCTGCAATGGTTCAAGCGCGTGCAGCCAGCACCGCAGCGGCCAAAGCAAAGTCTTGCGGGTAGGTGACCTTGAAATTCTGCGCACTGCCTTCGACCAGTTTGGGGCTTTGCCCCACAAACTCCAGCGCGCTGGCTTCGTCCGTCACCGCATCGCCAGCCGCGTGCAAGGCCGCCTGCAGGGCACCGATGCGGAACATCTGCGGCGTTTGGGCCAGCCACTTGTCACTGCGGTCCACGGTGGCGGCAACGCGGCCGCCTTGCTCCTGCTTCAAGGTGTCAGGCAACTTCAAAGCCAGCAGGCCACCCACCGCATCGTGTTGGCACGCGTCAATCAGCCGGTCCACATCGGCGGCGGTGATCAGGCAGCGCGCGGCATCGTGCACCAGCACCCAGTCTTGCGCGTGAGCACCCTGCTCCAGCAAGGCAGAAAGACCATTAAAAACGCTGCTAGCGCGCGTGGAACCTCCGCAAGCAGCTACAAAAACAGGAGCACCCTCAGGCGCTTGGGCAGCGTCAAAAAACGTGTCCCCCGCCGACACCACCACCTGAACACCCGCCAGCCGCTCCACCGCCGCCAAGGCCTGGAGGGTGTGCAGCACCATGGCTTGGCCGCCCAGCACGGCGTATTGCTTGGGGCCTGTCGCACCGGAGCGGCTGCCGTTGCCCGCACAAGGCACCAGGCCCCAAAGACGTACATGAAGCGCAGGGTGTGATGAAGCCGGGTGTGCCTCGGCGGGCGACAAAGGGGATATGGGAGATGTTTGGGTCATAGTGCGAGCGGCCATTCTAAAATCACCCCAGCGCATGACAGCCCCACGCCCGATTTTTCTGGCGTGGGGCTGTGTGCACGCCAGCCGCCCTTGCAGGCGGCTGCACCCATTTTGGCCGCCCCGACTGCACCACACCGATTCATGGATCTTCCCAAGCTCACCCCCGGCAAACGTTTCACCCTGCCCCGCCCCACCGGTTCCGCCGACGCTATGCTGCTGGCGCGCCTGGGCACCCGGGAGAAAGCCGCAGGCAAGCCCATGACGGTGGTAACAGCAGACGCCAGCGACGCCCAGCGCCTGCTCGACGAAATCGCCTTTTTTGCGCCTGACCTGCGCTGCGCGCTGTTCCCCGACTGGGAAACCCTGCCTTACGACACCTTTTCGCCGCACCAGGATTTGATCAGCGAGCGCTTGGCCACGCTGTGGCGCATCAGCCAGCGCGACAAGGACAACGGGGCCGACGTGGTCATCGTGCCGGCGACCACCGCGCTGTACCGGCTGGCGCCCCCCAGCTTTCTGGCGGGCTACACCTTTGAGTTCAAGGTCAAACAAAAGCTGGATGAAGCGCGCCTCAAAAGCCAGCTCACACTCGCGGGCTACAGCCATGTGACGCAAGTGGTGAGCCCCGGTGAATACGCGGTGCGCGGCGGGCTGATCGACCTCTTCCCCATGGGCAGCCTGGTGCCCTACCGGGTGGACTTGTTTGACGACGAGATCGACAGCATCCGCACCTTCGACCCCGACAGCCAGCGCAGCCTGTACCCGGTGCCCGAAGTGCGCCTCTTGCCCGGCCGCGAGTTCCCCATGGACGACGACGCCCGCGCCAAGTTCCGCAGCCGCTGGCGCGAGCTGCTGGAGGGCGACCCGACCAAGAGCCGCATCTACAAAGACATAGGCAATGGCGTGGCCACCGCCGGTATCGAGTACTACCTGCCGCTGTTCTTTGACGAGACCGCCACAGTGTTTGATTACGTGGGCGCAGACGCTACGGTCGTTTTGCATGGCGACCTGGAGCCGGCCTTCCAGCGCTTCTGGCAAGACACCAAAGACCGATACCGCTTGGTGCAAGGCGACCCGGACCGCCCGGTGCTGCCGCCTGAGAGCCTGTTTCTGGGCACCGAGCAGTTCTACGCCCGCGCCAATGAACACGCCCAGCTGGCCCTGCGCGCCCAGTCCGAAGGCACCGAATTCACTGAGGTCAGCCCGCTGCCCGAGCTGGGCGTGGTGCGCGGCACCGAAGAGCCGCTGGCTTTGCTGAAGCAACACGCCCGCAACACCCAACAGCGCCTGCTGGTGCTGGCCGAGAGCGATGGCCGGCGCGAGAGCCTGCTGGACTTTTTGCGCGCCTCGCAGTTCAGCCCGCCCGCCTTTGACAGCCTGCAGGAATTTCTGGACAGCCAAGAGCCCATAGGCATTGCTACCTCGGGCCTGACCAAGGGCTTCAGCTGGCTGGAGATGGGCATTGACCTCATCACCGAGACCGAGCTGTTTGCCGCCGGCCCCACGACCCGCCGCCGCAAAAAGCAGGAGCAAGTCAGCGATGTGGAAGCGCTGATCAAAGACCTCTCCGAGCTCAATATTGGCGACCCGGTGGTGCACAGCGCGCACGGCATCGGGCGCTACCGGGGCTTGGTGCACATGGACATGGGCAACAAGAATGCTGCCGGTGAGCCTGAGTTGCAGGAGTTTTTGCACCTGGAATACGCCGACAAGGCCACGCTCTATGTGCCAGTGAGCCAGCTGCAGTTGATTAGCCGCTACACCGGCGTGAGCGCTGATGAGGCGCCCTTGCACCGTCTGGGCAGCGGCCAGTGGGAAAAAGCCAAACGCAAAGCCGCCGAGCAGGTGCGCGACAGTGCGGCCGAGCTGCTCAATATCTACGCCCGCCGTGCCGCGCGTGAAGGCCACCCCTTCCGCTACAGCGCGGGCGACTACGAGACCTTTGCCAACGACTTCGGCTTTGACGAAACCGCTGACCAGAAGGCCGCCATCCACTGCGTCATTCAGGACATGATCTCGCCCCGCCCCATGGACCGCCTGGTCTGCGGCGATGTGGGTTTCGGCAAGACCGAAGTGGCCTTGCGCGCCGCCTTTATCGCCGTGACCGGGGGTAAACAAGTGGCCTTTCTGGCGCCCACCACCCTCTTGGCCGAGCAGCATTTCCAGACCCTGGTGGACCGCTTCAGCAAGTGGCCGGTGAAGATTGCCGAGATGAGCCGCTTCCGCAGCGCCAAGGAAATTACCGCCGCGCTCAAGGGCGTGGCCGATGGCACGGTGGACATCGTGGTGGGCACGCACAAGTTGTTGTCCGAGAGCACCCAATTCAAAAACCTGGGGCTGTTGATCATCGACGAGGAACACCGTTTCGGCGTGCGCCACAAGGAGCAGATGAAAGCGCTGCGGGCCGAAGTAGATGTGCTCACCCTGACCGCCACCCCCATCCCCCGCACGCTGGGCATGGCGCTGGAAGGCCTGCGGGATTTGAGCGTGATTGCCACCGCCCCGCAACGCCGCCTGGCCATCAAGACCTTTGTGCGCACCGAGGGCAATGGCGTGATCCGCGAAGCCGTGCTGCGCGAACTCAAGCGCGGTGGGCAGGTCTACTTCCTGCACAACGAGGTGGAAACGATTGAGAACCGCCGCCAGAAGCTCGAAGAGCTGCTGCCCGAAGCCCGCATTGCCGTGGCCCACGGCCAGATGCCGGAGCGCCAGTTAGAGGCCGTGATGCGCGACTTTGTGGCCCAGCGCTACAACCTGCTGCTGTGCTCCACCATCATCGAGACCGGTATTGACGTGCCGAGCGCCAACACCATCGTCATGAGCCGCGCCGACAAGTTCGGCCTGGCCCAGTTGCACCAGTTGCGCGGCCGCGTGGGCCGCAGCCACCACCAGGCCTATGCCTACCTGATGGTGCCCGACATCGAAGGCCTGACCAAACAGGCCCAGCAGCGGCTGGACGCCATCCAGCAAATGGAAGAACTGGGCAGCGGCTTTTACCTGGCCATGCACGACCTGGAGATTCGCGGTGCCGGCGAGGTGCTGGGCGAAAACCAGAGCGGCAACATGCTGGAAGTGGGCTTCCAGCTCTACAACGAGATGCTGTCCGAAGCCGTGCGCTGCCTGAAAAACGGCCAGGAGCCAGACTTGCTCAGCCCGCTGAACGTCACGACCGAGATCAACCTCCACGCCCCCGCCCTGCTACCCGACGACTATTGTGGCGACGTGCATTTGCGCCTGTCCTTCTACAAAAAACTGGCGACCGCCAAAACCACCGACCAAGTGGACGGGCTGCTGGAAGAAATTGTGGACCGCTTCGGCAAATTGCCCGCCCAGGCGCAAACGCTGATCGACGTGCACCGCCTGCGCGTGATCGCCAAACCCTATGGCGTGATCAAGGTCGATGCCGCCCCCGGCGTGATGAACATCACCTTCAAGAAGAACCCGCCGGTGGAAATGATCAAGCTCATCGAACTGATCCAGAAGAACAAGCACATCAAGCTAGCCGGCAACGAGAAGCTGCGCATCGAACGCGAGCTGCCCGAAGTCAAAGACCGGGCCCAGATGGTGCGCGACATCCTGCGCAGCCTGGGGCAGCCTGTCGCAGAGAAGGCCTCCACATAAACCAAATCCCCCCCTAGCGCCCGTTCCGTAAGCGCAAGCAGCTACCAAACTTATAGCAAACCACACTATGACCAGCAACGAAATTTCCCCCGGCCTCGTCGTCCAGAACCTGCCTGCCGCGCTAAAGCTTGCCGACTACAAGCTCATCGCCTTCGACATGGACTCGACCCTCATCAACATCGAGTGCATCGACGAGATTGCCGATGCGGTGGGCCGCAAAGCCCAGGTGGCCGCCATCACCGAAGCCGCCATGCGCGGCGAGATCACCGACTTCAAGGACAGCCTGCGCCGCCGTCTGGCCCTGCTACAGGGCGTGACCGTGGCGGACTTGCATGCCGTCAAAACCGAACGCCTGCGCCTGAACCCCGGCGCCGCTGAACTGGTGGCCGCCTGCAAACAAGCCGGGCTCAAGGTGTTGCTGGTGAGCGGCGGCTTTACCTACTTTGCCGCGCATGTGTGCGAGCTGCTGGGCATAGACTTCATGCGCTCCAACGCCTTGCAGATCGAGGATGGCGCGCTCACCGGCGGTCTGGTGCAGCAGGCTTGGGGCGATATTTGCGACGGTGCCGAAAAGCGCCGCACCTTGCTGGAAGTCGCGTCCTTGATGCACATCCGCCCCGAGCAGTGCATTGCCATGGGCGATGGTGCCAATGATTTGCCCATGATGGGCGCAGCCGGCCTGTCGGTCGCCTACCACGCCAAGCCCGCCGTGCGCGCGCAAGCCCAGGTGGCCATCAACGCCGGCGGCCTGGACCGCCTGTTGGAAGTTCTGAAGGCCTGAAAAACCCGAAAACCCTGAGTTGGCGGCTGGGACGCTTGCGGGCGTCCTTCAGGCGCTGTTCACTTGGGGCTGCCCTTGTTCCACCACAAAGGCGGCCAAGGTGCTGACCCCGCTGTCTGCGCGGGTCACCTCATCCACCACCCGCAAGCTCACGTTGAGCCGTTGCGGGGTGAACTCTGCCACCCCATAACCGCGCCGTTCGCGGTCCGCCATGACGAAGTGCGGGTTCTCCGCCAACACTTCCGCCATACCTTTGTTGTCTCCACCGCGGGAGGTGATGCTGGTACCGCAAAACTCCACGCCCACCGCCTTGCTATCCGGACGTGCGTAGTCGGCCTTGACATGGCCCACCCAGTTGGAATGCACATCGCCGCCCAGAAACACCGGGTTGCGGACCTTGTGGCGCTGCAAGGCTTCGGTGAGCCGCATACGTGCCGGTGCATAGCCGTCCCAGCCATCGTTGTGGAGCACCTGGCCCTCGCCGGGCTTGAAATCCCGCTGTCCGAACACGGTTTGCTGGGCGATCACGCTCCAGGTGCCGCCACCTGCCGCCAAGGACTGCTCCAGCCAGCGCTCCTGCTCCATCCCGAGCAGAGTGCGGGCCGGGTCGTTCCAGCTGGCACAGGCAGCAGGGTTCACGCTGCTGGAACCGAACGCGCCGCCTTTGGTACAGGCCTGCCGGTCGCGGTACTGGCGGTCGTCCAGGGTGTGCAGCACGGCCAGCCTGCCAAAGGCTACGCGGTCATACAAGCGCAGCGCGCTGCCGGGTTGCATCACTCCCGCGATGGCTTTGCGCAGCACCGAGGCACGCAAGGGCATGTGTTCGTAATAGGCCTGGTAGGCCGCCAATCGGCGTGCAGCAAAGTCCGGCACCTCGGGCCCGAAAGTGCCTTGCACCCCGCCGGCATAGTCGTTTTGCACTTCGTGGTCGTCCCAGGTCAGGATCCACGGGCAGGCAGCGTGCATGGCCTGCAAATCGGCATCGCTTTTGTACAGTGCATAGCGGGCGCGGTACTCATCCAGGGAAATCACGGCGCCCATGGGAGCCCGCCGCACTGCCTTGCTGCTGCCACCGTATTCGTAGATGTAGTCGCCCAGGAACATGAGGGCGTCCAGGTTTTCAGCCCGCATGTGCCGGTAAGCGCTGTAAAAACCGTGCTCCCAATGCTGGCAGGACGCGTAGGCCAAGCGCAGCTTCTGCGCGGCGGCACCCGGCACGGGGAAGGTGCGGGTGCGCCCGATGGCGCTCACCGCCGTGCCGAGCTGGAAGCGATAGAAATACCAGCGGTCCGGCTCCAGGCCCTGCACTTCCACATGCACCGAGTGCGCCAGATCCGGCACCGCATTCACCCAGCCGGTTTGCACCAAGCGTTGGAAGCCTTCGTCATGCGCTACCTCCCAGCGCACGGCCACCGGGGCATGGGCCCAGGCCGCAGTGTCTGCGGCCAGGGGCTGCACCAGCCGTGTCCACAGCACCACCGAATCGTGCTGGGGTGAACCGCTGGCCACGCCCAGTGCAAACGGATCACTGGCCAAGCGGGGCTGGGCGCGGGCATGGTCCGGAAGCCACAAGCCCCCGGCAATGGCACCGGCCATCGCCAACACACGGCGCCGGTCAAGGAACGATGGAGAATCCGCAGCCATGATGAAGGCGTGGTTCGCCTACTCCGCCGCGATCTGGCGCAATGCCTGTTCAAACACCTCCGGCGGCTGACCGCCGGAAATCAAGTGCCGGTCGTTGATGACCACGGCGGGCACCGAGTGAATGCCGGCATTCAGGTAGACCTGCTCTTGCGCGCGCACCGCGTCGGCAAACTCATTGCCGGCCAGCACCGCACGTGCCTCTTCGCCCGACAAACCCACGGACTCGGCAGCCTCTACCAAGACCGCATGCTGGCTCGGGTCCTTACCGTCGGTGAAATAGGCCTTGAACAGCGCTTTTTTGAGCGCGGTTTGCAAGCCGGTGTCTTCGGCCCAGTGCAGCAGCCGGTGCGCATCAAAAGTGTTGTAGATGCGGGAGCGCTTGTCCATGTTGAAGGTGAAGCCCATCGCCTCGCCCCGGGCGCGGATGTTCTCGCGGGCAGCGGCGGACTGTTCCTCTGTGGCGCCGTATTTCCGGACCAAATGCTCGCCGATGTCCTCCCCTTCAGGGGGCATCTGGGGGTTGAGTTCAAAGGGCTGGAAGTGCATCTGCACCTTCACCTCGCCCTGCAGGCGGGAGAGTGCAGTTTCCAGGGATTGCAAGCCGATGGCGCACCAGGGGCAGGACACATCAGAGACGAAATCAATTTTGAGCGTGGTGGACATGCGTGACTGCCTCCCTGATCAAAACGCCTGGGCCAGACGGGCAATACCTTCTTCAATCTTGGCCACATCCGAGGTGGCAAAGCTCAGGCGCAAGGTGCTCAGATCCGGGTCATGGGCGTAGAACGGCGCACCGGGCACAAAAGCCACCAGCTTGTCGATGGCCCGTTTTGCAAAATCACCCGCATGGGTAGGTTTGCCATGAGCACCGGTAAGGCGTGCCCAGAAGAACATGCCGCCCTGGGGCGCATCAAAGGCAATGGCATCGCCCAGTTCCGCCCGCAAACGCGCAGCCATCACCCGGGCACGTTCCGCATAGGTCGTGCGCACGGCTGCCAAAGCGGCGGGCAAGCGATTGAGCGTGAGGTAATGCGCTGCGGTCGCCTGGGTCAGGTTGCTGGTGTGTGCGTCACTGAACTGCTTGCACATGGTGGCACGGGCCAGCAAGGCGGGCGGCGCAATCAGCCAACCCACGCGTAGCCCCGGGCTCAGCACCTTGCTGAATGAGCCGCAGTGGGCCAGCCACTCGCGGCTGCCGGGCACCTGCTCACTCAAAGCCAGCAGGCTGGGCGGGGGCGCTTGGTCGAAAAAGAGCTCGCCGTAGGGGTCATCCTCAACCACCAAAGTCTGCGTGCGGGCAGCGATTTCCAGAATGCGCTTGCGCCGCTCCAGGCTCAACATGGCGCCGCTGGGGTTGCCGAAGGAAGGAATCAGGTAGACCAGCTTGGGCTTGTGCTCGGCGATCAGGGCTTCGAGCTTGTCCACGTCCACACCGTTCGCATCCATCGGGGCCCCGATCACCTGCGCGCCGTAGAGCCGGAAGCACTGGATGGTGGCCAAAAACGTGGGCGCTTCCATGATGATCTTGTCACCCGGGGAGATCATGGTTTTGCCAATCAGGTCCAGCGCCTGCTGGCTGCCAGTGGTGACGATCAAACCGTCGGGCGCCACCGTGGCGCCTTTGCCGGCCATGTACTGGCTGATGCCCTCGCGCAGCGGCTGGTAGCCTTCCGTGGCGCCGTATTGCAGCACCGGGCCGGGGCTGTCCCGGAGCACCGCATCGGTGGACTCGCGGATGCCTTCGACGTCGAACAAGCTGGGATCCGGGAAGCCCCCTGCAAAACTGATGATGCCGGGCTTGCCCAGCAGCTTGAAGAGCTCGCGGATGGCAGAGGTTTCTACTTGGTTCAGACGGTCTGCAAACTGCATATTCAATTTCACATTTCAAATAAAAAATTTATTAACTCGAGCGAAACGAGACTCTCAAGGCACTGTACTTCAGGTAAATTGTCACCGAGTCCGGCCACTTTAATTCACCAGGAGACCCCATGACACAGCTCGCAGCGTTCTTTGAAACCGTGAAATTGCCTTCCATGTCCGAGGTGGCCCACGCGCTGATCCAATCCCTGAATGATGACAGCGCCGGCATCCCCGAAATCCGGGACCTGATCGCCAAAGACCCGGCCCTGTCCGCCAAGCTCTTGCGCCTGGCCAATAGCGCCCAGTTCGGCCTGCCACGGGGGGTCAGCAGTCTGGATGACGCCATCACCATGGTGGGCATGTCCAAGGTCCGCACCCTGGCACTCGGTGCCTGCCTGAGCGAATCGTTTCCGGTCATTCCGGGCCTGGACCGTAAAGAATTCTGGCGCACCAGCATGGCCTGCGCCGGCTACGCGCAGTGGCTGGCCACCGGCCTGGGCATGGACGGGCAACAGGCCTGGCTCACCGGCATGATGCTGCGCCTAGGAGAGTTGCTGATCGTGCAAGCCGAACCCGAGGTACTGCAGGAAATCGAAAAACTGCCGCATATCCCCGGAGTGCGCTGGCAGCGCGAAGCCCGCCTGACGGGCTTCACAGAAGGTCAAATCACAGCCGAACTGGCCCGGCGCTGGAACTTCCCGCCCCAGATGGTGCAGGCCTTGGCCCAGTCGGCAGAGCCCGTCACCACCCATGGTTTCTCGCGCCTGGCCGGGGTGCTGCATCTGGCGGGCATGCTGGCTGAGACCGAGCACAACAGCCACGAAGTCATTGAAACCCTGCCCGCCGACGTGATCTCTGCGCTCATGCTCGACACCGCTTGGCTGCATGCGAAGTTCCCGAATGAAGACACTTTTGTGAACATCACCAGCCTGTGACACCCGCCCAGATCGAACAGTTTTTCGCCACTCTCCAAGCCACCAACCCCCACCCGCAAACCGAGCTGGAGTTCAGCTCGGTTTTTGAGTTGCTGGCGGCTGTGCTGCTGTCGGCCCAGGCGACCGATGTGGGGGTTAACAAAGCCACCCGCCGTTTGTTTGCCGTGGCCAACACGCCGGCCAGGATCCTCGCACTGGGGCTGCCGGCGCTGGAGGAGCACATCAAGACCATTGGCCTGTTCCGCAGCAAAGCCCGGCACCTCATGGAAAGCTGCCGCATGCTGGTAGAGCTGCATGGTGGGCAGGTCCCTGCCGAGCGTGATGCGCTGGAAGCCTTGCCGGGCGTGGGTCGCAAGACCGCCAATGTGGTGCTCAATGTGGCCTTCGGCCAGCCCACCATGGCGGTAGACACCCACCTGTTCCGGCTGGGTAACCGGACCGGGCTGGCACCGGGCAAGACGCCGCTGGAGGTCGAGCGCCAACTGCTGCAACGCATTCCGGCGCGTTATCTGGTGGATGCCCACCACTGGCTCATCCTGCACGGGCGCTATGTCTGCCAGGCCCGCAAACCCTTGTGCGGGCAATGCCAGGTGCGCGAAGTCTGCGGCTTTAGAATCAAGCCCCCTGCTCCTGCGGGTTGAACGACTTTGTAATCCCTTGGTAGCTTCATGGCAGACATTCACACCCTT
Organism: uncultured Rhodoferax sp.; assembly: GCA_963508575.1. Taxonomy (GTDB): domain Bacteria; phylum Pseudomonadota; class Gammaproteobacteria; order Burkholderiales; family Burkholderiaceae_C; genus Allorhodoferax. The sequence continues at coordinate 164,661 of CAUOXL010000005.1, forward strand.
TTCCAGACGGTCAAATTGCCCGTCATGCCCGAAGCAGCCTATGCCTTGATACGCACTCTCAACGACGAGGATGCGGACATCGCCACCGTGCGTGACATCATTGCCAAAGACCCCGTCCTGACCACCACCCTGTTGCGCATGGCCAATAGCGCCCTGTTCGGCCTGTCGCGCTCCGTGACCTCCCTGGACAAGGCGGTCAGCGTGGTGGGCATGTCGCAAATCCGCGCGCGCGCGCTGAACATTTGCATGTCGCAGACCTTCACGTTGCCGGAGGGCGTCAACCGGCTGGAATTCTGGCGCTACAGCATGGTCTGCGCCGGCTACGCCAGATTCCTGGCCAGCAAAGCCGGGGTGGACGAACACCATGCCTGGCTCACGGCGACCATGCTGCGGCTGGGCGAGTTGGTGCTGTCCCTGCACCACCCGGACGTCATTGCCCCTCTCGAACAACTGCCGCGTGCACCGGGTGAACGCTGGGCGCGTGAACGCGCGCTCAGCGGGTTTGACGAAGGTCAGATCACCGCCGAAGTGGCCCGCCGCTGGGACTTCCCGGCAGCCATCGTGGAGGCGCTCGCTCAGTGCGCTGACGGGCAGCAGGCGGCCCGGCATTCGCGCTTGAGCGCCGTGGTGCATCTGGCCGGCTTGTGGGCCGACCAGAGTGCGGATCTGGCCAGCGTCCGACAAGCAGCCGCCGCATCGTCTCCGGCAGTGTGGGCACATCTGGGGCTGGACGCGCAAAGCCTATTGCCCAACCTGCCCGACCCGGAGCAGTTCAGCGACATTTCCGCCCTGCTGCAGTGAAGGGAGGCGGCCACTGCGCTGCCGCCATCACAGGCAGACCCATTCCCCGTAGCCCGGCCCTTGGACCGGCCAGTCGGCAGCGCTCGCCACGCTGTGCCGGCCCTGCGCCAACAGACCGGCCGCCCGGGCCACACCGGCGTGGCTGACCCACACGGTATCCGGAGCGCCGGCGGCCCGGTAGCCATCCCAGGCCTGGCCGACGCGGGCCATGAACTCAGCGACCGACTCTGCGCCGCCGAAACGGTGGCCGGCAAAGTCGTCCGTCCAGGCCTGCATCGCGGCCTGCGGAATCTCTGCCCATGGCCGGCCTTCATGCTGGCCGAAGCCCATCTCGACCAGCCGGGCATCCGCCTCGCAATCCAAGGCCAAATCCGGCCTGAGCCCTTTCAGCGCCTGCGCTAGCTGCTCACATCTTTGTAGCGGCGAGTAACGCAGCCGGGCATGCAAAGGAATTACCCGCGCGGCGGCAAGGGCGGCCGTGTGCGTCAAGCCGGCATCGGCGGGCATGTCCAGTTGGCCATAACACAGGCCCGGTGCAATCAGTGGCCGGGCATGGCGCAACACCCACAGGCTCACGCCACACCACCCTGGCGGAGTGCGCCGAGCAGCAGGGCCAGCCCGAGGTAGAAAGCGATTTCGCACACCTGTTGCGTGGCGCCCAGGCAATCGCCGGTAAAGCCCTGGAGGCGGCGCGCAAACCAGCGCAGCATCCGCCAGTACGCCAGCGCCGACGCTGCCACGCCGCCGGCTACCCCCGTCCACCAACCCCACGGCGTCCACGCGTCCGCTATTAATTTCATAGCTACTGGCGCAATAGCAGCAAGCGCTAGTGCCCCCAAACACCACAAAACAGCCACCAGCAAAGCCGGCAAGGAAATCTGGTCGGCCAGCGGCTTGGACTTGGACTGCGCCGCATCCCCCACATGCGGCAGCAGGCGAATCATGAACAGCGGCCAGGTACGCGACACCACATGCCCCGCGAACACCGCCCCCACCATCACACCCGCGCTCAGCGAACCCAGCAGCGCCAGGAGCGCCACTTTGCACAGCAGCGCCAGCATGACGGCAATGGCACCGAAGGCACCCACGCGCGAGTCCTTCATGATCTCCAGCGCCCGCTCGCGGTTCAAGCTGCCGCCCAGGCCATCGGCCACATCGGCCAGCCCGTCTTCATGAAAAGCCCCGGTCATCACCACACTCAAGGCCGTGCCCAAGGCGGCGGCCACCAATGGTGTGAACGGGCCGGGCGGCAACAGTGCCAGCAAGGCCCCGGTCAGCAGCGCCACTGCGGCCCCCACCAGCCAGCCCACCCCGGGAAAGTGCGCCGCACTGGCCCGCAGCATGGCGGGGCTGAAACCGACCCAGTCGGCCAGTCGGCCCGTCACCGGCACGCGGCTGAAAAACTGCAGGGCCAGCAAGTAATGGCGGATGAAACTGCGCATGACCGGGCTGGGCCGGGCTCAGCCCACGGCCACCGGAGCCTCTGACTTTTCCGAGACACCCGCCGAAGCAAAGCTCGCCATATCGCGCAGAACCGTACAGGCCGACTGCAACAAGGGCCAGGCCAGCGCTGCGCCCGAGCCTTCGCCCAGGCGCAGCCCCAAGTCCAACAGCGCCTGCACGCCCAGGTGCTGCAGCATGAATTCATGGCCGCGCTCGCCCGAGCGGTGGGCAAACACACAGCGCTGCAAGACCAGCGGCTGCAAGGCATGCGCCACCACGATGGCGCTGGTGGCGATAAAGCCATCCACCACAATCACCCGCCGCTCCTGCGCGGCCAGCAAAACTGCGCCCACCATGGTCGCAATCTCGAAGCCGCCGAAGGCGGCCAAAGCATCCAGCGGCGCAGTGGCCCCGGCATGCAAGGCCAGCACCTCGCGCAGCACTGCGGTTTTGCGCTGCACCGCCGGCGCATCCAATCCGGTACCGGCCCCGGTGCACTGTGCAATGTCCAAGCCGCCCAGGCGCGCCAGCAACAGGGACGCGGCCGATGTGTTGCCGATCCCCATTTCACCCAGCAACAAGGCATTGCCTGGCAGCCCCTTGACCAGCTCCATGCCGTGTTGCAAGGCCTGGTCACGCTGCAGCGCTGTCATGGCGGGCTGCATGGACGAATCCGCCGTACCCTGGTCCGCACCCAGGGCCTTGCGCACCTGCAGGCCGGGCCGGGTGGCGCCCGCAGGCAGACCGGCCAGAAAGTCATGCTTCACGCCGCAGTCCACCACCGTCAGGGCGATGCCGTTCTGTTTGGACAGCACACTCACTGCCGCGCCGCCGGCCAGAAAGTTCTCCACCATCTGCCAGGTCACATCACTCGGAAAGGCCGAGATGCCGCGCGCCGTGAGCCCGTGGTCACCGGCAAACACCACCATCTGTGGCTGCTCCAGGACGGGTGTTGTCGTCCCCAGAATCTGGCCGATTTTCAAGGCCACATCCTCCAAGCGCCCGAGCGAGCCTTGCGGCTTGGTTTTGTTGTTGAGGGTGTCGTGCAAGGCCTGCGTCAATGCCGGATCGGCAATGTCGTCCAAGGCCATACGGCCTGTGGCAAGGTTCCACGCGTTCTGTGTGTCGGTGTTCTGGGCGTGCGAGCCCGATGCGGCGTGCGCCGGCGATGTATTCATGGCATTCCCCTGTGCTGAATCAAAGAAGCACAGCCCGGCCTTGCTGTGCATAAACAACATCAGGCCGGTCTTCTGGCTCGGATTCCCCTGACCCGGCGCGCCTTCCCGGCCTTGGCGGCCAGTGGCATAGAGCGCGGGTCATCCTCCTTACAGCGTTGGGCACGCGACGGATTCACACCGTCTTCCCGATTCTCCCCAAGCCGTGGCAAGGGGCACCTGAAGCGGGCGATCATAGCAGTGGCACTCAGCCCCAACTCTGGGCCCCAACCCCGGGCACCTCCACCGGCCACCTGAACCCTGGCGCTCCCCCTTTTCAGCGCGTGACCAGCCCGTCCAGCACGCCCGGCGCAAAGTGCTGGCCGATGTAATCCGCCAGCCCGTCAAACACCGTATCCAAAGTGGGCACCGCGCCCTGCAGCCGCGCACCAAACAAGGCTTGCAAAACCGCCGCATCCTCGAACATACCATGCAGATACACACCCATGACATTGCCGGCTGCATTGCACCAACCCAGGTCATCCGGCAACACGGCCTGCGCCACATGGCCCGCAGCAGCCAAGGCCACATGCTGCGCCGTTTGCCCGTGGTGAATCTCGTACCCGGAGACTGGCACCCCCGCGAGTGCCGACCAAGGAGAAGCAGCTTGTACGGCCTTGCACGAGCCAGCATCCGAGCGCGGGGAGGCGAAGTCGGGGGGCGATTTCTGCGCATTTGGCAGCATGAGCCCCCCGGCTTCGTCTTCCTGCGCGGGCGAACGCAACGAAGCAGAAAAACGCGTGGAGGTATGCCGAACCGTCTTGTCCGGGGCAAACACCGTCACCAGCGGCAACAACCCCAGCCCCGGCGCATTGCCATCGATCCCGTGCGGGTCAATCAGCGCCTCGCCCAACATCTGCAAGCCCCCGCACACCCCCAGCACCGCCCCACCCTGCCCCGCATGCCGCGCCACCGCCGCATCCAGCCCCTGCGCGCGCAACCAAGCCAAGTCGCCACTCGTGTGCTTGGAGCCCGGCAAGATGATCCAGTCGGCGGGCTTCAGGCCCGCCAACTCCGAGGGGCTGCGCACCCATTGCAGCTTGAGGCCCGGAATATTTTTGAGCGGCTGGAACTCATCCAGATTGCTCATGCGCGGGTAGGCAATCACCGCCACCGTCAGGTCCACCGAACCGCGCGCCACGCTGCGGTCGTCAAACACGCCGTCTTCCTCGGGCAAGCCGTGCTGCCACCACATGGGCAAGGTCGCTACCGTGGGAATGTTGGTAAGGTCTTGCAACATCTCTGGCGCGGGCGCCAAGAGCGCCGCATCACCGCGGAACTTGTTCAGCACAAAACCCTTGATCAAACCGCGCTCATCCTCGGGCAACAAGGCCCAGGTGCCATAGAGGTGGGCAAACGCGCCGCCCCGGTCAATGTCCGTTACTAGCAGGCAGGCAGCATTGGCATGCTTGGCCACCCGCATGTTCACAATGTCGCTGCTGGAGAGGTTGATCTCGGCCGGCGAGCCGGCGCCTTCAATCACCACCACCTCGTTTTCGGCGCGCAGTTCGTCCAGCGCGGCGGCAATCTGCGGCCACACCTTCAGGCTGCGGCCCCGCCAGGGCAAGGCACTCAGCTCGGGGCTCACCTGGCCCATGAGCACCACCTGGCTGTGGGTGTCGCGCTCGGGCTTCAAGAGCAAGGGGTTCATGCGCACTTCGGGCACGGCCCGGGCGGCCAGCGCTTGGAAGTATTGCGCCGAACCGATCTCGCCCTGCCCGCTGGCCGAGGACACGACCCGCGCGTTGTTGCTCATGTTCTGCGCCTTGAAGGGCGCCACTTTGAGCCCTTGCCGCGCGTAGTAGCGGCACAGCGCCGTGGTCAGCCAGCTCTTGCCGGCACCGCTGGTGGTGCCTAGCACCATGATGCATGGGGCCAATGGCATCTCTGAGGCTACGCTCATTCTTGAGCCCATGCAGCAAGCCGCGCCACGATGTCATCTTCACTGGGCAAGAGATTGCGATAGGCTTCGGGCAAGTGAGGTGTCAAGCCATAAGTGGCAACACCAATCGGCAATGTAGAACTCTTTAAGGCGTACTCGACCACTGTGCGCTTTTTACTCTTGCAGACGATGATTCCAATCGCATCGTTTTCACCCTCCAGCTTGAGCTGGGCATTCAGGGCCACCAAGTAAAACTCCATCTTGCCTTTGTGCTCCGGCTGAAATTCGCCAATTTTCAGTTCCACGGCCACTAGACTTTTGAGCGCACGGTGGTACAGCAACAGGTCGATAAAGTAGTCATTACCCTCCACGGTCAGACGGTACTGACTCCCTACAAGGGTGAAGTGCGGCCCCATTTCTGTCAAGAAGTTACGGATATTGGCAATCAGGCCTGCCTCCAACTCTCGTTCCTCGTGGGCATCACTCAGGCTCAAGAAATCAAAGGTGTAATGGTCTTTGACGGCTAGTTTGGCTTGTGCCGCCACCGCAGGACTCAACGTCTGGTCAAAGCTGGTCTGGTTGAGCAGATACTTTTCGTAACTCTGGTTGTCAATCTGGTGATCGAGCACACGCCGCGTCCAGCCAAACCGAGCTGCGGCACGCAGATAAAACTCACGTTGCAGCGGCTCAGCACAGCGGTCCAAAATCAGCGTGTTCTTGGTCCATGCTATTTCTCCAGCCAGTGGCTGGAGATTTGGGAAATCTCTGTACTCCCGGTAAAACTTGCGCATGTACCAAAGGTTTTGTACCGAGTACCCACTTTTCTCCCCAAACTCCGCCCGCAGGTCTTTGGATAGTGCTTCCACCACACCTTTGCCCCAGCCCTCAATGTGCTGGCGTTCGTCAATACGCTGCCCAATGTCCCAATACAGGGCGATCAGCTCTTTGTTAACCGCTTTCAACGCAGCGCTTTGGGCATTGCGGATGCGCTCTTTCAGCGATACCAGCAAATCACCGTAGCTGGGAGGCATGGGCAGATTGGAAACAACCGTCATGTCAAAGCTCCGAATTGCGCCAGATATGCCATGCCCGCCGCCTCGTCTTGCTCGATGGCTATTTCTCCAGTGCCGTTGTAGGCGCAGTCTTTGAGTAATTCTGCGAGATGCATATTCAGTGTTCTTTGCTGATCGAGCAGGCTCGATATCTATTTCTTTTTGACTTTGACGATTGCATCACCAGGCTGCGGCGCGACATCGGGGACTGCGTTCATGAACGCCTCAAAGTGCTCACGCTTTCCTAGAGCGGCCTCCTGGCGCAAATAGTCCAGCGTCTGAAACGACGCCATTTTTTCTGCCGCTGCGCTGGCAATAAATTGGTTGACCGAGATACCGTCCTTGCGGGCCAAGGCCTTGATGCTTTCATGCACCGAGTTGGGCAAACGAATGGTCAATGCGCTCATGTCACAGCTCCTTGATAAGTTGCAAAAAATCGCCGGGCGTTATCGCCTTCACACCCAACTGATCACTGCGGCGAAAGTCTTTGACGTTGTGAGTGACGATGTATTGACACCCTGCCGCCACCGCACACTCCAGCACCATGTCATCGTCCGGGTCTTTCAAGAAAGGCCTCCACAAAAAATGGATGTCTTGCAAATGGGCTAAGGACAACAAATAGCGAAGAAATGCCAAGGCCAAGTTAGCGTCCGTGCCCGGCGGCAAATGTTCGGGGCGCGTGAGCACCGCTTGCCACTCGGTATACACGGCCACAGACAGACATATTTGAAATTGCTGGCTGGGCAACGCTGACAACAATGCAAAGCTCGCGCCTTGGCGCGAGCGCGCCGCAGCCTCCAGCACAGAGGTATCAAAAACCACCTTCATGGTTACACCCATATAACCATTATGCAACTGTTGAGGCTTTAAGGGAAACGTTCAACGCACCCATCGCCTCCGGCGGCAGCACCCCCAGCCGTACCCACCCAGGCAGGCCAAACGATGTTGCGTCGCGCAGTTTGATGCCGTGGGCGCGTAGGGTGGCCAACAGAGTCGGCACATCGCGGCCCTGCGGTGGGCGGGCACAGAAAAAGTTAGCGTGGCTGGGCATCACCGTCCAACCCGCGTTTTCAAGAGCGCTGATTAGGTGGCGCTTCCACTCACGCAAGCTATCCAGACTCTGCGCGACCCAGGCCTGCGTGTCGGGCTGCGCCCAGCTGTGCAGCATCGCCACGCCATGCGCGCCCAGCACCCACGAGGGCGCCATGGCGTCCAGCGCCGCAGCGGACGCTTGCGCATGCACCGGCGCAATCGCATACGCCGCACGCACGCCAGTCAGGCCCAGCGCCTTATTGGGGGAAAACAATTGCCACACGGCGTCGCGCTGCGCCTCCGTCAAAGCAGGCTCGCCGCTCAGGCGCAGTGGCGCATAGGCCCCATCCAGCACCACCGTGCTGCGCGCCAAGGTTGGGGGCCAGTCGGTGTGGTTCTGGCCGGTGGGGCTGGACGGGTCACAGGCCCAGACCAGATCCGCCGCATCCGGCTTGCCCACCGGCACCAAGCCCCAGGCCTGCGCCGCATGCGCATAGTCGCCGTAGGCGTGCTGGGGCAGGTGCACGCGGCTCCCTCCGCCATGGCGCACCCAGGCACTGATGCGGAAGATGAATTCGCTGGCGCTGCCCGCCAGCACCACCCGCCAGGGCTCCACGGCGTGGTGGGCGGCCAAAGCGGCCTTCAAGGCGGTGTACTGCGGGTCGGGGTAGCGGGTGAGGTCAGCGGCCTGCACCGCAGCCAATGCCATGGGGCACGGGCCGCAGGCGTTGCTGTTGGTGGAAAAGTCATGCAGGGCCGCCCCCGCCGCGTCAGGCCCGCCGTGGATTCGGGTGCCAAAGTTCAACTCAGCCCCCAATTGCTATCAAAAGAAGAGCTGCCAACGCACATCCCACGAGCGCTAGCACTGCTTTTGATGCGTAAGCCTGTGCCGTTTCCGTGTCTGCCGCCACCGCCTCACGGCCACCGGGGTTCAGCACATACACCGCCGGTTTGCGCAAGCCCACGCCCAGCATCAGGGCCATGGCGGCCATGGGCCAGCCGCTATTGGGTGATGGGGTTTTGCGGGCCTCGGCGCGCAACTGGCCGCGCAAGGCCCAGCCGCGCCGGCCCGCCGCCAGCAAGAGCAGTACTGCAGTGATGCGGGCGGGCACCCAGCTCAGCACATCGTCCGCGCGGGCGGCCCACTTGCCGGCCCAGGCCCAGTTGCGGCCTTGGTAGATGCCGGGGTAGCCCCACATGGCATCCGCCGTGTTGGCAAAGCGGTACAGGACCGCGCCCGGCAAACCGAGCAGCAAAAACCAGAAGAGGGGCGCCACCACGGAGTCATTCAGGTTCTCGGCCAGTGTCTCGATGGCGCTTTCGCGCACCTGCACCTCGGTGAGCTGCGTCACATCGCGGCTCACCAGCCAGCGCAGCCGCTCCCGCCCGGCGTCCAGCGACTCGGCCAGCGCGGCCTCCACCGCGCGCACCTCGCTTTGCAGCATGGCCAGCGCCAGCAGGGGCTTGAGCAGCAGGCCCATGACCACGCCCGCCGCCCACCAGGGCAGCTCCAGTGCAGCACCTTGCAAGAGCAGAGCTGCTATCAAAAACAGAGCTGCCCCCGCACACCACATCAGCGCTGCAAGCCCAAAAGCCTTGAAATCCGGCACATCGGGGTCCTGCGCGGCATGTCCCTGCACCCGGTCGCCGGCCTTACCCAAAAAGTGGCCCATCCACACCACCGGATGCAGGCGCGCGGGCGGCTCACCCCAGCGGCGGTCTACCCACAGGGCAACAAGCACCGCCACGCCCACGGCGCCGGCCCAATGCGGGGGGGTGAAATCAGGGGTCATAGGGGCTGCGAGTCTCTCAATAGTGGCGGATCAGGGGGCCACAGGGCTGTGGCGCGCCATCATACGTGCGCCGCGCACCGCAAGGCTTTCACAGAGGGGATAGTGAGATACTTGAGGGTTACCGACGCGCATCCCTTCCGCATCCTCCGTGCCCAGCCCACTTACTCCCTCCACTGCCAGCGAGCCCCGCATTCAGGGCTGGTGCCCCGGCGCGCTACGGCCCATGCCGTCCGGCGACGGCCTGGTGGTGCGAGTCCGGCCTAGGCTGGGGCGCCTGAGCCCTCTACAGGCGCAGGGGTTGGCCGGCTTGGCGCAGCAATACGCATCCCCCATGCTGGAACTCACCAGCCGGGCCAACCTGCAGCTGCGCGGCGTCTGCCCCGACCACTACCCCGCCTTGATCCAGGGCCTGCGCGGCTTGGGCCTGCTCGACGAACATGCCGATGCAGAAGCCCGCCGCAACCTGCTGCTCAGCCCGTTCTGGACGGAATCCGACGGAACCCCCGCCATTTGCGAGGCCCTGAACCACGCCCTGGCCACGCCCCACGCCCCCGCCCTGCCCGGCAAATTCGGCTTCTGTGTCGACCTGGGCGCACAGCCGGTGCTGCGTGCCGCCTCGGCTGACATCCGGCTGGAGCGCTGGGGTGATCTGGTGCTGGTCTATGCCGATGGCGCGGCCACCGGTGCCCTGGTCCCCTTGGAGCACGTGACCGCAAGCGCCATGGGCTTGGCCCGCTGGTTTGTTGCCAAGGGCGGTGTGGTCAAGGGCCGTGGCCGCATGGCCGCGCTGCTTCAGCGCGCCACCCTTCCCGCACCATTCACCACCACGCCAGTCCCCACGGTGACTGCGCCCACCCCCACCGTAGGCCCCTCCGCCACCGGCATGGTGGTCGGCTTGGAATTCGGCCAACTGCACGCCGACACCCTGCACCAGCTCGCCGCCTTGGCTCCGCTGCGCATCACACCCTGGCGCGGCTTGGTGCTTGAAGGCCTGCACACCGCGCCGAATCTGCCCGCGCTGATCACCCACCCCGACGATGCGCGCCTGCGTGTGGCGGCCTGCACCGGCGCCCCCGGCTGCACCCAGGCGCTGGGCCCCACCCGCGCGCTGGCCCGCTATCTCGCGCCCTTGCTGCCCGCCGGCCGCACAGCCCATGTGTCGGGCTGCAGCAAAGGCTGCGCCCACCAAGGCGCCACCCTCACGCTGGTGGCCAGCGATGCGGGCTACCACCTGATTGACCACGGCACTGCCGACGCGCCCCCCGACGCCACCGGCCTCGACGCAGCGGGCATTGCCGCTTACCTGGAACCACAACGATTGCATGCGCCATACGTATGAAACCGATGGCGATGCCATCTACCGACAGTCTTTTGCCATCATCCGCGCGGAAGCGGACCTGGCCCGCTTCAACGCAGTAGAAGAGCTGGCCGTCGTCCGCATGATCCACGCCGCAGGCATGGTCGGGCTGGAAGCCCATGTGCGCTTTTCCGAGGGCATGGCCGAAGCCGCCCGCGCGGCACTGGAAGCCGGTGCCCCCATCTTGTGCGACGTGCGCATGGTGAGCGAAGGCATTACCCGCACCCGCCTGCCGGCCGACAACCAGGTGCTGTGCACCTTGCAAGACCCGGCGGTGCGCGAGCTGGCAAAGTCCATGGGCACCACCCGCAGCGCCGCTGCGCTGGAGCTGTGGCGCTCGTACCTGGCAGGCGCTGTGGTGGCCATCGGCAATGCGCCCACCGCACTGTTCCATTTGCTCAATATGTTGCAAGACCCCGCCTGCCCCCGCCCTGCGGCCATCATCGGCTGCCCGGTGGGCTTTGTGGGCGCTGCCGAATCCAAAGCCGCGCTGATGGCCGACCTGCCCGCTCCCAGCATGGTGGTGCAGGGCCGCCTGGGCGGCAGCGCCATTACCGTGGCCGCCGTGAACGCACTCGCCAGCCGGAGGGAAATCTGATGGGACGCATACTCTGCGCGGGCCTGGGGCCCGGGGACCCCGATTTGATGAGCGTGCGCTCCGACCGCGCCATCCGTGCGGCCACTCACGTCGCCTATTTCCGCAAAAAAGGCCGCCCCGGCCAGGCACGGCGCATTGTCGAGGGCATGCTTGCCCCGGACGCCACCGAGTACCCGATGGAATACCCGGTGACCACCGAGCTGCCCTTTGACAGCCCCGAGTACATCCACTGCCTGGCCACCTTTTACGACGACTGGGCTGACCGCCTGGCCACCCTCTCCCAAACGGAGGACGTGCTGGTGCTCTGCGAGGGCGACCCGTTTTTCTACGGATCCTTCATGCACCTCTACACCCGGCTGCAAGGCCGCGCCACGGTGGAGGTGATCCCCGGCATCCCCGGCATGGTGGGCTGCTGGTCCGCCACCGGCGTGCCCATTACCTGGGGCGACGATGTGATGACCGTGCTCATGGGCACCCTGCCCGAGGACGAGCTGGTGCGCCACATGCAAACCGCCGACGCACTGGTGGTCATGAAAACCGGCCGCAACCTGCCCCGCGTGCGCAGCGCGCTGGCCAAAGCGGGCCGCTTGGAACAGGCTTGGTTGGTAGAGCGCGGCACCATGCCCGGCGAGCGCGTCGTGAAGCTGGCGGACGTGGACGGTACCGATTGCCCCTACTTCGCCATCGTGCTGGTGCACGGCAGTGGCCGCCGCCCCGAGGTGCAGGAATGACGGCACCGCAGGCGACCGGCACGCTGTGCATTGCAGGGCTTGGCCCCGGCGATGCGCAACTGGTCACGCCCGAAGTCACCGCCGCCATCGAGGCCGCCACCGACATCGTGGGCTACATCCCGTATGTCGCGCGCATTGCGCCGCGCCCCGGCCTCACGCTGCACGCCTCCGACAACCGCGTCGAGATGGACCGCGCCCGCGCCGCCTTGCAGATGGCGGCTGAGGGCAAACAGGTGGTGATCGTGTCTTCTGGCGACCCCGGCGTGTTTGCCATGGCCGCTGCCGTGTTTGAAGCGCTGGAAGGCCGGCCCGACTGGCAGGCGCTCGATATTCGCGTGCTGCCCGGCATCACCGCCATGCTGGCCGCTGCGGCCAAGGCCGGTGCGCCCCTGGGCCATGATTTTTGCGCCATCAACCTCAGCGACAACCTCAAGCCCGCCGCGCTGATCGAAGCGCGTGTGCGCGCCGCCGCCGGGGCCGACTTTGCGATGGCGTTTTACAACCCGCGCTCCGCCAGCCGCCCCCACACCTTCGGCCGGGTATTGCAAGTGCTGTTGGACGCCTGCGGCCCGGACCGCCTGATCACCTTTGCCCGCGCCGTAAGCACCCCGGAAGAAAAGCTGACGATGGTGCGCCTGGGCGACGCCACCCCCGAGATGGCGGACATGCGCACCGTGATCATCGTGGGCAACAGCGCCACCCGCCACGTAGGCCGCTTTGTCTATACCCCGCGCTCGGCGCTATGAATTCAATAGCTACCCGCGCCGTAAAGACGGCGCAAAACCTCATTTACGCTGTGCAACACGGTGCGCCTGGGAATGTGCGGCCGGTCTATCAGGATGACGGGCAGCCCCAACTCACGGGCAGCCACCAGCTTGGCCTCCGCCCCCGCGCCGCCCGAGTTTTTGGAGACGATGTGCGTGATGCCATGCGCCAGCAGCAAGGCGCGGTCGCCCTGCAGCGTGAAGGGGCCACGGTCCAGCACCACATGGCCGCGCGCTGCGGGCAAGTCCAACACCGGGTCCACCAAGCGCAACAGGTACCAGTGCTGGCTGCAAGCCAAAAACGGCGCGAGGTTCTGCTTGCCGATGGCCAAAAACACGCGGGCGGGCTCAGCGGGCAAGGCTTGCACAGCGGCGGCAATATCTGCCACCTGCGTCCACACATCGCCATCCTGCGCCTGCCAAGCGGGCCGCTCCAGTGCCAGCAAGGGCACGCCAGCGGCTGCACAAGCCTGCATCGCGTTAGTGCTCATTTGTGCGGCAAAGGGGTGGGTGGCGTCCACCACATGGGTGATGCGCTGGTCCTGCAAAAAGGCCTGCAGACCCGCCACCCCGCCAAAACCGCCCACGCGGGTGGGCAACGGCTGGGCGATGGGCGCATCGGTACGGCCTGCGTAAGAAAACACTGCATCCACCCCGGCCTGCGCCAAGGCCTGCGCCAAGCGGCTGGCCTCGGTGGTGCCGCCCAGCAACAACACCCGCAAGGAGCCGCGCGCCATGTCTGAACCCTGGCTATCTAACCCCTGGCTAACGGTCATTGGTATCGGTGAAGATGGTTTGCATGGTCTGGGCGATGGTAGCCGCTCGGCACTGGCGCGCGCGCAGCATGTATTCGGCGGGCCACGCCACTTGGCGCTGGCCGATGTGGGCAACCGGGGCATTGAATGGCCGGTGCCTTTTGACGTAGCGCCTGTACTCGCCCTGCGCGGCCAGCCGGTGGTGGTGCTGGCCTCGGGCGACCCGTTTTGGTTCGGGGCGGGTGGCAGCCTCGCGGCGCATTTGCAACCCGGCGAATGGGTGGCCCACCCTGCGCCCTCTACCTTTGCACTGGCCGCCTCGCGCCTGGCCTGGCGGCTGGAAACGGTGCACTGCTTCGGCCTGCACGCCGCGCCGTTTGCCCGCACCCGAAGCAGCCTGCACCCCGGCGCGCAGCTGATCTGCCTGCTGCGCGATGCAGCGGCGGTGGGTGAATTTGCGCATTGGCTCACCGCCCAAGGCTGTGGCGCATCCAGCGTGTGGGTGCTGGAAGCTCTGGGCGGCCCGCGTGAACGCATCCGCCAGACCACGGCAGCTGCGCTCGACTTTGCCGACATCCAAACTCCAGTGGCGGTAGCGGTGCAAGTGGCAAGCACTGACGCCACATTCAAAGGCTTGCCCCGCACCCCCGGTCTGCCGGACGCGGGCTTTGCCAGCGACGGGCAAATCACCAAATCGCCCATACGCGCTTTGACGTTGGCCACACTCGCCCCCCGCCCCGGCGAGCACCTGTGGGACCTGGGCGCGGGCTCAGGTTCGGTGTCGGTGGAGTGGTGTTTGGCCGGTGGCACATCCAGCGCGTTGGAGCAACACGCCGAGCGCGTGTGCAACATTCGCAGCAACGCGGCGGGCTTCGGCATAGACCACCGCCTGACGGTGCACCACGGCCACACGGCAGACCTGCTGGCCAGCTTGCCCACACCCCACGCCATTTTTGTAGGTGGCGGGTTCGACATGGCGTTGTTTGCCCAGCTGCAAGCCGCTGCACCGCAAGGCACGCGCCTTGTGGTGAACGCAGTTACGCTGGAGACCGAATCCGCTCTGCTGCAACTGCACGCCCAGCACGGCGGCGAGCTGCTGCGCATCGAACTGGCGCAAGCCGCGCCCCTGGGCCGCATGCGCGGCTGGCAGCCCAGCCGCCCGGTGGTGCAATGGAGCGTGACGCTGTGAACGCCCGCTCTTTGGCCGCACGCCACAGCGAGCGCCAGCCAGCATGACACTGGTGGTGGGCTTGGGCTTCAGAGACGGGAGCGAAGTGGAGTCTCTGCGCAGCGCCTTGCAGGCCGCGCTGGATGTTGCGTCCACAGCCCACAGCCACTTCATCACCATCGCCCACTTAACCGCGTTGGCCACTGGAGCAGACAAAGCCAATCACCCCGCCCTGCTGCAATTGGCAGCCGAGCTAAAACTTCCCATCCACCCCATCCCCCTACCCGCGCTGGCCGACCAGCCCGCCGCCCCCAGTGCCCATGTGCCTGAGCGCTACGGTGCCCACAGTGTGGCCGAGGCGGCGGCACTCGCAGCAGCAGGCCACGGCGCGACGCTCTTGGGCCGCCGCAGCATCAGCCCCGACCGCATGGCCACTGCGGCACTGGCTTCCAGAGAAAATACATCCTCATGACTGTTCACTTCATTGGCGCCGGCCCCGGCGCACCCGACCTTTTGACCCTGCGCGGGCGCGACCTGATTGCCGCCAGCCCTGTCTGCCTGTACGCCGGCTCGCTGGTGCCCGAGGGCGTGTTGGCCCACTGCCCAAGCGGTGCGCGCATCGTCAACACCGCGCCCCTGTCGCTGGAGCAAATTTTTGAGGAAATCAGCACCGCGCACGCCGCCGGGCACGACGTGGCTCGCCTGCATTCGGGCGACTTGTCGGTGTGGTCGGCCATGGGCGAGCAGCTGCGCGGCTTGCGCGCGCTGGGCATTCCCTACACCGTGACGCCGGGCGTGCCCTCGTTTGCCGCTGCCGCCGCCACGCTGGAGGCCGAGCTGACGCTGCCGGGCCTGAGCCAATCGGTGGTGCTCACCCGCACCTCGGGCCGCGCATCAGCCATGCCCGACACCGAGTCGCTAGCCAACTTTGCGGCCACGCAGGCGGTGCTGGCGATTCACCTGTCTATCCATGTGTTGCCGCGCGTGGTGGCCGAGCTGTCACCCCACTACGGCGCAGACTGCCCGGTGGCCGTGGTCTGGCGCGCCAGCTGGCCGGACGAACGCGTGGTGCGCGCCACGCTTGCCACCATCGAAGGCGCGATTGGCGAAGGCATGGAGCGCACGGCGCTGATTTTGGTGGGCCACACATTGGGTGAAAACTTGGGTGAAGGAGACTTTGCCCACAGCCGCCTGTACGCCGGCGACTACGACCGCCGCTACCGCCCGCTGGGCACCGCACCCCGCTTCCCGGCAGGCACCGAATGACTGCGGACATGAAGGTGGCCAAACAGGTTGAACTTTGCCTGGTCGGCATTGGCACCGGCAACCCCGACCACGTCACCCGCCAGGGCGTGAAAGCGCTGAACGCGGCCGACCTCATCCTCGTGCCGCACAAAGGCGAAGGCAAGGCCGACCTGGCCGAGCTACGGCTGGCGTTGTGCCAAGAGCTGGTCACCAACCCTGCCACGCAGGTGGTGCAGTTCGACATGCCAGTGCGCGATGCGCAAGACCCGGACTACCCCGGCGCCGTCAACCGCTGGCACGACGCTATTGCCGAAGTGTGGCTGGCGAAAATTCGCGCGCACTTGCCCGAGGGGGGCCGCGTGGCCCTGCTGGTGTGGGGCGACCCGTCTTTGTATGACAGCACCCTGCGCATTGCAGACCGGCTGGCGCTGCAACTGCCACTCACGGTGTCGGTGGTGCCGGGCATCACTGCGCTGCAAGCGCTGACCGCCGCCCACGCCATAGCGCTCAACGACATCAATGCCCCGGTCACCATCACCACCGGCCGCCAACTGCGCGACCACGGCTGGCCCGAGAGCGCCGACACGGTGGCCGTGATGCTGGACGGCCACTGCGCCTTCCAGCACCTGCCGCCCGAAGGCATCACCATCTGGTGGGGCGCCTATCTGGGCATGCCCCAACAAATCTGCATCGCCGGGCCGCTGGCCGAAGTGAGCGAGCGGATTCAGGCAGAACGCCAAGCCGCACGCGCGACGCATGGGTGGGTGATGGATATTTATTTGATGAGGCGGGTGACTGACTGACAGCGAAGTTCAGTGCGAGTAGATGTATTGCCGCTTTGGGCTGTTCTGAATCCCGCGTGAACATCCGCTTTAAGGGAGGTCGGCGTCAAGTTATCCGACCACAAGCATCAAAACTTCATCAACGACCAAGCTGTTCTTTACTTGGTAAATATCGATAATCTCTCATGAATTGCGGTGCAAAGCAGCCATAACAAGGAGAAACACGTTAATGCCCTCAATACAATTCTCAGCGCCTGCTTGTGTGTTTGACTACAGCGCAGAAAAGAATGCTGAGGGAGACACGCCCATAGCTGAAGACGCGTTGACTCTGTCTTCCCTTGATGGACTGTCACATGACGAAGTTTTTTCTGAACACCTGCACGGAGCCTTGGCCAACGCAGGAATTAGTGGGGGTGTTCTGAAGTTCCATTTTTCGAAGCGCACCGGCCAACTGCATGGCCTCACTACATTCGAACTTCAACGCCCATTGGACCCCAAGGAAATTGACCTACTGTTGGACTTCACACTTGGCCAGTGGTGCGATGGGATTGGGGCAAATTTTTTCCAAAGCAGGATGGATTTTGGCCTTGCACCTCAAATGTTTACTCCACGAAGTACTGTGACCATACAGAAATTTGACTGAACGTATCGTGAACCGGGCTCAAGCTACTTAAAGCCCGTCGATTGGGGCTCGTCGCGAATTTCGAACGAAGGACGCTATGGACTCTTTAACTTCAATAGCAACGCCACCTCGGATGCCCTTATCGACACCCAGAGACAGCGAATGTTGAACAACATATGTGAAACACTGTATGAAAACTATTTATCTGCCGTTACAGCGAAGCGTCCTAACGGTAGCCTTATTAGCATTTGGTGGCATAGGTAATGCTCAGGAACTATCGACGTTCTTGCGTGATGTGATTCGAGGTTCGACGGAAGGTCGTATCCAACTTGAACATCGGATTTACCACTTGGCAATTGCGCGTGAACTTGCCTACAGAACACTGCTTCTCAACAGATGCAGCAATTTTCGAGACTCTGTCGGGGAACCAAGATTTGACGCATTCAGCGAGGCAATTCTCAAAGACATGAGTTCGCCCGATCCAAAAGCGCTCACAATTTTTTCCACTCCCAGCAGACTGGAAGAAGCAGCAATTCAGAACGCCTTGACGGACGATCAGATTTTCATCATCAGGAGAATCTTGCAATCACCTCAGTATGGTGATTTCATAGAGTACTTGACATTTGAGCGTGCCATGACAGAAATTGCCGGAGGGTTCGAGGACGTAAGTACAGGAAGCAAAGCGCCTTGGATTGCGGCGGCAGCGCTGACTTATCTGCGACGAAGCAAATTCTTTGTATTGCTCCTCGTGAACATCGATGCAAAAGATAAAGCTTTGCTAGATCGTCGTGATCTAGATGGATTGCCTTCGATCATCAGTACTCCAGTTGAGGATGGAGAGAAGTGGCTCGGTTGATCTGAACAGATTGACCCCGATAGATAAGTGTGAAGGGGCGAGGTTGAACAGGTGCAGAGTTGTCCACGGCTGCGGGCGTCGCTTGCGACGAACGCACGACGCGGTGGGCAACTCGGGGCG
>CAUOXL010000006.1:0-174585 GCA_963508575.1 uncultured Rhodoferax sp.
GCTGAGGCCATGGATTTGGTATCGTTCTTCTTGGGTCAAGTGTGTATAGGTCATGGTGCAACGTTTGGGACTGGCTGGTCACAAAAGTGCATCCTATTCACTCTTGGCCCAACCCCGTTTCAACGCGTTGCACTTCGTACTCGAATCCGCCGTGAAATCGGCCCTTGGCGCCCGTCAATATTGCGCAAGCAGCTCCTGAAATAATAGCAAAGGCCTCTATGTCTGCCGTTTTCAAGTTTTGCCCGCAGTGCGCAACGTCCCTGGCCGAGATTACCCTGGCCGAAGACGGGGGAGACAGAACCCGTCTGCGTTGCCCCTCTTGCGACTTCACGCATTGGAACAACCCCACGCCGGTGCTGGCTGCCGTGATCGAGTACCACGGTCAGGTGCTGCTCGCGCGTAATGTCGCCTGGCCCTCCAAGATGTACGCGCTGATCACCGGCTTCATGGAAGCCGGTGAGACGCCCGAGGAGGGCATTGCACGTGAGATCGCGGAGGAGACCAGCCTGCACACGAGTGCTCTTAAGCTCTTGGGGGTGTATGACTTCCAGCGCATGAACCAGGTCATCATTGCCTACCATGCGGTGTGCGATGGAGAGGTGAAACTCAGCCCAGAACTGGTGGACTACCGCCTCTATGACCTGCAGAACGTGAAGTGCTGGCCCGCCGGTACGGGCTATGCACTTGCCGAGTTTTTGCGCTCGCGCGGTGTGGAGCCGGAGTTCATGGATCCGGTATGGCGCAAAGATATTGAGCCACGGGCCGACTAAAATCAGCCGCAACCCCAGAAAGCAGCCTGCATGAACTTCGACAAAGAAATTGACACCAGCGGTTTGAACTGCCCACTCCCCATCCTGAAGGCCAAGAAGGCGCTGGCCGAGTTGGCGAGTGGCCAGACGCTCAAGGTCGTGGCCACCGATCCCGGCTCACTGCGGGACTTTCAGGCCTTTACCAAGCAGACCGGGCATGAGCTGGTGGAGCAGCAGACCGCAGGCACCATCTTCATCCACGTGTTGCGCCGCCGCTGACACTGCGGCCCGCGCCCACAAAAAAGCCGGCTCGCGAGCCGGCTTTTTGTTGGCTGCCGGCGTACCGGCAAAGCCTGCATCAGCCCAAGCGAGCCAGCTGCTCTTGCACTTTGGTCAAGGTGGCGGCGAAGTCGGCCACGCGTTTGCGCTCCTGCTCCAGCACGGCAGCAGGTGCCTTGGCCACAAAGGCTTCGTTGTTGAGCTTGGTGCTGGCCTTGGCAATCTGCTCTTCCAGACGGGTGACTTCCTTGCCCAAGCGCAGCTTTTCGGCCGCCACGTCCACTTCCACAAACAGACACACGCGGGCTTCACCCACCACCGCCACTGGGGCGGACTGGGCGGCGGCTTGCCATGCAGCTTCGTGGTCGAACAGCTTGACTTCGCTCAACTTGGCCAAGGCCTGCAGGACGGCGGCAGACGATTGCAGGAAAGCGCCTTCGGCTTCCGTCTGTGCCACCACATACAAGGGCAGGCGGGTGGCGGGCGACACGCTCATCTCGCCACGCAGGTTGCGGCAGGCGTCCACCAGTCCTTTTAGCTTGGCGACATGGGCCATTGCGGCTTCGTCAATGCGCTCAGGCTGGGCCACAGGGTAGGCTGCAATCGAGATCGAGGGGCCGCTGCGACCCGCCACAGGAGCCACCTTTTGCCACAGCTCTTCGGTGATGAAGGGCGTGATGGGGTGTGCCAGGCGCAGGATGGTTTCCAGCGTGCGGATCAGGGTGCGGCGGGTGGCGCGCTTTTGCGCGTCAGTGCCGGTGTTGATCTGCACCTTGGCAATCTCCAGGTACCAGTCGCAGAACTCGTTCCACACGAAGTCGTAAATCGTGTTGGCGACGTTGTCCAGCCGGTAGTCGGCAAAGCCTTGGGCTACTTCGGCCTCGGTCTTTTGCAGCAGGGACACGATCCAGCGTTCGCTCTGGCTGAACTGCAGGTATTCGCCGGTGGCGCATTCAGCAGTGCTGTGCTCCAGCAATCCGCAGTCCTGACCTTCGCAGTTCATCAACACAAAGCGGGTTGCGTTCCACAGCTTGTTGCAGAAATTGCGGTAGCCCTCGCAGCGTTTGCTGTCGAAATTGATGCTGCGGCCTAGTGAGGCGAGTGCTGCAAAGGTGAAGCGCAGCGCGTCAGCACCGTAGGCGGGAATGCCTTCGGGGAACTCTTTTTCGGTGTTCTTGCGGACTGCAGGCGCGGTCTCGGGCTTGCGCAGGCCGGTGGTGCGCTTGTCCAAGAGGGGTGCCAGCGCAATGCCGTCAATCAGGTCCACGGGGTCGAGCACGTTGCCTTCGGATTTGCTCATCTTCTTGCCCTGTGCGTCGCGCACCAGGCCGTGGATGTAGACATGCTTGAACGGCACACGCCCGGTGAAGTGCGTGGTCATCATGATCATCCGGGCGACCCAGAAGAAGATGATGTCGTAGCCGGTCACCAGCGTGCTGCTGGGCAGGTAGAGGTTGTAGTCGTCGGTGGCACCGCTGCCGGCGCCTTCGTTGCCCCAGCCCATGGTGCTGAAGGGTACCAGTGCGCTGGAGTACCAGGTGTCGAGAACGTCTTCATCACGGCGCAGGGTTTTGCCGGGCGCCTTGGCTTGGGCTTCGGCCTCGTTGCGGGCCACGATCACGTTGCCGTCTTCGTCGTACCACGCCGGAATTTGATGGCCCCACCAGAGCTGGCGGCTGATACACCAATCCTGGATGTTGTTCATCCACTGGTTGTAGGTGTTGACCCAGTTCTCGGGCACAAACTTCACCTCGCCGCTTTGCACCGCGTCGATGGCTTTCTGGGCGATGGACTTGCCGGTGGCGTCGCCTTTGCCCACCTGGTTCATGGCGACAAACCATTGGTCGGTCAGCATGGGCTCAATCACCTGGCCGGTGCGAGCACAGCGCGGCACCATGAGCTTGTGTTTCTTCACCTCCACCAAGAAGCCGCCGGCTTCGAGGTCGGCCACGATTGCTTTTCGGGCTACAAAACGGTCTAGCCCACGGTAGTTTTGAGGAATCTGGTCTTGGGCTGATACCACTTGGGAGTCAGCGGAAAGCATGATTGCTTTGCCGAACTGGGCCTTTTGCATCGTTGCTTGCATGCTTGCAGCTTCTCGCATAGGGCCACCAATAATCTTGGCGTCCAACGTCAGCACGCCGATCATTGGCAACTTGTGGCGCAGGCCTACAGCGTAGTCGTTCTGGTCGTG
This sequence comes from uncultured Rhodoferax sp., assembly GCA_963508575.1. Classification (GTDB taxonomy): domain Bacteria; phylum Pseudomonadota; class Gammaproteobacteria; order Burkholderiales; family Burkholderiaceae_C; genus Allorhodoferax. The sequence continues at coordinate 3,223 of CAUOXL010000006.1, forward strand.
CGCTGGGGTGACCTTCACAACGCCTGTACCAAACGCTTTGTCCACGTAGTCATCGGCAATGATGGGAATGTTGCGGCCGCACAGCGGCAACTTCACTTCCTTGCCAACGAGGTGCTTGTAGCGCTCGTCTTCAGGGTGCACCATCACGGCCGCGTCGCCCAGCATGGTTTCAGGCCGGGTAGTCGCGACCACTAAACCTTGCACTGTTTCCCCGTTCACGGTTTGGGGGCCATCCACGAAGTCGTAACGAATGTGCCAGAGCGAGCCGTCTTCCTCTTCGCTCTCCACTTCCAGGTCTGACACTGCGCTCATCAAAATCGGGTCCCAGTTCACTAGGCGCTTGCCGCGGTAGATCAGACCTTGCTCGTAGAGCTGCACAAAGGTCTCCGTGACCGTTTGCGACAGCTTGGGGTCCATGGTGAAGTATTCGCGGCTCCAGTCCACGCTGTCGCCCATGCGGCGCATCTGGGTGGTAATGGTGTTGCCGGACTTTTCTTTCCACTCCCAGACCTTTTTAGTGAAAGCCTCACGGCCCAGGTCGTGGCGGCTGACTTTTTGCTCTTGCAGCTGGCGCTCCACCACGATCTGGGTGGCAATGCCGGCGTGGTCTGTGCCCGGAATCCAAGCGGTGTTGAAACCGGCCATGCGGTGGTAGCGGGTCAAGCTGTCCATGATGGTCTGGTTGAACGCATGGCCCATGTGCAGGGTGCCGGTCACGTTGGGCGGTGGCAACTGGATGGAGAAGTTCTTGCCCTCGGCGGCCGCAGCCGCATCCGGCGCGCTGGTGCCTCGGAAACCTGCAATGCCGTAGCCGCGTTTTTCCCACTCGGGGCCCCAGTGCGCTTCCAGCGCAGCGGGTTCAAACGATTTAGAGAGGGACTGCAGACCCGGTTGTTCGGGGGCGGTGGGGGCTGCTGGAGTGGGGGTGGAAGCGTTGTCAGACATGGAGGTTCTTCTAAGTGCGACCGGCGATTTTACCGGTGCAGGGCTATAGTCCGTTATTTGCTATGCTTTTGATAGCTATTGGCGCATATTCAACGAGCGCTAGGGGCTGATTTGGTTTCCAATCATGCATGGCACAGCGGGAGGCCGCATCTTCTACACTGGCGCCCAATATTCCACAGGAGACAGACATGCCCAAGGGTTACTGGATAGGCCGAGTCGAAGTGTTCGATGCCGAGGCCTACAAGGCGTATCAAGCCGCGAATGCCGCACCGTTCAAAAAGTACGGCGCCCGCTTTCTGGTGCGCGCCGGCCGCTTTGAGAACCCCGAGGGTGAGAGCCGCAGCCGCAACGTGGTGATTGAGTTCCCCAGCTACCAGGCGGCGGTGGACTGCTGGCATTCCCCCGAATACCAGGCCGCCATCGCCCTGCGCAAAGATGTGTCGGTGATTGACCTGATCCTGATCGAGGGCTACGACGGCGCGCAGCCGGGGGATTAAGCGGCTCGCAGCGCGGTCAGGCGGTGGGCGGGGCGAGGTAGGTGCCCGATTTGCCCCCGTGTTTTTCCAGCAGTTTCACATCGGTCATGACCATGCCTTTGTCCACGGCCTTGCACATGTCGTAAATGGTGAGCAGGGTGACCTGCACGGCGGTCAATGCTTCCATTTCTACGCCGGTGCCGCCGGTGGTTTCTGCAATCGCCAGGCACTGGATGGCGGGCGGGGTGGTGGCGGTGGCATGGATCACCTCAAACTCGATGGCCACGCGGGTGAGCATGATGGGGTGGCACAGGGGGATGAGGTCGCTGGTTTTCTTGGCAGCCATGATGCCGGCCACGCGTGCCACGCCCAAGACATCGCCTTTGGCGGCCTGCGCGTTCTGGATCAGGTCCAGCGTGTGTTGCTGCATCTGGATGCGCCCGCCCGCCACCGCCTTGCGGTGCGTCAGCGGTTTGCCGGCGATGTTGACCATGTGGGCATCGCCTTTGTTGTCAAAGTGGGTCAGGGCGGAGCCTGCGTCTGCGGGGTTGCTCATGGTGGTGTCCTCGTTCGCAATCTGTGGTGGGGGTGGCGGGCAGCTCTCCTATGCTTGCGCAACCTGTGCCTTACAGCCTGCGCAGCGCGCCTTCGATATGCGGCTCGCCCTGCGGCAGCACGTTCAGCGCAAAACGGGTGCTGTCCGCCTCCTGCCGGGTATGTAAGGCCACTTCGCCGGGAATCAACAGGGGGCGCTTGAAGCGCAGGTCGATGTGCAGGGGGGCGCAGGGGGGCAGGTCGCGGCAGAGCAAGTCTACACAGCGGGCCGCGCTGAACATGCCGTGCGCAATCGCCCTTGGGTAGCCGAACAGGCGCGCGGTGAATGCACTCACGTGGATGGGGTTCCAGTCGCCGGAGGGGCCGGCAAAGCGGCGTCCGGCGTTGCCGGCTACCGCCCAGCGGGCGACGGGGCTGCCCCAGTCGGGCAGGTCCACCGGTGGCGGGCGCTTGCCGCTGCGAGGCAGGGGGGCGAGAAAGGTGCTGGTCTCGGTCCACACGGTTTCCCCGCCCGCTTGCAGTCGGGTGTGCAGGGTGAACGTCTGGCCGCGTTCGGTCGCCTCCATGCCATGCAGCTGGCAGTCCATGTCCAGTGTTTCATAGTCGCCGATGGGGCGCAGGCACTGCATGCTGTTGGCCAGATGCACCAGGCCCAGCAGGCGCAGGGGAAAATTCGGGTGGCTCATGACCGCCATGTGCAAGGGCATGGCCATGGCGTGCAGATACAGCGGGGGCAAACAACCGGCATCGGTGAGGCCGCAGACCGCGCGGTATTGCTGCAGGCGCCTGGCATCTGCGTGGGCACCGTGCCAGTGGGCATCGATGGCGATGGACAGCTGGTCCGGTGCAGCCTGTGCGGGCCGTCCCGCCAGCAGGCTGCGGAATAGGGCCCCGCCATTGCGGGGTCGGGAAGAAAACGCCAGGGAAATAGCGGGCGAAGCAGTAAATGGCATGGTGCCGCCATTGTGCATGGCGGCACCGGCCTTCAAACCCAGTTACTTCGCGTCGATCAGCGCCTGGATGTCGAGCAGGGTCAGCTCGTTGTCATCCGGCTTGCCCAGGGTGCGGCCGCTGGAGTAGGGGAAGTTGTTGTCGTTCACCACCACGATGTGCTTGGCGTCCACCACCGTCAGGCCTTCGGGCCCGAGGTGGGGCAGCACAAAGGTCTCCTCGTTCGTTCCGCGCTTGGCAACGCGCTGGGGGTTGGCGATTTTGGTGAGGTCAATAAAAGCCACCTTCTTCACAAAACCATCGGCGTCGGTCTGTGCGAAGTCAATCTTGTAGACGCGCTTGAACTTGGCCGGACGGGTAAAGCAGTCGGTGCGGGGCTCGTCCTTGCAAACGTTGCCGGAACCTTCGGTCATGTCGTCGCGCTCGATCACGAGGCCGGTGGTGGCGCTCAGCATCTGGAAATCGGCAGCCACATGGCCCGCTTCTTCAAACGCGTACTTCCACTGGCGGGTGCTGTAGGTTTTGCTGGCGGCATCCAGTTCCAGAATGCGGGTGTAGGGTTTGCCGTTGCGGCTTTCCTGGGCCTTGGTAGCTGCGTCCCACAGAGGCCACTCAAACATGGGGTACAGCGTCTTGCCGTCCAGGGACTTGGCCATGGGCTCAAAGCCGCCGCTGCGGCGCGCTTCAAAGCTGGCGTCGCCGGGGTAGTTGGGCAAGCGGCCATTCATGTAATGGTCGGGGCTGCGGCGGGCCTTGCCCCCCACCACGGTTTCAATCACGCCTAGCACCTTGCCTTGGGGGGTCACGCGCAAGACATAAGGGCCGAATTCGTCGCCGATCCACCACTCATCGCCCACGATCTGGATGGACTCGGGGTCGAAATCGATGCCGGTCAAAAAGCGTTCCACGGTGGCCTCATTCTGGATGGCGAAGGGCACCTTGCGGTCCGGGTCGTGCAAAAAGGTGGTTTTGAGGCGGGTGACTTCGCCCTTGGCCCAATCGGCCTTGGCGTGGTGCACCATCAGCAGCGCGTCCTGCGAGTTGAGTTTGCTGCCGAAGCCGTTGTCGGTGAGCACGAGGAATTCGCTGTTGCCCAGCGCCACGATGCCGGAGAACCCTTGCACGGATTGGCCCTTGATGGGCAAGCTGCCACCGGACTTGCGCGGGTACTTGGGCTCGCCCACAAAGCTGATGCCGTCAATGCTGCCCAGTGCCTCGGTGCGCTGGCGGTTGGCCGCGTTGAACTTGCCGGCAGTCTCAAAGAACGGTCCTGCGGACTTGGGTGCTTCTACGGTGGTGGAGGCGGGCAATGCGGCGTGGCCCGCCAGCACGGCAGTCACTTCGGTTTGGGCGGAGGCGCTGAAGGCGGTCGCAGCCAGCGCGAGCGCGGCGGCCAGGCGGGTGGGGGAAAAAGCGATCATGGTTGTCAAGATTCCCTGTTGAAGAAGGCCACTAGACTAAGCCGCACGTATGAAGAAACCGTGACGCCCCAGCAGGGCTTCGCGTCTGTAAGCTGTAGGACACAGGCCTTCGGGATAAACTGGCCCGCTTGCCTTAGTTAGGCCGTCCCGCTGCGTCCTACGGCGCCCCGATTTCAGCGTTTTTTACGAATTGCCCGCTGCCATGTGCAGCCCAGAATTGCTATGTTGTTTTTGCTCTCCCCCGCCAAATCGCTGGACTACGACACCCCACTGAACGGTCAGCCCCACACCGCGCCCCTGTTCGTCAAACAGTCCAAGGAACTGATCGCCTTGCTGCGCGACTATTCGCCGCAGGACATCGCAAGCTTGATGGACTTGAGCGACAAGCTCTCTGCCCTGAACGTGGCGCGCTACGCGGCCTGGTCGCCCAAAGCCACCGAGAAGAATGCCCGCCAGGCCGTGCTGGCCTTCAATGGCGACGTGTACGACGGGCTGGACGCCAAGACGCTGGGCGCCGACGAGCTGGCCTGGGCGCAGGAGCATGTGTGCATCCTCAGCGGCCTCTACGGCGTGCTGCGCCCGCTGGACCTGATGCAGCCCTACCGCCTGGAAATGGGCACGGGCCTGAAGGGCCCGCACGGCAGCAACCTCTACCACTACTGGGGCAGCCAGCTCTCGGACTACCTGAACACCCGCCTGCAAGCCGATACCACGCCCGTGGTGGTGAACCTGGCCTCCAACGAATACTTCAAGGCCGTGGACCTGAAAGCCTTGAAGGGCCGGGTGGTGGAGTGCGTGTTCCAGGAATACAAAGACGGCAAGTACAAAATCATCAGCTTCTTCGCCAAAAAGGCGCGTGGCCTGATGGCGCGCTACGCCATCCAGCACCGCCTGAGCACGCCGGAGCAGCTCAAAGGCTTTGATGTGGACGGCTACGCCTATGCGGCGGAAGAGTCCGCGCCCGAGCGCCTGGTTTTTAGAAGAAATCAGGTCTGAGCGCCGGTTGATATTGCGCAAGTAGCTATGAAAATAAGAGCAAACGGTATCGACATCGAAGTCGAAGACAGCGCTGCGCGGGACGCGTCGTTCGTGGCCAAGCCTGCGGTCTTGCTCATCATGGGGCTGGGCCTGCAACTGATCGCCTGGCCGCCCGAGATGGTGCAGGGGCTGGAGGCGGCAGGTTACCGCGTGATTCGTTTTGACAATCGCGATGTGGGCTTGAGCACCCGCATGGAGGCTGCGGGCAAGCCCAACCTGATGTGGGCCAGTCTGCAGCACAAGCTGGGCTTCACGCCCGCAGCCCCTTACTCTTTAAGCGATATGGCGGCAGATGCCATCGGTGTGCTGGACGCTTTAGGTGTGCGTCACGCCCATGTGGTGGGCGTGAGCATGGGCGGCATGATTGCGCAGCGCGTGGCGCTGGCCGTGCCGCAGCGGGTGCTGAGCCTGACCAGCATTATGAGCAGCAGCGGCGCCAAGGGCCTGCCGGGCCCCACGCCTGAGGTGTTGCGCGCCATGCTGAGCCGTCCCACGGGCAGCAACAAGGCGGCTGTGATTGAGCATTCCCTGTCGCTGTTCCGCGCCATCGGCAGTCCGGCCTTCCCATTGCCGGAATCTGATTTGCGAGCACGCATCACCCGTGGAGTGGAGCGTGCGTTTTATCCGGTGGGCACTTTACGGCAGATGGTGGCCGTGGTGTCCGACCACGCGCGTGCTGCGCTGCTTGCACGCATCACCGCGCCCACCTTGGTGGTGCACGGCACGGCCGACCCCCTGGTGCCTTTGGCTTGCGGCCAGGATACGGCCCGCCGCATACCCGGTGCCAAACTGGTGACCATTGACGGCATGGGGCATGACCTGCCGCCCGAGCCGGTGCGCCGCATTCTGGCTGCGCTACTTCCCCATATCACCGCCCACACTGCTACACAACCCGCAGCTTGAGAACATCGCATGAACACCCCTGAACAATCCCAACTCGGCAAATCGTCAGCGTATGTGGACCAGTACGATGCCTCGCTCTTGTTCCCCATTCCCCGCGCGGGCAAGCGGGCCGAAATCGGCATCACCGGTGCGGCCCCGTTTTTCGGCGCCGATATGTGGACCGCGTTTGAGCTGAGCTGGCTCAACACCCGCGGCAAGCCCCAAGTGGCGCTGGCGCACTTCACCATTCCCGCCGAGTCGCCCAACATCATTGAGAGCAAGTCCTTCAAGCTCTACCTCAACAGCTTCAACAACACGCAGTTTGCCGACGCCTCCGACGTGCTGCAGCGCCTGCGTACCGACATCGCCGAGGCCGCTTGGCGTGGCGGGCCCGTGCAGTCCGTGGGTGTGCGCCTGATTGCGGCTGACCAGTTTGACCGCGAGCCGGTGTATGAGTTGGACGGCCTGAACCTGGACCGTTTGGATGTGGAGTGCACCCGCTACCAACCCGCGCCGGAACTGCTGAGCACCGCACCGGCCGAGGAGGGCGTGGTGAGCGAAGTGCTGGTGAGTAATCTGCTCAAGAGCAACTGCCTGGTGACCGGCCAGCCGGACTGGGGCAGTGTGCAGATCAGCTACACCGGCGCGCAGATCAACCAGGAAGGTTTGCTGCAGTACCTGATCAGCTACCGCAACCACAACGAGTTCCATGAGCAGTGCGTGGAGCGCATCTTCATGGATATCTGGAGTCGCTGCCACCCGACCAAACTCACGGTGTACGCGCGTTACACGCGCCGCGGCGGGCTGGATATCAATCCCTTCCGCACCAGCCATCCGCAGGCGCTGCCCGCCAACACCCGAACCGCGCGCCAGTAAGTTCGCCGTGCTGCGGCAGAGGCGCTCAGGCGCGTCGGCTTGCCGCCGCCAGGGTGTCTGCAGGTCCCGGCCGACCGAAGAAGTAGCCCTGAAAAGCGTCGCATTGCATGGCGGCCAATGCGTCACGCTGTTCGGCGGTTTCCACGCCTTCGGCAATAACCGTCAGCCCCAGGCTGTGGCCCAGGGCGACCACCGTGCGGGCGATGACGGCGTCGCTCGGGTCGGTCAGCACGTCCCGCACAAAGGACTGGTCGATTTTCAGTTGCGACAAAGGCAGGCGTTTGAGGTAGGACAGCGAGGAGTAGCCGGTACCAAAATCGTCCAGCGAGAAACTTACCCCCAGTTCCTTGATGCTGTTCATTTTCACAATGATGTCTTCCACATCGTTCACCAGCATGCTCTCGGTAAGCTCCAGCTTGAGTCTGGAGGCAGGGGCCCCCGTACGTTGCAAGGCTTTGCTGACGCTGAAGACAAACTCTGGTTGCGCCAGTTGGGAAGCACTGACGTTGACTGCCAGGGTCCAGTCGGCCGTGTCAGGGCTGTGGCTCCACTCCACCAGCTGTTTGCAGGCTGACTCCAGCACCCATTCCCCCAGGGGGAGGATCATGCCGGTCTCCTCCGCCAGCGGAATGAAATGGGCGGGTGACACCAGCCCGCGTACGCCGTGGTTCCAGCGCACCAGGGCTTCCGCCCCGGAGCAGCGGCCCAGGCTGTCGATCTGCACCTGGTAGTGCAGCACGAACTCGTGGCGCTGGAGCCCCAGCTTGATTTCTTTGGCCAGCTCGGCATGGCTGGTGACGGTGGCTTGCATGACCGGGTCAAAGAAACGGGCAGTATTGCGCCCGGCTGCCTTGGCTTGGTACATGGCGACATCCGCTTTCTTGAGCAAGTCATCCATGGTTTCACGGTCTTCCATGAAGACCACAATGCCGATGCTGGGGGTGCTGCTGTGGGTGTGGCCGCGCAGGTTGTACGGCAGGGCCAGGCTATCTAGAATTTTGTGGGCTACCAATTCAGCCTGATTGGCAGACTCCGTACGACTTTCACTCAAGCCCTCCAGGAGCACGACAAATTCGTCGCCCCCCAGGCGGGCCACACTGTCGCCCTCCCGCACGCAGTTGCGCAGCCGGTGGGCCACTTGTTGCAGCAGTTCATCGCCCACGTCATGGCCCAGGGTGTCATTGAGCAGCTTGAAGTGGTCCAGGTCCAGAAACATCAGGGCGCCATGCTGGCCCAGCCGCGCACTGTTGACCATGGCCTGGCGCACGCGGTCCATCAAGAGGCGCCGGTTCGGCAAACAGGTGAGGGGGTCGTAGAAGGCGAGGCGTCGAATCTCTTCTTCATCCCGGCGTTGCTGAGTGATGTCTCGCAAGGTCACCACAAAGGTGTGATGTTCGGTGTGGGGAATCCGCGAGGCCGACACGCTGATGGGGTGCAGCCCTCCGTCCGCATGGCGCCCCTTCACTTCCACACAGGTACCTTCCGTGTGGTCCACACTGCTGAGCAGTTCCAGCTGGCCCTGGGCATCCTGGGCTAGCGGGGTGCCCAGCAATTCACTGAGAGTCTGCGGAAGCGGCGCATCAGCAGGACGCCCCATCATCCGGCAGGCGGCTTTGTTCACGGTATGCACGCTGCCGGAGCGGTCCAGCGTGACCAAACCATCCACCATGCTGTCCAGAATAGCTTGCCGGTAGAGACCGGCTTCTTCGATGTCCCGGCGATCCCTCTGGATCTGCCGGTCAGAGAGGTCGTTTTCAATGGCCAGGCTGAGCAGGTAGGCGCTTCTGCGGGCGGCCTGAAGTTCGGAGTCAACCGGAACGCGTACCGTGCGGTAGTAGTTGGCAAAGGTTCCGATGATTCTGCCCTTGGTGGACCGGATGGGGATGGACCAGCAGGCCCGCAGCCCATGGCTTTCGGCGAGATTTTTGTAGTCCGACCACAAGGGGTCGTGGGCCAAGTCGGAGACCAGTACTTCTTTTCCGGTGTATGCCGCCGTGCCGCACGAGCCGATCTGTGCACCGATGGCGAGGCCATCAATAGCCTGGCAATATGCCGCAGGCAGACTGGGGGCCGCGCCATGGCGCAGGTGCAATCCGTCCTCGGTCATCAACAGGACCGAAGCCATGGCGCCGGGGAAGATAGACTCGTAGCGCAGAATGAACTCCGCCATGATGTCCTGTAAAGGCACATCAGAGGCCAGCATTTCCAACAGGCTGCGCTCTGCTGCGTTTTGCCGTTGCAGTTGGCGTTGCTCGGAAATGTCCAGCGAAGATCCCACGATAAACGCGGGTTGCCCTTGGTGGTCAAACACCGGAGTCAGCGTGGTCAGCGTGGTCAGCGTGTTCAGCGCGGTGTGTTGGCCCAGGCCCCGCACTTCGTCTTCGTAGGTGATGGTCTTTCCTGAGGCGAAGGCCTCGCAATCACGCTGGTAAAACACGGCCAGCTGTTCGGTGCTCAAGAGTTCGTAGGGCGTGGTGGATGGCGTACCTCCCAAGGCGGGCGCGGTGATGTCGCGCCATGACTGGTTGACATACATCACACGGCCGTGCGGATCTTTGATGAACAAGGGAAGCGGCGCCTTCTCCAGGAGCTGGGCCAGTATGTTGGGGTCAAGGGATCGCAGAAACGTGTCAGGCATATCCGGTAAAGGTTCAGCTCTAAGGGGTGGCAAAGACCCTATGGTAGCTGGAACACCTGGACTGCCCGTGCTACGGATACGGTGCTATTGTGCAGGTCTGAGGCCGATGCGGCGGACTCCTCCACCAAGGCAGCATTCTGTTGAGTCACCGTGTCGAGTTGGGTGACGGCTTCATTGACTTGCGAGATGCCCACAGACTGCTCTTTGGTGGCGCTGGTAATCATCTGGATCAGGTTGCCGACCTCGCGCACATGTGCCACTAGCGAATCGATGGTGCCGCCGGCACTCTTCATCTGGCCGGAGCCTTCTGAAATCTGTTCGGACGACTGGGCAATCAGTTCCCGGATTTCTCTGGCCGCTGTGGCGCTGCGCTGCGCCAGCGCGCGCACTTCGGAGGCGACTACGGCGAAACCCCGGCCCTGTTCGCCCGCGCGGGCGGCTTCTACCGCCGCGTTGAGCGCCAGGATGTTGGTCTGGAAGGCAATGCCCTCGATCGCGCTGATGATGTCGCGCATCTTGCCAGAGGAGTGCTCAATCCTGTCCATCGCGGCAATCACCTGGTGCACCGCAACGCCGCCTTCGGAAGCGACCCGGGAGCTGCGTTCGCTTTGCTCGGCCACGCGTCCAGCGGTGTCTGCGGTTTGCCGGACGGTGCTGGAGAGTTCTTCCATGGAAGCGGCGGTTTCTTCCAGGCTGCTGGCCTGCGCCTCGGTGCGGGCGGAAAGGTCCATGCTGCCCGAGGCAATTTCTGCCGCCGAGCGGGTCAGGGTGTCTATCTCTTCCCGGACATCACCGACCACCGCCCGCAGATTGATCTGGATCTGTCGCAAGGCCCCCACGATGTTGCCCAGCGGGGGCGGATAGTTGCCGGTCACGGAGGAGCGCAGGTTGCAGCCCGCCAGGTCGTATGCAAATTGCTCCGCCGCTGCGGTGGCCGCAGTAAAGCGCAGTTGAAACCATGTCCATACCCCCAGTGCGCCGCCGGCCAGTGTGAGCAACTGGGCCCAGAGCAGGGTGCTTCCCTCCAAACCTGTGAGCTGGGGTAGCATGCCCAGGAGCACCCATGCCAGCAGTGCCAGGCCCAGGCGCGCCGACAGACTCAGGCGGCCCGGCGCGGCGGCCCATCCGCGCAGGCCACGATAGCGGACTTCACCACCGCGCAGATACACGCTGGTTTTCCCAGCTTTTTCTTCAGCACGCATCTGGGCGTACAGCGCCTCGGCGGCCTGGATCTCTTGCCGCCCGGGCTTGATGCGCACCGACATATAGCCCTTGGGTTTGCCGTTTTCCAGTATCGGCGTCACGTTGGCCTGCACCCAGTAATGGTCGCCATCCTTGCGGCGGTTTTTGACCAGAGCGGTCCAGGGCTTGCCGTTGCCAATGGTGTGCCACATGTCGCGGTAGGCGGCGGGTGGCATGTCCGGGTGGCGCACCAGGTTGTGGTTTTGCCCAATCAACTCCTCATAGCTGAAGCCACTGGTCTCCACAAATGCGTGGTTGCAGTGGGTGATGACCCCTTTGGTATCCGTCATGGACACCAGCATCCGGTCGGACGGGTAGTCGTACTCTCGCTGGCTGACTGGCAAATTCATGCGCATCTGGTTTGACTCCCTTTGTTGCTCGTAATTGCTGCTATTCATGTCTCCAGCATGCATTTGGCAACAAGCACATGTCTGACGTCAACCCATTGAAGCCCGAAAAAAGGGTGGGGGGCTGCTATTGAATTGACATGTGTCATGTTTTTGCGGGGCAGCTGGTGTGCCTGCTGCCCTTGCCGGGGCAGTGGGGTGCTGCGCTGTGTGTGGACGGTCCGGACTCAGAAGAGCTGACCTATGCGGGGGCTATCAGCTATTGTTTTTGTAGCGAAGTCGCCTTGTTCTTCGGGCGGGGAAGGCAGGTTTCTCATGAACTCAAGTGCATCAACCTCTGTCCGCAATGCACCCACGCGCACGCCCAGCAGGCGCAGTTTTTTTTGCAGAGGCGCGCGTTTGAGGCACAGGCCTGCGATGCGGCGTATTTCTTTGGCATCTGCGGTGAAGTAGTCCACCGTGATGTCGCGGGTCACGCTTTTGAAATCGTCAAACCGCAATTTGATGCCCACGGTTTTGCCACGGTAGCCCTTGCGCTGCAGGTCGTCGGCCACCTGTTCACACAGGCGGGTGAAGATGGCGCCCAGCTCGGCCTTGTCGCGCACGGCGTGCAGGTCGCGGTCAAACGTGGTCTCGCGGCTCATGCTCACCGGCTCACTCTCGGTTTCTACCGGCCTGTCATCTTGCCCGTGGGCGGCGGCGTGCAGCCAGGCGCCGGTGCGCGGGCCGAAGGTGTCCATCAGCCACTGCAGGTCTTTGGCAGCCAGTTGGCCAATGGTTTCTATGCCGTGTTTTTTGAGCTTCTCATCCGCTTTGGGGCCTATGCCGTTGATCTTGCGGCAGGCCAGCGGCCAGATCATGGGCTCCAGATCTTCTTCATGGACGATGGCAATACCGTTGGGCTTGTTGAATTCGCTGGCCATCTTGGCCAGCAGTTTGTTGGGCGCCACGCCCACCGAACAGGTCAGGCCGGTGTCATCGAAGATCGCCTTCTGGATCAGCCGTGCCAGCACGCGGCCGCCTTGGCGCTGGCCGCCGGGCACATGGGTGAAGTCGATGTACACCTCGTCCACGCCGCGGTTTTCCATCACCGGCGCGATGTCGGTGATGATGGCCTTGAAGCGCTGCGAATAGTGCCGGTATTGCGCAAAGTCCACCGGCAACAAAATGGCCTGTGGGCACAGCTTGGCCGCCTTCATCAGGCCCATGGCGGAGCCCACGCCAAACTGCCGGGCCGCATAGGTGGCGGTGGTAATGACTCCGCGTCCGGTATATCCCTCCAAGAGCGGAAAGTCAGCTACTGGAATTTTGTGCAGCGGCGTGTCTACGTGCTTGCGTAAGAGCGCGTCATCCGCATGCCGGCGGCCGCCGCCAATGACGACCGGTAGCCCTTTGAGCTGCGGGTAGCGCAGCAACTCCACTGAGGCGTAAAACGCATCCATGTCGAGGTGGGCAATGCGGCGGACAGCGGAAGACAAGGGGGAGTGCTATAAACCAGAATACCGTGATTTTTGCATGGACATGCATGCCTTGGCCGGTAGCGCAGCTTGGATGGGAGACCCGAATGACTCTGTTGGAGACCTTGGCGCACAAGTGGCTGCTCATCACGACGCCTTACAGCGCCCCGGAGGCGCAAGCAGCCCGGTTTCGGGCGCACCAGCTCAATGCCTGTCTGCGCTTGGCGCCCTGGGTCTTGCTGGCCAATACCCTGAACTCGGGTTTTGTGCTTTGGCTGTTTCTAACCCGGGCGGATGCAAGCGTTCCGGACTACCTGCCCTTTGTGTGGATGCTGTTGGTGTTTTTGACCTCCGCCTTGGGACTGCAGCGTTGGCGGTTGATGCGCCGTGGGGAGGTCCGCAACACGGCATCCATGCGCACGCTGTCCAAGTTCACCCGCAATGCGGCGATTTCTTCCTTGTTGTGGGCGGCGTTTTTTGCGTGGACCTATCCGCACATGGACCCCATGGGTCAGAAGATCACCATTGCCATTGCGGTCGGCATGATCTGCGCGGGCGGCTTTGTGTTCTCCTCCATTCCACGGGCTGCCTTGTCGTACGTGTTGATCATGGCGCTGGGCTTTGACCTTGGGCTGCTGCGCAACGGGCTGAATCAGGAGTTCGTGAGTCTGACGATTCTGCTGTTCGGCTATGTGGCCCTCGTCATCAGCACCATTTTTTCCATGGCACAGAACATGGGGGCACGGCTGCTGGCCGAGACGGAGTCCTCCCGCCAGGCCGAGCTGGTAGGTTTGCTGCTCAGTGACTTCGAAAGCAACACCAACGATTGGTTGTGGGAGCTCAACGCACGGGGCGAACTAGAGCATGTGTCCGTGCGCATGGCCGAAGTGCTGGGGCAGAGCAAAGAAAGCTTGCTGGGAACCCATTTGCAGGTGTTGTTCAAGCGCTTGTTGCTGAATCCGGGCCCCGATGAAGAGGCGGCGCTGCTCCAACTCCAGTCTGCCCTGGACGCGGCCAGGGCCTTCAAGCGGCTGGATATTCCAGTCTGCACATCAGGCGAGCAGCAGTGGTGGTCCTTGTCGGGGAAGCCTTTGTTCAGTGATGCAGGTGAGCTGATGGGGTGGCGCGGAGTGGGGTCGGACGTGACCCGTGCGCGCAAAGACGCGGATGCCATGAACCGCCTGGCGAACTTCGACTCCTTGACCGGTCTGGCCAACCGGCATCAGTTCCAGCAACGCTTGTACACACTGGCCGGAAGGCCCTGCACCTTGCTGTTGCTGGATTTGGATAACTTCAAGACGGCCAACGACCACTACGGTCACGCGACCGGCGACAAGGTGCTGCAAATAGTGGCGAGCCGCTTCAAATCGCAAATCCGTACGGGGGATCTTCTGGCACGTTTGGGGGGAGATGAGTTCGCCTTGATAGCGCGTGGCGACGCAGAGCTTGATGCGTATTCGGATTTGGCACTTCGGCTGATTGAGTGCCTGCGGGAGCCGTTGTCGGTGGATGGTGTTCAGGTCCGGGTGGGAACCAGCGTGGGTATTGCCACGACATCTGATGGTGCGGGTGATCCGGATGCCTTGCTGCAGTTCGCTGACATGGCCTTGTATGCGGCCAAGGATGCCGGTCGCAACACGTATTGCTTTTTCTCATCCGGCATGAAGGACCAGGCTCAGAAGCGCCTGGCCTTGATCGACGATCTGCGCATTGCCACCGAGCGGCAGCAGTTTGAGTTGCTGTACCAGCCGCAAGTCAGTTTGCTCACCGGGCAGCTGACTGGGGTAGAGGCACTGATCCGCTGGCGCCATCCGGTGCGCGGGCTGGTGTCTCCGGGGGAGTTTATTGCCCTGGCAGAGCAAACCAATTTGATATTGCCTCTGGGCCGCTGGGTGTTGCAGCAGGCGTGTGCGCAAGCAGCCGCATGGGCGAGCGATGTGCCCGTGGCAGTCAACATCTCTGTTATCCAGTTCGGTGATGCCGGGTTTGTCCCCTTTGTGCAGGAAACCTTGCGGCGCACAGGCCTGCCGGCACAACGCCTGGAGCTGGAAATCACGGAGTCGCTACTGATTGAGGACCGCCATGCGGTACTGGATATCCTGCGGGAGTTGCGCGCATTGGGGGTCCGTATTGCGCTGGATGATTTCGGGACCGGGTATTCCTCGCTGGCGTATCTGCGCAATTTCCCCATCCATAAACTCAAGATCGATGGTGCTTTTGTGCGTCGCATTTCCGAAAGCGCCCAAGCGTATGCCATTGTGCAGACCATCATTGACCTGGGGCGCGCCCTCCATTTGGACCTGACTGCTGAATGCATTGAAACCCCCGAGCAGTTCGCGGCCTTGCGTACCTTGGGATGCGGCTCAGCACAAGGCTACTGGATCGCCCGACCCATGCCTGCGGATGCCTTGGTGGATGGGCAGGGGCATTGGTGCTTTGCTTTGCCGGCGGGTCTAGAGCCCCTGCTGTCCGAGCAGGCGTGATTCCGCGCCCTTAACCTATGAAGTGGTCGGCGTGCGCCGGAATCAAGATGCGCTGATCCACGTTCTGGATGTTGGTGTGGCCGCAGAAGGCCATGGTCACATCCAGCTCTTTGTGGATGATTTGCAGGGCTTTGGTGACACCGGCTTCGCCCATGGCGCCCAAGCCATACACCATGGCACGTCCGATCATGGTGCCCTTGGCGCCCAGGGCCCAGGCCTTGAGCACATCTTGCCCGCTGCGGATGCCGCCATCCATCCACACTTCGAGCTTGTCGCCCACGGCTGCCACGATGGCTGGCAGTGCGCTGATGCTGCTGGGCGCGCCGTCCAGTTGGCGGCCGCCGTGGTTGCTCACCACAATGGCGTCCGCACCGCTCTGGGCGGCCAGCACGGCGTCTTCCACGTCCTGAATGCCCTTGAGGATGAGCTTGCCGCCCCATTTCTCTTTGACCCATTGCACATCGTCCCAGGAGAGGCGGGGGTCGAACTGCTCGTTGGTCCAGGCGGCCAGCGACTTCATGTCACTCACCGATTCCACATGGCCCACCAGGTTGCGGAAGGTGTGGCGTTTGGTACCCAACATCCCTAAGCACCAGCCTGGCTTGGTGGCCAGGTTGATGAGGTTGGCGAGGGTGGGGCGGGGTGGGGCGCTCAGGCCATTTTTCAGGTCTTTGTGGCGCTGCCCAATGACTTGCAGGTCCAGCGTCAGCACCAGAGCGCTGCAGCGCGCGGCGCGGGCACGCTCAATCATCTTGGCCATGGCCTTGCGGTCGCGCATCATGTAGAGCTGAAACCAGAACGGGGCGCTGGTGTTCTCAGCAATGTCCTCGATGGAACAAATGCTCATGGTGGACAGCGTGAAGGGAATGCCGAACTTCTCCGCCGCCCGCGCAGCGTGGATCTCGCCATCGGCGTGTTGCATGCCAGTCAAGCCCACAGGCGCAATGGCCACCGGCATTTTGGCCGCGGTGCCCACCATGGTGGTGGCGGTGCTGCGGTTTTCCATGTTCACGGCGACCCGCTGGCGCAGCTTGATCTTCTGGAAATCCTCTTCATTGGCCCGGTAGGTGGCTTCGGTCCAGGAGCCGGAGTCGGCGTAGTCGTAAAACATGCGGGGCACCCGCTTCTTGGCCAGAACGCGCAAGTCTTCAATATTCGTGATCACGGGCATGCACAGTCTCCTTCATCGATGTGGCATGGTAGGGCGGCTGGCGATGGCTGGCCCGTGAAATCTGTTCGGTGGCGCGTGAAATTATTGAAATACCCCCTTTGCGCTATGGCGGTACCACGCCACTATGCTAGCGGCAGGCTTTACAGCAGGTACAAAGCTGCCAGCGCCAGTGCCGCCGGCACGGTCTGGATGTAGAGGATACGGGTCATCACCGTGACCGCCCCCCACACACCGGCGACCGCCACACACCCCAGACCGTAGGTGGCAAATGCCTTGGCAATGGCCGGATCTGGATAGACCAGGCCCAGCAGCAAGGCCGCAGCGAGAAATCCGTTGTAGCAGCCCTGGTTGGACATGGCGGCCTTGCGTGCTTCGACGTCCTCAGGCGGGATGCCAAAAACCTTGACGCCCCGGCTCTTGTAGAGCACGGTTTCCAGCAGGAAGATATAGACGTGGATCAGACAGACAAAAGCAATGAGGGCAATGGCCAGGATATGCATGGGAACTTTCAGTGATGCGAGGTGCGAGCATCATACGCAAACTGTAGTGCGTACCACGAGGGGGCTGTCACCCCGGTTACGGGGTCATCATTTTGGCGCGCGGGCTCCGCTGCTACCTGGCCCAGTTGGGTCTTTGGCTGTTAAGCCGGAACTGGGGGTCCAGCTTGTCGATATCGGGAGTCACCAGCGGGAATGCAGTTTTATCTGCCAAGGAAGCCAAGACCAGGGACCGGTACCAGTAGCGCTTTTGCAGCGCTGCGAGTGAGCCGTCGGCCTGGGCCAGGCGGAGGCCTTTTTCTATGCGTTGCCGGGTTTTTTGCTCGGTTTTGTTCACCCACAAGGCGCGAGGAAGCTCGTAATACAGGGCAGCAGAAGAAAGCTGCAAGTGGAGCTTTGCCGCCTCGGTGACGTATTCAGGCTTGAGTTCATTGGCACCCCGACACACCATGTCCACGCGCTCGCGTGCCAGCATTTTCAGCAGCGTACTGGAGTCGGGGACTTCCGTGACGGCAAAGCCGTTGAAGCGCAGTATGTTCGTGTCAAACCAACCGACACCTTGTCCGATGCGGAGCTGTTTCAGTGTGTCCAGCGTAGGGCGCTCTTTGAATCGTGCTTCTGCTTTTGCATGGGTGAAGCACACGCGGGTGCCAGTAAGACCCATGTCAAACGGGAGGCGTACGTAGTCCAGGTTCCTGTCCAGCAGTCCATTGTGAAAAGACGAGTAAATGACCAGGTTGGGCAGGGCCCCTGCTTCGAGTTCCTTGAAGGAACGTTCCAGATTCATGCGCTTAGTAAACCCGATGCGGAAGGGGCCGTATTCCGGGGCGGTCTTCTTCAGGGCAAGTTCTACCACTGCTTGGACAATGCCGGGGGGCTCATGGGTAGGGCGTTCGCTGGTATTGAGGTGGAAGACCTCCGGGGGCGGTGCGGCATGGCTGCTCGCCAACTGCCAGACCCCCAGGACCACCAGAAGAAGCGGGGCTTTCATGGGGGCGATGATAAGGTGGCAGGCTGTGCTTCTGGGCCCCTTGTGTCCTCGCCCTGCTGCGTGCTCCATTCGAATTGGTGGTCGAAGCGTCTGAAAGCCGGATCGAGCTTGTCAATCTCTGGGGTCACGAGTGGAAATATTTTCCTGGAATGCAGAGCGGCTATTTGCAGGGAACGCGCCCAATGCCGCTTTTGCAAAGCTGCCAGTGAGCCGTCTGCGTGGGCCAGTTGGAGGCCCTTTTCGAGTCTCTTTCTTGTGGTTTGGTCTGCCTTGTTGACCCACAAAGCGCGGGGTAATTCGTAGGAAAGGGCGGCCGAAGACAGTCGCAATTTAAGCTTGGCCGCTTCCCGCGTGTACTCTGGCTTCAGTTCATTGGCTCCGCGGCACACCATGTCGAAACGCTGGTGTGCGAGCATCTGGAGCAGGCGGCTGGTGTCGGGAACCTCGGTGACGGTGAATCCATTAAACCGGAGTATGTTGCTGTCATACCAGCCCAGCCCGACTCCAATGGTGAGCTGTTTCAAGGTGTCCGGGGTCGGCCTATTGCGGATGCGTGCTTCCGCACCGGCATGGGTAAAACACACGCGTATCCCGGTCAGGCCCATGTCCAAGGGGATGCGCACATAGTCGATGTTTCTGGGCAGCAGCGCGTTATGGAATGTGGTGTAAATGATCAGACGAGGGGGCGCACCGGACTCCAGTTGTTTGAGGGCGCGTACCTGGTTCATCCGCTCTGTGAAACCGATCCGGTACGGGCCGTATTCCTGGGCTGTTTTCTGTAAGGCCAGCTCGACTGCGTCCTGAACAAAGCCGCGCGGCGTGCCTAGCGGACGGTCGCTTGTGTTCAAGGTGAATACGGTAGGCGTCCGTGGGGCCGCATGACTCCCCGCGGCCAGCAGTGTCCCCACAAGGAGGGTTGTGAGCGTGCGGGCTATCGTTGTCACAGAGGTGCCTATGCGCTGTTTCCCAAAGCCTGGGCCTGCTTGCTGCCCTGGTCGATCTGGAAAAATGAAATGGCATGCACCAATTGTTGGGCTTGGTCTTTCAAGGATTCGACCGCTGCCGCACTCTGTTCCACCAATGCTGCATTTTGCTGCGTGGCTTCATCCATCTGCGTAATGGCCTGACCAATTTCTTGTACCCCCATACTCTGCTCACTGCTGGATGCGGTGATTTCGGCGACGATGTCCCGGACTCGCCGGATCGCTTCCACCAATTCGTTCATGGTGCTGCCGGCTTTGTCGACCACAGTGGCACCTTCGGTCACGTTCGCTGTACTGGCATTGATCAGCGTTTTGATTTCACGGGCCGCCTCTGCGCTGCGGTGTGCAAGGGAGCGCACCTCGGAGGCCACGACTGCAAAGCCGCGGCCCTGTTCGCCTGCGCGGGCGGCTTCCACTGCGGCATTGAGCGCGAGGATGTTGGTCTGGAAAGCGATGCTGTCAATCACGCCGATGATGTTGGCAATTTTGGAGCTGCTTTCGTTGATGCCCTTCATGGTTTGCACTACCTGCGCGACCATGTCTCCGGCCTCACCTGCCACGGTGGATGCTTGGGTGGCCAGTTGTTGTGCGGTTTTGGAGCTCTCCGCATTCTGGGCAGCGCTGGAGCCGAGCTCTTCCATGGAGGCTGCGGTTTCTTCCAGAGCAGATGCCTGGCGTTCTGTGCGGGACGATAGATCGTTGGTTCCGGAGGAAATTTCATTGCTAGCGTGTGAAACCAGTTGGGCAGAGCTTTGGACCGACTGGAACACCCGTGACAAGTCTTTGCGCATGGTTTCCAGCTGGAATAGCAAGCTGGCCTTGTCGCTCGGGTGCAAGTCGACACGATTTGCCAGGTTACCCTGGGCGACCAGGGATGCGATTCGCACGGCCTCGCCCGGATCTCCGCCCAACTGCCGGGTGACGAAACGGACCATCGCCAGGCCTATGCCTCCGCCGGCAAACAAAGCGATTGCAATGATCAGCATGATCAGTCGGGCAGATTGGTTGACTGATTCGGCTACACGCTCGGTATCCTCCTTGGAGCGCGCCTCCTGCAGCTTGCCGGCTTCGAGCATCAGGTTGCGTACCTCCACGTGCAGGGGGTCGGTTTTGGCTTTCAGCTCATCCATGGCACCGTCAGCGCTGCCGCTGTCGGCTGCCGCATACAAGCGCTTGACCGAGGCTTTGTACTCCGCCCATTTGTCCGCCAATTTGCCGCCTATGGCATTCAGCTCAGGTGTGGGTGCATCCTTGCGCAGGAACTCAATCGCTTGCAGAACGCCTTCTTCTGATTTGTCGTTCAAGTTCCGGGTTTCCTCTCGCGATTTCGGGTCATCTTTCAGGATGTAGGGATACATGCGGCGGAAGTGAACGGCAGCCTGGCGCCCGGCATCTACCACTTGGCGCAGCGGTACGACAGTGTTGGCATACATGATGGACTGCGCCTGGCTGGCTTGTCGCATGGCCTGGATGCCAACGCCTCCTGTGATGACCAAGGCCAGCATGAAAAAAGCGATCAACAGGTACAGCTTTTTCGCAAGCGAGAGGGCGTGAAACATTTTCATCGGGTAGCTCCTGGTAGGTAATCTGTTGAGTACGTGCCGCCATCACGCGGGCTGCTGCCGCATTGCGATTAGCTTACATTACATGCTATCGGTGCGTAAATCGTTTATTCTGTTGCGAAGTGTGCTTGGCACAGAGGGCGATTGCAGTCGACCGTGGAACCTGCAAGGGGGCTGGTACCTGGCTGTTCAAGCAGCTATTCGGGATGCCATGGGCAACTTATCGGCACACCAAACCCATTCTTGATGCGGATGCTGGGGGCATGCTGCATCCCTGGAGCGCCTCTTTTGTTTCTTGTTGGCGGGACTGCTTGTCCTGCGATTTTCTATGTCGATCTTGATAGCTGTCATTGCCTGTGTTCTTGTCGCTGGAGGTGTCCTGGGGATTGAGTGGAATGGTAGTGAGGAGAACCTGCTGCTAGCATTGATCAGCGTCATCGTTGCATTGTTTTTGGTGCTCTTTTGCTTGCCCTCGCTGCAGGAATTCGGCCGCTCCGAGGCGTCCCGAGACAAGGTTCGTCGGTTCCGGAGCAAAGGCCGGGCGCTGGCGCTTGGATTTTCCTTGGCCAGCGGGGTCATGGCCGTCGGCGCGGTGGTGTGGTTGCGTGAAGAACCGCGCAAGCCAGCTCCAACCCGCACTCAGATGGCTCCGGTGGCGGCGCCGTCAGTGCCTTTCACCCAACCAGACGCTGCCGCGCTGCGCGCTGCGGATGCGGGGGACGACGGTATCCGGGCCTTTGTGACGGTATGGGCGCGCGATTGGTCAGACGGAGATGCGCAACGCTATCTCGCGGCCTACAGCCCGGCATTTGTTCCATCTGATGGCGTAGCCCGCAAAACCTGGGAGGCCCAGCGCCGGCAGCGTGTCGACAAGGGCCGGGGCATCGTGGTCAAGGTCACCGACCTTCAGGTTACGGCTCAGGCAGGCGGTCGTGCAACGGCGAACTTTCTGCAGCAGTACAGCGCGCGGGGGCTGACGGACGTGTCCCGCAAAACACTGCAACTCGAACGCCTGGACGGGGCATGGCGCATCACCCGTGAAGCCGCCGTGGCCATCGCCGCAGCGGACTGACTCTGTCATTTGCGCAGGCCCAGCACCGACCCATTGCACGGGCGGGGTGGCGCTTCACCGCGTGGCAGCGCGGCACTGCCGGAGCCGGGTGCGAGTCACCTTGGCAAGGTGAAGGTAGGAGTCTTCCAAAACGGGTTCCGGTATTTCATGCAGGTCCGTGTCACGCAGGTCTACCCAGTCCTGCAGCGGGCGCAAGGTCTGCAGACATGCCGCAGCATCACCGTTACGAAGTTGTGCCTGGGCCAGGTCGTTGCGTACCCATCCCGCGTCCAGACGGTGGAGGGATGCGGCGCAGTCTCTCAGCAGGGGCGAAAGCGTTTGCGCCGCTGCAGCGAATTTTTCTTGCTCCAACAGCACTTTGAACGCCTGGCGTGTAGCGGCCATCCCGTGGTTTGTACATGCCGGGCTCGGTCGTCGATAGACGCCTGTAAAGAGGGCCCGTGCCCCGCAATAGATGCGGCAGTCCGGATGCCCGTTGTCGTGTACGCGGATGCGGCTCCCTTGGTGGGAAAACGTTAGCCGGCAGGCACTGTCAGGCAGGCGACCATGGGGGCCCTCCAGCATGCCTTCCAGTTGGCAGGTATGGGCATTGCCGCCCACAGTGTCGATGGAAAATCTGCCGTCGGATTGAATCTGAAGCTCCCCGCTTCCTCCTTGGTAGACATAGCCTCCCGGGGGAATCTGCGGTATTTCCAGTGCGCCAGCGCTCCAACTCAGGGCGGCCAGGCTGCAGATGACGAGGTACTTTCTAGCTTTCATGCTTGCTCCCGGATAGCGCGTCCAGCCTAGCCGAAAAGGGCAAGCACAGCGGCAGGCTTTATACTGATCATAAAAACAGTACCCTAGCGCATCCAGCGGAGGCCCCATGCTCAACGACACTACCGCGCCCAGCGGCCTCTTTACCGACGATACCTCCACCGCGCGTTGCGTCTGGTGCCGAAGCACGGCCGAATACCAGCGCTACCACGACCAGGAGTGGGGCTTCCCGGTGCACAGCGACACGCGCCTGTTCGAGAAAATTTGTCTTGAAGGTTTCCAGGCGGGCCTGAGCTGGCTCACCATCCTGAACAAGCGCGAGTCCTTCCGCGCCGCGTTTGCCGGGTTTGATATGGACAAGGTGGCCCTGTTTGACGAAGCCGACGAAAAGCGCCTGCTGCTGGACGCCGGCATCGTGCGCCACCGGGGCAAGATCGCCTCCACCATCAACAACGCCAAAAGGGCCCAAGAGCTGCGGGCCGAGTTCGGCAGCCTGGCGGCGTTCTTTTGGGGCTTTGAGCCCACCAGCGGCAGCCGCCCGGCCAGCATCACCCATCAAACGCTCAGTGGTGTGACCACTTCCCCCGAGTCGATTGCATTGTCCAAAGACCTGCGCAAGCGCGGTTGGAGCTTTGTGGGCCCCACCACCATGTATGCCTTCATGCAGGCCATGGGTCTGGTGAATGACCATCTTGAAGGCTGTCACGCCCGCGAGCGGGCTCTGCAGGCCAGAGCGGCGTTTACACCACCCCCCGGAAAAGCCTAAATACGCTATCTATTTGATAGCTGCTTGCGCTTATTCAGCGTGCGCCAGGGGGCGTTTTTGCTTGGAATTCAGCCCAAGTGCTCCACTACCAGCACCGCTTTGGCCATGCCTTTGCCGGTGTTGCGGATGGCATGCTGCACGTCCACCGCATAGCGCGCGCTGTCACCGGCCTTCAGCACCTTGCTGCTGTCGGCGGCTTGCACGGTAAGGCTGCCGCTGAGCACCGAGAGGTGTTCTTTGGCGCCCGCCTCGTGGGGCTCGGAGGCCAGCACGCCGCCGGGCTCCACGGCCAGCTCGTACCACTCCACCCGCCCCGCCAGAGAAATGGGCCCCAGGATGCGCAGCGTGCATTTGCCGTCCGGGCTGGTGGTCACGGGAATGGTGTGGGCCGGTACCAGCTCCACCGTCGGCGTGGCCTTGTCTGCAGTGCTGTTGCCCAGCAGGTCAGTGAGGCTGATGCCCAGCGCCGTCGCCAGGCGCCACAGTACGCCTACGGTCGGATTGGCCTGGTTGCGCTCCACCTCAGAGAGCATGGACTTGGAGACCCCCGCGCGTTTGGAGAGCTCGTCCAGCGACAGCTGTTGCGCCTTGCGGGCGTCTTGCAGCTTGGAGCCTACGGCTGGAGGGCCGTTAGTCAAAGGTGTGGAGTGGGGGACTTGCGCCATTTTTGTGTTGGTCGGTAAAATGGATTTTTGTTCGATATACCGGAAATATCCGCTCAAACGATATTACACCGCCATGACCACTTTGCCTACCTCTGTGTCCACTGTTGCCCCCGGTCACTATTTGCAGTTCGCCAGCGACAACACCTCCGGCATCTGCCCCGAGGCCATGCAGGCATTCATGGCGGCCAACACGGGCTTTGCGGCGTCCTACGGCAATGACGACGCCACACGCCTGGCCTGCGACCGCATCCGTGAGGTGTTTGAGGCGGACGCTGAAGTGTTTTTTGTGTTCAACGGCACGGCGGCGAACTCGATCGCGTTGGCCTCCCTGTGCCAGTCCTACCAAGCCGTGATTTGCAGTGACACCGCGCACGTCGAGACTGATGAGTGCGGTGCACCCGAGTTTTTCTCCAATGGCTCCAAGCTGCTTTCCGCCCAGCACCGCCACGGCAAGCTCACTTCAGCCGGCGTGCTGGAAGTGATCACCCGCCGCACCGATGTGCACTACCCGCGGCCCAAGGTGGTCACGCTGACCCAGTCCACCGAGATGGGCTCGGTCTACCAGAAGGGCGAGATCAGCGGTATCAGCCGGATCGCCCAAGAGCACGGCCTCAAGGTGCACATGGACGGCGCCCGCTTTGCCAACGCCGTGGCCGCCCTCAAGGTGGCGCCGGCCGACATCACCTGGCGCGCCGGGGTGGATGTGCTGTGCTTTGGCGGCACCAAGATGGGCTTGCCGATTGGCGAGGCCATCGTGTTTTTTGACCGCAAGCTGGGCGAAGAGTTTTCCTACCGCTGCAAACAGGCAGGGCAGCTGGCCTCCAAAATGCGCTACCTCTCAGCCCCTTGGCTCGCCATGCTGACTGATGGCACCTGGCTGCGCCATGCGGCCCATGCCAACGCCATGGCGCACCGCCTCTCAGAACGCATTGCCGGTATCGCCGGTGCGGAGTTGCTGCTACCGACCGAAGTCAACGGCGTGTTCGTCAACCTGCCCGAGCCCGCCCTTGCCCGCCTCAAGGCCCTGGGCTGGACCTTCTACACCTTCATAGGCGGCGGTGCCCGCTTTATGTGCTCCTGGGCGACGACTGAGGAGGCTGTGGACCACTTGGCGGATGATTTGGAGCGCGCGCTTGCAGCATAAAAAAAGCCCCCCGTTTTAACGGGAGGCATTGTCCGAATGCGCTGGAGGGTTCAGCCCAAACGCTTCTGGTGCCGCGCAATCTGTGCCCGCACTTGCGCAGGCGCGGTGCCGCCCAGCGTGTTGCGCGCATTGAGTGAGCCGCGCAGGCTCAAGCACTCAAACACGTCCGCTTCCACGTTGGGGTTGAAGCTCTGCAGCACGTCGAGAGGCAGCTCGGACAAGTCAACGCCGCGCTCGGTGGCAGTCTTCACTGCGTGGGCAACCGTCTCGTGCGCATCGCGGAAGGGCAGGCCTTTTTTCACCAAATAGTCGGCCAGGTCGGTGGCGGTGGCGTAGCCCTTGAGGGCTGCGCGCTCCATGGCCTCGGGCTTGGTGGTGATTCCATTCACCATGTCGGCAAAGATGCGCAGGGTGTCTTTGAGCGTGTCCACGGTGTCGAACAGCGGTTCTTTGTCTTCCTGGTTGTCTTTGTTGTAGGCCAAGGGCTGGCCTTTCATCAGGGTGATCAGGCCCATCAAGTGGCCGACTACGCGGCCGGTCTTGCCGCGCGCCAGCTCGGGCACGTCGGGGTTTTTCTTCTGCGGCATGATGGAACTGCCGGTGGTGAAGCGGTCGGCGATGTGGATGAAGCCGAA
Source organism: uncultured Rhodoferax sp. (assembly GCA_963508575.1). GTDB lineage: Bacteria > Pseudomonadota > Gammaproteobacteria > Burkholderiales > Burkholderiaceae_C > Allorhodoferax. The sequence goes on from CAUOXL010000006.1 coordinate 28,776, forward strand.
GTTCTGGCTCATCCAAATGATCAGCTCTTCGCTCATGCGGCTCACGTGGATCATGGCCAGGCTGGCAGCGCTGGTGAATTCGATGGCGAAGTCGCGGTCACTCACGGCGTCCAGGCTGTTTTGGCAGACGGCGGGGTGGCCTGCATCGTCCACCATGCCCAAAGTGGTGGCTACGCGTTCGCGGTCCAGCGGGTAGCTGGTGCCGGCCAAAGCGGCAGAGCCCAAAGGCAGGCGGTTGGTGCGGCGGCGGACTTCGGTGAAGCGCTCGGCATCGCGGCTGAACATTTCCACATAGGCCAGCATGTGGTGGCCAAAGCTCACCGGCTGGGCCACCTGCAGGTGGGTGAAGCCGGGCAAGATGACGTCCGCATTTTTCTCAGCCAGCACCAGCAGGGCCTTTTGCAGGTCGGTCAGCAAGCCACCGATCAGGTCAATCTCGCCACGCAACCACAGGCGCACATCGGTGGCGACCTGGTCATTGCGGCTGCGGCCGGTGTGCAGGCGCTTGCCGGCGTCCCCCACCAGCTGGGTGAGGCGCGCTTCGATGTTGAGGTGTACGTCTTCGAGGTCCAGCTTCCATTCGAAAGCACCGGATTCGATCTCGCTCCAGATTTGCGCCATGCCTTTCTGGATGGAGGCGTGATCATCGGCGCTGATGATGCCTTGCGCGGCCAGCATCTCGGCGTGTGCCAGGCTGCCGGTGATGTCGGCTTGCCAGAGGCGCTTGTCAAAAAACACGCTGGAGGTATAGCGCTTGACCAGATCGCTCATGGGCTCGGAAAACAGCGCGGACCACGCTTGGGACTTTTTATCGAATTGGTTTTGGGACATGGGAAGCGCTTTTCAGGAATGGAGTCAAAATCCGGTGGACATGAACGACAACCAAATATTATCGACGTTCCAGGACCTCACCCCTGCCGCACCGGCTGCCCCGCCTGCGCCGGTGCTGGTGTTTGATGCCTGTCACGTTGGTGTGGTGCTGCGGGCAGTGCTGTTTGTGGAGCTGTCGCTGTTTGTGGTCTGCATGTTTTTCGCCAGCGATATATGGGACTGGGTTGTGCGCGTGGCGTTGGTGACCGGTGCGGCTTTGCCGGGTACTTTGGTATGGTTGTTGTCTGCTTGCGTTGCCAAGCGCTGGTTGGCGACCATGCCCCGTGCCGCGCAGTATGGGGTGGCTGTGCTCTTGGGGGGGCTGGCCGGTGTATACGGTTGCGGCTTGCTGGCGCTTTCGGGCTTGTTGGAAAGCCCCCCCTGGGTGCCCAGCCTGTTTGCGGGGGTATCGCTGTCCAGCCTGCTCGTGGCTGCATTGGTGCTGCGAGCCAAAGGCCGCACCCCGGCAGACACGGCGGCCCGCCTGGCGGAGCTGCAGTCGCGCATCCGTCCGCATTTCTTGTTTAACACCTTGAACAGTGCAATCGCCCTGGTGCGTGCCGAGCCCGCCAAGGCCGAAGACTTGCTGGAAAACCTGAGTGACCTTTTTCGCCATGCGTTGAAAGACTCCGGCAGCGCAGTCACCTTGGGGGAGGAGCTGTTTCTCGCGCAGCGCTACCTGGCCATTGAACAGGTGCGTTTCGGGGATCGCATGGTGCTGCAGTGGGACCTGGACCCCAGGGCTGAAGGAGCGCGCGTGCCCCCCTTGTTGTTGCAGCCGTTGGTGGAGAATGCGGTTCGTCATGGGGTGGAGCCCAGTGCCAGTGGGGCAGTGATCAAGATATCAACGCGCTGCAAAGGATCATTGGCGGTGATCAAGATCACCAATACGCTGCCGGCCGGTCAGGGCACGCGGGGCCATGGCCTGGCGCTGCGCAATGTACAAGAGCGGCTGGTTTTGCTGCACGATGTGCAGGGTCGCTTTCAATGCGGCTTGAAGGATGGAGTATTCCAGGTGCGAATGGAGGTGCCTTTATGACTGCGATGCAGCCCCTAGCCCCGTTGCGGGCGATGTTGGTCGATGATGAGCCGCTTGCCTGTGCCCGCATGCGCGCCTTGCTGGGGGATTGCACGCATCCCTCGGTGCATGTCGCCGCAGAGGCATCCAATGCCGAGCAGGCTGCCGCCTATTTACGCCAGCAGCCGGTGGATCTGGTGTTCCTGGATATCCATATGCCGGGCAGCGGTGGTTTGGCGCTGGCCCAGACCCTGCGCACCTTGCCGCACCCGCCGGCCATTGTGTTCGTAACGGCCCACGCCGAGCATGCTGTGGCGGCCTTCGACCTGGAGGCGGTGGACTACCTGACCAAACCGGTACGTCTGGAGCGCCTGCAGCTTTCGCTACAAAAAGTAGAGCGATATGCGCAATCCAGACGTGCGCTAGCGCTTGATTTGACCCCTGAAGATGTGCTCATCATTCAGGAGCGCAATCGCACGGAGCGGGTCCCCTTGACGCAGGTCATCTACTTCAAGGCGGAGCTCAAATACATCACCGTGCGGACGGCGGCGCGCAGCTATATCCTGGATGGTGCTCTGAACGACCTCGAAGGGAAGTACGGGGGGCAGTTCATCCGTATCCACCGCAATGCACTGGTGGCCCGCAAGATGGTGCGCGCTCTCGAAAAGCACTTCGATGCGGAAGAAGGCGAGGGCTGGGCCGTGCGCTTGCAGGGGCTGGATGAGTTGCTCTCTGTGTCGCGCCGGCAATTGCCTTCCGTGAGAGCGCTGATTTCTCAATGACTATGCGCCGCGTCGCTTGCTTTGCCGGATTGGTAATGCTTGTTTTCACAGGGTTTACTTGGGCCCAAATGCCTGCCGACAGACCCGCTGCGAGCAAGGTCCGCATCGGTGCTGAAGACGATTGGCGCCCCTATGCGTATGTGCAAGCGGGCCAACCAGCCGGCTTTGCCGTGGACTTGGTCCGTGCGGCCTGGGAGGCCGCCGGGGTGGAAGTCGAGCTGGTCCCTTTGCCTTACGCACGCTGCATGCGCGAGGTGGAGTCCGGCAAGCTCGCCGCTTGTTTCGATACCCTGCGTGACGCCCGCACCGAAGATAAGTACCTCTGGCACAAATCCCCCTTGTTCCGCGCCCGCATCGGCATATACGGTCGCAGTGAGGGTTCTGCAGAGCCCATGACCGTGCAGGCTTTGCGTGGCAAGCGGGTCGGAGTGACGAATGGGTATGACTATGGCGTCGCCTTTGACGACGACCCCGCCATGCTGCGGGATGTGGCAGCTTCCGACCTTACTTCATTGCGCAAGCTGGTCGCCGGGCGGGTGGACTATGCCTTGGTGTTTGACCGGGTGGCCACCGAAATTGCATCTAACAATCCCGCTTTGGCCCAAGGCTTCCGCTTGCGGGGCGTTTTGTTGGAGCCCAGCCTGTATCTCTCGTTTTCCAAGAAGTTTCCCGGTGTGGAGCCGTTGATTGCGAGGTTTGATGCCGGTTTGGAGAAGATCCGCAAGAACGGCGAATACGCCCGCATTGAGGCGCGCTGGCGTTGAGGATGCATCTATTTGTGTAGAAACGAAAAAAGGGCCTGCAGGCCCTTTTTTAACGCCGTAGATCACCCTCCATCAGCCCGTGTTGCGCAGGCCGGCAGCAATGCCGTTGATGGAGATGTGGATACCGCGCTGCACCCGTTCGTCCGCCTTGCCTTCGCGGTAGCGACGCACCAGCTCCACTTGCAAGTGGTGCAGGGGGTCGATATAGGGGAAGCGGTGGCGGATGGACCGCTGCAAGGCCGCGTTGTTGGCCAGCCGATTTTTTTCACCAGTGATCGTGGTCAAGGCTTGGGCGGTGCTGTGCCATTCGGCTTCGATAGCGGTGAAAATTTTCTTGCGCAAGCGCGCATCACCCACCAGCTCGGAGTAGCGCGAAGCCAGTGCCAGGTCGCTCTTGGCCATCACCATGTCCATGTTGGAGAGCAGGGTGCGGAAGAAGGGCCATTGCTTATACATCTTCTGCAGCAGTGCCACGCGTTCCTTTTGCTCGGCAGCGGTACCGCCGCCGATGAACGTCTGTACTGCGGAGCCGAAACCGAACCAGCCGGGCAACGTCAAGCGGCACTGGCCCCAGCTGAAGCCCCATGGAATGGCACGCAGGTCTTCAATGCGCTGCGATGGCTTGCGCGATGCGGGGCGGGAGCCGATGTTGAGTTCGGCAATCTCACGCAGGGGCGTGGAGCTGAAGAAGTATTCGGTGAAGCCGGGGGTTTCGTACACCAGCGCGCGGTAGGCCGACATGCTGTTGTGTGACAGCTCGGCAGCTGCTTCCAGGAAGGCCTTGGTCGCCGACTTGGTGGGTTGCAGCAAGGTGGCTTCCAGGGTGGCCGCGACCAGGGTTTCGAGGTTGCGTCGGCCGATTTCGGGGTTAGCGTATTTGGAACCAATCACCTCGCCCTGTTCGGTCAGGCGGATTTGGCCGCGCACGGTGCCGGGGGGCTGCGCCAGAATGGCCTGGTAGCTCGGGCCGCCGCCGCGACCCACGGTGCCGCCACGGCCGTGGAACATGCGCAGCTGGATCTTGTGCTGGGCGGCCAAGGTGTCAAACAGTTCCACCAAGGCAATTTCGGCGCGGTACAGCTCCCAGTTGCTGGTGAAGATGCCGCCGTCCTTGTTGGAGTCGGAGTAGCCCAGCATGATGTCCTGCTCGCCACCACTGCGCTTGACCAACGCGGCCACGCCGGGCAGGGCGTAGAAGTCGCGCATGATGGGCGCGGCATTGCGCAGATCTTCAATGGTTTCAAACAGCGGCACCACAATCAAATCGGCCAGGCCTTCGGTGTCCAGCGTTCCACGCATCAGCCCTACTTCTTTTTGCAGCAGCAGGACTTCGAGCAAGTCGCTCACGGTTTCGGTGTGGCTGATGATGTAGTGGCGGATGGCTTCATGGCCGAAGCGTTCGCGCATGACCTTGGCCATGGCAAAAATCGCCAGCTCGCCCTGCGCATGGGCCGAGTAGGCCACGCCGTGTACGCGCAAGGGGCGTGCGTCGTTGAGCAGGCCCAAGAGCAGGCTGCGTTTTTCTTCTTCGCTCAAGTCGCTGTAGCCGGCATGCACGCGGGCCGTGGACAGCAGCTCGGCCACCACTTCTTCGTGTTTGTCGGAGCTCTGGCGCAAGTCCACGGTGGCCAGGTGGAAGCCGAACACCTCCACCGCACGGATCAGCGGGTGCAAGCGCTGGGCGGTGAGAGCCGCGCCGTGGTTGGCCTTCAGGGAGTCTTCAATGGTGCGCAGATCGGCTACAAAGTCTTCGGCCCGCACATAGGCGTTTTGTGGCGCCACCGCGTGACGGGCCGCTTCGGTGCCGGTCAGTTCCTTGAGGGTGGCCGCCAGACGGGCGTAAACACCGGTGAGCGCGCGGCGGTAAGGTTCGTCCTTGCGGTGTTCGTTCTGGTCGGGGGAGCTTTCAGCCAGGGCTTGCATCTCGGGGCTGCAGGCGGCCAGCATGGCGGAGATGGACAGTTCACCACCCAGGTAATGCACCTCGGTCAGGTAGTGGCGCAAGGCCACTTCGGCCTGCCGCCGCAGGGCGTATTCCAGGGTCTGGGCGCTGACGTTGGGGTTGCCGTCGCGGTCACCGCCTATCCACTGGCCCATGCGCAAAAAGCTGTGTACCGGTTGATTGCCCAGCATGTCTTCTAGGTCGGCGTAGAGCTTGGGGATCTCGCGCAGGAAGGTGGATTCGTAGTAGCTCAGCGCGTTCTCGATTTCATCGGCCACGGTCAGCTTGGAGAAGCGCAGCAGGCGGGTCTGCCAGAGCTGCATCACGCGGGCGCGCATCAGGGCTTCGTTGGCGGCCAGCTCTTTGGGGGTGAGGGCGTCCTTTTTGCTGTCGATGATCTGGGCGCGTTGCTTGATCTCATCCCGCTGGGCCAGCAGCTGGGCAATGTCGCGCTCGGCATCCAGAATGCTCTTGCGCTGCACTTCGGTGGGGTGGGCCGTGAGCACCGGGGACACAAAGCTCTGGGCCAGTGTGTTGGAAATCGCCTTGGGCGCAATGCCGGCCCAGCGCAGGCGCGACATGGCGACTTCAATGCTGCCTTCCTGGGTATCGCCGGCACGCTCGTGGACGGCACGGCGGCGGATGTGGTGGCGGTCTTCGGCCAGGTTGGCCAGGTGGGAAAAGTAGGTAAAGGCGCGGATCACACTCACGGTCTGGTCGCCCGAGAGGCTCTTGAGCAGCTTTTTCAGGGCCTTGTCGGATTCCTGGTCGGCATCACGTCGGAAGGCCACCGACAGCGTGCGGATTTTTTCGATGAGCTCGTAGGCATCAACCCCTTCCTGCTCCCGGATCACATCTCCCAGAATACGCCCGAGGAGGCGGATGTCTTCTACCAAGGGACGCTCGTTGTCTTTTGCGCGCTTGGCCGTTTCTGCGGCAGGTGCTTTATTCATAGGTCTGGGAGTGGTGTGGGAGGAGTGCTTCGGAGGAAGCAAGGAACGCGCCCATGCTAGCATCGAAGGCCTATTTTCGATTACAGCCGAGTTACGATTTTGCCCACTTTTACGATCGCCACCCGGGAGAGCCGTTTGGCACTCTGGCAAGCAGAACATGTCAAAGCTCTCCTCGAGCACAGCGGGGCCTCGGTGTCCCTGTTGGGTATGACGACCAAGGGCGACCAGATTCTGGACCGTTCCCTCAGCAAAGTCGGAGGCAAGGGCCTGTTTGTCAAAGAGCTGGAAGTCGCCCTCGAAGAAGGCCGTGCCGACCTGGCGGTCCACTCCCTCAAAGATGTCCCTATGGAGTTGCCTGAAGGGTTCGCGCTGGCCTGTGTGATGGAGCGTGAAGACCCGCGGGATGCCTGGGTGTCCGGCACCTATGCCAGCGTGTTGGATTTGCCACCGGGTGCCGTGGTAGGCACATCCAGCCTGCGCCGAGTGGCCTTGCTGCGCGCCATGCGCCCGGACCTGAAGATAGAGCCTCTGCGGGGCAACCTGGACACCCGTTTGCGCAAGCTCGACGAAGGCTTGTACGACGGCATCGTGTTGGCCGCTGCGGGCCTCAAGCGTTTGGGGCTGGAGTCCCGCATCCGGGCCGTGTTTGAGCCCGAGCAGATGCTGCCCGCTGCGGGCCAGGGGGCGCTGGGTATTGAAATCCGTGCCGGCCGGCACGACGTGGAGGCCGCCTTGCAGCATCTCGTGCATGTGCCCACCTGGCTGGCTGTCAGTGCCGAACGTGCGGTCAGCCGCATGATGGGCGGCAGCTGCTCCATGCCCTTGGCCGCCTATGCCACGCTGTCCGGGGATGAACTCCATATCCGCGCCGCTTGGGGGGATGCGGATGGGGTGCGGCCTCTGGTCTTTGCCCAGGCGTCTGGTCTTGCCAAAACTGCTGCAGCGGCCACCGCACTGGGCGAGCAGGTTGCCCGCGATTTGCAGGCTGCCGTGCAGGCCCTGCGCTGAAAAGACTGGCCATGCGCGTCGTCATCACCCGCCCCCAGTCAGAAGCGGCTCCTTGGCTCAAGGCCCTGGATGCGGCCGGCTACACCAGCTGGAGCCTGCCGCTGATTGACATCCGCCCCGCAGCCCGTGCGGCCCCCGTGGAATCGGCCTGGAAGCGGCTGGCGGACTTTGATGCGGTGATGTTCGTCAGCCGCAACGCGGTGCACCATTTTTTTGAAAGAAAAGTGGCCTTGGCGCCCGTGTTTACTGCGCAAGCAGCTATCAAAACAAGAGCATTTGTAACAGGGCCGGGCAGTTATTCGGCCTTGCAGAGGGTCGGTGCGGAGCCCGGCTGGGTGGACGCGCCGGACTTCCATGCCGGGCAATTCGATTCCGAGGCCCTGTGGGCTGTGGTGCGAAGCCGGGTCGTGCCCGGCTACCGGGTGTTGATCGTCCGCGGCAGCACCATCGACGAAGGTGCCAGCGATGAGGGCTCCGGCCGCGACTGGTTTGCCCGGCAGGTGATGGATGCCGGTGGTGAGGTGGAGTTTGTGGTGTCCTATGAGCGCCAGCGCCCTCAATGGGACGCGGCCACCCTCGCGCAGGCCCAAGCCGCTGCTGCCGATGGCACGGTCTGGGTGTTCAGCAGCTCGGAGGCCGTCCGCAACCTGCGGCATGTCTGCCCCGCCGTGTGTTGGGCGCAGGCGCAAGCGGTGGTGACCCATGCCCGCATCGGCGTAGCCGCGCGGGAGGCCGGTTTTGGCCGCGTGCGGGAGTCCCAGCCACTGCTGCCGGCGCTGATGGCGTCTATAGAATCACTGCAATGAATTCAGACGCATCTGCCCCTGTTGCCTCCGTCGTTTCTGACGCTTCTGCTGCGCCTTTTCCCGGCACGCTTCTTCCTACGGTCAAGTCGTCACGCCGTTGGCTGCGCGGAGTGGCCCTGGTGGCTGTGGCCGGTGTGATCGGCAGTGTGTTGCTGTGGCAAAAGTTGGGCAACATCCAGGAGCAGCTGGCCCGCCAGACGGCAGAGTCTGGTACCCAGGCCGGTGAGGCTCGCGCGACTGCCAAGCAGGCCCAAGAACTGGCGATTGAAACGGCCGCCAAGTTGGCGGTGCTGGATGCGCGTCTGAGCGAAGTCGCCCTGCAGCGCACCCAGCTGGAAGAACTGATGCAAAGCCTGTCGCGCTCGCGCGACGAGAACCTGGTGGTGGACATTGAGTCCTCGCTACGCTTGGCCCAGCAGCAGGCGCAATTGACCGGCAGTGTCGAGCCTCTGCTGGCGTCGCTCAAGTCCGCAGAGTTGCGGGTGGCCCGCGCGGCGCAGCCGCGTTTGACGCCGGTACAGCGGGCCATCGCCAAAGACGTTGCCCGCATCAAGGGAACTGCCCTGTCTGACACACCGGCCATGCTGGTGCGGCTGGATGAATTGGTCTCCTTGGCCGACGAGTTGCCCGTGGGTAACGCGGTGCAGGCCCCCAAGGCCATCCCCAGTTTGCAGCGCCAAACTGAAGAAACCTTCACCGGCTGGTCCGGTCGCATGCTCGAGTTGGTGCGTGAAGAAGTGCGGGGTCTGGTGCGGGTCAGCAGAATTGAACACCCGGATGTGGCCTTGCTCTCCCCTGAACAATCTTTTTTTGTGCGCGAAAACTTCAAGCTCAAGGTCTTGAATGCGCGCCTGGGGCTGTTGTCCCGCCAGACGGAGGCGGCGCGCGCGGATCTGGTGGGGGCCTCCCAGTCCTTGACGCGCTACTTTGACGCCGGCTCGCGCAAGACCCAGACCGCACAGGCTGCACTGCAGCAATTGCAAAGCCAGATGCGGACCCTGGAGGTTCCCCGCGTGGACGAAACGCTGGCCGCACTCGCAACCGCTGCCGCAGGACGCTGACCATGCGCTTTGCTTTGTGGCTGATGGCCTTGTTCGGGATGGCGGTGGCGTCTGCCTTGTTTGCAGGCAATAACCACGGCACCGTGACCTTGTATTGGCCTCCGTACCGGGTGGATGTGTCCTTGAATCTTGTACTTCTGGGGCTGGCCTTGGTGTTTCTGACCGTGCATCTGGCATTGCGCGCGCTCTCCGGCTTGTTCAACATTCCGCAACAGGCCCGCCGCTGGAGACTGTCTTACAAAGAACGCAGCATTTATTCCGGTTTGCTGGACACCATGTCCCATCTTGTGGCCGGTCGTTTTGTGCGTGCCCGCAAGGCCGCTGAACAGGTGGTTGCCATCGAAGAGGCGATGCTCTCCGGCGGCGATGCCTTGCCAGATGCCGTCCGGCTACGTACCCTGGCCCATTTGCTGGCGGCAGAGAGTGCCCATGCACTGCAAGACCGTAGTACCCGAGAAACCCACTTCCAACGCGCACTGGACGAAGCCGGCAGCAAAGAAGCCAGTGATCTGCGTGATGGGGTTCTGCTCCGTGCAGCCCGTTGGGCGCTGGAGGACCGGGATGCGGCTGCCGCCGTGCAATGGCTGGAGCAAATGCCTGTGGGGACGGCGCGCCGCACCATTGCCTTGCGCTTGCGCTTCAAGGCTGCCCGTCAGGCCCGCAATACCCGTGTGGCACTGGATGCAGCCCGGGTGCTGACCAAGCACCGGGCACTCTCCGAGGTGGCCGGGGCCGGCATCGTCCGGGGGCTGGCACTGGAGTTGTTGCGGGGGGCGCATGATGCTGCCCAGGTGGAGCAGGCGTGGGGTTCACTCGATGCCCAGGAACGCGCCTTGCCAGACGTGGCGCTCGAAGCTGCGGAACGCTGGCTGCAGCTCGCGGGAGACGTCGCCACCGCCCGCTTGTGGGTGTTGCCCATGTGGCAGGGACAAGGGCCGCAGACGCCGGCACTGAGCTATGAGCAGCGGGTGCGACTGGTCCGGGTGCTGGAGCGCAGTTTTATGTCGGAAGATGCTCAGCCTGACAGCCTTTGGCTTTCCCGAATTGAGGCGGCACAGATGGCGCAGCCCGGTGATCCACTGCTGCAATACCTTGCCGGGATGGTGTGTGTGCGCTTGTCGTTGTGGGGCAAGGCCCAGGCCTTGCTGCGCCAGGCGATCCCTATGCTCAAAGATGCCGACATGAAACGGCGTGCCTGGCTGGCCATGGCCGAGCTGGCAGAGCATCGTTCCGATACCAAGGGCGCTACGGACGCTTACAAAGCCGCCGCAAAGGCGTAAAACCCTTGGTGACGGGCGTGCGTGTTAGGGCTATTATGGTTGCATGGCAACACTCATAGAACACCTGATCAAGCTCACGGACCATAGAGACCGTGATCTTTTGGAGCTCACGCTTTCCAAGGCGCTGATTGACTTGGTCCCCATCCAGCGTGTACTGGTGTCCAAGGTGGTCAGTGAAGAAGGCATCAAGCGCTGGATGGACGTTACGGTACTGGATGCGCGTGGCGGCGGGAAGGTGATTGATCCTTTGCGCATTGATTTCCAGACGCTTCCCTTGTTGGAAGACCATCGAGACCGCCTGCATTGCATCCAGCAGCAGCAGAATGTGGAGATCGCATGGGCCGGCGAAGAAGGGCCTCGCATCACCTACCTGCCGCTGTTGGCGGACAACTTATCCGGGGATGAGGGAGTATTGGAAATCCATTCCGCCAGCTCCCTGCAGGATGCAGAGTTGGAGGTCATTGCGGATATCTCCCGTGTGTTCCGCAATATGTACCGCCTGTTGGCCTACAGTGACCGTGATGCCTTGACCGGACTGTTGAACCGCAAGTCCCTGGACGACACTTTTTACAGCGCGGTGCTGGAGGAGTTGGGGCAACTCGAAGATACCTCGGCGGCGTCGCGGCAACCCGCTTTGGCGGCGGCTTTGGAGCGCCGTCACCGGGTGCCTCCCAATTATTGGTTGGGAACCATGTCCGTGGACCACTTTGGTGTCGTCAATGACCAGCATGGCCATTTGATTGCGGAAGAAGTCTTGTTGCTGGTCGCTCGCATCATGAACAACACTTTCCGGACCTATGACCGTTTGTACCGGTTCGGTGGCAAGCAGTTTGCGGTGTTGATGCACTGCCCGGACGAAGCATTGGTGCTAGCGGCGTTTGAGCGTTTCCGCGCCAATATCGAAAAGTTCAATTTCCCGCAGGTAGGTCGCCTCACCATCAGTGGCGGCTTCACGCGGGTCACCCCAGATGATTCCCCAAGCACCGCCTTAGAGCGTGCTGAGCGTGCCGTAGATTACGCCCAGCATCACGGGCACAACAAGGTGTTCAGTCATGCGGAGCTGGTCCGCAAGGGCTTCTCAGGGGAGACGTTGAAAATTGGTGCTGTCGATATTTTTTAACTGACATCCGTGAATGATGGACAAAAAAAGGGCGCCTAAGAGGCGCCCTTTTTGCATTTGCCATCCCCGGAAGGATGACAACCCGGAAGCTTAAGCCGTCTGACTTTCTTCAAACGGCAGCTTCATGTCGCGCAAGTCGCGGCGGGTTTCCACCAGCACCAATGGACGGTCATCCAGCACCACCGGCGCAGGGCGCTGGCGGGGCACATGGACTGGCTTGGGTTCTGCCGCAATGGCGGCTTGGACGGCAGCGATCTTGTCGGCGTCCGAATTCACCCATTGCAGACCGGAGCTGGACGCTACTTGAGCCAATGCTTCGGTAGGAAGCGCATAGCTCACCACTTTGGGCATACGGCCTTCGGGTGCAGCGACAGAGGTACCGGCAGGAGCCGCTACGGCAGTGGCCGGCGCAGCGACGGGAACGACCGGGGCCGCTGCTGCGACAGCTGCTGCAGTCTCTGTGGCGGCCACAGGTGCAGCTTCCGCTGCAGGCGCTGCGTCGGCGGCAAGCGCTGGAGATGCTTCCTGGCCGTCCGCCTGCTGGCGCTGGCCATTTTCACCACGGGGACCGCGGTTGCCACGGTCGCGGCCGTAGCGGTCGCGGGAGCGGCGTTCGCGAGGTTCCTGGCCTGCAGTGGCTTCTGCAGGCGCCTCAGCGGCCGGCGCAGTGTCTGCACCTTCCGTAGCGGGCATCTCGGCAGGCTGATCGCCACGGTTGGCATCGTCCTGGCGGGGGCCACGTTCGTTGCGGCGGCCACGGCCTCGGCCGTTGCGGCCTTCGCGTGGTTCACGCACTTCACCTTGTGCTTCAGGGCTGGTTTCCACGCCTTCAGCGGGAGCTGGTGCTGCGGGAGCTTCCAGGCTCATCTCCGTGGTGCGGGGGGCGTTGTCGTTGCGCTCACCACTGCGGGGGGGGCGGTTGCCGCGTTCATTGCGGTTGCCACGTTCCAGGCGGCCTTCGCGAGCCTGGGGGGCGGGTGCGCTGTCTGCTTGCAGGCTGACTTCTGCGCCCACAGCCTTGGACTGTTCTGCCTCCATGCGCTCCTGACGGGGCGCGCTGTTGCGCTCGCCGCGTTCATTGCGGTTGCCCCGGTCGCTGCGCTCGCCGCGTTCAGCACGGCCATTGCGTTCACCACGCTCGTTGCGGTTGCCGCGCTCGGAGCGCTCGCCACGGTTGTCGGGGCGGGTTTCGTTGCGTGGCTCGCCACGACCTTCACTACCGCGTTCTCCGTTGCGATCTCCGCGTTGGTTACGACCGCCGTTGCGGCTTCCATCACGTCCGTTACGGCCTTCGCGCTTGTCGTCGGCCTTGGCCGGAGCCGGTGCTGCGGCAGGAGCCGGCGTGGCTTCAGGCGCCGCGAACAAGCTCTTGACCCATCCGAAGAAGCCTTTGGATGCAGGTGCCGCTGCAGGCGCAGCCACCGGTGCCACAGCTGCCTTGACGGGCTCAGGCTTGGGAGGCGCAATAGGGGCCGGTGCATCCGGCAGCACGCCCTTGATGACAGGGGTCTGCTTGTTGGTGGGCTCTTGTGAGCGACGGGTCACACCGGTGGCTTCTTCCATGTCGTCAGCCATCTTGTAGCTGGCTTCGATGTGGTCCAGACGCGGGTCGTCGTGCTTCAAGCGTTCCAACTTGTAGTTGGGGGTTTCCAGGGTCTTGTTGGGCACCATCAAGACGTTGATGCGTTGCTTCAGCTCGATCTTGGCGATTTCAGTGCGCTTTTCGTTCAGCAGGAACGAAGCCACTTCCACGGGAACCTGACACAGCACCGAGGCCGTGTTGTCCTTGAGGGACTCTTCTTGGATGATGCGCAGAATCTGCAACGCGCTGGATTCTGTGTCACGGATGTGGCCGGAGCCGCCGCAACGGGGGCAGGGGATGGACGCACCTTCGGACAAGGCAGGGCGCAGGCGCTGACGGCTCATTTCCATCAGGCCGAACTTGGAGATGGTGCCGAACTGCACACGGGCACGGTCCTGGCGCAGCGCATCACGCAAGCGGTTTTCCACTTCGCGGCGATTGCGGGACTCTTCCATGTCGATAAAGTCGATCACGATCAAGCCGCCCAAGTCGCGCAAGCGCATCTGGCGGGCCACTTCGTCAGCGGCTTCCAGGTTGGTGCGGGTTGCGGTTTCTTCAATGTCGCCGCCCTTGATGGCGCGGGCCGAGTTCACGTCCACGGAAACCAGGGCTTCGGTGTGGTCGATCACGATGGCACCGCCGGAAGGCAGGGTCACGGTGCGGGCGTAGGCGGATTCGATCTGGTGTTCGATCTGGAAGCGGCTGAACAGCGGCGCGTCGTCACGGTAACGTTTCACGCGGGCTGCGTGTTCAGGCATCACGTGAGCCATGAACTGCTGGGCCTGCTCGTACACATCGTCGGTGTCGATCAGGATGTCGCCGATGTCGTGGTTGAAATAGTCGCGGATCGCACGGATCACCAGGCTGGATTCCTGGTAAATCAGGAACGCGCCCTTGGCACCCTTGGCAGCACCGTCGATGGCGCCCCAGAGCTTGAGCAGATAGTTCAAGTCCCACTGCAATTCGGGCGCGCTGCGGCCGATGCCGGCGGTGCGGGCGATGATGGACATGCCGTTGGGGTACTCCAACTGGTCCATGTTTTCTTTGAGTTCGGCGCGGTCGTCACCCTCGATGCGGCGTGAGACGCCACCACCACGGGGGTTGTTGGGCATCAACACCACATAGCGGCCGGCCAGTGAGATGAAGGTGGTCAGGGCTGCGCCCTTGTTGCCACGCTCTTCTTTTTCGACCTGGACCAGCAATTCCTGGCCTTCTTTGATGGCGTCCTGGATGCGCGCCTGGGAGGCGGATACACCTTCCCGGAAGTACATTTTGGAGATTTCCTTGAAGGGCAGGAAACCGTGGCGGTCTTCGCCGTAGTCCACAAAGCAGGCTTCCAGGGAGGGCTCTACACGGGTCACGACCGCTTTGTAGATGTTGCCCTTGCGCTGTTCGCGGCCTTCAATTTCAATTTCGTAGTCGAGGAGTTTTTGTCCGTCGACGATGGCCAAGCGGCGTTCTTCAGCCTGCGTGGCGTTAATCAGCATCCGTTTCATGGATTGCATCCTTCTTCAATAAGCACATGCCCTGAATGGGGCTCACGGAGCCGGACTGACGAATTGAAGTGAGGAGGAATTGCCGGAGAGCTTTGTGTCACCGAAGGTGGCTAAGCGTAGGCGCGTGGATGGGGACGAGGGATTGCGTTTGTGAACCTGCTACAAAAATGCTAGCAAGTTGCGCTGGTGGTACCGGGGCTGCAGGCCGATTTGTGCCACCAAACGGGGCGAATACGCTCCGTAGGCACATGGTCATCAGGCTCAGCAACACAAACATCTCGTTTCATTCCGTCCGTCAACCGTGGGTTGGCAGACTTGGGGTATTCCGTATCAGGGTTTCAATTCGTAGTCTTGACCGTTGGGTGACGCCGCCATTTCACGCAACTGGCGTGAGATTTGCGGGTCGCGCCCACGGCGGCTTCGACCTTCCAGCGAAGCCATCAGTGGGGTGTGGACTAAACTCCAGACAAATCAACCACTTACAGCTCGTCGCTAGTGAAACACATTATAGGGGGCAATCCGCCCCTACCCGCCCCCCTTGCGAACTCCCAGGTCAAATCCGTGACGGTGGACGAAGACAGTGCCGGCCAGCGCCTCGACAACTTTTTGATGCGGGAACTCAAAGGGGTGCCCAAGACCCATGTGTACCGCATCATCCGCAGCGGTGAAGTCCGCGTGAACAAAGGCCGTGCCAGCGCCGACACCCGCATTGCCGCTGGCGATGTCATCCGCCTGCCGCCGGTGCGCACCTCTGAGCGGGCAGAACAGAAAACCGCCGCCATGGCCGAGCAGGTGGGCCGTTTTGTGCCGGCCAAAGATTTTCCGGTCTTGTTTGAGGATGATCACTTTCTGGTGGTCAATAAACCCGCCGGGGTGGCGGTGCATGGCGGGTCCGGGGTGAGCTTTGGCGTCATCGAGCAGCTGCGCATGGCGCGCCCCAAAGCGACTTTTTTGGAGTTGGTGCACCGGTTGGACCGGGAAACCAGCGGCATTCTGCTGGTTGCCAAGAAGCGCAGCGCCCTGAAAAACTTGCAGGACCAGTTCCGGGAACGCGAAACCGGCAAAACCTACCTGGCGTTGGTGGCAGGGCAGTGGCCGGTCAATAAAAAGGTCTTGGACAAGTCCTTGCAAAAATACCTGTTGCCGGATGGTGAGCGCCGCGTACGGGTGGTGGCCAAAGACCACCCGGATGCCATGCCGTCCTTGAGTCTGGTCAAGGTGCATTCCGTCACGCCCGCAGCCCGCGTGGCGCAAACACCGCAACAAAAAGTCTACTCCTTGCTGGAAGTGACCATCAAAACCGGCCGGACCCACCAGATCCGGGTGCACCTGGCCTCGGAAGGCATGGGCATCGTGGGTGACGACAAATATGGCGACTTCGAGTTGAACAAGGCGCTGGCACGTGATGATGGGGCTGTGGCGCTCAAGCGCATGTTCTTACATGCCTGGCGTTTCCAGTGCAGTCACCCGGCCACGGGGGAGCGGGTGGTCCTGCAGACCGGCCTGCCTCCCGAGCTTGCCCGTTTTCTGCTGCAGGCCATTCCGGAAGAGCCGGGCGCTGCGGCGCTGGTTCAGGGTTAAATCGGGGCATGATCTCCACCACTTTCCGCCCCCGCCGCTTCGATCTGATCGCCTTCGATTGGGATGGCACCCTGTTTGACTCCACAGCCCTGATCACCCGCTGTATTCAGCTGGCAGTGAAGGATGTAGGTGGCACTGTGCCGAGTGACAAAGACGCGGCCTATGTCATCGGCATGGGTCTGATGCAGGCGCTGGCCCATGCGGCGCCGGATGTTCCACCCGAAAAATACCCTCTGCTGGGTGCCCGCTACAAGCACCATTACAGCGTGCATCAGAATGACATCACCCTGTTTGCCGGGGTGTTGGAGATGCTGGACCGGCTCAAAAACCGCCAGCACCTGTTAACCGTGGCCACTGGCAAAAGCCGCAGCGGGTTGAACGAAGCACTGCGCGATGTGAATCTGCAAGGCATTTTTGATGGCTCGCGCACCGCAGACGAGACCGCCGGCAAGCCACACCCCTTGATGTTGCAGGAGCTGATGATGGAGTTCGGGGTGGAAGCCGACCGCGTGCTGATGATCGGTGACACCACTCACGACCTGCAAATGGCGGTGAATGCCGGCTGTGCCAGTGTGGCTGTGAGCTACGGCGCCCATGAGCCGGACAGCTTCGGCGCCCTGGGCCCCTTGGCAATTGCCCACTCGGTCGCGGAACTGGACGCCTGGTTGCAGGCCAACGCCTGATACTTATTCGTCTGACAAGGAACCCCCATGCAGGACGCTGTTCCCGATGCCCCCGGAATTGCCTTGTGCAACTCCGCTGATCTGGTGGACAGCGGGCTGGCGGTGCCTTTTGACGTGATCTATTGCGGACAGACCTGTTACGCCTTTGCCATTCGCTACGCAGGCAAGGTGTATGCCTACCTGAACCGCTGCTCGCACGTGCCCATGGAGATGGACTACCAGCCCAACCGGTTTTTTGATTTGACCGGACATTGGCTGATCTGCGCCACCCATGGAGCCATGTACTCCCCGCAGACCGGCCAGTGCCGCACCGGGCCGTGCAGGGGCAAGCTGGTGTCTATCGCTGTGACCGAAGTGGACGGCGTGGTCCACTGGCATACTTCACCCCATCTCCAACCGGTATCCTTTTAAATGACCGACCCCAATTTCCCCTCTGGACAGCAAGAAGAACAAAAAGTGCCTGTGGCGCCCGTGGAATATGCGAAAACTGCTCCTGAAAATATAGCAAAATCAAGTCCGGGAGCGGAGGGCTGGGAGCGGGCCACGCTCGAGAAGCTGGCGACGGCCACTTTGGTCGAGCAGCGCGCCGCCCGCCGCTGGCGCAATGGCATCCGCATTGCCTGGTTGGTGTTCCTGTGTGTGCTGGTCTGGTTGGGAATGCAACAAAGCGGCACCCCAACCGATATTGCAACCCCTCACACTGCGGTGGTTAGTATCCAGGGCGAAATTGCCTCGGGCGGGGAGGCCAGCGCGGAGGTCGTGGTAGCTTCAATGCGCGCCGCCTTTGAAGACCATGGTGCCAAGGCCGTGGTCTTGCTGATCAATTCCCCAGGCGGTAGTCCGGTGCAGGCGGGCATCATCAACGACGAAGTCCACCGCCTGAAGGCCCTGCACCAAAAGCCGGTGTATGCCGTGGTGGAGGAAACCTGCGCTTCCGCGGCGTATTACATCGCGGTGGCAGCAGACGAAATCTTCGTGGACAAGGCCAGCATTGTCGGCAGCATCGGGGTGCTGATGGATGGCTTCGGCTTCACCGGGTTGATGGAGAAGCTGGGGGTGGAGCGTCGCTTGCTCACAGCCGGTGAAAACAAAGGCTTTTTGGACCCCTTCAGCCCCCAGTCGGACAAGCAGCGCGTGTTCGCGCAGGCCATGCTGGACCAGATTCACCAGCAGTTCGTCGGGGTGGTGAAAGAAGGGCGTGGCAAGCGACTCAAAGAATCACCAGACATGTTCACCGGCCTCTTCTGGACGGGTCAGCAAGCCATTGAGCTAGGGCTGGCCGACAAACTGGGCAATATTGATTTTGTCGCCCGCGAGGTGGTCAAAGCGGAAGAAATCGTGGACTACACCCGCAAGGAAAACGTGGCGGAACGCCTGGTCAAGCGCTTTGGCGCCTCCATTGGCGAAGGCGCTGTGAAGGCGGTGCGTAGTCTGCCGGCCTTCCACTGACCGTTGGCCTGGGCAGGCTAGCTAGCGGCTGATCTAGCGACCTATTGCAAACACGGTCGGTGTGGCGTTGTCCAGCGCCCATCCGCTGTGTTTCCAGTGCTTCACGGACTGGCTAAAGGTGGCCGCGCTTTCCAGCGTGAGCCCGCTGGATGTGGCCAGCCGGGTGTTGGTTTGCAGGGTTTGTAGCAGGCTCTGGAGCAAGGCGGTGTTGCGGTAGGGTGTTTCAATAAACAGCTGGGTCTGTCCGGTTTTGAGGGCCAGGGACTCTAACTCCTTGATGCGCTTGACCCGCTCGCCAGGGTCCGAAGGTACATAGCCCACAAACGCAAAGTTCTGCCCGTTCAAGCCGCTGGCTGCAAGCGCCAGCAGCAGGGACACGGGGCCTACCAGCGGCACAACGCGAATGCCCAATTCATGGGCCGCGCGCACTACGGAGGAACCCGGGTCGGCGATGGCGGGCATGCCGGCTTCACTCACCAGTCCCACGTCGTGCCCTTGCAGGGCCGCAGCCAGCAAGGGTTTGGCATCAAAGCCCCCTTGATGGTCGCCTTTCTTGTGGACTTCGCGCGGCAACTCTTGCAGCTGCATTTCCTGGATGGGCGCACACAAAGGGTGAGATTCGCCCACCCGCTTCAAGTACGCCCGCGTGCTCTTAGCGTTTTCGCAAATCCAATGGCGCAGGTTGGCCGCCCGGCCTAGGGTGTGCTGGGGCATGCTGTCAGAGAGGGGGCTTTGGGTAGCGCAGCCAAAATCCAGTGGCGCGGGCACCAAGTACAGCGTGCCGGTCATGCGGGGGTGCCCAGCAAGTCCAGACCTGCGGCACGCAGCATGCGGCAGGTGCGTATCAGGGGCAGCCCTACCAGCGCGGTCGGGTCGTCGTTGTCAATGGTGTCCAGCAGGCTGATGCCCAAGCCCTCGCTTTTGGCGCTGCCCGCGCAGTCGTAGGGTTTTTCGGCTTGCAGGTAGTGCTCGATTTCGGTGTCGGATACGTCGCGGAATTGCACTTTCACTGCCGCCAGATCTTCCCGCACAAAGCCGCTGGCGTGGCATACCACGGCGACCGCGGTCTGGAAAATCACGGTTTGCCCACGCATGGTTTGCAGCTGGGCGACGGCCCGTTCGTGGGTGCCGGGTTTGCCCAAGGCTTGACCATGAAGGTCTGCCACCTGATCCGAGCCGATGACGATGCATTCCGGGTGCAGTTCAGCCACTGCGCGGGCCTTGGCAAGCGCCAGGCGCCGGGCCAGTGCCACCGGGGTTTCGCCCGCTTGGGGGCTCTCATCCACATGGGGGGCGGCCACGCTAAACGGCAGACGTAGTCGCTCCAGCAGTTCACGGCGGTAGACCGAGGTGGAGCCTAAAACGAGTTTTCTTTGTGGGGTGCTTTGCATGGGGTGATTCTCTTACACTGCGCGCATGAAACATGAATACTCACCCCGCAGCCTTTCCATCAAAGCTTTCGCCCAGGCCGCCGGTGACTTGGAATCCAATCTCCCACTCGCGGAGTTCGAGCGTTTGCGCGAGGAGTCTTTGGGGCCGATTGACGGTGTGATGGTGGCATTTGTAGCCCAAGGCGAAATGCGCGAAGACGCGGCCGGGCAGGATGAGCCTTGGGTGCACTTGTCGGGAAGCACCACCTTGACCATGACTTGCCAACGCTGCCTCGGGCCCGTGGCGGTCGACATTGATTTCGAGCGCTCATTCCGATTTGTGGCCAATGAGGCCCTGGCCGAAGTGGAAGATGAAGAGTCTGAAGAGGATGTGCTGGTGATGAGCCGCGAATTCAACCTCTTGGAACTGGTGGAAGACGAGTTGCTGATGTCGATTCCTGCGGTGCCCAAGCACGAGGAGTGCCCCACTACAGTCAAGCTGGTGGCTGCTGATGCCGATTTTGTGGATGCACCCGCCGACAAGCCCAACCCATTCGCCGTCTTGCAGCAGCTCAAAAAGTAGGCCTTGGCGAGTACCCAGACTTTGGGCTATAATCACAGGCTTCGTGTGCGGACACCCCGCCGCGTTTTACTAACCCCCAACCGTGTTGCCACCTGCGCAGCACCTTTGCCCAGGAGCCGATCATGGCCGTTCAACAAAACAAAAAATCTCCTTCCAAGCGCGGTATGCACCGTTCGCACAACGCACTGAACGTGCCAGGCATCGCTGTGGAACCCACTACCGGTGAAACCCACCTGCGTCACCACATCAGCCCCACCGGTTTCTACCGGGGTCGCAAGGTGCTGAAGACCAAGTCTGAAGCCTGATTCTTCTGAATCCCGCAAAGCCCGAAGCTACAGTTTCTGTAGCGACGGGCTTTTGTCATTTTGGGCCCGGATAATCTTCCGCAACCTTGTCGTTGGATTGAATAGCGCATGATTACGATTGCCGTTGACTGCATGGGGGGCGACCACGGCCCTCAAGTGACCTTGCCTGCGTGCACCGAGTTTTTGGATAGCCACCCGGATGCCGCTCTGGTGCTTGTAGGGCTTCCGGAGGCCTTGAAAGGCTTTTCGCATCCGCGCGCCACGGTGGTGCTGGCGAGCGAAGTGGTCACCATGGATGACCCTTTGGAAGTCGCCTTGCGCAAGAAGAAAGACTCTTCCATGCGGGTCGCCGTACAGCAGGTCAAAGAAGGTGCGGCGCACGCTGCGGTGTCTGCGGGCAATACAGGTGCGCTGATGGCGATTTCCCGCTACATCCTGAAGACGATTGATGGAATTGAGCGCCCGGCCATTGCGGGCCAGATTCCGAATGCCAAGGGTGGCGCCACCACGGTATTGGACTTGGGCGCCAACGTGGACTGCAGTGCCGAGCACTTGCTTCAATTCGCAGTCATGGGCTCCGCGTTGGTGTCGGTGTTGAGTGGTGATGAATCCCCGTCGGTCGGTTTGCTCAACATTGGGGAAGAAGTCATTAAGGGAAATGAAGTCATTAAAAAAGCGGGTGAACTGCTGCGATCTGCGGCTAAAACCGGTGACTTGAACTTTGTAGGCAATGTGGAAGGTAACGATATCTTCAAAGGCACGGCCGCCATCGTGGTGTGTGACGGTTTTGTGGGGAATGTGGCGCTCAAGACCAGCGAAGGTCTGGCATCGATGTTCGGCACCTTCTTGAAGGCGGAATTCTCGCGCAACATCTTAACGAAATTGGCAGCTATCGCAGCCTATTCGGTCTTAAATGCGTTCAAAAGTCGTTTTGATCACCGCCGTTACAACGGTGCAGCTCTTTTGGGCTTGCGGGGCTTGGTGTTCAAAAGCCATGGATCGGCCGATGCGGTGTCCTTCGGCAATGCCTTGAACCGCGCGTATGATGCAGCCCGAAACAACTTGCTGGACCGCGTTCAGGTCCGCATTGCCCATGCTGCCGCTCTCCTGGCGGTGGCAGACGCAGGCGAATAAGCTGAACGGGGTGCCCACCACATCACCCATGACACGTTACTCCCGCATCACCGGCACTGGCAGCTATGTGCCTCCCCGTCGGCTGACGAACGCTGATCTGACTGCTGAATTGGCGGCCCAAGGGGTCGAAACCTCGGACGAATGGATTGTCGAGCGCACTGGTATTCGCGCCCGTCACTTTGTGGCCGACGGCGTTTTCAGCAGCGATCTGGGCTTGGAAGCCTGTAAGAACGCTTTGCAAGCAGCAGGCCTGCAAGCGTCGGATATCGATCTGATCATTGTGGCCACGTCCACCCCGGACATGGTGTTTCCTTCCACAGCCTGCATTCTCCAAAACAAACTCGGCGCCAATGGTGGTGCTGCCTTTGATGTGCAGGCGGTGTGCAGTGGCTTTGTTTATGCACTGACGGTGGCGGATGCGTTGATTCGCACCGGTACAGCCAACAAGGCGCTGGTGGTCGGCGCAGAAGTTTTCTCCCGTTTGCTGGATTTCACCGATCGCACGACTTGCGTACTGTTTGGTGACGGTGCGGGCGCCGTGGTGCTTGAAGCGTCTGATACCCCCGGCATTCTGGCCAGCGACCTGCATGCGGATGGCAAGCATGTGGGCATTTTGTGTGTGCCCGGCCACGTGTCGAACGGTCATATTCTGGGTGATCCTCTTTTGAAAATGGACGGTCAGGCGGTTTTCAAGCTCGCGGTAGGTGTGCTTGAAGATGCTGCGCGGGCCACACTGGCCAAAGCCGGCAAGACGGAGGCGGATATCGACTGGCTGATTCCCCATCAGGCCAACATCCGCATCATGCAAAGCACGGCTAAAAAGCTGAAGTTGCCCATGGACAAGGTGGTGGTCACCGTGGATCAGCATGGCAACACGTCTGCGGCCTCCATTCCCTTGGCTTTGGATTCTGCGGTGCGGGCGGGTCGGGTGCAGCCCGGCCAGAACCTCATGCTTGAAGGCGTGGGTGGCGGCTTTACCTGGGGCGCTGTGCTCCTGAATTTGTAGCTGCTTGCGCAATATCCACGGGCGTTAGAGCCTGATTTGATGGTGAATTGATATGAAATCCTTTGCTTTTGTTTTTCCCGGACAGGGGTCCCAATCCGTAGGCATGCTGGACGCATGGGGTGACCATGCCGTGGTGTCTGAAACCCTGAAGGAGGCTTCTGATGCCTTGGGTGAAGACGTTGCCAAGCTGATCCACGAAGGCCCCAAAGAGGCGCTGGCCCTCACGACCAACACGCAGCCGGTGATGTTGGTCGCTGCCGTGGCGGCTTACCGCGTCTGGATGGCGGAAACCGGCGTGGCGCCCCAGGCGGTGGCCGGGCATTCGCTGGGCGAATACTCCGCTTTGGTGGCTGCCGGTGCGTTGACGCTGGCCCAGGCTGCGCCCTTGGTCCGCTTGCGTGCGCTGGCCATGCAAGAGGCCGTGCCTGTGGGGGTGGGGGCCATGGCTGCCATTCTCGGCATGGATGCTGCAAAAGTGATAGCTGGCTGCGCTGAAGCAACGGCGGCTTTTGGCAATTCCGGTGCTGAAGTTGTGGAAGCGGTGAACTTCAATGACTCTGCCCAGACCGTGATTGCCGGCAGCAAGGCCGCGGTAGACAAAGCCTGTGAAATTCTGAAAGCGGCTGGCGCCAAGCGCGCACTGTTGTTGCCGGTGTCCGCGCCGTTCCACTCCAGCCTGATGAAGCCCGCTGCCGAGAAACTCAAGGCCCGCCTCGAAGACATCGAGATCGCCATGCCGCAAATCGCCCTGATCAACAATATTGACGTGGCGATTGAAATGGACGCAGACCGTATCCGCGACGCTCTGTATCGCCAGGCCTTCGGCCCGGTGCGTTGGGTGGAATGTGTGCAGGCCATCAAGGCCCGTGGATTGACCACTTTGGTCGAGTGTGGCCCCGGCAAAGTGCTGGCCGGCATGGTCAAGCGTATTGATGCCGAGATGACAGGGGCAGCCCTGTTTGACCCGGCCTCCTTGGAAGAAGTGAAAGGATTGTTGGCATGAGCGAAGTAAAGTTTGAAGGCCAGGTGGCTCTGGTCACCGGCGCATCCCGCGGTATCGGGGCATCGATTGCCCTGGAGTTGGCACGCAAGGGCGTCAAAGTCATAGGCACCGCCACCTCGGATGCAGGTGCCGCCAAGATCCGCGAAGCGCTAGCCGCTTTCCCCGGTTGTGATGGCCGCACCCTGGATGTGACGGATGGCGCAGCAGGTGATGCGCTGGTGGATGCCATTGCCAAAGAGCAGGGCGGTTTACACATTCTGGTGAACAACGCCGGCATCACCCGCGACACCTTGGCCATGCGTATGAAGGATGACGACTGGGATGCCGTGGTGGACACCAACCTCAAGGGGGTGTTCCGCATGAGCCGGTCGGTGCTGCGGACTATGATGAAGCAGCGCTACGGGCGCATCATCAGCATCACCTCGGTGGTGGGTGCTTCCGGCAACCCCGGTCAGACCA
This sequence comes from uncultured Rhodoferax sp., assembly GCA_963508575.1. GTDB lineage: Bacteria > Pseudomonadota > Gammaproteobacteria > Burkholderiales > Burkholderiaceae_C > Allorhodoferax. Next base: position 53,031 of record CAUOXL010000006.1, read on the forward strand.
ATTACGCGGCTGCCAAGGCGGGCGTTGCCGGCATGACCCGCGCGCTGGCCCGTGAGCTGGGTTCCCGCAACATCACGGTGAACTGCGTGGCCCCCGGATTCATTGAAACCGACATGACCGCCGGCTTGCCCGAAGAGCAACAAAAGGCTTTGCTGGGCCAGATTCCCCTGGGACATCTGGGCAAGCCTGCTGACATTGCGCATGCGGTTTGCTATCTGGCTTCGCCTCAGGCGGGCTACGTGACGGGGCAGGAAATGCACGTCAACGGCGGCATGTACATGTAAGAAAAAAATCCGCCGAAGTGTCCGAACGGCGGCCCGGTTAGAGACAAGTCTCTAGGGCGGGTAAAATCTCGGATTCTTTTACAACCCTTAGAGGGAACCCATGAGCGATATCGAAGTCCGTGTCAAAAAAATCATTGCTGAACAACTCGGCGTTGAAGAGTCCCAAGTCACCAACGAAAAAGCCTTCGTGGCTGATCTGGGTGCAGACTCCCTGGACACAGTGGAACTGGTGATGGCTTTGGAAGACGAGTTCGGAATTGAAATTCCTGACGAAGACGCAGAAAAGATCACTACCGTGCAAAACGCGATCGACTACGCGAACACCCACAAAAAGGCCTAATCGGCCGCTGCGGTGCCCTCAGGCTCCGCACCCCCGGTCCGGAACCGCAGGATGTTTGCTTGTTGGTGTCCGGCCGGTCCTTTTGAATTCTCTTGTATCGCCCAAGGCGGTATTTCTTTGACGAACTGCTGAATCCAGATTTCTATGTCCCGTCGTCGTGTTGTTGTCACCGGTTTAGGTTGCGTCAGTCCCGTTGGAAATACGGTGACGGAGGCTTGGTCGAATCTGCTTGCCGGCAAGTCCGGTATCGATGTGATTTCCAAGTTCGACGCATCGGCTTTGGCTTGCAAAATTGCGGGCGAGGTGCGTAACTTTGATTTGGAGTCGTACATTAACTCCAAAGAAGCGCGGACGATGGATACCTTTATCCACTACGGCATCGCAGCTGCAGCGCAAGCGGTGCAAGACTCCGGCTTGAAAACCAATGACGCACTGGACGACGAAGAGGCTACCCGCATCGGTTGCGTGATCGGTTCGGGCATCGGTGGCTTGCCGATGATTGAAGCCACGCACACGGAATACACCAACCGGGGTCCTCGCCGGATTTCGCCGTTCTTTGTACCCGCGTCCATCATCAATATGACGGCCGGCCATGTGTCCATGCGCTACGGCTTCAAAGGCCCGAACATCGCTATCGTGACGGCATGCACGACCGGACTGCACTGTATCGGTGAAGCCGGCCGCATGATTGAGTACGGCGACGCTGACGTCATGATTGCCGGTGGCTCTGAATCTACTGTTTCCCCACTGGGCATTGGCGGTTTTGCCGCCATGCGTGCTCTGAGCACACGCAACGACGATCCCTCTACAGCGTCCCGCCCTTGGGACAAAGACCGTGATGGCTTTGTCTTGGGTGAGGGCGGCGGCGTCATGGTGCTGGAAGAGTACGAACACGCCAAGGCGCGTGGTGCCAAGATCTACGCTGAGTTGGCGGGTTTCGGCATGAGCGCCGATGCAGGCCACATGACGGCTCCCAATATGGATGGCCCACGCCGTGCCATGTTGAATGCCATGCGCAACGCGGGAGTGAATGTGGATCAGGTGGACTACCTGAACGCCCACGGTACCTCCACGCCTTTGGGTGATGTGAATGAAACCAATGCCATCAAGGCAGCGTTGGGGGATCACGCCAAACGCGTGGTTGTCAACTCCACCAAGTCCATGACCGGCCACTTGTTGGGTGGTGCCGGGGGCTTGGAGTCGGTGTTTACCGTGTTGGCTTTGCACCACCAGAAGAGCCCGCCCACCATCAACATCTTCAATCAGGACCCAGAGTGCGACCTGGACTATTGCGCCAATGCGGCGCGCGACATGAAGATTGATGTGGCCGTGAAAAACAATTTCGGCTTCGGCGGAACCAACGGTACGCTGGTGTTCAAGCGCGTTTGATTTTCCCCGCATCACGCTGAGGCACCATGCAACGCCCACCAGCGACCAGTTTGCAAGTAGTGCGCTCCTCACGCGCAGGGGGCATCATGATGGTGCTCTCATTCACGTTTGCAGCTGTCCCGTTGTACGGTTTGCATGCCGGTATGCCGTTGGCGGATGTACTGATCTTGGCGCTCTTTTGGTCGACTACAGCGGCTTTGCTTGTCTACTATTGGCGCAATATGCCCCAAGGGCGATTAAGCTGGGACGGGGAGTCATGGCATTGGTCCGGGGTGGCAGAGCCTCTAAAAGCGGTCGCCATTCAATATGATTTCCAGTCCTCGTTGTGGCTTTTGCTGACACCAGCGGCTGGCCGGCCCTTCGGAGTGTGGATGGATGCTGATCCGCGAAAAATGGCGCAGTGGCGAGCCATGCGTCGGGCACTTGTGGGTGCTGGCTCCTTTCACTGGGGCGCTGATAACCCCTTGAATTCCGATGGCAAGCGCTGAGATGTCCGAGCCGATAGAAAAAGCGGTCGATGTAGATTGGCCTTTGGTCGAACGCACAATTGCAGGCGATCAGCGGGCGTATGGCCTATTGGTTTTGAAGTATCAAAGGCGGGTGCAACGACTGGTCGGGCGTATGGTCCGTGATGTGGATTTGGTGGAAGACATCACGCAGGAAACGTTCATTCGGGCCTACCGGGCCTTGCATCAGTTCCGGGGAGACGCCCAGTTCTACACCTGGCTGTATCGCATCGCGGTAAATACCGCCAAAAAAGCACTTTTGGAGTTGAAGCGGGACAGGACTATTTCAGAGTCTTTTTTCGTGCGGGATGAGGAGGATGAAACTTCTTTGCGCCAGAACGAACCAAGCAGTGACGAAACGCCTGAATCTGTGTTGGCCGCCAAAGAGATTGCCGGCGTAGTGAACAGCGCGATGGATGAATTGCCTGAAGAATTGCGGCAAGCTGTGGTGCTCCGGGAAATTGAGGGACTGACTTACGAAGAGATTTCGGTGTCGATGTCCTGTCCGATAGGTACTGTACGTTCGCGGATTTTCAGGGCGCGGGAAGCGATTTCGGCCAAGGTGAAACCTCTTCTGGATAAACAAACAGGCAAGCGCTGGTAAGGAAATGGGTATGAAACACGACATATCGCTGACGCTGCAAGAACGGCTCTTTTTGCTTGCAGATGGGGAGCTGCCTGCAGATGACATTGGACCCCTGTTAGATGCCTTGGAGGCCGAGCCCGCTGCGTATGAAACGTGGACGGTTCATCACGCATTGGCCGCCTCAGTACGCGGCGACAAGGTGATTGCCCCCTCCGGAGAATTGCTTTTTTGGCAGTCCATCCAGCAGCGTTTGGATCAAGGGTCGGCGGCAGCGCTTGTTCACAGCAAGTTTCAGGCACCAGTCGCTGCCAGCGTCGCTGGTGCAGCCTCCAACGAATCATTTTGGAAAGTCCGGGTACTGGCCTCGTTAGCAATGGTGCTCGTCGTTGGGGGGCTGGCCGCAGTCCTTTGGCCACAAGGCGAACCATCCGAGGCATTTGTACGGAGCAACGCCACTGTGGTTCCCACCGTGACTGCGGTGGCTTCTTCGGATGGAGCGGTCATGTTGCGGGACCCGGAGTTGGACGCTTTGATGGCAGCCCATCAGCAGATGGGGGGCCATTCGGCGTGGCAAGCTCCCTCGGGTTTTTTGCGAAGCGCGACCTTTGAGAGATCCGGCCGGTGATACACACTCGATTGGTGCCCAATGTAAAGGCATTCCTGTGCGTGGCCCTGGCGCTGCTCTCTGTGTTGCCCACTTTGGCTTGGGCGGAAGGATCTTCCGTTAGCGCCTGGCTTATGCGTTTGCATGAGGCCTCTCGGCATCGCACCTACACGGGCACCTTCGTCGTGTCGGCAGGAACGCAAATGTCGAGTGCCAAGATCTGGCATGTGTGCGATGGGAATCTGCAAATGGAGCGGATTGAGTCCTTGAGTGGCACCCCGCGCTCCACTTTCCGGAAAAATTCGGAGGTGCTGACGCTATATCCGACAGCCAAAGTCGGTATCGCAGAGACGCGCGATTCGTTTGCTGTCTTTCCCGGGCTGTTGAAGTCACATAGCGCGGTCTTGGATGAGTTCTATCAACTCAAGGCCCTTGCCTCAGAGCGGGTTGCAGGCATTGACGCCGATGTGGTTCAGATTTCCCCCAAGGATGGCATGCGCTATGGCTACCGAGTTTGGAGTGAAAAGAAATCCGGACTGGTGGTGCAACTGCAGACGCTGGATGCGGACGGCAGGACACTGGAGCAATCCGCATTTTCCGAACTGCAATTGGATGCACCTGTGAGTGCTGCCAAGCTGAGCCAGTTGATGGGGCAGACCGAGGGCTACCGACTGGAGCGGCGGAGTACCGAAAAAACTACAGCCGCGGCCCAAGGGTGGACCTTCAATGGAATGGTGCCGGGATTCAAATCAGCAGGCTGCTACACACGGCCCGTCGCTTTGCTCGCCGGGGCTACTGGATCGTCGGAACGTACCATGCAATGGATGTTCTCGGATGGACTGGCTACGGTGTCCCTTTTTGTGGAACGATTCGATCCAGTGCGTCATACGCAGGTTGGTTCTGCGGACTTGGGCGGGGCCACCCGTACCCAAACCCGTAAAGCAGGCGCATGGTGGATTACCGGCGTGGGTGAAGTGCCTGCGAGCACGCTGGCCACCTTCGTTCACGGACTTGAACGGAAAAAATAAGTCGCCATATGGGTTTTTTCAGAGGATGAAGACGATGACTGCTTGGGTTTCTAACGCACGACGTTTTTGGCTGGCGGGCTTTATGGCTGTGTCGGCTGTGGTGCTGGTTCCATCGGGTGTGGCGGTTGCGCAAACAAGAGGCTTGCCGGACTTTACCGATTTGGTCGATCAAGTGGGCCCTTCGGTGGTGAATATCCGTACGCTGGAGAAAGTCAGCACGCGTGCCCAGCAGGGTACGCCCGGCGAAGAGGAGATGCTGGAGTTTTTTAAGCGCTTTGGCCTACCGATTCCCAATCTGCCCAAGCAAACGCCGAGACAGAATCGACCCCAGCAACAGGAAGAGGAGCAGCCACGTGGCGTCGGGTCCGGATTTATCCTGACCTCGGACGGCGTCATCATGACCAATGCCCATGTGGTGGACGGGGCAGATGAGGTATTGGTGACATTGCCGGACAAGCGTGAATTCAAGGCCAAAATTTTGGGGGCCGACAAGCGCTCGGATGTTGCCGTGGTCAAGATTGAGGCCAGTGGGCTGCCCGCAGTGAAAGTGGGAGATGTGAATCGCCTTCGCGTCGGCGAGTGGGTCATGGCCATAGGTTCGCCTTTCGGCTTGGAAAACACGGTGACTGCAGGCATCGTCAGCGCGAAACAGCGCGACACCGGTGATTTTCTGCCCTTCATTCAAACAGATGTTGCCATCAACCCCGGTAACTCGGGTGGTCCTTTGATCAACATGCGCGGAGAGGTCGTGGGTATCAACAGTCAGATCTACTCGCGTTCGGGTGGATTTATGGGTATCTCCTTTTCCATACCCATGGATGAAGCAGTCCGTGTGAGTGACCAGTTACGGGCGAGTGGACGGGTTTCGCGCGGGCGCATCGGCGTGCAAATCGACCAGGTCAGCAAAGATGTGGCGGAATCCATCGGCCTTGGCAAACCCACCGGCGCTTTGGTGCGGGGGGTAGATGCAGGATCACCTGCTGAAAAAGCGGGTGTGGAAGCGGGTGACATCATTACCCGGTTCGATGGCAAACTCATCGAAAAGTCGAGTGACTTGCCTCGTATTGTGGGGGGCACCAAGCCCGGCACGAAAAGCACCATCACCGTTTTCCGCCGAGGTGGAAGCAAAGATCTCCAGGTTGTAATTGCAGAGATTGACGCTGATAAGCCTGTCGCCAAAGCCAACAGCAAGGAAGAGAAGCCCAGTGCTTCGGTGGCCGTCCAGATCTTTGGTCTGATGGTGAGCCCCTTGACAGACGCACAACGCAAGGAGGCAGGTATCCGTGGGGGAGTGCGTGTGGAAGCTTCGATAGACGCCGCTGCTCGTGCCGGCTTGCGTGAAGGAGACATCATTCTTCAGGTAGCCAATGTCGAGGTTTTGAACGTCAAGGACTTTGACGCAGTGATTGCGAAGCACGACAAGGCCAAGCCATTGAACGTGCTATTCCGGCGCGGAGATTGGACGCAGTACGCTGTTATTCGCGCCAACCGCTGATTGGATCAGCTAAAAGCCGGCGACCTGTGGGGGTGTTCAAGCCCGCATGGGCTTAAAAACTACATCTTGGGTCCTGAGGACCTCCTTCACCGGAGCGGGGCCAGAAAGTTGAATCTAATGTGCCGGTTAGAATAGGAGTGTTCTTTGGTGCAAAGACGATATATAGATCTAGCGATAATCCATCATGCGGGACGTTGCGCTTTGCCCCACAGACACTCCACAGCTCGCCCACATGTTGTCCAGTTATGGTGTGGTGCCTTTGTGGATAAATTGTGAATATGTTGGATGTTGCCATGGTGCAACGTCTCCTGAACCGGGTTTTTTGGGCTGTGCGCTCTGGACTTTTTGCCTACAATGGGCTTCCAACTATCGCAGTTGCCAAAAGATTGTTGGTTCAGGGCGCGTCCTCATTCGACGCGCCCTTTTTTCATGGTCGTTCCTTTTTATTCAATTACTTGAAGCTCGTCGTTGATGAATCACATCCGAAATTTTTCGATCATTGCCCACATTGACCACGGCAAATCCACGTTGGCAGATCGCTTGATCCAGCGTTGCGGCGGCTTGGAAGCGCGCGAGATGGAGGCACAGGTGCTGGACTCGATGGACATCGAGAAAGAGCGTGGGATAACCATCAAGGCGCAGACCGCCGCACTGCAGTACAAGGCCAAAGACGGACAGGTTTACAACCTGAATCTGATTGATACGCCCGGCCACGTGGACTTTTCGTACGAAGTATCCCGCTCGCTCTCCGCATGCGAAGGTGCGTTGCTGGTGGTTGATGCTTCGCAAGGCGTGGAGGCGCAAACCGTAGCCAACTGCTATACCGCTTTGGATCTTGAGGTCGAGGTGCTGCCAGTCCTGAACAAGATCGACTTGCCGAATGCAGACCCCGACAATGCCCGCAGCGAGATTGAAGATGTGATCGGCATTGACGCAACCGATGCCATTGTCTGCTCCGCCAAGACGGGCTTGGGCATTGACGACATTCTCGAAGCCATCGTGGCCAAGATCCCTTCGCCCAAAGGCAATCCGGAAGGGCCTTTGCGCGCCATGATCATCGACAGCTGGTACGACAGCTTTGTGGGCGTGGTGATGTTGGTGCGCGTGGTGGATGGTCGCTTGGGCAAGGGTGAACGCATCAAGATGATGGCATCGGGTGCGACCTACAACGCGGACAATTTGGGGGTGTTTACGCCTGCCAACCAGCCGCGTACTTCGCTAGAGTCCGGAGAGGTGGGCTACATCATTGCCGGCATCAAGGAACTGCAGGCCGCCAAGGTGGGCGACACAGTGACCCTGGTGAAACCCGGAACCGGTGGCGCAGCCCTGACGGCCACCGAGCCTCTGCCCGGTTTCAAAGAGATTCAGCCCCAGGTGTTTGCCGGTCTGTACCCGACCGAAGCCAGTGAATACGACTCCCTGCGGGACGCATTGGAGAAGCTCAAGCTCAATGACGCCTCCTTGCACTACGAACCCGAAGTGTCGCAAGCGCTGGGCTTTGGTTTCCGTTGCGGATTCCTCGGCTTGTTGCACATGGAAATCGTCCAAGAGCGCCTGGAGCGCGAGTTTGACCAGGACTTGATCACCACAGCCCCTAGCGTGGTGTATGAGGTGGTGAAGAGCGACGGTGAAGTCATCATGGTGGAGAACCCGTCCAAGATGCCCGAAATCGGCAAGACTGCGGAAATCCGTGAGCCCATCGTGACGGTGCACCTTTACATGCCGCAGGAGTATGTCGGCGTGGTCATGACACTGGCCAACCAGAAGCGTGGTGTGCAGATGAACATGGCCTACAAAGGTCGCCAGGTGGTGCTGACGTACGAAATGCCGCTGGGCGAAATCGTGCTGGACTTCTTTGACAAACTGAAGAGCGTCAGCCGCGGCTACGCGTCCATGGACTATGAGTTCAAGGAGTTCCGCGCCTCCGACGTCGTCAAGGTGGACATCCTGCTAAACGGGGAGAAGGTGGATGCCTTGTCCATCATCGTGCACCGCAGCCAATCTGCCTATCGGGGCCGTGCTGTGGTTGCCAAAATGCGCGAGATCATTTCACGCCAGATGTATGACGTGGCGATCCAGGCGGCTATCGGCGCCAACATCATTGCGCGTGAGACAATCAAAGCGCTTCGCAAAAACGTGCTGGCCAAGTGCTATGGCGGTGATATTTCCCGTAAGCGCAAGCTGCTGGAAAAGCAGAAAGCCGGTAAAAAGCGCATGAAACAAATCGGTTCGGTAGAGGTTCCCCAGGAAGCCTTCCTCGCCATTCTCCAAGTGGAAGACTAATGCAAGCATTCACAGCGGCCGTTCTTGCGGCCTTCGTTGCCTACGGCGCATCCTGGTATTTCGGTCTGGTCGATGGCAACTTTGCCTTGCTACTCTTCCTGGCCAGTGTGGTGACGGGCGCCTATTGGCTCGCCGAGCGCTTTTACTTTTTGCCACAGCGCCAGCGTGCCGTGGCAGAGCTGGAAGCGCAGGATGCCAAACGTCGCGAAGGCTTGGCCCATATGGGCATCACCCAGGTCGATGGCGACATCCAGCAAGCCAAAGTCAAGCTGCTGATGCAACCTTGGTGGCTGGACTGGACCGCTGGTCTGTTCCCCGTGATCATCGTCGTGTTTTTGTTGCGCTCCTTCCTGTTCGAACCCTTCAAGATCCCGTCCGGCTCCATGATTCCTACCTTGCTGGTGGGCGACCTGATTCTGGTGAACAAGTTCACGTATGGCGTGCGCCTGCCGGTGATCAACACCAAAATCACCGAGGGCAATAAGCCCCAACGTGGGGATGTGATGGTGTTTCGCTACCCCCCCAAGCCCAGCCTGGATTACATCAAGCGTGTGGTGGGGGTGCCCGGCGATACCGTAGCCTATCTGAACAAGCGTTTGACCGTCAATGGCAAACCAGTAGAAACCCATGCCTTGCCGGACTTCTTTGATGAAGACGCCAGCCAGTACTTCAAGCAGTTCGAAGAGAACTTGGGCGAGAAGCCCCACCGCTTGCTGAACGATGCCCGCCGCCCCGCCTTTGTGGCCGGGGTGGAAAAGTTCGACGGCATGGAAAATTGCAACTACACCGTGGAAGGTGTGACCTGCAAGGTGCCTGAAGGTCACTATTTCATGATGGGCGACAATCGCGACAATTCGCTGGACTCGCGCTATTGGGGCTTTGTCCCCGACAAAAACATCGTGGGCAAAGCGTTTTTTGTGTGGATGAACTTCACCAATCTCAAACGGATTGGCGGCTTTCATTGAGTCTGTATCGACCTTGAGTTTCGGGAGTCACAACATGCACGGCAAATCCAAACAACGCGGCATTTCATTCATCGGCCTTCTCTTTGTGGGCGGCATTCTGGCCATGGCAGGCGTGGTGGCCGCACAGGTATTTCCCACGGTGATTGAGTACTTTGCCATTGAAAAAGCAGCGCAGCGGGCTACAGCCGGGCAAACGCCGGTGGAAGTACGCTCCATATTCGACAAACAGGCAGAGGTCGACACGATCAAGTCCATCACAGGCAAAGACCTTGAAGTGACCAAAGAAGGCGACAAAGTCGTGGTGGCGTTCGCATACGAGCGGGAGATCCATCTCGCCGGGCCCGCCTACCTGACCCTCAAATACGCAGGACGATCCAAATAAGTGGCAGATGGTTTGACCGCGCTGCAGCACAGGCTGCAGCACCAATTCTCGAATGTTTCCCTGCTGTCGCGGGCATTGACCCACCGCAGCTTCTCTGCTGACCACTACGAACGCCTGGAGTTCTTGGGTGATTCCGTCTTGGGTCTGGCGATTTCCGATCTCTTGTATGTGCGCCTGGGCACCTTGCCCGAAGGGGACTTGTCCCGCGTGCGTGCCAATCTGGTCCGTCAGGAGACGCTGCACCAGTTGGCCTTGAGTTTGGATTTGCCCGCCGTGTTGAAGCTGGGGGAAGGCGAAATGCGATCCGGTGGGCCCAAGCGCGCGTCCATTCTGGCCGACGCTTTGGAGGCCATCATCGGTGCCGTGTATCTGGACGCTGGATTTGCCAAAGCGCAGGCCTTGGTGCACCGCTTGTTTGAGGCAGTGGAAATCAACCCGCAAATGCAGGCTATCGGCAAGGATGCCAAGACGGAGTTGCAGGAGTGGCTGCAGGGTCGCAAAATGAAGCTGCCGCTCTACACCGTGGTGGGCACCATAGGCGCAGCCCATAAACAAAGTTTTGACGTGGAGTGCGAGGTGCCCGAACTGCGCTTGTCAGAACGCGGCATTGGCGGCTCCCGCCGGGCCGGAGAACAAGCAGCGGCTGCGGCCATGCTGCAAACCATCAAAGCAAAGGTCAAATCATGAATGCTCCTAAAAAAGTAGCTGCTCGCGCAGATTCCACGGGCGCTAAGGGGCAAAAAGACTCTCAAACTCCGGTGGAGGCCGTTGAGGTGCAGTCTGACCTGGACGCGATGCTTGAAGGCCTGCTCAAGAGCACGCCCAAGTTGGCCGCTCCCGGTACCGATGGTGCAGGCCAGCGCTGCGGTCTGGTCGCCATCGTGGGCAAGCCCAACGTGGGCAAATCCACCTTGCTCAACGCATTGGTGGGGCAAAAGATCAGCATTACCTCGCGCAAGGCGCAAACCACGCGCCACCGCATTACCGGCATGCGCACCGAAGGTCAGACCCAGTTTGTGTTTGTGGATACCCCCGGCTTCCAGACCATCCATGGCAACGCGCTGAACAAGTCCTTGAACAAAGCCGTGCAGGGCGCGGTGTCCGATGTGGACCTGGTGCTGTTTGTGGTGGAAGCCGGCAGCTTTACGTCGGCGGACGAAAAAGTGTTGAAGCTGCTGGGAGCAGGCATTCCAGTCGTCTTGGTGGCCAACAAGCTGGACAACGTGAAGGAGCGCGCTAGCTTGGCCCCGTGGTTGCAAGCCATGCAGGCCCGCGTCAAATTCACCGAGATGATTCCGCTATCGGCCAAGAACGCCAAGGACATTGAGCGCTTGCTGGGGATTTGCGAGAGGTTCCTGCCCGAACAAGCCTGGTGGTACTCCGAAGACGAGTTGACCGACCGTAGCGAGAAATTCCTCGCCAGTGAGCTGGTCCGCGAAAAGCTGTTCCGCCTGACGGGTGACGAGCTGCCCTACACCTCCACGGTGGTGATCGACAAGTTTGAAGAAGAGCCGCCCCAGAAGAAAGGCCAGAAGCGCCTGCTGCGCATTGCCGCCACCATCGTGGTGGAGCGCGATGGCCACAAGGCCATGGTGATCGGCGACAAGGGCGAGCGCATCAAGCGCATTGGCATGGAAACCCGTGTGGAACTGGAAAAGCTCGCAGACGCCAAGGTGTTTCTGGAGCTGTGGGTCAAAGTGCGCTCCGGCTGGGCCGATGACGAAGCGCGCGTGCGCAGCTTCGGGTATGAGTAAATTCACCCCCAGGCTTCGCGCACTGCGTGTCGCTTCGCCCCCCCCCTTGCAGGGGGCAACGCCTGCGGTCTGGCAGAGCCAGTCCCGTGGCGTTCGCTGGGCTTAAGCCCTCGCACTTCGACGAATCATGGCGACCAAGCGGATTGCGGACGAGCCGGCGTTTGTATTGCATCGCTATGACTGGAGCGAGAGCAGCCTGATTCTGGAGGTGTTCACCCGCCACTACGGCCGCGTGGCGCTGGTCGCCAAGGGGGCCAAGAAGCCCACCTCCAGTTTCCGCCCCATCCTGTTGCCCTTGCAGCCCTTGCACGTGGCCTATGGAGGCGATGCCGAAATCCGCACTTTGCGCAGTGCAGAGTGGCAGGGCGGGCATGTGATGCCGACCGGGGATGCGCTTCTGTCTGGCTACTACCTCAACGAGTTGCTGATCACCTTGCTCGCGCGGGACGACCCGCATGCTGAACTCTTCGACATCTACGCCCAGGTGGTCCGGGTCATCGCCAGTGAGCACGACGAAGTGCTGCAGGCCGCACTGCGGACTTTTGAGCTGCTCTTGCTGCGTGAGGTCGGTTTTCTGCCCCAGCTCGATGCGCAAACCATGACTCTCGCGCCATTGCAGTCCGATATGCGCTACGTGCTCGTACCTGAAGGCGGCTTGCGGCAGGCGGGGCCTGACGACCGCGCGGGCCTGACGGGAAGCCAGTGGGTCGCATTACAAGGCGCGATTGCGGACCATGCTCCCTTCACCACCACGCTGAGAGCTTGTGCAGAAGTGATGTCTGAGCTCAAACCCCAGCTGCGGGCCTTGCTGCACTACCATTGCGGCGTCAAGACGCTGCGAACGCGGCAGATGATGATTGACATTCAAGCACTCTAATATGCCCTCCACGCTTGTCACTTGGTGTACTGCGCTGCCCCCCGAGGGGGCGCGGTTTGCCTTGGGGCGGCCCGGCGGCAACACCCTATGAAAACCCATCTCTCCGTCAACCTGAATAAAGTGGCGCTGGTGCGCAACACCCGCCACTTGGGAATTCCCAGCGTCACCCGCGCAGCCACTTTGTGTCTGGAGGCGGGCGCAGCCGGTATCACGGTGCACCCGCGCCCTGACGCGCGGCATATCCGTGCACAGGATGTGTTGGACCTGGCAGCCCTGCTTAAGGCATGGCCGGATCGCCAATTCAACGTGGAAGGCAACCCGTTTCACAACCTGATGGACTGTGTGCGCGATCTGCGCCAGCGCGGCTTGCCGGTGCACCAAGTGACCTTCGTGCCGGACTCGGAAGGCCAGTTCACCAGTGATCACGGCTGGAGCTTTCCCGCGGATGCCGAGCGCTTGAAGCCCTTGATTGCCGAAGCCCACGCCCTGAACCTGCGCGTCAGCCTGTTTATGGACGCCGACCCTGCCGCCATGGCGGCAGCCAAAGAGGTGGGTGCCGACCGCGTTGAGCTCTACACCGAGCCGTTTGCCGCGGCGTGGGGCACCGCGGATCAGCAAGCGCAACTCGACCGGTTTGCGGCTGCCGCCCAAGCCGCATTGGACGCCGGCCTGGGCGTCAATGCCGGCCACGATTTGAACCGTGACAACCTTGCCGCTTTTGCGCAGCAGGTGCCCGGTTTGCAAGAGGTGTCCATCGGCCATGCCCTGATTGCTGATGCGCTGGAGCTGGGCTACACCGCCACCATCCGGGCCTATCTGGCTTGCCTCGGGCAGTAAGGGCGCGCCATGATTTACGGCATAGGCACGGACATCTGCGATGTGCGCCGCATACGCGCCAGCGTGGAGCGCCATGGCGAGCGCTTTGCGGCCAAGGTGCTGTCGGATGCGGAGCTGACGACCTGGAAAGCCCGCAGCGAACGCTGGCCCGAGCGCGGCTTGCGGTATCTGGCCACCCGCTTCAGCGCCAAAGAGGCGTTCAGCAAGGCCATCGGCCTGGGCATGCGCATGCCCATGAGCTGGAAGCTGTGCGAAATCGCCAAAGAGCCCAGTGGCAAACCCGTCATCGTGCTGCATGGCGAACTGAAGACCTGGTTTGAAGCCCAAGGCCTGCAGGCCCACATCACCGTGACCGACGAAACGGACTACGTCGCCAGCTTCTGTGTGGTGGAAACCCGCTGAGAATATGAATGAAAATGGCTGCTAGCGCCCATAGAATATGCGCAAGCAGCTCCTGAATTGATAGCAATAAACACCATGACCTTCCACGCCCCCCTGATCATCGACATCGCCGGCACCCAGCTCACTGCCGTGGACCGCAAGCGCTTGAAGCACCCCTTGGTCGGGGGCATGATTCTGTTTGCCCGCAACTGGCAAAACCGGGAGCAGCTCACCGCCCTGTGCCGCGACATCAAAAAAGTGCGCGCTGACTTGCTGATCTGCGTGGACCACGAAGGTGGCCGGGTGCAGCGCTTCAAGACCGATGGTTTCACCCACCTGCCGCCCATGCGCGCCTTGGGGGAGATGTGGATGCGTGACATCGTCCCCACGACCTCCGCCAAGAAAGCTGGCGCGCTGGATGCCACCAACGCGGCCACCGCCACCGGCTATGTGCTGGGCGCCGAATTGCGCGCCTGTGGTGTGGACATGAGCTTCACCCCCGTTTTGGACTTGGATTACGGTGAGAGCAGCGTGATTGGCGACCGCGCTTTTGCGCGCGACCCGCGGGTGGTCAGCATGCTGGCCAAGAGCCTGATGCACGGCCTGCAAAAAAGCGGCATGGCGAACTGCGGCAAGCACTTTCCCGGCCATGGCTTTGTGAAAGCAGACTCGCATATCGACATTCCGGTGGACAAGCGCAGCCTCAAAGCCATTCTGGCCGATGACGCTGCACCGTACCGCTGGCTCAACACCGTGACCAGCAGCGTGATGCCCGCCCATGTGATTTACCCGAAAGTGGACAGCCGCCCCGCCGGCTTTTCCAGCGTGTGGTTGAACGACATTCTGCGGGGCCAGCTGGGTTTTACCGGGGCCATCTTCAGCGACGACCTGTCCATGGCCGGTGCCCGCTTGATCGACGGCAAGACCGTGAGCTACACCGAGGCGGCTGTGGTGGCATTGAACGCAGGTTGTGACCTGGTGCTCTTGTGCAACCAGTCCATGGCCCATGCCGAGGGTGGCGGCAAAGCGGTGGATGAATTGATCGATGGCCTGACCGAATCCCAGCTCAAGGGCCAGTGGCAAGCGCTGGAAGCGAGCGAAGCCCGCCGCCGCGCGTTATTGCCGACCAGCCCCGCCATGGCGTGGGACGATCTCATGGTGCACGCCGACTACATGCAGGCGCTGGACTGGATCGCCTGATCGCAGGTTCCGCGAGGCCTTCCGGCGCGGCAGAGCTTGCGCCGAGCACCGGCCGTTGCGGTGTGATACAGACGGTGTTCTGCCTTGTCGCGGAACACCGCATCCAGGACGTCAAGGGGAGCGGTGCAAGCGGGGGGCAGCCAATGCCACGATCTGGTCACGGGTTGCCTCATCAATCTGACGGTGCTTGAGCAGGCTACCGTCTGCTGTCATCAGCGCACGCAACTGCTGCAGGTCTTTCACGGTAGGGGCGACCTTGATTTGCGCCAGCGCAGCCTGGCTGTTATTGCCTTTGATAAGAGCGGCCACTTTGGTGGCCCAGACGCTGTGACGGGACATGGTGCAGGGCAGAGCCGGTAGTTGCTTGTGGCCTATTCTGGCACAGTAAGCGTGGTGGCCCGCTTCCGGTGGGCGGGAATATGTTCGCACGCCCTCTGCGGTGGCATCGTAGCGAAGAAATTCTGTTCTTCGCGGATGGCAGCGCTCCGGTACCATGCAGGGCTGTTACAGAGAGGAACCCCATGAAGATGTCATTTCCCGTGTATGTGATGGGCGCCTGTGTGAGTGCATGTGCTTTGATCAGCCTGCCGGCCCAGGCGCAGGATGCCCGCAGTGGTACGTTCAAAACGGTGCAGGGCACGGTCACCGTGCATCAAGGGGAGGCCAGGCGCACTGCAGTTCCGGGAGGCGGCATGGCGGAAGCAGAACGTGTGCAGACAGACCCCACCGGTTCTGCCGTTCTGATGTTGCGTGACGGCACCACCATCGCCATTGGGCCCAACACCACGGTGGACTTGACGCGCTTCCAGTTTGAAAGCACCACCCAGCAGGGCAGCCTGTTGGTCCGAGTGCTGCAGGGCAGCATCCGCCTGGTCACGGGTTTGTTGGGCAAGGTCCAGCCGGAGAACGTGAAGGTCACTACCCCGGCCACTACGGTCAGCGTGCGGGGCACCGATTTCATTGTGGAGGTGTTATGACTTTGCGTCTGACTCTGTTGTTGGCTTGCGCCCTGCTGCAAGCCTGTGCGCCGCTCAGTCGCGTCACACTGCTGCCCCAAGCCGATGGGCGTCCCACAGCTGTTCAGGTGCAAAGTGCCTCCGGTCTGGTGGACTTGACACAGCCCTACCAGACGGCCTCCCTGGAGCGCAATGGACAACTGGCGGCCGCGCAGTCCGGTGCCGACGAGGTCAATGCGCGCTATGGGGCCCTGTTGGCGCTTCCGATGTTGCCGGCGGTGCAATTTACTTTGCAGTTTGAGCCCGGCACCTCTACGCTGACAGGCGCTTCTCAGGCACAGTTGCCCGGCATTCTGGAGCAGGCTTCCAGTCGGGCGGGGGGCGAAATTTTGGTGGTCGGGCATACCGACCGCACGGGCAGCCCCCAAGCGAACGATGCCTTGTCTTTGCAACGTGCGCAGTCCATCCGCGAGCTGTTGATACAGCGGGGGTTCGATCCGGTGCTGATTGAGGCCGTGGGGCGTGGTGAGCGGGAACCCGTCGTACCGACAGAACCCAATGTCGATGAGCCGCGCAACCGGCGCGCAGAAATCTTTATCCGTTGAAGGCGGCAGCTTGAGCCATGGTGAAGAAAACCTTGTCTGACCTGGGGGGGCTGGTCTATTCGACGGAAGTCGGTCGTACATGTCCCGCATGCCGTCAGGCGATTGCCGATTGCGTGTGCCACACGCGCAAGCGGCCTGCCGGCGACGGCATTGTGCGTGTGTCCCGCGAAACCAAAGGCCGGGCTGGTAAAGGGGTCACGCTGGTCAAAGGCGTGCCCTTGGACGATGACGCGCTGATCGCCTTGGGGAAAAAGCTCAAGGCCGCCTGCGGCTCGGGGGGCACCGTGAAAGACGGCGTGATTGAAGTGCAGGGCGATCATGTGGAGAAGGTCATGGCGTCGCTGCTAGCGCAAGGCTTTACCGTCAAGCGCGCAGGCGGCTGATGCAAGCAGACGATTTGCAAAAGCTGGTGGAGCGCCCCATGCCCTTCGGCAAATACCAAGGGCGCTTGATTGCCGATTTGCCCGGCGACTACCTGAACTGGTTTGCCCGATCAGGCTTTCCCAAAGGCGAGATCGGGCGCTTGTTGCAGCTAATGCACGAGATTGACCACAACGGCTTGAGTGATTTGCTCACGCCGCTGCGTTCGCCACCTCGCTGAACGCCGGTGGCTTGCCGTCAGGGGCGCGGCACATCGCGCAGCGTGCCGGGCACCAAGCCGTGTAGCGAGTCCTGGAGCGAATAGGGGCCGATAGCGGCGCGAATCAAGCGCAGCGTCGGGTAGCCCACCGCCGCCGTCATGCGCCGCACTTGGCGGTTGCGCCCTTCGCGGATCACCAGCTCCACCCAGCTGGTCGGGATGGTTTGCCGGACCCGCACCGGCGGGTCGCGTTCCCAAAGGCCTTCCGGCTCTGGAATGCGTTGCGCTCTAGCAGGCAGGGTGATGCCGTCGTTGAGCATCACGCCCTGGCGCAGCGCGGCCAGGGCTGCCTCGTCGGGCTCGCCTTCCACCTGCACCCAGTAGGTCTTTTCCATCTTGAAGCGCGGGTCGCTGATGCGCGCTTGCAGCTTGCCGTCATTGGTGAGCAGCAGCAGGCCTTCGCTGTCTGCGTCCAAGCGACCGGCCACGTAGATGCCGGGAATGTCGATGTAGTCTTTCAGCCCGCGCCATTTCCCCTCGGGCGTGAACTGGCTGAGCACGCCGTAGGGTTTGTTGAAGCAAACCAAGCGGGTGTCTGCAGCCGGTGCTGGGGGCGACACGGTTGCTCGCAGCGAGAGGCGAGGGCGGCGCGGGGCGTTTTGCATGGCTCAGTCTGCCGCCGCCCACAGGCGTTCGCCGCTGGCTTCCAGGTGCGTGAGGTAGATGCGCACTTCAAACTCCAGCTGGTGGTAGGCGGGCTCCATGTGGGTGCAGAGCTGGTAGAAGGCCTTGTCGTGCTCGCGCTCGCGCAGGTGGGCCAGCTCGTGCACCACGATCATTTTTAGAAAGGGCTCCGGCGTGTCCTTGAACAGGCTGGCCACGCGAATTTCGCGTTTGCTCTTGAGCTTGCTGCCCTGCACGCGCGACACCGTGGTGTGCGTGCCCAACGCGTTTTTGACGACATGCAGCTTGCTGTCGAACGCCACTTTGGAGAGCGGCTCGGTGCTGCGCAGGTAGTCGGCCTTGAGGCTCTGCACATAGTCGTACAGCACCTTGTCCGTCCGCACGCCGTGGGCTTGCGGGTGGCGACGGGTGAGCCAGTCACCCACCCGGCCTTCGTCCAGCATGCGCTGCACCTGGTACAGCGTGTCTGCCGGGTAGCCATTCAGGTAGCGCAGCGCGGGCGTTGCTACCATTTTTATAGCTGCTTGCGCAGATGCCGCCTGCGCTAGGGGCCGATTTGGCTTCAAATCTGAATCACACCTCGCGGCGCAGCGCGGGGAACAGAATCACGTCGCGGATGCTGGCGCTGTCGGTCAGCAGCATCATCAGGCGGTCGATGCCGATGCCACAGCCGCCGGTGGGGGGCATGCCGTATTCCAGGGCGCGCACAAAGTCGTGGTCGAAGTGCATGGCCTCATCGTCACCGCTGTCTTTGGCGGCAACCTGGGCCTGGAAGCGTGCGGCCTGGTCTTCGGCGTCGTTCAGCTCAGAGAAACCATTGCCGAACTCACGGCCGGTGATGTAGAGCTCAAAGCGCTCGGTCACTTCGGGGCGGTCGTCGTTGGCACGCGCCAGCGGCGAGATCTCGGTGGGGTGCTCCATGATGAAGGTGGGGTTCCACAACTTCTCTTCCACGGTCTCTTCAAAGTACAGCACCTGCAGGCTGGCGAGACTGCGGCCTTCCAGGCGGTTTTTGGCTTCGGTGAGGCCCAGCTTTTTGACGGCATTGGTCAGCCATGTGGCGTCGAATACGTTGTCGCCCGCGTCGGTGTATTTCTGGATGGCTTCCACGATGGTCAGGCGCTCAAACGGCTGCTCCAGGTCCACCGGCTTGCCCGCGTAGCTCAGTTGCAGGCCACCGGTGGCCTTTTGCGCCGCATCGCGGATCAGCTTCTCGGTGTAGTCCATCAGGTCCTGGTAATTCCAGTAGGCCGCGTAGAACTCCATCATGGTGAACTCGGGGTTGTGGCGCACCGAGATACCTTCGTTACGGTAGCTGCGATTGATTTCGAATACGCGGTCAAAGCCACCCACAATCAGGCGCTTGAGGTACAGCTCGGGCGCAATGCGCAGGAACATTTCCTGGTCCAGCGCGTTGTGGTGCGTCTTGAACGGCTTGGCGTTGGCTCCACCGGGAATGGGGTGCAGCATGGGTGTTTCCACCTCCAGGAAGTGGTGGCCCACCATGAACTCGCGCAGGGCGCTCACGGCCTTGCTGCGGGCCACGAAACGCTTGCGGGTTTCCACATCGGTCATCAGGTCCACATAGCGCTGACGGTATTTGACTTCCTGGTCGGCCATGCCGTGGAACTTGTCCGGCATGGGGCGCAGGCTCTTGGTGAGCAGGCGGATGCTGGTCGCGTGGATGGATAGCTCACCGGTCTTGGTTTTGAACAGCGTGCCCTCAGCGGCCACGATGTCGCCCAAATCCCAGTGTTTGAAGGCGGTGTACAGGTCCACACCCACATCTTCACCACGCACATAGAGCTGGATGCGGCCGCCGCTGGGGCCGAATGAAGAGTCCTGCAAGGTGCAGAAGCTGGCCTTGCCCATGACGCGCTTGAGCATCATGCGGCCGGCGACCTTGGCGGTGGCGCCCAAGGCGGCCAGTTCTTCGGTGGTCTTGTCGTTGAAGGCGGCGAACAGTTCTTCGGCCTTGTGCGCGGGCTGAAAGTCGTTGGGGAAGGCCACACCCTGGCCGGCCACCTGTTGCTCGCGCAGAACCTTGAGCTTTTCACGGCGCTCCTGGATCAACTGGTTTTCATCTTGCGGTGCGGGAGCGACTTGGTTTTGGTCAGACATGGGGTGATTTTTGTGTTCGGGTGGGAATTCGGCACCCCTCACGGGGCTTTGGCCGCAACCCTCGATTGTAAGAGGGCGGCCTGCCGCTATGATGCGCACGCACTTCACTCGGATCGCCCATGCTCTACAAAATCGTTGCCCTGTTGTTGGAAGTCGTATCCGGTCTGCTGACCAGCGCCTGTCTCTTGCGCCTGTACATGCAGCACCAGCGCATTCCGCTCTCTGCCCGCTCGGGCAACCCCCTGGGGCGGTTTATTTTTGCTTTGACGGACTGGATCGTCCTGCCCCTGCGCCGGGTAATTCCGGCTCTGGGTCGTTGGGACATGGCCAGCCTCTTAGCCGCTTTTTTGATTCAAGTTGCGCACTTCGCGGTTTTGTGGTCTTTGAACGGTTTCAGCGCAACGCCCTTGTCTATCCTTGTGTTGGCCGTCCTGGGCTTGGTGCGCTTGAGCTTGTCCGGCTTGACGGCCTTGGTGCTGGTGTATGCGGTCCTGAGTTGGGTCCAGGCACAGTCTTTTTTCGCAGACCTGATAGGCCGTCTGGTAACCCCGGTGCTTGCACCCATCCGCAAGGTGCTTCCCTTGGTGGGCGGGGTGGATTTGTCGCCGCTGGTCTTGCTGGTGCTATTGCAGATCATCACCATCGTGCTGGGGGATGTGCAATACGGGCTGCTCTCCGCAGTGGCCGGATAAACAAAGAGGCCCTCGCGGGCCTCTTTTTTGTGGGGTATGCCGGTCAGGCTTACATCACCGAGTCCGCAGGCTGGCGTTGCAGCATCGCCAAGGTCTCGGCAATGGTCTTGCGCAGTTCGCGGCGGTCGGAGATGAAGTCGATCGCGCCCTTGGTTTGCAAGAATTCGGAGCGCTGAAAGCCTTCCGGCAGAGTCACGCGCACGGTGGACTCAATCACGCGGGGGCCGGCGAAGCCGATCAGGGCCTTGGGCTCGGCAATCACGATGTCGCCCAGGAAGGCAAAGCCCGCGCTCACGCCGCCCATGGTGGGGTCGGTCAGCACGCTGATGTAGGGCAGGCCCTTCTTGGCCAAGCGGGTCAGGGCGGCATTGGTCTTGGCCATTTGCATCAGGCTCAACAAGCCTTCCTGCATGCGGGCGCCACCCGTGGCGGTGAAGCAGACAAATGGCACTTTTTGTTCGATGGCGGTTTCCACGCCACGCACAAAGCGCTCGCCCACCACGGAGCCCATGGAGCCGCCCATGAATTCAAACTCAAAGCACGCTGCCACCAGGCTCACGCCGTGCACCGCGCCGCCCATGACGATCAGGGCGTCGGTCTCACCGGTGTTTTCTAACGCTTCTTTCAGGCGTTCGGGGTATTTGCGGCTGTCTTTGAATTTGAGCGCATCAACCGGCAACACTTCCTGGCCGATCTCGAACCGGCCTTCGTTGTCCAGGAATGCGTTCAGGCGCGCACGGGCGCCGATGCGGTGGTGGTGGCCGCAACCGGGGCACACGTTCTGGTTTTGCTCCAGATCGGTTTTGTAGAGCACGGCTTCGCAGCTGGGGCACTTGATCCACAGGCCTTCGGGCACGCTGCGGCGCTCCGTGGGGTCGGTGTGCTGAATTTTTGGGGGGAGCAGTTTTTCTAGCCAACTCATATTCGTTCTCCAGTGCGTCGCCCATGGGGCTTTCAACAGATGGGCGATTATCCGACATTGGCGTGGACTGCTGTAGCAGACCATCAGCGTCGGCCCAAACCACCCCAGGCTACGCTGCCCGCCACCCTAAGCCGCTGGTCGCTGCCGCGACGCCCCTGCGCTGCTCGCGCCCGGCGGAAGGCTCAGCAACTCGCCCTGCGGGCTCAAACACCTGAGCCTCTTGATCCGCCAGCCCCTGCGCTGCTCGGCAGCGGCACAAGGGTGTCGGGCAGCGTAGCCTGGGGTGGTTTTGGGGTGCTCGTTGTGAAGGTCGGCCGTGAATGGGCCGCAATGGCGCATTCAGCATTCATGAATGGTGACGACGCTGGCCACCGTTGCGGAGCCATTCGAAGAACCTATTGGACATCAACTCGCTGACTATGCCGTCGATGGGGGTTCCAGGCTACGTCGAGGGTTGAGGGCATTGCGATCACGGTCTACTTTGAGCGAAGACAAGTGATTTGCTCGCATCATGGTCATGCGGGACGGAGATAGACCTGAAGACAGAAGGTCGCTAGTAAAGCGATAGTAAGAAGCAATACTTCGTGTGTCACAAGACGAATCCAGAAGCGAGAAGGCTCAAGTGCTCTATGGCTGGTTGAGCCTTTGCCGAAAACCAGACCGGACTTAAGGACAATGGCTGGGTAGATGATTGGAAGAAGAGCGATGCCGAGCGAAGCAGAGACGGCAAGGAACGTACCCATCGCACCTCGCCCAACGGAAGACACAAGAAACGGCGCTAGGACGCCGAAGATGATGAAACAGAGAGATAGCTATCTGAGAAACACTGGGGGGTTCATTGCGGTTCAATGACAGGTTAGCCACCACTTGCGGAACGCCTCGCGGCTAGCAACCCGATGCCAGCCATGCCCAGAAGCGAGCCGCAGGTTCGATTAAATAGTTTCTGCCTTTTAGGCTGTGAGAACCATCTACGCAAGTGACTACCCATGTAGGCATAGGCCGCGATTGCGATCAACTCCAGCGTCAAGAATATGGCGCCAAGCGCGGCAAACTGATACGTGGCGGGCTTCGAGACATCGATGAACTGTGGCAAAAATGCGGTGAATATGAGGATCGCTTTGGGATTCCCCGCAGCCACAAAGAACTCCTGTTTGGCCAGGGCGAATGTATTTATCTTCTCTGAAGCGGTATGAGCTTCGTTGACTGATGGCTCGGCAAACCAAAGCTGGTAGGCCAAATAGAAGAGATAGACGGCACCAACGACTTTGACTGCATAGAAGAGGACCTGCGACGTTGTAAGCAATGTCGCAAGGCCTGCGGATGCAACTGCGATCATTCCGACAAAGGCAACGAGACGCCCGGCACCAGCGATGCAAGAAGTCCAGAATCCATGGCGTGTAGCGTTAGACACGGAAAGCAAGTTGCTTGGACCAGGTGCCATGTTCAATGCAAAGCACGCAGGGACAAAGAGGAGAAGAGTTTCGTAGGACATGGTTGTTTCCTTGGTTCAACGTAATGCAGACCGCAATCCCTTGCAGGATTTTTTGGTCAATTGGGCAACGAATTTGGCTTCTAGCCCTCGCAGATATTGCGCAGTCCGCTCACATAAAAATAGCAAAAAATCCCTCGCGGCATACCCGCTGGGTGTCGTGTCAGCAGTTCATTCGTTGGCATTACTCACCATCCCTTTTGACAAACCACTGAAACGGATTTCACCTCACGCGCAACCATTCACCCCGCATCCATCGCGCTGCGAATCTCACTCAAAAACTTCTGCGCCACCGGCCCCACCTGCTCACGCGGCTGGTCTTCCAGCAATTGGATGATCTTGCTGCCGATGACCACCGCATCGGCCACCTTGGAGATGGTTTTGGCGGTTGCCGCGTCGCGGATGCCGAAGCCCACGCCCACGGGGGTGCTGATGTGCTGGCGGATGCGGGGCAGCATGGCTTCCACCGCGTTGGTGTCCAGCGCGCCCGAGCCGGTCACGCCCTTGAGCGACACGTAATACACATAGCCGCTGGCCACGCGGGCCACCTGCTGCATGCGCTCATTCGTGCTGGTGGGGGCCAACAAAAAGATCAGGTCCATGTGGTGGGCGCGCAGGTCGGCGGCAAAGGCCTCGCATTCCTCGGGTGGGTAGTCCACGATCAGCACGCCGTCCACGCCCGCTTCGGACGCGTCTTTCACAAAAGCGCTGGCAACGCCCTCGCGGGCGTGCTTCTGGTCATAGCGCTCCACCGGGTTGGCGTAGCCCATCAACACCACCGGGGTGGTGTTATTGGTCTTGCGGAATTCGCGCACCATGGCCAGCACCTGTACCAAGCCAATGCCAAAGGCCAAGGCTTTGTCGCCGGCTTTCTGGATGACGGGGCCGTCGGCGCTGGGGTCGGAGAAGGGCACGCCTAGCTCGATCACGTCGGCGCCGCCCGCCACCATGGCGTGCATCAGCTCAGGTGTGATGTCGGCATACGGGTAGCCAGCCGTGACAAAGGGGATGAGTGCTTTGCGCTTGGCTGTTTGCAGTGCGGAAAAGGTGGTGGTGATGCGGCTCATGCTATAACTTTCGTAGCTGTTGGCGCAGGTACTACCTGGGCTGCGGCCATATTTCCCTTAACAGATTGCCCCTTGCAGCTCGGGCGGCAGTAGAAGTCGGCCTGGCTCAGGTCGGCCACGGTGCCGATGTCTTTGTCACCACGCCCGGACAGGTTGACCAGAATGCTTTGGTCAGGGCGCATGGTTTTGGCCAGCTTCATGGCGTAGGCCACGGCGTGGCTGGATTCCAGCGCGGGGATGATGCCCTCGGTGCGGCACAGGTAGTGGAAGGCGTCCAGCGCTTCCTGATCGGTAATGCCCACGTATTCCGCGCGGCCGATGTCGGCCAAAAATGCATGCTCGGGGCCCACGCCGGGGTAGTCCAGGCCGGCGCTCACGCTGTGGGTCTCGGTGACCTGTCCGTTGTCGTCCTGCAGCACATAAGTGCGGTTGCCGTGCAGCACGCCGGGGCTACCCTTTTGGATGGACGCGGAGTGCTTGCCGCTCTCCAGGCCTTCGCCCGCCGCTTCCACGCCGATCAGGCGGGTTTTCTCGTGCGAGATGTAGGGGTGGAAAATGCCCATAGCATTCGACCCGCCGCCCACGCAGGCAATCACCGCGTCAGGCTGCTCGGTCTTGCAGCCTGCTGCCGCCAGCATCTCTGGCATTTGCACCAGGCATTCATTGCCGATGACGCTCTGGAAGTCGCGCACCATCATGGGGTAGGGGTGCGGGCCGGCCACGGTGCCGATGATGTAGAAGGTGTTGTCCACGTTGGCGACCCAGTCGCGCATGGCTTCGTTGAGCGCGTCCTTGAGTGTCTTGCTGCCGCTTTCTACGGGCACCACGGTAGCACCCAGCAGCTTCATGCGGTAGACGTTGGGGCTTTGGCGCTTCACGTCTTCGCTACCCATGTAGACCACACATTCCAGCCCGTAGCGGGCGCAAATGGTGGCGGTGGCCACGCCGTGCTGGCCGGCGCCGGTTTCGGCAATCACGCGGGGCTTGCCCATGCGCTTGGCGAGCATGGCCTGGCCAATGGTGTTGTTCACCTTGTGCGCGCCGGTGTGGTTCAGGTCTTCGCGTTTCAGGAAGATTTGCGCGCCGCCCATTTCACGGCTCATGCGGGCCGCGTGGTAGACGGGGGAAGGGCGGCCGACAAAGTGCGCCAGCTCGGACTTGAATTCCGCGAGGAACTCGGGGTCATGCTGGTACTTGGCGTAGGCGTCTTTGAGCTCGTTGATGGCGTGGGTCAGCGTCTCGGAGACAAAGCTGCCGCCGTACTTGCCAAAGTGGCCTTTGGCGTCGGGTTGTTGGTAATCGAACATGGTGTTTACATTCCTGCAAGATGCCGGTCCGCCGCGCGCACGGCGGCAACGAACTGGCGAATTTTTAAGGGGTCTTTGATGCCCTTCTGGGGCTTGCCGTGAGCGTCTTCGGCTTCAACGCCGGAGCTCACGTCCACAGCCAGCGACTTACAGCGCGGCCGTACCGACGTGATGCCATCGCCCACGTTTGCACTGGTGAGTCCACCACTCAAGACGAGGTGAGCGTTGACGCTTGGAGGAAGAAGTGACCAATTGAATGTTTTGCCGCCACCACCGTAGCCGTCCACATGGGCGTCTAACAGAATGGCCTGGGCGTTCGAATAATCGTGCGCAAATTGTACGAGGTCGAAGGCCTGGGCATCCTCACCGAGCGGAATACGTGCGGCACGCAGGTAGGGGCGGGCCGCGTCTCCGGTGGCCAGCTGGCAGTCCAAAGGGGATTCATCACCATGAAATTGCACCGTAGCGCCCGCGACCAGTGCGCAAGCTGCTCCTATTTCTGTAGCGCTTGCGTTGACGAACAACAGCACAGGTGTCACGAAAGGGGGCAGGCGCTTCGCTAGCTCGGCTGCGCGCTCAGGCGTGACGGCTCGCGGGCTTTTGGCGTAGAGCACAAAACCGATGGCGTCGGCACCGGCTGAAACGGCGGCGTCAACGTCCTGCTCGCGGGTCAGGCCGCAAATTTTGATTCGGGTACGGGTGTAGGTGTCGGTGTGCGGGATGCGTGCGTTCATGGCAGCGCATCATACGCAGGCGTGCGGTCCGGCATACCCCACTTAGCGTCATAGCGGGGGCCCAAGAAGTAGAGGCCATCCGGTGAGAAGGTGGGGGCAGCCACTTTGCGGCTGCGGGCGGCCAGCACGTCGGCCATCCACTCCGGCGGCTTTTTGCCCTGGCCGATTTGCACCAGGCAACCCATGATGTTGCGGATCATGTGGTGCAAAAACGCATTGGCCTCAAACTCGATCCGCCAGTAGGCGCCGCGCTTATGAAAGTCAATGCGCATCAAATTTTTGACCGGACTCAGCGCTTGGCACTGCGCCGCGCGGAAGGAGCTGAAGTCGTGTTCACCCACAAGATAGTCGGCGGCCTTGCGCATGGCGGCTTCGTCGAGCTGGTTGAAGGTCCAGCCGACCCGACCGGTTTCGACGCTGGGCCGGATCTGCGATTCCAGCAGCACGTAGGCATAGCGTCTCGAAAGGGCCGAGGCCCTGCAGTGGAATTCTGGAGTGGTTTTGACCGCCCACTGAACCGAAATGTCTTTGGGGAGGTTGGCGTTGGTGCCGCGTATCCAGGAGTAGGTGTCGCGGTCGATGTCCGTGTCAAAGTGCACCACCTGCATCAGGCCATGGACTCCCGCATCGGTGCGGCCGGCACACAAAGTAGAAACGCGCTGGGCGGTGAAGGTGCCCAGCGCTTTTTCCAGCTTGTCTTGAATCGTCTGACCGGAGGATTGGCTTTGCCAACCCTGGTAGCCCTGGCCGTTGTAAGTGACGCCTAAAACTACGCGCACACGCCCTCAGTCGTCATCGTTAGCCGCATAAATCGCTTAGCTCAGTTGCGCCAGTGCTTTTTGTGCTTTGGCCCGCATGTCGCCGGTGGCTTCTGACATCACTTCTTCGATCAGGGCGCGTGCACCGTCCTCATCTCCGATGGAGATGAATTCTTCTGCCAAAGCGAGTTTGGTGCCCAGGGGGTCTTCACTGAAGTCATCCGGGGCAGACACAGGGGTTTCTGCCGGAGTATCCAACTCCATGGACAAAGAGCCTAAATCAAAATCCATGATGCCGTTGTCTGCGGTCTGCTTGGGGCCAAGCTCAGGTTCTACGGGGACCGGACTGGTCGCATCAAAACGCAGCGGGTTGGGTGTGTCGGTGCCCAACGGGACGTCGTGATCGTCCAGGGACAGGGAAATCTCCGGCAACTGACCGACAGGTTCCAATTTGCTTGTGGCTGTGGTGCTTTCAGCATCACCCAAGTCAAAATCCATGTCCATGGAGTTTTCTGTGAGGGTGGCATCCGGCTGAGCCGTCTGTTCTGCCTCCGGTGCCGTAACCGTGCTGCCTGTAATGTCACTGACGCTACTGCGTGGAGTTTCTTCGTCCAGAGAGAAGTCCAGATCCAGATCCAGATCGACACCTTGTCCAAGCTCGGGACCGCCCGACGCATGGGTGGGTTGGGTCAGGGTGCTTGCGCCAAAGCCTGTCTGAGGCGCATTGTTGTTGCTGGCACTTTCCGGCGCTCCACCAGGCTGATAGAGGGGGTTGCCCGGGTCAATGGATTGCCCCATTTCGCAAATCCGGGTCCAGTCGGGACTGGTGGCCGATGTCAGCTTATAGGCTTGGGTGGCCGTGCTTTCATAGTTGCGGGTATCCCTGCGCTTGGCAAAAATTTCCAGCAACTTGGTGTGAATGGCCAAGCGGCCTGGGTTGGTCCGGACCGCCTCCCGGAGAATCTCTTCAGCCTGCAAGTCGCGTCCGTAGGCCAAGTACACATCAGCTTCTGCAACCGGATCCACGTCATCGGCAGCATCCAGCTGGCTGGCTGAATACACCATGGACGACGCAGTTGCCGATTCATTCTGGTTGGTGTCGACACGCTGACCGCCGCTTGCTCCGAAGAAAGAGTCGGGCTGCAGTCGGCTTTCCAGGAACGCGCTATCTACTTGGGATGCGTTCTTCCTGCGTTGGCGGACCCGGTAAACGCCATACCCCCCCAACAATGCCAGAAGGCCTGCCGCACCCGCAGGCACCAGTGGGTCTTCGAGCAGGGTGTCAAGAAATGCGGGCTCATCCGGTGCAGGGACGACAGCGGCCTGGACAGGGGCAGAAGCCTGTGCATGGGGCTCGGATGCGGCGAGCTGGGGTGCAGCGGCGGCTTCAGCGGGCAGGGGGGCTGAAGCAGATGCGGCCGGTAGACTGGGTTCGGCGTTGGCAGGCTCAGAAGCGGGGGGCATGGCCGCAACTGGAACCGTCACAGAGGCCGCCGCTTGTGAGGCTGCAGGTTTAGCTGGAAGTGCATTGGCGGCAGCCTTGAGCGCTTCTAGCTCCTTGGCATTCTTTGCCAACTCGGCTTCCCGTGCCGCGTTGTCTTTCGCTTGACGTTCTTTGGCGATCCGGGCTTCATCTAGTTTGGTCGAAACCGCTGGTTTGGAGAGTGTTAACTTGTCAGGGGCAGGCGGGGCGACCTTCTTCTCATCGACTTTTGCCTCGATGGTTCCACTGGCTTTGCGGCCTGCGGCCTCTACCGTGGCGGGCGGTGCATTGCCTGCCAAACTCCGGCGGAATTCATTGAAATCCTTGCTTTGCGCAACGACGATTTTGGATGCCTCAGTGGGCGAGATGTCTGTGGCGCTTTCGGCCGACGGAATGGCCAGCACCGCACCTGCGCGCACGCGATTCAGGTTGTTTTTGACAAATGCATCGGGATTGCTTCTAAGCAATGCCACCAGCATCTGATCCAGTGACACGCCGGTGTGTTTGTTGGCGTTAGCGATGCGGGTCGCTGTATCGCCTGTTCTCACTGTGACTCGCTTTTCACTCCCCGGCGCCTGCTTGGCAGGTGCCTCTTGAGGCGTGGGGGCAGGTACACGTGTGGCACCGGCAGAGCGTGAAGGTTCTGTGCCGGAGGGCTTTGTGGCCAGTGCTGAGCTTGGAGTTGCGGAAGCCTGGGTACTCGGCTCTACCGTGGTTTGAGCGAGCGTGGGGGGGGGCACTGACTTTTTGAGACTGGGGGGGTCCAGTAAAAGCGTGTAGTCCCTCACGATGCGTCCGGAAGCCCATGTGGCCTCGAGAATCAAGTCGATAAAGGGGTCGTTGACCGACCGGGTGCTGGTTAGACGGAGGTAGGCGCGCCCATCTTCCTTGCGTTGCAAGCTTGTTTGCAGACTGCTGAAGACGGTGCTGTACTCCAGTCCGGCAGCAGTAAACGCATCAGGCTGCGCAACGGCCGCTTTCAGTGAGGCGGCTTCTTCGGCCGTAATGTCGGGTACTTCGATTTCTGCTCGCAGAGGCTCCCCCAACGCTGACTGGACGGTCAAGCGGCCCAGCGAAAGCGCGTAGGCTCCGGTTCCGGACAAGCCGAGTAGCGCAATGGCTGCTGCCGCAATGGTGGTCTTTTGCCAACGATGTGTCTTTGCGATCAATTTATAGGCCTCCGGTGCTCAGGCGAATTGCAATGTACTTGTAGGTTTTCAGGCAAACAGGCCCGATACTTAAAACGCAAAAAGCACCATAGCATCAATGTCTTAGGGAGACAAGCTAAGAAAGCACCTAACTTTCATAGCTTGTCACGATCCGCTATTGTCGATGCCCTTCATGTTGCCTGGTGGCAACGACGTGTAACTCTCTGTTACGCGTCGAGCAGAATGCGCAGCATGCGGCGCAGTGGCTCTGCAGCACCCCACAGCAGCTGGTCCCCGATGGTAAATGCGCCCACGTACTCAGGCCCCATAGCCAATTTACGGATGCGGCCCACGGGAATTGTCATGGTGCCGGTCACTGCCACAGGCGTCAGATCCTGGATGGTCGCTTCACGCGTGTTGGGCACCACTTTGACCCACTGGTTGTCTGCGGCGATCATGGCTTCGATGTCGGCTACGGGCACGTCGTTCTTCAGCTTGAAGGTCAATGCCTGGCTATGGCAGCGCATGGCGCCCACGCGCACACAGAAACCGTCAACGGGGATGGCGGAGCTACCGAAGCCTTCGCCCAAGCCCAGAATCTTGTTGGTTTCGGCCATGCCTTTCCATTCTTCCTTGGACTGGCCGTTGCCCAGATCCTTGTCGATCCAGGGAATCAGGGAGCCACCCAGTGGCACGCCAAAGTTGGCGGTTTCAGCGCCGGTCAGCGCGCGCTGCTTGGCGATGACCTTGCGGTCGATTTCCAGAATGGCGCTCTTGGGGTCGTCGAGCAGGGCTTTGACTTCCGCATTCAGGGTGCCGTATTGGGTCAGCAGTTCGCGCATGTGTTGTGCACCGCCGCCAGATGCTGCCTGGTAAGTTTGTGTGCTCATCCACTCGACGAGGCCGGCCTTGTACAGCGCGCCCACGCCCATCAGCATGCAGCTCACGGTGCAATTGCCGCCCACCCAGTTCTTGCCGCCCTTGGCCAAAGCGTCCTTGATGACGGGCATGTTGACCGGGTCCAGAATGATGACCGCGTCTTTCTCCATGCGCAACGTGGAGGCGGCGTCGATCCAGTGGCCGTTCCAGCCGGCAGCGCGCAGCTTGGGAAACACTTCAGTGGTGTAGTCGCCGCCTTGGGCGGTGATGATGATGTCGCAGCGCTTGAGGGCGTCGATGTTGTAGGCGTCTTGCAGCGTGGTTTCGTTTTTCGCCTCTGCCGGAGCCTTGCCGCCTGCATTGCTGGTGGAGAAGAAAAGCGGTTCGATCAGATCGAAGTCTTTTTCCTGCGCCATGCGATCCATCAACACCGAGCCGACCATGCCGCGCCAGCCGACCAAACCTACCAACTTGCTCATATCAACGCCCTTTCAATGTAAACAAACGATGCCCGACCTGGGCTGTTTGCTCCGGCTCGTCTGGCCGGGGGCGCACGACGATACCGGAGCTGGATCAGCTCTTAATGGTCGTGGTTTTGGAAATGATTGCGCGCGCGGCCTTTTCTGCCGGGGCGGCAGTCAACAAGTTCAAAGAGAAGGGGCGTGCGTCAAACATGGAATTATTGTAGCGCAAAACAGAAATTTTTTGCTCCGCGCGGACTGAAATGATTTTGCGTGGCGAAGGCCTGTTGCGCAACAGGCCTTCGCTTTTCAGTCCTCAGGCCAGTGCCTTGAGGACGGCGTCCCCCATCTCTTTGGTGCTGACGCGGGTAGTGCCTTCGCTGTAGATGTCGGCCGTGCGCAAGCCTTGCTCCAGCACCTTCTTCACAGCGGCTTCAATGCGCTGCGCGGCTACTTCCTGGTTCAGGCTGAAGCGCAGCATCATGGCCGCACTCAGGATGGTGGCCAGCGGGTTGGCGATGCCTTTGCCGGCGATGTCCGGTGCGCTACCGTGGCTGGGTTCGTACAAGCCCTGGTTGCTGCTGTTCAGGCTGGCAGATGGCAGCATGCCGATGGAGCCGGTCAGCATGGAGGCTTCGTCGGAGAGGATGTCACCGAACATATTGCCGGTCACCAGCACGTCAAACTTCTTGGGTGCTTTGACCAATTGCATGGCGGCGTTGTCCACCAGCATGTGGTCCAGCTCCACGTCGGGGTATTGTTGGCCCACTTCGACCATCACGTCTTTCCAGAGCTGCGAGGTTTCCAGCACGTTGTTTTTGTCCACGCTGGTCACGCGCTTGTTGCGCTTTTGGGCCGCCTGGAACGCGACGTGCGCAATGCGCTCGATCTCAGGGCGGCTGTAGCGCATGGTGTCGAAGGCCTCTTCCGCACCGGGGAAATGTCCGTCGGTGGCAATGCGGCGGCCACGGGGTTGGCCGAAGTAGATGTCGCCGGTCAGCTCACGGATGATGAGGATGTCTAGGCCTGCGATGAGCTCAGGCTTGAGGCTGGAGGCGCCGACCAACTGCTCGTAGCAGATGGCGGGGCGGAAGTTGGCGAACAAGCCCAGGTTTTTGCGCAAGCCCAGGATGGCCTGCTCGGGGCGGAACTGGCGCTCCAGCTTGTCGTACTTCCAGTCACCCACGGCGCCGAACAATACGGCATCGGCCTCCTTGGCCAGCTTGAGGGTGGCTTCGGGCAGGGGGTGGCCATGGGCCTCATAGGCGCAACCGCCCACGAGTGCGGTTTCCATTTCCAGCTTCAGGTCCAGGGCGTTCAAAACCTTGACGGCTTCCGCCACGATTTCGGTGCCGATGCCGTCACCGGGCAAGACTGCAATTTTCATGATGTCCTTTGAATACTATGAATTTGATAGCTGCTCACGCAGACATGGTCTGCGCAAGCCATGGTTTAGATGCCAAACGTTGGGCTTCGAAGGCCTTGATTTTGTCGGCATGGCGCAGGGTCAGGCCGATGTCGTCAAAGCCGTTGAGCAGGCAGTACTTGCGGAAGGCTTGCACGTCGAAGGGAATTTCTTCGCCCTGGGGCTTCACGATCACCTGGCGCTCCAGGTCGATAGTGAGCTGGTAGCCGGGGAAGGCCAGTGCTTCATTGAAAAGCTGGTCAACCAATGCTTCGCTCAACACAATGGGCAGCAGGCCGTTCTTGAAACAGTTGTTGAAGAAGATGTCGGCATAGCTGGGCGCGATGATGGCCCGGAAGCCATATTGGTCAATCGCCCAGGGGGCGTGCTCGCGGCTGGAACCGCAGCCGAAATTCTTGCGCGCCAGCAGGATGGAGGCACCGGCATAGCGGGGCTGGTTCAGCACAAAGTCGGGGTTGGGTTTGCGGCTGGCAGGATCCTGGCCGGGGTAGCCCGCGTCCAGGTAGCGCCATTCGTCAAACAGGTTTTGGCCGAAGCCGGTCTTGCGGATGGACTTGAGGAATTGCTTGGGGATGATCGCGTCGGTATCCACGTTTTCGCGGTCCATGGGCGCAACCAGCCCTTGGTGAACGGTAAAGTTTTTCATTTCTTGGCAGCGCCTTCCATTTGTTCGCCAGTTTGATGCAGAGCCCGATCCATGCCTTTGGCCGGGTGGCAGGCAGGCTGCAGCAGCAGGGTATCGGCGCATGCGGCCTTAAGTGTGGTTTTCATACTCAGTTCTTTCTGTGGTCAGGCGAACCTGCGGATGTCAACAAAGTGGCCATGGATGGCCGCTGCTGCTGCCATGGCGGGGCTCACCAGGTGGGTGCGTCCACCGGCACCCTGACGGCCTTCAAAGTTGCGGTTGCTGGTGGATGCACAGCGCTCGCCGGGCTCCAGGCGGTCGGCGTTCATGGCCAGACACATGGAGCAGCCGGGTTCACGCCACTCAAAGCCGGCGGCCTTGAAAATCTCGTGCAGGCCTTCGCGCTCGGCCTGCTCTTTCACCAGGCCGGAACCTGGTACGACCATGGCCAGCTTGATGTTCTTGGCCACTTTTTGGCCCAGCTTCTTCACCACGGCGGCTGCCTCGCGCATGTCTTCGATGCGGCTGTTGGTGCAAGAGCCAATAAACACTTTGTCCACGAACAAATCGTTCAAGGCCTTGCCAGGCTCCAAGCCCATGTAGGTGAGTGCCCGCTCAATCGCACCGCGCTTGTTGGCGTCTTTCTCCTTGTCGGGGTCCGGCACGCTGGCGTCCACGCCCAGCACCATTTCGGGGGATGTGCCCCAGGTGACTTGCGGCACGATTTGGGTGGCGTCCAGCTCAACCACCGCGTCAAAATGGGCGCCGGGGTCGGAGTGCAAGGTCTTCCAGAAGGCGACGGCCTGGTCCCACTCCACTGCTGCGGCTTCGGGGGATGCAGCGTTGGCTCCGGGGGCCAAGGGACGGCCCTTGACGTAGTCGATGGTTTTCTCATCCACCGCCACCAGACCGGCACGCGCGCCGGCTTCGATGGCCATGTTGCAGA
Organism: uncultured Rhodoferax sp.; assembly: GCA_963508575.1. GTDB lineage: Bacteria > Pseudomonadota > Gammaproteobacteria > Burkholderiales > Burkholderiaceae_C > Allorhodoferax. Next base: position 86,825 of record CAUOXL010000006.1, read on the forward strand.
CCGTCATGCGGCCTTCCATGCTCAGCGCACGGATGGCGGAGCCGCCGAATTCGATGGTGTAACCGGTGCCGCCCGCGGTGCCGATCTTGCCGATGATGGCCAGCACGATGTCTTTGCCGGTGATACCGGGGGCGACCGCGCCTTCGACCTTGACCAGCATGTTCTTGGCTTTCTTGGCCAGCAGTGTTTGTGTGGCCATGACATGCTCGACTTCGCTGGTGCCTATGCCATGGGCCAGCGCACCGAAGGCACCGTGTGTAGAGGTGTGTGAGTCTCCGCACACCACGGTCATGCCGGGCAGGGTGGCGCCGTTTTCGGGCCCCATGACGTGCACGATACCCTGGCGCTTGGACAGGAAGGGGAAGAAGGCCGCTGCGCCAAATTCCTTGATATTGCTGTCGAGTGTGGTGACTTGTTCTTTGCTGGTCGGGTCGGTGATGCCGTCATAACCCAGTTCCCAGCCGGTAGTCGGGGTGTTGTGGTCGGCGGTGGCGACGATGGAGCTCACGCGCCAGACTTTGCGGCCCGCTTCACGCAGGCCTTCAAACGCCTGGGGGCTGGTCACTTCGTGGACCAGGTGGCGGTCGATGTAGAGGATGGAGGTGCCATCGTCTTCGGTGTGGACGACGTGGTCGTCCCAGAGTTTGTCGTAGAGCGTGCGTGCCATTTTTGCTTCCTTTAGAGAGACGATTTTAGGTGCTCGACCAGCAGCCGCGCGCTGCGCGGCAGGGTCGAGAAGTCGCGGGCCACCAGTTCAATGTGGCGGTGGGCCCAGGTGTCCGTGAGGGGAACGGCGGCCAGCTCGCCGGTGTTATGCATCAGCGTGAACGCGCGCAGGGGCATGACGCCCACGCCCAGACCGTTGTGGATCATGCGGCACATGGCATCCAGCCCGGTGACTTGAATGCGCAGCTTGATGCTCTGGCCCAACGCCGTGGCAGCCTGGCGCATGGCGACATAAATGGAGCTGTTGGAGTGCAGACCCACATGGTCCAGCGCAAGGGTGTCCGCGAACGCCACGGATGCCGCGCGGGCAAGCGCGTGAGTGCGGGGTGCGATGAGCACCAGTTGGTCCTGCCGGTAGGGCAGGGTCTGTAACTCGCCCACGCCATCCGCCGTGTTGCAGACGCCGAAATCGGCGGCACCCTCCTCGACAGCGCGAATGACCTCGGTGCTCAGGTGCTCTTCCAAATCGATTTTGATGCCTTGATGGCTACGGATGAAGGCGCCCAGGTCTTCCGGCAGAAACTGCACCGTGGCAGAGATGCTGGCATGTACCCGCACTTGGCCCTTGGCGCCGTCGGCGTATTCCGTGAGCTCGGTGTGCATGCGGTCCAGGCTGAAGAACACGCTGCGGGCATGGTGCAACAGGCTCTGACCGGCTGGGGTGGGGTGCACACCGCGCGAATGGCGCTGCAGTAACTGGCTGCCCAGTGCCAGTTCCAGATCGCTGAGCCGCTTGCTCAGCGCCGAGGGGGCCATGAACTCGCGCTCTGCTGCCTTGCCGATGCTGCCCGTCTCGCAGACGGCCACAAACATCTGCAGCGATGTCAGGTCCATTCGGCGGGTGAGAGGGCGGTCCATGTGCGACATAAGAAGTTGGCATCGTGATCAGCGATGTGAGGCTGGTATTTTCTCACTTGATTTGGAATTGGTCATCGCATTTTGCGATGCCATGAGTCTTTGTCGGGGAAGACTTCATAATGGACAGCCGCTGCCGAGATGGGCTGTTGTTTGCTATCAAATCAGGAGCTGTTTACGCAATATCCATGAGCGCTAGAGCCGTATTTGATGCAAAAAACCCCGCGGCCTTTGCAGGCGGCGGGGTTTTCAGGGCAAGCCGGTGAGGGCTTAGCGCTGGTCCAGGGGTTTGACGTCGCGCTTGACGGAGCCGGTGAACAACTGGCGTGGGCGGCCGATCTTGTACTCAGGGTCGCCGATCATTTCGTTCAACTGGGCAATCCAGCCGACGGTACGGGCCAAAGCGAAGATGCCGGTGAACAGGTTCACAGGGATGCCGATGGCGCGCTGCACGATGCCGGAGTAGAAGTCCACGTTGGGGTAGAGCTTGCGCTGGACGAAGTAGTCGTCTTCCAGGGCAATCTTTTCCAACTGCTTGGCCAGCTTGAACAGCGGGTCGTTTTCCAGGCCCAGGGCTTCCAGCACTTCGTTGCAAGTCTCTTGCATGAGCTTGGCGCGTGGGTCGTAGTTTTTGTACACACGGTGACCGAAGCCCATGAGCTTGACGCCGGAGTTCTTGTCCTTGACCTGTTCCATGAACTGGCCGACCTTGGACACGCCGCCTTGACGCTGGATGTCTTCCAGCATGTTCAGGCAGGCTTCGTTGGCGCCGCCGTGGGCAGGGCCCCACAAGCACGCCACACCGGCTGCAATGGCTGCAAACGGGTTGGTACCGGAGGAACCGCACAGGCGCACGGTAGAGGTGGAGGCGTTTTGTTCGTGGTCGGCGTGCAGGATGAAGATGCGGTCCATCGCGCGTTCGATCACGGGGTTGACTTTGTACTCTTCGCAAGGGGTGCCGAACATCATGCGCAGGAAGTTGCCGGAGTAGCTCAGGTCATTCTGCGGGTACATGAAAGGCTGGCCCACGCCGTACTTGTAGGCCATAGCCACCAGCGTAGGCATCTTGGCGATCAGGCGGATCGCTGCGATTTCGCGGTGCTCGGGGTTATTGATGTCGGTGCTGTCGTGGTAGAACGCAGACAGGGCACCCACCAAACCGGTCAATACGGCCATGGGGTGCGCATCACGGCGGAAGCCACGCAGGAAGAACTGCATCTGCTCGTTGACCATGGTGTGGTTGGTCACGAGTTTGTGGAAATCCACTTGTTCGGTTTTGTTGGGCAATTCGCCCTTGAGCAAGAGGTGGCAGGTATCCAGGTAGTCGACGTTGGTGGCCAACTGCTCGATGGGGTAGCCACGGTACAGCAGTTCACCCTTGTCGCCGTCGATGTACGTGATGCCGGACTGGCAGGAAGCGGTCGAGAGGAAACCGGGGTCATAGGTGAACATGCCGGTCTGGGCGTAAAGCTTGCGGATGTCGATCACATCCGGTCCGATGTTGCCCTGGTAGACGGGCATTTCCACGCTGGGGCTGCCGTTGCTGAACGACAGGGTGGCTTTGTTATCAGCTAGTTTCATCTTTCGCCTTTCAAAGGGGTTCTCTCAACATTTCCAAAACTTCACGGACGTCTACCCGGTCGAGTGAGGCGTCCACCTGCTGCAGCGTTTTTCGTGCCAGATGCACATCCAGCAGGTCGTTGTCGCTCAAGTCCATCAGTGCCGACAAGGCATCGGCATGACGTACGGTCAGCGTATCGCTGTACCGGCGGAAGAAGCGCTCAATGAACAGGTCATTCTCCAGCAGGCCGCGCCGGCAACGCCATTGCAGCTTGCTCAAACCCCGTTCATCGATCAATGCTTCAGTCATGCACTATTACCTTGGCCTGCATCAAACGGCACGCAGAACCATCATTTCCTTGATCTTGCCGATGGCCTTGGTGGGGTTCAAGCCCTTGGGACAGACATCGACGCAATTCATGATGGTGTGGCAACGGAAGAGGCGGTAAGGATCTTCCAGGTTGTCCAGTCGTTCACCGGTAGCCTGATCGCGGCTGTCCGCAATGAAGCGGTAGGCCTGCAGCAACCCCGCAGGGCCGACGAACTTGTCGGGGTTCCACCAGAAGCTGGGGCAGCTGGTGGAGCAGCTGGCGCACAAAATGCACTCGTACAGGCCGTTGAGTTCTTCGCGCTCTTCGGGTGACTGCAGACGCTCTTTCTCGGGCGGCACGGTGTCGTTGATCAAGTAGGGCTTGATCGAGTTGTACTGTTTGAAGAACTGGGTCATGTCCACGATCAGATCGCGGATCACGGGCAGGCCGGGCAGGGGCTTGAGCACGATCTTGCCGGGCAAGGTACGCATGTTGGTCAGGCAGGCCAGACCGTTCTTGCCGTTGATGTTCATCGCATCAGAACCGCACACGCCTTCGCGGCAGGAGCGGCGGAAGGAGATGGTGGGGTCTATGGCCTTGAGCTTCATCAAGGCATCGAGCAGCATGCGCTCGGATCCGTCGAGTTCTACCTCGATGTCCTGCATATAGGGCTTGGCATCCTTGTCTGGATCGTAGCGGTAGATGGAGAAAGTACGTTTGGTCATGTTCAGGTTCTCGCGAAGGGTCTACGCTTAGAAAGTACGGACTTTGAGTGGCACGGAGTCCACGGTCAAAGGCTTCATCTGTACGGGCTTGTAGCTCAGGCGGTTGCCTTCGCTGTACCACAGGGTGTGTTTGTGCCAGTCCTGGTCGTTGCGACCGTTCGGGTGCTCGGGTGTGTCGCCGTAATCGTCCACCGTGTGGGCACCACGGCTTTCGTGGCGTGCAGCAGCCGACACGATGGTGGCCTGGGCGGCTTCGATCAGGTTTTCGACTTCCAGCGCTTCAATGCGGGCGGTGTTAAAGACCTTGGACTTGTCCTTGAGGTTGAGGGCCTTGACGCGCTCGCGCAACTCGGCAATTTTGACCACACCTTCGTCCATGCTCTTCTGGGTACGGAACACACCGGCGTGTTGCTGCATGGAGGCACGCATGTCATTGGCCACATCCTGGGCGTATTCGCCGCTCTTGGCGTTGTCCAGGCGGGAAACTCGTTCCAGCGTGCGGTCTGCGGCGTCTTTGGGCAGAGGCTTGTGCTCTTTGCTGCCCTTAATAAAGTTGACGATGTGGTTGCCAGCCGCGCGGCCGAATACCAGCAAGTCCAGCAGGGAGTTGGTGCCCAGGCGGTTCGCACCGTGCACCGAAACGCAAGAGCACTCGCCCACGGCGTACAAACCGTTGACGACCTGGTTGTGCACGTCACCGTTTTGCACGACCACCTGACCATTGACATTGGTGGGGATACCGCCCATCTGGTAGTGGATGGTGGGCACCACGGGGATAGGTTCTTTGGTGATGTCTACGTTGGCGAAGTTCACGCCGATTTCGTACACCGAGGGCAGACGTTTGTGGATGGTTTCTGCACCCAGGTGGTCCAGCTTCAAGAGCACGTAGTCCTTGTTCGGACCACAGCCACGGCCTTCCTTGATTTCCTGGTCCATGGAGCGGGACACGAAGTCACGTGGAGCCAAGTCTTTCAGGGTAGGCGCATAGCGCTCCATGAAACGTTCACCGTTGCTGTTGAGCAAAATGGCGCCTTCGCCACGGCAACCTTCGGTCAGCAACACGCCCGCACCAGCCACGCCGGTGGGGTGGAATTGCCAGAACTCCATGTCTTCCAACGGGATGCCGGCACGCGCTGCCATGCCCAAGCCGTCGCCGGTGTTGATGAAGGCGTTGGTGGAGGCGGCAAAGATGCGGCCTGCGCCACCGGTAGCCAGCAAGGTGGTCTTGGCTTCCAGAATGTGGATATCGCCGGTTTCCATTTCCAGGGCGGTCACGCCGACCACGTCGCCTTCTGCGTCGCGGATCAGGTCCAGTGCCATCCACTCCACGAAGAAGCTGGTTTTGGCGGCTACGTTTTGCTGGTACAGCGTGTGCAACATGGCGTGACCGGTACGGTCAGCCGCAGCGCAGGCGCGTTCCACCGCTTTTTCACCGTAGTTGGCGGTATGGCCACCGAAGGGGCGCTGGTAGATGGTGCCATCCGGGTTGCGGTCGAACGGCATGCCCATGTGCTCCAGGTCGTACACCACCTTGGGGGCCTCACGGCACATGAATTCGATGGCGTCCTGGTCACCGAGCCAGTCGGAACCTTTGACGGTATCGTAGAAGTGGTAGTGCCAGTTGTCGTCGTTCATGTTGCCCAAGGAGGCGCCGATGCCGCCTTGCGCTGCCACGGTGTGGGAGCGGGTGGGGAACACTTTGGACAAAACGGCCACATTCAAGCCGGCACGTGCCAGCTGCAGGGAAGCGCGCATACCGGAGCCACCGGCGCCGACGATCACGACGTCGAATTTGCGTTTAGAGACGGAGTAAGACATGTATTAGTGCCTGTTGGAGGGGATCAGAGACGCCACAGAACCTGGATTGCCCAGCCGGCACAGCCGACCAGCCAGACGATGGAGAACACTTGCAGAGTCAAGCGGATAGCAACGGGTTTAACGTAATCCATCCAGATATCGCGCACACCCACCCAGACGTGGTACAGCATGGCGATGATGACTGCGAAGGTCAGGAACTTCATCCACTGCTGCGAGAAGATGCCGGCCCATTTGTCATAGCCGATGGGGCCTTGAAAAAAAATCACTTGCGCCAATAACGCGATGGTGAACAAAGCCATCAAAACTGCGGTGACGCGTTGCGCCAGCCAGTCCCGCAGGCCATAGTGCGCGCCAACGACGATGCGCTTGGATCCGTAATTCACTGCCATTTGGTTTTCCTTTTTGGTTGTTAGTAGGCGCCGAAGAGCTTGAGTGCCAGCACCAGGGTAAGCAAGATGCCAAGGCCCAGGGTGAAGATGGCTGAGCTGCGGCCGAACTCTTTGCTCACGGCATGGTTGATGTCCATCCACAGGTGGCGCATGCCTGCGATGAAGTGGTGCAAATACGCCCAGATGATGGCCAGAGCCACCAGCTTCACAAACCAGCCGGGGACAAAGCCCACACCGATATTGAACACACTAGTGAACTTTGCAAATGAGATTTCCGAAGATACGGAGGTGTCGAACATCCAGATAATGAAAGGCATCAGGATGAACATGATGGCGCCGCTGATGCGGTGCAGGATGGAAACCCAGCCTGCCGGAGGCAAGCGATAGGTCGGAAGGTCACTAAGCGCATTGATGTTGCGGAATTCAGGCCGCGTACGCGTGGGTGAGGAGGTGAGCTCAGTCATGGATGGGCTTTCTTGGAGGTAACGTGTTTGTAATTCTGGGAATCGCAGGCCAAAATTCTATTGCACTGCATCAATCTGACATTGGACTTGCAGGGGGCAACGCATCAATTTAGCGTATTTCGATAGTAGTGTGTGTCGGTCAGGTACAAGCCTCGGCGTAGCTCCATAGGTAAATCGTTGTAGGTAAATGCGGTTCGCTCTACGCTGAGCAAAGGTGTGTTTGATGCGACTTGGAGAAGATCACGCTGCTCGGCATCGGGGAGTACGGCTTTGATCTTTTCTTCCGCTCGCACCATGCGCACGCCGAATTCTGTTTCAAAAAGCGCGTACATCGCGCCGTCGTAACTGGTCAGGCGCTCTGCCGTCAGTCCTTTGAACGGGCCGCCGGGGAGCCACAGGTCTTCCAGAATTGTGGGGACGCCTGCAAAAGACAACACCCGGCGCACTTGCAGCACTGCTTCGCCCGTGCGCAGGGACAGGGCGCGTGCCACATCGGCGGTGGCGCGGGTGCGCTTGCAGTCGATGATGCGGCGTTGGGCCGGGCCTTCGTTGGATGGTGTGGCTCCTTCGGGGACGAGGCGCAAGAAGCGGTATTGGACTTGTCTCTCGGCGTGGGTGGCTACAAACGTGCCCTTGCCTTGTCGTCGCACCACCAGGTTTTCGGCGGCGAGTTCGTCAATGGCCTTGCGCACGGTGCCTTGGCTGACCTTGTAGCGGGTGGCAAGCTCTTGTTCGCTGGGGATGGCTGTGCTGGGCTTCCACTCGCCACTCTGCAGGCTTTGCAGAATGAGTGCCTTGATTTGCTGGTAAAGCGGGCTGAAAGCCGGTGTGACTGATGCCCCGGTTTGTGCGCCCGGGTCGATCGATGTGCCTGTGGCGCTGTCGCTCGAGGAAAGGGTGTTTGCAGGCATGGGGCGTAGTTATTGTCGGCGACGAGTCGGGCTCGAAAATTTCCCCAATCATATCTTATATAAGACATAAGACAAATTGACCGGGCGCCGAATTCGGGGGTAAACTCTCGGGCATTCTGCAGCGTGGCACGGGAGTGTGCGGGCGCTGTTCAGTCGCCGTTTTTTTCAACACTTCCTGGAGTTTTACCATGAGCAAGAAACCCGTCCGCGTTGCCGTTACAGGCGCAGCAGGCCAAATCGGTTACGCACTTCTGTTTCGCATCGCCTCCGGCGAAATGTTGGGCAAAGACCAGCCCGTGATCTTGCAATTGCTGGAAATTCCTGACGAGAAGGCCCAGAACGCACTCAAGGGTGTGATCATGGAATTGGAAGACTGCGCATTCCCCCTGTTGGCTGGTATCGAGGCCCATTCCGATCCCATGACAGCCTTCAAGGACACCGACTACGCCTTGTTGGTCGGTTCCCGCCCACGTGGCCCCGGCATGGAGCGTGCTGAGCTGTTGGCGATCAACGGCGCCATTTTCACTACCCAGGGCAAGGCACTGAACGCTGTCGCGTCCCGCAATGTCAAGGTGCTGGTGGTCGGCAACCCCGCCAACACCAACGCCTATATCGCGATGAAGGCCGCGCCTGATCTGCCAGCCAAGAACTTCACCGCCATGCTGCGTCTGGATCACAACCGCGCTGCCAGCCAGTTGGCCTCCAAGACCGGCAAGGCCGTGGCAGACATCGAAAAATTGGCCGTGTGGGGCAACCACTCTCCCACCATGTACGCGGACTACCGTTTCGCCACCATCGCTGGTCAGTCGGTGAAAGACATGATCAACGACGAAACCTGGAACCGCGAAACCTTCCTGCCTACCGTGGGCAAGCGTGGCGCCGCCATCATTGCTGCACGTGGTTTGTCTTCCGCCGCGTCTGCCGCCAACGCAGCTATCGACCACATGCGTGATTGGGCGCTGGGTACCAACGGCAAGTGGGTCACCATGGGTATTCCTTCCAACGGTGAATACGGCATTCCCAAGGAAGTCATGTTCGGTTACCCCGTGACCTGCGCCAACGGCGAATACAAGATCGTTGAAGGCCTGGAAATTGACGCCTTCTCCCAAGAGTGCATCAACAAGACCTTGGCTGAACTGCAAGGCGAACAAGACGGCGTGAAGCACCTGCTGTAATCCTTGGCCCACGCACCGGTATCCACCGTGAAGCATCCTCGCGACATCCTTTTAGGTGCGCAGGGTGCTGCGGGTGTACTGCCGGTGTGTGACCATTACAGCGGCGTAGAAGCCCGCATGGTCAAGAGCCTGCAGTTGCAGGCGGACATGACCCAAGAGTTCGGCGCTTGCGTCTTCGACGTGACGCTGGACTGCGAAGACGGTGCGCCCGTTGGTGGCGAACTTGACCATGCAAATATGGTCGCAGCGCTCGCCAAATCTGCGCAAGAAGCTCCTGAATTGATAGCAAATGGCTTGCGCCGTCGCGTGGGTGTGCGCCTGCATGCGGTCGATCATCCTGCGTTTGCGCAGGATGTGGAATGTGTGGTCGGGGCCGCTGCCCACGCCCTGAGTTACCTCATGCTGCCCAAGGTGGAGTCTGCCGCCGATGTGGACACCGCCATGCGCGCTATCGATGCTTTGGGGCCCGTGGCTGCTGCGATTCCCCTGCATGTACTGATCGAGTCCCCGGCTGCGGTGCATCGTGCCTTTGAGATTGCGGCCCATGCGCGTGTGCAATCCATCAGTTTCGGTTTGATGGACTTTGTGTCCAGCCATGGCGGCGCCATCCCTGCAACGGCGATGGCTGTCCGGGCCACCACCGATGGCGATACGCTGGACCAGTTCCACCATCCTTTGGTCGTGCGTGCCAAGACGGAAATTGCGAGCGCTTGCCATGCCTATGGCAAGGTGCCATCGCACTGCGTAGTCACCGAGTTCAAAGACGTTCAGGCGTTGAGCCGGGCAGCCCGCTATGCCGCGCAGGCTTTGGGCTACACCCGCATGTGGAGCATTCACCCCGACCAGATCCGTCCCATCGTTCAAGCCTTCGCTCCGGATGTGCAAGCCGTGGAACAAGCGGCAGACATCGTGACCCGCGCCGCAGCGGCCGATTGGGGGCCGGTGTCAGTGGGCGGGGTCTTGCATGACCGTGCCAGTTTCCGTTTTTATTGGCAGCTGTTGGAACGTGCCCATGCCACGGGTGTGCGGATGCCGTCAGAGGTGTCCGGGTATTTCGATCCGTCCACCATGAAAGAGGTCGCATGATGAAAGTTGTCTGGCTGGTGACTGCCTTGTCGGGAGGCCTGATGTGGACTGCTGCAACCATGGCCAGTCCTGCGTCAGAGAGCTCCGCTTCCACGCGGAGTGCGCGTGTGGCCCCACCGACCAAAGCGCAGGACAAGCCGGTGGCTCTGAGTGAAGAGCAATTGGCCGTCGTCCCCCGAGTGGCGACCGGTGTATTGCCCTGTGAGCTGTCCCACCAGGTTTCGGTGCGGGCACATCCTGTACACGCGGGCCACTTTGCGGTGGAATCCGGTAAGCAGCGGTTTGTGATGGTGCCTGTGGCCACATCGACCGGCGCCATCCGGCTCGAAGATGCGGCCCGCGGCGCAGTGTGGTTGCAACTGGCCAATAAGTCCATGTTGATGGACCAGAGGCAAGGCCGCCGTCTGGCGGACGCCTGTATGAGTGCGGAGCAGCGTTCTGTGGCACTGGCCCTGGAAAGGAGCCCTACACCCCATCTGCTGGAATCTCTGCCTGCGTCTACCCCGCAGGATGATATTGCTATGAAATAAGTAGCTACTCGCGCAGATAGCGCGGGCGCTGGAGTGTGTTTTTATTGTTTTTGAAGGAGAGTGAAGATGTTGCAAGCTTACCGAGACCATGTAGCTGAACGCGCTGCGTTGGGCATTCCCCCCCTGCCTTTGTCTGCCAAGCAGACCGGCGAGTTGATCGAGCTGCTGAAGGCGCCCCCCGCCGGCGAGGAAGCAACGCTCGTCGAACTGATCACCCACCGCGTGCCAGCCGGTGTGGACGATGCGGCCAAGGTCAAAGCCAGCTACCTGGCCGCTGTGGCCCACGGCACTGAAAAGTGTGCCCTGATCTCCCGCGCCCGTGCGACCGAATTGTTGGGCACCATGCTGGGTGGCTACAACATCAGCCCCATGGTCGATTTGCTGGATGACGCTGCCGTGGCTGCGGAAGCCGCTGAAGGCCTGAAGAAAACCCTGTTGATGTTCGACCAGTTCCACGACGTCAAGGAAAAGGCTGACAAAGGCAACACGTTTGCCAAGGCCGTGCTGCAAAGCTGGGCCGATGCCGAGTGGTTCACCAGCCGCCCTGAAGTTCCCCAGAGCATCACTGTGACCATCCTGAAGGTCACCGGCGAAACCAATACGGACGACCTGTCTCCTGCGCCTGACGCCTGGAGCCGCCCTGACATTCCGTTGCACGCCTTGGCCATGCTGAAGAACAAGCGCGATGGCATCACCCCTGAGGAAGATGGCAAGCGCGGCCCGGTCAAGTTCATCGAAGACCTGCGCGCCCGTGGCAACCTCGTGGCCTACGTGGGTGACGTGGTCGGTACCGGCTCCAGCCGCAAGTCCGCCACCAACTCCGTGTTGTGGTTCACCGGTGAAGACATTCCTTACGTTCCCAACAAGCGTTTCGGCGGCGTGTGCTTGGGCACCAAGATCGCTCCGATCTTCTACAACACCATGGAAGATGCTGGCGCTCTGCCCATCGAGCTGGACGTGAACCAGATGAACATGGGCGACGTGGTGGAACTGCGCCCCTATGACGGCAAAGCCTTCAAAGACGGCAAGGAAATCGCATCCTTCCAAGTCAAGAGCGACGTGTTGTTTGACGAAGTGCGTGCCGGTGGCCGTATCCCCTTGATCATCGGCCGTGGCTTGACGGCCAAAGCCCGCGAAGCGTTGGGTCTGAAGCCTTCCACCTTGTTCCGCCTGCCCCAGAACCCTGCGGACACCAAGAAGGGTTTCAGCCTGGCCCAGAAGATGGTCGGTCGCGCTTGCGGTCTGCCCGAAGGCCAGGGTGTGCGCCCCGGTACCTACTGCGAACCCAAGATGACCTCCGTCGGTTCGCAAGACACCACCGGCCCGATGACCCGCGACGAGCTGAAAGACCTGGCATGCCTGGGCTTCTCTGCCGACCTGGTGATGCAGTCCTTCTGCCACACTGCGGCTTACCCCAAGCCCGTGGACGTGAAGATGCACCACGAATTGCCTGACTTCATCAGCACCCGTGGTGGCGTGTCCCTGCGCCCCGGCGACGGTGTGATCCACTCCTGGCTCAACCGCATGCTGTTGCCTGACACCGTGGGCACCGGTGGCGACAGCCACACCCGTTTCCCTATCGGTATCAGCTTCCCTGCAGGTTCGGGTCTGGTGGCATTTGCCGCCGCTACCGGCGTGATGCCTTTGGACATGCCCGAATCGGTGTTGGTGCGCTTCAAGGGCAAGATGCAGCCTGGCGTGACTCTGCGTGACTTGGTGAACGCGATTCCCTTGTACGCCATCAAGGCCGGTTTGCTGACGGTTGAGAAGAAGGGCAAGAAGAACATTTTCTCCGGCCGTATCCTCGAAATCGAAGGTTTGCCAGACCTCAAGGTCGAGCAGGCGTTTGAACTGTCTGACGCGTCGGCTGAGCGTTCTGCGGCAGGTTGCACCGTGCACCTGAACAAAGAACCCATCATCGAATACGTGACCAGCAACATCACCATGATGAAGTGGATGATTGCCAATGGCTACGCGGATGCCCGTACGCTGTCCCGCCGTATTGCGGCTCAGGAAGCCTGGCTCAAGAACCCCGAGTTGCTCAAGGGTGATGCCGATGCCGACTACGCCGCCGTGATCGACATCGACCTGGCCGACATCCACGAGCCTATCGTGGCATGCCCCAATGATCCGGACGATGTGAAGACATTGGCCGAAGTGGCCGGCGCCAAGATCGACGAAGTGTTCATCGGCTCCTGCATGACCAACATCGGTCACTTCCGTGCGGCCTCCAAGCTGATGGAAGGCAAGCGCGACATTCCGGTCAAACTGTGGATTGCACCGCCTACCAAGATGGACGCCAAGCAGCTGAGTGACGAAGGCCACTACGGCGTGCTGGGCGGCGCGGGTGCCCGTATGGAAATGCCGGGCTGTAGCTTGTGCATGGGCAACCAGGCGCAGGTGAAGGAGGGAGCAACCGTGTTCTCTACCTCTACTCGCAACTTCCCCAATCGTCTGGGCAAGAACAGCAATGTCTATCTTGGCTCTGCCGAGTTGGCGGCGATCTGCTCCAAACTGGGCCGTATTCCGAGCAAGGAAGAATATCTGGCGGACATGGGCGTGCTGACTGCCGCCAGCGACAAGGTGTACCAGTACCTGAACTTCGACAAAATCAGCGACTACACCGAATCCGCTGCGACTGTGAAGTAATCAGTGGCTTTTGGCGCCCCGGCGCCGTGGGCTGCACGGGCCCCGCAACTCCGGTTGCGGGGCTTTTTTTGGGGCTTGTGCAGGTCCTTGCGGCTGGGCGTAACTCCCTGAAACTTGTAGGGCTGTAGCCGGTTAAACTCGCGGGCATTCTTAAATCAGTCACAAGACTGACACATTTAACCGTTAGGAGTCCCCCCGCATGTTCTTTGGAAAGCTGTTGCCTCGTGAAGGCAATTTTTTTGAGATGTTCAACCAGCATGCGGACCGTATCGTGGAGGCGGCCCAGGCATTTTCCAAGTTGGTGGCCAACTACAACGACGCCGATCTGCGTGCCAAGTACAACCAAGAGGTCGATGACGCTGAGCGTGCTGCTGACCGAGTGACTCACGAGGTGAACAAGGCGATCCATATCACCTTCATCACTCCCATCGATCGCGAGCAAATTCATTCCCTCATCAATACGATGGATGATGTAGCGGACTTGATTCAGGATTCTGCTGAAACCATGGCGCTGTACGACGTGCGCGCTATGACGGACGAAATTGTCCGTTTGACAGACCTGAGCGTGAAGTGCTGCGAGCGCTTGCGGGACGCGGTGAAATTGTTGCCGGATATTGCTGATCACGCCACAGCCGAGGCGGCCTTGAAAACCTGTGAAGAAATCGACCGTTTGGAGTCGGATGCCGACCGCGTGATGCGCACGGCCATGAGCAAGTTATTCCGCGAGCAGGAGGATGTGCGTGAACTCATCAAGCTCAAAGCGATTTACGAATTGCTGGAAACCATCACCGACAAGTGTGAGGACGTTGCCAATGTGATCGAGGGCATCATCCTCGAGAACTCCTGATCTCCGCGCAGGTTCAATACGATGGAACAAGTCCAGACAGCCCTGTGGGTCGTGGCCCTGTTGGTGGCACTCGCGCTGATGTTCGACTTCATGAACGGGTTTCATGATGCTGCGAACTCGATTGCGACTGTGGTGTCCACCGGGGTGCTCAAGCCCGGTCAAGCGGTACTCTTTGCCGCATTTTTTAACTTTATTGCCATTTTTGTCTTCCACCTGAGCGTTGCGGCCACCGTGGGCAAGGGCATTGTCCAGCCCGGCGTGGTGGATACCCATGTGGTGTTTGGTGCCCTGGTGGGTGCCATCACATGGAATGTGATCACCTGGTATTACGGCATTCCCAGCAGTTCCTCGCATGCTTTGATCGGGGGCATCGTGGGGGCGGTGATCGCCAAGGCGGGTGCAAGCGCATTGATTTCCGCTGGCATCTTGAAGACAGTGGCATTCATTTTTGTATCGCCCTTGCTCGGTTTCACACTGGGTTCCGCGATGATGGTGGCTGTCGCGTGGATATTCCGGCGGGCACGGCCTTCCCGCATTGATAAATGGTTCCGGCGCCTGCAGTTGGTGAGTGCGGGGGCCTACAGCTTGGGGCATGGTGGAAATGATGCGCAAAAGACCATAGGCATCATCTGGATGATGCTGATTGCCACGGGCTATGTCTTGCCAACGGAAACATCGCCTCCAACGTGGACGATTGTGTCTTGCTACGTCGCTATCGGCGCCGGTACCATGTTTGGCGGTTGGCGCATTGTGCGCACCATGGGCCAGAAAATCACCAAGCTCAAACCGGTGGGGGGCTTCTGCGCTGAGACCGGCGGAGCGATGACCCTGTTCCTGGCAACTGCTTTGGGTATTCCTGTGTCCACCACCCACACGATTACCGGCGCTATCGTCGGTGTAGGTTCTACCCAGCGGGCCAGTGCAGTGCGTTGGGGGGTGGCCGGAAACATCGTGTGGGCCTGGGTGCTGACGATCCCTGCCGCTGCCTTTGTTGCGGCGATTGCCTACTGGGTCAGCCTGCAGATTTTCTGACCAAGCTGCTGGTGGTGGGCGCTTTGTCTTTTTGCATCTGGTACTCAAAAGTGCGCTGAATGCTGAAGGCCAAGGTCGCCATCAAAATGGTGCTGCCCAAGCCCATTGCGACGACCAGGCCGCCCACGGTGAGCCAATTGGTTCCCCCTTGGCGGTTGTCGGGTTGCCCAGGGTTGTATCTGGCGTTCCACTGTTCAGGGCTCATTAATCCGTAGATCAACGCAAGCAGCGCGAATGTCGCGAGCATGAAGCCCAGCAAGGGGATGAGTAGCCAGCTCAGCGGGTCATCTACCCCGAAATTGCGGGCTCGGAATACGCCATAGAGGCCCAAAAGAGTGGGGACGGGAGACAGCTTGGAAAGCCAGTTGTAGCGCCCCAAATACAGTCTGTGCAGGCCCAAGGAGCCTAGTGCCAGTGTTAGCCAGACAGCTACCGTTTTGTTCTTCATGGTGCTGGCTCCCCTGGCGGGCTGGATTGACCAGCGCCAATAGCCTTCTCCATAAGCACAATGTCCAGCCAGCGGTCAAATTTCCAGCCGCAGCTGGCAATGACTCCTACTTTGTGAAAGCCACAGCTGCTGTGAACAGCGATGGACCCTGCGTTCGCGGAATCGCCGATCACGGCAATCAACTTGCGTACACCACAGCGTTCCGCTTGCGCCATCAATTCGCTGAGCAAGAGTTTTCCCAGTCCCTTGCCGTGTGCGTTCGGAGCAAGGTAGATGGAGTCCTCTGCGGAAAACCGGTATGCGGGCCTGGGTTTGAACCAGTTGCAATAAGCGAACCCGATGACCTCGCCATCTACCTCTGCAACGAGATAGGGTAGCCCTTTAGAAAGGACATCACCCCGTCGCTCCTGCAGTTCGCGTTCACTGGGTGGCGTAGTCTCAAAAGTACCGGTGCCCGTCAGCACGTGGTGCGCATAAATGGCCGTGATGGCGCTGATGTCGGATTCAGTGCCGGGTCGGATCGAGGTCATGAATTAGAAAACGATATAATAGAGGGCTATTCAGAGTGTCACTGGCCGGGTGGTCAGTTGCGTGTCTCAAACTTTGAATCGAACTTTGAATACATAGGCTGAATTCTCTCAGCTACCCAAAGGATAAATCATGGTCGTCATTCGACTCGCTCGTGGTGGTGCTAAAGGCCGCCCGTTTTTCAATATCGTTGTTGCTGACAAGCGCACCCGTCGTGACGGCCGCTTCATTGAGCGTATCGGTTTCTATAACCCCATCGCCAAGGAAAGTGAAGAGAGCATCCGTATTGCGCAAGACCGCTTGACCTATTGGAAGGGCGTTGGCGCACAGGCATCTCCCACCGTGGAACGCCTGATCAACCAAGCCGCCAAAAAAGCTGCTTAATGGTTTAGCCGGCGTGCGGCGCATGCGCAGGTACGCCGGTTAGTACTCTCACCCATGCTCACAGGACTCGAAGTCGCCGAACTGCCGGCGGATGCCATCGAAGTCGGACGCATCGCGGACGCTTGGGGTATCAAAGGCTGGTTCAAAGTCCTGCCCTACAGTGCCCATCCTGAGGCGCTCTTTTCTTCACGCCAGTGGTACCTGTTGCCTACTGAGAAAGGGGTTAAACCCTTTTTCGGCACAGCGTGCATGGCAGTCAAAGAATCCAAAATTCATTCTGATTCGGTGGTCGCTTGTGCGGTCGGCATCGATGACAGAAATGGCGCTGAAACCCTCAAAGGCTCTCGCATATTTATCTCCCGCGCAACGTTCCCTAAGGCTGCCGCGGACGAGTTCTATTGGGTCGATCTCATCGGCCTGCAGGTCGTCAATCGCGAAGCCCAGGTGCTCGGCACAGTTCGTGAGCTGATGTCGACGGGTCCGCAAACGGTCTTGGTGATTGAGGCCATGCAGGATGACAAGCCGGTAGAACGGATGATCCCCTTCGTCAATGCCTACGTAGACGACGTCAGTCTGGCCGATAAGACCATCCGCGTGGACTGGCACTTGGACTATTGAGGCGCCTGCAGTGCGCTTCGACATCATTACGCTTTTTCCTGAGCTGTTTGCGCCTTTGCTGACGGCAGGCATCACTCGCCGCGCTTACGAGAGTGGCTTGGTGGACGTGCATCTTCACAACCCTCGCGACTTTGCATCTGGCAATTACCGCCGCGTCGATGACCGGCCTTTCGGCGGCGGCCCCGGCATGGTGATGATGGCGGAGCCACTGGAAGCCACGCTTTTGGCGATTCGTGCACAGCGTCAGGATGTTGTTCCGGTCGTGTTGTTTTCGCCCATCGGGGTGCCGCTGCACCACGATGTGGTTGAGCAATGGTCCAGTAGTGCAGGGGGCATTCTGCTGTGTGGCCGCTACGAGGGAATAGACCAGCGCTTCATCGACAAGTATGTGGACCAGCAGATCAGCTTGGGTGACTTTGTGTTGTCCGGTGGTGAAATCGCTGCCATGGCACTTTTGGATGCTGTGGCGCGTTTGCAGCCTGGTGTTTTGACAGATGCTGACAGCCATCACCAGGACAGTTTCAATCCCGCGCTGGATGGCCTGCTGGATTGTCCGCATTACACGCGGCCCGAAGAGTGGTCCGGTATGTCTGTGCCCCCGGTGCTGATGTCGGGTCACCACGCGCGCATTGAAGAGTGGCGGCGTGCCCAGCGTTTGCAGCTGACGGCCTTGCACCGGCCGGACATTCTGGACCATGCAAGAAATCAAGGTCTGATTACTGCTGCGGAAGAGCGGCTGTTGCAGTCCAAAGATTGAGCTTGCTATAATAGCGGGCTAACCGATCCTCTGCCCGGCCAGATAACAAGCTTTTCAGCTTTGATATTGGTGCCAATTCCGGCGCCGGCGCGAGCAAGATCACGAAGGAAACTATGAGCAACATCATTCAAGCGCTCGAGCAGGAAGAAATCGCCCGCCTCGGTAAAACAATCCCTGAATTCGCACCCGGTGACACCGTCATCGTGAGCGTGAACGTGGTTGAAGGTAACCGCAAGCGCGTGCAGGCTTACGAAGGCGTGGTGATCGCTAAGCGCAACCGTGGCCTGAACAGCGGCTTCATCGTGCGCAAGATCTCCAGTGGCGAAGGCGTGGAACGTACGTTCCAAACCTACTCCCCTCTGATCGCCAGCATCGAAGTCAAGCGTCGTGGTGACGTGCGCCGTGCCAAGCTGTACTACCTCCGTGACCGTAGCGGCAAGTCTGCTCGTATCAAGGAAAAGCTGCCAGCAAAGAAGACTGCAGCGTAATCTGCCGCAAGCTCTTCGTGAAAGCCGCCCCGGTGACAAGCTGTGGCGGCTTTTTTCATGGGACTCCAAGTGACCAAACCCATACGCACATTGCCAACTTTTGATCCGCGCCAAGTCCCAGTGGTAGGGGTGGACAGCCATCTCATTGAAGTGCCTTCCGCCGATCTGGCACCGGATGCCTTGCGGCAGCGTTTCAGGCTGCCTCCGGCTTGGACGCCCGAATTGAGAGCGGAACACAAATTTTCTGATCGGGTGCCATCTCATGCATCGGTGCTGATTCCGATTGTTGTGCGGGATCAACCCATGGTGCTGCTCACGCAGCGCACTGCCCATCTCTCCAGCCATTCGGGGCAAATCGCATTTCCCGGCGGCAAGGCTGATCCCACGGATGCGGACGCAGTTGCGACTGCGCTGCGCGAAGCACAGGAGGAGGTGGGCCTGCATCCCGCATCGGTCGAAGTGCTGGGAAGCCTGCCGCACTACACCACGGGCAGTGCCTTTATCGTGACCCCGGTGGTTGCACTTGTGGCGCCCTCTGTTCAACTGGCGCCCAGTCCGGACGAGGTTGCCCATGTCTTCGAAGTGCCCTTGAGCTTCTTGATGAACCCCGCCCATCATCGCCGTCACCGCATGGAATGGGAGGGTGCGACACGGGAGTGGTATTCCATGCCCTACGAGGCACAAGGGACGGAGTGGTTTATCTGGGGCGCGACGGCAGGCATGTTGCGCAATTTCTACCAATTTCTGCGTGCCTGAGCGGGTGCATCGCTGGGTATGATCCGACCATGAGCTTTATCTCCATATTGCTGGCGCTCTTGTTGGAGCAGGCCAAACCGCTTCCGCAGATCAATCCGGTGCACAACACAGTGCGCAACTGGGTGCGTTGGGTGCTGCGCAATTTTGATGCCGGTGCGAAACCGCATGCCTGGTTGGCATGGTGTTTGGCGGCCTTGGGGCCTGCGTTAATGGTCCTGGCCGTGCACTGGCTGTTGTTCTGGCAGTTGGGCTGGATTGCCGCAGCCATATGGAATGTGGTGATCCTCTATGCCACGCTGGGATTCCGGCAATTCAGCCACCATTTCACCCAGATTCGCGATGCCTTGTTGGCTGGCGATGAAACTGCTGCGCGTGCTGCCCTGGCCGGTTGGAAGCGTATGGACGCCAGCGAGTTGCCTCGCAGTGAAATAGTCCGGCACGTGATTGAGCACTCAGTCTTGAGCGCTCACCGCCACGTGTTCGGTGTGTTTGTCTGGTATTCCATCCTCGCAGCCTTGGGTTTGGGCCCGGCCGGTGCGGTGTTTTACCGGGTCACGGAGTACCTCGCGGTGTTTGCCAAACGTCCCGCCAAGCCGGAGTTGCCGCCGGTCAGTGATGCGGTGCGTGAGCGGGCCTTGCGGGCGTGGGCCGCCATTGACTGGCTTCCCGCCCGCGTTACCGCGCTCAGTTTTGCCTTTGTCGGCAGCTTTGAAGATGCGGTGGATAGCTGGCGACGCCATGAGGCGGTACATCCCCTGGACAACGATGGCGTGGTACTGGCCGCCACGGCCGGCGCCGTGAATGTGCGTCTGGGGGAAGACATAGACACCGCCGCCCTGACGCCCGAGCCCGCCCATTTGCGCGCGGTGGTGGGGCTGGTCTGGCGCACCGTCGTGATGTGGATGGTGTTTCTGGCGCTACTTTCGGCGGCACGCCTGATTGGCTGAGTTCGGCGCGCTGCTGACCGGTCGCTGCCGGTGGCTAGTAGCGGGTTTGAGATAACTCTGCAAATAAATCGCTATAAATTTTGTAGCGGTTCGCGCTGATTCCACCTGCGCTAGAGGCTTCTTTCATTTGATTTAAGACGCCACAGCCGGGTTCATGCAGATGGCTGCAGTTGTAGAACTTGCAGTCGCCTGCGTGGGCCTTGATGTCCGGCATCAGGCCCGCCAGGTGCATAGGGTCAATGTGATTGAGCCCGAATTCCTGGAAGCCCGGCGAGTCAATCACCGCCGTGGTTTTGGCTTCATCCACCCAATACAGACTGGTGCTGGTGGTGGTGTGCTTGCCGGAGTTCAGGGCGGTGGAAATTTCATTGGTCAAGACGTCGGCATGCGGTAGCAGCCGGTTGATCAGCGTGCTTTTGCCGGAGCCTGAGGGGCCGAGCACCAGCGTGGTTTTGCCCTGCATCAGTTCCAGCAACAGGGCCAGTTCGGTGGCCGGTGCGCCTTCGGCCTTGGGTTTGAGTGCCAATGGCAGCAGGGTGTAACCCATGTCGCGGTAAATGGACAGACGCTCCCACGCGCGTCCAAAGGGTTCTGCCAGATCACTCTTGTTCAAGGCGATGATGGGGCGGATGCGCTCGGCTTCTGCGGCAATCAGGGCCCGTGACAATTGACTCTCGGAAAACTCGGGTTCCGCAGCGATCAGGATCAGCACCTGGTCGAGGTTGGCGGCAAAGGACTTGGTGCGGATTTCGTCTTGCCGGTAAAAAAGATTGCGCCGGGGGAGCACCTTCTCGATGGTGCCTTCATCCTGCGTGGCTTTCCAGAGCACCTGATCGCCCACCACCGTCACGCTTTTTTTGCCGCGCGGGTGGCAAATCAGTCGCCGGCCATCGGGTGTCTCCACCCACACATGGCGGCCGTGGCCTGCGACAACCAAGCCGGGTTCGAGTGCGTGTGGGTTCAAAGGGCGGTACTCATGCGGTGGCCGCTGCCGGGCCTGCTGGCTTGCTGACCAGTGCGTCCACCAGGGCAGCGCATTCAAAGTCAGACCGGGACACGCCCTGCACGTCATGGGTGTTGAAGCGCACGCTGCAGCTGCTGTAGGTGAGCAAGAGTTCAGGGTGGTGATCCTGCTGTTCTGCGATAAACGCTACGGCGTTCACAAAGGCCATGGTCTTGAGAAAGTTCTCGAAGCGGTAGGTCTTTTCGATGGCGACATCTGCGCCGTCACCGTAGAGCTTCCAGCCCTCGGTTTTGGCGAGGCTTGCTATGATTTGTGTAGCTGTTAGCGCAGTTCTGACGGGGGCTGAAGGCATATTTCTTATCAATTCAAGCGGTGGCGATGGCGGGCGTGGCGGCAGGCATGCGGGCCAGCCGCTCCGGTGCCGGTGGGTGGGAATAGTAAAACTTCACGTACACCGGATCGGGGGTGAGGGTGGACGCATTGTCCTTGTAAAGCTTGAGCAGTGCGGATGACAGCGCCGCACCGTTGGCGTGGGCTACGGCGTAGGCATCCGCCTCGAATTCGTGCTTGCGGGACAGCTGGGCAAACAAGGGGCCGGTAAAGCTGCCGGCCAGGGGCAGGACCATCATGAACAAGAGCAGGGCCAGTGCATCGTTGCTACCCGTCATGTTCGGGCCCACCCCCAGCCCGGTATAGAACCAGGCCTGCTGGCTCACCCAGCCCAACAGCGCAAACGCCAGCAGGCTCAGGCCGAACAAGGACACCATGCGCTTGGCAATGTGGCCGTGCTTGAAATGGCCCAGCTCATGCGCCAACACGGCATCCACCTCGTCAGGGTTCAGCTGTGCCAGCAAGGTGTCGTAAAACACCACCCGCTTGGAAGCCCCGAAGCCAGTGAAGTACGCATTGGCATGGGCACTGCGCTTGCTGCCGTCCATCACATAGAAACCCTTGGAGGTAAAGCCGCAGCGCGCCATCAGGGCGGATACGCGTTCTTTCAGGGTGGCGTCTTCCAGGGGTTTGAACTGGTTGAACAGCGGCGCAATCCAGGTGGGGTAGACCAGCATCATCAACAGGCTGAAACCCATCCAGAGGCTCCAGGTCCATAGCCACCACAAGCTGCCGGTGGCACCCATCACCCACAAGGCCAAGGCGGCGAGTGGCAGGCCGATGAGCGCGCTGAAAAACAGGCCTTTGACCGCATCGATCAGCCAGAGCTTGGCGCTCATGCGATTGAATCCGAAGCGCTGCTCCAGCACAAAGGTACGGTACAGCGAGAAGGGCAGGTCGATGACGGAGCCGATGATCGAGAAACCCACCAGCACAGCCAGTTGTTGCGGCAAGGCGCTGCCGAAGCGGCCGTCGAACCACGCCAGCAAGGCCTGGTTCAGCGCGTGCAAGCCGCCCAACAGGGTCCAGCCCAGCAGGACGGCGGTGCCCCATGCCAGCTCCAACAGCCCAAGACGGGCCTGGGCGATGGTGTAGTCCGCAGCCTTCTGGTGGTCCGCCAATGTGATGTGCTTGGCGAATGCAGGAGGCACTGCGTCGCGGTGGCGGGCCACGTGGCGTACCTGCCTGCTGGCCAGCCAGAATTTCAGCATGACGCTGGCCACCAGGGTGACGGCGAAAAAGGTGGTCATCCACAGGGACGGGGAGAATTCAATGGGGGTGTCTTGCATGGCGGCAGAGTTTAGGTCATCGGCGACAATGGCGGCATGGCTGAATCAAACTCCCCCATCGCGCCCGTGCTCATCAAATCTGACAAAAACCTGGTCTGGTTGGACTGTGAAATGACGGGGCTGGAACCCGAAACCGACCGTCTGCTGGAAATCGCTGTCATCGTGACCGACCCGAATCTCGGCCAGCGGGTCGAAGGCCCGGTGTTCGTGATCCACCAGTCCGATGCCCAGCTCGACAAAATGGACGCCTGGAACAAGGGCACCCACGGCAAAAGTGGCCTGATCGACAAGGTGAAGGCCTCCACGGTGACGGAAGCCGAGGCGGAGGCCGCGCTCATTGCCTTTTTGGCTCAGTATGTGCCCAAAGGTGCTTCGCCTATGTGCGGCAACTCCATCGGTCAGGACCGGCGCTTTCTCGTCAAGTACATGCCTAAATTGGAAGCTTTTTTCCACTATCGCAACCTGGATGTGAGCACCCTCAAGGAGTTGGCCAAGCGCTGGAAGCCCGAGGTGGCAGATTCCTTCAAGAAGCAGCAGAAGCACACAGCCCTGGCCGATGTGAATGAGTCCATCGAAGAGTTAGCACACTACCGTGAGCACTTCCTCAAATTAAATTAGGTAAAAACCCGAATTCATGCCATAATCGAGGGCTTCGCAGGTAACGCCGGACAGCGGCTTGCGAGATTTGTACATCTCCCTTCATTCACCGGGCACGCTTTTTTAAGCGATATACGCCCCCAGCACTGAAACACACCCCTTGGCGGGTCAGAGCAGGTTCCGTTTGATGGTTGATGTTTTTTAACCATTGACGGAGCAGCCGCACAACTTGCGGCGCTTTCGTGTGAGAAAAAATATGACTGACGCTTTTGAAGTGACAGGCGAATTCGCGCCTGCCGAAAACCTTTCCGTTTCCGCAACTTCTGTGGAATCCAACGTGCCTGTTGAGGCTGTGGAAGCTGCCGCTCCTGAGGCCCCCAATGGCTTCGTAGAACTGGGTCTGGCACCCGCATTGGTGCAAGCCTGTAAAGACCTGGGCTACACCCAGCCCACCACTGTGCAGCAAAAGGCCATTCCTTTGGCCATGGCGGGTGTGGGCTCCGAGAAGGCCGGCAAGTTTGTCGATCTGATGGTGTCCAGCCAGACTGGTTCCGGCAAGACAGCCGCTTTCCTGCTGCCCGTGTTGCATACCCTGTTGACCCAGCAAGCCGAAGCCGAAGCGGCTGAGCGCGCTGAGTACGAACAAGCGTGTGCTGACGCTGCCGCCAAAGGCGAACCTGCCCCCAAGCGCGCCAAGCGCAAAGACCCCACCAACCCCCGCAACTTCAAGGCACCTACTCCCGGCGCCCTGATTGTTTGCCCTACCCGCGAACTGGCCCAGCAAGTGGCCCACGACGCCATCGATTTGGTGCAGCACTGCCGTGGTCTGCGCGTCGCCAACATCGTGGGTGGCATGCCTTACCAGTTGCAGATCGCCAAGCTGCAAAACGCCAACCTGGTAGTGGCCACCCCCGGCCGTTTGCTGGACCTGCAACGCTCCATGCAAATCAAGCTGGACCAGGTTCAGTTCCTGGTGGTGGACGAAGCCGACCGCATGTTGGACTTGGGCTTCTCCGATGACCTGGCTGAAATCAACCAGCTCACGATTGACCGCAAGCAGACCATGATGTTCAGCGCGACCTTCGCGCCGCGCATCCAGCAACTGGCTGCCCGTGTGATGCGTGAACCCCAGCGCGTGACCATCGACAGCCCCCAGGAAAAGCACGCCAACATCAAGCAAGTGCTGTTCTGGGCGGACAACGCCCAGCACAAGCGCAAGCTGCTGGACCACTGGCTGCGTGACACCACCATCAACCAAGCGGTTGTGTTTGCCAGCACCCAGATCGAGTGCGATGGCTTGGCCAACGATCTGCAGCAAGACGGCTTCTCTGCGGTAGCCCTGCACGGTGCTTTGAGCCAAGGCCTGCGTAATCGCCGCCTGATGGCTTTGCGTCAAGGTCAGGTGCAGATTCTGGTGGCTACCGATGTGGCTGCTCGCGGTATCGACGTGCCCACCATCACCCACGTGTTCAACTTTGGTTTGCCCATGAAGGCGGAGGACTACACCCACCGTATCGGCCGTACCGGTCGTGCGGGCCGTGATGGTCTGGCAGTGACATTCGCCGAGTTCCGTGACCGTCGCAAGATTTTCGATATCGAAGCCTACAGCCGCCAGCCCATCAAGCCTGAGACCATTCCCGGCTTGGAACCCCAGCAGCGCGCTCCCGAGTCACGCCCCAGCTTCGGTGGCCGTGGCCGTGGTGGTGACTTCCAGCCTCGCGAACGCAAGTTCGGTGGCCCGCGTGAAGGCGGCTTCGGTGGCGGTCAGCGCGATGGCGCTCCCCGTGAAGGTGGTTACGGCGCCGTGCGCGGTTTCGGCGGACGCCCTGAAGGCGGCGGTCGTGGTTTCGGTGAAAGTTCCCGTGACTTCGGTGGCGCTTCCCGTGAAGGCTTCAGCTACGAACGCAAGGGCGGTTTCAACGACCGCTTTGCCGGCCAAGGCGCTCCCCGTGGCGATGCGCCCCGCGGCGATGCACGTCCTCCCCGTGGTGACTTCCAACCCCGTGGCGATTTCGGCGCCCCTCGCGGTGACTTTGGTGCCCCGCGTGGCGACTTTGCAGCCCGCAAGCCAGCCTTCGGCAAGCCCGCTGGTTTTGCCAAGCCCGGTAACGGCGGCAAGGTCTTCGTGCCCCGCGATGCCAAGAAGCGTCCTGCACGCAACTTCGACTAATCTGCCAATCGGCGGATAACAAAAAGCCCCGCGGCGCGAGCCAGCGGGGCTTTTTTACGTCTATCTGCCTCACTGCCGTGGCTAATAATGAAATTCTCATTCAGACAATTCTTGCTAGAACAACTTGGCCGCTGAGAGCCCCGAGCCTGAGAGAAAGTTATGACCAACCGGAACCTCCTCCAATCCAAACATACCCGGTGGCCCCCGAGTGAGAGTCATTGTTCTCCACACGCACTACGAAGTGAAGCCGACCCTTCAGACGCCAATGCCCTGCTCGTCACCCGTGCAGACAGCGCTGACGGCAAGGCCACGGCCAACAGCATCTCCATACAAAACTACCGGGCGGGCCAACTAGAGCTGGAGCTGCCGGAGATGGCGCATCGGGACAACAGCTGCCACCGCTGGCACCAGTGGATTACTCCTAAAACAATAGCTGCCCGCGCATATTCAATAAGCGCTAGAGGCCGATTTGGCTTGTATTCTCGCCCTACACTCGGTCATGCGATTGCGGGAAAGGCACTGCCAACAAGCGCCGCTCACAACTATTCAGTGAAGGTGGCGGCATGAAGAAGCGACATTCTTCCTATTCGATGGGACTCATGCTCATCGTATTCGCATCTCTTGGCTTGGGTGCCTGCGGCCCCAACGAGCAGCAGAAAGCAGAGCGGGCAGAACGAAAGCGCGTTGAATGTCTGGACAAGATATGCCAAGGCGACGTGGAGCCTCCGAGGGACTACACCAAAGATGCATTGCTCAAGCTCAACGGGCATTGGTTTGTTGGGCCGATGTACTACTACAGCAGCGGCATAAACGCCGCTTCATTCTCTTGGCCAAGCAAGAAAAGTCGGGAAGATGTGCCGCAAGAGGAAAGAGACGGGTCGTCTGATGTTGTGATATTTCTAACAGGCCGCGGAAGATGGTCCGATCCCAAAGCACCAACTCCATGGCTTAGCAAAGGCGAAGGACGGTTTGAAGAGTTGCAAAAAGAAGGTTTCCGCATGGAGCGTCAGCAATTGCGCCCCGATTTGGAGCGAGTGCGTTTCTTCGACGCGCAAGGTAAGTCGTATAGGCGAGAGTTTTTCATTGCGACAAATGAGAAGAAGCCACTAGGTGCACAGGCACCGAGCATTAATTGTGATCCTCCAGATGTGAAAGGAACCATTCATGCCATGGCCGGGTGCTCTGGTGGCTTTTTTTGGCAACCAGACATATACGTGGATTTTCGTCTGCACGCCAAACATAGCAGTGACTGGCCCGAAATCTACAAAGAAATTATTCGCATACTCGCATTACTCAAAAAAGTTTAACCATGACCACCTTAACCACCACAGAACTGGCGCAACTGAGCGCAATGCGTGCGCAAGTGAAGTCACCTCGATTTCCTGAACCAATCCGAAAAAGAGCTTGTGCCAATGCTTTACGCATCGCCCAAGCAAGGGTATGAAGCCGGAGGTTTCATGAGGCCACTGGGCACCTGTTCTTCAGGTATGACCGGCGTGCCAATCAGGACATCCCGTTGCGGCTGGCCAGCTCTACAAACAAGCCGGCGTGGTCCAGGTCGGACAGGCCGTGCTCGATGCCCTCTGCGTATAGCTTTTCAAACAAAGTCGTAATCGGCGCATCGAAGCCCACTTCAGAAGCCGTGGCCAAGGCGTTACGCAAGTCCTTGATCTGCACCGTCATGCGGGCGCGGGGTGCAAAGTCCCGGTCCACCATGCGCTGGCCATGTACCTGAAGGATGCGGCTGTCCGCAAAGCCGCCGGTGATGGCTTCTTTCACCTTGCCCATATTCGCGCCGCCGCGTTCACAGAGCAGCAGGGCTTCCGCCACGATGCCGATGGTGGCGCCCACGATCATCTGGTTAGCTAGCTTGGTCAGTTGGCCGGAGCCGATCGGCCCCACATGGGTGGGGCGGCCGAAGATTTTGAGCACCGGCATGGCCCGCTCGAAGTTGGTGGCCTTGCCACCGGCCATGATGGCCAGCGTACCTTGCTCTGCTCCCAGCGTACCGCCGGAGACAGGTGCATCCAGGTAGTCCACACCGCGCTCGCTCAGGCGGGCGGCATGGTCGCGGGCTTCTACGGGTTTGATGGAAGACATGTCCACCAGCAAGGTCCCTTGTTTGATGGCATCTGCCGCGCCCAATTCAAACAGCACGTGGCTGACGATGCCGCCGTGGTCCAGCATGGTGATGACCATGTCGGCGCCAGCCACTGCATGGGCGGCTGTGGGGTGAACGATGGCGCCGAAGGCAATGAGGCGTTCGGCTTTGGCGGGGGTGCGGTTCCAGACGTGGACAGTGTGGCCGGCTTCACAAAGGCGGCGCCCCATGGGGAAGCCCATGAGACCGATGCCGAGAAGTGCTATTTTCATGGTGTCAGTGTGCTCCTGCACCTGAGAATAGCGCCGCCCCGCGAGGGGGGGAGAGGGTTTGTACCGTGAAGGCTGTCGAGGTGCTGACAGCCTTCACGGCACGGACTTACATCAGCAGGTGTTCGCCCGCGTTGTCGCCGCCCAGGGTCACATAGTTCACCTTGCGGATGTCCATGAGCTTCTTGCCACCGGCATAGCTGATGGAGCTTTGTACATCCTGCTCCATTTCAATCAACGTATCGGCCAGTTTGCCCTTGATCGGCTCCAGGATGCGCTTACCTTCCACGTGCTTGTATTCGCCCTTGTTGAAGTCGCTGGCCGAGCCGTAGTACTCCTTGAACATGGCGCCATCGACTTCCACGGTCTTGCCGGGAGACTCCTCGTGGCCAGCGAACAGCGAGCCGATCATGACCATGCTCGCGCCAAAGCGGATGCTCTTGGCAATGTCACCATGGCTGCGGATGCCGCCGTCGGCAATGATGGGCTTGGTCGCCACACGGGCACACCACTTGAGCGCGCTGAGCTGCCAGCCGCCGGTGCCGAAGCCGGTCTTGAGCTTGGTAATGCACACCTTGCCGGGGCCCACGCCGACCTTGGTCGCATCCGCACCCCAGTTTTCCAGGTCGATCACCGCCTCGGGCGTGGCCACATTGCCGGCGATCACAAAGCTGCCGGGCAAGTGTTTCTTGAGGTAAATGATCATGTCGCGCACGCTGTCGGCATGGCCGTGGGCGATGTCGATGGTGATGTACTCGGGTGTCAGACCCAGCGCCACCAGCTGGTCCACGGTCGCATAGTCCGGCTTCTTCACGCCCAGCGAGATGGAGGCAAACAGGTCCTTGGCGTGCATCTCCTGGACGAACTTCACGTTGTCCAGATCAAAGCGGTGCATGACGTAGAAATAGCCATTGCGTGCCAGCCATTCGCAGATGGACTCGTCCACCACGGTTTTCATGTTGGCGGGCACCACCGGCAGGCGGAATTTGCGGCTGCCCAGCTCCACGCCGGCATCGCATTCAGAACGGCTCTCCACCCGGCATTTGCGGGGCAGCAAGAGGATGTTGTCGTAGTCAAAAATTTCCATGGTCCAAGCTCCTATCCAAAGTTTCCATACAAAACACTGAGCACTTGGACTGGCACCGGCCATAAAAAAACCGGGTGCCAATTGCTTGGGCCCGGTGCTTGATTGTATACACCTTCCGAATTCAGGTGGCGGCAGCGCGTGAAGTGGCCGGAGACAAGGGTGGGGATGTGATTTGCGGAGGTCAAGGAGGAGCCCGCAAGGCGGGCGGGGGACACGTAGCAAAGCGCATCCCCACCCTTATGCCACTGGCTTTCTACAATCACCCCCATGCAACTATTCGCCGCCGCTGGCACCACTCCCCCCCTGTTACACAACCTGAACCCCGAGCAGCTGGCTGCGGTCACGCTGCCGGCTGAGCACGCACTCATTCTGGCGGGGGCCGGATCGGGCAAAACGCGGGTGCTCACTACCCGCATCGCCTGGCTGCTGCAAAACGGTTATGTGTCGCCGGGCGGCATTCTGGCGGTGACGTTTACCAACAAGGCCGCCAAGGAAATGATGACGCGCCTCTCCGCTATGCTGCCGGTGAATGTGCGCGGCATGTGGATAGGCACCTTCCACGGCCTGTGCAACCGTTTTTTGCGCGCGCACTACAAAAACGCGGGCTTGCCGCAAGCGTTCCAGATTCTGGATACGCAAGATCAGCTCAGCGCCATCAAGCGCCTGTGCAAGCAATACAACATCGACAGCGAGCGCTTTCCGCCTAAGCAGCTGGGCTGGTTCATTGGCAACTGCAAGGAAGAAGGCTTGCGCCCCAAGGACGTGGTGGCCAGCGACCCGGACACCCGCAAGAAGATCGAGATTTATCAGCTCTATGAAGACCAGTGCCAGCGCGAAGGCGTGGTGGACTTTGGGGAATTGATGCTGCGCTCTTACGAGCTGCTGCGCGACAACGCGCCCATCCGCGAGCACTACCAGCGGCGCTTCCGCCACATCCTGATCGACGAGTTCCAGGACACCAACAAGCTGCAATACGCCTGGATCAAGATGATTGCCGGCGTGGGGCAGGGCGGCAGTGACGGGGGCGGTGGCTCGGTGCTGGCAGTGGGCGATGACGACCAGAGCATTTACGCCTTTCGCGGTGCGCGCGTGGGCAACATGACGGACTTTGTGCGCGAGTTCGCGGTGCGCCAGCAGATCAAGCTGGAGCAGAACTACCGCAGCTATAGCAACATCCTGGACAGCGCTAATGCGCTGATCAGCAACAACAGCCGCCGCTTGGGCAAGAACCTGCGTACTGACCAGGGCGCCGGTGAGCCGGT
The DNA here is from genome assembly GCA_963508575.1 of uncultured Rhodoferax sp. Classification (GTDB taxonomy): domain Bacteria; phylum Pseudomonadota; class Gammaproteobacteria; order Burkholderiales; family Burkholderiaceae_C; genus Allorhodoferax. The sequence continues at coordinate 116,958 of CAUOXL010000006.1, forward strand.
GCGGGTGTATGAGGCGCCCAGCGACTTTGCCGAGGCGCAGTGGATGGTGGACGAGATGAAGCAGCTCATCCGCGATGATGTGCCGCGCTCCGAGATTGCCGTGCTCTACCGCAGCAACGCGCAAAGCCGGGTGATTGAAACCGGGCTGTTCAATGCCGGCATTCCTTACCGCGTGTACGGCGGCCTGCGCTTCTTCGAGCGCGCCGAAATCAAGCACGCGCTGGCGTACCTGCGCCTGCTGGAGAACCCCAACGACGACACCAGCTTTTTGCGGGTGGTGAACTTCCCGGCGCGCGGCATCGGTGCGCGCAGCATCGAGCAACTGCAAGACTTGGCCAAGGCAACGGGCTGTTCGCTGCACGACGCGGTGAGTACGCTCACCGGCCGTCCCGGCGCTGTGATTGCCGGCTTTGTGGCCAAGCTCGATGTCATGCGTGAGCAGACCGCCAACCTGAACCTCAAAGACATCATCAAGCTCATGCTGGAGCACAGCGGCCTGCTGGAGCACTACCGCAACGAGCGCGAAGGCGAGGACCGCGTCGAGAACTTGGATGAACTGGTCAACGCCGCTGAAAGCTTTGTGATGCAAGAAGGCTTCGGCCGCGAAGCCCCCGGCATGGCGCCGCTGGTCAGCAGCCCCGAGGCCTTGCTCAGCCAAAGCCCGGCCAGTCAGGGCTTGAGTGGCGATGCGCCGGAATCTGCCTCAGACGAATTCGGCGACACCGGCGAAACCCTTTCGCCTCTGCAAGCCTTCCTGACCCACGCAGCGCTGGAGGCGGGCGACAACATGGCTGCAGCAGGGCAGGACGCCATCCAACTCATGACGGTGCATTCCAGCAAGGGCCTGGAGTTCGACTGCGTGTTCATCACCGGCATGGAAGAGGGCTTGTTCCCCCACGAAAACTCCATGAGCGACCACGACGGGCTGGAAGAAGAGCGCCGCCTGGCCTACGTGGCCATCACCCGTGCGCGCAAGCGCCTCTACCTCAGCCATTCGCAAACCCGCATGCTGCATGGGCAGACGCGCTACAACCTCAAGAGCCGCTTTTTTGACGAGCTGCCCGAGGAGTGCCTGAAGTACCTGACGCCCAAGCAGCAGGCCATGCCCACGATGGGCGGTATGGGTGGCGGCGTGGGCGGAGGTTTTGGCAACAGCTGGGGTGGCGGAGGCTATGCTACAAATTCAGGAGCTGCTCGCGCATACTCCACGGGCGCTGGAGGCACATTTGGCTCGTATTCCACCCCGCAGAAGGAGGTGGTGCGCAAAGAGGAGCCCACCGGCCTGCGCAAGGGGCAAAAGGTGTTCCACGCCAAGTTCGGCGAGGGCACGGTGCTCACGCTGGAAGGCGCGGGCGACGATGCGCGCGCGCAGATCAACTTCCCCCGCCACGGCACCAAGTGGTTGGCGCTGAGCGTGGCCAAACTCACCCCCGTACCCTGACTTTCTGGAGACCACGATGAGCCTGGACATTGCGAATACCCCGCCGCCGCCGTACTACGCCGTCATCTTCACCAACCTGCGCACCGCCGTTGATGAGGGCTATGGCGACATGGCCGAGAAGATGGTGGCGCTTGCCGCCCAACAGCCCGGTTTTCTGGGCGTGGAGTCCGCGCGCGACGGGCTCGGTATCACCGTGTCGTACTGGAAAGACCTGGAGTCCATCCGCGCCTGGAAGTCGAACGCCGAGCACCAGGTCGCCCAGCAACTGGGCCACGAAAAATGGTACGCGGCCTTCAAGACTCGCATCGCCAAAGTCGAGCGGGACTACGCGCTCTGAGGGCGCGGGCCCATTTCCTGACCAAGCCCCATGACTGAGCCCGCAGGCGCAGCCGCTTCGTCCCGCCCCTCCTTGCAGGTGGTGGCGGGCCGCTACCAGGTGCTGCGCAAGATCGGCAGCGGGGGCATGGGCGCGGTGTATCTGGCCAAGCAGATCGGTGTGGGCAACCAGGTGGCCCTCAAGTTTCTGCCGGCGCACCTATCCGACGATGCCCAGCTGCGCCGCCGCTTCGAGCGCGAAGCCGCCCTCAGCCTGGAGGTGCGCCACCCCGGTGCCGCCCAATTGCTGGACTCGGGTGTGGACAGCGACGGGCAGCTGTATTTGGCCTTTGAGTATGTGGAGGGCGAAGACCTCTCCGCCCTGCTGGACCGCGAGGGCGCGCTGTCGTTCGAAGACGCTGTTGGTTTGACCTGCAAGGTGGCCGAAGTGCTGGCCTTTGCCCATGCCAAGGGCGTGGTGCACCGCGACATCAAACCGGAGAACATCCGGGTTCGGCGCGACCTGGCGGGCCTGCATGTAAAAGTGTTGGACTTCGGCATTGCGAGGCTGGTGGACGAGGTGGGCACCAAGCTCACCATCGAAGGTGGTGTGGCCGGCACCCCGCGCTACATGGCGCCGGAGCAGATTGCCGCCGGCACCATCGATGCGCGCACCGACCTCTATGCCCTGGGGCTGGTGCTGTTTGAGGCCATCACCGGGCGCGAGGCCTTTACGCGCGAGACCACGTCGCAACTGATGTGGGCCCAGCTCAACGAACCGGTGCCCGCCGTGGTGGAGGTGCAGCCCCTGCGCGACTACCCCGCGCTGGACGCCGTCATCGCGCAGGCCTGTGCCAAGGAGCCCGCGCAACGCTTTGCCAGCGCCCAGGCCTTGGTGGAAGCGCTCAAAGCTCTGCAAGCGCCGCAGTGGTGGGGCGTGCCTGTGCCAGTGATGCGGCGCGCCCGTTCCCACCCCTCACTCTCGGGCGGCCTGAACGGTGGCACGCCCGGCGGTGCCTCGCAGCGCGACCCGGTGCACCTGCCCCGGCCCGGTCGCAAAACCTTTTTGCAAATCCGTGCAAGTGCATGGGCCGCCATGGCGGTGGGCGGTCTGGCACTCGCATTGGCAGGGGCCGCCTTGTGGGTGGCCCTGGGCCAGCGCAAGGCAGAGATTCCTGCCAACGGGCAGCGCCTGCCGGATGGCAGCATGGCCCTGCCGCCCGGGCTGGCGGCCAGCACGCCCACCGTGACCCGGCCGGTGCCAGCGTCGCCGGATGAAGTGCCTGCTGCACCCCGACCCGCCGTGCCTGCTTCTTCGGCGGCCGGCCCTGTGCAGTTGGGGCCGGTGATGCCCGCCAAGAGCGGTGCCTCGACCCCGATGGCCCCTGTTGCCCCGCCAGTGAGCTTGCAGATGCCGGCACCGCCGGCTGTCCCGGCCTCAGGCAAAGGGGCCGCTGGGCTGCCCGCCAAACCTGCCGCAGCAGCGGCGGAAGGCGAGGTGCCCGAATGCTCCCAGCTCGCCATCTACGACACGCCCCTGACGCGCATGCCGGTGCCCGAGCTGGAGCGGCGTGCGGCAGCCATGAAATACCTGTCTCCTTCCCAGATGGCCAACCAGCTCAAGACGCTCAAAGCCACGGTGGACACCTTTCACCCCGACCAGCGTGAGTGCACTTACCGCTCCATGCTGATCCGTGTGGTGTTGAATGAGAAAGTGGTGCTCGCCTCCAGCCCGACCTTGTGGGGCCACAGCCGCGACCTGCCCGAGTTGGAGCGCCTGTTTCTGGAGCAGCCTCTGCGCAATGAGTGGACGGCGGCTCAGCGTAAAGACGTGCTGCGCCAGGTGGAAACCATCTTTGTCGCCAACCTGCAAAAGGACGCACCGGGCGACGATGTGTACTGGCGCCGCATGTATGTCGGCATCCTGGTGGCGTGCGAGCTCACCGATGAAGCCCGGGCCAAAGTGGGCGCCCCGCGCATTGGTGAGAACAGCTGCCTGAAGATCAAACCTGCGGGGACGTGATGTGCCCGTTTTTTAAGGGAAATTGGCCTATAGCGCTTATGGAATAAGCGCAAGCAGCTATCAAAAAATAGCGGACTGCGTTGCAGCAGTCCGCTATTTGTCATCCGGCGCGTGCCGGAATGAAGCTAAAGCGATTAGCTACCGATCACGCCGCCGTCTTTCTTCGTGATCACGATGGTGGCAGAGCGGGGGCGTTGGCCGGCACCGTAGCCGGCGTTGGCGGGCCACTGGCTGGTGTACTTGGCGGGGTTGCCAATGTCGGCCATCGGGGTGTTCTCACCGGGGTGCTGGATGTTGATGAACAAGGCCTTGCCGTCCGGGGTTTCGCACAGGCCGGTGATTTCGCAGTCCACGGGGCCGACCAGGAAGCGCTTGAGGATGTCCGGCGATTGCGACTTGCCCATGTAGGTGTCGATGCGCTTTTCGCTGCCGTCCGGGCGCTTGTAGCTCAGGGTCTTTTTAGCGCCGTCGCCCACCTTGCCGGGGATGCCGGCCAGCAACATGCAGTTGGTTTTGTCGGTGTAGGCGCTGTCGTCGGTCTGGATCCAGCACAGGCCGGTGGCCTGGCTGAAAGCCAAGCCGTCCGGAGCGGACATGTCGTTTTCGTCGGTCAGGTTGGACAGGTTGACCTTGGTCTTGTCAGCATCGGCTTCCGAGGCGAACAGGTAGATGTCCCACTTGAAGGCGGTATCGGCCGGGTTGGCTTGCGCCACGCGGATGATGTGGCCGTTCACGTTGCCCCGGCTTTCCTTGCCGTTCTTCATGTCGCTGTAGACGCGGGGGTTGGCTGCGTCGGCACCCATGTCGCCATCCACGGTGCGGTTGCTGTTGTTGGTCAGCGTCATGTAGAAGTCGCCGGTACGGGGGTTGATGCCTCCCCACTCCGGGCGGTCCATCTTGGTCGCGCTCACGGCGTCGGCCGCCAGGCGGGTGAAGATGGCCACGTCCGCGTCGGACTGGAATTCGAAGTCCGGGTTGGCGGCCACGATGGGGTTGTTCATGGACAGTTCGATCCAGGTGCCCGTACCGTCATCTTTGAAGCTGGCGACATAGAGCGTGCCTTTGTCCAGGTACTTGTCGCCCACCGCAATGCGGTTGCTGGCGTTGGCGTCAGCTGCGTCCCACTTGGCGGCGGACACGAACTTGTACATGTATTCGCCGCGGGAGTCGTCACCCATGTAAGCCACGATGGGCTGGCCGGCCACCGCCTTGGCAAAGCTCACGCTCTCGTGGGCAAAGCGGCCCAGGCCGGTGCGCTTGCGGACCAGTTGCTGGCCGTCATACGCGTCCATTTCCACCACGAAACCGAAGGTGTTCATTTCGTTGCGGTAGTCGGCGCGGGCGTTGGCACCCACGGCGCCGTTGTTCCAGCGCACGTATTTGTCGTCAGCACCTGCGCTCTCCCAGCCGTGGCGGCTGGCGGCGCCTGCAGGGCGCCCGTAGCGCACCAGGCCAGCGACTGCTTTGTCTTTCTTGCCACGACGCTCGTCGTCCTTGGCATCGCGGTGGAAGTAGCCGAACCAGTTTTCCTCGCCGGACACAAAAGTGCCCCAAGGGGTCTTGCCGGTGCCGCAGTTGTTCAGGGTGCCGCGGGCGCGGGTGGCGTCAGGGCTGAACTTGGTGACCATGTGCGCGCTGCCTTTGGCGGGGCCGCTGATCAGCACTTCGGTGTTGGGGGTGATGCGGCGGTTGTAGCTGGAGGTTTGCTGGTAGCTCCAGCGGCCGGCCTTGGCTTCCACTTCCACCACCGACAAGCCATGGATGGACAGTTCCTTGTCCACTTCTGCCGCCGGGCGGGGCAGGGTGGTCGCGCCACCGTTGGCGTGGAGGAAGAAGGAGCTCAGCTTCTGGTCGGTAGTGGCTTCGTGGTTCACGGCCAGCAGGCCACGGGAAACACCGTTTGCCGATGGCTTGCCGTTGGCGTCCAGGCCGAAATACTCCATGCCATCATGGTGATCGCCCGCGCGGTTGTCCCAGTCGGAATCTGTACCGTCGTTCTTGAAAGCAGCGGTGCCGGCTTTCAGGGGGTCGCCCAGGGCGTAAATGATTTGTACGTCGTAGCCGGCAGGCACCACCACTTTGTCCGCCAGGCTCTTGGCGACGGCTGTGAAACCCAGGGTGTTCAAAGGTGCAGTCATGCCGGCGGCTGCGCCCGCGCCGGTGGATGCAGTGGCGCAGCCGGTCAGGGCGCCGGCACCGAAAAGAGAGGTCGCGGCAGCGCCCATGCCGCCCAGCAGCAAGCCGCGGCGGTTCAGGCGGGCCGACATGATCTGGTCGATGTGCGGATTGGCCGTGGTGTTGGAGTCTTCGTTGTTGAAGATGTCGCGGGAAGCGCGTGTGTGATCGGTCATACGAGGTGCCTCAGGTTAAACAAGCCTGCATACTGTGCGACGTTCATGTTTCAGAGGTGTGACAGTTCGAGCCGTACCCCGGTAATGCACAGCCGATACATTCGGTCTTCCACATTCAAGGAGAAGGCATGAAAAAAATCTTGGTGACGATGATGTTGGCGGGCAGCATGGCCCATGCCGCAGATGTCCCGGTCATGAACGTACCGACCGTCAATCAACGGATGAAGAGCGCGCGCGCAGCCATTGCCCAAGGGGACTGGCGGACGGCGAAGTTTGAGACCCAGAAGGTGGTGGATGCGGAACCTTCAAACGCCGATGCCCACAACCTGTTGGCGTACAGCTACCGGAAACAGCAGACGCCGAACCTGGCCAAAGCGTTTGAGCACTACCAGCGAGCGCTTCAACTCAACCCCCAGCACCGGGGTGCGCACGAATACATCGGCGAAGCCTATTTGATGGATCGCAAGCCGCAGCAGGCGGAAAAGCATCTCGCTGCGCTGGAGGCAATCTGTGGCAACCGCCAGTGCGAGGAATACCAGGACCTGGCGCAAGCGCTCGCTGCGTACCGCACCGCCAACCCGTAAGCGGGCAGGCAGAGGCCCGTGTTCAAGCGCCGGGCGTTGCGGATGCCGCCGGATGCATCCGGCCGGGCTGCTCATCCATGTAGCCCTTGCCGTCTTTGATGCCTTTTTTGCCCATTTGTTGCCAGGCGGTTTTTTGGCCAACCAGTTTGGCCAGGTATTCCAACTCTTCATCGGTGTGGTTGATGGCTTTGGCCGGCGTGAGCAGGCGGCCATTTTTGGGCTGTACCTCGGCCCAGAAGGCCTGGTGGTAGTCCGAGCGGCTGAGCACGCGCTCGTGGCCGGCGGCCACGTCCACCGTGCCATAGCAGTTGCAGAAATAACTGCGGTTGCCCTGATCGGGAAACACTTCGGTGTACACGCCCGTGCCCCGTATGCCGGCCGTTACCGTGGGCGTCACGATGCTGCGCCTGCCGCCCTTGCCCCAGACACTGATGACCGCGCCGGTCAGCAGGTGCAGCACACTCACGGCGTTCAGGCTGCTGCCCCGCTCTACGGTGAGCGTGCTGCTTTGGCGCACATGGAACGATGCATTGCCGATCACAAAAATCAGGTGGGAACCCGGCCCCGTGGTGATCTGGTCGCCGGTCTGGATGGCGTGCTCCGGTCGCAGGCGGCTGCCATTGAGCACAGCGTCACCCACCAGTTGCACGATGTTGCTGCGGCTTTGCGCGTAGGCTGTCGCCGCACCCCCCATGGCCGTCCAGGCAGCGGCAGCTTGCAAAAAACTGCGCCGCTGGAACCAGCTGACTTCCGCATCACTGCGGCCTTGGAGGGTGTGTTGTGTCATGGTGTTTCCTGTGGGGGGGTGCCGAAACAGTCCCGGTAAGTGAAATAGAACGACGTGTAAAACATGGCCGCCATGGCCAGGCCCAAGGGCAACAGGATAGCGTTGATCAGCTCCACGTTCCCCAACAAACTGACTACGATGGCCACCCCGGTGGCGACACCGAGGAAGGCTGCCATCCACACCATACCGAACACGGTGAAAGCCCCGAAGTTACGCAGGCAGGTCACCGCACTGAAAAACAGGCTTTTCACCGGCGTGATGCCATGCCAGTGCACCAGGGCCGGCGCATGCCAGAACAGCAGGGAGAGCGGCAGGTAGAGCAGCATGGCCACCAGTGCAGCGGTCTGGAAGTCGTCTTGCAACACGACTTCGGGTGAGAGCTCGCCACCCAGCAGGTAGACCCGGGCGAATTGGCCTCCATCAATCGTGGCGGAAATACCCATCAGCAAGATGAAGCCCACGGCGTACAGCACGCCCAGCACCACCATGGACCGCAGCCGCTCCTTGCCCGCACGGAAACCCGCAATCAGGACCTGCGGCATGGGGAATTTCCCCTTGTCCGCGATTTCGGTGGCGGCCATCAGGCCCAGGGTGGCGGCAGGCAGCAGGGCCAGTGCGATAGGGGTGCCTATCACCGGCAGCAAGCTGAGCAGCGAAATGGTGGCCATGAATATAAAAAACAGGCCGGTGAAGGCCAGCGGCTGCTTCAGAAAGGTGCGCACACCTTGCTTAAACCACACAAGGCCCTGGCGGGCGGGAACAATCTGGAGTTTCATGCGGTCTGGGTTTCCGGGGTCATCAGGGCGCTCAGGGTCAGCGGATGCGCGATGCGCTGCTGCAGCACCCGTTCAAAGTGGGTGGGGTCGTGGGGTTTGAGCATGGAGGCCTCACGCGGCAGGTACCAGTCCCACAAGCGGGACAGCCAGAAACGCAGTGCGCCTGCGCGCAGCATGGCCGGCAGCAGTTCGCGCTCCTGGGCGATCAAGGGGCGCACGCTTTCATAGGCTTGCACAAAGGCGCGGCTGCGTTCCAGGTCGGCATGCCCGGTGGGCAGGTCTATGCACCAGTCGTTGAGGCAGACGGCCAAGTCAAACAGCCACGTGTCGGTGCCGGCAAAGTAAAAGTCAAAGAAGCCGCTGAGGCGGGGTTCGCCGGCAATGGTTTCAAACATCACGTTGTCACGGAACAAATCCGCGTGGATGGCACCGCGCGGCAGGGCCGTATAGGCGCTTTGCGCGGCGATATGGTTTTGGTAGGCCAGCTCGCTCTGGATGAGTGCGGCCTGCGGTGCTTCCAGGTGGGGCAGCACCACAGGCACAGTTTCATTCCACCAGGGCAGCGCCCGCAGATTGGGCTGTTGCATGCCGAATTCGCGGCCGGCCAGGTGCATGCGTGCCAGCATGGCGCCCACCTGCCGGCAGTGTTCTACGCCCGGAGCGAGTTCGCTTTTGCCTTTGAGCCGGTTCACCACGGCGGCAGGTTTGCCGTTGAGGCGGTGCAACACATCGCCATCGCGATTGGCTGCGGGGTCTGGCACAGGAATGCCGTGGAAAGCCAGGTGCTTCATCAGCCGGAGGTAATACGGCAACTGCTGCGCCGTCAGCCGCTCGAACAGGGTCAGCACATAGGGCGCCTGATCGGTGGTGACAAAGTAATTGGTGTTCTCAATGCCACCGGAGCAGCCCTCCATGGTTTGGAGAGTGCCCAATTGCAGGGAGGAAAGAAAAGTGCTGGCCTCGTCAAGCGAGACCTCTGTGTAAACCGCCATGCCGCAATTGTAAGTTGGGGTAATGACTGGGGAAGTGCCGCAACCGAGGAGAGCGATCCGTCGCCGGGCCGCCCCAAGCGAAATTAGCCCCAGAGGGCGCAGCGACCCGCGCAGCGGCGAAGCGTAGGGCCGTCAGTGCTTGCGTGGGGGCACACAGCCTGCCGCCGGGCCGCCCCAAGGCAGGCTCACCCCCATGGGGGGCAGCGACCCGCGAAGCGGCGGAGCGTGGGGGCACAATATCCTTTATGACCGAATCTAAGAAAACCCTGCTGCTGGTGGATGGTTCCAGCTATTTGTATCGCGCCTTTTTCGCCGGCGGGGACAGCATGAGCGTGACGTTGCCGGACGGCACCGTTCAGAAAACCGGTGCGGTGCGCATCATGATCAACATGATGAACAGCCTGCGCAAGGAATATCCGGCCGACTATGTGGCCTGCGTGTTTGATGCCAAAGGCCCGACCTTCCGCGACGAGATTTACCCCGAGTACAAAGCCCACCGCGACCCCATGCCGGACGACCTGCGCAGCCAGATCGCGCCCATCCACGAGATCGTGCGCCTGCTGGGCTGGAAGGTGCTGGACGTGCCCGGTGTGGAAGCCGATGACGTGATCGGCACCCTGGCGGCTACTGCGGCTGCGCAAGGCATTGAGGTAATTGTGAGCAGTGGCGACAAAGACTTGGCGCAACTGGTGAACGAGCACATCACCATCATCGACACCATGAACGGCAAGCGCCGTGATTTGGCCGGAGTGGAAACCGAGTTCGGGGTGCCCGCCCGCCTGATGCTGGACTACCAGACGCTGGTGGGCGACACGGTGGACAACGTGCCCGGCGTGGCCAAGGTGGGCCCCAAGACGGCGGTGAAGTGGCTGCAGCAGTACGGTTCGCTCCAAGGCGTGGTGGACAACGCTGCGAATATCGGCGGCGTGGTGGGCGAGAACCTGCGCAAGGCGCTGGACTGGTTGCCCACCGGCCGCACGCTGCTCACCATCAAGACCGACTGCGACCTCACGGGTTGGGTTGATGGTTTGCCTGCTATGGATTCGATAGCTGCTGGCGTACAGGATACGGGCGCTCTGCGTGCTTTTTATGAGAAATACGGCTTCAAGGGGCTGGCCAAGTCGCTAGGGGGGGGCGAGGCCTCTGCCCCGGCGCCTGCTGCACGCACGTCGGAGCCGGGCTTGTTCGACGAGCCTGCCGGTGATGCCGCTGCGCCTGCAGCCCGGGTGAGCGCGGTGGAATACGAAACCATCTTTTCTGATGAGGCACTGGATGCCCTCATCGCGCGCATTCAGGTAGCGCCCCTGACCGCGCTGGATACCGAAACCACCTCGCTGGACGAAATGCGGGCCGAGATCGTGGGCATCAGCTTCAGCACTGAACCTGGCAAAGGCGCTTACATCCCGGTGGCACACCGCTACCCCGGCGCGCCCGAGCAGTTGGACCGTGACGCGGTATTGGCCAAGCTCAAGCACTGGCTGGAGAATCCGCAGGCCTTGAAGCTGGGCCAGCACATCAAATACGACCGCCACGTGTTTGCCAACCACGGCATCGAGGTACAGGGCTACGCGCACGACACCATGCTGCAGAGCTATGTGCTCGAAGCGGACAAACCCCATGGGCTGGCCAGCCTCGCCGAGCGCCACCTGGGGCGCAGCGGCATCAGCTTTGAAGACCTGTGCGGCAAAGGGGTGAACCAGATCAGCTTTGACCAGGTGGACATTGCCAAGGCCGCCGAATACGCCTGCGAGGACTCGGACCAGACGCTGGATGTGCATCTGGCCCTCTGGCCGCAGATCGAGGCTAACGACAAGCTGAAGTTCATTTACGAGCTGGAGATCGCCAGCAGCGAAGCGCTGTACCGCATTGAGCGCAATGGCGTGCTGATCGACGCGCCCACGCTGGCGGCCCAAAGCCACGAACTGGGCCAGCGCATCTTGCAGCTGGAAACCGAGGCTTATGAGATTGCCGGCCAACCCTTCAACCTGGGCAGCCCCAAGCAGCTGGGGGAAATCTTCTTTGACAAGCTGGGCATGCCGGTGGTGAAAAAGACGGCCACCGGCGCACGCAGCACCGATGAAGAGGTGCTGGAGAAACTGGCGGAGGACTATCCGCTACCCGCCAAGCTGCTGGAGCACCGCAGCCTCGCCAAGCTCAAAGGCACTTACACCGACAAGTTGGCCCAGCTGGCCTTGCCCCGCACCGGCCGAGTGCACACGCACTACGCGCAAGCCGTGGCGGTAACCGGGCGATTGAGCAGCAACGACCCCAATCTGCAGAACATCCCCATCCGCACGGCCGAAGGCCGACGGGTGCGCGAAGCCTTTGTGGCTGCGCCGGGCCATGTGATTGCCAGTGCCGATTACAGCCAGATCGAGCTGCGCATCATGGCGCACCTCAGTGACGACCCGGCGCTCTTGCGCGCCTTCCATGACGGGCTGGATGTGCACCGTGCCACGGCGGCCGAAGTGTTTGCCGTGCCGGTGGACCAGGTGAGCAGCGAGCAGCGCCGCTATGCCAAGGTCATCAACTTTGGCCTCATTTACGGTATGAGTGCCTTTGGCCTGGCGCGCAATCTGGGCATCGACAACACAGCTGCCAAAAACTATATCCAGCGCTACTTCGAGCGCTACCCCGGCGTGAAAACCTACATGGAATCCACCCGCGAACTGGCCAAGCGCCAAGGCTATGTGGAAACCGTGTTCGGCCGTCGGCTGCAGTTAGCCGGCATCAAAAACGCCAAGGGCGCCCAACTGGCGGGGCTGGAGCGTGCCGCCATTAACGCGCCCATGCAGGGTACGGCGGCTGACCTCATCAAGCTGAGTATGGTGAAAGTGCAGCGTGTCTTGGATTCGCAACAAAAGGCCACCAAGATGATCATGCAGGTGCATGACGAACTGGTGTTTGAAGTGCCGGAGGCGGAGATAGACTGGGTGCATACCGAGATTCCCCGCTTGATGGCCGGTGTTGCGCAACTCACCGTGCCTTTGTTGGCGGAGCTTGGCGTGGGGCCCAATTGGGACAAGGCGCATTGATTTTTTTATTAAAGTGTTATTAATGTAAAAGTAATTGAATAAAACGAATTTTTTGAGATAATCAAACTGTCCAAATCAAAGAGGATTCGCTATGGAACTCCGTGGAATCAAAATCGCGACCAAGCTGTGGTCATTCATTCTGTTGATCATCCTGTCCATATGTCTGATTGCATTGGCAGGGCTCATGCGCAGTACCCGCATCCTCAATGAAGGCTTGCACCAACAAATGGTGTCCCAGGAGTTGGTGCAGATCGCCACCGAGTGGAATGGCCTGACTTCCACCAACGCCGCCCGCAACTCCGCCATCTTGATGAGTTCCGGTGAAACCATCAACGATGCCTTCAAGGAAGCGGTGACCGCCACCTCCAACCAGATCACGGAGCTGCAAACCAAGATCGAAGGCATGGCCCAGACGGAGGAGGACCGGGCGCAGCTCAAAAAGGTGGCCGACTCTCGCAAGCTGGTCTTGTCGTCCCGTGGAAAAGCCCGTGACCTCAAAAAGGCAGGGCAGGATGCCGAGGCGATGAAGGTCTTCACCACGGAGTACGAGCCGGCGATGAAGGTCTACCTGGAAGAGCAAAGCCGTTTCGTGGCCTTGCAAAAAGAACATACGGTCAAGGTGTCGGCGGAAATGGAGTCCCAGCGGTCGGCCAATGCCAGGATGATTCTGGTGAGCCTGGCCGTGATCTCGTTGGCAATATTCGGCGCGACGGGTTGGCTGGTGCGCTCCATCCGCGAGCCGTTGAAGATGGCCAATGAGCTGGCAGCCCGCATCGCACAAGGTGACTTGACGGAATCGGTCCATGTGGATCGCTCGGATGAGTTCGGCCAGTTGTTGCAATCCCTGGAGGTGATGAACTCATCATTGGGCCGCATGGTGTCTGAAATCCGGGGTGGCACCGACCACATCGCGGTTGCCAGCGCGGAGATTGCAACCGGCAACAATGATCTGGCTCAGCGCACCGAAGAAACCTCGGGCAATCTGCAGGCCACGGCGTCCACCATGGATGGCATTACCCAGATGGTCCAGCACAGCACCGAAAGTGCCCGCCAGGCCAGCGGTCTGGCCGCCAGTGCCTCCAACGTGGCGCAGCGTGGCGGCGAGGTGGTAAGCCAGGTGGTGCGCACCATGCAGGAAATTGATGCCAGCAGCAAGAAGATTGCGGACATCATCAGCGTGATTGACGGCATTGCCTTCCAGACCAACATTCTGGCCCTGAATGCTGCGGTAGAGGCAGCCCGTGCGGGGGAGCAAGGGCGCGGTTTTGCCGTGGTAGCTTCGGAAGTCCGCTCGCTGGCCGGCCGCAGCGCAGACGCCGCCCGGGAGATCAAGGCCTTGATCGGGACATCGGTGGACAAGGTCGAGTCGGGTACCCAGTTGGTGACCGAAGCTGGTTCCACCATGGAAGAAATCGTGCAGTCCGTGCGCAGGGTGGCTGATGTGATTGGTGAAATCACGTCAGCAGCCAATGAGCAGAGTGGCAGCATTGCCGGGGTGAACCAGGCCATTGGCAATCTGGACCAAATGACCCAGCAGAATGCGGCCCTGGTGGAAGAGAGTGCGGCAGCGGCTGAAAGCCTGCGGGAGCAGGCCGATCGCATGAAGCGAGCGGTGGCGGTGTTCAAAGTGCCGGGGAATTTGGACAGCACGCCCTTGGCTGCTGTGGCGGTGCGTTCCGGCAAACCCAGCCCCACCTTCAAAGGCCCTGAGCGCCGTAGCGGGCAAGGCGCGGGTCCTCAAGCACGTGCATCCGGGCCCCGTCCTGCGGCCGCCAAGGCACCGGCAGGACCTGCGGCACAGCACGCTCCGGCGGTGGCGCCCAGCTTGCAAAAGCCGGTTGCCACGGCGGCCAAGCGGCCGGCACCCGCCGGGGGCGAGGAAGATTGGGAAACCTTCTGATACAGCCAGTCTGTAATTTCCTGTAGTCTGCGTGTGGCCCCGCAAGTGCCTACACTTGCGGCTGTTTTTTTGCACAACATGGAGACACGCATGCTTGAAAATTTGAAGAGCGAACTCGATTCCCTGCGCCCCGGTCGCAGCACCGAGGCGGGGGCCACCCGTCGCACCGCCCTGAAGGCCGCATTGGGTGTGGGTTATGCCGCAAGCGCAATGCCCATCATGGCGCAGACTGCGATCAAGACCTCTGACGAAGGTTTGGTTGCGGGTGAGCAAATTTATGACGTTGACGGCTACACCGTCCCGTTCTACTACGCAGCTCCCGCCAATGGCACCAATTTGCCCATTGTGTTGGTCGTGCAGGAGATCTTCGGGGTCCATGAGTACATTGCCGATACCTGCCGCCGCTTTGCCAAGGCGGGTTACCTGGCCATTGCCCCCGACTTGTTTGCCCGCCAGGGCGATGCCTCCAAGTACACCGACATCGGTAAGCTCTTGTCCGAAGTGGTCTCCAAGGTGCCGGACGAGCAGGTCATGCAGGATCTGGATGCTGCCGTGGCCTGGGCAGCAGAGAATGGCGGGAATACCAAGAAAATCGTCGTAACCGGTTTTTGCTGGGGCGGGCGCATCACCTGGCTCTATGCTGCACACAACAAGGATGTGAAGGCCGGAGTTGCCTGGTACGGACGTTTGGTGGGCACCCCCTCGGCGTTGACCCCCAAGCACCCGGTGGATATTGCCGCTTCCTTGAATGCGCCGGTCCTGGGTCTGTACGGTGGCAAAGACAACGGCATTCCGCTGCTTACCGTCAATGAAATGAAAGAAGCGCTGGCAGCAGCCGGCAAAAAAGGCAACAAGGCCGCCAAGGCGTCGCAGTTCGTGGTGTACCCCGAGGCGGGCCATGCCTTCCATGCGGACTACCGCCCCAGCTACCGTGAAAAAGACGCTGCTGACGGCTTCAAGCGCGCATTGGCCTGGTTCAAAGCGAAGGGCGTGGTTTGATTCTTCTGGCGATTGTGGCCGGCACCTTGGTGGCCGGCATAGGGAGTGTGTGGTTGGCCGCCGCACTGAGTTTTGGTGCACTGGCCCGTTACACCCAGCATATGTTGAGCCTGGCGGCCGGGGCCTTGCTGGCTACCGCTTTCATGCATTTGCTGCCCGAAGCGTTTGAAAGCCAGGCCGGCGCCCATGACTTGTTTCTGGTGCTGCTGATCGGGCTGGTTTTCTTCTTTCTCCTGGACAAGGCCGAACTCTGGCACCACGGCCATGAGCACCACCATGGCCCTGCTGTGCAGGGGCATGAGGCGCACGCAGGCCATGAGCACGGCCACCATGCCCACCACCACGGGCACAGCCATGCGGCGGACAAGCCCGCAGGCAGCTGGGCGGTGCTCACCGGGGACAGCGTGCATTGCTTCGGGGACGGGGTGCTGATTGCATCAGCCTTTGTGGCGGATTTGCGTTTGGGGGCCATTGCGGCCCTGGCGGTGCTGGCCCACGAGGTGCCTCACCACATGGGCGACCTCATGGTGCTGCGGGCCGGCTCCAGCAACAAGCGGGCGGCGTTGGTTAAGGTCACGCTGGCAGGGGCGGTGACGGCCCTGGGTGGCATCACTGGCTATTGGCTGGTGGACCGGCTGCAAGACTATCTGCCTTACTTTCTGGCGGTGGCTTCCAGTAGCTTTATTTACGTGGCGTTGGCCGATCTGATTCCCCAGTTGCAAAAGCGCCTGACCGCGCGCGAGACCGCCGCGCAAATCGCCTGGCTGGGCGTGGGCATAGGCCTGGTGGCGCTGGTTAGCAGCTTCGGTCACGGTCACTGAGGCAGTCTTGCGCGTGCAGCCGCCCTCGTCCTGCGTGATGGAGTTTGTGGATTCCGAAATCAAGCAGGCCCTCTGGCAGGGGATGGACTTGCATCTGGAGTTCGCGGCGGCGGCCGTGACCCGCCAGCGCAAAGACGAGGCACCCGTCCATGGCTATTTGACGGGGGTGACGCTGGTGCTCTTGCAGTGCATGCCGGCCGCTACTGCTGCCTTGGTCGGTCGCCTGCGCTCTGGTGGCTTGCGCCTGCAAGGGCAGGCACTGCAAGGCCGTATGCCAGTGCCGTCCCTGTGGTCGCAGTGGCTCTGCCTGGAGCTTGAGCCGGCCCAGGCCGACAGGCTGCTGCTGCAAGCGCACGGTCTGGAATGCCGCTTGCATGCAGAGGGTGCGTTTCGTGAATCCCTGTTTTGTTGAGGCAATAACCCCGCATGCACGTATAAATTAATCAAACGTTTGATTAATGTGGATAGAATCGCAACCCATGTCGATTCCCCTGTCTGATGCCATCCCCCCTAAATCCATGCGAAGTGATGGCGTGGAAGCCCGCAACCGGCTGCTGGATGCCGCCCTGTCTCTGTTTGCGGAGCAGGGCTTTGCCAAAACCTCCATCCGCGAAATTGCCCAGGCCGCGCAGGCCAATGTGGCATCCATCAGCTACTACTTTGGTGACAAGGCCGGTTTGTACCGTGCGGTGTTTTCGGACCCCCGCTCCAATCCGCCGGTGCCACCGGAGGCGCTGGAGGGCACAGGCGTGACGCTGGAACAGGCCGCGCGCGGGCTGATGGCGAGCTTTCTGGAGCCGCTCAAACACGAGCAGGCCAGCCAGCAGCAATACATGAAGCTGTGTTTCCGTGAGATGTTGGAGCCCACAGGCGCCTGGCAGCATGAGATAGATGCCAATATCGCGCCTGCCCACGAGGCGCTGACGCGCACCTTGTGCCGGCACACCGGTGCCGAAGAGGCCGATGATGAGATCCACCGCCTGGCCTTCACCATCAGCGGGCTGGGCGCCATGCTGCACGTGGGCAACGATCTCTATATGCGAATCCGGCCGGAGCTGGTCAACACCTCCGAGGCTTTGGACCGCTACCTGGATCGCCTGGTCACTTACGCATTGATATTGGCGGACGCTGAGGCCGCACGACGCCGGACCCCAGGCACGCATTTTCCTGAACCCACTTCCCCCACTCCCCCATGAAACCCATGCATTTACGAACCCTCACGGCCGCCTCCGTGCTCCTGGCGCTCAGCGGCTGCGCCATCGTCATGCCCCCTGCCAAAGTGGACGCTACGCCGGCCTCGCAGTGGCAGGCCCCGTTGCCCCACCAGGGCACGGTGGGCTCGCTGGCCCAGTGGTGGCAGCAGCAGGGCGACCCGCTGTTGGTGGAGTTGATTGGCGCCGCCCAGGCCGTGAGTCCCAACGTGGCCCAGGCCTTGGCGCGTGTGGAGTCTGCCCGCGCGCAGCGCACCACTGCCAGTGCCGCCTTGTTACCCAAGCTGGATGCGAGTGTGAGTGCCAGTCGTGGCGTGAGCCAGCCCGATGTGCCGGTGGCCACCACCCAATCGGTGGGTCTTCAAGCCAGTTGGGAGTTGGATTTGGTGGGGGCCGCCCGCGCAGTCAGCAATGCGGCTGACGCCCAGTTCCAGGGCACCCAGGCCCAGTGGCATGACGCCCGGGTGTCGGTGGCGGCCGAGGTGGCCAACACCTATTACAGCTACGCCACCTGCACCCGTTTGCTGGGCGTGGCGCGCAAGGATGCGGCCTCCCGCCAGGAGACAGCGCGTCTGACCGAGCTCAATGCCAAAGCCGGTTTTGCCGCACCGTCGGTCGCTGCCTTGGCCCGTGCCAGCGCGGCCGATGGCAGTGGCCGTGTGACCCAACAACAGGCGGCCTGCGATCTGGATGTCAAAGCCCTGGTCGCCCTGACCGGCCTGCCCGAGCCGGATTTGAGAAAGAAGCTGGCCGTAGCCCCCGTGGATAAAGCGCAAGCAGCTCCTGTTTCCATAGCAAGTGTGCCGGCACAAACCCTCACGCAACGCCCCGATGTATTTGCCGCCGAGCGTGATGTGATGGTCGCCAGCGCCCAGGTGGGCAGTGCCAAGGCCCAGCGCTACCCGCGCCTGACTCTGAACGGTTCGGTGGGCGCGCTGCGCGTCAACAGCATGGGCCGCGAGACGAATCTGGATACCTGGTCGTTCGGCCCTCTGGCCGTCACGTTGCCCCTGTTTGACGGCGGCCAGCGCAAGGCCAATGTGGTGTCTGCCGAAGCCGCCTATGCGCAAAGCGTGTCGGTGTACCGCGGCAAAGTGCGCCAGGCCGTGCGCGAGGTGGAAGAGGCGCTGGTCAACCTGCAAAGCACGGATGCCCGCAAGCAGGATGCCGCTGTCGCCACCGCCGGCTACGCCGAATCTTTGGCCGCCACCCAGGCCCGCTACGGTCAAGGTTTGGCCAGCCTGGTGGAGCTGGAAGACGCCCGCCGCAACGCCCTGACCGCCGAGTCGGCCCAGCTCTCGCTGGGACTGGAGCGCAACCGCGCCTGGGTGTCGCTCTACCGCGCGCTCGGTGGCGGCTTTGAGCCTGAGCGTTTGCATGCAGATAGCACAGGGGCAGCGCCCCGCCAGGACCGCCCCTGATAGGTAACCCAAGCCCCTGAATGCGACCCCCTTGTATTTTTTTGTTGTCACCTTTTTGAGAGCAAAGCCATGAACCTTCTTCACTTCAAACCCCTGACCCTGGGTCTTCTGAGCGCCAGTGTCCTGACCCTGGCCGGTCTGGGCCTGATGGCCACCCGCACCCGGGCGGCCGACGTGCCACCGGCGCCCACGGTGGCCAAGGCCGCCTTGACGGTTTCCACCATCCAGGCCAAGAGCAGCCAACTGCCGGTCAAACTTGCCGCCAATGGCAGCGTGGCCGCGTGGCAGGAGGCCAGCGTGGGGGCGGAGGTCGGTGGCTTGCGCGTGGCCGAGTTGCAGGTGGGCGTGGGGGACCAGGTCAAGCGCGGCCAGGTGCTGCTGACCTTTGCCTCTGACAGCGTGCAGGCGGATGTGGCGCTGGCCCGAGCCAGCCTCAACGAGGCCCAGGCCAACGCGGCAGATGCGCTGGCCAACGCCGACCGTGCACGTGCGGTGCAGGGAACCGGCGCCGTCAGCGCCCAGCAGATCAACCAGTACCTCACCCAGGAGGCCACTGCCAAGGCGCGGGTGGCCTCTGCCCAAGCCCAGCTGGACGCCCAGTTGCTGCGCCTGAAGCAGACCCAACTGCTCGCACCGGACAGCGGCATCATCTCTGCGCGCAGCGTCAGTGTGGGCACGGTGGTGGGCGCGGGCAGCGAGTTGTTCAAGCTCATCCGCCAGGGGCGGCTGGAGTGGCGGGGCGAAGTGACCTCCTCAGAGTTCAGCCGCATCCGTCCCGGCATGGCTGTGCTTGTGACCTCGCCCGGCGGCGTGCAAGCCCGGGGCAAGGTGCGCATGTTGGCCCCCACGGTAGATGCGGTGACCCGCAATGGCCTGGTGTACGTGGATCTGGTGGGCGTAGCCACTGCAGGCCAGTCACTGGGTGCTGCTTTCAAGCCCGGCATGTATGCACGTGGTGAGTTCGAGTTGGGCAGCTCCGGTGCCCTCACGGTGCCGCAGACTGCCGTGGTGGTGCGCGACGGCTTCCGCTATGTCTACCGCGTGGGGGCTGACAACAAAGTGAACCAACTCAAGGTGCAGACCGGTCGGGTGGTGGGTGACCAGATCGAGATCCAGCGCGGTGTGAACCCCGACGACAAGCTGGTGAGCAGTGGCGGCAGTTTCCTGAGTGAAGGGGACACCGTGAAAGTGGTGGATGCTGCAGATTCCAAGCCAAAAGCGGCTCTAGCGCCCGCAGCAGCTGCGCAAGCAGCTACGAAATAAGGAGCAATACACATGAGCCCCCAGATTCACTTACGTTCATGCCCCCCCGAGGGGGGGGCCGCCTCCTTGGTGGCGGCTCGGCAGGAGGCGAATACGTGCCCCCGCATTCACTTACGTTCATGGCCCCCAGAGGGGGTGCCCGCCTCCTTTGAGGCGGCTCGGCAGGAGGCGGTATGAACGTCTCGTCGTGGTCGATCAAAAACCCCATCCCGGCAGTCATGCTGTTTGTGCTCTTGACCTTTGCCGGCGTGCTGGCATTCGACAGCATGAAGGTGCAGCAATTCCCCGATCTGGAACTGCCTAACATCACCATCTCGGCCAGCCAGCCAGGCGCCGCACCGGCGCAGCTGGAAACCGAAGTCGCCCGCAAGCTGGAGAACGCCATAGCGTCCATCCAGGGGCTGAAAAACATCTATACCAAGGTGCAGGACGGCGGCGTGTCCATCACCGCCGAGTTCCGCCTGGAGAAACCCACGCAGGAAGCGCTGGACGAGGTCCGCAGTGCGGTGCAGGGGGTGCGCAGTGAGCTACCCAGTGATGTGCGCGATCCGGTGGTCAACAAGGCCAACCTGTCGGGCTCTCCCATTCTGGCGCTCACCATCCGCTCCAACCAGATGGATGACGAGGCCCTGAGCTGGTTTGTGGACAACACCGTGGCCCGCCGTTTGTTGGGCGTGAAGGGCGTGGGTTCCGTGGCCCGTGTGGGCGGGGTGACGCGTCAGGTGGAGGTCGCACTCGATCCCATGAAGCTGCAGGCCCTGGGCACCACAGCCGCCGACATTTCCCGCCAGCTCAAGCTGGTACAGACCGAGAGCGCCGGTGGCCGTGCCGACCTGGGGGGCAGTGAGCAGCCCATGCGCACGCTGGCGACCGTCAAAACGGCAGAAGAGTTGGCCCAACTGGAACTCAGCCTGAGCAACGGACAACGGGTGCGCCTGGACCAGGTGGCCACCGTCAAAGACACTTTTGCCGAGCCGCGTGCGGCCGCCTTGCTCAACGGCGTGCCGGTGGTGGGCTTTGAGATCACGCGCAGCAAGGGCGCCAGTGAGGTGGAAGTGGGTGTTGCCGTGCAGACCGCGCTGGAAGAACTCAAGGCCCAACACCCCGACATCGAACTCACCCGGGTGTTTGACTTCGTGCAGCCGGTGGCCGAAGAGTTTGATGCCTCCATGGTCATGCTCTACGAAGGCGCTTTCCTGGCAGTGATTGTGGTGTGGTTGTTTTTGCGCAATTGGCGCGCTACCTTTGTGTCGGCGGTGGCCTTGCCCTTGTCTGCCATTCCCGCCTTTATCGGCATGGCGTATCTGGGCTTCACCATCAACACGGTGTCTTTGCTGGCGCTCTCGCTGGTCATTGGCGTGCTGGTGGACGACGCCATCGTGGAGGTCGAAAACATCGAGCGCCACCTCAACATGGGCAAGACCCCCTTCCAGGCCGCCATGGAAGCCGCAGACGAAATCGGCCTGGCGGTGGTGGCCACCACCTTCACCCTGATCGCCGTGTTTCTGCCTACCGCGTTCATGAGTGGCGTACCCGGCAAGTTTTTCAAGCAATTCGGCTGGACGGCGGCACTGGCCGTGTTCGCCTCGCTGGTGGTCGCCCGGGTGCTCACGCCCATGATGGCCGCCTACATCATGAAGCGCAGCCCGCGCGAACACAAAGACCCGTTCTGGATGGGCGCCTACATGCGCGCCAGCCGCTGGGCATTGGCCCACCGCTGGATCACCATGGGTGCGGCCGGCGCATTCTTTGTGGGGTCCATTCTGCTGATTCCCTTGTTGCCCACCGGTTTTATCCCGCCGGATGACAACTCGCAGACCCAGGTGACGATCGAGTTGCCACCGGGCTCCACACTGGCGCAAACCCGCCAGGCCGCCGAGCATGCCCGCCAGCTGCTGGGCAAGGTCGATCACATCCAGAGCATCTACACCACCATTGGTGCCGGTGCCGCAGGCTCCGACCCGTTTGCGCCCCCCGGCACTACCGAGGTCCGCAAGGCCACCCTCACTGTGCTGCTGACTGAGCGCGGCAAGCGCCCCCGCAAGCAGGGCATTGAAAACGCCATCCGCGACGCCATGGCCGAAGTACCCGGCATCCGCAGCAAGGTGGGCCTGGGTGGTAGTGGCGAAAAATACCAGCTGGTGCTCACCGGCGAAGACCCCGTGGCCCTGGCCGCCGCCGCCGCCGCCGTGGAGCGCGATTTGCGCACCATCCCCGGCCTGGGCAGTATCACGTCCAGCGCCAGTCTGATCCGCTCCGAAATTGCAGTGCGCCCCGACTTTGCTAAGGCTGCTGACTTGGGGGTTACCAGCGCTGCCATCGGGGAGACCTTGCGCATTGCCACGGTGGGCGACTACGACACCGCACTGGCCAAGCTCAACCTGAGCCAACGCCAGGTGCCGATTGTGGTCAAGCTCGACCGCGTCGCCCGCCAAGACCTGGAGGTGCTGGGCCGTCTGGCCGTGCCGGGCAGCAAAGGCCCGGTCATGCTCAGTCAGGTCGCGACCCTGGAAGTTGCAGGGGGACCGGCTGTGATCGACCGCCTGAACCGCGCGCGCAACATCACGTTTGAAGTGGAGCTCTCCGGCGCACCCTTGGGCGATGTGACCGAGGCGGTGCAACAACTGCCCTCGATCACCAACCTGCCACCCGGCGTCAAGCAACTCGCGCTGGGTGATGCTGAAGTCATGGGCGAGCTGTTTGCCAGCTTCGGCCTGGCCATGCTGACCGGAGTGCTGTGCATCTACATCGTGCTCGTGCTGCTGTTCAAGGACTTTTTGCAGCCCTTCACGATTCTGGCGGCCTTGCCCCTGTCATTGGGTGGTGCGTTTGTCGGCTTGCTGGCTGCCAACCAGAGCTTCTCCATGCCCTCGCTGCTCGGGCTCATCATGCTCATGGGCATCGCCACCAAAAACTCCATCTTGCTGGTGGAGTACGCGATCCTGGTGCGCCGGGGCAACGACGGCAGTGACGGTCATCCGGTGGTCGCCCCCATGAGCCGCTTTGAGGCCTTGATGGATGCCTGCCACAAGCGCGCACGCCCCATCGTGATGACCACCATTGCCATGGGCGCGGGCATGGTGCCGTTGGCGGTGGGTTGGGGCCCTGCGGATGGTAGTTTCCGCAGCCCGATGGCGGTGGCGGTGATAGGCGGCTTGATCACGTCCACCGTGCTCAGCCTGTTGGTGATTCCTTCGGTGTTTACCGTGGTAGACGATTTTGAGCATTTCCTGGGCCGTATCAAACGCCGGGTGCTGCGCGAAAAGCCGGAGGCCGAGGCCATGCCCTTACAATAGCCACTCTGTCATTGGGGAGTAGCCTCTCTTGCACCGCAAGAGGCTTGCGTCAACACACTGGGTCCGCAGACCCTGGCGCCAGCAGTTCAGTCTTGGCAAGACCTTTGACCACCGCACATCTGCCTTGGCCGGTGATGTGCCGTGGTCATTTGTCTTGTACCGGCCTTGGAACACACGCTCATGGAATCCCTTCTCGTCTCTACCGGTGTGGTCGCTCTGGCCGAAATCGGTGACAAGACCCAGCTCCTCGCCTTCATCCTCGCGGCCCGCTTCAAAAAGCCCTTGCCTATCGTGCTGGGTATTCTGGCCGCCACCATCGTGAACCACGGATTGGCAGGCGCCTTGGGCGCCTGGATCACTTCGGCCATCAGCCCCGGCGTACTGCGCTGGGTGCTGGGTGCGTCTTTTCTGGGCATGGCGATCTGGACGCTGATTCCTGACAAGATCGAAGACGAAGAAACCCAAATCGCAGGTCGCTTTGGTGTCTTCGGTGCCACCCTGATCACCTTCTTTCTGGCTGAAATGGGCGACAAGACCCAGATTGCCACCGTGGCCATGGCCGCCCATTACGCTGCGCCGCTGATGGTGGTGATTGGCACAACCCTGGGCATGCTGATTGCCGATGTGCCTGCGGTGTTTGCGGGTGACAAGCTGGCCAACAAAATTCCGATGAAGCTGGTGCACTCCATCGCTGCGGCCATCTTTGCTCTGCTGGGCATCGCCACCTTGCTGGGGGCGGGCTCCGGTTTGGGCTTCTAGAGAGTGAACGGGGGCGGGGGCCTCACGCGTCTTCCTCTTCCTGCCGGGGTTCCGGTGCGGTGCGCGGCAGCCTGATGGTGACCGTAGTGCCTTGGCCCACGGTGGACTGCACCTCCAAGGTCCCGCCGAGGGTCGCTTTCACCAGGTTTTCGACGATGGACATGCCCAGGCCGGTGCCGCCGCGCCCTATGCGTGTGCTGAAGAAGGGCTGGAACATTTTCTCCAAGGTATCCGGGGCAATACCGCAGCCGTTGTCGGTGCAAACCAGCGTGACGTGCTTCTCATTGGCCGTAGCGCTGATGTGGACTTCGCCATGCTCCACGCCGTCAAAGGCATGCAAGTAGGCGTTGTTGATCAGGTTGATGAGCACCTGGCCCAGCGGGCCGGGGTAGCTGTCCATGCCGATGCCTTTTGGCACCTCCAGCACCACCCGGTGGCTCTCACGCCGCAGGCTGGGCTCCAACGTGTCCAGAATTTCACGCAAGCTCTGTTGCAGGTCAAAACTGCGGCGTTGCTCGCTGGCCTGGTCGGCAGCCACCTGGCGGAAGTTTTTGAGCAGCGCGACCGCCCGCTCCAGGTTGCGCAGCAACAATTCATTGCCGCTTTGCACTTGGCTGACGAACTGTGCCAACTCGGAGCGCTTCAAGGAACCTTCCACGAGGTGTTGCTCAAACTGCTTGGCCTGCGCAGTGAGGGTGCTGGCGGTCATCATGCTGTTGCCTATGGGGGTGGCCATTTCATGGGACACACTGGCGATCAGCGTTCCCAGTGTGGCCCGTGCCTCGCTGCGCGTCATGGCTTCCTGCATCTGAGCTTCGAGGCTGGCGTTCAGCGCATGGATGCGGATTTCTGCTTCTTTCTGCCGGGTGACTTCAAGGTTGATGCCCGCTACCTTGATAGGAACTCCCTGTGCGTTCCGCTGAACCACATGGGCCATGGACTTGACCCACATCCATTGCCCATCTTTGCGGCGCAACCGGTGTTCGTATTCAAACCGCTCCCCTTGAAGGTTTTCCAGATTGGCGAAGATGGCGGTCAGGCGTGGCCTGTCTTCAGGGTGCAGCATGACCATCATGGTCTTGAGCAGGTTGTCGCCCAGTTCTTCCCGGGTGTAACCACAAATCTTATGCCAGCGTTCACTGATGGTGAGCAAGCGCTTGGCGATGTCGTATTCCCATATCGCAACCCCCGTGCTCTCCACCACTTCATTGAGACGCACTTTTTCCGCCAGCAGTTCATCCCGCAGCATCCGTTCGTGGGAGATGGTCCTTTCCGTGCGGCGACGGTTGAACTGGCTGCGCGCCAGCAGTACGGTAAACAGGAGCGTCAGCAAAAGTCCCAACGAAAGCACCCATTTGCCCTGGTACACCCACCCGCTCTCAGGCAGCGTCTTGCTGGGGTGCAGCAGCAAATCCCAGGTGCGCAGTCCGAAGTTCAATTCCAGCGGGGTGTCCGCAAGCGCATCGTGCGCGTCGTCCTGACCGTGTCCGGCCTCATGCTCCCGTTCTCCGAGGGTGCTGAACAGCGGCCCTGGAATGGGGCTGCTCCGGTCCTGGAGGATCAAGTCGTTGCTTGCGGACCTGGCTTGCTGGGCCGCAGGGGCGGACAAGGCGGCAATGTCTACCAAGGCGTTGATGAAGCCGATAGGCTGGTCGGCATCGAGTTGCCGGTAAACCGGCGTAGTAATGACGATCGTTGTTTTCGGGCCTTGCTCGACAGAAAGCCTGGTCCGGAACGGCGCAGTGGCCACCGGCATGGGCGATTGGTGTGCATGGGCTTGCGCCTGTGCAAGGTCCGCCTGTGCCATGTATATCCATTCCGTCCTGTCGCCGGGGTAGATATAGCCGTGCTTCGGGTCCTGCTTCTGCCATTGCATAGCGACCACGTCAGGGTGGACCAGCTGGATTTGTTGGACGTAGAGTGCAAACTGCGCACGGTTGATGTCGGGCTGCATGCCCATCATCAGGGCGGTACCGCGCACCGCTTCGAACGTGCTTGTGGCCGCATGGCCCAGTGCTCCCCGCACGGCTTCGGCCAGCACATTGCGCTGCTCCTGGATGCGCGAGGCTTCCGTGGCGCGCAGGTTGTTGTCGATGGCCACCGTGCCCAGCACACCCGTCGAAGCGACCGCCAACATCAGCACCAGATCGGTGGCCAGGCGCTTGCTGGGGCGACGGTAGCTTGGCAAGTTCATGCGTGCAGTGTAAGCCGGCGCTCAGCCTTTCGCTACAGGGAAACCCGGCCGCTTGCACCACTCGCTCCAGCTACCGGCAAACAAGGTGCTGCCCTGCAGGCCGGCAATTTCCATGGCGAGGATGTTGGGCACCGCACTCACCCCACTACCGCAGTGGTGCACCACATGCTCCGGCTGGCGTTGACCCAACAAGGCCTCGAACTCAGCGCGCAGCACAGCGGCCGGTTTGAAAAAGCCATCGGCGTCCAGGTTGCTGCTGAACACGCGGTTCAAAGCGCCGGGGATGTGGCCGGCCACCGGGTCTATCGGCTCCACTTCACCCCGGAAGCGCGGGGCGCCACGGGCGTCCAGCACATGCTGGGTGGGCTTGCCCAAATTCGCCAGCACCTGGTCGCTGCTGCGCAAGGTTACCAGCGCGTCGGCCACCGCAAAGGAGGTGGCTGGGCGTGCAGGCTCATCGCCACCGCTCACCGCACCACCGGCTGCCTGCCAGGCCTGAAAGCCGCCGTTCAACACCGCCACGTTGGCGTGGCCCAGCCATTGGAGCATCCACCACAGGCGGCCGCAGTAGTTGGCGCCCTGGCGGTCATACACCACCACTTGGTCTGTATTTTTCAGGCCCACGCTGCCCAGCCAGGCCGCAAACTTTTCGCGCGCAGGCAGCGGGTGCCGCCCGCCCGACTGTGCGCCAGTCACGGCGGGGTCGCCTTTGGCGCTGAGGTCGTTGTCCAGATGGGCATAGAGGGCGCCGGCGATGTGGCTCTCGGCGTATTGGGCCGGGCCCTGTGCGGGCTGCATCAGGTCGCAACTGCAGTCGAAAACGACGGCAGGCGTGTCGCTGGCTTGCAGGGATTGAAGTTGGGCGACGGAGATCAGGGTGGTGTAGGGCATGGTGTGGGGATTATCTATTCGCGTCAGGTGACGGAGCACTGTGAATGCTTCAGGAATTCGAGGAGGCTTCAAAGCAAGTTTAGAAGCCCAAAACCCCTGTCATATTTGGCCTCATGGGCTTGCATATCCAATCTGCTCCTCCATCGATGCGCAACAAGCGCTCGTTAGACTGCACAAGCGGGCGGGTTGCCCCTCACATCTTGTCAGGAGAGACGCAGTTGGACAGTTTCCATAGAAACCTCAGTCGTTTAGTGGGCTGCTTGGTGGCTACAGCAGCCTTGTCAACGCCCTTGTCGGCTGCGGCCTTCGGCTTGCGTGCGGACAGCAACCGCGACGGCATAGTTGATATGGTGGGCCAGAGTGACGAAGCCCGCAAACGCGAGTGGACCTCCACCCGTGGTGCCATCCTGTTGCCGAACATCGGTGACACAGAGGGCCGCTGCCCACGTTCTTCCGACACCAGCTTCAGCGACGCCCAGCTCGAGGCCTGCCACGACGCAGCCGACAACATGCCTCGGGCCACGCAGAACTTTGCGCCGCTTCGCACCCTGCCGGTGCCTGCCGCAACTGCGGCCCATGTGGGGCGGGTGCGTGCTGTAGGTCAGGGTGCCGGCAAGGTGCGGCTGTTCGTGCAGCGTGGCAGCGCCTGGGTCTACCTGGGGCCGGACAGCACGCTGACGCTGCAGGAGCTGCGCCGCGGCGCGGTGCTAGGCGCCGATGCGCGCGATGTGATGCGCAACGCCAGCGTCTGGGACGGGCGCGTCACGCTGGAATACGTGCTCAGCGGCCCCAAGGGTGAACAGCGCGATAGCGTTGTGATGCGTGTGGCGCCACTCATCATCTACAACCACACGCAGGAAGCCACCCAGGTTTTTGTGCCACGCAGCGGCGGCCAGCAGGCACATGCCCGTTTCGTGACCGAATTGCAGCAGGCGCTGGGGGATGCCGGATTTGCGCCGCCCTTGCGGCACCTGAACACCACCGACAACTGGGCGCAGGACTTCGTGGAGTTCGCCTACGCGTCCATGCCCCTGCCGGGGGGCCGCAGTGCGATGCTGCAGGTCGCTATACGCTCGCCGCAGCCCGGTCGGCGCGGCGGTCGTTCGGTGTTCGACCTGCGGGGTCCGGGCATGGGCGCGGTGCAGACCGGTGGCAGCGGCTACCACCAGACCGATTCCTTCGGCAACCTGGAAACGGTGCCGCCCTACAGCTTCAAGGGCAAGACCTATCCCGTGGGTCGCATCGTCTATGGCGACGCCGGTGACGGGTTGGCGCCGCACCCTGACATGCGCCGGTTCTTCGCAGCGCAGGAAGTGCAGTCGCCCATCGTGCTGGACACGTCCTGGCTATTCATCGGCCACGTGGACGAGTTCCTGCAGTTCCTGCCGGCAGATACCCCGCGCGGCTGGCGCGTGGCCGTCGCCGACGTGGCGGCCGGTCTGGCCGTGTTGCGCCAGGCACAGGCCCGTGGCCACGGTGGTGCGAAGGCCTTTTCGGTGGGCGTACGCCGGGCCCCGAAGATGACAGTTGATGAGTTGTTGGCCGACGAGGCGTTTTTGCGCGCCAACGCGCTGGCGGCGACGAAGATTGCCGAAAACCTGGCGCTATTGCAGCGTGAGACAGGGCTGACTGCAGCCGATGTGGTCGGCGTGCCGACCCTGTTTGAGGATGCAGCATTCGGCGGCATGGGGGGCGGTGCGTATGCCGGGGCACCGGAGCGCATCGTCTACGGCCCGGGGACCTTGATCGCCGCCTACCCTGCGGCCATCAACAGCCTGTTGCTGGACCGCCGCAACGTCGTGGCGCCGCGCGCCTGGGGGCCGGTGATCGGCGGCCGCGACGTGTTGCAGGACGCCGTGACCGCCGTCTATGCCAGCGCCGGTCTCACGGTGCGTTACGTCGACGACTGGCGCAGTCACCATGTGCTTGGTGGTGAGCTGCACTGCGGTACCAACACGACGCGACGCGCTCGCCCCGAATGGTGGCGTTGAGCAGCACGCCAGCGGTCCGGCTGCGGCCTCCAGCAGACTCAATCCCTCAGTGTTCCTCCGCCGGCGTATGCGGCAGCAAGCGTGTGCGTAGCACGGTCGCCAGCACTCCGCTGGTAACGATGACCGCAATGCCTATCCAGCCGATGGTCGGAATCTGGTCGCCAAACAGCAGCAAACTGAAAATTACGCCGAAGACGATGCCCGAATACTGCATGCTGGCCACCACCAGCGTGGCGCCTTTGCGGTAGGCGCGGGTCATGCACCACTGGCCTAATGACGCCAGCACGCCGATGGGGATGACCCAGACAGCATCTCGCCAATCAACCTCGCTCCACGGCGTGAAGCCGGTGAATGCAATGCCTGCCGCCCCCACCACGGCACTGCCGACCGAGAAGTAAAACACGGTGCGTTCTTCGGGCTCGCCGGCTTTGCCCAGCGCAGTCACTTGCATGTAGGCCAAGGCGGCACCCAAGCCGGAGAGCAGGCCGATCAGGCCGGCAAAAAGCTGGTTCTGGTCGATGGTGGGGCGCAGGGTCATGACCACGCCCACAAAGCCCATCAGCACGGTACCCAGGAGCGCGCCCTGCGGTTGCTCTTTGCCGTAGAGCAGCGCGCCACCCACCACAAAGGCGGCGACCCACACGCCACTCATGTAATTCAGCGTCATGGCCGTGGCCAGAGGCAGGTGGGCAATGGCGTAAAACCAGCTGCCCAGCGACAGCACGCCGATGGTGCTGCGCCACACATGCATCAGCGGCACCGGGGTGCGCAGGCTGGAGCCGCTGGCCCGCACCACGATGCCCATCAACACAATGCTCACCAGGCCCCGGTAGAACACCAGCTCAAAGGTGCCAAAGCTGTTGGATGCGTACTTGATGCCCACCGCCATCAGCGCGAACCAGAACGAGGCCAGAACCATCCAGAGAGCCTGCATAGGTGTTTAGCAATAAAAAGAGCTGCTGGCGCCCATGGAATGTGCGCGAGCAGCTATGGTTTTGATAGTAATGGTTTAGCGGCCGACTGCGCTGCCCAGCTTGCGCCGATACCACTCGTGGAAGTGCTGCATGCCGTCTTCCATGGGGCTTTGGTAGGGGCCCACTTCGTTGTCGCCACGGTCATACAAGGCGCGGCGGCCGGCGTCCATCCGCTCGCCGATTTCGTCGTCCTCGATGCAGGTTTCCATGTAGGCGGCCTGCTGGGCTTCGACAAACTCGCGCTCAAAGGCGGCAATTTCTTCGGGGTAATAGAACTCCACCATGTTCATGGTTTTGTTCAGGCCCATGGGGAACAGGGTGGACACGGTCAGCACATGCGGGTACCACTCCACCATGATATGGGGGTAGTAGGTGAGCCAGATGGCGCCGTGCTGCGGGGGCACGTGGTTGCGATAGCCCAGCAGGGCCTTGTGCCAGCGCTCGTAGGTGGGGCTGCCGGCCTTGCCCAGACGGTTGGCCACGCCCACGGTTTGCACCGAGTAGTTGTCCTTGAATTCCCAGCGCAAGTCGTCGCAAGTGACAAACTGGCCCAAGCCGGGGTGGAAGGGGCCTACGTGGTAGTCCTCCAGGTACACCTCGACAAAGGTCTTCCAGTTGTAGTTGCACTCGTGCATCTCCACCTTGTCGAGCACATAGCCTTCAAAGCTCAGGTCGGCACGCGGGCCCATATGGGCCAGTTGCGCGGCCACATCCACACCGCCGTTGGCCCGGTTGTCTTCAAACAGCAGGCCGTTCCACTCTTGCAGCTGGTAGTTGTTGAGGTTGAGGCAGGGGTCGTGGGCGAAGTGGGGCGCGCCAATCAGCGTGCCGCTCTGGCTGCCGTTCTGGCCCGCGTGGGCGCCGCTGTAGGTCCAGCGGTGCAGCGGGCAGACGATGTTGCCGCTTTGCACCTGGCTGCCGCTGTGCGTGAGCGAGCCACGCCCTTTGAGCATGACGGCCTGGCGGTGGCGGCAGACGTTGGAAATCAGCTCAATGCCGCCGGCATTGCGCACCAGTGCACGGCCCCCGTTCTCCTGGGGCAGGGCGTAGTAGTCCCCGACATGGGGGACGCTCAAGGTGTGCCCCACATAACGGGGCCCTTGCTGAAAGATACTTTGCATTTCAAGCGCGTAGAGCGCCGGGTCAAAGTAGCTCGAAACTGGTAGTTGGCTATTCGCCTGCTGCAGTTGAAGACTTAAATCAGACATGGGTGACCTGACCTAAAGACTCCCCACAGGGGGATGCACCATAGTGTGCGGTGAATGGGAGCCGGCCAGTCCAGAAGCGGGTGGCCGGATGCGGGAGTGGGGATTGTACCCGCACCCAGGGTTGGGCTCTCTCCGTGTGAGCCTGTCGCAGGGGCGCGATGCGCCTAAAATCGCGGTTTGCTTCAGATTGCACCATTCATGCCCAAGGCTCGTTCTTCCCACCCCGACACCCCCGCGCTCCCTGCCACCTACGAGGAGGCCATGGCCGAGCTGGAAGGGCTGGTGGCACGCCTGGAGTCCGGCGATTTGCCCCTGGACCAGTTGCTCACCAATTACCAGCGCGGTGCGGCGCTCTTGCAACACTGCCGTGAGAAGCTGCAGGCCGTGGAAGACCAGATCAAGGTCTTGGACGATGGGGTGTTGAAACCATGGAAAGCCCAATGAGCCAGGTCGCCAACATGACGCTTGCTTTTGATCTGGAGGCCTGGATGCGCGTGCGCCTGGACCGCGTGGAGCGTGCACTGGAAGCCTGGATCACCGCCGATGCCCCCCAGGGCGTGGACCACGGTGCCCCTGCGGCCCTGGTAGACGCCATGCGCTACGCCGTGCTCGATGGTGGCAAGCGCCTGCGGCCCCTGCTGGTGCTGGCTGCTCACGAAGCCGTGGCGGCGTTGGGCCATGGCTGTGATGCGGCGGCTTTGCGGGCTGCCTGCGCGGTGGAACTGATTCACGCCTACTCGCTGGTGCATGACGACATGCCCTGCATGGACAACGATGTGCTGCGCCGTGGCAAGCCCACGGTGCATGTGCAATTCGGTGAGGCCAGTGCCTTGCTGGCCGGCGACGCTTTGCAGGCGCTGGCCTTTGAATTTTTGACGCCCCTGGATGGTTCCGTGCCCTGCACTGTGCAGGCCCGTTTGTGTGGCTTGTTGGCGCGTGCGGCCGGCAGCTCCGGCATGGCCGGTGGCCAGGCCATTGACCTGGCCAGCGTGGGCTTGCCCCTCACGGAAAACCAGTTGCGCGAAATGCACCAGCTCAAAACCGGCGCGTTGTTGCAAGGCAGTGTGGTGATGGGGGCCCAATGTGCGCAACCCACGCCCCAGGTGCAGACGGCGCTGGAGGCCTATGGCGCGGCCATCGGGCTGGCCTTCCAGGTGGTGGACGATATTCTCGATGTGACCGCCGACTCGGCCACGCTGGGGAAAACCGCCGGCAAGGATGCCGACAACGACAAGCCGACCTATGTCTCCCTGATGGGTCTGCAAGCCAGCCGCGACTACGCGCTGCGCCTGTACACCCAGGCACTGGACGCGTTGGATGCCAGCGGTCTGCCCGATACCGCTGCCCTGCGGGCCCTGGCCGGCATGGTGGTGCATCGCGCTCACTGAAGGACCGGCGAGCCAAAATCTATATGAAATCGGCCTCTAGCGCTCATGGAATGTGCGCAAGTAGCTACTAAAAGAATAGCAAATGTCATCCAGCAACCCCTCCGCCACGCCTTTGTTGGCCACCATCGACGATCCGGCCGCATTGCGGCAGCTGCCGCGGCCCCAGTTGCGGGTGCTGGCGGACGAGTTACGGAACTACCTCTTGCACAGCGTGGCCCGCACCGGAGGTCATCTGAGCTCCAACCTCGGCACCGTGGAGCTGACGGTGGCATTGCATTACGTGTTCAACACGCCGGATGACCGCATCGTCTGGGACGTAGGCCACCAGACCTACCCGCACAAAATTCTGACCGGCCGGCGCGACCGCATGGGCAGCCTGCGCCAGTTCGGCGGTTTGTCCGGCTTTCCGCGCCGTGACGAGAGCGAGTACGACACCTTCGGCACCGCCCACTCCAGCACGTCGATTTCCGCCGCGCTGGGCATGGCGCTGGCCTCTCGCATCAAGGGCGAAGACCGCTATTCAGTGGCCGTGATCGGCGATGGCGCCATGACCGCCGGTATGGCCTTTGAGGCACTGAACAATGCGGGTGTGGAAGACTGCCGCTTGCTGGTGATCCTGAACGACAACGACATGAGCATCAGTCCGCCGGTCGGCGCACTGAACCGCTACCTGGCCCAACTGATGAGCGGCCAGTTTTATGCAGCCGCCAAGAGCGTGGGCAAGAGTGTGCTTAAGGGCGCACCTCCCTTGTTTGAGTTGGCTAAGCGACTCGAGGAACACGCCAAGGGCATGGTGGTGCCGGCCACGCTGTTTGAGAAATTTGGCTTCAACTACATTGGCCCGATTGACGGGCATGACCTTGAGTCGCTGATTCCTACGCTGGAAAACATCAAGCACCTCAAAGGCCCGCAGTTCCTGCATGTGGTGACCAAAAAAGGCCAGGGCTACCAACTGGCCGAGGCGGACCCGGTGGCCTACCACGGCCCCGGCAAGTTCGACCCTGCGGTGGGCTTGGTGAAGTCCACCACGCCTGCCAAAACCACGTTTACCCAGGTGTTCGGCCAGTGGTTGTGCGACATGGCAGCTGCGGACCAGCGCCTGGTGGGCATTACCCCCGCTATGCGGGAGGGCTCGGGCATGGTGGAGTTTGAAAAGCGTTTTCCCCAGCGCTATTTTGATGTGGGCATTGCCGAGCAGCACGCCGTCACCTTTGCGGGCGGGCTGGCGACCGAAGGCCTCAAGCCCGTGGTGGCCATTTATTCCACTTTCCTGCAGCGGGCGTATGACCAGCTCATCCATGATGTGGCGCTGCAAAATCTGCCGGTGGTGTTTGCGCTGGACCGGGCCGGCCTGGTGGGGGCCGACGGGGCCACGCACGCGGGGGCCTATGACATTCCGTTTCTGCGTTGCATTCCCAACGTAAGCGTGGCGTGCCCTGCGGACGAAAACGAATGCCGCCAGTTGCTCAGTACCGCGTATGCGCAAAACCACCCGGTGGCCGTGCGCTACCCGCGTGGAAGTGGTGCGGGGGTGGCGGTCAGCAGTTCATTGGAAGGCCTGCCTTTCGGCAAGGGCGAAATCCGCAAACAGGGCGGCACCATCGCCATCCTGGCATTCGGTACCTTGCTTTACCCTGCACTGGTCGCGGCAGAGGCCCTGGGTGCCACGGTG
This sequence comes from uncultured Rhodoferax sp., assembly GCA_963508575.1. Lineage (GTDB taxonomy): Bacteria > Pseudomonadota > Gammaproteobacteria > Burkholderiales > Burkholderiaceae_C > Allorhodoferax. Next base: position 151,250 of record CAUOXL010000006.1, read on the forward strand.
GTGAACATGCGCTGGGCCAAGCCGCTGGACACGGAGCTGCTGCTGCAAGTGGCCGCCACGCACAGTGCCTTGGTGACGGTGGAAGAGGGTGCCACCCTGGGTGGGGCCGGCAGCGCGGTGCTGGAGGCATTGCAAGCGGCCCAAGTGTCTATCCCGGTATTGCAACTGGGGTTGGCGGATGAGTTTACGGAGCATGGCGACCCCGCGTATTTGCTGCAACTGCAGGGCTTGGATGCAGCGGGCATTCAGGCGTCTGTGCGCAAACGTTTTGGTGCATTGTTGACGCCTGCGACGGATGCTGCGTAAGTCTGTCGTCAGATAAGTGCGTGGCGTTCTGCAGCTGGCTTGCAGGAAGCTGAATGCCGGTCCCCAACCGGTCTTTGTCGAGGGAAAACCCCCACAAGTAGGGGTATTCGCATTCCTACAATCGCGCTTGACTTCTACAGTCCTTGATGCGCGCAAGATCTGCGCGGCAAGCGGGTCATCACACCATTACCGGAGAAAAGCGAATGGATCGTCGTTCAATTATCAAAAACGCAGGTATTGCCGGCGTATTGGCTGCCGGTGCAGCTCCTGCCGTGCATGCCCAGGCTGCGGTGCGCTGGCGCCTGGCCTCCAGTTTCCCCAAGGCACTGGATACCATTTTTGGTGCAGCGGAACTCTTTGCGAAGCACGTCAAGGAAATGTCCGGTGGCAAGTTCGAAATCTCCGTTCATGCAGCTGGCGAAATAGCTCCTGCATTCGGCGTGGTAGATGCGGTGCAGCAGGGGTCCCTGGAGTGCGCGCACACTGCCCCTTACTACTTCTTCGGTAAGAACGAAGCTTTTGCTTTGGGTTGTGCCATTCCTTTCGGCCTGAACAGCCGCCAGATGACGGCCTGGATGTACCAAGGCAATGGCTTGAAGCTGATGCGTGAGTTTTATGCCAAGTACAGCATCATTAACTTCCCCATGGGTAACACGGGGGCCCAGATGGGGGGCTGGTACCGCAAGGAAATCAAGTCCGTGGCCGACTTGAAAGGCTTGAAGTTCCGTACCGGCGGCTTCCCTGGCAAGGTGATGGAAAAGTTGGGCGTGGTTCCACAAAACATCCCTGGTGGCGAAATTTATACCTCCCTCGAAAAAGGCACCATTGACGCGGCTGAGTGGATCGGCCCTTACGATGACCAGAAGCTGGGCTTTAACAAAGTGGCTCCCTTCTACTACTACCCCGGCTGGTGGGAAGGCGGCCCCCAGTTGGATTTGTTCATCAATCAGAAGGCTTACGAAGCGTTGTCTCCTGAGAACAAGGCCATCGTCAACAACGCGGCTGCTTACGCCCACGTGGATATGCAGGCCAAGTACGATGCTCGCAATCCTGCGGCACTCAAACAGCTGGTGGGTGGTGGTACCAAGCTGCGCAAATTCCCTGCAGATGTGATGGTCGCTGCATTCAAGGCAGCAGAGCAGACTTATGCCGAATTGAACGAGAAGAATGAGGATTGGAAAAAAATCTTCGCGGATTATTCCAAGTTCCGTACAGAGTCCAACCTCTGGTTCCGCTTTACCGAGGCTGAATTCGATAAGTTTATGCAAGCCCAGAAGCTGTAAGCAGTTTCTCTGACCAACAAAAAACCGCGCCTTGGCGCGGTTTTTTGTTGGGTCGGTACACGTGTTGTGCGGTATCAGCGTGGGTTGCGTACCGCAGCCAGGGCCAATTCCAGACGCTTGAATTCGTTCAGCATGGCAGGGTCTGCCGCGTAAAAAATCATGAGCTTGCCACTGAAGTTTTTGGTGTACAGACGTGGAGCAAACAACCATTCCAGCCCCTTGAGTCGGATCACCTTGGCATAGGCGAGATTGTCTAACTCTATCCGCTTGGCCCACATCCAGGACTGCTCTATCGCCGTGTCGCTCAATCGGGTGGTGCCCGTCATGACGAACCACACGGTATAGGCCATCAGGCCCCATGGCAGCCACAACCAGCTGACTACATCGATGCTGCTCTGTGTGTTTTTAGCCATCTGATGCATCTGAAAGGCCCAGAGACCAGCGGCAATCAGCAGCACCAGTGCAATGGCTTTGAATACCCGGCTGTAGGCGGCAGACTCCAGGGGGCCGTCTTGCGGGGTAAATGCAAGCCTGGACGGTGCGGCCTCAGGTGCGGAATTCCGGGGTGATTCATGCATAGTGTCTTGTCTCAAAAGAAAAGGCCCCGGCTCGCAAGTCGGGGCCCGCCCCTTGTGGGGATGAGGTGCCAGGTGGTTTATTTCTTGAACAGTTCGTCGATTTTCTTCTGTTCTTCTTCGGCGGCTTTGTCAGCTGCCTCCGTGGCAGTGGGCGCTACTTCGCCGGCCTTGAGTTCAACAACCGGCGCAGCTTCTTCCGTCGGCATCTCGATGACCACTTTGTCAATGTCAATGGCGACCTCTTTATCCAGGAACATGGTGACCGTCTGCGGTACAAATATCACCACCACCACGAGGATGAGCTGCATGACTACCCAGGGGATGGAGCCCAAATAGATGTCGTTCGAGAGAACCGGCTTCGGAATCCGTTTGTCTTTGAACAAACTGTCGGCTATGCCCCGCAAATAAAAGAGTGCGAATCCGAAGGGCGGGTGCATAAAGCTGGTTTGCAGGTTCACGCACAGCAGCACGCCGAACCAGATCAGGTCGATGCCCATTTTGTCAGCCACAGGCGCGAGCATGGGCACAATGATGAAGGCGATCTCAAAGAAGTCCAGGAAGAAGGCCAGGAAGAACACGAAGATGTTCACCACGATCAGGAAGCCCACCTGGCCTCCAGGCAAACCGGCCAGTAAATGCTCCACCCACTTGTGCCCATCCACGCCCTGGAACACCTGGCTGAATACGCGGGAACCGATCAGGATGAACACCACCATCGCGGTCAGGCGCATGGTGCCTGCCATGGCTTCCCAGATGAGGGCAGGGGTCAGGCGCTTGGACATGGCGGCCAGAATCAAGGCGCCCACGACACCCATGGCGCCGGCTTCGGTTGGAGTCGCAATCGCGGTGTCCTGGAAGGGCAGCCCGCCCATGGAACCCAACACCGCAAAAATCAACAGAGCAGACGGAACGATGCCTCGCAAGCACTTGGACCAGAGTGCCCATCCATCGAGAGTGCGTTCCGTGCGGGGGATGCCCGGCAGGTAGGACGGTTTGATGCGGGACAGTGCGAAGGTGTAGGCTGCAAACATCAGCACTTGCAGGATGGAGGGGCCCCACGCGCCCTTGTACATGTCGCCCACAGGCTTGCCCAACTGGTCGGCCAGCACCACCAATACCAGCGAAGGCGGCACCAACTGCGTGATGGTGCCGGAGGCTGCCAGCACGCCAGTGGCATAGCGCATGTTGTAGTTGTACTTCATCATCACCGGCAGGGAGATCAGCGCCATGGCAATCACTTGGCCTGCCACGGTGCCGGTAATGGCGCCGAGGATGAAGCCCACAATGATCACCGAGTAGCCGACACCACCACGCACGGGGCCGAAGAGCTGGCCCATGGAGTCCAGCATGTCTTCCGCAAGACCGCATTTCTCCAGGATCGTGCCCATGAAGGTGAAGAAGGGGATGGCCAGCAACAGCTCATTGCTCAAAATGGAAAACAGCGAGATCGGCAGGGTTCCCATGAAGGCGGCCGGGAACCAGCCCATTTCAATGGCGTAAAAGCCGCTGGCCAAGCCCAAAGCGGCGAGCGAGAAGGCGACCGGGAAGCCGATCAACATAATCACTACGAGGCCCGCAAACATCAGCGGGGGAAAGTGTTCCATTTGCATAAGTGAATCCAGTATGTCTTGTGGGGAGCGAAGTGTTTAAGGCGCTTGGACGCGGCTTATTGCAAAGGTTTCTCGTAATGGGTGTCCATGGCAAATTTGCCCTGCAGATAGCCCACACGCTTGATGATTTCAGACACGCCTTGCAGCCACACCATGGCAAATCCCAAGGGCATGGCCAGTACCGCAGGCCAGCGAATCAAACCACTGGCGTTTTGTGACATTTCGCCCGACACGTAGATGCCCCAGAAATACTTGGAGGTCAGGTACGTCAACAGGCCAATCACGGGCAGCAAAAAGAAAACCAGTCCGAAAATGTCGACATAGACGGGACGGTTGCCCTTGAGCTTGCCGTAAATCAGGTCAACGCGGACATGCTCATTCACTTTCAGCACGAGTGGTGCGCCCACCATCACGGTGTAGGCAAACAGGTACCACTGGATTTCAATCCATCCGTTCGAGGTAATGCCAAAGCCGTATCGGATGAAAGCATTACCCGCGCTGATCAGCGCAGCAAACAGTACGGTCCAAGAGGCAAAAAGGCCCAGCTTTTGGCTGATCCAATCCATGCCTTTGGCAAATTTCAATAGGGCATTCACAAGCGGTCTCCAGGTGGTCTTTTTGAAAGTGGCGATGCGGCCCACTGTCCGCATTGAGCCTAGTCATAGTGCCTGAAAACCCCTGTAAATAGCCTGACGTAATTCCTTGGTGTTTACCCTTAAAGTCTGAAGGGCAGTGTGCGCGTGCTCAGTCAGAAACCCGTATGGCGTATGGCAATGGAGACCGCAGCACCTGCGAGGAGTAGCCGCAGCCAGCCCGCTGAAGCATTGGAGGTCACAAAGCGAGCGACACCCATTGTGAATGCGGGCGGCTCCAACGCGGTGACTCTAGTGCGTTTGTCAGCCAAATCGACAGTTTGCGCTTATGAACTAAGCGCGAGCAGCTATCAAAAATGTAGCGGATCGCATGCCGGCAATCGTCAGTGCCAGGGAGCCCAGGAGGTGGATGCCAGCGGTCCCCAAGGCGAGGGCGTAGCGCTGTTGCCCCAGCATGGCGACCACTTCGGCTGAAAAACTGGAGAAGGTGGTAAGCGCGCCCAGAAAGCCGGTGACCAGCGCGAGCCGCCAGGCCGGGTCCAGCTGGGGCATGGCCTGGAATACGGCGACGCACACACCGATCAAGTAGCCCCCAATCAGGTTGGCGGCCAGGGTGCCCCAGGGCAGTACCGTGCCCGCCGTGGCGACCGGGTTGAGCCACAGGCCCAACTGCCAGCGGGCAAGGGCGCCGGCACATGCGCCCAGACAAATGGCGACGACGGCATGCATTACCTGGCTTCCGGTGTATAGGGTGCGCCCTGGACGGTGAGCCCTTGCGCAGAGAACTTGGCCGCAGTGGCAGGCTTGATGCCTTTGACGCGGGCCATGAAGTCTGCCCAGTTGCGGAAAGGCCCGGCCTCGCGGGCTTGCAGAATGCGTGCGGTGCTGCTGGGGCCCAGGCCACGCAAGCCGTCGAGTTGGGCCTCGGTGGCCTCATTGAGTTCCAGCGCCTGGCTTGCGCCGCAGGCCAGCAGTGCTGTGCCGCACAGCAGGCGACGGATCATCGTCCGGGTGGTGGATACAAGGGTTTGCGGCATGGGAAAGGTCCTTGGGCTTCAGGCTTTGCGGCTGGCCAGCCAGTCCACGTAGCGGCTGACGCCGGTTTGCACATCGGCAAACCGGTGGTCGCAGCCCGCAGCGCGCAGGGCACTCAGGTCGGCCTGGGTGTAGCACTGGTATTTGCCCCGCAAGGCATCGGGGAAGGGGATGTATTCCACCAGGCCTTGTTGGGCGATGGCGTCCAATGGCAATGCCGCTTCGCCGCGCAGGCGGCGCATGGCGTTCACCACGGAGCTGGCCACATCGTTGAACGGTTGTGCCCGACCGGAGCCCAGGTTGAAAATGCCGCTTTGAGACGGGTGGTCAAAGAACCAGAGGTTGACGGCCACCACGTCATCGATGAACACAAAGTCGCGCATCTGGCCACCTTGCGGGTAGCCGCCGTATTCGCCGAAGAGCTTGACCTTGCCCTCCGCGTTGAACTGGTTGAACTGGTGGAAGGCCACGCTGGCCATGCGGCCTTTGTGCTGCTCACGCGGGCCGTACACATTGAAATAGCGGAAGCCCACGACCTGGTGGGTGCGGCCGGCCTTGGTGCGTTCAAAGTTCACGCCACACTCGCGGCGCATGCGCTGGTCGAAGAGCAGCTTGGAATAGCCGTAGACGTTGAGCGGGCCTTCAAAGGCCGGATCTTCGCGGAAGGTGTCCGAGCCGCCGTAGGTGGCCGCGCTGGAGGCATACAAGAGCCGCGCGCCACGCTTCTGGCAGGCCTGGAACAGGTGCCAGGACAGTGTGTAGTTGTTGGCCATCATGTACTTGCCGTCCTGCTCCATGGTGTCGCTGCACGCGCCCTCATGGAACACAGCTTCGATCTGCCCGTAGTGGCCGGCGGCAAACTCGTCGTAGAAGCTGTCCATGTCGACGTAGTCGGCAATCTTCAGGTCCACCAGGTTGCGGAATTTGTCGCCTTGCTTGAGGTCGTCCACCGCAATGATGTCGGTCATGCCCCGGGCATTGAGCCCGGCAATGATGTTGCTACCAATGAAACCGGCGGCGCCGGTGACCACGATGCGTGTCATACAAAAAGCTCCTCATAAGACACCGTGGCGGTGCCGAATTTCCCGACCACTATGCCACCGGCGCGATTGGCCAGGGGCACCGCTTCACGCAGCGTCATGCCGGCGCCCACCAGGCTGGCCATGGTGGCAATCACGGTGTCGCCAGCGCCGGTGACGTCAAATACTTCGCGCGCCTGGGCGCTGACATGCAAATGCCCTTCCGCGTCGAACAGGGTCATGCCCTCTTCGCTGCGGGTCAGCAGGATGGCATCCAAATGCAGTTGCTGGCGCAGTGCATGGACCTTGGTGTGCAGATCGTCTTCACTGGTCCAGGGGCCAATCACTTGCTGCAGTTCGGCGCGGTTGGGGGTGATGACGGTGGCTTGCTGATAGCGCGAGTAGTCACTGCCCTTGGGGTCGATAAAGATGGGCTTGCCGGCTGCGCGGGCGCCGGCAATCATGTCGCTCACGTGGGCCAGACCGCCTTTGCCGTAGTCGGAAAACAAAATGGCATCGTGCTCGGCCAGCAAGCGGGTGAAGGTGGCGGTTTGGGTGGCCAGCACCTCGCTCTTGGGCGTGTTCTCGAAGTCCAGGCGTATCAGTTGCTGCTGGCGCCCGATCACGCGCAGTTTCACGGTTGTTTTGAGTGCCGCGTCACGCCCGAAGTGGGTGCGTATGCCGGTCTTGGCGACCAGGGCTTCGAGCTTGTGGCTGGCTTCGTCATCGCCCACCACGGTCAGCAGCGAGGCTTGCGCGCCCAATGTGGCAGCATTGAAAGCCACGTTGGCCGCGCCGCCGCAGCGTTCTTCTTCATGCGTAATGCGCACCACAGGTACGGGGGCTTCGGGGGAAATGCGATCCACGGCGCCGTACCAGTAGCGGTCCAGCATGACATCGCCAACCACGAGCACGCGCGATGCGGAGAGTTTGTTTTTGGTCATACCCATCGTAAGTTTCATAGTTCTTCGACCCGTCGTGCGGGGTAACTGTCCCAGGTCTGGCAGCCGGGGCACTGCCAGAAATGCACCTTGGCTTCAAAGCCGCAGGCCGCGCAGCGGTAGCGGGTCAGGGGTTTGATAGCGTGGTCCAAGGCGCGCTGAACCTGCGGGTGAAAGGCTTCACGCTCCAGCTTTTCGCCGGCAATCCATTTGGTGGCCGCCACCAGGGAGGGTTCTTTTTCCAGATGGCGGGCATACCAGTCGCGGGCCGTGGGCGTGAGCTCGCTGGTGCTGGCTTCCAGGCTGACGATGGCCTCCAGTACATCGAGCGAGGGGACTTCCTGGTAGGTGGCCTTCAGCAGTTCCAGGGTCGCCGCGACTTGGCCGGACGCAATCGCACTCTGGGCCAGCAAGGGGGCAATGAGCGGAATGGCCGCCGGCGATGCATGCAGCGCATCTGTCAGTACCCTGCAGCTTTGGTCCGCATGTCCGGACTGGGTCAGCAGCGCGGCCATGTCCATGCGGGGGCGGGGGACCTGGGGTGCACTGTCAATCGCTTGCTGCAGCAGGGTCTGCGCGCCTGCGCGCTCACCTTGGGTCAGCAGGGTGGCCGCTTGTTCGCATAGATAGTGTGCAAGGCGGCCGCTGAAGCTGCCTTGGCCTGAGGATTCCAGTTTGCGGGCGATGTTGGCGGCGTGTTCCCAATCACGTGAACGTTCGTAGTTGGCCAGCAGCGCCAGGCGGGCTTGTGCTTCGAAGCGGGTGCCTTCGAGCTTCAGCAGGGCTTCTTCAGCACGGTCCAGCAGACCCGCCTTGAGGTAGTCCAATGCCAGTGCATGTTGGGCGCGGTGCTGGTCGTCCTGGCTGAGGTCGCCACGCGACAGCAGGTGCTGGTGTACGCGCACGGCGCGCTCGTACTCGCCGCGGCGACGGAAGAGGTTGCCCAGTGCAAAGTGCAGTTCCGAAGTGTCAGGGTCGCTCTGCACGGCTTCGATGAAGGCATCGATAGCCTGGTCTTGCTGTTCGTTGAGCAGGAAGTTCAGGCCTTTGAAATAGGCTTTGGGGGCCTGGCGGTTCTCTAAGCGCAGTTGGCGCAGATCGAGGCGCGAGGCCAGCCAACCCAGCACAAAGGCCAGCAGCAGGCTGATCAGCAAAAGGGAGATATCAAAGTCCATGCGGGGGCACTAAGGGGGAATCGTTGGTTTCGGCAGCCAGCGTGGCTCGGGCGGAGTCGGCGTCTGAGCGGGCCCGGCGTGCGGCTTTGCGGTGTCGCCACCAGCGGGGCACCATGCCCAGCACGCCAATCAGCAGGCCTGCCGCAAATGCGCTTAGGACCACCAGCACCATGGGCGCCGTCCAGCGGGTGCCGAAGAAAAAATGCACCGTGACATCGCCCTGATTGTTCAGGGCAAAGGCGAACAGGGTAAAAAAAATGGCCGCTTTAAGTAGCCACTTAAAGAGCCATGCGATCTGTTTCATTCATCTCCTCATTGTCGAGGGATTCTACTCAGGGTTTTGCCTTGGATTCCAGCTCTGCCGTACGTGCATCTACGGCTTCACGTAAAGCTTTTCCGGGCTTGAAATGGGGGACCCGCTTTTCGGGGATGGCCACGCTTTCGCCGCTGCGGGGATTGCGTCCCATGCGGGGTGGGCGACGGTTGATGGAGAAGCTGCCGAAACCGCGGATTTCAATTCGGTGGCCACGGACCAATGCGTCATTCATGGCGTCCAGAATGGCTTTCACAGCGAACTCGGCGTCGCGGTGGGTCAGTTGGCTGAAACGGTTGGCCAGTTCTTCAACGAGGTCGGAGCGGGTCATGGCAAGGGGCGAAGGGTCTGGGGAAGAAAAAACGACCGGTGCAGTCACGCAACCGGTCGTTCCATCAGGTCAGCAACAACAGATTAGTTGTTGTTGTCCAGCTTGGCGCGCAACAAAGCGCCCAGGCTGGTGGTACCAGCGGAGCCGGTGTTCTGGTTCAGGGACTGCATGGCTTCGTTCTGGTCTGCCATGTCCTTGGCCTTGATGGACAGCTGGATGTTGCGGGTCTTGCGATCCACGTTCACCACCACAGCAGTCACTTCGTCGCCTTCTTTCAGCACGTTGCGAGCGTCTTCAACGCGGTCGCGGCTGATTTCGGAAGCACGCAGGTAGCCCAGGATGTCGTCGCCCAGATCGATTTCAGCGCCCTTGGCGTCCACGGTCTTGACCTTACCTGTAACGGTCTGGCCCTTGTCGTTCACGGACACGAAAGTGGTGAAAGGATCGGAATCCAACTGCTTGATACCCAGGGAGATGCGCTCGCGGTCCACGTCCACGGCCAACACGATGGCTTCCACTTCCTGGCCCTTCTTGAATTCGCGCACAGCGGTTTCGCCAGCTTCGTTCCAAGACAGGTCAGACAGGTGCACCAAGCCGTCGATACCGGCAGCCAGACCCACGAACACGCCGAAGTCGGTGATGGACTTGATCGGGCCCTTCACGCGGTCGCCGCGCTTGGTGTTCTGAGCAAATTCTTGCCAAGGGTTGGCCTTGCACTGCTTCATGCCCAAGGAGATGCGACGCTTGTCTTCGTCGATTTCCAGAACCATGACTTCGACTTCGTCACCCAAGGCAACGATCTTCGAAGGCGCAACGTTCTTGTTGGTCCAGTCCATTTCGGACACGTGCACCAAACCTTCGATGCCGGGTTCGAGTTCCACAAACGCGCCGTAGTCGGCGATGTTGGTGATCTTGCCGAACATGCGGGTACCTTGCGGGTAGCGGCGGTTCACGCCCATCCATGGGTCGTCGCCCATTTGCTTCAGACCCAGGGACACACGGTTCTTTTCGGTGTCGAACTTCAGGATCTTGGCAGTGATTTCCTGACCGGCAGTCACCACTTCGGAGGGGTGACGGACGCGGCGCCATGCCATGTCAGTGATGTGCAACAGGCCGTCGATACCGCCCAGGTCCACGAACGCACCGTATTCGGTGATGTTCTTGACCACGCCTTGCACCACAGAACCTTCTTTGAGGGTGTGCATCAGCTTGGCGCGCTCTTCGCCCATGGAGGCTTCCACCACAGCGCGGCGGCTCAGCACCACGTTGTTGCGCTTGCGGTCCAGCTTGATAACCTTGAATTCCAAGGTCTTGTTTTCGTACGGAGACAGGTCCTTGGTGGGACGTGTGTCGACCAAAGAACCGGGCAAGAATGCACGGATGCCGTTGACCAGAACGGTCAGGCCGCCCTTGACCTTGCCGGAAGTGGTGCCGGTGACGAATTCGCCGGATTCCAGGGCCTTTTCCAGGCTCATCCAGGAAGCCAGACGCTTGGCCTTGTCGCGGGACAGGATGGTGTCGCCATAGCCGTTTTCCACGGAGTCGATGGCCACGGACACGAAGTCGCCCACTTGGACTTCGATTTCGCCCTTGTCGCTCTTGAATTCTTCGATTGGCACGTAGGCTTCAGACTTGAGGCCGGCGTTGACAACGACGAAGCTGTGCTCGATGCGGACGACTTCAGCGGTGATGACTTCACCGGTGCGCATTTCCGAGCGTTGTAGCGATTCTTCAAATAGGGCTGCGAAAGATTCAGACATGAGTTTTGCGATTTGCATCGCGGGGTTAAGTTGTTGAACCCCACAGCTTCTGGTGTGAACCGGTGCGCTGACGCGCGAGGGAAGCCATGGGGGCCAGGTTGCTTTTCAGGCCGGGGCTAGAAAGGCTGTTTGCTCTGCCACCAGTCCAGCACGGTTTGAACAGACGCATCGACTGTCAAATCCGAGTTGTCAAGCAACAAGGCATCTTGCGCAGGCTTCAGGGGGGCAACAGTCCGGGAGGAGTCCCGGGCGTCGCGCGCCTCCAAGTCGGCACGAAGACTGTCGAGTGTAGCGGGAATGCCCTTTGAAATCAACTGCTTATAGCGCCGTTCCGCACGGCAAGCCGCACTGGCCGTCAAATAAACCTTCAAGGGCGCTTCCGGGAAGATGACCGTGCCCATGTCGCGGCCATCGGCAACCAGGCCCGGAAGTTTGCGGAAATTGCGCTGCAAATCAATCAAAGCGGCACGGACGGCGGGGAACGCAGACACTTTGGATGCGTTCATGCCGGCTTCTTCGGTGCGGATGGCGTCACTCACATCTTCGTCAGCCAACCAGATGTGGCTGCCTTCAAAATGAATGGGCAGGCTTTGCAGCAGGGCTACGATGGCCGCCTCATTGGCCACTTCCAGTGCAATACCGGCGCGGCTGGCTGCCAGCCCGGTGATGCGGTAGAGCGAGCCGGAGTCCAGAAAGTGGTACCCCAATTGTTCTGCCAGCACCGCCGCCAAGGTGCCTTTGCCGGACGCTGTAGGACCATCGACGCAGATGACGGGGATGGCCTGTGTATCTGTCGTGGCCACCGAGAAGAGCGCCTCAAAGTAGTCGGGGAAGGTTTTTGCCACGCACTTCGGGTCTTCTATCCGTACCGGCACTTTGGCCGGGTTGAAAGCAGCCAATGAGAAGCACATGGCGACCCGGTGGTCGTCATAGGTGTGGATGCTGGCGGCTGTCCAGTGGGATGTTGCCCCCACGCTCCCCACTGCGTGTGGTTCGCTGCCCCCCAAGGGGACTCTCGCGCCTTGGGGCGGCCCGGCGTCGCTCGGCGATTGTCCGGGAGGCGTAACCTGAATAAAGTCCTGGCCTTCGACGACTGTCGCGCCCAATTTGCGCAGTTCAGTGGCCATGGCCGCAATGCGGTCGGTTTCCTTGACACGCCAGCTGGCAATGTTGCGCAGGGTGGTCGTGCCATCGGCGTACAGGGCCATCACCGCCAGGGTCATGGCGGCATCGGGGATGTGGTTGCAATCCAGATCGATGGCCTTGAGGGGCCAAGCGCCGCGCTGGATGTGCAGCCAGTTCGGGCCGCTTTCGATCTGTGCGCCCATGGCCTGTGCGGCCTCCATGAAGCGGATGTCGCCCTGGATGGAATTGGCTCCTACGCCCTGAATTTTGATGCCATTTTGGCCGTTGGCGCCCGTGGATAGTGCGCCGAGCGCTATGAAATAGCTAGCGCTTGATGCATCGGCCTCGACATGGATGTCACCTGGCGAACGCAACTTGGCACCCGCTGGAATGGTGAAGCGATCCCACCTGTTGCGCCGGACCTGCACGCCGAAGCGTGCCAGCAGGTTCAGGGTGATTTCAATGTACGGGCGGGAAATCAGTTCGCCCACTACGTCGATCACGATGTCTTTCGAGGCGACCAGCGGCAATGCCATCAGCAGGGCGGTCAGGAACTGGCTGGACACATCGCCGCGCACCTTGATGGGTGCGTCCAGCTTGAGCGCTGGCATACCCAGCTTCAGGGGCGGGTAGCCCTCGTTGCCCATGTAGTCAATGGCGCAACCCAACTGGCGCAGGGCATCCACCAGGTCGCCGATGGGCCGCTCGTGCATGCGCGGCACGCCGCTGAGCTCGAAATCACCGCCGACCACTGCCAATGCGGCTGTCAAGGGGCGCATCGCGGTACCGGCATTGCCAAGGAATAGTTTGGCGGAACCGTTGGGCAGCTTGCCACCCAGACCGGTGATCTTGACGATGGCGCCCGACTGCTCCACGGCGCAGCCCAGGGCGCGCAGCGCAATCAGCATGACCCGGGTGTCGTCGGAGTCCAGCAGGTCGTGGATGGTGGTGCTGCCCTCGCTCATGGCCGCCAGCAGTAGCACGCGGTTGGAAATGCTTTTGGAGCCGGGCAGGGTGACTGCGCCCGCAGCATGGGCCAAGGGGGGCAGGTCGAGGAATGCGGTGGAAAACATTATTTGGTGTGCTTGGTCGCCATGGTCCAGTGGGCGCGCGTGTTGCTGGCCTGTTCGATCAGACCCTCCAGCGCGTCACCATTGCCACTGGAGATCATCAGCTCCATGGCTTGCAGGGTGCGCTGGAAAACTTTGCTTTGCGCCAGCAGCTCTTCGCGGTTGGCGATCATGATGTCGCGCCAGATCTTGGGGTCGCTCGCAGCGATGCGGGTGAAGTCCCGGAAGCCCGGTCCGGCCAGGGACAGGTAGTCCTGACCCTGTGGTTGGCTGGTAATGCCGTTCATGAGCGCGAAGGCGATCAAATGAGGCAGATGGCTGACCGCCGCAAACGCGGCGTCATGCTGCTCGGGCGACATTTTGAGCACTCGGCACCCCAGCGCGGTCCAGACATCAACGGCTTTTTGCAGTTGCACGGTCAGGGTGCGCTCATTGGGGGTGAGGATGACTTGTTTGCCGGTATACAAATCCGGGTCTGCGTGCTCCACGCCGGCAAGTTCCTTGCCGGCAATCGGATGCGCTGGCACAAAGGAGCCGATGTGCTCCCGCAGGCCGCGCCGTCCGGCATCGATCACATCGCGTTTGGTAGAGCCCACATCCATGATCAGCATGCTGGGGGTGACCAGGTGCTTGATGGCCTTGAAAGTGGATTCGGTGGCCGACACGGGCACGGCAATCAGCACAATATCGGCGCCTGAGACAGCCAACAGCGCAGAGGGGGCTTCGATGTCGATCACGCCCAGCTGCCGCGCACGCTCGGTAGTGGAGGGCGATTTGCTGTAGCCGACAATGCGCTTGACCAGTCCGGCCCGCTTCATGGCCAGCGCGAAGGAGCCGCCCATCAAACCGCAACCGATCAGACCGAGTTGTTCAAACATAGTGGGTGTCCTGCAGTCTGCTCAGTCTGCCAAAGGGTAGGTGCCCAGCACCTTGTAGAAAGCACACAGACCGGCAAGATCCTTTAGCGCAGCGGCCACATGGGGCTGCGAGGGGTGACCCTGCAAGTCGATGTAGAAGTAGTACTCCCACTGGCCGCTGCGGGCCGGGCGGGATTCAAAGCGTGTCATGGACACGCCATGTTGTTTGAGGGGCACCAGCATGTCATGGACTGCGCCCGGCTTGTTGGGCACCGACACCACCAGGCTGGTGCAGTCCTTGCCCGAGGCCTGCGGAGCCGGTAACACGCTAGGCAGGCACACCACCACAAAACGGGTGCGGTTGAATGCTTCGTCCTGGATGGCGTGTGCAGCGGTGTGCAGGCCGAATTCGGACCCCGCGCGTTCGCTTGCAATGCCCGCCCAAGCAGGGTTGGATGCCGCCAATCGCGCGCCTTCGGCGTTGCTGGAGACCGCACGCCGTTCGGCATGGGGCAGGTGGGTGCTGAGCCATTGCTGGCATTGCGCCAAGGCTTGGGGATGGGCGAGCACAACTTCAATGCCTTCCAGCGATGCCGTAGTGCGCAGCAGGTGGTGGCGCACCAGCAGGCTGATTTCGCCCACGATGTGCAGCGGGGAATTCAGTAGCAAATCGAGCGAACGCGTAACGACGCCCTCGGTGCTGTTTTCCACCGGCACCACACCAAACTCGGCAGAGCCAGCAGTCGCTGCGTGGAACACCTCGTCAAAGTTGGCGCAGGGCACATGGGTGATGCTGGAGCCGAAGAAGCGCAGTGCGGCTTCTTCACTGAACGTGCCTTTGGGGCCGAGATAAGCCACGCGTTGCGGTGCTTCCAGCGCCCGGCAGGCGGACATGATTTCGCGCCAGATCACGGCGATGCTGCTGTTTTTGAGCGCGCCATCGTTGGCGGATTGCAGGGTCTGGATGACCTGGGCTTCGCGCTCGGGGCGGAAGACGGCGGAGCCTTCCACTTTTTTGACTTCGCCCACTTCGTTCGCCAAGGCCGCACGGCGGTTCAGCAGGGTGAGGAGTTCAAGGTCCAGGGCGTCAATCAGGACGCGGAGTTGGGGGAGTGTGCGTGCCATATGTGCCTCAGCCGCGGGTCCGCTCGAACTCGCGCATGTACGCCACCAGCGCCTGCACGCCTTCCAGTGGAATGGCGTTGTAGATGCTGGCGCGCATGCCGCCTACCGACTTGTGCCCTTTGAGCTGGAGCAGGCCTGCCTCTTTAGCGCCGGCCAGGAACGCGTCGTTCAGGCTCTCATTGCGCAGGAAGAAGGGCACATTCATGCGGGAGCGCGCGTTACGGGCCACGCCGTTGATGTAGAAGCCGGAAGCGTCAATGGTCTCGTACAGCAACTCCGCTTTGGCGATGTTGCGGGCCTCCATGGCGGCTACACCACCCTGGCGCTTGAGCCACTTGAAGACCAGGCCCGCGATGTAGATCGAGTACGTGGGCGGCGTGTTGTACATGGAGCCGTAGTCGGCCACGGTTTTGTAGTCGAACGCGCTGGGGCAGATGCTCTGGGCATGGCCCAGCAGGTCTTCGCGCACCACCACCAGAGTCAGGCCCGCAGGGCCGAGGTTTTTTTGCGCACCGCCAAAGGCCAGGCCCACGCGGCTCCAGTCCACCGGGCGGGATGCGACGTGGGAGGAAAAATCGATCACCAGTTCAGCTTGGGAGCCCAGCGCCTTCAGGTCGGGCAGGCTCTGGAACTCGATGCCGTTGATGGTTTCGTTGCTGCAGAGGTGCACATAGCTGGCTTCATCGCGCAGCTCCCAGCTGGCCGCAGGCGGGATGGCCGTAAAACCATCGGCCTTGCCCGTAGCGGCGAGGTGGGCGCTGCAGTATTTGCCGGCTTCCTTGAATGACTTCTCACTCCAGCTGCCGGTGACCACGAAGTCAGCTGCCCCGTTTCCACCGGGGGCACGCAGGCGGCTCAGGTTCAAGGGCACGATGGCGTTTTCCGCCAAGCCACCGCCTTGCATGAACAGGATTTTGAAGTTCGCAGGCACGGCCAGCAACTCACGCAGGTCGGCTTCGGCAGCTTCGTAAATGCTCAGGAACTCTTTGCCACGGTGGCTCATTTCCATCACGCCCATGCCGCTGAGGCGGCCATTGGCATCCGGCCAGTTCAGCATTTCGGCAGCGGCTTGTTCCAACACTTCGGCTGGCATGGCGGCCGGTCCGGCCGAGAAGTTGTAGGGTCGTTGCATCAGTGGTTTTATGGATGAAATCGTGCTCTAGCGCTTATGGAGTATGCGGAGGTAGCTATCAAAATGATAGTTACTCAGCGGCGGGCGCTTCTCCTTCGGAACCGGCGGCTGTGTCATCGCCTTCACCCGCATCGGTCGGGTTGGCGTCGTTTTCCACGATGCGCTGCAGGCCGCTCAGCTTGGAGCCTTCGTCCAATCCGATCAAGGTCACGCCCTGGGTCGCGCGGCCCATCTCACGGATTTCGCTGACCCGGGTGCGCACCAGCACACCCTTGTCGGTGATGAGCATGATTTCGTCTTCGGAATGCACCAGGGTGGCGGCCACCACCTTGCCGTTGCGCTCAGACTGCTGGATGGCAATCATGCCCTTGGTGCCCCGGCCGTGGCGGGTGTATTCGGTGATGTTGGTGCGCTTGCCGTAACCGTTTTCGGTGGCAGTCAACACACTTTGCTGCTCGTCTTCAGCGACCAGCATGGCGATCACGCTTTGGCCGTCGTCCAGCATCATGCCGCGCACGCCGCGGGCGTTGCGACCCATGGGGCGCACATCGTTTTCGTCAAAGCGCACGGCCTTGCCGCCGTCGCTGAACAACATCACGTCGTGCTTGCCGTCTGTGAGGGCAGCGCCAATCAGGAAGTCGCCTTCGTCCAGGTCCACGGCAATGATGCCGGCCTTGCGCGGGTTGCTGAACTCGTCCAGCGCCGTCTTCTTGACCGTGCCCATGCTGGTGGACATGAACACATATTGGTCGGCGGGGAAGGTGCGTTTCTCGCCGGTGAGTGCCAGCACCACGGTGATTTTTTCGCCTTCTTGCAAGGGGAACATGTTCACGATAGGGCGGCCGCGCGAGCCACGTGAGCCTTGCGGAACTTCCCAGACCTTGAGCCAGTACAAGCGACCCCGGTTGGAGAAGCACAGGATGTAGTCGTGCGTGTTGGCCACAAAGAGCTGGTCCACCCAGTCGTCTTCTTTGGTAGCGGTGGCTTGCTTGCCCCGGCCGCCACGCTTCTGGGCGCGGTATTCGTGCAGGGGCTGGCTCTTGATGTAGCCGCTGTGGCTCATCGTGACCACCATGTCCGTGGGTGTGATCAGGTCTTCGGTGGAAAGGTCGAAGGAGGAGTGCTCTACCAAGCTGCGGCGGGCGCCTATCTTGGTCTGACCGAATTCCTGTTTCACATGACCCAGCTCTTCGCCGATGATCACCGCCACGCGGGCTGGCTTGGCCAGAATGTCCAGCAGGTCTTCGATCTCTGCCATCACGTCTTTGTACTCGGCGACGATCTTGTCTTGCTCCAGGCCGGTCAGGCGTTGCAGGCGCATTTGCAGGATTTCCTGCGCCTGCGTTTCAGACAGGCGGTACAGGCCGTCGTTGCCCATGCCGAATTCTTTTTCCAGGCCTTCGGGGCGGTAGTCATCGGCGTTCACCACGCCGCCGTCGGCACGGGTGCGGGTCAACATTTCACGTACCAGCTTGCTGTCCCATGGGCGGTTCATCAGCTCCAGTTTCGCGACCGGTGGGGTGGGCGATTCGCGGATGATGCGGATGAAGTCGTCGATGTTGGCCAGCGCCACGGCCAAGCCTTCCAGCACGTGGCCACGCTCGCGGGCCTTGCGCAGGTTGAACACGGTGCGGCGGGTCACCACTTCACGGCGGTGGTCCAGGAAGACCTCAATCAAATCCTTCAGGTTGCACAGTTTGGGCTGACCATTGACCAGCGCCACCATATTGATGCCGAAGGTGTCCTGCAGCTGGGTTTGCTTGTACAGGTTGTTCAGCACTACCTCGGGCACTTCGCCGCGTTTGAGTTCGATGACCAAACGCATGCCGGACTTGTCGGACTCGTCCTGAATGTGACTGATGCCTTCGATCTTCTTCTCGTGCACCAGCTCGGCCATGCGCTCCTGCAAGGTCTTTTTGTTGACCTGGTAGGGCAGCTCATCCACGATGATGGCCTGGCGTTGCCCTTTGTCGATGTCTTCAAAGTGGCAGCGCGCGCGCATGACCACTCGACCGCGGCCGGTGCGGTAGCCGTCCTTCACACCCTGAATGCCATAGATGATGCCGGCGGTGGGGAAGTCCGGTGCTGGAATGATGTCCATCAACTCGTCGATAGAAGCTTCCGGGTTCTTCAGCAAGTGCAGGCAGGCGTCCACTACCTCGTTCAGGTTGTGGGGAGGAATGTTGGTGGCCATACCCACCGCAATACCGCCCGAACCGTTGACCAATAGGTTGGGGATGCGGGTGGGCATGACCAGGGGTTCGGTTTCGGAGCCGTCGTAGTTGGGGCCGAAATCCACGGTTTCCTTGTCCAGATCGGCTAGCAGTTCGTGGGCGATTTTTGCCAGGCGGATTTCGGTGTAACGCATGGCTGCTGCGCTGTCACCGTCGACCGACCCGAAGTTGCCCTGGCCATCCACCAGCATGTGGCGCATGGAAAAGTCCTGGGCCATGCGCACGATGGTGTCATACACCGACTGGTCGCCGTGCGGGTGGTATTTACCGATGACGTCGCCCACGATACGTGCCGACTTTTTGTAAGCACGGTTCCAGTCGTTGTTGAGCTCATGCATCGCATAGAGAACTCGGCGGTGCACTGGCTTTAATCCGTCTCGCGCATCGGGTAGCGCCCGACCCACGATCACGCTCATGGCGTAGTCGAGGTAGCTGCGACGCATTTCCTCTTCAAGACTGATGGGCAGTGTTTCTTTGGCGAACTGGGTCATGTTGGGTGTCTGTCTATCAATGTCGAGGACAACCTTGCATTCTACGGCGCTCAGCTTGTCGCTTGATTGCAACAGAAGCTGTATCTCCCTGCCATGTAAATAGCGGCGCAGGGACTGTATTCAAAATGGTGCATCTGCTATGGCACAATATTGAGAACGCCTATGGAGTTCCGATCTTGGGCGTCAAAAAAATTAATCGCAGCTTGCTGCAGTCTTTGCCGTAACTAGGAAGGTCTCATGAAACAACTGAACAAAGTAGCCGCCCTGATCGCTACCGCCGTATTGGCATCTGCCGCAGGCGCCCAAGAAATTCACAACTGGCGTAGTGCTTCCGGCGAAGTTTGGAAGAATGTGGACGGCCAGTGCTGGCGTGATGCCAGCTGGACTCCAGCTACCGCTGCTGCTGGTTGCGATGGCGCTATCGTTGCTCCCAAGGCCGCTGCTCCTGCACCTGCTCCCGTAGCCGCTCCAGCACCTGCGCCTGCCGCTGCGCCTGCTCCAGCACCGGCTCCAGCAGCCGCCGCAAGCAAGGTGACTTACGCCGCTGACGCTTTCTTTGATTTTGACAAGGCAGTCTTGAAGGCAGAAGGTAAATCCAAGTTGGACGACTTGGTTTCCAAGGTCAAGGCCATCAATTTGGAAGTCATCATTGCCGTGGGTCACACCGACGCGACCGGCGACGACTCTTACAACCAAAAGCTGTCTGTGGCCCGTTCTGAAGCTGTGAAGGCCTATTTGGTGTCCAAGGGCATCGAAAAGAACCGCGTCTATACCGAAGGTAAGGGCGAGAAGCAGCCTGTTGCTGACAACAAGACCAAAGAAGGCCGCGCCAAGAACCGTCGCGTGGAAATCGAAGTGGTTGGCACACGTTCCAAGTAATCAGTTCATTTGAATGATTTGAAAAACCCGCTCCGGCGGGTTTTTTCTTGCCCCTACATAATCAAGCCATGCAAACCACACTCAATGCTGACCCGGCTGAACTGGCCAAATTTTCCGAGCTTGCCCATCGCTGGTGGGATATGGAAAGCGAGTTCAAACCCTTGCACCAGATCAATCCTTTGCGTTTGGCATGGATTCAGACGTTTGTGCCATTGACCGCCAAGAGCATGGTGGACGTGGGTTGTGGCGGGGGCATTTTGGCGGACTCTGCGGCCCGCCAAGGTGCCAAGGTTTTGGGAATTGATTTGTCTTCCAAGGCCTTGCGGGTTGCTCAACTTCATGCCTTGGAAGCCGAAACCCCGAATGTCTCCTACCGTGAAGTCAGTGCCGAAGCCCTGGCCGATGAAGTGCCTGCGAGCATGGATGTTGTGACTTGCATGGAAATGTTGGAGCATGTGCCCGACCCGGCCTCTGTGGTCGCGGCTTGTGCCCGCATGGTCAAACCCGGGGGGTGGGTGTTCTTTTCTACATTGAATCGCAATCCCATGTCCTTTATTCAAGCGATTGTGGGGGCTGAATATGTGCTGAACCTGCTACCGAAAGGCACGCACGAGTACGCCAAGATGATCCGCCCGAGCGAACTCGCGCACTACTGCCGCGAGGCTGGACTTGAGCTGCATGCCACCAAGGGCTTGGGCTATAACCCACTGACCCGCCGCTACTCCATGAGTGACAACACCCAAGTCAATTACTTGTTCGCCACACGAAAGTCGTTGGCATGAGCTTGAAAACCCCTGCGGGCGAAGTGAAAGCGGTGCTTTTCGACTTGGATGGCACCTTGATAGACAGTGCACCGGACTTGGGTGCTGCTGCCGACAAAATGCGAACGGACCGCGGTTTGCCTTCATTGGCTGATGCTGCATACCGGCCCATGGCGGGCGCGGGTGCGCGAGGAATGTTGAGCGTGGCGTTCGGGTTGACCCCGGAGTCCCCTGAATTCGAGGCTTTGCGTGAGGAGTTCTTTGTGAATTACGAACGCCGGATGACGGAACGCACTTACGTGTTTGAGGGCGTTCATGACATGTTGAGTGCGTTGGAAACCCGCGGAGTCTTGTGGGGTGTCGTCACCAACAAGTCCAAGCGTTTCACGGAGCCTTTGGCAGCCCAGATGCCCTTGTTTGCGAATGCCTCCGTTGTAATCAGCGGGGATACAACCCCCCACGCCAAGCCGCACCCGGCGCCCCTCTTGGAGGCTGCACGCCGATTGGCGTTGAGTCCGTCGCAATGTGTCTATGTGGGTGACGATGAGCGTGACATCGTGGCTGCGCGCGCTGCGGGTATGTATTCAGTGGCTGCGTGTTACGGATACTTGGGTGCCAAGGCCGATACGGCAGAGTGGGGTGCAGACTTAGAAATTAATTCTCCTGCGCAGCTCTTGCAAAGTCTGACAGGCGCCTAAAATAGGGGGTGAGGGGCTGCACTGGTTTCGACGTGGATTGGAATCGCTGTGGTGCATGTCGAGCTGAATGCGCTCGTAAAACAGATTCAAACAAACTAACTGCAAACGACGAACGTTTCGCACTCGCTGCTTAATAACCAGTGAGCCTTACAACGGCAGGCCGATGGGCCGGGCAAGGGCGGCGCAAGCTGTCCAGGCTGTAAGGTCATTTACATCGGCTGGCTTTTTACCGGGTACCTTGGTGAGAGGCGAGAAAGTAGGGTACTGGCGTCCGGCATAGCGTGCGACTGCGCGATTCCGGTGGCGAGACTCAAATCAGACCGCTAAACATGTAGATCTGCTCGAGGAAGTTTTGCGGACGGGGGTTCAAATCCCCCCAGCTCCACCACTCTCAAAATCAAGGCCGTTTGCTGACATCCAGTAAACGGCCTTTTTCTTTGGAAAATCAACGACTTACAGAGGTTTGTAGCCCGCATTAGTCCGATTTAGTCCAATAACAGCCAGCCCCAAACCGGGGAACATATCGGGGAACAAACCGGGACAGGGGCTAGAATTTGCCGAGTTGTTCCCCGGTCTGAGGGTGTTTTGCCCCGGTGGAACAGTCCCAAACTGGCCTTTTGTTCCCCGGTAGGAGGTTCCCCATGCTGACCGACAAGCAATGCAAAAACGCAGTTTGCCCACCTGATAAGTCCCGCGCCCGTTTCACTGATGGTGCAGGGCTGTATCTGGAAGTGAGTCCGGCAGGTTCCAAGCGTTGGTTCTGGAAAACCTACCAAGACGGGAAAGAAGGCCGCTTGGCCTTGGGTAGCTATCCGGCTAGTCATCATGACAGAAGCAGGTAGTGATCATTGTGTCGGTACAGTATGTACTGATCCAAGGAGGCTTACATGCACAAGCCTGATGATTGGCTAAAGGAGCTGGAGTAGTTGGTTTGACGCTTCTCACATTTGGGCTTGGGCCCTGCTGTGCGGCATGGCCATGGTTGAGCTAGCAGGGCTTCACAGCAATCTATCGCGGCTGGCAGAAGCTGCAGGATGAACGGAAAGCCAAGCAAGGGCATCTAAGGACATGTGGCAGCGCTGGCTATGGATCGGCTGGCTGATAGCGAGCTGAGGAGATATGAGGCGCTTTGTGTGGCAGCCCAGCGTCTTCATCTTCACTATGAAATTCACCCGATTGGGGGAGGTTTTTGTATGTGCGCTATGCGACACTCGTTGACCAATTTATTGATCGCTTTGGATCAATAAAACTAGACCAAACCCTAGGGAGAAAAAATGTTGAAACTTGTTGTGTTGGCGTCGGCAATTGCAATGACTGGCTGTGCCTCAATCACCGGTTCAAAACTTCAGCCGGTATCTGTCCAGACGGTGCACGACGGAAAAGAAGTTTCAGGAGTCGGTTGCACTTTGACAAATGATGCCGGTAAGTGGTTTGTCACAACTCCCGGCAGCGTCACTATCCAAAAAAGTACGGCTGATCTGGCAGTTGATTGCAAAAAGGACAACGTACTGACGGGCCAGGAAACAGTGGTCTCAAAAGCCAATGGCTCTGTCTGGGGAAACATCTTGGCTGGCGGCGGTATCGGGTATGTGGTTGATCGCAGCACGGGGGCTGGGTTTGACTATCCGAACACCATCACGGTAATGCTGAAAAAACTTGGTGAAGTAGTTGGGTTGACTGACACAGCAAAGCCGGAAGAGAAAAAGGCTCAATAAAGAGGGGTAGGGAACAGAAAGCGGGGGAGCGGGGAGGGGATTGCATCGCATTGAAAAGCTGGAAACCTAGTATCCATGCGGGTTTCCAATGTTCTTTCAATTGCCCCCGGCAAGGTGGAAGCCGTTTGCTGGCACTCAGCAAGCGGCTTTCTTTTTGTGAGTATTTTGCACTACTGTCCGGTAAATTCCCCCTAAAAGAGACGCAAACCTAAGCTGGCTGGGGGTTTCAAGCTCTTTTTTGATTCGGACGATTTCAAACGAGATTGCTCCAATTGCGTAGCGTGACCTCTTTTTTCCGAGGTTTA